>CAVUUT010000012.1:0-157615 GCA_963744695.1 uncultured Solirubrobacterales bacterium | reverse complement strand
TGCGCGTCTCGCAGCGCCACTCCCGGGCGAGGCGTTCGCGCGCCCAGTCGGTCGTGCCGATGCCGGCGCTCGCCGCCTGCTCAGTCATATCGAGCGCTTCGTCATAGCGCCCGTCGACATAGGCGGTAACGCCTCTCGGCGAGAGCGAACGCGAACGCCGAGTTGGCATCGCCGCTCGCCTCCACCACTGCCGCCGTCTCCGCGTGGATCGCCTTCGCCTCGTCGGTGCGGCCGCCGACGAGCAGGTTGTGGAAGAGCGCGGCGAGGTGGTGGGCGCGTAGGTGCGCCGGCAGCCCGGGCAGCGCGAGCGCCTGTCGGCCCGCCGCGACCCGCGCGTCGGGCGGGACGCGGAAAATCCCCGCGATCCCGAGGAGCACCTCGGCCTCCTGCTCGGCTGGCAGCGCGTCGCGCAGATGCGTGTCGGCGAACGCGCGCGCCTCATCGTCGCGACCCGCGGAATGGAGCCGGAGGGAAGGCTGAGCGAGGAGCGGCCCGCGCAGCTTGTGGTCGCGCGGCGCCAGCTCGAGCGCGCGTCGGCTGAGATCCGCGCCCGCGCCTGGGTCGCTGGTCGCGAGCGCCTCGCCGGCGCGCAACAGGATCGAGATCGCTTGCTCGTCGCCGGGCTCTGCGCTCGCCGCGATCTGCGCGGCGACGTCGACGGGTGCGGCGCCGGCCGCCAGGAGCGCATCGGCGGCCTGGCGGTCCAGCGCCCGCCGAGCCGACACCGGGACGCTCTCACGGACCCCCTCGCGGGTCACGTCGTGGCGGAAGGCGAGGCGGTCCCCGCTCTCGACGAGCATCCCGGAGTCGATCAGCTCCTCCACGGGCCCGAGCAGTGTCGCCGGGGGCGCGCTCGAGCATCTTGGCCAAGTCGGCGAACGAGAACGCGGCCGAGCGAGGCGGCGACCGTGGCGGCCTCGCGAGCGGGCGCGGAGACGCTCGCAGGCGTTCGCGCATCGTGACGGCGACGCGGCGGGGCAGCCGCGCCTCGACCAGCTCGGCCCGACCGGCGACGACGCGGATCAGGTCCTCGTCCCGCAGGCCGGACAGCAGCTCCATGAGCACGAACGGGCTGCCGCGCGCGCCCTTGACGAGGTCGAGGAGCGCATGGTCGGGCTCGGCGTCCATGACGTCCTCGGCCACCTGGGCCACGGCGGCGTCGTCGAGCGGGCCGAGGACGATCCGCTCGGCGCCGCTGTGGTCTAGATGCTCGATCGCGCTGAGGAGCTGCGCCGAGCCCTGCCCGGGGCGAAAGGCGAGGATCCAGGCGACCGGCAGGTCGGCGAGGCGGACGGGCAGCGCGCGCAGCGCTGCCGCGGTCCCGCTGTCGGCCCACTGCAGGTCGTCGAGCGAGATCAGCAGCGGCCCGTCGAGTGCGGATCGCTCGAGCATCGCCTGCAGGTCCTGCAGCAACCAGTACCGCTCCTCGGGCAGCGAGCGAAGCTCCCGCAGCCCGGATCGCTCGAGCAGCGGGCGCGAGCCGTCCAAGAGCGCGGTCATCAGCGGAGCGAGCTCGACGACGCCGGCCCCGGGCTCAGCCGCGCCGGCGCCGACCCTGAACGCGAGCCGTCGCGCGACCCGGGCCGCCTCCGCCAACAGGCGTGTCTTGCCCATGCCCGGCTCTCCCTCTACGAGCACCACCGCGCCGACACCCGAGCGCACACGGTCAAGCTGAACACCGATCGACGCGAGTTCAGCGTCCCGACCACGAACAACGGGAGTACGAGAGGTCGCCGGGCCCAGATTGGCGAGTCTACGGCGCTCGCGCGGAGGCGCGGCATCGCCGCATCGGCGGCTGAAAAACGCAGCCCGGGGCGTCCGCCCGCCATCCCACGATCATGCGATCTCTCCGACCAGTGGCGCGACGGCTTCGCCGCAGAAAGACATCGCGTGACCATGCGATGCCGGACGAGGATCGAGAGTGAACGATTCGACGCATGCCGATAATTCACGTCTGCTCCGAGTCACCGGACGGCGGCTGCGGCATCGCAGGACATGCCAATAGCCAGGCCGACATCGCCGCGTCTGCCCGCGCGATGCCCACCGCCGGCGACTAGGGCATGCGGCGTCCGAACCGACCGGCACAGTTGACGCCCGACGGACGCGGGCGGGTCCTCGCCGACGGGACCGTGATGCCGCTACTCGGGCTGGGAGTGTGGCAGGTGCCGGACGGACCGGCCTGCGTGCACGCCGTCCGGGCGGCACTAGAGCTGGGATACCGCCACATCGACACCGCGCAGGCGTACGGAAACGAGTCGAGCGTCGGGCAGGCACTTCTCGAGAGCGGCATCGCGCGCGAAGAAGTGTTCATCACGACGAAGTTCCACCCCGGCCGACGCGACCCTCTCAGAGAGGCCGCCTACAGCATCGAGCAACTCGGCGTGGACTACGTCGACCTCTACCTCGTCCACTGGCCCGGAGGCGGGCCCACCTGGGCCTGGCCCGGAATGGAGGCCGCACATGCGCGCAGCTACGCCCGCGCGATCGGCGTCTCCAACTTCAACATCGGCGAACTCGATCAGGTCATCGCCGGCGCGAGCGCCGCACCGGCGGTCGACCAGGTGCAATTCAACCCGTCGGCCTATCGCAAGGCACTCCTCGACGCTTGTGCCGAACGGGATGTCGCGCTCGAGGCCTACAGCCCCCTGGGCACCGGCGCGCAGCTGGACGATCCAGTGGTCGTGACTATCGCAGACCGCCTCGGGCGAACCCCCGCCCAGATCCTCCTGCGCTGGTGTATCCAACGCGGCATCCCCGTCATCGCCAAGTCAACCCATCGCGACCGCATCGAAGAGAACGCGCTGATCTTCGACTTCGAGCTCTCCGCCCAAGACATGAAACTGCTGGACGCGCTCGATCGCTCAGGAGGTACCCCAACGGCACTGGAGCGGAAATGGTGGTGAGCGCTTGCAGCGGCCTCACCGTTCGCCCCATTTGGCTTCCCCGTTCGCGTTGACCTCGAACCACCGACGACGGGTCATCGCCTGATCGCGAACCTCGAGGCGAGTCGTGCCGTTGTCATCAGCCGGTCGAAGGAGCCTGACCGCGGCGGCGAGGGTCTCGGCGTCCATGTCGATGCCGGCGGCCGGCGTCGTAAGCAGAGCACGTTCGAGAGCAGTCTCGGCACGACGAGCGTCGCCCGCCTGGCGCGCGTCCTGCACCGCCTTGAGCGCGTCTCGCAGCCCGCCGCCCTCGTCCGTGGGCATCTTCGCTCTCCTCTCGCTGGTGTGCGCCCCCAGCCTACCGGGGGCGAGCCGGCCTGCCGGTTGCCCGGATGCGCGAGTCCCTTGAACGCATCGTTAGCTGTTTTGCTAACTATATAGGCAGACCCGCGGATCAGACAGGAGGTGGCAGTTGATGACCGAGTACAGGATCGGCACGCAGGAGGAGTGGCAGGCCGAGCGCGACGAGCTGCTGAAGGAGGAGAAGGAGCTCGTCCGGCGCGGCGACGAGCTGGCGCGCAAGAGGCGCGAGCTCCCTTGGGTCCCCGTCGAGAAGGACTACCGGTTCGAGACCGAGGACGGCACCAAGACGCTCGCCGATCTCTTCGACGGCCGCTCGCAACTGCTCGTATACCACTTCATGTTCGGCCCACGATGGACGGCGGGCTGCCCGGTCTGTTCATCGATCGCCGACACGCTCGCTCCCCAGGCGGTCCACCTGAAGGCCAGGGACGCCACGCTGCTGCTCGCCTCCCGCGCGCCGCTCGAGAAGCTGCTCGCCTACAGGGAACGGATGGGCTGGCCGATCGACTGGGTCTCGAGTGGCGGCAGCGACTTCAACCGCGACCTTGGTTTCCTCAACACCGAGGAGGAGCTGAAGCCGTTCCTGGAGGGCGAGATCCCGCTCACCGTTGAGCAGAACGCGCGCATGTGCGGAACCGACGCCCTGGGGTACGTGACCGAGGGACCGGGCCTGAGCGTGCACGTCCTGGCGGACGGGATCGTGTACCGGACCTACGTGTCGACGGCCCGTGGACTCGAGCTCGCGATGGCCTACTACGGCCTGCTGGATCGGACGCCGAAAGGTCGCAACGAGGATGTCTCCGAGCCGCTGTGGGTGCGGCGCCACGACGAGTACGAGGTCGCCTAGCTGGCTCAGGGGCTTCCACACCGGCCGCAGGTACGTGACGTTAGACGGGTTCAGTCAGTCCAACGAGGACGTAGCGGTCAGCACCAGCGAGTAACTGAGCGCGTCCTCGGCGGCCGCCGCCAGCAGTTGCCGACCGCGCCCGTGCACCTTGACTCGTAGCCGCGAGCCGGCGAACGCGGCGCCGAGGGCCGCGGCGACGGCGATCGCGGCGCCGGGTCCACCGCCGAGCGCGCGTCCGCCCGTGGCCGAGAAGACCAGGCGCAGGGACATCCCGCGAGCTGACCACCGGCTGGGCGTGCGCGGAAGCTTGTCGGCGATCAGCTCGACGGCGCCGGCACCGAAGGCGATGAAACGCGCACGCCCGGCGAGTGGCCCGCGGCCGTGGACCGCGAACGCCACCGCTGGCGCGAACGCACGCAAACCGCCCCCGACGCCCAACGCCAGCGCAGCGCCAAGATCGGGTGGATCGTTCACGACGGCGAGCGATCCTATAAGGAGCGACTGCGACGACCGCGGTGTCACGAAAACGAGTGTTCGTCGGGATCAGCGTCTCGCTGCCGCTGCTGGTCCACCGGGCAGCGCGGCCCTACGTCGCGATCCTTTGGTCGCGAGCCGACGCGCGTCAAACTCTGAAACCCGCGACCCTTTACTGTGTCGCGCCGATCGCCGACGCCGCGCGAGCGCTTCGCCACAGTGCCGCGATTCCCTGTCCCGAGACGGCCGCTTCTTCGGGTCGCTGGCACCAAGTGGTCTGCCAGCCCAAGTGACCATCCCGCTTCGGGACGCGGCACGGCGCGCGGCAGCCGCCCAGCATTCGCGCTAAGGAATCCCAGCCTCAACGGAGGGTGGCCGCTGCTCGCCAAGACGATTCGTGACAGCACGCAGCTGAAGGCGGCGCTCGACGGTGCGATTTCGCCCCTGCGCGATTCTTAACTCGCTGCTGCGCAGTTCTTAACTGTTTGAGTCACTCACGTCCTTGGGCCTTGACGGGCGGGCTCATGCCCGGTCAACTGGTTGGACCCTACGGTCCGACCCTGAGTGCGACCGTTTGACTGCGCACTCTCCGGGACCGATTGTCAGGGGCAAACCCAAACCGTTAGGAGATATGCAATGAGCGTTTTCGCACGCTTGCTCAAACGTGCCCGCCTGAGCACGGTGCTGCTGGGGTCTATCGGAGCGGCGGCTGCAGTCGTTCCTGCCAACGCCTTGGCCGCGCCGCCCGCCTCGCCGATCGTCGGTCATGTGTATGTCAACGACGACACGGCCGGCACGAATACGATTGGCGCGTTCAACCGCCACACAGACGGGTCGCTGACACCCGAGGCGGGATCCCCCTTCAACGCGGGCGGCGCAGGGAACGGAAGCGGCCTAGCTTCGCAAGGTGCGATCCAGATCACCGGTAACGGACGGTACGTGCTCGCCGTCGATGCCGGGAGCAACCAGATCTCAGTGCTGAAGATCAACTTCGACGGCTCGCTGTCCCTGGAGAACGTCGTCTCCTCCGGCGGCCAGCTACCGGTGAGCGTCGCCGTGCACCACCACGTGGTGTACGTGGCCAACGCCAGCCCTACAAGCCCCGGAAGCCCCAACTACACCGGCTTCACCCTCCATCACGGCCAGCTCACCCCGCTGGCCGACTCGACGGTCGCGCTGGCGAACGACGCCCAGCCCGCTGATGTCCTGTTCAACGGCAACGGCAAGAAGCTGGTCGGGACCGAGGCCGGCTCAGGAGAGATCGACAGCTTCACCGTCGGCCACGACGGCCTGTTGACCGCCGCACCCGGGTCACCATTCCCCGCCGAGGGAATTGGTCCGTTCGGGAGCGAGTTCAGCCCGGCCAACCCGGACCAGCTGTTTGTCTCAAACGCCCATAACGACGTCGCGGCCGGAACCACTGGCCATGGCACGGTCTCGGCGTTCGACGACTCGCGAAACGGCGTGCTGTCGTCGATCGGATCCTCCCCGTTCGCCGATCATCAGACCGCGCCGTGCTGGATCGAGATCACTCACAACGGGCGGTTCCTGTTCACCGTGAACACCGGATCAGGCGAGATCTCGCGGTATTCGATCGCCTCCGGGGGCGCGCTGACCCTGCTCGGCAGCACACCGGTGAGCGCCACCGGCGGTGTTGGCGCGGTCGACGCACGCCCTCAGCCCGGACGGCCGCACGCTGTACGTGGACGAGAGCAGGACCGGCAAGGTTGGCGAGTTCGCCGTCAACGGCGGCAACCTGACCGAGCTGGCCGGCTCCCCGATATCGCTCCCCGCCACCGGGACCGCCGGTATCGCCACCAACTAGCCCCTCGCGGCAATCCCCGAACCAGAAGCCAGAAGTGCACGAGCTGGGGGCGATGATGCCCCCAGCTCTGCGGCGTGCCCCATCAACCAGCACGCGACGCCGACCTCGGCACCGACGAACTCGCCACCTTCCTGACCGGCGCCTGCAGCTCGTCCAGCAGGAGCCGGAAACGACCGCATGGTTCGCCATCCGGCTCGGCCCAGCGCCGTTCGGCATCTTCCACGCCTACCCTGGCGACCCGGGGCATCACGCCCACCTCTCAGGCCACGTCCTCGATGTCACCGGGAGCGGCGTCCTGCCCCGAGCTCATCGAACTGTCGGGGCGCCCCGGAGCACGTCATCACGATCGAGTCCCGAGCGGTGCCCACGGGGCCACGTTTCCTGACGCTGCTGCTCTGGGGAGCAGCACCGCGCACCGTGAACCGCGCCGCCGGCCACCGCTCCGCACGGCCTGGATGGCGTCCGTTCGCGGCTGTTATTCCCATGTGAGCGCGTTGTCAGCCCCGACCGCGAGAATTGCAGGCGGTTCTCGACGACCGGAAGGAGCCAGATTGACTTCTGCTTGGCGGAGGAGGTTGGTGCGCGTTGACCGCATGGATTCGGCGGCCGGACACGCACGATCGGACTGCCGGTATTGACCCGCGCCTTCTCAGCAGGTAAGCGTTAGGTGGGCGGGGGGGTGGCGCACGAAGACCGTGGTAAAGCCGTTCGGTCAGGCGAAGCGTGGATTGTCCGTACTACTCAGCGTGCAGGCTGCTTCTCGGGTTCGGCCGCGAGCGGGCGGCGGGGGATGGGTGCGCGGACGGGCGTGGGGTCCTCGTCATGGGCGGGATGTCCGCCTCGCATCAGTGACGCGGCAGCGGCGATCAGGCAGGCGATGATCGCGAACAGGAAGGCCGCGTGCAACCCGTCGTGGAAGGGGCCCGAGATCAGGTTGGGAAAGAACGAGCTGCCGGTCAGGATCGACTGGCTGTGGGGCGATAGGCCGGCGAGCACGTGGGCTCCGAGCAGGTGTTGGATCGGGTTATAGCCCAGGAATGCGGCGAACAGGATCGACACCGGAGGCAGCATCGAGGCACGGTGCGCGACGGCGACCGAGACGCCGTGGGCCTGCAGGCCGGAGCTCATTGTTTGCGGCAGCGTGGATCCCAGCCCGAGGATGATGAGCGTGAAGAAGACGCCGATCGACAGCACCTGGGCGGAGTTCTGAAACGTCTGGTTCATCGCGCCTCCCGCCCCGCGGTCCGCTCGCGGCAGGCTGTTCATGACCGCGGCGCGGTTAGGCGAGGCGAACAGGCCCATCGAGATCCCGATCAGGAGCAGGATCAGCGCGAACGTCGCGTATGAGAAGTCCGTCGGCAGCAACAAGAGCAGTCCGAAGCCGACCGCCGTCAGCAGCATCCCCGCGGTGGCGAACGGCCGCGCGCCGAAGCGGTCAGAGAGATAGCCGGAGACCGGTCCCGCGCACAGCAGACCGATGGTCAGCGGCAGCATGTAGATGCCTGCCCACAATGGGGTCTGCGTGAAGCTGTAGCCGTGCTGGGGTAGCCAGATGCCCTGCAGCCAGATGATCAGCATGAACATCAAACCGCCGCGCGCGATCGCCGACAGGAAGGTCGACAGCGTGCCGAACGTGAACGCGCGTATCCGGAACAGCGGCAGGCGAAACATCGGGTCGCGCGAGCGGCGCTCGACGATCACAAACGCGATCAGGGAGATGACCCCGGCGGCGAGCAGACCGATCACGCGGAGACTGCCCCAGCCGACAGGGTGCCCGCCGGCCGGCCGGATCCCGTAGGTCACCGCCGTCATGATCAGGATCAGGCCGAGCGCGAACGTCGCGTTTCCCCACCAGTCGACCGGCGCCGCCTTCGGCGAGTTCAGCTCACGGAGGCTGCGGTACGCCCACACCGTCCCGAAGATTCCGACCGGCACCGAGATCAGGAACACCAGCCGCCAGTTGACGGGAGCGAGCACGCCGCCGAGCACCAGGCCGATGAAGACGCCACTGACGCCGACGATGTTGTTGATGCCCAACGCCATCCCGCGCTGGTTAGCGGGAAACGCGTCGGTGATAATCGCCGCCGCGTTGGCCAGCAGGCACGCTCCACCGATCCCCTGCACGACCCGCAGACCGATCAGGTAGATCGCCCCGTCGCTGCCCTGCATCCAGTCGATCGCGAGCAGCAGCGACGCGACCGTGTAGATCACGAACCCGAGCCGGTAGATCTTGACCCGCCCGACCATATCTCCCAGGCGCCCGAGGCTGACGATCAGGACGCTGGTCACGACGAGGTAACCGAGGATCATCCACAGCAGGTAAAACGAGTTCGCCGGGACGAGCGGATCGAGATGAATGCCCCGGAAGATGTCGGGCATCGCGATGATCGTGATCGAACCGTCCAGCGTCGCCAGTAGCACGGCCAGCGTGGCGTTCAAGAGCGCAATCCACTTGTAGCGATCCGGGTCGAGCGAGCGCATCCTGCTCCTACCATACACAGGTAACCTGAACAGTTCGCCTGACAAAATGCACTACCATGAGCCGATGCCCGTCCGGGCGCCCACGAGCCCCCTGTTGGCGCATGAACTGCGTGAGACGATCGGGCGTCTCGTTCGCCGGCTGCGCGCCGAGCCTGGGCCATCGGTCGGGCGCCTGGCCGTGCTCGGCCGTCTCGACCGCGACGGCCCAGCAAGCATCAGCGACCTCGCCAACCACGAGCGTATGCGCCCGCAATCGATGGCCCAGACGGTCCATGATCTCGAGCGCGCCGGGCTCGTCTCACGCCACCCGGACCCCGCGGACGGGCGCCGCGCCTTCATCGAACTGACCACCGACGGCCTCGAACAGCTGCAGACGACGCGTGCCCGCCGCGAAACCTGGCTAACCGACGCGCTCGAGCGCGAGCTTGACGCTAACGAGCGAGCACTCGTGCATCAAGCGCTCGCTCTCCTGAGCCGGATCGCGGACGCCTAAGCAACCCCGGCTCTGATCAGGTGCTCCCCACCGTCGAGGCAGGGCTGGGGCTGCTGCTTGATCTTGTCTTCCTAGGAATTGGGGATCGGTTTGCTCGATCGGGCGTGGGCGAATGGGTCGATCTCAGCTCTTGGCGTTCTTGAGCGTGAGCTTGGTCGTGGTCTTGCCAGCGTCGGTGACCTTCACCACAAACCTCGGCTTCTTCACTGGGTTGCGCTTGGCCTTGCGGGCGAATGCTTTGGTGACAGTGATCGCGGGTTTGATGATCTTCACCCGCACGCTGTTCGCGTTGTGCGAAAGCGTGATCATCAGCTGCCCGTGGCTGACCTTGGGGCGGAACTTCAGCTGCTCGCCTGCGGGCGTACTGACGCTGATGCCGCTCGCGAGTCTTCTGACGTGGCGGGTGAAGCGGATTCCGCGCGGTGGTTCGACGGTGATCGATTTGATCGGGGCTGCGTGGTCGCCGGCGGTCAGGGTGAAGCTGAGCCTCGGCCTCGTGGCCAGGTTCGAGAAGGAGACGTGAGATGTGGTCGGCCTCCCCGGCATCGGCTTCGGCTTCGGCTTCGGGGCTGGCGGAGGAGTAGGTATCGGCGCTGATACCGGTAGGCCATCGCTGGTCGCGATAACAGTCACCTGCAGCAGGCGGTAGGTCGCGGTCACGGCGCAGGCAAGCCGGTGTCCGACGTCGCTGGCGACGGGGGTGTAGGTGTCGCCGGTCGCGGCGGCGATCGGCGAGCCGTCGAGCAGCCATTGGACGCCTGGCGGGGTCGCGGTCGGTGCGTTTGGCACTGGCTGCTGCCCGGCCCAGTCGGCCCACTGCTGGCCTTGGCATGTCTGCTGGGTCCCCTGTCGCACGGCCCCGATCACGCGCGGTGGATGCACCGACGCCCCCGCGGCGCCGGTGAGCACCTGTCCGATGTTGCTGCCGCCGTTCTCGGTGAACCAGAGGTTGCCGTCCGGGCCCGCCGCAATGCTCCAGGGGTAGCTGTTGCCGGTCGGAACGTTGTACTCGGTGATCTGCCCTGCGGGCGTGATGCGACCGATCTCGTCGTTGATCGCCTCCGTGAACCAGAGGTTGCCGTCCGGCCCCGCCGCGATCCCGATCGGCTGGCTGCCAGGCGTGGGGAGCGGGTACTCGGTGATCTGCCCCGCGGGTGTGATCCGTCCGATCTGGTTGCCGTAGCGCTCGGTGAACCAGAGGTTGCCATCGGGTCCCGCCGCGATGTCGTCGGGACTGCTGCCCGCGGTCGGGACCGGGTACTCGGTGATCTTCCCCGCGGGTGTGATCCGTCCGATCTGGTCACCCGCGGGCTCGGTGAACCAGAGGTTGCCGTCGGGCCCCGTCGCGATCCTGTACGGCTGGCTGCCCGCGGTCGGGACCGGGTACTCGGTGATCTTCCCTGTGGGTGTGATCCGTCCGATCTGGTCACCCCCGGGCTCGGTGAACCAAAGGTTGCCGTCGGGCCCGGTCACGATCCCAGACGGTTCGCTGTTGGCGGTCGGGACGGCGTACTCGGTGATCTGCCCCGAGGGCGTGACCCGTCCGATCTGATCACCGCCCCACTCCGCAAACCAGAGGTTGCCGTCGGGCCCGACCGTGATCCCGTCGGGCTTGGCGCCGCCGGTCGGGACGGGGTACTCGGTGATCCTCCCGGCAGGCGTGATCCGTGCGATCTGGTTGCCGTTGAACTCGGTGAACCAGAGGTTGCCGTCAACCCCCGCAGCGATACCGGAGCTGGCGGTGCCGGCCGGGAACTCACGCACGGGCGTCGGGCTCGCGATCACGTTCACGCCGATGCTGGTCGTCGACGCCGTCACGTCGAGCAGCTGGTACGTCGCGGCGACCGTGCAGGACAGCTGATGGCCGACGTCGCCGGCGACCGGCGTGTAGCTCTGGCCGGTCGCACCGGCGATCGGCGCGCCGTCAAGCAGCCACTGAACCCCGGGGGGCGTCGCGCTCGGAGCGTCCAGCGCCGGCTGCTGCCCGGCCCAGTCCGCCCACTGCTGACCCTGACAGCCGGCCGGGACCCCGCGACGGGCGGGCACCGTCACGCTGGGCGCGCGCACCACAGCCGCCCCCGCGCCCGTGACGATCTGCCCGATCCGATTGCCGTCCTCTTCGGCGAACCAGACATTACCGTCCGGCCCTGCAGCGATCCCACTGGGTCCGCTGCCGGCGGTCGGGAGGGGGTATTCAGTGATCTGACCATCGGGGGTGATCCGGCCGATATTGTTGTCGGCCTCGGTGAACCAAAGGTCACCATCCGGCCCCGCCGCGATCGCACCAGGTGCTCTGTCGCCCGTCGGCAGCGGGTACTCAGTGACCTGCCCCTGGGGCGTGATCCGGCCGATCTCCTGGTTGGAATCATCGGTGAACCAGACGTTGCCGTCCGGACCCGCCGCGATCCCGTCCGCCTCACTATCGCTAGCTAGTGGGTACTCGATGACATCGCCCGCCGGGGTGATCCGTCCGATCTTGTGAGCTCCGGCCTGCGTGAACCAGAGCGTCCCGTCCTCCGCCGCCGTGATGTCATCGGGCTCGCTGTTGCCGGCCGGCAACGGATACTCGGTGATTGTCCCGGTCGGCGTGATCCGCCCGATCTTGTCCCCTTCAAACTCGGTGAACCAGAGATTGCCGTCCGTCCCCCTAGCGATCCCGCCAGGATCGCTGTTGGCGGTTGGGATCGGGTACGACGTGATCGTGCCCGCGGGCGTTATCCGCCCGATCGTGCCGTGGATGTTCGTGAACCAGAGATTGCCGTCCGGCCCCGCCGCGACGTCCGTAGGGCTATTGACCGGGTATTCGGTGACCATCCCATTGGGTGTGATCCGTCCGATCGCCCCATCCTGGGTGAACCAGAGATTGCCGTCCGGCCCCGCCGCGATCCCCGTCGGCTGGCTGCCAGGGGTCGGGATCGGGAACTCGGTGATCTCGCCTACCGTAGCCCCGCGGGCCGTGCCAACCCCAAACGCCCCCACCGACGATCCCAACAACAACCAAACGAACACCACGCCCGCGAGCGCCACGCCCAGCGCGCGTGCGCTCACCTTCAGTCCCAGCCCACTACCGATCAACCCGCCCCGCGGCATCCCAAACCTCCTGAAATGGCTAACCCTCCTGGCATGCCACAACCGTATGACCGCGTCATGGCAAACGCATCGGGGCAACTCCCCATATTGGGACAGACCAATACCTATCTTGTACGTCGCCGCGGGGGTCGCGGAGGTTTGGCCGAGCGTCGCCTCTCCCGACAATGCTGGCACGACTTTGGAGCGCGTTGAAGGCCTGCGCGCTCTCGACAGATCGCTGACAAAGGTCGCTGGACTCGGTGCGCGGCCAATCGTCAGGATCCGCCTCGTGGCCCGACAGGCAGACTGCTGCATCGTCGCGCACGCGGGTCTGGCCGCGGCGTTGCCGCTCTCGTTGGCCGCCAGGCTGATGCGGAAGTCAGTTCGCCGGCGTTCGTGCTTCGCGACACGGTCGAGGATTCGTGATTTCGGACTGCGCCGCGACGCGTTGCCGGCATTGCAGGGCCGATCGCTGCGCACGCAGGGTGAATTAGACTGCGCGCGTGGGAGTTGCGAGCAGGATTAGCGCGGTCACGCTCGCGTGTCGCGACCTTGAGCGAATGACGGCGTTCTACCGCCAGTTCGGCTGGCCCGAGGCACCGACCAGCGTGCCCGAGCACGTCGTCTTTCAGTGCGCCAACGGGATCGTGCTCGGACTGTTCTCCGAGACGATGTTCGACCGTGATCGCGGACCGGTGGGTGAAGGGTTTCGTGGGTTCAGCCTCAGCATCATGGTCGAGGACATCGAGTCAGTCATGGATGCGCACGAGCGCCTCAGCGGCTTTGACGACATCGTCGATCTCGACCCCGAGCCGCACCGGTCGGGTTTCGGTTGCGGCTTTAGCTTCTGCGACCCTGAGGGCAATGTCTGGGACGTCGCCCACAAGTACGGCTCGGAGTTCGATCACCGCGGAGGGTTCATCTACCCGTGAGCAGTTGCACCTGACCCGTCACTCCGAGCGCCGCACCTTCGCCGACGCGGCCACGATCGAGCGGCTGCTGCCTCTGTCCGCTGTCCCGAAGGAGAAGCCGGCCGGCCGGCCGTGCGGTCTCGCGGAATCCTCCCGCAGCTTCGCAGGCGGCGTCGACGGCGCTGGCAGGTATTCCGTCACGGCGGGTATCCGACACGATCAACCAGCGCCGCCAGAACCTATTCGGGATCCTCGCCTACCTTGACCCACAGGGGCACCTCATCCACAGCACCACCGAGGTGAGCGCTGGCCCGTCGGCGCAACCGGTGACGATGATGATTGCAGCGCACGGGCCCTGCTCGCCGCGGCACGTGCGCGAGGCTGCAGACGTTGGTCCCGACGCTCTCCACAAGTACCGCCCAAAGCGCGCACCCAGCGAGGAGCACAACCCCACACGCGAGTGCGACGATCCAACCCTTCGCACGAGATATCGTCCGTGAGCTCATACCATCACGAACCGCTCGCTATGTACTTGGTCGGCGGGGATCCCGAGCTCTGCCAGGGTATCCTCGACTGCATCCATCATGGCCGGAGGGCCGCAGATGAAGTACTGCAGCCGCTCTCGCCCGGCCGGAAGATAGTGGTCGAAGCGTTCGGCGTCTATGCGCCCTGTCTCTCCTGTCCAGCCTTGACCGGCGTGACTCAGGACGTGGATAACCTTCAAATCGAGCTTGCCGGTGAGGCTCTCGATCTGGTCCCGGCAAGTGATGCTCTGCTCGTCCTGATTGCCCACGAAGAGGTAGCACGGTCGTCGATCACCGCGGTCGGCCAGGGTCAACAGCATGCTTAACATTGGCGTGACACCGACTCCCCCAGCGATGAAGACGAACCCCGGCCCTTCGTGTCGCTCCATGCTGAAGGCGCCCCACGGGCCGTCGAGGTAGACGATTGAGCCGGGTTCGAGTTTCCCGATGTTCTTGGTGAAATCACCGCCAGCCTTGATGGTAAAGCTGACGCATTGTTTGTCCTCCGCGCTCGATGAGATGGAAAACGGGTGGTAGGTGAGCGCGAATGGCGACGCCTCGTGAGTGTGTATCCAGGCGAACTGCCCTGGCCGGAACGCAAAACCATTGGGTCCAAACGCCGCGGGATCGAGGGGCCTTAACCGGACCGTGTACGAATTGCCCAACTCCGGGACAACCTCCTCAACACGCCACTTTCGCTTCCATCGCTGGAACGGCTTGACCACTCGAACCCAGACTCCCAACCCGATGAAGCATGCGGACATTGCTATCCACAGGCCTTTCTCCCACGGCTGGGAGATGTAATAGCCGATCAGTAGTGCATGCAGCAGAGCGGTCGCCACGATTAGAATCGCCAGCAGCGAGTGCAGGAACTGCCATGCCTCGTAGCTGAGTCTTAGCGGGCCGCGCCACGCCGAGAAGATGACCAGGACGAGGAGCGCAACTACGGAGGCGACGGCGAACTTGGCCCGCAGCGGAGAGGTAAAGACGTTCAGTAGCTTCAGGAAGTGGCTGTTGAGCACGAACAGCAGGATCGGGTGAAGAAGAATCAGTACCACCGCGATGTACGCAATCTGGCGGTGGAACTGAAGTACGGAATTGACGCCGAACGGTGAATTCACGCGATGGATCCGCGCGGCGAGCACGAACTGCAGGCCGAGCATCGACAGGCCCACAAACCCCAGGGCTACCGAGAAGTTGATGACAAAGCCGCGACTTCCGTCAAGTTGGATGAGACCCAGCGCGAGCGGAGAGAGTGCGACCGCGAGGTAGGTGAGGATCCACAGCGTCCCTCGTACGCCCTCCTTCACAGGTCCGCCTCCTCGTCAGCGGTGGCCTCGGACGGAACCGAAACTAGGCGCAACAATGATGACCCCCCACGTACCGGCTCAGCGCCACTTGACCTCGACTGCTATCAGAAGCTCGAACGCGGCGAACGACCACGGATGCAACGGCCTCGCGAAGATCCGGCAGCTCGACCGCGACTGCCGCTCCCACAGCGGCTCGGGAACCGCCAAATCGTAGCATCGGGCGCCCTCGGAAATACAGGCATTCTTCACGATCGCGTCGCACGCAGCGCGGTCCGCGGGCGTGATTCGAGCGACGCGGCACTGTTGGTCAGGCTGCCGCTCGCGACCAGATCCAGAAGCAGCCGAGCTGCCCAGAGCCAGAGCCCTGCCACCGGCAAAAGTAGGGCTCAAGTCCGACCGCCGGCGTCCCCGCTCGTCGCCAAACTCAGGCATGGAGCGTGGAGCCCGAGCCCGAGCCCGGTGAGGAGCAGCAGCCCGGCGAGCGGCGACGCCCCCGTGCCCCCAACAATCAGTGCGAGCAGCAACGCGGCGACGCTCGCCGCCACCGCGCTGCAACTTGTGGGTGATTTCCAGGGCTTTTGCCATGTCTTGCCTGCGGTGCAGTATCGCTTCACACGCGAGGGGTCGCTGGTTCGAGCCCAGCCCTGCCAATCAAGGAAAGCTGGACGGCGGGGAACGCGATCCTTGCGGTGCGTACTCCTTCGACGGGCCTTGGGGAATACCAGCGCCGATCTCCGGCCGTAGTCGTGCTGCGCGCATCCGGTTAGCGGACGCGGCGAGAGATAATCGACGCATGAGCCAGCCGACGGCTAAGCGGCTCTGTATCGCCGGCGAGGTTTCAGACTTGGTGCTTCGCGATGAGCTGCGCTCGCGAGCGCAGCGGCTCGGATTGCTCGGATGGGTCCGCCTAATGGAAGACGGCACGCTGTCCATGCACGCCGAGGGCGAGTCCGATGCGTTGAGCGAACTGGTCTCGTCACTGCGTTCGCTGGCGGTCGTCGACTCAGTCACAGAGCGCCCTGCTCGGCTCGAAGGGCATGAGCAGTTCGCGATACGCGGGGTGCCGGCGGGCGTGTTCGCCGTCCAGGAGCACCAAGCGGCTGCTCATCATTTCGATCTGCGCCTCGAGGTCGCGGGTGTCATGCGATCCTGGGCCGTCCCCAAGGGCCCATCGATAGACCCGTCGGTCAAGCGCTTCTCGGTGCAGGTCGAGGACCACTCGCTGGTGGACAACGACTTTGAGGGACGAGCCGGCAGCGGCGGGGTGATCGTGTGGGATTTTGGTCCCTACGAACAGGGCGGACGCGTGCCGTGGCCCGAAGCGCTCGATCGGGGCCATGCTGTGTTCGTCCTTCACGGCCAGAAGCTCCGCGGCGGCTTTGCCCTGCAGCGCACTCGGGGAGGTGAGAAGCCGCAATGGCTGCTGATCAAGCGACGCGACGAATTCGCTCGTCCAGGATCAGACATAGTCGCCGAGCGCCCCGAATCAGTCCACAGCGGCTTGACGCTCGACACGCTACTCCGCGGCGCGCCCAAATAGTCCAGAGAGCCCCGAGGGACTAATCACGAAGATCACGTCTGTCTACGACTCGCGGCAACTCGAGCCCGATCGCAAGGGCGGCCTGATCGGCGCTGCCTTCGCCCCAATCTCGGCCTCCGTTTGAACCGGGGAGCCACGCGGCCGAGGCCGCGTTCGAGGCCTGGCTCGCCGGAGTGCAAGCCCTCAAGCGTCGAAGCTACTGCTCGACGTGCCTCAGTGGATGTGCTCAGCCTCGTCCGGGACCACGACCCAGCCGTGCTTACGCTCCTCCCAGACCGAGATCTGCGGCGGCGGGAAGGCCGGGTCGGCGAAGGCGCCGACGGGGATTATCAAGTCCTCAGACTCGCCGCCCGTATGGAAGACGGTGGCACCGCATTCCGGACAGAAGTTGAACCGGCGGATCTCCGCGTCCTCATCTGAGTGGCGGATGAACTGCTTGGAGCGCCCGCTGATGGTGACGCTCTGCGCCGGAAAGCGCGACTGGTAGCCGTAGGAGCTGCCGGTCCGACGCTGGCAGGCGAGACAGTGGCAGATCGACACGCGCACGGGATCGCCGGTGACCACCGCCTGAAGCTGTCCACAGCTGCAGCTTGCGCGCCGCTCCGACACGCAGCGCACGGTATCAGCGGCGGTGCGCACCGGCACCCGGCGCGACGCATCAGTACCTCCGGCGTGGCCGCCCTCGCCACACGCGAGAGATGGCTGGTTCGAGCCCCGCCGCGCCCATCCGCGCTTTGCCGGGATTCTTATCGGTTCGCCCGTTTTTTAGCTCTCGGCTCGTACGGCTGTAGCGTGGTGACGACCGTGATCTTGTATCCCACCGTTCCACACGAACGACACCCGCTGACCCTTCTCGAGCGACCGGTAGCCGTCAGCCTCGATGTCTGAGAAGTGCACAAACAGGACCTCGCCATCATCGGCGGTGATCCGGCCGTATCCGTTGTCGTCCTTGTACCAGCGCACAACCCCGAGCCGGCGAACGCCACGAAGTTCCGGCCGACGAGTATCGAGATCCTCGGAGGTCAAGCGAAGCTCAAGTTCGTCGACCTGCACGGTGTCGTCGACGTGCAGCTTCCTGCCTCGACGCGCCTCTCGCTCGCCGTTCACCCACACCGGCACGGTCGACAGAAACGCTTTGACCTCGGCACCACTCTCGATCATCCCCTCGAGCTTGAGCAGCTGACCGAGAGTGATTGTCTGACCCCGAATCCGTACGTCGCGCTTCATCTCCTCAAAGCTACTCGCGACACGGCCGCCGAGGGCACCGGAGTGCGTTCCTTCTCCCGCTTTATGTTCCCCTACCTGGCGCTAGTCAGCCCACCAGTCGCGCTCGCCATGGACGTCTTCGCGCGGAGCCTCGCCGAGACTTGGTGCGCCGATGACGAGGATCTCGAGGCCCTCCGGCCCGGCCTCGTAGCCGCGCCACGTACCGGGCGGAACGCGCACCGCGTCCCATTCCTTGAGCTCGACGATCTCGTCGTCGAGCTTCATCCGCCCGCTCCCGCGCATGACCACGTACACCTCTTCCTGCTTCTTGTGCGTGTGGCCGTACGGAAAGCGATAGCCGGGCGGGACGCGCTGGTAGGTCAGGCCGGATTCCTCGAGCTCGAGCGCGCCGGTCGCCATGCGGAACTCCAGGTCCGGCGCGCCGTCAAACCTCGACCCGACGTCCTCCAGGTCCGCCTTGAGGTTCCTGAGCGTGAACGGCACGGCGCAATCCTATGGCACGCCGGGCAGCGCGCCGGTCAACGCATCTGCCTCGCCGAAATCACCGGGATGTGGTGATGACGTCTCGCCCGAACAATGGTAAATCTTCGTCGGGTGATTGGACCCGAAGGACACATGGCCCGAGCCGACAGCCGGGCGAAGCTCGACCCGGAGGCACCATATGCCCGAGTTTGTTGACCCTCGTCACCTGCTGCTGATCGGGGCCGGACCCGGCATCGGCGCCAGCGTTGTTCGGCGCTTCGGCCGTGAAGGCTTCCGCAGCACGCTCATCTCCCACGGCGAAACGCTCGAGCAACTCGCCCCTGAGCTCCGGAGCGACGGGCTCGAGATCGAGGCGGTGGGCGCAGACATCGAAGATCTGGACGGCTTCCGTGCGACGCTCGAGCGGATCTTCGGCGCTCCAGGGGCCCCCGGCGTCGCCGTCTACAACGCTGCCGTGCCGGATCCTGGCGAGATCCTCGACACGACGGTCGGGCGGCTCCGTAGCGCATATGACGTCGATGTTCTCGGCGCCGTCGTCGCGGCACAGGTCGCCGCACCCGTCCTGCGGACCGCCGGCAGCGGCACACTGCTCTTCACCAGCGGCGGCTTCGCCGACCATCCGGTGCCCGCGCTGGCGAGCCTCTCGATCGGAAAGGCCGCCATGCGCGCGGCAGCGACCCTGATCGCCGCCGGTGTCAAGGAGGACGGCATCCATGGCGCAACGATCACGATCGCCGGCTCGGTCGTGCGTGGGACCGCGTTCGATCCGGACAAGATCGCGGAACTCTTTTGGACCGCCCACACGGACCCGGCCGACGCCTGGCAGACCGAGTATCGATTCACAGGCGCGTAACGCTACTCGGCGAGCTGCAGGTGGGCTTGCAGGAACGCTCCGGTGCGTGCAAGCGCAGCGTTGGCCTGATCGAGCTCCGGCGCGGACGCCTGAAAGACGTGGGGCACTCCCGGCGTAACGCCGAGCTGGACGGCGACGTCCGCCGTCGCCGCCGCGGCGGCGAGGCGCGTCTGCCCGAGCGCACCAACCAGCCCTCGGGTGATGCGGCCTCGGCCTCGCTAGACGTCGGCGGCGCTTGATGCCTTATGCGCTGCCTCTGCTATCCGCTTAATCGTCGCGAGGCGGTTGTCCCACCGGGACGCGACCTGCACCATCTGTCGCTGGGCCTGAGCGAGGCGGTCGTCGCGTACGGTGAAGCGTGTTTCGCGGCCGGCGCGTCGCGCTCGTACGAGATCGGCGCGTTCGAGGACAACGAGATGCTTGGCGATCCCTTGTCGGGTTATTGGGAGCTCGCGGGCGAGCGCGCTCGCCGTCGTTTCGCCGTGCTCGAGGATCAGGTCGAGCAGCCGCAGCCGCGTCGGATCGCCGAGCGCCGCCCACAGGCGATCGGCGTCCTCGCCGCCCTGCGTCATCGCGCGTCGATTGAGCCGGTGGCTCGCAGCGTGTAGGCGCGCAGTTCGTCGAGCTCCTTGTTCCATCCGTCGGTGTTCTGGCTGAGGTAGCGGGCTTGCTCGTGCTCGGGCCAAGATAGATCCGCGAAGCCGCTCTCCACCACTTTCAGCCGGGTCCCAGCTTCTGTCGGGGTGAGCGTCATCTCGACCAACGTGGAGCCGCCCTCAACTGGTTCCTCGCCGTCGCGCAGCACCCACCGGAACGCGAACATACGCGGGGGCTCAACCGTCTCGACGCGCGCGCGGTAGACGCCGTGGCCATGCCAGGTGAGCAGCATCGCGCCACCCGGCCGAAGATCGATCGTCGCCTCGTCGCTGAACCAGCCGGCCAGGTGCCGCGCCTCGGTGACGATCCCCCAAACCACTTCTCGGGGCGCGTCGATCTCGATCTCCCGGGTGATCGCGTCGGGCACCAACGCCGCAAGGATACCACGAGCGCGCAACTTAAGGTTGCGCTTCCTGCCGAATTATGCAACCATTGGTTGCGCTTCATCCATCATTTGCTGACAGGAGATCGACATGACGACAGCACCATCACGAACCTTTATCGCGGCGATGCAGGTCACGCTTGACGGCTACAGCCTCGGTCCAGACGGGACGGCCGACTGGGTCGACTCCTGGGCCGACGGTCTCGAACTGCTCCCGCCGGTCGACGCGTTCGTCCTCGGTGGCGGAATGTTCACTGACTACGAGGTGTTCTGGGGAGCGCTCCGACAGGACCCAGCAGCCGTAGCCGAGTGGCTGGGACGCGACCCGTACCCGCGCGAAATCGAGTATGCGCGCGTCGCGGCCGAGACTCCGCACCTGGTGCTCTCGACGACCCTCGAGAATTCCACCTGGCCGACCGCGCGGATCGTTCGCGACCTCGAGGAGCTCCGAACGTTCAAGTCGGAGCCGGGCGGTGCCGTCTACGTCGTCGGTGGTGCTGGCTTGGTGAGAAGCCTGATCGACGCTGGGCTACTCGACGAGCTTCGCCTGATCGTTCATCCGGTCGCCGTCGGGGCGGGCGCGGCATTGTTTGACGGGGTCGCCCGTCGACAGGACCTGGAGCTCGTCGACAGCGAGCGCACCACCGCCAGCCGCGTCAAGCTCACCTACCGCCTCACGGCCTCGACGCTGGACGATCGCCAGTGAGTTCACCAAGAGCGCGATCGCCGACTCCCTGGGCCACCTCTGCCTCTGCCCGCCTCGGGATGCTCGCTGAGCCGAGTAGCCGCGGCGGACCTGGCCGCGATGTATAAGTTCTTCGCCGACGAGGGGCGCGCAATCGAAACCGCATCTCTGCGAGCCCAATACCCGGGAAATACCGTGGACAAGCTTCACCGACTAGGCCCACAGCATCGACGAGCAGAAGCCGCCCCGGTAAATGTCCCCCGGGGCGAGGTCAGGCGTTGAGCCCGCGGCGAGTCCGATGATTCGGTCCTCGGCGTTGGGGCCGTTCCGTTCGCCGGATTTCGCGAGGATGGCCTCGGCGCAGTTTGTCAGCAACGTCGGCAGCTGGATGCAGACGGTGGGAGCCCAGGAGCTGATGCTGACGCTCACGACCTCCGCGACGCTGGTGGCGTTGATCCAGACGGCGGCTGGCCTTCCCGTTGTCCTGCTGGCCGTGCCGGCAGGGGCGATCGGAGATCTGGTCGACCGTCGTTGGCTCTTGATCGCGTCACAGTCATTCATGTTGATCGCGGCCGCGCTGCTGGCTGGCTTGGCGTTGGCCGGCCTCGTGACGCCATGGGTTCTGCTCGCGCTGATATTTGCCGTCGGTGTCGGCCAGACCCTGACCTCACCGACGTGGCAGACACTGCAGCCCGAGCTGGTCGCGCCGGAGGACCGAACGCAGGCGATCGCGTTGGGTGCGGTGAACCAGAACCTGAGCCGGGCCGTCGGTCCCGCCATCGGTGGTGCGCTGTACGCGGCGACCAGTGCCGGAGCGCTGTTCGTGGTCAACGCGGTGAGCTTCGTGCCAGTTATCGGCGCTGTCGCTCGTTGGCAGGGTCGCGCGCGGCCGGCCAGCGCGGTTGCTCGTGAGCACGTGTTCGACGCGATCCGAGCCGGAGCTCGCTATGTCGCCGCGAGCCCGGCGCTCCGCGTCATCCTGCTGCGCGCCGGGCTGTTCATGGTGTTCGCGAACTCGATCTGGGCGCTGCTGCCGCTGGTCGCCCACACACGGCTTCATCTCGGCTCCGGCGGGTACGGGTTGCTGCTCGGTGGCGTCGGCATCGGGGCGGTAGCAGGCGCGGCGGGGCTGCCGCGCCTACGCCAAAGTGTGCCCCCGGGCGCGTTTATGACAGTTGGCACCCTTGTCCTCGCCGGTGTGACGCTCGCGCTGGCCTACGTGCGCGTCAGTGCGCTGGCGGCGCTGGCATTGGTGATCGGCGGCGTCGCGTGGATCCTGGTGCTCTCGACGTTGAACTCTCAGTATCAGTCGACGCTGCCCGGCTGGGCGAAGGCACGTGGGATGTCGTATTACCTGGTGATTTTCCAGGGCGGCGGCGCGCTCGGCAGCGCCGTGTTCGGCGTTCTCGCGCAGAACGCCGGAGTGACTCGGGCGCTTCTCGTGGCGGCGGTCGCCCTCGCGCTCGTCGCGCTGGCCGGCCTGTGGCTGCCGTTCAAGGCCATCTCACCGAACGACCTGTTGCCGGCCGGCGACTGGCCGACCCCGCACCTCGTGGGCTCAGCGGGGACCGACGGACCGGTGCAGGTCACGATTGAATACCGGCCCAAGCCGGGACTCGAGCAAGAGCTTGTTGCGGCGCTCTACGCCGGGCGCCTGGCCCGACGCCGCACGGGTGCTGTCCGTTGGCGCGTATGGCGAGACGCGGACGATCTCGACCGCGTACTTGAGCAGTTCGTCCTCGGCTCCTGGGATGAACACCTCCGTCAGCACGAACGCGTCAGCCGCCGCGACCAACAGCGCCTCGAGCAGATCAAGGCGATGACCGACCCAAACCAACCCACGACGGTCACCCACTGGCTGGCACCTCCAATCGACCCGAGCGCCCCCCGGCCACCTTCGCCGGAATCGCCGGGCTGACCGTCAGGTGTGGGCCGGGTGCGGGTCAGGCGTCCCGTCACGAGTCCTCGGCCCGGCGTTGCAAATGCTGTGCCCGAGTTGGCGTTCAGTGTTTGGTTGACATCCACGCAGGATCCTTGAATATCCGGCCCCGCGGGCTGTCGTGGAGGTACCGCCCCAGTGGGCGTGCACGATGCGGCGCGCGCTGAGTCCCGGGACTTCGAGCTCGCGTTGTCCAGGATCTTCGGTCCTCGAGGCGCCGGCAATCCGCGCGCGTGTTGTTGCTTAAGCAGGCGGGCGGCCCCGGTTCTCGCGACAATGGGCGCGTGGAGCGCGATCCGTCAGAGGTCAACCGCGCGTGGTGGGATGGTGCCGCCGCGGTTCACGGCAGCGACCCCACCTACGACACCGACGCGTTGATCGGGGGGGCCGACTGGCTTGGCGAAGAGGAGCAGGCGGCTGTTGCCGCGTCGGTCGGAAGCGTTAGCGGGCTGGACGTGATCCATGTGCAATGCCACATCGGCTTTGACACGATCTCGTTGGCGCGCCGCGGGGCGCGGATCGCTGGTCTTGACTTCTCGCCGGCCGCGCTGGCGAAGGCACGGGAGCTGGCCATGGGCGCGGGCGTCGAGGTGACTTGGGTGCAGGCTGACGCTGTCCGCATTCCCGCTGACCTGTATGGCCGCTTTGACCTGGCTTATGCGACGATCGGAGCGATCTGCTGGATCGAAGACATTTTCGCGTGGATGTGCTCGATCGCTCAGACGCTGCGCCCCGGGGGACGGTTGGTCCTCGTCGAGATCCATCCGCTGCTCACGATGGTCGCCGAGAGCGAGCGGTTCTCACTGGACTTCCCCTATGCGTTCGACGGGCCGCACCGCTTCGACGAGCCCGGCACCTATGCCGTCCCGAGTGCCGAGCTTGCGTCAAGCGAGACCGTCAACTTCGCTCACAGCCTCGGTGAGACCGTCACGGCCGCGATCGAGGCTGGCTTGCGCATCGACTCGCTCACCGAGCACCTGGACACAAGCAAGTCGCCTCGTCCACCGATCGTTGCCCGCGAGGCCGACGGGCGTTACCGGCTCCGTGTCGACGGACAGCCTCTTCCGATCCTGTTCACGCTGCTCGCGACCAAGCTCGATGCATGACCTCGGAAAACAGATCCCGCGGCACGTGACTCCTGATGGTCCGGGGCCGCCCCCTAACCGTGACTTGCTCGGGTTCGGGCTGCTTTTTGTGCGGCGGTGCTTCTTTTGGCGGCGTTGCGTTTGCGGGTCCGCGCGGCTTTCCTCCCGGCTTCGCGGCGTTGCGATTCGTTGACGCGGTCTTCCAGGACGGAAGTAGCTGCACGAAGGCTTTCTACAGACCGTGTTAATTCTTTCGACGGCTTGCCGTGTTTGGCCTCGGCTGTCGCCTCCGAGAGCTCACGAGCAACCTTCTTTCGCATTCCGCTGGTCCGAAGCGCCTGGATTAGTTCCTTGTCGTTCTTGGCCATGCTCCTCCTTGGGGATACTGGTGGCTTACTGTCAGTGCGTGTGACTGAGAGGTACCCGCTGGGACCGTGTTTGACGCTCGAGGAGAGCGCCCCGGTTAAACCTGTCAGGTCGACAGCAGGCGCTGGAAGAAGGTCCGATAGCGTTGCAGCGCGACCCGCAGGTCCTCGGTCGAGATGTCCTCGCCACGGTCCCACTGTGCTTCGAGCCGTTCGCGTTCCTTGGCGAAGCCCTCCGCGAGTTGTTGCATGAGGGTCGCCACCAAGCCATCGGCGTCCTCGACCGCCCCTCGGGGCTCGTCGACGAACCGGGTCTGGATCTCCTTCCACCTCTGTTGGAAGGTGGC
The DNA here is from genome assembly GCA_963744695.1 of uncultured Solirubrobacterales bacterium. Taxonomy (GTDB): domain Bacteria; phylum Actinomycetota; class Thermoleophilia; order Solirubrobacterales; family Solirubrobacteraceae; genus Palsa-465. The sequence goes on along the minus strand of CAVUUT010000012.1, from coordinate 132,873 downwards.
GTCCATCTCGGCCGCAAGCAGCGACCCGCCGGCGTTCGAGGCAGGGGCCGACGCCGCCTGGTCTGTCCACCGCCGTGACTGACCTCTTCTCAGGTAAGGCCTGGGCGCGTTTTCGTTTTTGCGCACCTCGTTCCTCCCGACGCTGGTCCCCTACCCCTTCTTAGCCTCTCCCTTCTCGTGTCTGCTCTTCTGCGCTTTGAGTTTCCCCTCCGCGGCAGGCGCCCGTCGACCCTCGGCCTCCCTTCAGACGTCGCTGTCCGCACTGGTGACGTCACTCGCCGGCTCGTTTGGCACGGCCAAGTCGCGGGTGCTCAGCGTTTCTGCATTGCGTTCCATCGGTCATCCCCTCGGTGTCGTCGTTTGCTGTGGAACTGCGCCCCCAGCGTTGTCGTGCGCTAGCTCGGTGGCGGAGACTTCATCTGCGGGCCCAACGTCACCGGGGACGAGCAGGTCATCGAACAGCGCCCGGAAGTGGACCATCGCCTGACGCAACTGCTCGGTGTTGGCCTGTCCGTTATGAGCCCGGATCGAGATCGCGTTGGCCGCGCGATAGTTCTCGACCACCACCGGATGCTCCACGGATATGTCAGCCGTGCGCTGCTCGAAGTCCTCGTCGACGGGATATCCGCGGTCGTGCATCACCTGTTGCACAAGCTCATGGGCTTGGCCAACGGCCCGCACGGGCTCATCCACAAAGTAGCGCTGGGCGGCGGCCCACTGCGCCAGGTAGTCCTCGCGGGCGGCGGGATCGAGCGGCCGAATCTCGAACTTGTCGACCCGCTCACGGCGATCGGACAACTCCTGCTCGGCGGCCCGCTGACCGCCCTGCTCAGCCACGACGCGGCCGTACTCCGGCCCGAACTCAGCTTTCAATCTCCGAGACCGTTGCTGATGTGCAACGAGAACTCCGATGATGACTAATAGAACTATGACAACTGCCAGCAGCACCCAGATCATGGGTCCAATCTCCTTTTTCAGTCCGCCCCCGGAAGCGTGACGATCGACGATCCTCTGTCTGGAACTACCCGGGTACGCCCGACGTCAAGCGGTCCCGGTCGCCGCGGCCGCGCCTACTGGTTCGAGGCGTCCGTGGCCTTTTGGTCCACCGTGCGCGTCGATGATCCGCCGGCGACTGACACCACGTGCACAGGCGCGGTCGTCAGCTCGCCGGTGAAGGCGCGGTCGCTGCGCTCCACGGGCTTGATCCACAGCTCCTCGACGAGGATCTTGAAAGTAGAGAGGATCGGCACGGCGACGATCAGACCCACGAAGCCGAACAGCTGATCGACGGCCACGACCCCCACCGCGACTAGCGCAGGATGCAGCTCGACGTTGCGGGCGACCACCAGAGGCTGGATCACATTGCTCTCGACTTGGTGAGCGATGACGTAAATCACGGCGACGATCACTGCCTTGCCTGGTGAAACCGTGAGCGCGTAGATGATCGGCGGGATCGAGCTGATCAGCGCGCCGAAGTAGGGAATGATCATCGCGACGGCGGTGAAGATCGCGAAGAATGCGGCGAACTCGAGGCCAGCGATCCGCAGGCCCGCGTAGGTGAGGCCGCCGAGGACGAGCATTCCGACGACCAGGCCCTTCAGCCAGCCGAGGTAGGCATCTCGAAGACGTGACAGGATTCGCTCGGCGTGCGGCCGCTTGGCCGGTGGCGCGGTGCGGATGACGCCCGTCACCAGTGGCTCTGGATGAATCGCCGCGTAGAGCGCGGTCAGGAGAATGACGATGATCGTCGCCACCGTGGCGACCACTCCTGCGCCGATGGTCGTCAGAGGGCCGAGCAGCTTCGAGGGATGCTGGGTATACGTGTCGACGAAATGCTGTATCTGCCGTCCAGCATTGTTCGGAGACGTCCCGGTGAGGTGCCCGAGACGGCGGCGCAGCTCGTCCACGATGCTCGGCAGCGAGTTGGTGAACGCATTGATCTCGTGGTTGAAGACCGGGACGATCAGCGCGATCAACCCACCGAGCGCTCCCAAGCCCAGCAGCAGGCCGAGCACGGCGCCGATCGCTCTCGGAACTCGCACCCTTTGCAGCAGGCCGGCGAACGCAGACAGTGGCGTCGCGATGATCACCACGATCAACACTGCGAGCACCAGCGTGATGAGCTGCTCGAAGATCAGCCCGGCGACGACGAGCCCGAATGCGAGGAGCACCGCGCGATAGAGCGTCGCTGGAGTGATCGTCGAGTTCGGCATCAGTCAACAGACTGCCCTGTTCCGGCCAGTGTCACGCGGTCTCAGATCGATTCGCTATCGTCGGCCCGCGGACTGTCACCGGCGACGCCGGCGCGGCGCCCGGCTTCCGAATCGCGGTCAGCTGGCGCCGAGTGCGGCGAGCGCGTCTTGGCGGGTCTCGTACATCGGCAGCTGGCGATCGAGGGCCGTCAGCTCAAACGCGCGGCGCGGTGACCCGCTCGGACACGCAATCGCGAGTCGGCGCCCGGTGTGGTCCAGGCGGCGGAAGGCGTTTAGCAGCAGCGCCATCGCCGAGGAGTCCACCAACGAGACGGCCTCGAGGTCGATGACGATCGCTCGCGCTGCGGAGCGCAACGCCGAATTGAGCTCGGGAGCGAGCTTGATGCAGAGGGCCAGATCGAGCTCGCCGCTGACCGTCACTATCGCGACGTCGCCGAGCATCGTCGTTGTCGGGTCACCGATCGCGTCGCGCACGAACAGAAGCTACCCGGGACGCGCCTGGGCCAGCCGTCTCGCGCCGCGCGATCGGGCGCGACCGTTGGGTCGTCAATCGTGGGGAGCGATGACCAGCAGCGTGGCGTCGTCGCGCAGCGGCTCAGGCGAGGCTGTGATCACGGCATCTTGTAGGCCGCGCACCGTCGTCGCCGCCGATCGCGGACCGAGCTCGCTGAGGATCGCGCGCAGGCCATCCTCACCGATGCGGCCACCGTCGGCCGTGCGGCGCTCGCTGACGCCATCGGAGTACACCAACAGGCGGTCCCCAGCCCCCACCGCAGCGCTGAGGACCGGGAACCTGCGCTCTGAGAACCGCATGCCGAGCGGATAAGTGCGCTCGCCGTCGAGTTCGTCGACCCGCCCATCGGCGCGCACGATCAGCGGCGTCGGATGACCGCAGTTGATCCAGCGCAGCCGGTGCCCGTCGGGGTCCCAGGAACCCAGGACAGCGGTCAGGTACAGCTCCATGTCGAGTGACACGATCGCTTCGTCGGCCAGCGAGGCGGCCTCCTGAAGCCCCGCGCCGGCGCGGCGGGCGGCGCGCAGCGCGCCGATCGCCAGCGAGGAAAGCGCCGCCGCCGAGTTGCCCTTGCCGGTCGCATCGGCAACAACCAGCCACAGGCCGTCCGCATTCCCGGCGTAGTCAAAGAAGTCACCGCCGACGTCATAGCCGGGGAGCACGCCGCCGGCGACGTTGGCCCCGCTGACGCGGGCAAGCCGCGGCGGCAGCAGATTCTGCTGAATCTCAGCGGCCGGCTGGGTGTCCTTGCGACGACGCACAGCATGCACCGCGTCCGTATAGCCGGACGCCAGCTCCAGCGCGAGGCCCGCCTGACCCCCGAACGCCTCGAGATCAACCTGCGGCCGGTCGCGAGCGAGCAGAAAACCCATCACACGATCGCGCACCACCATCGGCCACAACGTGCACGGTCCAACGCGGTCGATCACGAGCTCCAACAACAGCGGCAGGGCCTCGGGAATGATCTCGGGGCCGACGCCTACCGGCGCACGGATCCGCTCGGGAAACCGGCCCACATCGCCGGCCAGGCGCAGCGCGAACGACCCCTCCACGTCTAATACATACGCTGCGACAGGACAGCCCGCCTGCGCCGACGCGACCTCGACGACTGTTTCGGGCACCAGATGCGGCACTGAGGCCCCCAGCAACTCTCCCGCGTCAGGTCCTCCAATCACCATCACTCCCAAGCAACATACGCCCTCGCCATCGCACGTCGACCCCCCGCCATGCACTGGCGACCCGCCGTGACGACCAACACGGGCCGGACCAGCAACGGATTCGGCCTACCCAACCTCAGCAGCGTGTTGGTGGTGTCAGTCGACGTCGGCGACGATCGAGCCGACCCTTTCGCCGAGCGTTCGGTCGCGTCCGAAGGCGATCGCGCCCCAGGTCAGCGCGACCACGACCACGCCTGCGGCGATCAGCGGGTAACGATCAAACGGCGCCGGCTGTCCTGGCTTGACGAGCTCATAGAGCGGATAGCCGATCGCGGCGGCTCCCAGCAGCGGCAGCAGAACATGCTTGAGAGTGGAGAAGTGCTCCCGCTCGTGGCGGTGATAGTAGACAGGTAGCGCGAGGTTGGCCACGAGGTAGGTGAGGGCGATCAGGATCGTGCCCATGGTCGCAATCTCGCCGAAGAACGTGACCGGATCGGTGTTCCAGCCAAACACGTAGGAGAGGCCCAGAGCGAGAGCCAGATAGACCGAGAACGCGACCCACGGCGTCTTCCCGCGCTCGGTCAGCCGGGCGGTGACCGACGGCAGCAGCCCCTCCCGACCGGAGTTGAAGATGATCCTCGCCTGGGAGTTCGTGGCCGAGATGAGGCACGAACAGATCGAGGTGAAACCAGCGATGTAGGCGATGAAAACCAGTCCGCTCGCGACTGTGCCAGCTGCCGTAATAAACGGAATCTGAGCGCTGGTCAACGCGGCGGCGTTGTCATTGAAGCCGACCACCGTGGCGTAGGACAAGAACACGTACAACACCCCGACTACCAGAATGCTGGAGAACACCGCCCGCGTCACACCAGCGCGCGGGTCATGGTGCTCCTCTGCCAACGCGGCCGAGTTCTCCCACCCCACGAACAGATATACCGCCAGCGGGAAGCCCAACGACAGCCCCGAGAAACCGCGGTGCAGGTTCGAGGGATCGAACGGCTGGGCGTTGATGTAGCCGGAGTGCTCGATCAGCAGCGCAATCGCGACGACGAGCAGCAGCAGAACCTGAAAAACGAACAGCACGGCCGCGACCTTCGTCGAAGGCTTGGCGCCGGTCACGATCAGGGCCAGGGCCCCCAGCGAGAGCACTGCGCTGATCGCCTGCCACGGGATCGTGACTGACAGATAGTGCTTGAGGATGATCTCCGCCAGGCCGCCAGAGATCGTGACCACCGAGGCCACCGCGATGATGTAGCCCGTGCACAGCACGACCGCTGTCACCACCGCGCTATAGCCGCCGAACGCGCTCCCAATGAAGGTCACAAACGAGCCCGTCGACGGACGTGAGCGCGAGAACTGACTCAAGGTGTTACCCAGCAGCCCAATCGCGATCGCAGCCGCGATCACCGTCAGCGGCGCCGCGATCCCGGCAGCCGTCACGATCGTCGCAAACCCGAAGAAGAAGCTCATCGCCGGCGCCATGTCGGCCAGCGTTGCCGCCGAGATGTCGACATCGCTCAGCACTCCGCGCGCCAAACGTCCGTCGCCGCCAGCGCGAGATCCCCGCTGCTGCAACGAAGTATCGGCGGTCGCCATCTAAGCCCTCCCTACCCCGTCAGCCAGCCCGACCAACAGGATCCCCTCGCAGTCGTTCCCGTCTTCGACGATCAGCGCGCCAGCGATGGACCAAGCTGCCGATTGGCGAGTAGCGATGGCACTGAGACAAGGATCAGGTTAAAGAGCCGGTAGCTGACAACGGCCGCAAGCGCCGGGCCGAGCGGCGCGCCGACCCAGTGCAGAGCGAACGTCAGCAGGACCTCGGTGATCGCCGCACCGGCCAGCGGAAGCGAACGTCGCGTCACGACGTAACCGGTCCCGTACGCCACGACGACGCGTGCCGGGTTGAGGTCGACGCCGAACATCCGCAAGGCCGCGTACACGGCGACGATCTCAGCGGCCCAGTACAGGGACATGCTCAGCCACGCGGGCGCGGTCCTGGCGGGAGCGCGGATTAGTTGGTGGAGCAGTCCGACGCCGTCGAGCACAGCGGCGATCGGGCCGAAACGGCGCAGTCGCGAGAGGCTCCGCCCGGGACCGGTCAGCCACAGTCCCACGGCGAAGCCCGCGGGCACGCACAGCGCCCAGGGCCACAGCAGCGATCCCATCACATTCGCGCCTGCGATCAGGAGCACGATCGCGCTCAGACAGGCAAACGGTGCAAGGACCCCCCACTCGAGCGCGATCAGGCCGACGACCTGGACGCGGGCCGTCTGGCGATCCCCGTAGATCTCCATCAGAGCAGCCTGGTCGAGGGTGAAGCCGCCGCCCACGACGAACGGACCGAAGCCCGACAGGACGACGGTAATGATGACCGGCAGGCTCGGCGGCCGGAGCCCGGCAACTACCGTCATCTGCCGGTAGGCAAGCGTGTATGCCACGAGCGCCAGCACTTCGGCGATCGCAACCACGACGATCCACCCGGGGTGGAAGTGCTCGAAGACCCGGTCTACCGAGACACCACTGACCGTGGCGACAGCGATTACCGCGGCGACCGCCACCACGATCGCGAGGCCAGAGACGATCAGCGCGTTCGGGCGGCGACCGGGCATTGATTGCAACTACCCGGTCCAGTCCAATCTCAACGTTCCTGGAAAGACGTGCTTCAGGACGGCCCGAAGCAATCGGACAGAAAATGGTTGTCGTGTCGAGGGCCGCCATCGACGCTTCGCTCGCCGAGTTTCGGACAACGCTGCACGTCAGGCCAATCGATAACCGGCGCCACCCTTGCGGTCAACGGGCGGTAGAGTGCCTGCTTGTGTGGGGTCGCCGATTCTGGCCGGGCATGGCCGTTTTGGTTGGGTTCTTGTTGCTACCCGCGGCCGCAGTTGCATCCTCGGCCGTTGTCCTCGTGTCGGGCTTTGACACCGCGACACCGTTCACCACGCCGGCTGCTTCGTGTGCGGCATTGGCGGGTCCGACGTGGGGAGCTACAACTGGCGCGGCGGCGAGCCTGCGCGCGGCTGGAGAGGCTGTGTTCACGGCCCCGGTGGCCAATGGACATGGCTCGCCTGGGCAGCCATGCACCGGTCCGGGCGGGGCGGTGCCGCCGCCTGGCGATGTCATTGATTCAAACGGCGACGTGAACAGCAACGGGACGGCGCTGATGGGCTTTTTGCAGTTTCTCGCTGCCGGTTACGGGGTGACGAGCGTAAGTCTGGTCGGGCATTCCGACGGAGGGTTGTGGTCGCGCGCCGCTATCACCCAGATGCGCGCCGCCGATGTCGGCCCTGTCGTCCAGTCGCTGACGACGCTTGGAACCCCGCACACCGGCTCGTTCGGCGCCGATCTGGCCGAGCTCGTCGTCAACGGTCAATGCAAGTCGAGCGACCGGACCGAGAAAGCCGTGTGCGAGGCGCTGCTGTCGCTCATCAAGCGCCTGCTGGCGGATCTCGGCCCGATCACAATTCGCGAGCTCTCCAGCTCGTTCCTGGCGGGCTGGAATCCGCAGCAGACGATCGGTTGCCCGGTGGCCGTCGCCGCCGGCACCTTTGTCCACGTGCCGATCATCGGCTCGTTGTTACCTCGTTACTACAACCCGAGCGACGGGATCGTAGGCCAGGCGAGCGCGCTTGGCGAGGCGTCGATGTCGCTTGACGGCTCGCCGATTCCCGGTCCGGGCATCGCTCACCTGAGAACGATTGGAAGCTTCCCGGTGATCCACAGCTCCACGCTGTCGTTTCTGGGCACCGATGACACGCTGACCAACGATGCAGCAGTTGGAGCGGCCGTGGCCAAGGCCGTCCAGGCGGACGCCACCGGTCCCCCCTGCTCTGCGCCGCTGCTCGGCGCTTCTCCACCGCGCCGACACCCCGTCACGGTGCGACTGCAGCGGCGGTTCAGCGCGCTGGGGGTCGCCGATCGTCGTGGGCGGATATCACAAGGCCATGCCGGCGGGGCAGCGTTCTTACTCCGCGGCGCTTCGATCAGCTGTCGCGGGCGCCGGCTGCCGTCGGTGCCGCTGCTCGGCTCACGGACGGTGCGAGTCACCGTCGTCCGCTGCTCCGGGAGTCTCCGTGTTCACGGCCGAGTCCTGCTGCTGCGGACCGATCCGAGGAAGCGCGCGCTCGTGCTGACGCGCCGGGGCCGCAGCCTCAGCGCGCGAGTTCGCGGGCCGGCGCTGCGCGACCTTCGCGTCAGCGTCCGTGTCCGCGGGTCCTGGGAGCTTCTGCGTGGCGGCGTCGCGCGACTACCGGCGGGGACGGGGACCGTCTCCGTCCGCGCTCTCGGCGTTGACCGGACCGGCGAGCGCTGGCTCGCCACCGCGATCATCGGATCCTGACTTCGACCCAACTGACAGCGGTCGCGCCTTCGCGTTGCGAAGAGAAGCAACACCGCCACTGGCGGTGAGAACGTCGCCGTGCCTATTGGTTTGACCCGGGTCGCACTAGGCCTGACTCGTAGGCGAAGACGACCGCCTGAACGCGGTCACGCAGGTCGAGCTTGTTGAGGATGCGAGCGACGTGGCTCTTGACTGTTGCGTCGCTCAGGAACAGCTTGGCGGCGATCTCGGCGTTCGAGAGTCCCTGGGCGAGCAATCGCAGGACTTCGAGTTCGCGTGGGCTCAGGTCCTCGGCGCGGGGAGGAAGGCTGGCCGATGGCGGCGGGCGCTGGCAGAAGTCCTCGAGCAGGCGTCGTGTGATCGCGGGCGCGAGCAGTGCTTCGCCGCTTGCGACGGTGCGAACGGCGGCGGCGAGCTTGTCGCGGGTGGCGTCCTTGAGTAGGAAGCCGGAGGCGCCGGCCTTCATCGCGCGATAGACATATTCGTCGAGGTCGAAGGTGGTCAGGACCAGAACGCGGGCGCGAGCATTCGCGCCGGTGAGGCGTGCGGTTGCCTCGATGCCGTCGAGCCCGGGCATCCGAACGTCCATCAGCAGGACGTCGGGATCATGGGTGCGTGCGGCGTCGAGCGCGGCGGCTCCGTCACCGGCTTCGCCGACAACGTCAATGTCGTGTTCTGCTTGGAGCATCATCCGTAGGCCCTCTCGGACGAGCTCTTGGTCATCGGCGATTACGACCCGGATCACGGCCGCGGGTCACCGAGAGGCAGCCGCGCCCTCACGGCAAACCCAGATGGGGCTCGGGGTCCGGCCTGGAGCTGTCCGCCGAACAGGGCAACGCGCTCGCGCATCCCGACCAGACCGTGACCGGCACCCTCCGCAGAAGTGCCGTCGAGCGATGCCCCACCGCCGTCGTCGACAATCTCGATCACCAGGTCGTCGGGCTCGCGACGGAGGCTCACCCACACATGAGCATGGCCGCCGGCGTGCTTGAGCGTGTTCGTCAGCGCCTCCTGGACGATCCGATACGCGGACAGATCGATCGCCGGTGGTAGATCGGCGATCTGGCCATCGCGACGCAGCTCGACTTCAAGCCCGGCGGCACGCACGCGGTCGATGAGCTTGGGGAGTTGCGCGACGCCCGGGTTGGGCTCAAGCTCGGGACCGGCGGCACCGTCTTCTCGCAGGACCCCTACAAGCCGTCGCATCTCGGCCAGCGCCTCGCGTCCGCTGCGCTCGATCTTCGCGAGGGTCGACGGGTTTGGGCCCTGGTGCTCCGCTTGCGCCTGAGCCCCGGCCGCCTGGAGGACAACCACGCTTAGGTTATGGGCGACGATGTCGTGCAGTTCGCGCGCGATCCGCGAGCGCTCCGCGGCGCTCGCGAGCTGGGCCTCCCGTTGCAACGCGTCCGCGCGAGCGGTCAGGGCCGCGGCCTCACGCCTCCCGCGCAGCACGATCCCAGTCAGCCACGATCCAACCGCGAGGACCAGGAAGAACGCGCCCGACCACTCGTTCGCGGCCTGACCCCCGGTGATGTCGGTGTTCTCAGCCGCGTACACCGCGAACGCGGCGAGGAGAATCACAAAGCCGATCACCGCTCTGGGGCGGTCACCGTAATAGGCGACGCTGTAGGGCACGACGATCCACAGCGCAATCAGCTGTAGCCCCTCGGGCGTGTTAGCGCTAGCGACGGCCTGCGCGACGATCCCTGCGGCGATCACTGAGCACGCGAGCAGGGGGCGCGATCGGCGCCAGAACAATGGGAGCGCGATCACCAGGCCAAACGCGATCGTCAGCCAGCGCGGCCCCGCGATGTGAGAGCTCACTGGATTGTGGCTCGTGAACACTGCTAACCAGGTTGCGCCGCCGACGAACACGACGAGCGCGACATCCCCAGCAGTGGTCCAGCTCAGCTCGCGGATCCGCCCCATCGCCACAAAATACCGCCAGCTACGGGGCTGCAACATCGCCCATTCGGGCGGTTGTAGTTCGTCCTCAAGGATGAAGTGAATCCCCCGGCTGGGGGCAGACAGGCCGGCGGTTCGCTCCTAGCTTGGCGCGCTCAACCAGAAACGCCCAAGGAGGCTGACATGAAATTCAGAGCACGCCGTCTACCGATCACCGCACCATCAATCCTCGCCGTGCCACGGACGACAGGCGTCCGGCCGTGGCCGGGGCGAGCACAAGCTTCGCCAGCGCTTCTGCTCATGGCGCTCGGCTCGGTGCTCCTCACGGTATTCGGCGGATCGGCGTCGGCGAGAACGACGGTCGCCGGCGGGAAGGTCCACGTCTACGAGGTCGCGCCCTCGTTGGCCAGCCGCGCCGCCAACGATGTGATCACAGGAGCGATCACCGACCACGGGAAGGACTACGAGGGCGTAGCCGGCAACGGGACGATCAATCGGATCGTCCTTTCAAAGGGCTCGTTTGAAATCAGCACCGCTCGAATCACCCCCAGACCACCCACGATCAGCCACAGGACCTGTTCTGTTGCGAGCTCGTTCAGCGCCACAATCCCGATCGTCAAGGGCACGGGACGCGGCGCGTACGCGGGGATCAGCGGCAAGTTCGCGGTCACCATCACCCAGGTGGCGATCACCCCGCGAAAGAACCACACCTGCAACCTCAGTCCGAACGTGACGCCCGTCGCCGGCGTGTCGTGGACGAGGGGCTCGGGGACCGTGTCGTTCAAGTGACGTAAAGACTCCGACCCCGCGCGGTGTCCGGCGTGATGTAGCTCGCAGGTCAAGGACACCGCGCGGTGGGGGAACGCGCGAGTGCCGAGACCCTCACGATCGCGCCGCAACGCGCACGAACCTGCACAAACGAGGGCGCTTCGGAGTCGAAAAGGTCAGGCCGGTGACGGGTTAGGTGTGGCCCGCAGCGAATCGGGTAGTCGATCAGTTGAAGTGAGTACCGCGACCGCTCAGCGACCCGCTCGAACCGACGTACCCCACGGGACGCTGTCGGCAAATGCCGTTGGCCTTGTGCCGGTGGTCTTTCAGTCGATCGCGAACATGGCGCCGGCTGCCTCGGTCGCGTTCTCGATCCTGTTCGCGGCCCAGTACGCGGGCGGGGCGACCCCGCTCGCCGTGGTGGTCGGGCTGGGGTTGTGCCTGCTGATCGCCATCACGATCGGACAGATGGCCAAGCACCTGCCGTCGGCGGGTGGCCTGTACACCTACAACGCCCGCGGGCTCGGTCCGAGCGTCGGATTCCTCGTCGGTTGGGCGTTCATGATGGCCGAACTGGTCGTGGCTCCGGGCGGCCTGTTGATTCTCGGGATTGTGGTGTCCAACGCGCTGCACACGCACCTCGGCTGGCCGACGTGGACATGGGCGCCCGCGGCGGTCCTCGGCGGGGTGATCGTGTGGATGCTCGTCTACCGCGGAATCCGGCTGTCGACGGCCGCGAGTGTGGTCCTCGGTGTGATCGAAATCACCGTGTTCGTGGCGCTCGCGACAACACTGATCATCAAGGCCGGCGGACACAACACGCTGGCGGTCTTCTCGCCTACCGAACACAACAAGAACGGCTTCGGCTCGCTCGTGCCGGGCGTTCTGTACGCCGTCTTCGGCATCATCGGCTTCGAGGCGGCCGCGCCGCTCGGCGAGGAAGCACGTAATCCGAGACGGACGATCCCACGCGCCGTCGTGTTCGCCTGTCTGGGCATCGGCACCTTTTACCTCTTCTGCTACTACGCCGCGACGGTCTATTTCGGGCCGGCGCGGATGACCACGTTCACGGCATCGAACGCCGGCGACCCGTGGTCCGCGATGTCGAACACCGTATGGGGCCTGGGATTCATCATCGTCGTGGTCGCGCTCGTCAACTCCGCGATCGCCGGCTCGAACGCGAGCTCGGTCGCCGCCACTCGCGTTGGCTACTCGCTGGGTCGCATCCGGATGCTCCCGCGGGTCCTGACGCGGATCCACCCCGTGTTCAAGACCCCGTCTGTGGCGGTCCACGCCCAGGCGGTCCTCGCGATCAGCTACGCGTTGATACTCGGCTTCGCCCTGGGCTCGCCGCTCGATGCGATCGTGCTGCAGGGGACGATCTCGACCGTGCTGATCGTCGTCATCTACATCTGCACGGGGGTGAGCTGTGCCGTCTTCTATCTGCGCGAGCATCGGTCCGAGTTCAACGTTGTCCTGCACCTGGTGATCCCGCTCGCCGCATCGCTGTTCTTTATCCCGGTACTGCTGGCGGCCTTCGGGGTCGACTTCGCAGGCCTGGGGATCCAGCCGCTCGAGTCCCCGGCGAGCTATGCCCCATACGTGATCGTGATCTGGATGATTCTCGGCCTGATTGCGCTCGGCTACTTCACGATCACCGATCGCGATCGAATCGCCGCGACACGGCTTGTATTCGACGAGGACGCCGCGCCCGACAGCACGGGCGACGGATCGAACCGATAACGCTCAGCGCACGCTTATCGGCGCCGTGTAAGTGGCGGTGAGCTCCGTCAGGTCGCGAAGCAGTGCGTCCATGCCGGCGATCTGGTAGGAGCCTCGCTGACGCCCTGCACCTCCCCCGCGCCGCAACAGCGCTGGGAGCGCGTCGAGCTCGGCGTTGCACTGCAGCTCGTCGGCGTAACGGCGCGCGAGCGTGAGTGCTTCCTGGAGCAGCTCATCGACGGGTCGCAATCGACCGCGCGCGTCAGGGAGGCGGGCCTTGACGCCGAAGCGGGCCGCTCGGAACACGCCCTCGTCGAGCACGTCGGCCGGCGGATCGGGCTCGGGCTCCGCCTCGGCGGCCCAACGCGCCAGGCAGTGCGTGAGCGCGACCAGCCCGGCGGTGTCCTCAAGCGACGCCTGGGCATCCAGCGCTCTGACCTCGACGGTGCCAAGGCGCGGATGCGGACGGAGCTTCCACCAGAACCACGTGTAGTCCGGCACGTCCGCGGCCCGTGCCAACAGCCGTGCGCTGGCGGAAAAATCCGCGAAGTCACGCATTGCGCGCGGCACCCCTGAACGCGGCCAGCCGCGAATCGTCACCTCGCGCGCCGAAGCTAAACCGGTATCGCGGCCGTGACGGAAGGGCGAGTTGGCGGCCAGAGCCTGGAGCAGTGGCAGGTGGCGGCGCAGACCGTTAAAGACCCGGATCGCGGTATCGGCGTCCGGCATCCCGATGTGGATATGGAGTCCGCCGACCGGAGTTGCAACCGCATCCCCGAGCAGTTCGCGGATGCGCTCATAGCGCTCCTTGTCAGTGATCTCCGCGTCACCCTCGACCGCGGAAGGATGCGTTCCCGATCCGAGCAGCCCGGCCCCGGTCTCCAGAACCGCGCGGCGCAGATCACGCAGCGCACCGACCGCTTCACCGGCACTGCGACATACGTCGGTGATGAGCTCCATCTGACAGGCATGGAGCTCGCGCTCGATCGTTCCGTGCACCGGGCCCAGCCGCTCCTGTACGGCAGCCGACGCGTTCGCCTGCCCGCCGCTGATCGGATCGACGAGAAACAACTCCTCCTCCACCCCGACGGAAAACGGCTCTCCCGAGCCGAACACATGGCCGATCTGCTCGTCCGACCTCAACCTTCAGCTCTCCCCGGTCCCAGGTCAGACGCCGATCGGGCGGGTTAGAGCTTCTCCTCGAGCTCAGCCGCCCGTTGGTCGTGGCGCCCGGCGCTTTGACCTTCGCGGGCAACCTGCTGCTCGGCTTGCGTGGCGCGGGCGTCAAGCTTCTCCGCGCGGGCGGACGCCTGCTCGGCGACGGCAGCCTGCTCGCTGGCTTCCTGGCGCATAGCATCAGCTTCCGGAGCCAGTTCGTGAGCCCTGGAGGCATGCGCCGCTGCCTCCTTACGATGCCCACTCGCTTGCGAGGCCATCCGCTCGCGCAGAACCCGCCTCCGCTCCCGGCGGCGCTGAACGTAGACCCCAACACCAGCCAAGACGATCAGCGCGGCAACGACGATAGCGATGATCACAATTACCGACATGGGTACCCCTTCCTCGTCCCGCTGGAGCGCACCGGCTTCGGGGGATCAGGAACTCGAAGAACCTTCCAAAAAAAGAAGGGCCGCCCACCGCGCGGGACCGGGGGCTACGGTGGGACAACCCTCTGATCCTTATCTGCCTCGCGCCGGGCATTCCTAAACACGCCGGAGCAGCCATGGGATGCGTCGACGATCTCGTTGGAGCAGCCGCGTCGACAGCGGTGCGCACCGCGGCGCTCGCGCTCGCGGCGCCGTCTGAACCGGCGCAGGCGAGCACAGAGCGCGCCTTTCGTCTCGTCATCGGACGACGGCGGAGGACTACGATGCAATGACGGGCGCTGCCGCGAATCGAGGAGATCGGACGATGACGGACACGAGCGAAATCTTGGCTGCCTCTCCGAGCGACGTCCCCATCGGCGTCGCCCAGGTCGCGGCAGCGATCGACGCGTGCTTGAACTGCGTCCAGTCCTGCACGTCGTGCGTGGATGCGGATCTCGCCGAGGACGACGTCGCGGAGATGCGGACATGTATCGCGCTGTGCCTGAATTGCGCCGATGTCTGCGAGCTCACGGCAAGACTTCTCTCGCGACCGGCGCACTGGGAGCAGTTCGTGGTCCACCGCTTGCTGCAGGCTTGCGTTCACACATGCACCAGCAGCGCTGAGGAGTGCGCGAGGCATGCCAAACACCATCGACACTGCGCGATCTGCGAGAAGGTCTGCCGCGTGTGCGTACAGACGTGCACAGCGCTGCTCGATGCCGAAGCGTTCGAGGAGCTTCAGAAGCTGGCCGGGGCGTGAGCCACTGGCCTACGCCGCTTGCGGCATCTGTAGGCCGAGCGCATCACAGAGGGTATGGGCGCATGCCTCAGGCTCGTGATTCATCTCGCTGAGGCGCGTGATCGTGGTCGTGGCCGTGCTGCTCGCGATCCCCGTCGGCGGCGGCCTGGGGACTCGACGGCCGCAAGGATGGTCCGATAGTGCTGCGTCTCGCTTACCGGGTTGTCGGGCACGATGGTGAGCAGACCAATGGCTCCTACACGATCTTCTGGCGCGGGGGCGCGCGGGCTGTGCTTGGGACGCTGCTCAATGAGCGCAGTGGGCAGCGCACGGTAGTGCGGTTGCCCGGCGACTGCCGCCATCCAGTCGGCTCGCAGGAATTCCTAGGCGATTCGTGGCTGCTCGCAGACTGCGCGCAGCGCAGGTTGGGGCTCTACTCGCTCCGAGCTCATCGGTGGCGATCGCTCGCGGTTCGCGGTCCGTGCCGACATCAAGCGAAGTCGTGTTCTGCGATCGCGACCGGGTCGCGGTGGGTTGAGTACGACCGATCCAGCTCGCACACGGGCGACACGTTTTTCTTTCAGAACATCGTCTCGGGGGCGGTCCGGCGTGACCCGAGAACCTCGCGAGTCCTGCCGGATCTCGACTCCCCGACGTTGGCCCGCTGGGTATGCCGTCCCGTTCGTGTTCCGTCCAACGGGACCCTTGCCTTCGACGGACGTTTCGTGCTGGTGATCCACTATCAGGGCAACACGTTTCTGCAGGAATGCGGCACAGGGCTGCATGAGCCGGCCGGCAGCGCGGTCTCGGGCTCAGCGATCGAAGCAGGTGCCGTGATCTATGACACCGGACCTAATCGCCCGCTCCAGGGCATCTCACTTCCGAGCCTTCGGCGGTTCATGATCGCGCTGCCCAGCGGCGTCGACAACGTCATCCAGGCTGACCTCAGCCTCGATCACATCTATGTCGACGCGCAAACCCGTACCAGTCACTACGACGTCTGGTCAGCGCCGGCTTCCACGCTCTCGACCATCGGGTCTGACTCGAGCATGCTTCCGTCACCGCGGGCCGAACGACGAGCCGCGCCGGGCAGCTGAATCGCAAGTCCCGCTTCGAGGACGGCGCAGAGCGTTGGGTCTATGGGCAGCGCGGCACTGTTCGCTCCTCGCCGGGTGGCTCGGGTGGCCGGGCATGAGCCCAGCTTTGCCGCCCCCGCCAACTCCATGTAGTGCGCGATCAAAAGATCAGACCCCAAGGCAAGCGGTGCCGCCAGGGACGGCGGCGATCTGAGGCTGGGCCGCCGAAAAATCAGGTCGTCGTACCCGATGCGACCGGGGAGCCGCGGCGCAACACTCGCCCTCAGTCAAGTGAGCCAGTCGCGCAGCGGGGCGCCGACGGCGTCGGTACACGCGTCGACTGGCCATATCTATTCGGATCTGGACAGGAGAAAGTCATGCGCTGGAAGTGCATTTCCGTGTCTCTCGCCGCTGCGATCGTCGGTCTCTCTGCCGCGAACGCTTCGGCCGCATCGCTGGTTGGCGGATCGCAGACGTTGCCGGGCTCCGCGAGTGTCGGGCCGCCGCCGATCACGACTCCGCACATCCCGCCTCCGCCCGGGAAGATCGGCTGCTACCGCTTTGTCAACGGCGCCTGGAACAGGATCGCCTGCGCTACCCAGGCGTTCATCGCCTCGCACTATCCGCATCCGGAGGTTTTGTCGGGCATCTCCGGTCAGACGAAGATCATTAGCGGCAAGAAGACGACGGCGGCACCGTTCGCGCTCAGCGTGATCAGCGCGCAGAACGTCGAGCAGCAGTTCGGCGGCGAGACCGACACCAAGTTCGGCAGCGACGCCGCAAGCCTTCAGAACAATGAGTTCTTCGCGGGTAACAACAAGGTTGAGGATGGCGTGCAGTTCACCGACCAATCGGCGCCGACGCCTTTCGGCGAGCGCAACGGCGTCTGCGTCTGGCAGATCGACATCAAGACCCAGAAATACACGTCGAACTGCGCATCGGTTCTGTTCAACGATTCGATCAACCTGGTCGAGGGCGTGGATTGGGACGGAATCTTGACCGTCGCCGCTGCGTCTGACGGCAATGGCAGTGCGATCGCGGTCAACGTTCCCGACATCTACGGTCTAGGCGTCGGTCATCGTTGGAACAACAGCAGCGGCGGCTTGCTGGGTTACGGCAACGGATCTGAGTCCGTGTGGACCAAAACTGAGGAGGCAATGGCCGTCGAGGTCTCCGACTGCCCAAACGATGCAGGGTTCATCCAGTACTCGGTCTTCTGCCACTCGGGAGCGCTAAAGCCACTCTCGTACACGAGCTATTCCCCTGGGCCGAGCACCAACAACTACCAAACACTCGAGACCAACAACCTAATCCCGGTGATCGGCAAGCCGCCGACCCACCTCCCGCCGCTCGAGTACTTCGGGAGCCACGTGGCCCAAATCAATTACACCGCGACGACCACAGGACACTGCTGGACAGGAACACTCCCGTACTGCACGTAGCGAGCCGAGACGCCCGAAGCGCCTACAACGCGCGTGCGTTTGGGCGTCACTGCTCGCAGGCGCGCCCGATCCATCGTGGCACCGCCGCAGTGAAGCCGGCCGGGCCTGGCCGAGCGTCGCGAGACGCCGGCCGGCGCCCGGCCGTTTCACCCGCTGCGCACGATTGCCGCGCGCTGCGCACGAGCTGATTCCCACCGCTCTCGGCCTCGCTGGCCTGTACCGTTATTGCTATTCCTGGGGTCGGAAAGTGGTACGCTCGCTGCCGCGCTCGGTGAGCCGTGGCTCTTCTTGCTTTCGGGGCGAAGCCATTTCGTCAGAAGAGCAGAGAGGCGGTTGGCGATGGCTGCCGCAACAGAGCAGGGTCATCCTCCCGAGGCACGCCAGCCGGCCGTCAGAGGACGACTCGGACGCCCCGGTCATGTGGGCGAGTAACGGCTCTAGGTAGACCAGCCACTCATGGTCTTCGGTCTTGTGCTCGCGCTGGCGTGCTCGTGCGTTACCAACGCGGGCTTCCTGTTCCGTCACCGCGGCGCAGTCGCGGCGCCGGCCGTCGACGGTCGGCATCCGCTCCGCAGCGCCCGGGGCCTGTTTGCGTCGAAGTGGTGGACGATCGGGTGGCTGGGAGCGATCGCGGCGTGGATGTTGCACGTCGGCGCGCTATCGCTCGTGCAACTCTCCGTAGTCCAGGCGATCATCTCCGGCGGACTGGTGTTCCTCGCCGTGCTCGCGGAGCGGTTCTTTGGCTTTCATCTCGGCCGCCGGCAGTGGTTCGGACTCACGTTCACGGCGATCGGTCTGGTCGTGCTTGGCGTGACCGGCGGCTCCCCGGCGGGCGGCGGTCGATCCTCACTTGCCGCACTGATCGCCGTCGAGTCCGCCGTTTTCGCGGTCAGCCTCCTACTGGTGACCGGCGCGATCAAGCTCGACCGTCTGCATCGCAGCGAGGGCCTGGTGCTTGGCCTCGCTGCCGGCGCGTTGTTCGGCGCCTCTGACATCTCGCTGAAGTTCCTAACCCACGCCGCGAGCGGAGGCCTGCTGGCGGCCTTGCTGACCCCGTGGGCGTCAGCGGCGCTCGCCGCCTCCGTGATTGCCTTCTACGTGTCTGCTCGCAGCCTGCAACTCGGGCCGGCACTCGTGGTGATCGCCGTCACATCGGTCGCCGCGAATCTGATCGCCACCAGCGGCGGCATCCTCGTCTTCCACGACACGGTCGGCGCCGGTACCCCGCAGATCGTCGGCCGGATGCTCGCGTTCTGCCTCGTTATCACCGGCGCCGGCCTGATGCCCGCGCCAACGAGGACGCACACCACACGTTTGGCGCCTCTCCCCGGCGGCGCCCATCTTCCAACTCCATGATCGGCCGTCGGCGCGCCCGCGGCCGAGCTTGAGTCCGTCGCAAGCGTTCTCGCGTGGGCGAGGCCATCCGCAGGCGCCCGGCATGGTCGCGGTGCAACCGCGTCTGGTCTGCCCGCACCGGTACAGTGGGTAGGCCGTTTCCACCGCTCGGTGTCTCGCTCTCGCATTCGTCCTGTGGCCAAGTTTTCGTAGGGAGCGACGAGGAGTGCGTATCGAGTGACGAAGCCGACTCAGGAACCGGGACCCGGACGATCGACGTCGGACGCAGCGTTCATGGCCCTCAAGAAGGAAATCGCGCAGCGAAACGAGCACGCGCAGAAGGAGGCGCGCAAGCTTCGTACCGCGCGCGAGCAGGAGCAGCTTCAGAGGCGCCGGCGGGAGGACCCCCGCTAAGGCGCTCTGGTCCAGACAGGCTCTGCTCGCAGATCAGCTACAGTGGGGCCTGTACGGGTCGAGCGCGTGTTCGACCAAAAGCAGTGCCCCGCGTTTTCGCAGTTGTTGCCTCGTTGCACCCTCCGCGTTTCGCAGCGCACATACCCCTGGAGGGAACGATGGCAACAGGAACCGTGAAGTGGTTCAGTGACGACAAGGGCTTTGGATTCATCACACCCGATGACTCCGGCAAGGATCTGTTCGTGCACCACAGCGCGATCCAAGGCAACGGCTTCAAGTCGCTGACCGAGGGCGCGAAAGTGAGCTACGACGCCGAGCAGGGCCCCAAGGGCCCCGCGGCCGCGAACGTCCAAACGCTCTAAGGAGCGCCCAAGTCGCGCACGGGAGGGCGCATGTGCGCCCTCCCGTCGCGTTTCACAGCCTCTCGATTCGGCGCACACCCGGGGCCAGGTCCCGTATGGAGCTCACGCGCCGACGCATCTCGCCGTACGCGAGTCCACGGCGCGACCTCTGTCGCCGGGGATCCCGGAATCAAGAACGCGGCGATCCGCGGTTACAGCCCGCGCTCGCGCGCGTCCCTGTTCAGCGCGACGCCGAGCGCAGCGGGCTGGATCCGAGCGTCGAGCTCGGTGATCCGGTTGGCGTGTCGCTCCGATTCCCGATGCACGGAGTCCTGAAGCGCCTCGACGAGCTGCTCGAGATGCTTGATTCGCGCTTCCAGCGCCGGCAGCGCGATCGTGTCATCGTTGGGCGCAGCGTCTGACCGCACCGCGGCGGACGCGGGGGCCGTGCGGCGGATCTGCCGGATCCGCGCAACCAGCCCCTCCCGCTCATGCATCGTCTCAGCCCTTCCCCGGGCGTTTGGACCCCGACGGGAGCGGCGGATAACGCTTGCGCTCCTCCTCGGTCATCTGCCGGATGACGAGCTGACCGTTCTCGACCTGCTCAGCGACGAACTCGAGCTTCTCCTGCCGTTTCTCCTCGGCGCGTTCACGTGCCGTCTTCATCAGACGATTCCACAGGATCGGTTGGGCATCGCACGTCTCCCTTCGCCGGCGCGTCACGTTCGTTCGGGTGAGATTCGCTGCGTCGGCGTTGTGAACCTCGCGGGCGACAGACGCCGCCCGCCATCTTCCACCGTAGCACGGGCATCGAACCGTTCTGACCCGGGCCGGTGGGGTGATGGCGCTCGCGGGAGCCGCGACCCAGTCGATCAGGGGGCGGTTGCGGGGTGACCGAGCCGAGCGCAGCAAAGGCGGAGCGCAGCGGGCAACTTTTCCGATTGCGGCTCCCGCGCGCTGGTACGGTTGCGTTGCACCGGGTCCGGTCGGGGCCCGTCACCGTGTTCAGCGCTCGCAGGTCATCGCTCGTTCAGGTCTCCTCGTACGCAGCACATGACCGAGGAGAAGCGCGATGGGCAGTGAAGCCGTGAAATGGCTCGGCGACCCGAGCCGCAAGTTGCTCTGATCGCCGCGGAGCCTCGAAGACGGCAACCATCGGACGGCAGGCTTTCTGGGCTTCGTAGGTCGAATGCTTGCACTCACGGCTCTCGTCGCGTCAATCGGGCTGGCGGATTCGATCAACCCATCGACGCTCATCCCGGGGCTCTGGCTCGCGACCACGCCTGCCACCGGCAGGCTCGCGAGTTACACGCTCGGCGTGTTCGCCGTCTACACGCTCGGGGGCTGGTGCTGCTGTTCGGTCCCGGGCGTCTCCTGATCAATACCTTGCACCACGCCCACGGACCGGTAGAGCACGTTCTCGAGGCAGTCGGCGGGCTCCTCGTGCTCGGCGTCGCGTTTGCCGTGTGGCGATCGCCGGCGCACGGCGATCGCCGGCCACGCGCGTCTTTGCCCCACAGCCGCGCGTCCGCGTTCGCGCTCGGGGCAGGGATCATGGCAATCGAGCTTCCGACGGCGTTCATGTACTTCGGTGCGATCTCGGCGATCCTCGCCGCCCGTCCGGCCGCTCCGCTCGAGATCTCGCTCGTGGTCTTCTACAACGCGCTATTTGTCGCCCCACTCGTAGCGCTGCTAGTGGCTCGTCGCTTCGCCGACGTGCGGACGGAGCGATGGATACGTTCGGCCGAGGCGCGACTGCGCCACGCCGGGCAGCTCGTGCTCAGCGGCGTCGCCGCCGTCGCGGGGACGGCACTGCTGGCGCTCGGTCTCGGCGGACTGTTCGTCTTTTAGATCACCCGACGCGACGAGCGCAAGATCTTCCGCGACGTGCCGACACTGTCACTGGGCCAGCGCCACAGACGGTGAAGCTCGCGTGCGTCCGAGGACAGTGGCACTCTCGTGAGGTTCGCACAGGGACGCCACGGCGCCCAGTGAACCCCTGAACCCGGTGGCAGTGAATGGTTGCTAGTCGGACGACCGAATCCCGACGCCCGAGGCAGGGCGCTCGAGCAGGAGGTCGCACCAGACGCTCGTTCGTTCGGTGCTGTCCCGTGTGACGCCCCAGCCCGCGGACAGCTTGTCGACGATCTGCAGCCCGAGCCCGCCGGGCTCGGTGTGATCGGACGTCCGTAGCTCGGGTACGAGGCTCGATCCCGGATCGGTGACAGTGATCCGGAGCCGGTCCTCGAGGATCGCGCAGCGCACCGTGAGGGTCTGGCTTGGGCCGACGTCGGCATGGATGACGCTGTTCGTGACCAACTCACTGACGATCAGCGCGGCCTCGTCCGCGCGAGCGCTCGTGAGCTGCCCGCCGAGATGCGAGAGCACTGACGACCGAGCGTGGAAGGGCGCGCCGGGACCGCCCTGAATCTGCATCGAGACGGAGCCCTGCGACCCCGGTGGTTCGATCGCAGAAGCCTTCACGCGGTAGCCCCCGCCACGTTGTACGCGCGTGCGCCTGATTCTGGGACCGGGTCAAAGGTCAACTTCGCGTCGATCGGCTCGCCGGCCGTGCATCCAGGCTCGAACGCACGGCCGGCGCACCCGGACCACCTCACCAGACGCAGGAGGCGATCCGCTCGCGGGGCGCTCCCGCGTTTGCAGGACACCTCCTCCTGCTTCTCCGCTGCATTCCAAACGATGAGTATCTCGCTCAGAGCCCCCGTCCTGATTGCAGCGTCATGCGCGATGAGACAAGGCTCCTCGCCGACCGAGCGTTCGACGAATCGCCCGCCCCGGCCGGCTGCTGCGCTTGAGCTTGCTCCGCGCGCTTGGTGGTCGCAGATGAAAATGCGGAATGACACATCATCGGTCCCGAATCACGAATCACATGGACTCTGAAACGGACCAGCCAGGAACGGCCACAGTGCGACCGTCGAGTGCGTTCCGCGCTACGACATACAACCTGTGGCGTCGCCTACAGCCGCGCCGTGAGGTCGTATCGACAGCATACGACTCAACGTCGCCACGGGCAAGGCCCCTTCCTCCAAGCGCTCGGCAAGCTCGTCGCAGACTTCACCGGACGTGGCGCGACCCGCTCGCGGGCGTTTATTCACCACGACCCGGTTATCTGTGTGTTCGAGGACGGGGCAACCCGGGCAGACCGGCATTTGGTGGCCGCGGGGAAGTCCGATCCGGTCCGGCTACAGCGAGATGCCCTGCAGCGTGCGATGGCATCGCAGCTGGTCGCAGCCGTCGAGCGTCTGACCGACCGCACGGTTCGCACGTTCCTTAGTGGGAGCGACGAGCACGGTGGATCCGCGATCGAGGCGTTCGTCCTCGAGCCGGAACAGCTCGAGGTCGACCAAGCACCATCCGACTGAACGAAACCCGGCTTTCTCGGTAGTAGCCTTTGGTCACGACACGGTCCGAGACGGGTCCACCCCGCTCGCGGCAAGGTCTCAAGATTGTGCCCGGACGGTCAGGATCTCGCGGGTCCTGCCGGACGAAGGAGCTACCAGATGGACAGTCGGTCAAACGAGGACGAACCCGCGCGGCTGGTGGGCGGTCAGCTGTTGGCCCAAATTTCCACGAGCATCGTCGGGATTCTGCGCGAGCATTACGGTCGGGGGCCGATGAAAGCGAAGACGTACGCGCTCGACGACGTCATCATGGTCGTCATGCGGGGCAGCGGTTTCACCCCGCTTGAGCAGACGATCATGGACAGTGGCCAGCCCGGACGCGTCGTCGCGATGCGGGAGGAATTCCAGTCCGTGATGGCGGAGCGCTACAAGCACACGATCGAAGACCTCACGGGGCGCGAGGTCGTCGCCTTTCTCTCGCAGGCGCATGTCGAGCCGGATATCACAGTCGAGATGTTCTTCGTGGACGGCCCGCTTCCGGGATTCGGCGCGGTCGAAGTGATCGAACCCGAGTAAGGCGTCCGGCCGCGGATCGCATCGCGGTTGGCGCGTCCGAAACGAAACCTTTGGTGGGTCTTTGGTGCGGGTTTGCCGGGGGCGCTCATCGTGCAGCGCACACCAAATCTCGGACTGGGAGCAAAGGCATATGAGCTTCGTTCAATCATCGGTGGCACCCGAGCAACGAGGGCCGTTCGGGGCAGAGCCCACGCGGTCCCGGCTGGACTCCAGGACGGTCCTCGGCGTGGGCCTGGTGGGTCTCGGGGTCGGGATGCTCTGCCTCGGGATCTTTCACGGGTTCGCGCACGGGTCGTGCTCGACTACCGGCTACTCCGGTAACTACGGGCCGGTGCCGCACTGCGGCAAGGGCACCGGCTGGTGGATGCTGATGCTGCTGGCAGGGCTGGTCGTTGCGGGTGCAGGAGCGGCTATCGCGCGCTCCGTCGGCTCGCTCATCGTCCCACTCCTGTTCGTCGCGATCGGAGCCCCGTTCATCGCCCTGGCGCTCGGGACCCACGGCCAACTGCTGTTCAACGCCTCCTCGAGCTCAGGCAAGATCTTCGCCGGCGTGTTCGGAGGCTGCTTCGTGATCGCGGGCCTGATCTGGGGGGTCTTTGCCGCGCGTGGCATCACGGGCGTCAGCGGCGGCTCGCTCGTCGGCGGGCTGCTAGCCGCGCTCGTCGGCGTCGGCGCCGCGTTCGCGATTGCGGGCGGCGTCTCCAGCGCGATCGGCAAGACGACGGCGGCAAGCTCAGTCCGGGTCACACCGGGGGTGACGGTCTTGTCTGCGCCCGCTGAAAAGGCCCGTGAGATCTCGCTGTGCAAGCAGCTGGTCGCGGGTGAGCGCCTCATCAGCTCCCCCGACAAGGCGGCGCTCACCGCTCAGTGCGCCACAAACTGGAAGGCGGCCGAGCACCAATTGCCGGCTGCAGCAAGAAAGGGAACGCTCGCCTATGCCGCCACGCAGTGCAAGCGGCAGACGCAGCAGACCGGCTCCGCGGCCGGACTGCCCGCCTCGGCGGGATCCACCCTCGTCCACGCACTCGCCGCCGCGTGCGGAAACCCCGCGAAGAGCAGCCAGGGCTCCGGGCTGAAGAGCCTCCAGGCGCGGCTCTGCCAGCAGATCGTCAAGGGGCAGGTCCCTGCGGCGGCGCAGCAGCAGGCGCTCGCAGCCTGTCCCAAGCCGTAGCCGGACAGGCGGGGAAGGTCCCGGTGACCTTCCCCGCCTGCCGCACCTCGCGGACGAGCGCTTGCGTGGCAAAGCGCTCGTCGGCCGGTCGAGGTGCTGGCAACTGCCTGGTCGCCAACTCGATCGTCCGCGATATCGAGGCCCGGAGGCGAATGCGATCGCCCGCCAGGTGCGCGCTTTCCGCGCGCAACGGAGATGATGGACGTGCGGGTGACGATGCCCGCGCACCCAGCAAACGTAGGTTTGCCGGTCCCACGGTCGGAGCCGGCGGATGGGGATCATGTCGATTGTGCCGCCCTGATCCGGCCGTCGCTGAGCTTGACGAGTTCGGGTTGCGATGGGAGAGTGGCGGGGGGTGGGCGTACCGATTGTCATATTTGTTGTGGGGTTCGGGGTTGGATCGGCGATACCGGCGCGCTGGCTGCCCGACCTTGGTGAGGGGCGGGTCGCGGGCGTCGCCTTTCTCGTGGTCTGCGGCCTGGTCGGCATGGTGTTCGCCCTGGTCGCGCTGCACGTGTACGAAATCGTGCGTCAGCTCGACAGTGCCAGCTCCCTTGGCGTGGGTAACGCTAAGCCCGACGTGATAGCGAACGGCCTCCTGGAGATGCTGCGAGACATCGGTCCGATTTTCGGCCTCGCGGCAGCCGTGTATCTGTTAGCGCCGGAGCCTGAGCAGGACGAGTCGCCTGGCGACCCGCCCGAAATAGCAGCCGGGTACTCGTCCGAGCAGCGGTAGGAATGGTCGCAAAGGTGCGGGCCAGGTCTGATCGCATGCGCGAGCAGCCCGTTTCCAACGCCAACGTGCGATGCACGACCGGAACGTCGCCGAGGCGGTCGTCAGCCGAATGGCCGCCAGACAGCGAAAGGGATCGTGCGGATTGGCCGACGGACGACCTGAGGGCGATTGGGCGATGTCCCAGTGTGTGGCGCTCCCTTGGATCCGCTGTCGGTCCCTCGGGTCGACCCCGGCTGACCTAACGAATCACGGCTATGGCGCGCATTCGTCGTCATGAGGCGGTGAGCGTCACATCGAGCGGGATTGCGTTGATGCTGTGGGTATGACGGCGAGAAGCTGACCGGATGCAACAAGCGCTCTGAGGGCGTGCAAGGCGGGCGGAATGCTCTGATCCTGGGACATGAAGGGGGTCACACGGCGGACGCATTCATACGCCGCTCTCGTCCCATCGCCGAGCGCCGCTGGCGTGCGGAGGTCGATGCCCTGGGCAGCGCACAGCAGCTCGATCGCGAGCACGTACCGAGCGTTGTCAACGATCTCGGCAGCTTTTGCCACGCATCTGGTCGCCATCGTCGCGTGGTCCTCGATGCTGCTGGCCACCGCCATGTAGTCAAGCGACGCGGGGGCGGCCAGGAATCGCGTCTCGGCATTCAGCGCCGTGACGGTCTTTTGCAGGATTCCGAATCCCGTATTGACGCCGGGTTCAGGCGTCAGTTGGGGCGGTAGGCCGCTCAGTTCCGGATCCATCAGTTTGAGGACCCGGCTGGCGGCGAGGCTCGTGGCTTGGGCAAGTGCAATTGCGACCAAGTCAAACGCCATCGCCATCCCCGCGGGATGAGAGTTGCCGTTGGACACGATCGCGCGTCTGTCGGCAAGGACCACGGGGTTATCGCCGGTCGAGTTCAGCTCGGTTTCAACCGTCCCGCGCGCGAACAAGAGCGCGTCCAGGCAAGCGCCGTGCACCTGGGTCGTGCAGCGAAGGCTCAAGGGGTCCTGTATCCGACGACGGGGCGTACCGTCCCACAGCGAGCTGTTGGTCAGCAGCATCCGCGTCCGCTCGGCCGACGCGAGCTGCCCCGAGTAGGGTCGGATGGTGTGGACCTCCTCGGCCAACGGAGAGATGTTGCCGTGAAAGGCCTCCAGGGTGAGCGCGGCGGCGATGTCGGCGCAGGTCAATAAGTTCAACGCATCCGCGAGCACGAGTGCGCCGTGACCCACGGACGCCGAGTTACTGCTGCAGAGAGCCAGCCCGTCCTTCGCGGCCAGCTGCGCTGGCCGTAATCCAGCTTTTGCCAGCGCCTCGGCGGCGGGCATTTGCGCGCCCTCGTATTCGACCTCCCCTAATCCGATGATCGCAAGTGACATGTGGGCGAGCTGCGTCAGATCTGCCATGCCTACCGAGCCACGGGTGGGCACGACCGGATGGATGCCGGCATTGAGCATCGCGAGCAACAACTCGAACACCTGGGGCTGGACCCCTGCCCCGCCGCGCGCAAGTCCAT
Organism: uncultured Solirubrobacterales bacterium; assembly: GCA_963744695.1. Classification (GTDB taxonomy): domain Bacteria; phylum Actinomycetota; class Thermoleophilia; order Solirubrobacterales; family Solirubrobacteraceae; genus Palsa-465. The sequence goes on along the minus strand of CAVUUT010000012.1, from coordinate 105,978 downwards.
TGAGGCGGGCGAGCATGATCGCGCGGACGACCGGCGACTCATACGGCGGCCCGACGCCAGCAGCATGGCTCAGCAGAATGTTCTGCTGAAAACGCCGATTGTCCTCGCGCGCGATCAATTTGCCTGAGAACGCCCCAAGGCCGGTATTTAGCCCGTACAGAGGAACCTGCTCGAGGGCCAGTTCGTTGACGACGGCCGCCGACCGAGCGACCTGCTCCGTCGCCAACGGACCGACATCCACCGGCGCTTGGCCGTAGGCAACGCGAACCACGGACTCGATCGACAGATCGTTGCCGGTCAGCGTCACTTCCGAATCGCCGTGCAGGCGCCTGAGCAGGCGTTCAGAGCGGGCTGCCGCTAGATGCACGTTCTTCAAAAACGGGTTCTCTGCCCCTTCGCTCGCTGTGGCTACTGCGCGCTCGTTGCTCCATTGATTGCGCAAGCGGTAGGCCAGGAAGACCGACATTGCACGGTAGAACCGAGCTGCGAATCCTGTGTCAAGAGCAAGCTTCGCTTCCAACGACGCCCTCGGAATCGCGAACACGACTGCGTCCGAGGTGGCCTGCACGGTCGCGGACGCTGGCCCCGCGTCGGCGAACGACACCTCCCCGGCCACATCACCAGAAGTGAGGCGACGGACCTGTCTTCCGGCTGCCGAGACCACCGACAGCTCTCCCTCAAGAACCATGAACAGCGCCGACGGCAGCTCGCCCTCGACAATCAGTAGCGAGCCATGCGTCACTTCCCGGCGCTCACCTGCCGACACAATCCACTGAACATCCTCGTCAGACAGCTCCCCAAGCACGTCCGCGACCCTCGTCATGCGACCTTCCTCCGTGCGCGCTCCCGCCGACTGAGGCTGGCGCAGCCTATACCAGGGCTTGCCGTCAATGTCGCCGGCGGCGGGTGAGCTTCGACGCGAGCAAGCGTCGCTCGCCATGTCTCGAGTGCGGCGCGGACGGTCAGATAAGCAGACTCGATCCGCTCGACGACCTCCTGGCCGTCCGGGAGTTCGCCTACCCGCGCGTGCGTTTCGAGCTCCGCGCACAGCACGCACAGGTCGGTTGCTCCGAACGTCGCGGCGTTCGATTTAAGCGTGTGCGCGGCCCGCCGGACCACGTTGCTGTCACGGGACGACATGCCGCCACGCAACTCCTGAAGCACTGCGGGCGCACTGTTGTTGAACGACTCCAGCAGCACGGTCACGAACTCCGGATCGTCACCGGCGGTCTCTAGCAGGTGGTCGCATGCTTCCGGGTCGAGCGGCACCGCCGTGTGTTGCCCCGCGCGCTCTAGCGCGGCGGTGAGCTCGGCGCGTCGGATCGGCTTGGTCAAGTAATCGTCCATTCCCGCCGCCAGGCATCGCTCGCGGTCGTCCTGCATCGCGTCGGCGGTCAACGCGACGATCCGCGGGCGGCCGGAGCCGCGGCTTTCGATGATGCGTCTGCTTGCCTCGAGCCCGTCCATCTTTGGCATCTGCACGTCCATCAGCACTAAGTCGTAGCGCTTCCGTTTGACCGCCGCGACGGCCTCGATGCCGTTGATCGCGACGTCGGCCTCGTAGCCCATCCGCTCGAGCAGCTTGAGCGCGAGCTTCTGGTTGACCGCATTGTCCTCAGCCAGCAGGATCGTCAGCGGATGTTGATCTGCCAGGTCGGCAGGCAGGAGCTCCCGGGGCGCCGGTGCGGCCTGCTCGCCGGCGGCGCCGAGCGCCTCGCTCAGCGCCGCGCGCAAGGACGTCGGCTTCAACGGCTTGGCCAGGTGCCCGACGAACCCGAGCTCCTGGTAGCGCGGATCGTCCTTCACCTCGTGCCCGACCGATGAGAGCAGCAGCAGCGGCAGGCCCTGGCCGAAGCGCCCCCGGATCTCCGCGGCGAGATCGAAGCCGTCCATCCCTGGCATCATCAGATCGAGCACCGCGGCGTCGAAAGCCCCTTGGCGCTCGAGCGCTTCCAGAGCGTTTGGACCGGAGCTGGCGTCCACGACGACCATGCCCCAGCCTGACGCGTGCCTTACCACCAGCCGCCGGTTGGTGTCGTTGTCGTCGACCACGAGCAGCCGGCGCCCCAACAGCGCCGGCAGCGTTTCGAATCGGGCGGGCTGGGTCTCGGCGACGCCGAGGCTCACCCGCACGGCGAACTCCGAGCCCTCGCCCGCGACACCCGTGCTGCGAGCGGTGATAGTCCCACCCATCAACACCGCGAGTTGGCGGCTGATGGCCAGACCCAGACCGGTCCCGCCGTAGCGCCGGGCGGTCGACGAGTCTGCCTGGCTGAAGGACTCAAACAGCCCATCGATCTTGTCCGGCGGGATGCCGCTTCCGGTGTCGCGCACCGTCAGCCGCAGGTCGCAGCGGGCATCGTCACCGGTCTGCCCGTGCACCGTCAGGCTCACGTCGCCCTGGTCGGTGAACTTCACTGCGTTGTTGAGCAGGTTCAGCAGGATCTGCCGCAGCCGTGTGACATCGCCGATCACCGCCTCCGGAGTCCCGTCATCGAGGTCAGACGCAAGGTCGAGTCCCTTGCGCGACGCCAGCGGCCCGATCGTATCCATCACCCCTTCAACGCACTCTCGCAGATCGAACGGCGCGTCCTCGATCTCCATCCTCCCGGCCTCGATCTTCGAGAAGTCCAGGATGTCGTTGATGATCGTCAGCAGTGCATCGGCGCTGGAGGCGACGACCGACGCGTAGTCGCGCCACTCGGCGTCGAGCTCGGTGTCGAGCAACAACCCGCTCATCCCGATGATCGCGTTCATCGGCGTCCGGATCTCATGGCTCATCGCCGCGAGGAAACTGCTCTTGGCGCTGTTGGCCTGCTCAGCGAGCTCCCTGGCTTCTTGGGCCGCCTGGAACAGCCGAGCGTTCTCGATCGCGGCTGCCGCCTGCTGAGACAGGCTGATCAGGAAGCTGAGATCGGCCGTGGTGAACGGGGTCGAACCCCCATGGCGCCACACGACCATCATGCCGATGACGGCCTTGCGCACGAGCAACGGCGCCGCCATCAGCCGCTCGCCCTCCTCCTCGTCGGTGCCGGGTATCTGCCGAGCGCGCGGGTCGTCGTCGACGTCGTTGACGAATTCAGCTGCGCCTCGGACTGCCAGGTCTCCGACGATGCCCTCACCGGCGCGGACGACGTCGTGGCGGATCTGCTCGACGTTATCCCCGGCAACTACGCTGGGGCGCAGCACCTCACGGTCTGCATCCATGAGCAACATCGCGCTCGTCGACGCCTCGAGCAGATCCTTGGCGCCCGCTGCGATCCGGGCGAGCACATCATCTGGGTCTGTCATCGCGAGTGCCTCGCGTCCGAGATCGGCGAGCGGTCAAAAGCTCCTGCGCGGGAATGAGGTCGGTCGTGACGCCCGCGGTCGATCACACGGGATCGCTGCGAACGCATCCAGGGATGCGACGGTGGTGAGGATCCGCCGGGCTGCCAGATGCTCCCACGAACGCTGAGGTGTCTGGCCGGCGCGCCGACGGCGTTGCGTGCCTTCTCGTAGGTCATCTGGTGTTGCTTCGACCGCTGTCGGGAGAGGGCCAAAAAAGGCTTCTTGCCCGAAGCAGCTCGCCCGCGACCTGGGCAACATCACCTAGCACGGATCCGACGACATCGTTGTCAACCTCGGCTACCCATCTGAGGCAATCCGGCCCCGTGCAGGACGGCCGATTTCTGACCGGCCAGCAACTTGGGCTGGCCAGAGCCGCCGCAGCGTATCTCGTGCTCCGCCCGGCCGTGCGTGAAGTCGTCAGCAGGTTGGCGCACGACGCCATCGTCAACGGGTGGAATGACGACCGCTTCGGGCAGCAGTCAGAGCCACCCACGTAAGTCCAAGGCTGGGGGCTTCAGGGTCAACCGCCCGCCAGAAGGAGTACGACGATCGCCTTCAGGATCACGACCGCCGGAATTATCACGTGCGCTTCGGCCGTCTCGATCATGGGCCGGCAGCTCCGGCGCCGTCCCTTTGCGATGCATTCGCGAGTTCTGAACTGGATTGGCTTTGACGTGGACGGATCAAGGTCTCCGTCAAACCCGGGTCAGCTCACGGGCGTCCGGTGGCTAAGCTCCGGGCCCGGGTGTAGGCTGGTTGTGGTTGTGATCGAGGGCTGACCGGGGGTGGGGATGACTGGTAGGGGCTTGAGGGTTGTGATCTTGTCGGTGTTGGCGAGCGCGGTCGTGATGGTGGCGCCGGGGCTCGCGTGGGCGGCGTCGATCACGGAGTTCACGGGCGGCGTGACCAGCCCGGGGACGATGGTCGATGGTTCTGACGGCAATGTGTGGTTTATCAATGGGGCCGGGGTCGCGAGGATCGATTCTTCGGGTCGCGTGACGACGTTCACCGCCGGACTGGATGCCGGTGCTACGCCGTTTGATCTTTCGACCGGTCCTAACGGCGATCTGTGGTTCACCGATAACGGCGCCAAGGCGGTTGGTTTCATCACGTCGAGCGGCGCGATCCACGAGTTTCCCGCGCCGGCCGGTGAGGTTCCGCTCCAGGTCGTCGCCGGGTCGGACGGCAACATCTGGTTCTACAGCGCCGGCGTGACGCACGCGATCGTCAGGATGACGCCCGGCGGGACGTTCACCGCGTTTGCCTTCCCGTCGGTGCTCAGCGAGATCGCTGACAACATGGTGGTCGGGCCTGACGGAGCGATCTGGTTCTCGGACATGGGGACGACGTCGATCGGCAAGATCGCCCCGGACGGGACGATCACCGAGTATCCGCTGATGATGGGGGCGATCCCGACGAACATCACGGTTGGCCCGGACAGAGCGCTGTGGTTCGCCGATAACAGCGGCGCGATCGGCCGGATCACGACGAGCGGGTCGGTGCAGGAGTTCAAAAGTGGTCTGCAGAGCGGTGCCGTTCCGGACGCGATCGCACCGGGTCCGGACGCGAACGTCTGGTTCACGGACCAGTTCGGCAATCAGCGCGCGATTGGACGGGTCAGCCCGTCGGGCCAGATCACCGAGTTCACGACCGGTCTCAACGACGATCTCCCGCTCGATATCACAGCCGGCGCCGACGGCAACCTGTGGGTCCCGCAGGCCTCGATGGACCCGATGACACGATCGGCGGTTGCGAGAATCACCCCGTCAGGCCAGATCACCGAGATCACTGACGGCGTCAACCCGACCGGCCTGACGGACGGCGACTCGGTTCTCGCGGGCAGCAACGGAGCGTTGTGGTTTACCGACAGTGGCTCCCCGGACGCGATCGGCCGGATCGTCATCTCCCCGATCGCGGCGACTGGTTCGGCGACCGTCGTCTCGAGCACCGCCGCGACAGTCAGCGGATCGGTCACGCCGTTCGCTGACACCACGTCGGTTTCGGTCCAATACGGCACGAGTCCGTCGCTTGGCTCCTTCGACCGCGGCTGGATCGCTTCCGGCGGCCGCGACGAAGAGGGCGGTGACCGGGGTGCTCTCCGCTCTGCCGTCGAACACGACGATCTTCTACCGGGTTCTCGCGACGAACTCTGCCGGCGAGTCCGACGGCGCGATCGAGTCGTTCAAGACCACGCCGCTGCCACCGCGGCCACGATCACCATCGGTCCAAAAGACGACCAGGACGCTCGGCAACCAGCGGATCACTCTGACGACGCCCGCGAGATTGATCTGTACCGCGAGCACCAACAGGCTGGCGGTGACGCTGACCTCGACCACGATCAAGAACTCGAACAAGGCAAAGCTCAGGTTCTCAACCGCCGCCTTCTACATCGACAAGGGCATCAAGCACAAAATCAAGCAGACCGTCCGCAAGCACGGCAAGAAGGTCAAGGTCACGGTCACGACCCACCGCGCCAACGCGACCGTCAAGAAGCTGCCAACGTCGCTGAACCTGAAGCTGTCGGGCCTGAAGTCCGGACAACACCGGCTGAAGGTGAAGCTGTCATATATCGACGCCATCACCAAGCACAGGCACAAGACCAAGAAGACCGTCAAAAAGACGCTGACCGTCAAGTTCAAACTGTGCTAAGGCCCGATCGACGGCCGCGACCCAGCGTCCCAAAACGCAGCTACCAGCAGATCCTCGGCGTCGATCGCCGACAGACGACCATCCACGAGCCGCTAGCCGCGTGGATCGGCCGCGTATCCCCACGCTGACCTCGAGCGATGCGCACCCGCCAACTTCCGAGCGCTGCACGCCTCTCGCCCGCACAATCGCATCTATGTTCTCCGCCGTACACAGCTCGCGATCGCGTTAGACAAGGGGATCACGCGCGGAGAGCGAGCCGCACTATCGCAATGCCACGAATGCAATCGCCAGCAGGCGCCCAGTCCGGGCGAGTGCAACGGCGACTAGGCGATCGCGACCGTCGGCGCGCGCCGCGCGATCGGATTCGCGGCAAAGTACTCGTGGGCGCCGGCGAAGCCGGAGCAGCGCACCGTCGCCGTTGCGCTCGTTCGCCGTGGGATCGTCGGGACGATCGCTCTTGAGGAATGCGATCGTCGGACGGCAGGCGGGCTTCGCAGAACCAGGCGCTGGATTTGGCGAAGAGCGCCATGCGAGTGAGTGCACTACGGCATCCGCATGGGCGGTGCTGGGCGCAGACGTGCGGCCTCCGCGCGTTGCTCGCCGCGCAAACCAGGTGTGCGCAGGTTCGCTGCGGGAGCCATGCGCCGCGGCGAAATTAGGTCTGTTGGCGACGGTACGCGCCCCCGAACTGTTTTCTCGGTAGCCGATCCGCTTGCCTGCTGGTCAGGGCGCTTGGGTGATGCTGTAGCCGACCCCGGGGGTGGTGTGGATGATGTCGGGCTGGCCGAGTTTGCGTCTGAGTCGGGCGATGGTGACCTTGACGGTATTGGTGAATGGGTCGACGTTCTCGTCCCAGGCTTGCTCGAGGAGCCGCTCGGCACTGAGTGCGCCGGGGCTGGCTTTGAGCAGAGCTTCGAGCACCGCACGTTCCTTGGCGGTGAGATCGATCGGGTGTCCGTCGCGGGTGACGGTCCCGGTGAGCGGGTCGAGTTCGATCCCGGCCGCTTGGAGGGTACGGCTACGGGCGGCGGGTTTGCGGCGGGCGAGCGCGCGGATCCGCAGGACGAGTTCGGGGAAGTGGAAGGGCTTGGGTAGGTAGTCGTCGGCGCCGAGCGCAAGCCCTTTGACGCGATCGGTAGGGGCGCCGGCGGCGGTGAGCATCAAGATCATCGGGGGATCTTCGCCATCGGTGATGAGCTGGCACACGTGGTCGCCGTGGATGCCGGGGAGGTCGCGATCGAGGAGCACGACGTCGTATGGGTTGACGTTGACCTTTGAGATGGCTTCGTGGCCGTCGTAGGCGACGTCGACGGCGATCCCCTGGTCACGCAATCCTTCCGCGATCCGGTTGGCGTGCCGCGGTATGTCCTCGACGACGAGGACTCTCATTCTCTGGCCTTCGCGAGTTGTGCGACCGTCGTGGCTGGAAGCGTGATTTGGACGCGGAGCCCGCCTTCTGCGCGAGCGCGGAGATCGAGGCGACCGTCGTGCGCCGCGACGATGGCGGCCACGATCGAGAGCCCGAGCCCGTGACCGTTTTGCGAGCCGGTGCGGTCCTCGCTGAGGCGTTTGAACGGTTGCGCGAGCTGCGCAACGGCGCGCTGGTCGAGCACCGGGCCGCTGCTGTCGATAATCAGGCGGGTGTGCTGCCCCCGACGCTGCGAGCGTGAGCTCGATCGAACCTCCCGCCTGGTTGTGGCACACGGCGTTCTCGATCACGTTCTCGATCATGCGCCCCAGCAGCGTGGGGCTGCCGGTTATCTCGACGGCGGCGAGATGCGTCGCGACGATCAGCCGTTGGTCGGCGATCTGATCCGCGCGGGCACTGAGCGCAGCGCTGATGAGCGGCTCAAGCGCCACGTGGGCCTGCTCGTCGGGCTGGCCGTTCTGGGCGCGGGCGAGGGTGAGGAAGCCCTCCAGTAGCCGCTCCGCGTGGTCGAGATCCACCCGCAGCTCGCCATCCAGCTCGCGGGTCTGCGCCGGCACGCCTCCGGGCTTGGCGATCGCGACGTCAAGCGTGGTGCGCATCATCGCCATCGGGGTCCGCAGCTCGTGCGAGGCGTTTGCGACGAACCGGCGCTGGGCCTCGAAAGCGTCCTGGAGGCGCTCGAGCAGCCGATCGATCGTGTCGGCGAGCAGCCGCAACTCATCGCGCGGACCTGACATCGCCAGGCGCTCGTGCAGGTTCGTCTCCGAGATCTGCTCGGTGGCCGCGGTGATCGTCCGCAGCGGCGCGAGCACGCGCCCGGCCACGACCCACCCGAGCACCCCTGAGACGACAAACATGATCGCCAGCGCGATCGCGGACCAGACCTTCAGGCGATGCAGGCCGATCGAGCGCTGATGGGCGAGCGCGGTCGCGACCTTGACGGCGCTCGCCGGGGACCCGGGTCCGGGCTTCGGCGGTGAGATCGCGAAGTTCGCGAACAGCCAATACGTGATCGCCAGCAAGCCAGCGCTGCAGATCACGAACAGGACGCTGTATAGGAGGGTCAGCCGCCAGCGGACCGTCGGGCGAGGTCGGACTACTCGCAAGCTTCTCCAATGCTCTTCACGCCAGACACGATGCCGCACAGCGGGTTACGGCGAGATAACACGGTAACCAGCCCGTAACCCCGCGCGGCGCACGCTCCCGGCGGTCCTTCCCCGGACTCAACATGCCTTCCCCGCGCTCGACTGAAAGGAACCGAGCCTCATGCGTCGCCACCGCCTAATCATCCCGACGTCCGTCAGCGCGGTCGCCGCGCTCTCGCTGCTCGCGGCCGGCTGCGGCGGCGGCTCCGCCACGACTGCCGCCACGACGACGGCCCAGAGCGGAACGCTCGCCTACGCCCACTGCATGCACTCCCACGCGGTGCCCGCCTTCCCCGACCCCACCAGCAGCGGAGAGATCCCTAAGGACAAGATCGTCGCGCTGGTCGGCACTCCCCAGTTCCAGGCAGCCCAGAGCGCCTGCCAACGCGTCATGCCGGCCGGCGGCCTCGGGCCCCAAGAACCCGCCGTGCCGCAGCAAACCCGGCTCGCGGACGCACTCGCCTTCGCTCGCTGCATGCGCGCCCGCGGGTTCACGAGCTTCCCGGACCCCACCAACCAGGGCCAGCTGACCCCGCAAATGGTGACCGCGGCGGGCATCGACCTGCACCAGTCAGACCTGCTCAGAGCCGGCCTGGCCTGCGTGCCTGTGACCCACGGCCTGCTCACCCCAGCGGCGATCGAGCGGGCCGTAAACGGTCGCTGAGCCAGGCGGCGCGCCGCGCCATCGGACCGCTTTCACAACCGCCCAAACTCAGCGTCCCGGTTCTGCGAAGCCCGCCTGCCGTCCGACGATCGCATTCCTCAAGAGCGATCGTCCCGACCATCCCACAGCGGACGAGCGCAACGGCGACCACGGGATCGCCCGAGTCACGGGATCCGGACGACTGCGATCGCCTGAGCGAGCGGCACGCGCTGCGGATCGTCTCGACCCGATGAGTCCCGCGCCCGACGCCTCGCGTCCCGGCATAAGCCGGGCTCCGGTCCGCAATCACCGTGCGCTACGCGGTGGGCCGCAAAAGGGAGACCGGTCCGCAGAAGGCCGGTGCGCAGCTAAGGCGGCTCCGGATAGGAGAACTCGCGCCCGGGTGGGAGCCACCGCGATTGCAGTGACCGGTCGTAGATATACCAATCGGACTCGCGCGGATACTCGGCGTCAGCGGTCTCAGTCAGCAACCAGGTAAGGAAATCGACTGCCACCTCGACCGGGATCAGGTTGCGCTCGTTCTCGCGGAAGAACTCAGCCAGCGCGAACACGCTCGGATCGGGTGCCCGAAGATCGGCCTGCATCCCCGTGTCGACCTCGCCCGGGATCGCCGACGCGACGAGTACCTCTGGCGCGAGCTCGAGCCGCAGGCTCGTCGTGACGGAGTCTTGGGCGTGCTTGGCCATCGCGTACATCGACACGCCTGGGAAGGTGGCACGTGCCGCGCGCGTCGAGATGCTGAGCACGCGCGCGCCGCTCGATAGGACCTCCCGCAGGCCGGTCGTAAGCAGCAGCGGTGCCTTGACGTGCAGCGTCAGCATCGTGTCGATCTCGTCTTCAGTGCGCTCGTAGACGGGTCCGAGCGCTCCGACCGTGCCGGCGCAATGGACCAGGATGTCAATCCGCTCGCCGCTTTCGCGCGCGACATCGTGAATCTGCTCAAGCGCCCCGGCGATGCCCTCGCTCGTGCTCAGATCTGCAGCCACGACGTCGAATCCGGCAGGCAGTGCGGCTCTAGCCGCCCAGCCACCCAGGTCGCGCGACACACCGAGAACGTGCCGGCCTTGACCGGCTAGGCGCTCCGCGAGCGCACGCCCGATTCCGGCTCCAACGCCCGTGATCACCGCCACGCCCTCCGTCGTGGTCGAGCCGGCGGACATGCGAGCACGATAGCCGCAGGCGCACGACCGGATCAACCACGGCCCAGGCCGTGAACGCCATCGGCCACCCGGCGGCCTGCGGGCGGCCCTCGAAACACGTGCGTCGCCATCCGCGAACCGAAGCGGCCCGTCATCGTCAACATCGTTACCGCTGCAGACCAGAGCACCACTGAGTCGACACTTCTGCTTATCGACCGCGATCCCCAGCTCGCGTTAGGTGGCGAAAATGCCATCTCGCCGACGACCACGTTCACAACTCAGGCCCTCCGACCGGACGAGTGCGTCGGCGAGCGGCTGTCGTGCAACAGACGGTCGAGCTGCGGACCTCGACATGTAGGTCGTGGGCCGACGGGCCGTGTTGACCCGGAGATCGGATGGCTTGGTCATAGATCTCCGGCCGCGGGCGCTAGCGTTCCCCGCGATGTCCGCCCAGCCGGTGTTCGAACTCCTCGATGGACGATACGTGGCGACGGAGCTGGCGAGCGGGCCGTGGGACCGGAACGCCCAGCACGGGGGCGCCCCGGCAGCTCTCCTCGCGCGGACGTTCGAGCGTCTGACTGCTCCCGGAGGACTGAGCCTGGCCCGCCTGACCTACGAGTTTTTGCGCTCGGTGCCGATTGGACCGGTCGAGGTCCGGGCCGGGGTGACTCGCGCGGGGCGTCGCGTGCAGTTACTCGATGGCTCGATGCTCGCCGACGGCGTGGAGGTCGTTCGCGCTCGCGCCCTGAGGATCCTTGCCGCCGACTCGGGCGGGGCGCACTCTGAGGAGATCGCGCCGCCGCCCGGTCCCGAAGAGGGTCGCACCGGGGAGCTTCCCGGGTTACACCGTCCGAGGTTCGCTACGGACGCGATCGAGATCCGCTTCGTCGCCGGCGCGTTCGGCGGGGGGCCCGCCACGGCCTGGTTTCGCCTCGAGCGTCCCCTCGTCGGGGACGAGAAGCCCTCGGCGCTACAGTGCCTCGCCGCGGCCGGCGACTTCGGCGCCGGCCTCAGCGGGATGCTCCCCCGGGACGACTACTTGTTTATCAACCCCGACCTGACCCTGTACGTCGAGCGCGAGCCCGTCGGGGAGTGGATCTGTCTCGAGTCGCAGACGCGAATCGCCGCGGACGGCATTGGCGTCGCCGAGAGCGTGCTCTACGACGAGAGGAGCCGGGTGGGTCGCGCCACTCAGGCGCTGCTGATCGCCCCGCGCTAAGGCCGATTGGCGGGAACATCAAGGCGTCAAGCAGCCACGGCGAAGTCCGTGACCGCTGCGCACCACGACCAGCAGTCTCGGGTGGCGGCCCCCGCCCTCGTGCTTGCTGGCGACCAGATCCCGACGATGACAGGCGGACGCTCGGATTGTCGCGCGAGCGGTGGGAATCTGATGGCGTTCCGACGGCGGACTCGCTTCGTTTATTGGACGTCCTGCGATAAAACGCCCCTGCGTGCAACGCAAGACCGCGGACGTGCCCTCCGTTATTGGACGAGGCTAGAGCTCGACCAAGCCCGGCCCGCTGGTCACCCGTCCCATGGCGCTCGCTGACGCGGCCGAGGCCAATGCCGTCCACGACCGCCGCGAAGCCCTTACGATCGTCCCGACCCTCTAGGAGAATCGATGGCCGCCACAGAGATCGCCGACGCCGTCCGCGAGTTCCTCGCTGCCGACAGCCATCCGCTGCTGATCGACGGTGAGCGGGTACCTGCCGCCGACGGACGCACGTTTGACACACCCGACCCGTCGACCGGCGAGCGCTTGGCCACGGTTAGCCATGCGGGCGCGCAGGACGTTGACCGCGCGGTCGCCGCGGCGCGCAGCGCGTTCGCCGACGGCTCGGATTGGCGCAGACTGAGCGCCGCGGACCGCGGCCGCCGGCTCGGCGCGCTCGCCGCGCGGCTCGACGCGCACGCTGAGGAGCTCGCGCAGCTCGAGTCGCTCGACAATGGCAAGCCGGTCACGTTCGCGCGCTCGGTCGACGTCGCCAAGGCCGTCGCGCACCTCGATTACTTCGCGGGCTGGCCGACGAAGATCGAGGGGGCCGTCGTGCCGGTGTCTGCGCGTGATGTCCTTTGCTACACCCAGCGCGAGCCGGTTGGCGTCTGCGCTCAGATCATCCCCTGGAATTTCCCGCTCCTGATGGCGGTCTGGAAGGTCGCCCCCGCGCTTGCCGCCGGCTGTACGACCGTGCTCAAGCCCGCAGAGCAGACGCCGCTGAGCGCGCTACGACTCGGGGAGCTCGCTCTCGAGGCCGGAATCCCGGCCGGCGTGCTCAACGTCGTCACGGGCGACGGCCAGACCGGCGCGGCGCTTGTCGACCACCCCGGCGTCGACAAGGTCGCGTTCACCGGCTCGACTGCTGTGGGGCGCGAGATCGGCGCCCGCGCGGGCCGTGCGCTGAAGCGGGTGACGCTCGAGCTCGGCGGCAAGTCGCCGAACATCCTGCTGCTCGACGCCGACGTCAAGCGGGCCGTCAAGGGCGCCTTCACCGGCATCTACTACAACAGCGGCCAGGCGTGCAATGCGGCGTCGCGGATGCTCGTGCCCAAGGAGATGTTCGACGATGTCGTTGGCGCACTGGCGGATCAGGCGCGCCGGACGGTGCCCGGGCCTGGCCTGGACCCGAACACGTTCGTGGGCCCGCTCGTCTCAGCTGCGCAACATGAGCGCGTCAGCGGCTACATCGACGTCGGCCGCTCCGAGGCCGAGCTCGTCGCCGGCGGCAACAGCGACTTTGGCAACGGCGGGTACTACGTCGAGCCGACGGTGTTTACAACGACTGACGACGGTGCCCGCATCGTACGCGAGGAGATCTTCGGGCCTGTCCTCGTCGCGCAACCGTATGAGTCCCTCGAGGAGGTCGCCCGGCGGGCCAACGCCGGCGAGTACGGCCTCGCGGCGGGCGTGTGGACGCGCGATATCTCCAACGCGCACCGCCTCGCCGCGCTGCTGCGCGCCGGGTCTGTCTACGTAAACGCCTGGGGCATCGTCGACGCGGCGGCACCGTTCGGCGGCTTCAAGGCCTCGGGCGTCGGCCGCGAGCACGGCGCCGCCGGGCTGGACGCGTACCTGGAGCCGAAGTCGGTCTTCATACAGCTGTAGCCGCCGCGCCTGGTCTCTCCCCGGCAGTCCTCGCCAGCACGCCGCTAGCGTCAACACGGCTACGCCGCGCGCTGTGACCTAGCTTGTTGCTCTCAATTCCGAGCAGGCATCGCGCTGCAGAATCGTGAGTTGGCTCATAACGCGCCGCGGCGATCAACACGGCCGCAAGCATCTCGGCGCTCAGATCAGCCGGCAGCTCCGGATCCGTGCGCTGCGTGCGCCAGCTGACGGCGATCCTCAGATGTCGCCGGTAATACGCGCTGAACGATCGATCGTCACGGGCGGGCGATCGCGGCTGGCAGCTGCGCATCGCTTCGCCGAGCACGATCTTGGGTGAGCCTCATCATCAGCTCGATGCCGCTCTCGCGACGGTTGTGACCGGACGAATGTTCGGGGAGCGTGCGAGCGATCGGACCTGCAGAAGATGAGGGCTGCGCCCCATTGCCTTTCGTGGTCTCGAATGAGAGGCTTGTCCGTCAGCTAGGGGCCAGTCTCCGGGGACTTGCGGCACACCAGATAGCTGTCACGCGCACCGCTGAACGCTCGTGCGCTCAACAGAAAGGGACCACATGAGCACCACGCTGGACAACCATCTTCTCGATCAGCTCGAGGGCGGCGTCACCGGTTCGGTGCTCGCGGCCGATCATGCGGGCTATGACGCGGCACGCGCTGTTCACAACGGCCTCGTCGACCGCAAGCCGGCGGTGATCGTCCGCGCTCGGAGCACTGAGGACGTCGTCGCGGCCCTCGCATTTGCCCGAAGCGGCGGGTTCGAGGTGTCGGTCAGGGGCGGCGGTCACAACGTCGCCGGCCGCGCCGTTAGCGACGGCGGCGTGATGATCGACCTCGCGGAGATGAAGAGCATCACCGTCGATCCCGCGCAAGGTACCCTGACCGCGCAGGGCGGCGTGACCTGGAACGAGCTCAACGAAGCCGCCGCGATCCACGGCCTCGCGGTCACCGGAGGCGCCGTGTCGACGACCGGCATCGCGGGCTACACCCTCGGCGGAGGCCTGGGCTGGCTGATGGGCAAGTACGGGCTCGCGTGCGACAACCTGCAGGCCGTCGAGCTGGTCACCGCCGCCGGGGATGTGCTCCAGGTCGACGCCGAGTCGCACCCCGACCTGCTGTGGGCGGTGCGTGGCGGCGGCGGCAACTTCGGCGTCGCCACGTCATTCACCTACCTTGTCCACCCGCTCAGTACGGTCACCGGCGGTCTGATCGCGCACCCGATCGACGCCGCCCCGGATCTTTTGCGCTTCTATCGCGACGCGGTCGCCGACGTCTCCGACGACCTGACCGTGTTCGCCGGGCTGGTTCATGCGCCGGACGGCTCGGGCGCCAAGCTCGCCGCTCTCGTCGTCTGCCACGCCGGCGATCCGGACACCGCCGCGCGCGAGCTCGAACCGCTCCTGTCGTTTGGATCGCCCGTGATGACGCAGGTCGGGCCGATGCCCTACCCGCAGATGAACACGCTGCTTGACGCCGGCTATCCCACAGGCTCGCTGAACTACTGGCTTTCGAGCTTCGCCCGCGGGCTGCCGGACGCCCTGATCGACACCGCCGTCGAGCGGTTTGCCAGCGTGCCGTCCACCATGACCGCAATCCTGCTCGAACACTTCCACGGCGCTGTCACCCGCGTCGGCACCACCGACACCGCCGTCCCGCACCGCGAGCCCGGCTGGAACCTCCTCATCCCATCGGTGTGGACAGACCCGTCGGCCACCGAGGCCAACATCCGCTGGACGCGCGAAACACACGCCGCGCTGGCGCCCCACCTCGCCACGCGGCGCTGGCTCAACTACCTCGGCGACGACCAAGCCGAAGACGCCGTGCAAGCCGCGTACGGACCCAACTACGACCGGCTACGCGAGATCAAGCGCCGCTACGACCCCGCCAACGTCTTCCACCTCAACCACAACATCGCACCCTGAACCGACCCGCGATCTCAACGCGACCCCCCCACACCGCTGACGCACGCCCGAGCTCGGCGCAGGTCACGTGCGAGCGACTGTGCGACCACCCGATCCCTGCCGCAGTCCGGGGACGGCGAGCCCGTCCCCCGACCCGCCCGTCCGCACCAGCGCCTTCACCCTCCGCTCCAACCGGAGCCCGCGACTGCTTTGACCAGACAGGCCGCCTGAGGCACCGCCAGCGCTGACGAGTGCTTCGCCACGAAGAGGACTCGCCGGGTCGTGATCGGCCGGCGCGAACGGCACTGGCGACCAAACACCCACCCCACGCGGCATGGGCGAGGCTCATGTTCTATCCAGACGACGCGGCGAGCCCGACAGCTGCCGCGACCAGCTCGGCGTTGTTCGCCGCGACGCTGCCGTCCGGCAGCGTCAGCACGTCCTCGAGCCCGATCCGGACATCGAACCCTCTCTTGGCGCCGGCCTCGATCACCTCCCATGTGAGGTCGTCGAAGCCGTGCCAGAGCTGCGGGATTCCGGCGGGGATCAGCTCCGATACGACAGCCGCGGCTGCAGCGCCGTCCTCCACCTCGACCAGCGCGCGCAGCACCTGATGCGTGAATGGGCTGCGGGCAAACTCCTCGGCCTCGGTCACCGTCGACAGCCCCGCCTCGACGGCGACGCCGGCGTGAAGAGCCGCGCGGACAATCCCTGCCCAGCCTGATTCCGAGACGTTGACGGAGACGAAATCGGGGCGCTGGCCCCAGCGGCTGATCGCGGCCGCGCGCGCGAACGGGTCGCGATCGATCGCCTCGGCGGTGGACAGCCCGACCGGGACCCCCGGCACGGCGCCGCGGATCGCACCGACAGCGGCGTCACAGGCTCGTGCATCGAGGGTTGGGTCGCCGCGGGCGTCGCGCGGGTGCACGTGCACCGCGAAGGCGCCGGCTCTCCGTACGGCGAGCGCGTCGGCGGCGACCTCGGCCGGGCTTAAGGGGACGGCCGGATGCTCGGCACGCGACCGTCCGCCGTTCAAACAGGCCTTTACCGCCACGCGACTACGAATATCAGGCTCCCGCGTTCGTGTGGATGTGCCGCGCTGAATGAATACCACTCGGGCTGTAGAACGTCGCCCGGACGCGAAAGTCCGACCAGGTCCTGAAAGCCGAACCGTTGCGAGTAGCCGCTCAGCTCAGGCACAGCGTCGAGTCGATCTTCCGAGAGAGCGGCGTCTTCTGGCTTAGCAACGATGTCATCGCTCTCCTTTGCGCGGCCCTAAGCCTGACGATCGCTTTGCTCCTCGCGTCCCTTGCAGGGCATGATCGGATTGGCGACTGGCGATGATGCCCACGGGGGATGCCGGACAGGCGCTTTGCCGCGACCGCGAATGCTGAGCTCGGCCGCCTCGGGGACGACTCCCCCTTGGCCCACCTGAAAGCCGCGCCGGCGTCGCGCGTGCTGCCGCGCAGCCCGGCGCCGCGGGCGTGGTCGCGCAGGCGTCGGCTCAAGCGAGGTCTATGCCGCGCTGCGCTCCTGCAGGCATGCGGCGATCGCGTCCTGCCACGACCGCAGATAATCGCGATAGCGCCCGGCGAATTGCTCGACGTGGTGCGCGCCCGTCTCGCTGAGAGGCGTGAGCTCGTACATGACCTCCACCTCGCTGCCGCCTGCGGTCGCCTCGAGCGTGACGGTGATAGTGCCTGCCCTTTCGCCCGGCATTACCTGCGCGTAGGCGATTCGCCTTCCCCATACGCGGTCGGTCACCAGCCAGATGGCACGGTGGCCGTGCGCGTCGGTCTCAAAGACGGTGCCTGGCTCGCTGTCATCGGAGGTCGGCGCAGGAAACGTGGGGTCCCATCCGTGCGCCCATTCGCACTCGCCACGCGGAGTGAATAGCTGGAATGCCTCCTCGGCCGGCAACGCCACGTGAATGCGGTCGCTGAGTCGCGGACTCATCTCTCACTCCTCCTCGGTCAACTTGTGTGCATCGGCAGCGGTTAGCGTCAGGCCGTAGACCGCCTTGAGTTGCTCGATCTTGGCCAGGACCGCTGGGCTGAACGGTGCCTGCCCCTCGAAGACGTGCAGCACGATGCCCTCAACGAGATCGCCCAGCGACAGATCCAGGTACTCGGCCACGGCTTTTAGGACCTTCAGCGTCTTTCGCTCGATCCGCAAGCCCGTCTGCGTGCGCTCGATCTGTACCATGGTACCAATGTACCATGCCCAGCCGAACTCCCCGGGCGGTGGAGCTGAGCGACGCGATCGGATCCCGAAGCGACACCGGTGCGGGGCCACGCGGCGGATGACCGCTCCGACTCGTATGTGCGCTAGGTGGTCTCGCGAAGGTTGCGCCGACGCTGGTTATCTTCGGAGCCGTATCGCGTTGAGGTCGCCCTCGCGTATCTCATCAATCCGGTCAAGCAGCTCGTCGACGTTGTCGTGCTCGGCGTGGAGGTAGCGGCCGGCTAACGCGTCGTAGCGGCCGGTCGCGAGCTTGCGCACGAGCTCGGGAGCGAGCTCGGGCGGCGTCCATGGCGCGTCGTCGGGGAACACGCCCGCATTTAGCTCGGTCTGCACCAAGCCGGGGCTGAAGAAGAACACAGGGATCCGGCCCGCGAGTTCGTTTGCCAGCATCTCCCCGTAGCGGCAGACGGCGGCCTTGCTGGGTGCATACGCGGTGCTGTCGCCGCCCGGAAGGTAGGCCGCGCCGCTGCCAGTAATCACGATCCGGCCGCTGCCGCGCTCGAGCATCCCCGGGATCACCGCGCGGCAGCAGAGGTGCACACCGAGAACATTGACCTCGTAGACGTGCCACCACTCGTCAGGGTCGATCTCCCAGGACGGCCCTGACTCATGCCCCTCGCTGATGCCCGCATTCGCGACCAGAAGGTCAAGCTCGCCCGCCTCAGCGACCGACCGCTCGACCGAGCCGCGATCCGCCACATCGACCTCCACCCACTCGCCGCCGACCTCACCCGCGAGCGCCTGAACCTGCGCGCGGCTGCGCGCCCCCACGACAACATCCCAGCCATCGCCCGCAAGCGCCCGCGCGATCCCCGCGCCGATGCCGCGACCGCCACCCGTAACGAACGCTCTCATCCCTCGCACCCTACCGCCTCGTAGGCGCGCGGTACCCCCGCCCCGTCCGCACGTCGACGACATCGGTGTATACGACGTAGGCGTACTCGTCGTCCGCGGTCACCTGCACCACGTGCGCCCGCTCTCCGCTGACCACGCGTGGCTGCATTCACTTGCGAGGGTCGCCGCGCGGGTGATTGCTTCGGTAACTCGCCTGCCCGACGCGGCCGCGAGTCGATCAGGGGTGGAAGTGGACGGCCTGGAAACCCCATGCGTCGGCGAGCCACGACGGTATGAAGCCGTCAAGCACGTGTTGTAAGTCACTGCCGTGGTGCTCGTCGATGACCCACCATGACACGACAGCGTCCGTGCCGGGGGGTGAGTTCGTGTCAGGCGGATCGATGTAAACGCAACCCAGCAGTTGGCTCTCCCGCGCGTCAAGAATTGCGTAGTTGAAGGTCTCATGGGCGGCAATTTCGGCCTCGTGGCGGGCCAAGTCCTGCTGGTCTGCCTCGCGGCTCATGGTCTTGGTCGGCCACCCCCACGCCTCGCCATACTTCGCCCACAAGCTCTCGCGCGAGCCCATCACCGCCGGATAGTCGATCTCGACATCCGACTCGCGGATCGGCCGGAGATGATGACCGGTCGGCAACTCGACCCGCTCGGGATGCTCAAACCGGTCGGGAAGCCACGCCATCCGGAAATGACCCTACACCCTCCCCAGGGCCAGCCACGGCTCGTCCGGCCCTGTCGGCGAGGCCAGCGACCGCATCGGCGACGTTTCCGTTTTTCTCGTCCCGCGTCGGTGACGCAATCTTGCAGCGCTACTCGCAGGTGGTGCGAGTCTTGCTCTCGGCCCGCACCGCCCGGTCAGGTCGCTAGCGTGTTCTCGATGCCGACCAGACTGGCCTGGCTTGGTGACGGCGCGCCGCGGATGGAGATCGCGCACGTCACGCAGATCGATCCGGATTTCGTCGCTTCCGGTACGCAGCTCGGGGTTACCTATGAGCTGCGGTACCGGCTCGAGGGAGGAGCGCTCCGGCTTGAGCTCGTGGGTGAGCGGACGCTCGAGCTCGAGCTCGACGGTGCCGATTTCTTTGATCTTGGATGGTCGCCCCTGTTCAACTCGTTGCCGGTGATCCGCGACCGGCTGCTCGAACCGGGGCTGCCCCGCGACTATCTCATGCGCTGGGTCGACGTCCCCTCGCTTGAGGTGAGCCTGTCGGAGCAGCGCTACGAGCCCCTCGGTGACGGCGTGATTCGCTTCCGCGCAGGCGACTTCGTCAGCCAGATCAGGTTCGACCCGGCCGGGTTCGTCGTGAACTATCCGGGAATCGGCGCGCGCCCATAGCGGGCCGGCCGGCCGTCGGGTGCCGCCCGGTCGGTCAAGTGGCAGCGAGCGACCCGGAGCGCACCAAGGCGACCAGAGGTTCCAGGTCAGCCGGATACGGCACCGCTGAGCCCACAAACGGCACGAGCTCGCGAACGCGGGCGTACGCCCTTGCGGTCAGCCCCCCAAGCCGTTCCAGAGCGCGGAGGTCGAGCGCTTGCGCCGAACACAGCAGCTCGATCGCGACAATCCGATGGCCGAGGGCGGTCTGCTCGGCTAGCCGGCGCGCGGCCAGCGGGGCCATCGTGATCCGGTCGCCGATCCCCTCCTCCGGAGTGGTGGTCGCCAGCTCAAACGACACCGGCTGCGCAAGCAGCCGCGCCTCGGCGGTCAACGCATGCGCCGACCAGGAGATCGCGCCCAAACCGCCGTACTCCAGGCCCTCCGTCTCAGACAGGCCCCCGGGCAGCCCCGACAGCGGGGTCTGCAAAAGCTTCATGGCCCGCTCCAGGCTCGCGGTCAACACCGGCGCGAGCGCGATCCGCAAGAAATCGAGCGCCGCCGCCACGGGCAGGGCCTCATAGTTTCCCGCCGAGATGATGCGGTCCTCACGCGGAGTGACGATCGGATTGTCGTGGTGCGCGTTGAGCTCGATCGCGAGCTGGCCGCACACAAACGTCAGCGCGTCGCGAGCCGCGCCGCCGAGCTGAACGATCGACCGGTAGCTGAGCGGGTCCTGGAGATTGCGCGCCGCCCCGCGCTTGAACAGCGAACTGCCCTCCAACGCGCGCCGCAGCCCCGCGAGCTCCGCCCGAAGCCCCGGGTAAGGGCGCGACTCACCAACCACCGGATCCAGGATCGTGAGGTTGGCGCCAAACGCCTCGAGGTCCAGGGCTCCGGCAACGGTGATCGATTCGATCAGCGTGCCCGCGTCCACCACCGCCAGCGCCGCCAGCGCGGTCGAAAACGAATTGTTGTTGACGAGCGCGAGTCCCTCCTTGGCCTGGAGCTCAACATCCCCGAACAGCCCGCGGGAAAGATCGGCAAGCGGCGCAAGATCAGCCTCCCCCGCTGAGCCCAGCAGCCTGACCTGCGGGTGCTCAGCAGCATTCAGCGCATCGACGAGCCGCTGCGCCAACAGCGGCCGAACCCCCACCGTTCCCTTTGCGAAGCCATTAGCCAGGCGGAGCATCGTCCCACGCACCACATCGTCCGGCACGAACGGGCCGTGGCCGATCAAGTGATTCTCCAGCAGGCGTCGGTTGAACTCCGGGACCTGGCCCGCCGCCACGCGATAGCGCTTGTGCTGCCCCAAACCGGTCGTCATGCCATACACCGCATCGTCGCGCGCGAGCACGCGCTCAACCTTCAACCTGCTCTGCCGCATGTGCTCGATCGCCGCCTCCGACAACGAAACCGGCTCGCTCGAGCGTGCGACACGCTCCACCTGCTCGAGCGAGAGGCTCTCGCCGTCGATCACCACCGTCATCTCGAGAAAGTATCCGGCCCCCGGGTCGGGCGGCCTGCCGCTCGCGGTGGAGCGCTACCCGGAGGCGGTTTGGTCGAGCACCTGCAGCAGTTCGTGGGCTGCCAGCTCGACCGTCTTATGCCGCCACTCCGCGGCGCGATAGTGGCAGGCGATGATCCCCGAGCGGTGGATGCGGCGGAAGTCGCCGATCACAAATGCGTATCTGGCTTTGGTCTGTTCGCCCGCGCCGTCGGTCAGACCGAGAAACCATTGCGCGTATTTCTCCCACCCGTGGCGCTCCAGATATGCATTTTCTGCCGCCGCGCGCGGCTGCACGTCTCCCCACTCGCTGCGCAGCACATACTGGCGCCTGGCAATCAGCTCGCGCGCGTGCTCGATCCCGATCTGGTTGACGCTGTACGACGCCACGAGGCGATTGTGCCCACCAGCGCATCGGTTGCAAACCCTCGCGCCCTGCCAGGAGTGCGTGTGCGATTGATGAGTCTTCGCCACGACGATGCCTTCGGCGACGCTGGGCTCGTGCCGCTGAGGGCCGTCGGTTCCGGTGTGGTCGCTCGTGTCAGATGGTCGCGAGCCCCGGTCCGCGTGGATGGCGGGCTCCGCCGCGTCGATAGCCTGGCGTGGTCGCGACCCGCTGGTTGTCTTGTCGGGCGACTCATCTGACGACGCGTGAAGAAGATCGGATTTCTTTCCTTCGGCCACTGGAGCCTCGGCCCGCACTCGCGGACGCGCTCAGGCGCGGATGCGCTGCTGCAGTCGATCGAGCTCGCCGTCGCAGCGGAGCAACTCGGCGCCGACGGCGCGTACTTCCGCGTTCACCATTTCGCGCGTCAGCTCGCCTCGCCGTTCCCGCTGCTGGCGGCAGTTGGCGCGAGGACTTCGGAGATCGAGATCGGCACCGCCGTGATCGACATGCGCTACGAGAACCCGCTGTACTTCGCCGAGGACGCCGGGGCGGCCGATCTGATCGCTGGTGGCCGGCTTCAGCTCGGGATCAGCCGCGGGTCGCCCGAGCAGGTGATCGACGGCTGGCGATACTTCGGTTACGCGCCCGCCGACGGCGACAGCGATGCCGATATGGCGCGCAAGCACACAGAGGTTGCTTTGAAGGTTCTGGAAGGCGAGGGGTTCGCGGAGCCGAACGCTCGGCCGATGTTCGCCAATCCGCCGGGCCTGTTGCGAATCGAGCCTCACTCGGTTGGGTTGCGAGAGCGGATCTGGTGGGGGTCGGGATCAAACGCAACCAGCGCCTGGGCGGCGCGGCTCGGGCTCAATTTGCAAAGCTCGACGCTGAAGGACGACGAGACCGGCGAACCCCTGCACGTCCAGCAGCGCAAGCAGATCGAGGCCTACCACGAGGCGTGGAACGAGGCCGGGCATGACCGTCAGCCGCGGGTATCGGTTAGCCGCAGCATCTTCGCGCTCACGACCGACGCCGACCGCGCTTACTTCGGAGGCGGTCGTGACTCTCAAGACCAGATCGGCATGATCGACGAGAACACGCGCGCGATCTTCGGCCGCTCCTACGCCGCCGAACCCGACGTACTCGTTGAGGAGCTCCGCGCGGACGAGGCGATCCAGGCCGCGGACACGCTACTGCTGACCGTGCCCAACCAGCTCGGCGTCGATTACAACGCTCATGTCATCGAGAACATCCTCACCCACGTCGCGCCGGCGCTCGGCTGGCGCTGATGCCATACCTCTCGCCGCCGCCACCAGAGGCTTCGCGCCGCGTTTCAAGTAGCCGGATCCACCAGAGCGGAGTTGGTTCGCTCAAGCAATGTGACAGGAGATCGCGTCATGCCCTACGCCGTTGACTTCGCCAATGTCTCGACCGTCGGCCTCGAGTCTTCGCCGGTCGCGGCTGCGCTCGCCGGTCTGCGAGCCAACGAGGCCCGCTACTTCAAGAACAAGTACGACCACGTCTTCACGGTGGAGCCCGCGAGCGACGCCAAGACGAGCATTGACTGGGTGCACCGGATCCTCAAGGAAGAACGCGACATCGTGATCTCGTCTCGCCCTCTCGAGGCGACGGCCTTCCAAGTCGAGGACATCCGAATGGCCTACGTCTTCTACGAGAGCGGTCTGTCGATCAATGTGATGTACACGATCGACGCCGCCAAGAAGCGGGCGGTCGGGTTCAAGCTCTCCGAAGGGATGGAAATCCCGGCAGAGCTCGCCTCCCGGTTCAAGTTCGCGAGGCAGAAGTCGAAGCTGGCCGGGACCATCCGGGGTTCCTACTTCGCCTTCAAGAACGATTACTGACGCCCCCACGGCCTGCGGTCCCTTGCCTGCGGCCGCTTGCGCTGGCGCGACCGATCCTCGAGCCGACCACCGACTAGTTTCAGCCGTCGGCGTGGTCTCTAGGGACATCAGTGACCCAGCGAGGAGATCAGCCGATGCGCAAAGTAGTTGCTTACGAATTGCTGTCGCTCGACGGCGTAGCCGAGCAGCCGGACGAGTTCGTGACGGAGTTCGATGACGTTATGCGGGAGAACCTCGGCCGCGTCATCGCCGCCCAAGACGCAGTGCTTCTCGGGCGCCGCACGTACGACGACTGGGCGGACTACTGGCCAACCAGTGAAATCGAGCCATTCGCGAGCTTCATCAATGGCGTCCAAAAGTTCGTGGTCACATCCACGCCTCGCAAGCAGGAGTGGCCTGAGACCAAGGGCGTCGAGCACGGCCTTGCAGGTTTCGTCCTCGAACTCAAACAGCAGCCTGGCGGCGACATCGGGATCCACGGGAGCATTTCGCTAACCCAATCGCTGCTCGAGGCGAGTCTGGTCGACGAACTCCGACTCGTCATCGCCCCCGCAGTGCAGATGCATGGGCGAAAGCTCTTCGATCGGGGGAGCCCGCGGCGGCTCTCATTGACCCGCGGCATTACCTCTCCAAGCGGCTATCTGCTGCTCGACTACCAGCTGATCTGACCCGCCGAGCGCTTCTGTCGATTAGTCCCGGCGCCAGGCGAGGAGGGACCGTTTCCCGATCCCTCCCCGCTCGCGTTTAGCAGTTGGTCCAGGCGCTTGGCCCCTGGGAGTGGTAGATCTTCTGAGCGATCGCTGTCTGCTCGCTCATCGGGGCGTTCTGTGGCGCGCCGGTCCCGCCGTACGCGGCCCACGTGGACGGCATGATCTGGTAGTAGCCACCAGCGCCCGAACTCGGATTCACTGCCGACGGGTCGCCGCCGGACTCCGGCTGCCAGGTGCAGGCCGGCAGCGGCGAGCTGGAGGACACCACTGACGCGCCTGTCGTGGTTGGACTGGCTTCACTGACGGTTGGCGGCGGCACGAGCATTCGCTCGAGCACGGCGATAGACCGGACGACGTCGGCGTCATTGGCAGACCGGCGGGGCAGCCCGTCGCGGACGATGTTTCGGCCCGGGGCGCGATGTCCAAACTTCTGGGACGTGTGCCGGTATAGGTACTCGTAAACCCCGCGGTGGCGGGCGGTGGATTCCTTCGCCACTGCCGTAGCGGGCATGAAAACGACGAGCGCAAGGCCCGCCGCAAGGGTCGAACGTTTCAATTGATACTCCTATGGTTTCGTTTACATCAGGTGCAGCCCAGGCCACGCAGCTACCCCCTGGTTTCGGGGGCGCACTCGTACGTTGACTTCCTTCAGCGCGACCTAGTCGGGTTGGCCCTACGCATCACCTTCTTGTGGTTGAACAGCTGGACAAGCCCGTCGCCGAACTCCGATGGCGTGCACGGCAGTCGCAGCGTGCTTCTCACTACTCACTCTACGAACGGTAATCCAGCAGTCCCGATCCCGCGACCGCTAATCGTGCGACGCGTGCAGCATTTGGGCACGACGTAGGCATGATCACCATAGAAGGTCTTCACACCGAACGCGATACTGCAATTGGATGATCCTGCGGCACGTCCTAAGACGAGGAGCGGCCGGCGGAGCGGCGTCTCGCCGCGTGCTTGTCAGCTGCTCCAGAGCGAGCGCAGAGGCCCGTCCGCGCCGGTGACCGGATCGCTCGCAGGCAGTGCGACGGCACGGATGCGGCGGACAGCATCGTCGTGCTCGAGCGGATCGCCGCGACAGATGTCCCAGTCCACCCCGTCCGGATAGGCGCCGATCACCAGCAACCCCTGATCGGCGAGATTGCAGTGTCCGGTGCCCGCCGGCAGGATCAGTACGTCGCCCGGATTGAGCTCGAACTCGCGGCCGTTTGAGCCGCCCAGCATCACGGTCGCACGCCCGGCGACGACGCCGAGAACCTCGTGTGCGATCGAGTGGAAATGATGGAAGGAGAGCTCAAACCGCGGCTCCCAGGCAGCGTGTTGATGGTTGCGGAGCTCGGTCTGGCGGTGCTATACGGGGTGGCAGAGGACCGGGTATCGGAAGCATCGAGGTCGTCCGTTGACCACGCTTCGCTCCAGCCTTATCGCTCACGGCTTGCTTGCAGTCGGTGGTGGTGCTGGTGCGGGTTGAGTTGCAGACCGCCTCGGGTCGACGGCGTCGACGAGCTCGCAAATCGGTTGGGCTGGCGGCGCCTGGGCTGCTGATCACGCCTCGCCGTCGTCCGCGTGTGAGGTGGGGTCTGGCCGCCGGTCTGCTGGTGGTCGCCGCGGTCGCATATGTCGTGTTCGCGCTCGTGCGCTCGTTGCCTGCGATGAGGGTGGTCGCTACGCGGCCGTCGGGAACGTTCCCGGGCGGGCGCCCGAGGCTCGGGTGGCCGCGCCACGGTGAGGCGGCGGTCGGCGTCGAGGGCTTGGGTCTGATCGGATCTCACGGCTCGAGTCGACCGACCGCGATCGCCAGCGTCGCGAAGGTGATGACCGCCTACGTCGTCTTGCATGATCACCCGTTGCGTGCTCGTGGCGGTGGGCCGGAGATCAGGGTGACGCCGGGCGATGCCGCCGCTTACAGGGCGGACAACGCAGCAGGGCAGTCGGCGGTGCTCGTCCGGGCCGGCGAGCGCCTCACCGAGCGCCAAGCACTCGAAGGGCTGTTGCTGCCGTCAGGCAACAACATCGCCACGCTGCTGGCGGGCTGGGACGCGGGCAGCCAGCGCGCGTTCGTCGCGAAGATGAACGCCGATGCGCAAGCACTGAGACTGCGTCACACGCGCTATCACGACGCCAGCGGCGTGCGAGGCAGCACCGTCAGCACCGCCGGGGACCAAGTGCGCCTGGCGATGCGGGCCATGCAGATTCCCGCGTTTCGGCAGACCGTGGCACTGGCGCAGGCGACGCTGCCCGTCGCGGGTCGCCAGTTCAACACCGATGCGCTGCTTGGTCGCCACGGAATCGTCGGCATCAAAACAGGAACTACGTCACAGGCCGGAGGGTGCTTCGTGTTCGCCGCCCGCGATCGGGTCGCCGGACGGTCGGTGATCGTGATCGGAGCCGTCATGCACCAAGCCGCGACGCCCTCAGAGGCGAGCATCATCACTTCGGCGTTTGCCGCCGCCACTACCTTGCTCGCCAGCACCCGAAGCGCCGTCGAAGTCCACCGAGTCGTCAAACGCGGTGCGAGGATCGCCTGGGTGAAGGCGCCTTGGGCAGATCGAGTGTCGCTGCGAGCCAACCGATCGGCGTCGCTCGTCGGTTGGGCCGGCCTGCGTGTGCACATCACCATCGCCGCGCCCGGCGGCGTAGCCGCCCCGGTGACGGTCGGCCAGGACGTCGGCGCCGCCGTTCTGGCGGCTGGTCGACAGCGCGAAACCGCTCGAATCATTTCCTCCGGCACCGTGCCCGCCCCGTCCATAACCTGGCGTCTCACTCACCCGTAGCGACACTCGCCGCAACGGCGCGACGCCGGCGCTGCCCGGGCTTTGGACCGAGCAGGCGCGGCGCGCGCGGCGCTGAACGATCGCTGGCTCAGTGCACTAGGAGGTGCACCAGGCCGCGTTGCAGGCCGGGGGTGCCGAGCCCGAATGCGACAATGACGACGGTGAATCCGGCGAGTGCAACTTCGGACGGCGAGTCGCTCTGGCCGGACCTCGGACGGCTGCCGGTCGTCGTCGAGTCGTGCGAGTACGACCGGTTGCACGCCGTCCTCGCCCACAAGTCCGAGCGTGTGACGACGCACGTGCGGCTCGTCGGCGCCGGCGCCGACGGGCTCGGCGAGGACGTCTCGGTCCACGTCGAGGACGGCACCTCGCTGCACGAGGCGCAGCCCACGCTGCCGCTGGCGGGCGAGTGGACGCTCGCCGGCTTCTGCGACCACCTCGCGACGCTCGATCTGTGGCCCAAGCCGCCTGAGTGGGAGGCGGCCCGGCGCTATCGCAACTGGGCGTTCGAGTCGGCGGCGCTCGACCTCGCGTTGCGCCAGGCCGGCCGCTCACTGCACGACGTTCTCGGCCTCGAGCCGCAGGCCGTGCGCTTCGTCAACTCGCTCGGCCTCGGTAAGGAGCCTTCGATCGAGCACGTGCGCCGGCGGCTTGCCCGCTCGCCGGCCGTGCGCTTCAAGCTCGACGCGGAGGCGACCTGGTCGTCGGCGCTCGTCGACGAGGTCGCGGCGACCGGCGCGGTCGACACGATCGACTTCAAGGGCCAGTACGGGTTGGAGGTCACGGATCGGCAGGCGCTCGACGCGCTCTACGACCACGTGCTCGCGGCGTTCCCGGACGCCTACCTGGAGGATCCGCATGACCTGCCCGAGATCGCGCGGCGGCTCGGCGATCACGTCGAGCGCGTGTCCTACGACGCGCCGATCCACGGTGCCGAGGACATCGGTGCGACGCCGCTTGCGGCGCGCGTGGTGAATGTCAAGCCGTCGCGGATTGGTGGGCTGCGTCCGCTGTTTGAGGTGTATGCACGCTGCACGCGCGAGCACCGGCCGATGTACGGCGGCGGAATGGGCGAGCTGGGCGTCGGCCGCGGGCAGATCGAGCTGCTCGCCGCACTGTTCCACGCCGATGCACCCAACGACGTGGCGCCGAGCGTCTACAACGAGGACGACCCGACCGACGGCCTGCCCGCCAGTCCGCTGGCGCCGGGGCCCGAGGTCACCGGCTTTCGCTGGGCGGCTTAGCGGACGGTTCAATCCCGAGAACCCGATACGTTCGGAACGTGGCCGCGAGATCGCTTGGCTTTCAAACGGATCTGGCGATTCGGCAGCTCGGCGGCTCGACGATCGAGCGCCGTGACGAGCTCGTGGTGGTAAGGACGCCCGCGAACCCGGGGTTCTGGTGGGGCAACTTCATTCTTCTGCCCCGGCCGGTGGCGCCCGGGTCCGGTCAAGCGCTCCGTGACGCCTTCGCGGAGGAGTTCCCCGACGCTGATCACATGGCAATCGGTGTCGACGGTACCGAAGGCGAGCCGGGGGACCAATCGACGATTGAAACGCTGGGGCTGTCGGTGGAGATCGATGCGGTCCTCACGGCCGAGCGAGTCCGCGAACCAGCGCGAACGGCCAGCGATGCGATCTACCGGCCTTTGTCCGGGGATGATGATTGGACGCAGGCTCTGGCCCTGCGGCGCGCTTGCGACAACCTCCCCGACACGCCAGAGCAGCGAGACTTTCAAGCGCGGACGCTCGCCGACATGCGCGACGTATGCGGACGTGGTCACGGCGCGTGGTTCGGTGCCTTCATCACTGACCGGCTCGTCGCCTCGCTGGGGCTGATCCGGACCGACCCAACGACCGCGCGGTACCAGAGTGTCGAGACGCACCCGGACTATCGTCGCCGTGGGCTCGCCGGTCGCCTGCTGTACGAGAGCGGCTCCTACGGACGGGACCGGCTCGGAATCGGCCGGCTCGTCATCGTCGCCGATCCGGACTATCACGCGATCAATATCTACAGACGCCTCGGGTTCACGGTCGTCGAACAGCAAGTAGAGCTCACCCGAGCCTCCTGACGCCACCCGCGAGAGGTGCGCCGCCGCGCGCGGCGGCCGTGTCGGTGGCAGTCATCGGCGGCCCGATGACCTTTGTGCCGAGCCGCTCCTGCTCCTGCATCACGGCGGGGACGTCGAACGGCACGGTCCCCGGAACGGGGAGTGTCCGCTCGGCGGCAGGGACGCTGAGTTTGCGAAACAACTGCTCGAAGGCCCCCGGGGTCATGATGCCGAGCATCCTCGCGACCGGACTCTCGACCCGGAAGGTATGCGGCACGCCACGTGGCATGTAGACGCTCGCGCCGGGCCCGGTGAGCTGTCGGTCGCCGTCGAGGTCGAAGCACACCTCGCCCTCGCGGATCAGGAACACCTCATCCTCACGGGTGTGGATGTGGCGGGGAGGACTGAAGCCCTCCGACATGGTCGCTTGGAAGACGGTCAGCTGTCCGGCGGTCGCGTCGTTGGGGACCAGGAACTCCCAGAGGCTGTTGCCATACCAGCGCGCCTCGCTCTCGAGGGCGACGTACGGTTCGGCGGACGGGAGGAGCGAGTGGATGAGATTGAGATTGGTCATGGCGAGGATCGTCGGTGCAGAGCCGACCAAGGTGCCAATGATTCGATACAGATCGAATTTATGGTGTGCGGCGTACGCTGCCAGCGATCGTGTGCCGCATGAAAATCATCCGAATTGACCACGTCTCGCTCGATGTCCACGACCGGCCCGCGACGATCGACTTCTACCAGGACGTCTTGGGCATCCGCCCCCACTCGCGCCATCAAATTCCCGACCAGCCGATCTTCGTGGGGCCTGCGGGCGCGCGGCTTGGCCTGTTTGAGGAGCGGCAACCCGGACTGCGCCACATTGCGCTCGCGACGGACGCCCCCGGGCAGAGTTCGCTCGTCGAGCGCCTGGACGGGCTCGCGATCCCGTACCGACGCGAGCGTCACCGTGACAGCATGTCGATCTACTTCGACGATCCCGACGGGACCACGCTCGAGGTTATGGTGCCGGATCCGTAGCCGTGGTCCGGTTCGTCTTCTCCGTCGAGGACCTTGCCCTCACCCGGTTCGCGATCTCGCCGATGTTGGAGCTCGTGCACTCTCTGCTGGCGCGCTACGCGACCCGGCAGATGCGGCCCTACACGTACCGTGGCTGCGGTCGATCAGCGGTCGACTGCACGGACTGGCGCTTGAACAGGCGGTTGCTCTAACCCCGCCGCGTGGCTTTAGCCCCGACTTCCTGGTGCCGCTCCCGGCCGGGCCGATCGGCGACTTCGCCGAGGATCTCGCCGCGCTGCGGGCAACGTCCGCCGCGCACATCCGAGCCGATATAACGCTCTTCTCCACTCAGCACAGGCGAGGGGCGGAGATCGCGCAGCCGTGGCTCGCGCACCCGCGACGCGAACTACGACGCCTGGCCGATCTCCTCGAGGCGTACTGGGCCAGAGCGATCGAACCAGTCTGGCCGCGGATCCGCAGTTTCCTCGACGCCGACATCGCCTACCGGGCGCGGCGCCTTACAGCCGGGGGACCAGCGTCGCTGTACGCGGATCTCAGCTCACAGGTGACCTGGCAACAGCCCCATCTCGACGTTGACATACCCGCACACGACGCGACGTTCGATCTCGGCGGCAGAGGGTTGCTCCTCGTCCCCTCCGCCTTCTCGGCGAGCCGAACGTTCGTGATCGACCGGGCCCCGTGGGAGCCCGCGGTGATCTACCCCGCGCGTGGCGTTGCGACGTTGTGGGAGCAGGGCGCCGCAACGCCCGATGGCCTCGGGCGCTTGCTCGGTGGGTCACGCGCCGCGTTGCTGGTCGACCTCGCGGCGCCGCGATCGACCACTGAGCTCGCGAAACGTCTGGCTCTCAGTCCAGCTACCGCCTCGCATCACCTGATCGCGCTTCGCGACGCCGGGCTTGTCTCCGCGCAACGCCACGGCCGCTCGGTCCTGTACGCGCGGACGCCGCTCGGCGATGCGCTCGTCGCACGACGCGCCTGATGACGAAACCGGTCCGGCCGCCACCCAGCGGCTCGCTCGATCTGCCGATCGCTGCTCGTGGCGGGTCGAGAATCGGTCCCGCGCCCTATGATCTCGGACGTCGCAGCTGCGTGAAAGGGGAAAGCGACCGTGAGGGCAGGTAGGCCCCTAGGCGACCGATTGGGCCTCGGGAATATCGGACGACGTCGACTATTGCTGAGCGCGGGCGGCCTCGCGGTCGCGGCGTTCGTGATCGCGCTCGCGATCGGCTCGGCGACGAAAGCGCAATCCACCACGGCAGGGCGTCCGACTGCAGCGGTGGTCGGTCAGCCCACGCCGCTGAAGGTCGTCGCGGTCGTGCCGATTCACGCTCCTCCGGCGCTGAAGCTCAAGCCCACGCCGAAGCCCAAGCCGAAAAAATCGCCCACCAAAAAGGCTGCAAAGTCCGGGGCGTCAAAGAACAACAAAGCCAATCACGGCGCAAGTAACACGACGACCTCGAGCAGCCAGACGACCACCACGAGCAGCAGCAGTCAGACGCCCACGACCAGCAGCCAAACGACTACCACCAGCAGCCAGACCAAGACGAGCAGCAGCCAGACCAAGACCAGCAGCAGCCAGACCAAGACCAGCAGCAGCCAGACCAAGACCAGCAGCAGCCAAACGACCCCCACCACCACCCAGACGACCACCACGAGCGGCAGCCAGACGACCACCACGAGCGGCAGCCAGACGACCACGTCCAGCAGCACCGGTAGCGGCACCGGGACCGTGGGTGGTTTCGGCTGAGGCGCGCCTGCGTCGACTCAGCCGACTTGGTACCCGAGCCTCCGGAGCTGCGCGAGCGCTGGTTGCAGCGAGCTCTCGCCCCGCGTGACCGCACTGCTCGCCTTGGTGTACGCGGCGCCATCACTGTCGGTGGCGGCGCGGGCAAGCGCCGTGTAGGCGGTCGCCGTCGCGCGCAGTGCGGCCACCAGCGCCAAGTTCGCCGCCGTCGCCGGGCCGACCGACGAGAGGTGGCTCAGCGCCAACGCGGCGGCAGCGTGTGCGGCCGCCAGCTGGTCCGCAGCGGCCGCCTGAGCTCTACCCGTGTTCGCAAGGCGCAGCTGGGAGGCTGCCTTCGAGCGAACCGCGTTGAGCGTGCTCAACGCTCGGTTCACGGCCGATGCGTAGTGCGCGTTCTGACCCGGCGCGACGATGCGTCCAGACGTCAGCCTCAGCGTCGCGAGGGCCCGTTCGCAGCTGTGGCTGAAGCCAGGCGGCGCTCCGGCCGTGAGGCAGATTCCGAACACGGTTCCAGCGGTGGTCGGCAACGCATATAGCGAGCCGCCCACAGCGGGCGCGTTCGGGTAGACGTTGAAGGCGAGTCCACCGAGCTTTACGACGTTCGCGGGGGTCTTCTCCGAGAGCGCGACGCGCAGCGGCGGCGAAAGCAGGCTCGCATTGTCGCCCGTGCTGGTACCGATCACCAGGAGTCCGCCAGCGGGCGACGCCGGCCCCACGGCGAGTCCACCGGTGAGACCGCGCGTCCGCGCCCGCGGGAGGGCTTGCCGGCGCCAAGTG
The DNA here is from genome assembly GCA_963744695.1 of uncultured Solirubrobacterales bacterium. GTDB lineage: Bacteria > Actinomycetota > Thermoleophilia > Solirubrobacterales > Solirubrobacteraceae > Palsa-465. The sequence continues at coordinate 73,369 of CAVUUT010000012.1, read as the reverse complement.
GACGGATACGAGATCTGCACCGGGCCCGCGGCCGCGAGCTTGCCGGCATGCGCGGGCGCGGAGGGCGAGGAACTTCCGCCGGTCGAGCGGGCGACCACGAAGCCGAGTACCGCCGCGAGCACGATCCCGGCGAGGGCGAGCACGAGCAATCCGGTCGACAAAGGCCGATCCCGGTGCACCGGAGTCGGGATTGGAACGATCGACCGTGACGGCTGTGCGAGCGTCGGCCCGTCGCTTGCGAGGACGCCGTCGGCGGCCGGGGTCGTGGGCTGCTCGCGGCCGAGTCGCGCTGCACCGGGACGAGCACGGGCTGGGCAGGCACGAGCCTGGGTTTGGCTGGTAGCGAGCCCGCGGCGCCCGCCGCGGCCGAGGGTGCGGGGGCGTCGGCGGGCCCTCCTGCTGGGCGCCCGAGTGCGGCCTGGACGCGGGCCTGCAAGGCTCCCACCGGGGGTGTCGGGTCGGAGGCCGGCTTGGCGGGCGTGAGCGTGCCGGGCGCCGGTTCGACCGCGGGCTTCGCGGGCGTAACGTCACCCGGCGCCGACTCGACCGCGGGCTTCGCGGTCGTGAGGTCGCCGGGCGCCGGCTCGACCGCCGGCTTCGCGGGCGTCAGGTCACCCGACGCCGACTCGACCGCAGGCTTCGCGGGCGTCAGGTCGCCGGGCGCGGGCTCGACCGCGGGCTTCGCGGGCGTCAGGTCACCGGGCGCCGACTCGACCGCGGGCCTGTCGGGAACAGCCGCGGGTTTGGCCTGCGATTTATCCGCCACCGCGGCTCCCGCCGCACTGCCGTCGAGCAGGCGTGCCAAGGCGCTGCTGGCCCGCTGGCTCGTCGCGCGCCTGCCGTACTCGCTCTCCAGCGCACGACCGACGTGAATCAGACCGACCGGGACGCCCTCCTCGGCGGCCGCTGCCGTGGCCGCAACGCAGCAGGCTCGGATCGTCGCGCCGCTGTCCATGAACGAGACGGCCAGGTATTCGAGATCGTCATCGCTGACGCGCGCGTCGACGGGCAACAGCCGACGCCAGATCTCCTTGCGCGCATCGCTCCATGGGAACGGGAAATCGACCACGAAATCCATGCCGTCGAGCACTGACGGAACGAGCTTGGGCGAGATCCGCGACATGAACACGACCACGCCGGGGTAGCTGTGACCTCGCTCGACGAGCGTTGGCAAAGCAAGCGCCTCACGCGAGCGCTTAGGGCGTGGACGCTGCCCAGGAGCGTCAAGCAACGCCTCTGCCCGGTCAAATGCCACGAGTGCGCGGGACTGCTCGGCCTCCCCGAACGCACGTCCGATCTGGCTCTCGGCCTCGCCGCGGTCCTGCGAGGAAACGGCGAGCAGATCCACCGCGACAATCCCGACGCCCAGTTCCTCGGCGACGAGTTCGGCTGCAAGTGTCTTACCCGTGCCGGCTTCGCCCGCCAACAGGAGTGTCAACCCAGGCCGTGGGTCTCGCGCCCGCTCGGATCCCGCGAGCGGCGTTCCCTCGCGCCGCGCATCGAGCTCGGCAAGCGCCGAGCGGAGCAGCTTCTTCTCCTGCTCCGGGAGAACGAGGTCATCCCAGCGGTCGGGCGGCTCCGATCGCGCCTGCGGTTCGCGCTGCGACGCCAGCGCGTCGTTGGCCTGCCCCTGCTCCATGCGGCCAAGAATAAGCCGTTACGTGCTCGCGGACGGCCTCATCGCGCCGGTGTGAGCGTGTCGCCGGGAATCGGCTTCGACGCCGGCGCCGGTCCGAGCGGCCGCCCGCCGTAGATCACCTTGCCCGACGCGGTCTGATACGTGAGCCACGGGACCGTCGGCCGTTGGTCGACGCCCGGCTTGCTGTAGTTGCAGACGCCCTGGGGGAAGACGCTCTGCAGTTCGCTCCACTCCGCGTCGGTGAACTGAATCGGCGCGTAGGCAGAGCGGCTCAGCGGCTGGAGCTCACATTTGTTGGCATCAGTCGTGATCCCGTCACCGGCGACCGTGCGCGGCGTGCCGTACACGGGCACGACGCCGGACGGGCACAGGCCGTTGGAGACCTTTAGCCGCTGCCGTTCCAGCACTCGTCGCCGAGGCCCGACGGGCTTGTCGCGGATGATCTTCTGCGGGAGCGAGATCTTGCGCTTGTCCTTCGCGACCGCGCCGAGCCAGTGGTCCATCGCGATGAAGCTGTTGAGCTCGCACTGGCTGTCGGCCTCGAGCGGCTCGGGTCCCTCCCAGATCACCTGATTGGCATGTGTGCCGAAGTCGTGATCAAGCCGCGCGCGGACCGCGAACGCACGGTAGGCGTCATGCGCGACGCCCGGGTTGGGCCCGCGGCAATCGATGATCGCCGTCTGGTTGAGGTTGTTGGCCTCGTTGATAAGCCCAGTGCGGTACGCGTTGCGAGCGCCGGCTGATCGGCGACCCGCCGCTGGGGAACGGGGTTGAGGTCGACGTCGGCGCCGCCGATGTGGGCATTGAGGTCGACGAACTGGGCCGGCGTTATCGCGCCGCCGCGCAGCGCGGCGAGCCCGTACTGGACGCCGACGTTGTCAAACGGCAGGCCGGCGAAACCGTGACCGACCTGCTTCTCGGCCGCCGTCCATACGCTCGGCTTCTCGGGTCCGAGCAGGTTCTTGGCCAGGTCGGCGATCGAGCAGCGCGTCCCGCCGGGGTTCGTCTGCGCGTTGTAGAGCTGCTGGGCGCTCACCCCCGCGCACGGCCAGTACGGCACCGCCCCGTAGAAGTAACCCGTCGGGCAGGTCGCGGGCGAGTAGGGCGGGTTGACGTTCGTGCAGCCGACGCTGACGAACGCGTTACCCGTCGTACGGGATGCCCTCGACCGCCGCCTCCTGGGACTCAGACCACGCCGGCCCTCCCGTCAGCGTTGACTCGAAAGAAATAGTGCTCGAGCAGCGCGTAGTCGGCGACCTGCGTCGCCGACGTCCACGCGTCCGGGAACGAGCACGTCGGCAGGATTCCCTGGTAGACGCCCGGGTAGGCGTTGGCGATCCAGTACTGGGCCAGCGAGCCGCCCGAGCAGCCCGTTCCGATCGTGTAGCGCAGCGCGCCGTACGTCTTGACGATGTACTCCTTTGCCATCACCAGTGACTCGGCCTGGATCGCGACGTTGCAGTCCTGGCTCGAGTTGTCCAGCGCCGTGGACATCGTCATGAAGCCCTTCCCGAGCGCATAGTCGCCGGCGCTATCACCGGTGGTCGAGGGAGCGTCGCCGACCTCATGGATTGACGGCGCAGCCGAACCCGTGCAGGATCAGCAGCTTGTGATTGAACTGCCGCTGCGGATTGAACGTGGTCCACGGCTTGCCGGGCTGGAACAGCGTCGCGATCTGGTACTGGTCACGATCCATGTAGCCGGTCTCGACGCGGACGATGAACGGGACCGTCACGCCCTGGTCCGTGGTCGTGTTCGCGACGTCGGACGGGGGGTTGCTCGGGTCATACGGCTGAAAGCCCGTCTTCGTCGGGTCCGTCGACATGTACACGTACTGGTACGTCGGCGCCTGGTCACACTTGGCGTCGACCGCCGTCGACTGGCACACCCACGGCTCGATTTGCGGGCCGGAGAACAGCGGCCCGCCGCTCGGATGATTCACGAGCGTGATCCGCGCTCCGGACCCGTTCCGCAGCGTCGCCCGCAGCACGTTGCGCCCCAGTTTCAGGCCCGTGACCAAGCCCTCGAGGCGCTTTTTGGAGCGGACCTTGAAGCGCTTGGTCACGTTGCGGCGTCCGATCCTGATCTTGAGCCGGTGCGCGTCCTTTGCGGGCGCGATCGCCACCAACGCCGAACCTCCGCTCACCAGATCGGCCCGGCTCGACACCACCGTGATCGACACTCGCCGATGACGCTTTGCGGCCAGCGCAGGGGAGGCAGCGAGCAACAGAACGCCGAGCGCCGCGATCGCGGCAAGGCGTAGCGTCGAGAGTGGCGACGGCCACGACGGATTGAGCATCTTCCTTCGCTCCTTTTGCTTCAGGCGCTACCGGGCCTCGGCCTGGACATTCCGGTCGCCAGGGTTGTGACGGGGCGGGCAGTTTGCCACAGACCCGGCGTGCGGGGCACAGGTTCCATTGCTCGTCCTCCGCCCGCGGGGGCGCGCGCCTGCGGCCCCGCGTCGCTTGGGGCGGCTAGGCGACCCGCGGAATCGTCTCCGTCGCCTTGACCGGACGGTCGGGCGGGACGCACACCATCCCGTCGGAGAAGCCGGCCGAGCCGATCCCGAACGCGGCGTTGAACCGGTCGAGGTTGACGACCGTCAGCAGTGCCGTGATCTCGACCAGCTGCTCATCTGTGAAGTGCTCCTTGATGCGGGCGAACAGCTCGTCGGTGACGTCGACCGGCGTACGCATCACGCCGACCGTGTAGTCGAGCGCGAGCTTCTCGCGCTCGGTGAACAGGTCGCTTTCGCGGTAGCGCGGCAGCGCCAGCAACTCATCGTCGGAGAGGCCCGAGTTGCGGCAGATCTGCGAGCCGAGGTCGACGCAGTACTCACAGCCGATCATCTGCGCTCCCTTCAGCTCGACGAGGTACTTGAGCCGCTCGTCGACGGTCGCTCCCTTCCTGACCGCCTGCTGGAACTTGCCCATGCCGCTCATCATCTTCGGCTGGTGAGCCCAGACCTCGACCGGCTCGATCCCGCTGCCATGAGCGGGCTCGCGTCCGGTCAGCTTCTTCATGCCTTTGCGCATGAACCAGTAGACGAGCTTGAGATTGGCGCCTGCGTCATCGGTCGATACTCCTTGAATTCGTGCCATCGGGCACCCTCCTGTCACATCGTGTGGTTTGTCGGGGTCTACCTGGCATGACCCCAAACCAGGCGGCGATGTGACATGGATCAGCTCGAGTTGGCAAACAGGTTCGACGGCGAGCGGCGGCGGCTGCGGTCGGTCGCCTACCGGATCGTGGGATCGGTGAGCGAGGCCGATGACGCGGTGCAGGAGGCTTGGCTGCGACTCCAGCGCAGCGGACGCCGACGAGATCGACAACCTCGAGGCGTGGCTGACGACGGTCGTCGCACGGATCTGCCTGAACATCCTGCGCGACAGGCGCTCGCATGCCGAGGAGCCGCTCGACGCGTTCGTCCCCGAGCCGATCATCTCGACCGACGGCGAGCCCTGACCCAGAGCACGAGGCCCTGCTCGCCGACGCAGTCGGGATCGCGTTGCAGGTCGTGCATCGACGCGCTGAACCCAGCCGAGCGCGCTCGCGTTCGTGCTGCACGACATGTTCGGCGTGCCGTTCGACGAGATCGCCGCGCTCGTCGAGCGCTCGCCCGAGGCGACCCGGCAGCTCGCGAGCCGCGCCCGACGCCGCGTCCGCGGCGCCGCGCCGCAACCCGACCCCGACCTGGCTCGTCAGCGAGCCGTCGTCGACGCCTACTTCGCCGCCGCACGGGAGGGCGACCTCGAGGCGCTCGTCGCGGTCCTCGATCCCGACGTCGTCGCGCGCGTCCCATGGCCGCACCGGCGTGTTCGAGCTGCGCGGCGCCGAGAAGGTCGCGCGCGCGGCGATGATGGCGCGCAGGTTCGCCCCGTTCGTCCGCCCGGCGCTGGTCAACGGCACCGCCGGCGCGGTCGCGTTCGACGGAGACGCTCCGTTCGCGATCCTCGCGTTCACGGTCGTCGACGACCGCGCGGTATCGATCGACATCTTCAACGACCGCGATTTGGTGCCGCGCCTGGTGCGTTGAGGCGGCTAGACCTGGTCCCCCGCTACGGGTGTCGGCGCAGGCCCGCAGAAACCCGTCCGCATCGCGGTGCCGAGCCCGGAGCGCGATCCCGACGAGATCGAGGACAGATCCTGACCTAAAGGGCGCCTACCGTTGGTCGGAGTCAATCGGTCCAACCAAGGAGCAGCGATGTTCGAGCGCGACGGATACATCCCAGGCGTCCCGTGCTGGGTTGACACGAGCCAGCCCGACCCCGAGGCAGCTGTCGCTTTCTACGGCCAGCTGTTCGGCTGGGAGTTTCAGAATGTGATGCCGGAGGGGTCCGACGGCAAGTACTTCCTCGGTCTCCTGCGCGGTGGGGCGGTGGCTGGCGTCGGGTCGCTGCCGGCCGGCAGCCCGACGGGAACGGCGTGGACGACCTACATCTGGGTCCAGAGCGCCGACGCGACGGCGGCGGCCGTCGAGGCCGCCGGTGGGCGCGTCCTGGCCGCCCCGTTCGACGTCATGGAGGCCGGTCGAATGGCCCTGTGCGCGGACCCGGAAGGAGCGGCGTTCTGCCTCTGGGAGGCGAAGAACCACAGAGGCGCGCGGATCGTCAACGAACCCGGGTCGTTGAACTTCAACGGCTTGAACACCCGTGACCCCGACGGAGCGAAGTCGTTCTACGGCTCGGTCTTCGGGTGGGAGACGCTCGGTGTAGGGGATTCGATGGTCGCCTGGCGACTGCCCGGCTACGGCGATTTCCTTGCGCAGAGCGAGCCTGAGATGCGGGCGCGGATGGCGCAGACGGGCGCCCCGGCGGGCTTCGAGGACGTGGTCGCGACGCTCGGTCCGATCCCCGCTGACCAGCCCGACGTTCCCGCGCACTGGAGCGTGACGTTTGCGGTCGACAACGCCGATGCCGTCGCCGCCAAGGCTGGCGAGTTGGGCGGGCGCGTGATCGTCGCGCCGTTCGACGCCCCGTGGGTGAGGATGACCGTGATCGCCGATCCGGGCGGCGCCACATTCATCGCGAGCAAGTTCGCTCCCGCGAACAGGGACGTCCGTAGCGAGCCGGGACCGGCGACGGCCGCGGCGTAGAGTCCGGCGCCGCGAGTCAGGCTGACTTGCTGTCGGGACCTTCGTTGCCGTCTGTGTCCTGCCCAACGTCGGCGTCGGCGTCGGCGACGACGTCGGCGTCGGCGTCGGTGCTGAGTAGGTCAATGCTTCCGGGATTGCGCAGCCACTCGATCGCGTGGTTGGTGAGCAGCCACCGGTCGGGTCGTTCACGAATCAGCAGGCCGGCTTCGCTCAGCCGCTTGAGCGCGATCGAGACGGTCGGGCGGTGGGCGCCGACGAGCATCGCGAGCACGTCGTGCGTCACCGGAAGCCTGACCTGCACGCCGCGCGGTCCCACCCTCCCCCACCGCTCGGCGAGCAGCCAGAACAGCATCAGCAACCTCGCGTATGCGCGCGGTAGATGAGTGACCGCCTGGCTGAGGGCGAGGTACCGGGCCCGTTGTGCGACCCGCCCGACGAGCCGGCCCGTGATGCTCGGCCAGCGGGCGATGCGCAGCGCGAATGCTGTGTCGAGAACGGCGAGGCGGGTCGGCTCGAGCACCAGCCAGCCGACCGCGATCGTCAACGGGTCGTAGTCGCCATCGGCATCCCAGGGGCGGATCAGATCGCCGGGTCCGAAGATCTCGCAGCCGGACCGTTTACCAACCGTCACCTGCCGGATCATCAGGCCGTCGAGCAACAGGAGCCCAATCCACCCTTCCTGGGCCGCGTGCGCGACCCCGCTCGGGTCCCAACGGAACGAATCGGCCTCGATCACCGGCGCTATCGCCCGCGCTCGGGCGGCGTCCAGCTCCTCGCCTTCCAACCCGGCCGCCAGGTCCGGGTCGACATCGAGCAGCCCGACCGTGTCGTGCAGCCCCTCAAGCCCATCGACCATGGCATTCGACATTACCCACCATCGCCGTTGTCCGACAACAAACGCGACCGTCCGCTCGCTGACCGTATACCCGACGTGAGCGGCTGAGCCCGGCGTCGGACGCTAGCCCGCGCTCGGCTCAGACGGCCGACTGGGCGCGACCTCACGGCCGTGCCCGGTGAGCTTGGTGCTCAGCTTGATCGCGCGCACGGCGCCCGTCGCGCCGGCCTGGAGCGTGACGCCGATCGTGAGCACGAACAGCCCGGGTACGAACAGCAGCTTCGATCCGAGCATCAAGATCCCGAGCCGGCCGAGCAGATACGGCGGCGTGCAGACAGTCGCGCCGATGATCCCGCCGATCGCCGAGGTGGTCAGCTTCTCGCGCACGGGCTGGTGAGGTTTGACGCCGATCAGGCGCGCCGGGAGCGAGACGTAGGAGACCATCATCACCGCGACGACGATGCCGAGCGAGATCGTGAACCACTCTCGCCCGAGTCGCGGGGCGAACATCGTCGCGAACGCGAGCGCCGAACCGATCACCAGACCGGCGACCACGATCGGGACCAGGTGGCGGCGCGCGTCGGCGACTGCGGGCCGGATCTCGGGGCGACCGGGCCTCGAGATCGCCATCGCGAACACCGCGTTGAAGAAGAAGCTGATGATCGTCAGCACGATGATCGCCAGACAGACCGGGATCAGTACCGCGCCGCTCAACCCCCTGAACGACCTGCCGTACAGGAGGTGGCCCTTGAAGTCGTACATCGCGAGCCAGATCCACATCGCCGGAACGATCTGGACGAGCGTCAGCCGCCAGTTGGACAGGATCAGCCGCAGGCCGTCGAACAGCAGCGCAAAGGCGCCGATCGCGAATGCCAGCGGGGCGAACACGCGGCGTGACCGGCTTAGCCGCAGGATCGCGTCCTCGATCTGTGACTCGTCGTTGTTCTGAATCGCGTTCACGAGCGACTGGATGCGATGCACGAGCGGCTCGGCGTAGTGCTCTGCGCGCGCCCTGCGCGACTGCTTGGCGGCGGGTTGCGGCGGCGACGACGGACTGGCTTCGCCCGGCGGCTCGGCGCTTGAATGATCGCCGGCCGCAGCTGGTGGCAGCTTGCGTTTCTTGACCCTTGGAGCCATGCGCCTCAGGCCGCCCTACTTGGCATCTGCTGGCTGGGGACGAGCACGGACCTACTCATTGCGCAGACGATAGGCGCGTCGCGGCGGCAGTTGGGGTCCGGGCGCGCGATTCCTTGGCGCGGATGGGCTGACAGCGAGCGACCGCCGGGCGATGCGTGCGCAGGGAGCGGCACGGTCGTGCCGAACTGAGCCAGACATGGCCAAGCAATCGCCCAGTTCGCTGGCCGATCGATGGCTCGAGAAGCGCGTCGAACGCCGGGGACTGCGACCTCGTGACGCGGCCTACCTGATCGGCGCGTTTTGGGCCATCGCTGTGATCGTGTTCGGCGTTCTCGAGCGGATCGTCGACCCGAAGACGTTCCACAGCGTGTGGCTCGGGATGTGGTGGGCGATCGAAACCGTAACCACGGTCGGCTATGGGGACATCGTTCCGAGTCAGACCGCCGGCAAGTTGATCGCCGGGTTTCTGATGCTCGGCGGCCTCTCGTTGCTCGCCGTGGTGACGGCCGCGGTCACGAGCGGGTTCGTCGCCCGCTCGCAGGCCGAGGCAGAAAGCACCAGAGGCGACCCGGTGATGCAGAAGCTCGACGAGCTCACACGCCAGCTCGACGCGATCCAGGCCGAGCTCGACCGCCGCGGGGCGGACGGCCCTTCGGATCCCGCCTGAAGAGCCGCTCAATCGGTATGGCCGCTCACAACAACCCGATGATTCCCTTGAGCACAAGTGCCCCTCCGACGCCCCCGAGGCCGTAGACCGCGACCTGCCGCGCGTGCCGGCCCATCCAGGCCTTGGCGCGGTCGATCGCCTGCGGCGTCCATGTCGGCGCGACCGCGAACGCGACGATCGGCCCTTCGAGCAGCAGCATCATCACGAGGTTGAAGCCGACAACCGCCAGGACCGTCGCCAGGGTTGAGTAGTTCAGTTCGCTCAGGTGGTGGAGCCCGGCGAGATATGACGCGCCCGGAAGGGTCAGCAGGGCACCGACGACGAATGTGGCCCGCGGCGAGCCTCGGCTCAGGTACTGCTGCCACTTGGGCGGGCCTTTGTCGCCGCCCGCCTCCTTGCGTCGCGCGCGCCACTCCGAGACGCCCTTCGCGCGGCCGGTTCCCAATACGAACGAAAGCGTCAGCAGGAGCGCGCCGAGAACGATGTCGGCGATCGGGCTGAGCGTGCTCTGAGTCGTCTTGCTGGCGCCCGAGCTTTGCAATGAGAAGACGATCAGCAGCCCAAGCGAGATGCTGGTCATCATCGCGCCGAGGTAGTAGCCCAGCATCAGCTTCGAGGGGTGCGGTAGGAGCAGCATCACCGTCGTCGCCGCGACCAGCGTCGGATTCACCGCGGCTAGAAATGAGAGTGCAACGACCTTGCCCATTGGTCAACCGCAGTCGCTCGAGTGTCCGCCCAAAGTTTCGATCAGCGCCCGGACGGCTGCGCGGCGGGCGTCAGCCACTGTAGGGGTCCGGCGGCGCCTGCAGCCCAGCCCGTTCGCGCAACGCGCGGCCGAGCCTGCCGCCTGCGGCGGCGAGCAGCATTCCCGCGATCGCCGTGATCACCGCCAACAGCGGCGGAAAGCTCCCGAGCGACACTTGCGCCTCGGTCCCGACGAGCGCGTGGACGACGAGCAGTGCCACGCCGTAGAAGAGGCCGCCGAAGAAACCGCGGTCGGCCGCCTCCCAGCCGCCGCGATGCTCGAAGCCGGACAGCACCGCCCCGACGCCCGCGACCACCCCGAGGATCCAGTACGCAGTCGCCGAGGTGCCGATCAGGATTCCCGCGAGCGCGCCGAGCGCGATCGGGATCAGCCCGGCGATCACGATCTGGGCCGCCTGTGGCCGATCGTCGAACATCGGCGGCGCGTACAGCCGCCGCTCGTGACCCGAGCCGGGCTCGGGCGTGGGCAGGCCCACGGGTGTTGGGCTCGATTGCGGCGAAGCGGACGGCACGGTTGAGGTGCTGATCATGTAGTACCGGCGCCCGCCGATCAAGCGCCAGCGGTCAGACGACGGCAGCGCCAGCAGCGGTTAGGCGGGGGCCGCGCCCGCGATCAGACAGCGGCGACGCCGGCGGTCGGCGGAAACCGCCATTTGTCGAATTCGCTCCGAAGTGCTCAAATGCCGGATGTACGAGCCGATGTCGGGAGCACCGGTATAGACGGGCAGACCTTTTGATGACGAGTTTCTCGCGGCTGGCAAGACCACTCGTGGCTGTCCTGAGCCTCGCACTGGCGCTCGCGCTGCCGGGCGGCAGCTCGGCGGCCACGAGCCACCCCAAGGTGCCGGGAACGGTCTCGCTCGACCAGGCGACTTACACCGCTCACGAGGCGCAGGGCTACCTGACGATCACGATCGAGCGCACCGGCAACCTGAGCGGCGAGGAGCACGTCGGGTACGGCGTTAAGCAGCAGGATGGCCGCAACAAGGTCGACTTCGACGCGATCGGCAACACCTACATCACGTTCCAGCCGGGGCAGAAGAGCTACAGCTTCAACGTGAAGATCATCGACGAGGGGCTAAACGCGACGGCCGTGCACGCGCTCGCGTACCTGTATGGATCGTGGCCCGACGCGCTCGGCCCCAACCACAACTCGATGATCACGATCCTGCGCGACGACCCGCTGCAGCCGCGCGATGACGCGAATCCGCTCGGCGTCCCGGGGCCGTACTACGGCAATCCGATCGCCGGCACAAAGTTCTTCATCGATCGGAACACGGGCGCGGCGAGGGCCGAGCGCCGTTACGCGCACCGCAAGCCGAAATGGTCAGCGATGCTCGGCCGCCTCGCCGATGAGCCCGGCGCGCACCGCTTCTTCATGTGGAACATGAACCACGTCGAAGGTCGCGTCGCTCGGTATATGGAGAACGCGCAGATCAGCCAGCCGGGTACGACGGTCATGCTCTCGACCTACAGCCTGGTCCACGGCCACTGCGGCTATACCGCGACGCCGCGTATGAAGCGCCGCTATGACCGTTTCATCAAAGGCGTCGGGAAGGGGATCGGCAACTCGCACGTCGTCTTCTTCCTCGAGATCGACTCGCTGATCACCGCACCCTGCCTACACCGCAGGCAGCTGAGGATCCGTGACGCCGAGCTCAAGTACGCGATCGCGGCGCTCAACGCCGATCCGCACGTGCTCGTTTACCTGGACGCCGGCGCAGCCGATGCCGTCCACGCCCGGCGAATGGCGCGTTTCCTGCGTGGCGCCGGCATCAGGCAGGCGGCGGGGTTCTTCCTCAACGCAACCCACTTCGACTGGACCACGACCGAGGTGCACTACGGGCAGAAGATCTCGAAGATGCTCGGCGGCGTGCACTTCATCGTCAACACCGGCTCCAACGGCCGCGGGCCGTTGCGTCCTCGCCGCCGCGTCCACCACGGCAACGAGGTTCTCTGCAACCCACCCGGCCGCGGGCTCGGACCGCTCAGCGTCGGCAATGACATCGCGCAGCAGACCAACTACCGGGATGTCGACGGTCTGCTCTGGTTCTCAAACCCCGGCGGCAGCGGCGGCGCCTGTCGGCCCGGCGCTCCTCCGACGGGCATCTTCTGGCCCAAGCGCGCCGTGATGCTCGCGCGCAACTGGGTCGACCACGTCAGCGGGCCGCGATACGCGCTCGAGGCGTCCGCGTTCGCCCGGGCCGCACGCAAGCATTAGCACCGGGACAAGCGCCGCTTCGCAGGCAACCTTGCCCGTACGACGGCCGGGAATAAATCTTCCGCTTTGCGCGTCACTAGCGGTGATGGAGTTTTTGCGACCTCAAGCGACCGGTTGCCCGCGTTCACTCGCGCCCGCGTTCTGATCGTCGCCAGCCAGACGGCGCGCAGCGATCAGCTGATCGAGGCGGTCGCCTCGCGGGCGAGCGACGGCGCGTGCACGTTCACGCTCATGGTGCCGGCTGTATTCCGCGGTCTGCGTCCGGTCGGCGCGCCGATCACCTATGGAAATGCCGAAGCCGAACGCCGGCTTTCGGCGGCACTGCCGCTGCTTTCCCAGGCAGCGGGAGCGGAGGTCATCGGGATCGTCGGTTCAAACGAGCCGTTCACCGCGGTCAAAGACGCGCTGAAACTGCTCGGCTTTGACGAGGTGATCGTGTCGATGCTCCCTTCGCACCTCTCACGCTGGCAGCGCGACGAGCTCCCGCAGAAGATCCGGCAGCTCGGCGTCGCCGTCACCGAGGTCGTCGCCGACAGCGAGCCGGTCCCCGCCGCGTAACGCGAGCCTGTCCCCGCCGCGCAACGCGAGCCTGTCCCCGTCGCGTAACGCCCCTTAACGACTTGGGCGAGAGCGCCGCGCTCCCGCCCAAACGCGAACAACGGCGGTGTCAGCCGAGCCGTTCTCCGATATTGCCAACGAGCGGATGGAGGGCACAGGCTCCACCGCTCATGCTCGTCAAGACCACTCGGACGGAGATTCCTTCCCGCACAATGACGACCGCAAATGCGTCACTGGGGAAGGTCGGCGGACCGACAGCGTCTGGACGTATGTGGGTCCCCGGCTCACCGACCTGTTCCTGAGCTCGCAATCGGACGAGCGGCTCGTGAGCCTCGCCCGAGCGGGTCACGAGCGGGCATTTTCGGTGATCGTCGAGCGCTACCGGGCCGAGCTGCAGGCGTTTGCCCGCGCGCGCAACTCGGACGGCCGCGCCGAGGACATCGTGCAGCAGGCGTTCCTCGGAGCCTTCGCCGCGCTTCAGTCGGGCGCCGAGGTCAGCCATCTCCGTGGTTGGCTGTACCGGATCGTCCGCAACGAGGCGACCAAGGCGCGCCCGGCCACTGAACTTCCACTCGACGATGTGTCGGCGTGCGGCGAGTCACTCGAGGATGTCGTGCAGCGACGAGCGGTCGCGCTCTCGGCCCTGTCGGAACTCAACGCCTTGCCCAAGCGCCAGCGGGAAGCGCTCGTCGCCACCGCGCTGCGCGGCTCGACGCGGGCCGATGTGGCGAGGACGATGGGCCTCTCGGAGGGAGCCGTACGGCAACTCGTCCATCGCGCCCGGCACGCGGTCCGAACTGCGGTCACCGCTCTGACGCCCTACCCGCTGGCGCAGTTATTCGCCGGGTCCGGCTCCGGCGTGGCGTCCGACGCACCGCTCGCGGTCGGCGCGGCATCAGCCGGTGGGTTCGCGGTCAAGCTCGGCGCGCTGCTCGCCTCAGGCGTCGTGGCGACCGGGATCGCGACGAGCGTCCAGGGCTCGCGCAGCTCGCATCGAGCGGTCCCCCACGCCGGCTTGATCGGTCACGCGCGCAATCACCGCGACGGTCCTTTGCTGCTCGCTTCGGCGGCAACCGGTGTGAGCGCGCGGTCCGATTCCGGTGGCGGGGCGGACGAGCCCGGCGACCGGCAACGGGGATCAGATCTGTCGTCCGGCGGCCGCTCGAGCGGCTCCGACGGCTCCCGCGGCGCGGGGCGCTCCGGCGGCGGCTCCGAAAGCAGCGGCTCGAGTGACCGCAGCGGGGACGGCTCACGTGGTGGGTCGCGGGACTCCGCCGATGGGTCGCGGGCGTCGCGCGGCGGTGGTCCGGGACCAAGCGGCGCGACCTCGAGTGACACGGGCCAGTCGTCAACGGGCGAGCATGGCGGTGACGGTGGCAAGGGATCGTCGGGCGGATCGGGCGGCGGCCCGGGGCCGAGCGGATCATCGAAGTCGGGCGACGGTGGCTCGGGCTCGTCGGACGGATCGGGCTCCACGTCCGGGTCGGAGTCGACGGCCGGCGGCTCGGGATCGACCGGCGGCGGCTCGGGATCGACCGGCAGCGGCTCGGGATCGACCGGCAGCGGCTCGGGATCGACCGGCGGCTCCGGGTCGACGGGCGGTGGCTCGAGATCGGACGGCGGCTCGCGATCGGACGGCGGTTCGGGATCAAGTCAAGCCGGCGGCGCCTCCGACGGACAATCGATCGCGACCGGCGGCGCACCCGGCGGACCGGAGCCGAGCGCGGTCGCCGCGAGCGGCGGTGACGGCAGCGGCAGCGGCAGCGGCAGCGGCAGCGGCAGCGGCAGCGGCAGCGATGGACACTGACGCCTGAGCGGAGTTCAGAAAGTCGCGTGACCTTTTTTCGTCAACGCGCTCTTCCTACGTGCAAGCGCAAACCAGGCTTCGCCGCGAACCGCGGCAGGGAGCAAGGAGGAGTTCGATGAGGCGAATACTGTTGACGGCCCTGGCCAGCTGCGTCGTGCTCGCGGCGGTGCCGGCGATTGCGACCGCGCATAGCGGCGAGCATCACCGCGGTCGCCACCACGAGCGGCACCACCGCAGGGACAACATCCGCAGGCATCACCGCGCCCACGTCCGCCACGAGCACTTCAACGGCGATCGCGGCGATCGCGGCGACAACCCCGGCGAGGAAGGCACCGCCGGCACGGTCACCAAGTTCACCAACGGCGTCCTGACGATCACGTTGAATAACGGCGACGTGATCCGCGGCTTGGTCACGCAGGGGACCGAGCTCAAGTGCGAGATGCAGGAGCCCGAGTTCCGCGACGACGACCAGGGTCCCGGTGGTGGCGACAACGGCGGCGGCGACAACGGCGGTGACGGCCGAGGCGGACCCGGTCCAGGCGACGACCACGGCGATAACGACGATCAGATGTGCACCACGATCGCGGCCGGAATGATGGTCGAACGAGCCGAGCTGCGGATCTCGAGCGCAGGCGCGTTCTGGGAGGAGGTCGAGCTGATCTCGTAGCAGTTGCCCCCATCCGCGGCGGGGCGGCGCCGAGCGTGGCGCCGCCCCGAGCGGGAACCGCGGAGATGCCCCCACACGAGCGGCGGCCCATTCGGGTCGCCGCTCGCTGTTGAACGCGCTACGCAGTAAGCGCGGCGGGCGCCGAGTCGAGCGCCGCCTCGATCGCGGACACGAGCTCGCGTGCGGACGCCGCGGTCAGCTCGACCGCGACCCGCGCGCCAGGCCCGTTCGATGGATCGGCGAAGTCGATGTTGAGCGTGTGCTCGGCCATCGCGTGCACCGGATGGTCGAAGTAAACGACCCCGTCGGTGACGTGGAACCAGCTGCCGCCGGGTCCCTTCGCACTGCCCTGGATTGCGGTCTTAACGGTCGCGTAGGTGCACATGCTCAGCCTCCAAGGTACTTGCCGTAGAACGCCTCGATCCGCTCCCAACCATCGTTGGCCGCCGCGACGCGGTAGGAGGGCCGGTCGACGGAGAAGAACGCGTGGCCAGCGTCGTCGTAGCGATGAAACTCGTGCGGCTTGTCGTTGGCCGTCAGGATCTGGTCGAGCTCGTCGACCTGCTCTGGGGTCGGGAACGAGTCCTCGTTGCCGAACAGGCCCAGGAGCGGCGCGCGCAGTTTCGGCAGCTGGTCCACGAGGTTGGTGACCTTGAGCGGGAACCCCTCGGGGGGCGTTCCGGTGACGAACGCGCCATAGCAGTCGACCGCCGCGTCGAGATCGAGGTTGCAGGCGGCCAGGACGGACTGCCGTCCGCCAGAGCAGTAACCGATCACGCCGACTTTGCCGTTGGACGTCGGCAGCGCGCGCAGGTACTCGGCGCTCGCGCCGACATCGCCGACGAGCCGGTCATCGGGCACTCCGCCCTGTGCGCGTGCGGTCGCCGCGGCGTCGTCGGGAGATGCGCCCGGGGCCTCGCGCGTGTACAGGTTGGGACAGATCGAGTCGTATCCGAGCTCGGCGAACCGTCGCACGATCTCCTTCGTCGCCCGGTCATACCCGGGCATGTGGTGGATGACCACCACGCCGCCGCGGGTGTCGCGGTTGGAGGGGCCGGAAATGTATGCCTCGATCTCGTCGTCGCCGTGCCCGGCGATCTGAACTGTCTCGGCAGTCAGTGAGTCGCTCATAGTCCTCGCTTCGGTCGGCCGGTCACATCGCGAGCAGCGCGGACCGGTCTAGTGGCAGGTCTGGCGTCGCGCCACGACTGGCGCTCAGTACCTGGTAGACGGTGATCTCCCCATCCTCGAACCCCTGTGCCGAGCCGAGCATGTACAGCTCCCAAGCGCGCACGCGCGCGGATCCGACAAGTGACACGGCCTGTGACCGGTGCTCGCGCAGGTTGGCGACCCAGCGCCGCAGCGTCAACGGGTAATGGTCGCGAAGCGATTCCGTGTCGCGGACCTCGAGGCCGATGGCCTGCATCGCCATGATCAGATCCGTGACCGGGTGCAGTTCTCCATCGGGGAATACGTAGCGCGATATGAATGTGTCCGAGGTCGGCTCGTCGGAATACAGGCGCGCGATCCCGTGGTTGAGAAACAGCCCGCCCGGGCGCAGCAGCGTATTGATCGTCTGGCAGTAGTACAGGAGCTCGTCGCGGCCGACGTGCTCGTACATCCCGACGCTGGCAATCTTGTCGAACGGCCCATCGGTGAGCTGGCGATAGTCGTTGACGCTGATCTTGACGCGCGACTGCAGTCCGAGCTCTCGCACCCGGTCGCGCGCGAGCTGCGCCTGCGGTTCGGACAACGTGACGCCGACCGCCGACACGCCGTAGTTGGCCGCGGCGTGTACGACGAGCGAACCCCAGCCGCAGCCCACGTCGAGGAACCGCTCGCCCTCCGAGAGGCGCAGCTTGCGGCAGATCAGGTCGAGCTTGTGTTCCTGAGCTTCCTCGAGCGTTTCGTTTCCGGTCGAGAAGTAGGCGCACGAGTAGACCATCGTCGGCCCCAGTAGGAGGCGGTAGAAGTCGTTGGAGACGTCATAGTGGTGGCGTACAGACGAGCGGTCGCGGGCCAGCGAATGGCGCCGTCCGTGTTCCGTGGCCGCCTCGATCGCAGGGACCGCGGGACGCCGCAGGACCGCCGGCCCAGCGATGCGCACGCCGGCGACCGCCAGTCGTACCCGATCCTCATACGAGAAGCTGACGCCGTCCAATCGGTGACGAACGGCCAGGACATCGTCGAGTTCTCCTTGGACCGAGAGCGATCCGTCGACCCAGGCGCGGGCGAGTCCCAGCTGGTTCGGAGCATGCAGCAGGTGCGCGAGCGCTCGGCGCTCCTTGGCCACCACGACCGGCACGTCGTTGCGGTCGCGGGGCGCGAGCATGCTCCCATCCCAGAAGCGGACCGCGACCGGGAGCTCGGCAAGCTTGCCGTCTGCCAGATCACCGAGCACGCGATTGGCGAGCTGGGCGGCACTCGTGCCCCGCCGGCGCATGCCGGGCGTCGCCGTCAGCGGGGGGTTTGGGCTCGGAGCGCGGTGATCAGCGCTCATCGCCGGCAGCTCCATCTCGCGGGTTCCAGGTCATGCCGAGTCCTCTGCGCATGATGAATACCTCAACCTCGGTCTCGTAACCACCATCCCGAGGCAGAACCCTAGCTTCGAGGTCGATCTCGGTGCGGCCACGACCCGCCGACAGCTCCGCACGGGCGCCCTGAGCCAAGCGCTCGAGCTCCTGTGGACGAGGCTGCCGACCCTGCCATGCATTAGCGACTAATATAAGGCACCAATGGAGCGCGGCAGCTTGGGCACGGGGCTGGCGGAAGGCGGCACACGAAGCCGTCAACTCGACGAGATCGCAGAGGCGCTTCCGGAGCGCAGCTCGGCGCTGTCACGGCTGTTTTTGACCCGGACGAGCATCTGCGTCTCGCGCACCGAGGTCGGCGTGCTGCGGATCCTCTCCCACGGCCCCCGGCGGATCACCGAGCTCGCATGCATCGAGCGCGTGACCCAGCCCGCGATCACGCTGCTCGTCAACCGCCTTGCCGAGCGCGGATGGGTCGAGCGGGTTGCCGACCCGAGTGATGGTCGCGCGGTCCTCGTCAGCCTCACGAGCGCGGGCGGGGACGCGTTTGAGCAACTGCGCGCGGAGTACCGAGCGATGCTGCATGAGCAGATGGCGATGCTCTGTGACGAGGATGTGGACACGCTCGCGCGCTCGGTCGAGATCCTCGATGGGTTGATCGAGCGCCTGACGGAGCGCGACGCGTGAGCGCGGGACAGAGCGGCAACGGCTCTTCCCGGCCGCGCGATAACGGGTCCCCCCTCTCGCACGGCGACGGCAGCAACGGTTCGCACGGCAACGGCAGCGCGACCGGACCGATGACGAAGCGCAACGGTCGGCCCGCGACGCACCCTGACCGCTACAAGTGGATTGCGCTGTCGAACACGACGTTGGGGATCCTGATGGCGACGATCAACCAGTCGATCGTGATCATTGCGCTGCCGGCGATCTTCCGCGGTATCCACCTCAATCCGCTGGTCCCGTCGAACACGAGCTATCTGCTGTGGATGCTGTTGGGTTTCATGGTCGTGATGGCGGTGCTGGTCGTGAGCCTCGGGCGCGTCGGGGACATGTTCGGTCGCGTGCGGATGTACAACCTCGGCTTCGCGATCTTCACGATCGGCTCGATTCTGTTGTCGGTGACCTGGCTCGATGGCAGCTCGGCGGCGCTGTGGCTGATCGTGATGCGGATCGTGCAGGGAATCGGCGCCGCCTGTCTGTTCGCGAACTCGTCGGCGATCTTGACCGACGCGTTCCCGGCCGAGGAGCGCGGCCTCGCGCTCGGGATCAACATGGTTGCGGCGATCGCGGGCTCGTTCATCGGGCTCGTGCTCGGCGGTGTGCTGGCGCCGATCGCGTGGCGGCTGGTGTTCCTGGTGTCGGTGCCGTTCGGCGTGTTCGGGACGGTGTGGGCTTACCTGAAACTCGAGGAGCGCGGCATCCGTGTCCGGGCGAAGATCGACTGGCTGGGCAACGTCACGTTCGCGGTCGGACTGATCGCGCTGCTCGTCGGAATCACCTACGGGATCCTTCCCTACGGCGGGCACTCGATGGGCTGGACCGCGCCCGGCGTGATCGCCGCGATCGCCGGTGGGCTCATCGTGCTGGCCGCATTCGTCGTGATCGAGTCGCGTGTCAGCCAACCGATGTTCCGCCTGCCGCTGTTCAAGATCCGCGCATTCTCGGGTGGCAGCGTCGCGACCTTCCTCTCGGCGCTCTCGCGCGGTGGGCTGATGTTCATGCTGATCCTGTGGCTGCAGGGGATCTGGTTGCCGATCCACGGATACAGCTTCTCCGACACGCCGCTCTACGCCGGGATCTTCATGCTGCCGCTGTCGGCCGGGTTCCTGCTCGCCGGGCCGATCTCCGGGCGACTCGCCGACCACTACGGAGCGCGCCCGTTCACGTTCGGCGGCATGATCCTGTCGGCGATCGGGCTGCTGCTGCTGACGATCCTGCCGGTCAACTTCACCTACTGGGTCTTCGGCCTGATCATCTTCGTGATCGGCTTCGCGATGGGGCTGTTCGCCGCGCCCAACCAGACCGGGATCATGAACAGCCTGCCGCCCGATCAGCGCGGCGCCGGCGCCGGAATGGCCGCGACCTTCATGGGCTCCGCGTCGGTGCTGTCGATCGGGATCTTCTTCAGCCTGATCATCATCGGGCTGTCCTCGAGGCTCCCGCTCGCCCTGTTGCACGGCCTCAGCAGCAACGGCGTCCCGCATGCCTATGCGGTCAAGGTCTCCCATCTTCCGGCGGTCGGCACCCTGTTCTCGGCATTTCTCGGTTACAACCCGATGCAGACGACGCTCGGTCCCGAGCTCGCGCATCTGCCCCACCACACGGCCGTCTATCTGACCGGCCACCAGTTCTTCCCGAGCCTCGTCTCGCACCCGTTCGCGACCGGAATCCACGACGCGTTCTACTTCGCCGCCGCATGCTGCGCGATCGCCGCGGTCGCATCCTGGCTGCGCGGCGGCAAGTACTACTACAGCGAGACGGTCGAGCCCGAACCGATCAGCTCCGAGCTGGCGGTGGCGGAGTCGGCTACGGGCATCACAGCGCCGGTCGACGTCGGCACGGTCGTCCACGACCGCGAGTAGCCGCGCGCGATCGGCTGCCGCCCCGGCTGCGTTACGCTTGAGATCCGATGGCGAGCGTTGCATCCGGTGCCGAGCTGCAGTCCGTCGCGGTCGCTGAGACCGGCGCTTCGATCCGCGTAACGCTCAACCGCCCCGAGAAGCGCAACGCGCTGTCGCTTGCCCTGATGCAGGAGCTGCGGGGCGTCCTAGAGGCGATCGGAGAGCGCGCCGACGTCCGTGCGGTCGTGCTCGAGGGTGCCGGCGCCGCCTTCTCGGCTGGGCACGACCTCAGCGAGCTCGTCGGACGCGACCTGCCCTACTACCAGCGCGTGTTTGACACCTGTACCGAGCTGATGGAGACGATCCACAAGGTCCCGCAGCCGGTGATCGCGAAGGTGCGCGGGATCGCGACCGCCGCCGGATGCCAGCTGGTCGCCGCGTGTGACCTCGTGGTGGCGGCCGACGGCGCCCGCTTCGCCACCCCCGGCGTCAAGATCGGGTTGTTCTGTTCGACCCCGATGGTTCCGCTTTCACGCGCGATCGGACGCAAGCGGGCGCTCGAGATGCTGCTGACCGGGGAGCCGATCAGCGCCGCGACCGCGATGGACTGGGGGCTGGTCAACCGGGTCGTGCGCGAGGCCGAGCTCGACGAGGCCGTCGATGCGCTCGTCGCCGCGATCGACCGCTCGAGCCCGCTGACGGTCGCGATCGGCAAGCAGGCGTTCTACGAGCAGGTCGAGCTCGACGAGCACCGGGCGTACGACCTGACCAAGTCGGTCATGTCGATGAACGCGATGGCCGCCGATGCCCAGGAGGGCATCTGCGCGTTCCTGGACAAGCGCCCGCCCGAGTGGACCGGCGGCTAGAGCCCCGGACTCGGCTGCCGGCGTAGGGGGGCGCGCTTGATCACGGTCGCCGGGGAGGCGCTGATCGATCTCGTGGTCGGGCGCGACGGCGCGGTGACCGCGCACCTCGGGGGCGGGCCGTTCAACGTCGCCCGGATCGCAGCGATGCTCGGGGCGCCGGTTCAGTTCGTCGGCCAGCTCGGCGGTGACGCGTTCGGGCGCCGTCTGCGCGCCGAGCTCGAACGGCTTGGCGTAGGTCTTGTGGTGGGCGAGCCGGGTCGGGCGCCGACGACGCTCGCGGTCGCTGAGCTCGACGATGGCGGCGCAGCGCACTACAGCTTCCACCTGGACGGGACATCGGCGGCACAGCTCGCGCCGGACGAGGTCGCGCCGGCGGCGCTGCGCGCCACGACGGCGCTCGCCACCGGCGGTCTGGCGCTCGTCGTCGAGCCGACAGCCTCGACGTTGCTCGACCTGCTCGTCCGCGCTCCCGATGCGGCGACCGTGGTGCTCGACCCGAACTGCCGGCCGAGCGCGATCGCCGCTCCGGCCCGGTATCCCGAGTCCGTACGCCGCTTTGTGCCGCACGCGACGATCGTCAAGGCGAGCGTCGAGGATCTCGGCGTGCTCGACCCGGCCGTCGACGCGCGCACGGCGGCGCGCCGGTTGCTCACGCTGGGTCCCGTCGCGGTGGTGGTGACCGATGGTCCGCGGCCGATCCGCATCCACACGGCCGCGGACGAGCGCGAGGTCGAGGTGGAGCCGGCGCGCGTGGTCGACACCGTTGGAGCCGGTGACGCGTTCCTCGGGGGTCTGCTGACGTGGTGGGTGCAGCAAGGGGCTGCGCGCGAGTGGGCGGCCGACATCGAGAGTTTGGCCGCGGCGGCGGCAGCCGCAGCGCAGGTGGCGCGCGCCGCGTGCACGGTCGCGGGGGCAAACCTGCCTGACGACTTTCAGTGGCGCTAGCGCGCGTCGGGCGCGAGCACTAGATCGTTGCGGACTGAGAACCACTCGCCGTCGATCCCGGCCGGCCGCTCCGGGTCATCCCCAGCGCGGCGGACGAAATCGCGCACCAGTGACGGCTTGACGGCGAACACCGCATCGGACTCGAGGTACTCGCTCGCGCGGTCGAAGACGTGCGTCGTCAGCGTGCGATAGCCGTCAGCTCGAACGATCATGTGGATGTGGGCGGGTCGCCACGGATGGCGGCCGGTCGCCTCGAGCATCGCACCGACGGGGCCGTCAGCGGGGATCGGATAGGGAACCGGGCGCACGGCGATAAAGGCGTACTCGCCATCGGGCCGGGTGATGAACCGTCCGCGGAGATGGTCCTCCGGCGCCTCTGGGCGCTGGACCGCGTACAGCCGGTCGTCGCCGTTCTGCCATACGTCGAGCTCGGCGCCGGCGATCGGTTCGCCTTGGAGGTCGAGCACCCGTCCGTGGACGAGCGTCGGCACCCCGGCGGCGTGCTCGGCGATCGTCTCGCCGTACTCGCGCAGCGGTGAGCCCGGAACGTAGAACGGTCCGAGCACGGTCGACTCGGTCGCGCCCTCGGGCAGCAGGTGCTCGACCGCGTCGACGAGCATCGACAGGCCGAGCGCGTCGGACCACAGCACCCACTCCTGGCGGCGCTCGTCGGTCGCATGCCCGGTTGACGTGAGGATGTCGATCGCTCGCTGCCATTCCGACGGGGTCAGCCCCACCTCGCGCACGAGCGCGTGCGCGTGACGGACCAGCGCCTGCATCAGCTCGCGCAGCCGGGTGTCGTCGCACCCGTTAAAGCTCTCGAGCACGGCAGCCGTGAGCTGCTCGGACGTTGTGGCCTCGTTGCGCGCCATCGGCCCCTATTTTCGCCTCTGCAACCGGCGGAGTGGTGGGCCCCACCTGCGATCATTTCTCAATGGCACGAGCTCGCCTGGGGGTGGCGCCGGTTGTGGCGATGCTCGCGATGCTCGCGTCCGCATGCGGAGGCTCCGGCGGTCAGCCCCCGGCGAGTCATGCGGCGTCGAAACACGCGCCGGTTCAGGCGTCCCGCAAGCCGCTTCCGGGCGGCTTGACGTCAATTCCCGCGCCGGGTCCGACCGGGCGATCGCCGAGCGCGGCCGACGTTCGGGTGATCGTCGGCTGGGCCAACGCGCTCCGTCACGGCAACGTGGCGGCGGCGGCCGCCATGTTCAAGCTGCCGAGTGCGTTGATCAACGGGCCGGACGCCAACGGCGAGCTGTCGGTGATCGTGATCCACAACCTCGCGCAGGCCGAGGCCGCCGAGCAATCGCTCCCGTGCGGGGCGAAATTCATCTCGGCCGATCAGCGCGGCCGGTTCGTCAACGCGCTGTTCTCGCTCACCGGCCGGACCGGCCCCGGCGGCAGCAACTGCGCGGGCGGTGTGGGTGAGACGGCACGCACGAACTTCCTGATCGAGAACGGGCAGATCGTCGACTGGATCCGGGCGCCCGATGACCCGGGGGACAACGGCAGCCCGCCGACAGGCGGGTCCGGCGGCGGTGGCCCGGAAGCGTGAGCTCTAACCTTCCCCGAGTATGACGGCCGCCCCTGACCCATACCGAACCCTCGGCGTCAGCCCCGGCGTCTCCGATGACGAGCTTCGGGCGGCATACCGGCGCGCGGTCCTGCGCTACCACCCGGACCACAACGGCGGGTCACGCGAATCGACGCGCCTGTTCGAGGACGTTCAGGACGCCTACGCGAGGATCAGGCGTTTGCGCGAGCACCCGCCGGCAAGCGGCGCGAAGCCAGACCCGGGCGTGGACACGCGGCTCGCCGAGATGGAGCGCGAGCTCGCAGCCGAGCGATCGGCTCGGGAGCGCGCGGCAAAGGCGGCGCGCGAGCGCGAGCAGGCCCGCGAACGCGCACGCGAGGCGGCGCGCGAGGCGACCGCCGACCAGCGGCCGTCCGACGAGGAGCTCGGCTACATCAAGACCGACGACAGCTTCTCGAAGATCTTCTCCGACGCCGTCTCCGAGCTATCCGATCGGTTCGCCGAACCTGACCACCACGTGCCCAAGCGCGTTGCCGATCTGATTGACGAGCTCGAGTCAAAGCTCGGCGATAAGCGCACCGAGCACTGACGGTCTTCTAATCGTCAAAGGCGAGCGCCAAGACGGCGAGGTCCCCCACGTGGTGCGCGCGGATCGACCACGCGTCGGTTTCGCGATCGGCTGACGCGTCGCCGGCGCGTCCGGCTGGGCGCGAACCGCGTAGCTCGCTCGCGAGCTCCAGTGCACGCGCGAGCAGGCCGCTGCGGTCGGTATCTGTGTGACGAGGGTTCTGGTTCATAAGCGCATCCGTTCCGGTGGTCTGTGGACCCCTCTCCCAACCCTCTGAGGCGTCTTCTACGGTAGACGGGATTTCGCATAGGACTGATACATGTTGTCAGCCGATCCCATAGGCAATACTTATAGCTGTGAACCTGCGCCAGCTCGAGTATTTCGTCGCCGTCGTCGAGCAGGGGTCGTTCACCGCAGCGGCAGAGCGACTGTTCGTGTCGCAACCCTCGCTCTCGCAGCAGATCGCCGCGCTCGAGCGTGAGCTCGGCGGGCCGCTGCTCGAGCGGCTGCCACGCGGCGTCCGTGTGACCGCGGCGGGGGAGGGACTGCTCGGCGAGGCGCGCGCGACCCTCCGCCACGCCGAGCGCGCGCAGCGGGCCGCGCGGATGGCGCTCGCGCTCGATGCGGGTCAACTCGAAGTCGCGGCCGCGACGTCGGTCGCCGCCGGGATCCTGCCGGTGGTGCTGCACGACTGGCTCCAGCAGCACCCGGCGATCGAGGTCAGCCTGCTCGAGTTTCCCCACCGCCGAGGCCTCGACGAGGCCGTGCGCGACGGAGCCGGGGACATCGCGGTCGGCTCACAGCCCGCGAGCTGGCAGGGCTCGGTCGAGCATCTCGGTTGGGAGGAGTTCGTGGTGGTTCTCCCGGACGGGGATCCGCTGCTGGGCGCCGACTCGGTCAGCCTGACCGACCTTGCCGACCGGCGGTGGGTCCATTTCACGCACGCGCACGGACTCGCCGAGGTGCTGGATTTCTCCTGCGGCACGGCTGGGTTCACGCCGCGAGTGGCGGTCCGCACGAGCCAGGTGACCGCGGCGCCGCTGTTCGCCGCGGCCGGAATCGGGCCGACGCTGGTTCCCAGCCACATCGTTCCGGCAGCTCTGACCGGGCTCGCGCGCTCGGCATCGCCGCGGCCGACTCGGGCGGTGTGCGCGTTCACGCGCGGCGATTGGACCGCCCTCGCGGACTCGTTTCTCGGCTCGTTGCGCGACTTCCCGTGGGGACCCAAGCCGCGACGCGCGCTCGAGTTGGGCTGAGCTCGCGGGCGTCGACCTCGAATCCGTGACTGAACCGGCGGGCGACCGGGTAGAGCGTAGATATCAGTCCGTCCAGGCAAATGCACACGGCGCACCGTGGCTTACGCGAGCGTCGTGGAGACCGAGGGCCCGGCACCAAAGGGAGGTACCGATGTCCACTGGTTTGATTGTCGTGATCGTCGTTGTCGTCGTTGTGGTGCTCGCGGCGTTGATATTCGTCGTGCCGCGGATGCGCGAGCGCGCCCGGCTCCGTGCGCGTGGACGCGAGCTCGAGCAGCGTCGCTCGGCTCAGGCCGATGAGCACCGGCAGGTGGCCGGCCAGCATTCGCGGCGAGCCGATGAGGCCGAGCAGCGCGCCCGGATCGCCGAGCACGAGGCCAACAAGCAGCGTGCCGAGGCTGACCTGCGCGAACAGCGCGCTGAGATGCATGAGAAGGGTCTCGCCGATCAAGAGTTGATCTCCGATGACGAGCGCGACCGCTTCGAGGGCACGTCAGCCGTCCCCGCGGACGATCGCGAGGGTGAGTCGGCCGGCGAGCCCGTCCGGACCCGCGAGGCGGAGCCCGAGAGACGATGAGAGCAAACACCGCCCGTCGCCTCACCTCGACGCCCTCCGCCGCCCGCCGCCGGGCGCGCGAGGCGGGGTCGGTCCCGCCCCACGCGGCGCTCTACATGCGTGAGCGCAAGGAGCTGATGTCGCGGGGCCGGCTCGACGATACGCGTCGGCGCCACAGGGACTCACGCGCCGCGTAGGGCAGCCGGTCCTCCGCGGACCTCGATTAACCGAACGGATCTCGATCAACCGGAAGGACTCTTGCCCGTGACGAGCAGTTCAACCGTCCAGCGCGAGCGCGAGGAACCGCGCCGGCGTCAAGAAGCCCAACGGGTCACCCGTCAGCCGGCCTTCGCGTGGCTCGCGCGCTCGGGCCTCGCGGCCCGGGGCGTTGTCTACGCCGTGATCGGCATCCTCGCGTTCGAAGTCGCGATTGGCGTCGGCGGCAAGACCGCGAGCCAGCGCGGGGCGCTGGAGTCGATCGCGGGCGAGCCGCTCGGCAGAGTTTTGCTGGTGATCGTCGCCGTCGGCCTCGCCGGCTACGCGGTCTGGCGCCTGTTCACAGCAGTGGTGGGCTCCGGGAACCCCGAAGAGCGCAAACCCCACCGTCGGGCGGCGGCGTTCGTGAGCGGGCTCGTGTATGCCGGCCTCTGCTACACGGCGATCCGGATTCTGATCGGCGCCAGCACGAGCGGCGGCAGCAGCAGCCCAAAGCACGAGGCTGCGGGCGTGCTGGGGTGGCCTGGCGGCCCGGAGCTCGTCGCGATCGCCGGCGGGGTCCTCGCCGGGGTCGCGATCGCACAGGCCTACATCGGCATCTCGCGCACCTTCGTCGACGACTCCGACACCTCGCGGATGCGCGAGTCCGTGAAGCGCGGCTTCGCCGCGCTCGGAGCGTTCGGCTACCTGGCGCGCGCGGCCGTGTTCGCGTTGATCGCGTACGGCGTCGTCAAGGCCGCGGTCGACTACACGCCGCGCAGCGCGATCGGCCTCGACGGCGCGCTCGCGAAGCTCGCCCACAGCTCATACGGTCCGGTCCTGCTGGGTGTCGTCGCCGCGGGCCTGGCAGGATTCGCGATCTTCTCGTTTGTCGAGGCGCGTTACCGCAAGATCTGACGGCAACGCTCGCCGCGCCAGATCGGCACGCGTCACCCGGCCCGCCCGATCCGGAGTGATCGACCGTCGCCCGCCGCCCGGCTCTCAGAACGCGGGCAGCTCGCGGTAATCGCCCCAGACCTGCTGGAGCGCCTGCACGATCTCGCCTTCGGAGACCCCGGCACGGGCGGCGTCGATCAGCAGCGGCATCAGGTTGGTGTGGTCTGCTGCCGCATCGCCGATCGCGTTGAGCAGGTCCTGCACGGCGGCCGTGTCGCGTTGTTCGCGGGCGGCCCGGACGCGCTGGATCTGCTTTTGCTCGAGCGCGGGGTCGATCCGCAGGAGCGAGAGCTCGCCCTCGTCGCCCTCGGTGAAGCGGTTGACGCCGACGACGGTGCGACGACCGGCGTCGATCTCCTGCTGGAGCTCGAACGCCGCGTCGGCGATCTCGCGCTGCGGGAAGCCCCGCTTGACTGCCTCGACCATCCCGCCGAGCTCGTCGATCTTGTGGAAGTACTCGTAGGCGCGCTCCTCCATCTGGTCGGTCAGCGCCTCGACGAAGTAGGCACCGCCGAGCGGATCGATCGTGTTTGCGACCCCGGTCTCCTCGGCGATGATCTGCTGCGTTCTGAGCGCGATCCGGACGGCCTCCTCGGTCGGGAGCGCAAGCGCCTCGTCATACGAGTTGGTGTGCAGCGACTGCGTCCCGCCGAGCACCCCGGCGAGCGCCTCGATCGCCGTGCGGACGATGTTGTTCAGCGGCTGCTGAGCGGTCAGCGACACGCCCGCTGTCTGCGTGTGAAAGCGCATTCGCCACGACTCCGGCTTACGCGCCCCGAACGTGTTCTTGAGCTCGCGCGCCCAGATCCGCCGCGCCGCGCGGTACTTCGCGATCTCCTCGAAAAAGTCGATCTGCGCGTTGAAGAAGAAGCTCAACCGCGGTGCGAAATCATCGACATCGAGGCCCCGAGCGACCGCGTGCTCGACGTAGGTCAGCCCATCCTTGAGCGTGAAAGCAAGCTCCTGCACCGCCGTCGAGCCTGCCTCGCGGATGTGATAGCCCGAGATGCTGATCGGGTGCCAGCGCGGCATCGCCTCGGCGCACCACGCCACCATGTCGGTCACCAGCCGCATCGCCGGGTCGACCGGGAAACACCACTCCTTCTGCGCGATGTACTCCTTGAGGATGTCAGTCTGGATCGTGCCGCCGAGCTTGTCCGGCGAGATCCCCTGACGCTCGGCCGCGACGACGTAGAACGCGAGCATGATCGCCGCCGGCGCGTTGATCGTCATCGAGACCGTCACCCGGTCGAGCGGGATCCCCGCGAACAGCGTCTCCATGTCCGACACCGTGTCGACCGCGACCCCTTCGCGGCCCACCTCGCCAAGCGACCGCGGATGATCGGAGTCGTGCCCCATCAGCGACGGCATGTCGAAAGCGGTGCTCAGACCGGTCTGACCATGGTCGAGCAAATAGCGAAAGCGCGCGTTGGTCTCCTCGGGGGTCCCAAACCCCGCGAACTGGCGCATCGTCCACAGCCGACCGCGATACATCGACGCGTACACCCCGCGCGTGAACGGGTACTGGCCCGGCAGCCCAATCGACGCCCGATCATCCGGAAGATCGCGCTCGGTGTACAGGGGACGGATCTCCTCCCCGGACAGGGTCACAAACGAAGCGTCGCGCTCGGGCACCAGTCCGTAGGCCCTGCGCCACTCCTCGTAGCTGACCGGGACGTTGTCGAGCACGGTCATGCGAACCAGTTTAGGGTGCGCCTGGGGGTACGATCGGCCGATGGCGCTCGAAGTGCTCGCGATCGTCAAGCACGACTGCCCGGTCTGCGATCAGCTGCTGCCCGCCCTCGACGCCGCCGGCGCGCGGCTGGTCTCGCAGTCGAACGAGGAGCAGACCGCCCGCCAGGCGCGGCGGCTGTCGCTCTCCCGGGTACCCGAGATCGACGCTGGGCTCGCGCTCTCGGAGCGCTTTGACCCGGACGCGGTCCCGGCGGTGTTCCTGCTCGAGAACGGCGCCGAGCGCGAGCGCGTGATCGGGCTCGCCCGCGATCGGCTCGTGCGGCTGGTGGCCCAGGCGGGCGCGGCGCTCGAGGTCGACGGGCTGCCGGCGATGCGCCCCGGCTGCGCGTCGCTCACGCGTGACCCGGAGGTCGCCGCGCGCCTCGCGGCGCAGCGCGCCCGAGCCTCGGGGCGGATCACGGCGCGCGAGCTCGAGCTCGGCGGCCTCGAGGATCCGTTCGAGGCGATGCACGAGCGCGGGCTGACCGACGGGCTGCCGGTCGTGCCTCCGACGCCCGAGCGCGTGGTCGCGATGCTCGACTACACCTCGCGCGACCCGCAGGAGCTGGTCGGCATCGTGCCGCCCTACGGCGGACGTGCGACGGTCGAGAAGGTCGCGATCAACGCGGTGATGGCGGGATGCGCGGGACCCGAGCTGCCGATCGTGCTCGCGGCGGCACAGGCCGCGTGCCGGGAGGAGTTCGCGCTGCACGGACTGATCGCGACGACCGCGCCGCCCGGTCCGGTGGTCGTCGTCAGCGGTCCGTACTCGCAACGTGCGGGCATGAACTCGGCCGTCAACGTGTTCGGCCAGGGAAACCGCGCCAACTCGACGATCGGCCGGGCGCTGCAGCTGACGATCCGCAACGTCGGCGGCGGCCGTCCCGGGCGCGAGGACCGCGCCGCCCACGGCCAGCCCGGCAAGGTGGGCTTCGCGTTCGCCGAGCGCCTCGACGAGACCGCGCCGTGGCCAGGGCTCGCGCACGCGCGCGCCGGGCTCAGCGAGGAAGAGACCGGCGTGACTCTGTTCGCGGGCGAGGCCCCGCGCCTGGTGCTCGACCAGCTCGTGCGCGAGCCCGACGCGCTGGCTGCGTCGCTCGCGGTCGGGCTCGAGCACGTCGCGTCGCACCGCCAGCGACTTGCGTGGGACGCGATGCTGGTGCTCGGTCCTGAGCACGGGCGTATCTTCCGCGAGGCCGGCTGGTCGCGCGAGCGCGTGCAGGAGGAGCTTCACCGGCGAACGCATCGCCCCGCGGCCGAGCTGGTCCGCGGCGCCGCCGGGGTCGCCGAGGGCCTGGCGCCCGCGTGGTTCCCCGATCCGCAGACGCCGGTCGCCAAGTTCTTGCGCGCCGACCGGATCCTGCTCGCCTACGCCGGCGGCGATGCGGGGCTGTTCTCGATGGTGATCGGCGGCTGGGTCTCGGGCGAGGCCGGGTCAAGCCCTCAAAGCGCTAGCGTTGAGCCATGGCGCTGACGATCCTCGATCCGACCGCGGAGCGCGACCCCGCGGGACGGCCGCTCGCCCCACGGCCGGGCGCGCCAGCGACGGTCGCGCTGCTCGACATCCGCAAGCCCCGGGGCGACGTGTTCCTGGACGAGCTCGAGGCGCTGCTGCGCGACCGCGGGATCGAGGTCCTGCGCGAGGCCAAGCCGACATTCACCAAGCCCGCGCCGGCCGACCTCCGGCGCGAGATCGCCGATCGCTGCGACGCGGTGATCGAAGCGCTCGCCGATTGAGGGTCGTGCGTGTCCTGCGGTCTGCGGGACGTGATCGAGCTCGAGACGCTCGGCCGGCCCGCGGTCCTGGCGGCGTCGAGCGCGTTCGCGAGCGCGGCCGACGAGCAGGCGGCGCTGCTGGGACAGCCCGGGCTCCGGCGCGTGTTGATCGCGCATCCGATCCAGGACCGCACCGACGACGAGCTGCGCGAACTCGCGCGTGGCGCAGCCGACCAGTTGCTGGCCGCGGTCAGCTGACCAAGAACCCGATGGAGGAACGCGAATGCCCCCAGTCCGCGCGATCGGCGTAAACCACATCGCATTCGAGGTCCGTGACCTCGACGAGGCGCTTGACTGGTACCGGCGCTACTTCGAATTCGACCTGCGCGGCCGTCGGCACGGGATGGCCTGGATCGATCTCGGCGATCAGTTCATCGCGCTCAGCGAGGGCGCGCCCGAGGCGCCCGACCGCAGCCGACACGTGGGCCTGGTCGTGTCCGACAAGGAGGCGCTCCGCGCCGCGCTCGCGGCAGGCGGCGAGGACGTCTCGTCCGGGCGCGGGCTGCGCGTGCGCGATCCGTCCGGCAACCAGCTCGAGATCGTCGACTACCGCGACGTGCAGTTCTCAAAGACGCCCGCCGTGATGCGCGCGATGGGGATCGAGGGGCTGGCGAAGAGCGACTCGGCGCGCGGGGAGCTGCGCGCCAAGGGGATCGACGCGTAGGCCGATCGGCAGTCTCCGACTGGGGACGTCCGGCCCAGGGGCATTCGGGGCCACCACAGGCGCATTCGGGGCCACCACAGGCGCATCCCGGGCCACCACAGGCGCATCCCGGGCCACCACAGGCGCATCCCGGGCCACCACAGGCGCATTCCGTGGAAAATCCGTCGCCGCGGTTCTGATTTTCCACGTCTGTCCCGCTCACGGCGCAGTTCGTGGAAAAGCCGCCCGGGCGGCGCGGATTTTCCACAAAACGCGTGGAGCGTTCGCCGGGTCGGCTGGCAATGGGGCGAGCGCGTCAGGCGCCCGCGGGGATCAGGATCCCGCGACCCTGGAGCCGGCCGCCGTCGAGGTCGGCCATCGCGTCGTTGATCGCATCGAGCGGATATGTCGACGTGTGCAGGCTGACCTTGCCCTGGGCTGTCAGGGTCATCAAATCCTGGAGATCGGTGTAGGTCCCGACGAGGTTGCCGATGAACGAGATCTCGCGCGAGATCACGTCGATCGTCGGGATGTTGATGTTCTCGCCGTAGCCGATCACGTAGTAGAAGCCGCCGTCGCGAAGCATCGCGATCCCGTCCTCGATCGCCCCCTTCTCGCCGACGAAGTCGATGATCGCCTCGGCGCCGAAGCCGTCGGTCATCTCCTTAACCTTGTCGACCTGGGTGCCGTCGACCTTCACCGTGTGGTCGGCGCCCATCTCCCCGGCGAGCGCGAGCGCCCGATCCGAAGGATCGATCACGATTATCTCGGTCGGCGTGTAGGCCTTCAGGCACTGGATCCCGATATGTCCGAGCCCGCCGGCGCCGATCACAACCGCTCGCGTGCCCGCGCCGAGCACGTCGATCGCACGCTTGACGGCGTGGATTGCGGTCAGCCCCGCATCGGCGAGGGCGGCGATGTCCTTGGGCTCGAGGCCCTGGTCGAGCTTGACGACCGAACGCGCGGACGTCTTGAGCAGGTCCGCAAAGCCGCCGTCACGATCGATCCCCGGAAACGAGCCGTTCAGACAGTGCATGTCGTCGCCGCGCCGACACGGAGCGCACAACCCGCACGAGATGAACGGATGCACGATCACCGTGTCCCCCACCTCGACGTTGGTCACGCCTGAGCCGATCTCGTGCACCCAGCCGGCGTTCTCGTGACCGGGCGTGTACGGCAGCTCGACGTTCGACCTCGAGGCCCATTGCCCCTCCTGGATGTGGAGGTCGGTGCGGCACAGTCCGGCGGCGCCGATCCGCACGATCACGTCGAACGGGCCGCCGATCCTGGGCTCGTCGATGCTGTCGAGCTTGAGCGCCTCGTGGTACGCATGCAGTCTCGCCGCCTTCATCTCGCAACCTCCTGGGGATCGGGCGCCAGCCCGTGGCGCACCTGCAGTAACGAACGGCAGATGCCGCCATTTGCCTCGAGGCTCGTCCGTACGAGCCGTGCCATCCGCAGCCAGCGCTGGAGCTGATCGGCGGTCAAGCGCTCACCGCTGGCAAGCACCAGCGCCGGCGCGTCGGGCGAGGCGTCGATCCCGAGCTCGCGGCGCAACTGCAGCAGGCGCCGCGCCGCGGGCGTGTCCGGCAGATCAGCCACCGAGCTCGTCAGCAGCTGCTCGGCGCTCCCGCCGACTGCGGCGACCGCCTCGCAGACCTCCGCCTGGCGCGCGATCAGCGCCTTGCGCGTGAACAGCTCGCGCAACCCGCGCAGCTCGTCGTCGTCCGTCTCGCCGGGAAACGCGCCCGTGAATCCCTCGTCGCGAGCGAGCGCCGCGTTGATCTCGTCACCGGTGTAGTGATCCTCGAGGCGCACGTCGGCGGCTCGCACGCCCGGCAGCCGGCGCACCGCGCGACGCGCGTCAGCCGCCATCAGGAAGGCGAAGTTGGGCGCGCACTGCGGCGTCGGCAATCGGAGCAGGACCTCGACGTCGCCGTCGGCGGTCACATCGCACGAAGTCACGAAGCGGAGCGTCGTGATCGGCTCGTCGAGCTCGGGGTCATACACCGTCGCGAGCGCGCCGAGGACCAGCTCGCGGAGCCCGCCGACGGCCCCCTGGAGGCCGTTGCCGTCATCCGGACTCGACCAGCTGCGCGTCCTCCTCGTCGCCCGGCGCACCCGCGTCAGCCGGCAGCTGGAACTCCGCGGGAACTTCGATGCCGTACAGCTTGGCGGCGTTCAGCCCGAGGATCTTGCGCCTCGTGGCGTCGGTCACCCGCGGGTAGTCAGAGTACTCGTCATCGGGGTAATCCCAGTTGAGCAGTCCCTCGATCTGCCACTTCGGCTCCCAGATCGCGTAGTCAGAGCCGAACAGCATCTTGTCCTCCCCGACCCAGAACAGCAGCTCGCCCATCACCTTGGCGAAGAACCTCGGCCGCGCGTACATCAGGCCACCGAGCACGACCGCGAGACCGGCGTAGACGTTGGGCTCCTGAGTCGCCATGAAGCAGAAGTCCTCGATCCGTGGCAAGCCCACGTGCTCGACGACGAAATTCAGCTCGGGGTTGCTGGTCGCGGCAATGTCGACGTCCTTGACGTCGAACGCGTCCTTGTCCAGCGGCCAGATCGTCGGGCCCTTGTGCACGTGCACGTTCTTGATCCCGACCTCTTTGCACTTCTCGTAGAAGGGCTTGCACTCCTCGTCGGCGAGCGTCCACCCGCGCGAGCCCTTGTACCACTCGGCCGTGTAGAGCTTCACGCCCTTGAGGTTGTAACGCTTGGCGTCCTCCTCGAGCTCTCTGAGGCCCGCCTCGCCCTCGCGGGGATCCCAGCGCCCGTTGACGATCAGCTTGCCGGGGTATTTCTCGGCCAGGTTGGAGTTCTCCGCCGCGGTGTTGAAGCCGGTCTTGTACCACTCCTTCAGGTACGTGGATTGCAGGATCGCGACCTCCGCTCCGCCGCCCTCGAAGACGTCGGAGACGAAGTCTTCCTCGGAGTACTTCTGGAACTTCTCAAGCGGCCAGTGGGTCTCCGGTGGACCGAGGCCCATGTAGGCGTGGAAGCACTCGATCCAACCCTTCGCGTACTGCTCGGCTCCCGGCACCCAGTTCGCGGGACTCGCATCCCAGAAGTGGCAGTGCTCGTCCACGATGAAGTACTTCTCACCGTTGTGCTCGAACATCCTCTACCTCCCGGCTAGCTCGCGGCTTGCACGTCGCAGGCGAAATCTACTCCCGCCGCCCGGGACGGGTAATGGGGATCTTGGGTTCGGTCAGCGCCAGGACCCACCTGTACGCGCCGGCTTTCTAGGCTGCGACCGTCGACGGGTGCGGCGGGTCCTGCGGGGTCGGGAAGTCACCGTCGATCAGCTCGATCCGGTAGCCGTCAGGATCGGTGACGAAGCAGATCCGGTACTCCTCGCGCCCACCGGGCGCGTACGGCGCCCTCTCCGGCGCGATCCCGTCGGCGGCGAGCCGCTCGAGGAGGCCGTCGAGGTCGTCGACCGCGAGCGCCATGTGGTTGTAGCCCTCGCCGAGGTCGTAAGGCTCCTCGCGCCCGACGTTGACCGTCAGTTCGAGCACGTCTCCGTCGCCGGGCAGACCGAGATAGACGTTGTAGGCCGAATCGAAGTTGAGCCGGCCACGGTGCTCGAAGCCGAGCAGCCCGTAGAACACGACCGACGCCTCGATGTCCCGGACGCGGATGCAGGTGTGTACGTACTTGCCGCTCACGACGCGAGCATAACCCGACGCAGCGCTCGAGCGCACCATCGTGCGCCGATCTCGTGAATGATGCACGGCCGTGGGTGTGACTCCCTCAGATGGCCCGCTCGGCGAGCTGAAGATCCTCGACTTCTCGCGCATCCTCGCGGGCCCGTTCGCGACGATGATGATGGCCGACCTCGGCGCGACGGTGACGAAGGTCGAGCGCCCCGGGACCGGCGACGAGACCCGCAGCTGGGGGCCGCCGTACGACGACCGCGGGATGCCGACCTACTTCCAGTCGATCAACCGCAACAAGCGCAGCATCGTGCTCGACCTGCGTGCGCCGGCCGACCTCGAGCGGGCGCTGTCGCTCGCACGCGACGCCGACGTGATCGTCGAGAACTTCCGTCCCGGCGTGATGGACCGCCTGGGCCTCGGCTACGAGCGGCTGAGTGCGGAGCAGCCGGCGCTCGTGTATTGCTCGATCACCGGCTTCGGCTCCGGCGCGGGCGCCGACCTGCCCGGCTACGACCTGCTCGTTCAGGCGCTGGGCGGGCTGATGAGCATCACCGGGGCGCCCGACGGCGAGCCCCAGAAGGTCGGCGTGGCGCTCGTCGATGTCCTCGCCGGCCTGTTCTCGACGGTCGGGATCCTGGCGGCGTTGCGCCACCGCGACGCGACCGGCGACGGGCAGCTGGTCGAGGTCAACCTGCTCCAGGCGCTGCTCGCCGGGCTCGTCAACCAGGCGTCGGCATACACGATCGCCGGCGTCGTCGGAACCCGGCTCGGCAACGCCCACCCGAGCATCTCCCCCTATGAGCTGTACGAGACCGGCGCTGGGGAGGTCGTCGTCGCGGTCGGGAACGAGCGCCAGTTCGCGGCCCTGTGCGACGTCATCGGGGCGCCCGAGCTCGCGACCGACGAACGGTTTGCGACCAACGGTGACCGGGTCGCGAACCGCGACGTGCTGCGCGCCGAGCTCGTCGCCCGACTCGCGACCCGCCCGGCGGCCGATTGGGCGCGCGAGCTGACCGCGGCGCGGGTCCCCGCGGGTGAGGTCAATGACGTGCGCGGCGCGTTTGAGCTCGCGCACTCGCTCGGGCTGGAGCCGATCGTCGAGGTCCCGTCCGGCGAGGGACGGTCGGTGCCGCTGACGCGCAATCCGATCCGGCTGTCGCGGACGCCGCCAACCTACCGCAACGCGCCCCCGCCACTGCCGGACAGCTGACCCGGTGCGACCGCGCGGGTCAGGCGGGCTCGGCGGCGCCGCGGCCGACACCGCGCCCGAGGAACGTCGAGGCCGGGATCCCGATCACCAGGCAAACGCCCGCGCCGAGCAGCAGCGTGTCGTGCACGGTCGTCGCCGTCAGCGTCCCCGTGAGAGAGATGCCCGCCACTCCGGCGCCGACGGCCGCCCCGACGAGCCGGCCGACTGACAGGATCGCCGACGTGCGGCCATGCGCCGCCATCGGCGTCGCGTTGAGCGCCGCGCGCGAGGTCGGCACGAACAGCATCCCGAGGCCGATCCCGACCGGGATCAGCGGCAGCACCGTGACGAGGTCATCGAGCGGCACCCCCGGGATCCCGAGGATCAGCAGCCCGCAGCCCGCGCCGATGAAGCCGAGGATCGCCGGAAGCTGCTCGCCATAACGGTCGACCAGCTTGCCCGCCAGTGGCGCCGCGACGCCGACGAGCAGGGCTACGAGGACCAGTGCGCCCGACGCGCCGAGGGCCGAGAAGCCCGCCACGCGCTGCAGATATTGCTCGGCGATGTAGAAGGCACCGATCATCACCGCGAACGTCAGCGCCGCGATCAGGGTCGCCGCAAGCACGATCCGGTTTACGACCGGCTCGTCGCCCCTGGGCTCGGCGTTGACGATCGCCGGCACCAGCCGCGCGATCCCGAGCGCCACGAGCGCGGCCAGCGGCACCAGCGCCCACCAGCACGCGCGCCACCCGAACGCGACCGTCAGCAGACCGCCGAGTAGCGGCCCGAGGAGGTTTGACATCCCGGCGCTCGCGCCCCAGATACCGAGCGCGCTGCCGCGGCGCTCGGGCGGAAAGCCGCTGACCGCGCCCGCGAGCGCGGCCGGGCTGACGAGGCCGGCGCCAGCGCCCTGCACAACGCGCGCGGCGATCAGCTGACCGAAGGTCGAAACCAGCGCACCGGCGAGCGCGCCGATTGCGAACAGCGCCAGCCCACCGAGCGCGAGCTTGCGCGCGCCGAAGCGGTCCACCAGCTCGCCGCCGGGCAGCAGGACGAGTGCGTAGGCACCGAAGTACGCGCTCAGCACGGCCGAGGTCGAGCTCCCCTTGACGTCGAGGCTGTGCGCAACCGACGGCAGCGCGACCGTGATCAGGGTGCCGTCGAGCTGGAGCAGCGCCGCCGCGGCCGTGCAGGCAGCGAGCCGCGTCCACGCCGAGCGTGGGAGCGGCGGTCTGCTGTCATCGGCGGCACGGGAGCGCCGCCGCGCGGTCAGGTGCGACACGACTGACCAGTATCGCGACTCCGTGCACGCCGCGAGGCGTAACCTCAAAGCGCCTTGAAGCTGATCGACCTGCGCCGGGTGTTGACGATCGTGGCCGCCGCAGTGGCGACGCTGTTCGCTGCCGTGTCGGTCTTCGCCGCGATTCGCCATTCGGGCCATCCCAGCACCCAGGGCGCCTCGGTGCCCGCTCCGCTGGCGGCCGGCACGGCGCTGTCGCGCCCACGGGTGGTTCCGGCGATGCACCTGATCTCCGCGTCGGGCAAGCCATTCCGGTTGCGTTCGTGGCGCGGCAAATGGGTGATCCTCGCGCCGTCGATGACGCTCTGCCACGAGGTCTGTCCGATGACGACCGGCGTGCTCGAGGAGGTCGAGCACCGCCTGCGCGAGGTCGGCCTCTCCAAGCGCGTCGTCGTCGCGACGGCGACCGTCGACCCGTGGCGCGACTCGCCCGCGCGGCTGCGCGCATACCGGCGGCTCACCGGTGTCGACTTCGCCGAGCTGACCGGGACCAAGGCGGAGATCCACCGCCTGTGGAGCTTCTTCGGCGTCGCCTACCACCGCGTCCCGCAGGGCAATCCCCCGGACATCGACTGGCTCACGAACAAGCCCGAGACGTTCGACGTGCAGCACACCGACGCGCTGTTCTTCCTCGACCCCGCCGGCCAGGAGCGGATCGCCGAGAACGGCATGCCGCAGATCACCGGGAGGCTCGCTCCCGCGCTCGCCCGGTTGCTCAACGATCAGGGCCGCCACAACCTCGAGCATCCGCAGTTCGCGTGGACCTCGACAGACGTGTTCGATGACCTCTATTACCTGATGAACCGCAACATCCCCGCCAGCGCCGCGCCGAGGACGGCGGCGCCGACGCCATCGGCGGCGCGCGCCGCGCTCGCCGGGTCACCCGCCTCGCTGGCCTCGGTCCACGGCCAGGCTGGGCAGCTGCTCGGTTCTGACTCGGAACTTCAGGCCCGGCTGCGCTCACTGCGGGGCTACCCCGTCGTGATCAACGCCTGGGCGTCATGGTGCATTGCGTGCCGCAGCGAGTTCCCGCTGTTCGGCGCCGCCGCCGCCCGGTACGGGCGCAAGGTCGCGTTCCTGGGCGTCGACACCAACGACAGCGCCTCTAACGCCCGCGCGTTCTTGAGTGACCACCCGGTGAGCTACCCCAGCTACCAGAGCTCGACTTCCGACCTCAGCTGGCTGGCCGGGATCGAATCGATGCCGACGACGGTGTTCGTCGACCGCGCCGGCCATGTGGTGGAGGTGCACCTCGGCCAATACCAAACCGAGGCGACGCTGACCGACGATGTGCAGCGACTGATCGATCACCGCTGACGGCCTAGTAGATTTTCTGACATGTCATTGGATCGGGAATACACACTTGGCGGGCAGAGCGGCGCTCTGACCCGTGACCAGGAGCGCGGCGTATTCGGCCAGGTCATGGGCCTGGTCGCGCTGACGCTCGGCTGCATGGCGCTCGGCGCCTACATCGGACGCAACTTCAGCGGCGGCTTCTTCCTGCTATTCATCGCCGCCATCGGCTGCATCTTCGCGCTCCAGTGGGCCGCCAACCGCGGTCGCGAGCAGCTGGCGATCC
The DNA here is from genome assembly GCA_963744695.1 of uncultured Solirubrobacterales bacterium. Lineage (GTDB taxonomy): Bacteria > Actinomycetota > Thermoleophilia > Solirubrobacterales > Solirubrobacteraceae > Palsa-465. The sequence goes on along the minus strand of CAVUUT010000012.1, from coordinate 34,123 downwards.
TGTTCCTGTTCGGGCTCGGCCTGCTGCTCGGGTTGGCGATCGGCCCGGTCCTCAACGACTATGCGAAGGCCGACCCCGCCGCCCTGTGGCAGGCAGCGGGATCCACCGGCGTGTTCGTCGCCGGGCTCGGCGCGTTCGGTTACGCGACCCGGCGAGACCTTTCGCCTTACTACCGGTTCGCGTTCTGGGCGTTGCTGGCACTGCTCCTGTTCGGGCTCGTGCTGATCTTCGTCTCGATCCCCGGCGGAGATCTGATCTATTCGATCCTCGGGCTGGTGATCTTCGGCGGCTACACGGTCCTCGACTTCAACCGCCTGCGCCGCGCGAACCAGGCCGCCTCGGTCCAGATCGCGGCGTCGATCTTCCTTGACGTCTTCAACATCTTCCTGTTCTTCTTGCGGATCTTCGGCGGCAGCGGCCGCTAGCGGCAACTAGAGGCGGCGGCGCTTGTGCTTGAAGGCCGTCTCGAGTTCCTGCTGCTCAAACCCGGCGAGCACCGTGCCGTCGGTGGCGAACCGGAACAGGGCCACCCGGAACACGGTTGAAATCGTGACCTGAAGCAGGGCGACCACGACCAAGACCACGGCACCGAGCACGATCAGCACGACGCCGATCGCGGGCGACGAGCCGCTGATGGCGACGCCGATTGCAATCAGAATTGCCGCTGGGAGAATCCCGACCAGGAACGTGATCGCGCCGATCGCGAACGCGCCGGTCACGCCCTCCCCCCAGCGCTCGTGCACGATGTGGCTCGAGCGCTTGATGGCATCCCGCGGGCCGAGCTTCTCAAACGCGATCACCGGGATGACGAAGAACGTCGCCACCGCCCAGCCAAGATTGGCCGCGGCGCCGAAGATCGCGGCAACGAGCCCGCCACCGATCTGGCGCAGCGCCGCCTCAGCGAGAGTGATCAGGCCGCCGACGACAAGCTGTACCCCGGCCCACTCAAAGATCAGACCCTGACGCTCGCGGGCGGCCGCGATTCCCTCACCGACGGTCGTCTCGTGCCCCTCGAGGGCACGCGCGGCACACGCGCTGAGCGCGACGCCACAGAAGATCCCGATCGCGATCAGCAGATAAACGCCGATCACGCCGAGCACTATCCCAACCCAGTCGGCGTGGGTACCGGCGATGATCCCGGCGCCGGCGCCAAAGAAGACGACCGCGGTGACCGCCCCGGCGATCGCCGAGATGACCGGAAACACGGCCAGTGAGCGGTCAGCCTTGACAACCGCCCACGAATGCTTCGCCAGCTGCCACCCGCGCCGATAACGCCCCATTAGCCGCATATCGTAGACCACAATCTTGGGATCGAAAAGGCCTCCGCTGCCGCCGGTCGGGCAGGGTCACGGCTGCTGGTCGTCTGGAACGTAGTGCCGGGCGCCGGACGCGTCCTCCCAGACGCGCATCACGCGGTTCGTGCGCGGGTCGCGGAAGCGCTCACCGGTCGGGCGCCAATCCGCCCGCGGCTTGTCGGAATCGCCGTGGCCCCGCCCCCAGCGGGCGCGGGCCGGCCGCGGGTCACCGGGCAGCGGCGGCAGGTCGGCAACGACCGCGGCCGCCTCGGCTCGGGTCTGTGCTGCGGCAATCGCCTCGACCCGGCGTTCGAGCTCGTCGATCTCGAACGTGCCCGCGGCGACATGGCGATTGAGCCGCTCGAACAGTTGCTCGCGGTCTGCGTCGCTGAGCAGCACGCCCGCGGGCTCAGTCCGCTGGCTCGACCCTGACCGCCGTCCCGTAGGCGACGATCTCGGTGAACTGCTGTCCGATCTCAGACGAGTCAAACCGCACCGCGACGATCGCGTCGGCGCCGAGCAGGCGGGCGTTGTCGACCATCCGGTCGATCGCGTGACGGCGTGAGTCCTCGAGCAGCTGTGTGTACTGGCCGATCTCGCCGCGGCGCAGACCCTTGAACGCTGCCCCGACGCCGCCGACGAACCCCATGCTCCGGACGACAAGGCCATAACAGACGCCCAGGTTCTCCCGAACCCTAAGACCCGGAAGTTCGAGCGCCGTTGTCATCGGCAGTCCGCCGATCGGGGCTTCGTCGGCCATATGAGTTGCAAACTTATCAGCGCCACGCGCCCGCCGATCAAGCTACGGTTGCGCCGATGCGACCCAGGATGATCGGTTTCGTGGCGGCCGTGGCGGCCGCAGTTGCACTGGCGGCGTGCGGCGCAAGCTCGCCCAAGACGAGCTCGGCGGCCTCGACGACGAGCACCGCGCCGACAACTACCGCCGCCGCCACCTCCTCCGTTGCGCAGGGGTCGCCGAACGGGCTCAGCTATGAGGGGGTCCCGCTCCAGGTCGGGCCGTTCCTCGCGCCCGCCGACACCACCGGCACCACACCGGTCGACGGCATCAAATGCGCGCCGGTCGAGCAGCTCGCGTATCACATCCATGCCCATCTGGCGGTCTTCAACGCGGGGCGGATTTACGCCCTCCCGGCCGGAATCGGGATCCCCGGATCCTCCACGGTTCAGACCAGTGAGGGTCCGGTCGCGACCGGCGGCCAATGCTTCTACTGGCTCCACACCCACACCTCGGACGGGGTGATTCACATCGAATCGCCGACCCAGAAGATCTACACGCTGGGCGACTTCTTCGACGAGTGGCATCAGCCACTGTCGGCAAACCGCGTCGGCACTGTCCACGGCAAGATCACCGCGTTCTTCAACGGCAAGCCGTGGTCGAAGAACGTGCGCGCGATCCCGCTGCTGCCGCACGCGTTGATCCAGTTCGATGTCGGCGAGCCGGCCCCGCCGCTGATGAAGATCAACTGGGCCGGAACGGGGCTGTAGGGCTAGACGTCGTCGAGCTCGGGTGCGACCTCGGGACCCTCGGCGGCCGGAGCACCGGCGGTCGCGGCGGCCTCGATTCGCCGCGCCCGGCGCCGGCGCTGGTGGCGGACCTCGAGCACGACGGCAACCGCGATCCCGACGCCGACGATGATCCCGGTGACGAGCCCGAAGTCGTCGACAAACTCGACGATCGCCGGGCCGAAGAAGTAAGCCCCGAAGCCGATTGCGGCCGCCCAGACCCCGGCGGAGAGCGCATTGATCGGCTGGTAGACCGAACCCCGTACGCGGTGGATCCCGGCGAACCACGGCGGACTGATGAGGATCGCGATCACCGGGTGGCGCGCGAACACGCGCTCGCCGCGCGCGACGGCGCCGATTCGCAGCCAGCGAAACGGCCCCGGCCCGACCATCACGGCTCGGCCGGCCTTGAGCCCGACCAGCCAGCCGGCGATGCCTCCGATCGTCGCCGCGAACCACGCGACCAGCACCACCGTTGTGATGTCGAGGTGGTGCTTGGCGGCGAGCACGCCAGCGGCGATCAGCACCGGCTCGCCGGGCCCGGGGAGGCCGGCCCAGCTCGCCGCGGACGCCGCGCCGACCCCGGCGTAGTCCCACACCGAGCCATGGACGTGGTGATGGTGGGCGTCGATCAGCGCCAGCACGAGCATCACACGCGCTGCTGTCGTTACCCGCAACGACATGGCTCCACGCTGCGATCGTGCCACAAGGTCGGCGTCCCGGATCCGTAGCGCCGAGGCCGTGCCGCCTGGATAGCGGCGCGCCCCCGATCATTGTCCAGCGGGCCAATGCCCGGTGTAGCGCGGTCCCGGACGATTGCGCGATGCCCGCTGGCGTGATCGTGTCCTATGACGGGACCGCGAACGATGACGACGCCCTGGCGCTCGGCCAGATGCTCGCCGCCGGTGCGGCGGCGTTGTCGCTCGCCTACGTCCGCCACGCGCATGAGTACGACCCGCGTCGGGAGGAGATCGCCCGACACGATGCCGAGCGGCGCCTGGCTCAGGGTGCAGCGTGGCTGGAGGATCTCGAGATCCCTCGGCACGTCGTCGTCGACCCATCGACGGGCGCCGGCCTCGGCAAGCTCGCCGCGTCCGAGGGAGCCGCGCTGATCGTGTTCGGATCCGACTACCGCACCCCGCCTGGTCGCGTCGAGCCCGGCAGCTCGGCGCAGCAACTGCTCCAGGGTGGGGCGGTGGCAGTGGCGGTCGCCGCCGCCGGGCTGCGGGCACACAGCCACGGTGCGATCCGCACGATTGCGGCCGCCGCCGACGACGATGACGAGGCCCCAAAGCGAACGGCGGCCGCACTCGCGCAGGCGCTCGGGGCGCGAGTTTCCAGTGCCGAGGATGCGGGCCTCGATCTGATCGTCGTCGGCTCGACAGCGAACGCGGTGCCGGGGCGGATCGCGCTCAGTGGGGCGGCTCGATCGATGCTCGATTCGGCGCGCAGCTCGGTTCTCGTTCTCCCGCGCGAGACGCCGATCCTCCCCTGACGCAGGGCGTTTATCCCAATGGCCAGGATGGGCTCGCGTTTGCTGGACGCGAGGCCATGGGTGTCGCGGCTCGATGAGGAGAGACTGCCCGAGTTGACTGGCCCTCCGGGGCGTGCCGCTGCGTTGGTGGCGGCGATGGTTCGTTCCCGCTGTTCGGAAAGGAGATCCCAGACCTAATGTGGCTGCCCTACCCAGCCTGGCTTAGCCCCGGAAACAACGCGTGGCAGATGACGGCGGCGACGCTCGTCGGCCTGATGAGCGTGCCCGGACTCGTAGTTCTCTACGGCGGCGTGATGCAGAAGCGCTGGTCGATCAACAGCATGATGCTGACCTTCGCCGCGTTCGCGGTCGTGCTCATCGTGTGGGTGCTGTGGGCGTTCAAGATGGGCTTCGGCACGCCGTTTCACGGCATCTCGGGCTCGGGCTTCTTCGGCAACTTCATCGGAAAGCCGGGCACGATCCTCAGCCACTCGGCGGAGCAGGGCCAGGCCGTGATCCCGTTGGCCACGACAGGGCCGAGCTTCCGCTTCCCGCAGGCGACGCTCGCCTACTTCCAGTTCGTGTTCGCAGCGATCACGCCGATCTTGATGCTCGGGTCCGTACTCGGGCGGATCAACTTCAAGGCCTGGATCCCGTTCGTGGCGCTGTGGTCCTCGATCGTCTACACGGTCGACGCGTTCACGATCTGGGGCGGCGGGTTCTTCGCGCAGCACGGCGCGGTCGACTACTCGGGCGGTTATGTGATCCACCTCTCGGCGGGTGTATCGGGGTTCGTCGCCGCGGCGGTGATCGGACCGCGGCTGCAGCGCGATCGTGAGATCGACGCCCCCAACAACGTCGCGATGGTCGCGGTCGGAGCGGGTTTGCTGTGGCTGGGCTGGAACGGCTTCAACGGCGGCGACCCGTATTTCGCGGGCGCCTCGGCTTCGGCCGCGGTGCTGAACACGAACCTCTGCACGGCGGTCGCGTTCCTCGTCTGGGTCGCGTGGGATTACATGACCGGTCGCAAGCCGGGGCTCATCTCCGGGGTCAACGGGATGATCGTCGGCCTCGTCGCGATCACCCCTGCCGCGGGCTTCGTCAACGGCTGGGGAGCGATCGCGATCGGGGTGATCGCGTCGACGATCGTCTACTTCGCGCTCAACTACATGAGCCGGCTGCGACCATTCCGAAACGTCGACGACACGCTCGGCGTGATCTACACCCACGGCGTCGCCGGCCTGGCCGGCGGTCTGCTGACGGGTATCTTCGCCGACCCGAACATGATCATCTATCCGGGTCAAGGCAAGACTGCCAGCATCTCCGCGACCGGCGTGCTGCATGGCAACTGGAACCTGCTCAAGTGGCAGCTGTTCGCCGGCTTGTTCGTGATCGTGTGGTCTGCGGCCGGTACGTTCGTGCTGCTCAAGCTCGTGGGGTTGTTCGTCCCTCTGCGGATGTCCGACGAGAACCTCGAGATCGGCGACACGGCCGAGCACGGGCACGAGGTCTACCCGTCCGACGTACCGTCGCTCGGCTACCCGAACGGGGTCCCGGGGATCACCTCCGGCGCGGAGCAATCGACACCAACGCCCGTGTAACGAGGCAGGTGGCTCGGGTTCCGGGGAGTCGGCCCACTCCCCGGGGCCCGGAGCCGCCGCACCTCAGCCGAGCACGAGCTCGGCGGCGCTGCGTAGTGTCGCCGGATCGCCGCCAACCAGCACCGTGGTGACGAGCGATTCGCGCCACGCCTCGAGATCGTGGCGGATCTTCTCCTTGGGCCCGATCAGCGTCAGTTGCTCGACGAGTTTCGTCGGGACGGCGGCAGCGGCATCGGCCTTGTGGCCGCCGAGGTACAGCTCCTGAATTTTGGCGACCTCGGCCTCGTAGCCCATCCGAATCGCCACGTTGGCGTGGAAGTTGGTCCCGCGGGCGCCCATGCCGCCGAAGTACAGCGCGTACATCGGGCGCACCGCGTCGGCCGCCGCCTCGACGTCGTCGGTGATGATCAGCGGCACGGTGGCGGCGACCTCGAACTCGTCCTCGCGCCGCCGGGCACCGTCACGGCCCAGCCCCTCGCCGAGCGCATCGCGGTAGAAGCCGTCGTGATAGGGCGAGTAGAAGAGCGCCAACCACCCGTCGCAGAGCTCGCCCGCGAGCGCGATGTTCTTCGGCCCTTCGGCGGCGAGGTAGATCGGGATCTCTGAGCGCAGCGGATGGATGCTCGCCTTCAGCGGCTTTCCGAGCCCGGTGCCACCGGGCCGTGGCAGTGGGTAGTGGGGACCCTCGTTGATGACCGGTCCCTCGCGCGCCCAGATGTTGCGCAGTACGCCGATGTACTCGCGCATCCGCGCGAGCGGCTTGTCAAACGGCTGGCCGTACCAGCCCTCGACCACCTGCGGGCCGGACACGCCGAGCCCGAGGATGAACCGCCCGCCGCTGAGATGATCGAGCGTCATGGCCGCCATCGCCGTCGCAGCCGGCGAGCGCGCCGAGATCTGCACGATCGAGGTCCCGAGCTTGATCCGCTCGGTCGCCGCGCCCCACCAGGCGAGCGGCATCAGTGCGTCGGAGCCGTATGCCTCCGCGGTCCAGACCGAGTCAAAGCCCAGCCGCTCGGCCTCGAGGATCGACTCGGCGGCGCCCGGCGGGGGACCGCCGGCCCAGTAGCCGATTGTGAGCCCGAGTCGCAGATCGCGGGACACGGATGCGCACCCTACCCGGTGTTCCCCGTCAAACGCGAGCGCGCGCGGGACCACCAGCTCGGCGGACGCGGCTGAGTGCGCAGCCACTCGTCGCGCGTCGGCAGCCGGCCAGCCTTGCGCGCCGCCAGGACGCATCCGGAGTGCGCGTGGCGGCGCCCCTCCGGCCGACCCTCCGGATAGAGGAGCATATGCTCGCTCAGCGCGGGCAGGCGCTTCCCGCACAGCGGGCAGCGGTACGTTGCGGGCTTGAGATTCTGCGCCCGCCGCATCGACCACCATCGTGGCGCGCCTGGCTTGGCCATCGCGCAAAAGCATGACAGCGGCGCGGGCGCGAGCCCTTGGCGTTGATCTGCCCCGAGCTAAGATTGACGCCATGGCAACCAGTCCCGAAGAGCTCGAGGGTCTCAGCCGAGGCGACGTACTCCGCGCCTCGCCGCGGATGTTCGACTCCAATCTGCTGGACAAGCTGTCGCGCGTCCATCCGGCCGTGCCGCCGCTCCTGTTCGGGCCCGTGATCGCGATCCTGCTGATCGAGGGGCTCGTGCGGGGATCGGGCTGGCTGACGATCGTCTGGGTGCTCGGCGGTTACCTGTTCTGGACCCTGACCGAGTACTGGCTGCACCGGATCGTGTTCCACTTCGAGCCCGACGACGGAATCGGAGCGCGGCTGCACTGGATCATCCACGGCGTCCACCATGACCACCCGAACGATCCGATGCGGCTCGTCATGCCGCCGTCGGTGAGCGTTCCCCTGGCGGCGGTGTTCCTGTTCGGGTTCTATGTCGTGCTGGGAAGCCCCGCGTTCCTCCCGTTCGGCGCGGGCTTCCTCGGCGGCTACCTGGGCTACGACATGCTCCATTACCACGTGCATCACCACCGTCCTAAGACCACGGTCGGGCGCCGGCTGCGCGAGCTCCACATGCGCCACCACTTCCAGAACCACGAGCGCGGCTACGGCGTCAGCGCGCCGTTCTGGGACCACGTGTTCGGCACGGCGCCGACCAACAGCAGCCCCACCAAGGGCTGAGCTCAGCCGTTTTTCACGACACGGAGGGGGCGGGATTCGAACCCGCGGTCCGGGGTTGCCGGACTCTGGTTTTCAAGACCAGCGCATTCAACCGCTCTGCCACCCCTCCTGGAGTGGGGTCCGATCGTAGCCGTCGGCCTCAGCGGGTGGGCCTCAAACGGCTCGTCTACACTGGTCGCCCAATCCCGTGGGAGAGGTGGCCGAGTGGCTGAAGGCACTCGCCTGCTAAGCGAGTAAGGGGTTAACACTCCTTCGCGGGTTCGAATCCCGCCCTCTCCGTCCGTTCATTGGAGGGCGCGGCGCGCCAGCTCGCACGCGCGCGTGACCCGATAGCCGGGATCCGCGGTACGCCCGCGTTCTCGTGCATCCAACGCTGTCCCCGGGTCGACCCTCTGCTCGGCTTCGAGCACCAGGTCACGGCCTTGGAAGTGCCAGACCGTCGTGGCGCCAAGATCATGGTTCTGGGCCTCCGCGATCCCGCTTACCTCGAGGGCCTCGAGGTCGTCGTGGTCCATTGCCAGCGCATCGGCGAGTCCGACGAGATCGATGTGAACCTGCCCGTCGTCGTGACGCTCCTGGGCGAGCTCGAGCGACACCGCGTAGTGCGCGATCGCATCTCTGGGCCGTCCGAGCAGCAGAGCCATATCGCCGTCGAGCGTGTGTCTAGATCCGAGATGGGACGTGTCGACTCCGAGCTCGTCTGCCTCGTCGAGCAGGTCCGCCGCGACCTCGAGCTGGCCCGCTTCGATCCTGGCCTGGCTCTCCCTGGTGAGTGCTTTGTAGAGAGCCTCCGGGGCTAACCTCCGAGCGATCGTCGTCGCTTGCTGATGGTCGGCGAGAGCCGCCTCTAGCTGTCGAGCCTGGAGATGATGAATGCCGCGCGATATCAACGCGCTCGCGCGACTGCGTTGAGTACTCGCCAGCGAAACCGCCGCGTTCGCCGCGGCGAGCGCATCCGCTTGACGCCCCTGCCGCTCCAGCGCGACCGAGTACGCGAGCTGGGCCTGTCCGTGGACATCGGCGTCGGCGGGCGGCGACTTGAGGACTGGCCCGATCACCGCAAGCGCCTCGCGAACGTGGCCCGAATAAGCCAGGAGCGCCGCGCGGGCTGCCGCGAGCGGCGCAGCGACGGGATCATCGATCGTTCGCGCCCACTGCAACGCACGGTCTGCCTCGGTGTCGGCGGCGATCGCCGCCCGATGCACCGCTCGCGGCGAATCGAGATCGCGCGCGACCCACTGCAGCTCAAGCAGGCGACTGGCGTGCGCTCGACGCCAATGATCCCCGTCCGGTGCGCTGTCGAGCAGCACGGCGGCGATCTGGCGCAGGGCCTCAGGTAAGCCGAACCGAATCCGATCGTCGCCCGACTCGACGCGGCGTACGAGCGCCAGGTCGAGCAGGCTGGAGAGCGCGTCGAGCACTTCCAGGCCATCGGAACCGGTCACGGCTTCGAGTTCCTCGAACTCCACGGGACCTGCGAAGGCGCCCATCCGAACGAAAAGCGCGCGGGCGGGCTCGTCGAGCAGGCCGAGCGTCCAGTCCACGGTCGCTCGCAGCGAGCGATGCCGATCGCTACGGTCGCGCATGTCGTCGCGCAGAACGTCGGACGAACTGCGCAAACGGTCGCGCAGCTGCTCTGGCCGCAGCAGTGTCAGCCGCGCCGCCGCTAGCTCGAGCGCGAGTGGGAGCCCGTCGAGCGTCGAGGCGACCTCGCCCAGCACAACGCGGTCATCGCGGGTCACCTCGAACGCGCCGCTTCGCCGCCGTGCGACCCGACTGATCAACTCCAGCGCCGCATCCTCATCGAGTGCATCGACTGCCACGCAGCGTTCGCGCGCGATGCGCAGTGGAGCTTGAGACGTGACCAGCAGGCGCAGCTCCGGTGAAGCATCGAGCAGGTCCGAGAGGACCGGCGAGACAGCCAGGAGATGTTCGAGGTTGTCCAACATGATCAAAGTCGCGCCGCGCCCCGAGACACGACTCACGATCGCCTGCACAGGCGAACCGTCACCGTCGCCGTCCGCGCGCAGGATGCTCGCTACCAACGGGAGGACCTGATCCGGTGAAGTCGCGGTCGCCAGTCTGGCCAGCCAGACCCCTCCGGGGTGCTCGTCGAGCAAACTGGTGGCGGCCGCAAGCGCGAGGCTGGTCTTGCCCGCCCCACCCCGACCAGTCAACGTCACGATCCGTTCCCCCCCGACTAGAAACGCATCCCGGATGCGCTCGAGCTCGACCTCTCGGCCGACGAGCTCGGGCAGCCCCGCGGGAAGATTGGTGGGGCGGATCTGCTGCGTGCGTGGCGGCGGGAAGAACCCGGCTCCGCGGCCATCGACCACGGCACAAAACAGCAGCTCAGGCGCCGGAAAGTCCTTGAGCCGGTGAGCGCCCAACGGCTCGGAGACGAGCCCACCGCCAACAAGAGCCCTTGCCGCGCCCGTCAACAACAACTGACCGCCATGCGCAGCAGCCGCGACCCGAGCCGCGCGATGCACCTCGAGCCCGACATAGCCTGTCTCGTTCCGCTCCACATAGCCCACGTGGAGCCCCATCCGTACCCTCAGCTCACCCACCGCCGATGGCCACTCATGCGAACGCAAGTGCCGCAACGCCGCCACGGCAGCGCGCGCTCCCGCCCGCGCGTCAGCGAACGTGGCAAGGAAAGCATCGCCCTCCGTCCCGTCAACGAAGCCTCCCGCCTCCGCGATCGCGCCGCCAACCAGCGCGTGGTGGTCGGCGAGCACCGCAGGCCAAGCCGCGCCAAGCTCGGACGCCAGCCGAGTCGAGCCCTCGATATCGGTGCACAACAGGGCGATCGTGCCCACTGGCGCACCCGTAACAACCGCCACGCTTAGAGACTAAACCGCGACGGCGACCAGAAAAAGCCCTGCGCGACATCGCGGAGCGAGGCACTCCCATTTCCGCTCGGGGCTCCACGCCGACCTCCTGGGCGTACCGCGGCGCGCACCCGCCCACCGCCTTCGAGAGCACCGAACACCAGCGCATTTGAAAGCGCGCCTGGATGCATCAAACAGCAGTAGATCGCCTCGCCCGATTGCCGGACGCTCAGGCTGCGCCACGAAATCGCCGTTTTGACAGCACGAGGCCACGCACCGCAACAGGCCGAACGCAATAAGCGAGTAAGGGGTTAACACTCCTTCGCGGGTTCGAATCCCGCCCACTCGGCTGCTGCGCGCGCACAGCTACCGGCAACTATGCGCTGGCCCGATCGAGGACCGCGCGCAGCGTGTACATCACGGGCAGCTGCTGGCTGTCGACTCGTAGACGCCAACGTCCGTCCGGCTCCTGGGAGAGCGGGCCCGTGCAGATGTCAAACGAGGAGTCCAAATGCTCGGTCAGTTCGGTCAGGGTCAGGCCGGCGGCAGCCGCAGCTGTGACGATCTCGCCGAGCGAGTACTGAAACTGGACCTGCGGCCCCGTCCGCGTCGCGGTCGCGTAGTCCCCGCCGCGGTCGATCGCGATCGGATCACCCCCGCCGTACGGAGCCCAAAGGCCAAGCGGCTCGGGACAGCTCACCGCCTGGATCAGTGGATGTGCGTCGATCAACACCAACTGTCCGCCGTCCACGAGCGTCGCGGCGACCGACCTCATCCACGCCGGCACGTCAGCGATCCAGCAGAGGATCCCGATCGTCGCCCACGCCAACTCAAATCGACCATGCAGGCTCTCCGGCAGTTCGCACGCGTCGGCCCGTACCCACTCGACGTCGACGCCGCACCGGCGGGCGAGGCTCGCGGCCTTTTCAAGCGCTGTCGGTGAGAAGTCCACGCCGGTTACCTCGGCCCCGCGCCGTGCGAATGTGATCGAGTCAAAGCCGATGTGGCATTGCACATGGAGGATCTCGCGCCCGGCGACCCGGTCGCCGAATACCGACGACAGCGCCCGCTCCTCCTCACCGGTAAGCGAGCTCGCCCCGGCGATCAGCCCATCGGCGTCGTAGTAGGAGTCCTGGCCGTGCGCGGCCGCCAACAGCTCCCAGCTTGCGAGGTTGAGCTCATGCGCCCGATTCACACCAGGAGCCTAGAGCCGCCTCGGCAGGTGCTCGCGCTTCATGACGGTTTCCCGTCGCGCCGTCGACGTTGCGGGCGCCGAGGGCAGCGATCACCACGGTGAGCGTGCCGGCGATGCCCGCAAAGCCGAATGCGGCCTCGGCGCCCGCGCTCTGCGCCAGTCCACCGGCGACTGCCGCCCCGAGCGCGGCTCCGGTGAGCGAGGCCGTGAAGAGCCACGAGAACGCTTCGGTCTGCGTTCCGGCCGGCGCGGCCCTGTCGACCATCGCGGAGATGCTCGCCTCGGTCGGAGCGATCGTCGTCCCCGCAAGCAGGATCACGGCGCCAATCGCGATGACGCTGCCCGTCGTGAACGCGAGCGCGCCGTGACCCGCGGCGAGCCCGGCCAGGAGGACCGTCAGGCCGCTCGCGCGCCGCGCGCCTCCGCCGAGGCGCGTCGCCGCGATTCCGCCGACCAGCGATCCCAATCCCCAGAGCCCGAGCAGCGGCCCGCCCGCCGCCACGCTGCCGAGTGCCCTCGTCGCGGCGGTGACGCCGACCTCGGTCGCGCCATACACGGCACCGGTCCCGAACAGGATCAGGACAAGCGTCCGGATCGCCGGCGAACCCAGCGAACCTCGACGCGGCCGTCGCTGCTCGGGCGCGCGCCGCCAGCGCCTCGACGTCGGCTGGGCGGCGAACGCCAACGTCCCGGCGAGCATCACGAGTCCACTGACCGCCAGCGCCGCGCCGGTCGACCAGAACGCTCCGAGCGCCAGCGCGAGCGGCGGACCGAACACGAATGTCAGCTCGAGCACGGTCGACTCGAGCGCGTACAGCGCCGGCAGCGCCCCCGCGTCCGTGACGATCGACGGCAGCAGGGTCCGGACGCACGCCTCGAGCGGCGGCGTCGCAAGGCCGGCCGTCGCCGCGAGCGCGACCAGAAGGACGGCGGGGGAGCCGTGTGGCAGCAGGCCGGTCGCTACCAGCGCCACGGCCGTGACGGCCGCGCTGCAGATCAGCACCGCCGTCTGCCCGAAACGGTCGACGAACCGCCCGAGCGCGGGCGCCGAGAGCGCGCCTGCGATCGCATATGCACCGCTGACGACGCCCGCAACAGCGAATGATCCGGTCTGTTGCTGGGCGTTGACCAGCAGCGCGATGCTGAACATCGCGAGCGGTAGGCGGGCGATGATCGAGGTGGCGAGCAATGCCCGCGCGCCGGGAGATGAGAGAAGCGGCCGTCTGTCCGTGGTGGTCGTCATGGCTCAACAATCTAGGTCGCAAGCGGCCCAGTGATAAGAGCCAATTCGATGCGGACTTAGTGAGCCGCTTTTGGGTCTAGCCCGGCGCCAGGAGGTCGGCGACGGTCCTGATCCCGCGCTCAATCGCCGTCTCGCTGAGGTTCCCGAAGCCCAGCACGAGCTGTGGCGGCCCGGCATTTCCGCCTGGGCGGTACGAGCTCATGCCCTCGAGCCCGACCGAGCGCTCGCGCGCCTGCGCGATGATCGCCCCCTCGTCCGCTTGCGCGGGCAGGTGGGCAACGGCATGAAAGCCGGCGTTGAGCCCACTCAAGGCGATCTCCGGTGCGTGCGCGGCGAGGGCCGCGACGAGCGTGTCACGGCGTCCCGCGTAGACCGCGCGCATGTGGCGCAGATGCCGGTCAAAGCGTCCGGACTCGATCAGGCTCGCGAGGGCGAGCTGCTCGAGGGCGGGCGAGCCCCGGTCGCCGAGCCGTTTGTCCTCGGTCACGGAATCGAGCAGCGCCGGGGGACACACCACCCAGCCGAGGCGCAGCGCCGGGGCGAGTGACTTGCTCACCGTGCCGATCAGCGCCACCCGATCGGGGGCCAACCCCTGGAGCGCGCCAACCGGGTCACGGTCGTAGCGAAATTCAGCGTCGTAGTCGTCCTCGATGATCGTCGCGCGGCGCTCGTTCGCCCAGCTCACAAGCGCGTGGCGACGCTCGGGCGCTAGCGCGTGTCCGGTCGGGAACTGATGCGTCGGCGTCAGGATCACGGCGCGGACGTCGGTCGCGGCCAGCGCGTCGATGTCGATGCCGCGCTCGTCGATCGCGACCGGGACCGCCTCGATCCCGAGCCGGGCGGCGATCGCGAGGTACTCGTCGTCACCGGGATCCTCGATCGCGACGCGACGAACGCCGTCACGCGCAAGCGACCCGAGCACGAGATTGATGCCCTGCGCGAACCCGACGCAGATGACGATCTGCCGCGCGTCGGCCGCCACTCCGCGCACACGACGGAGGTATCCCTCCAGCACTCGGCGCAGCACGTCGGTCCCGCGCGGATCCCCATAGCCGAGCTCAGCCGCCGTCGCATCGCGACAGCTCTCGCGCATCGCCCATGCCCAGTCGCGCCGCGGAAAACTCGTCAGGTCGGGAACGCCCGGCAGGAAGTCCACATCGAGTCGCGGCGTCGGCGCCGGTGCAGCTGGTAGGTCCGACGGCGCGAGCGCCCCCGCGGCGACACGGGTGGCCGAGCCGCTGCGCGAGGTGAGGAAACCCTCAGCCTGAAGTTGCGCGTAGCACTCGAGCACGAGCCCACGCGAGAGCCCGAGCTCAGCCGCGAGGACTCGCGACGACGGAAGCCGCTCGCCGGCCGCGAGGCGGCCGGAGCGGATCGCCTCTCGCAGTTCGCGTTCGAGCTGCGAGCGCAGTGGCTCGCCGCGCGAGCGGTCGAGGGCGAGGAGCAGTTCGGGACCCAGACCGGCCCACTCGACGGGCATCGAATCGGATCGTAGCTGTAGGCCGGTTGTACGCGCCGGAGCACCCGGAGAACCGGTCCCGGCGAAGGTATACGATGCACTTTGATGGCCGAGATCACCGCGCCAGCGCCGGTTGGGGCACCGCCGGCGGAAGCCTCGGGGCCACCAAAGCCGCTCGAGTTCGAGATCGTTCCGCGCAAGGGACTGGTCGTCGTCGCGATCGCGATGGTGGCGCTAGTGGTCGCGATCGAGGTCAACACGCTCTGGCCACTGGAGTTCCTGCACGTCGCCGGCGGCGCGGCCTGGACGGTCATTGACCTGTTCCTCGGCCTCGTGCTCGGCCCGATCATCGGCCGCATGTCGATCCCTGCGCGGATCGAGTTCACGACCAGGCTGATGCCGAAGATGGTGCTGATCATGCCGACGGTCGTGACGCTCACGCTCGCCGCCGGCTGGCAGCTCGGAACCAAGCTCGGCACAACGCTCAGCTTCAACCCGTTGCACAGCTGGCTCGTCGCGAGCTACATCGTCGTCGGGGTGATGGCCGTCCTCGCGCTCGGCTTGCTCGAACCGGCCAACATCGCCGTCCTGTTCGAGCTCAAAAAGCCGCGGCCCAACCCCCAGGTGATCGAGCACCTGATGAAGCGCTTCATCTATTGCGCCGGCGTGCTCGGCATCTTGCAGCTCGCGACCCTGGTGATCATGACCAAGATCTCGTCCGGATGAGCGACGACAGCAAGTACCCGCCGTTCACGCAGCTCGGAATGCTGTCACTGGCGTTGATCGTGATCGGCGGCATCTACCTCGCGGCGCATCTGCCCCAGCATGTTCCGCTCGGGCCGGCGATCGCCCTCTTGATCGCATCGACGGTCGTGCTCGTGATCAACCTCCTGCTGCTGCGCCGAGTCGAAGGCTTCGCCTGGGATCGCTTCTTCTACGTCGCCAAGTGGGCCCTGCTCGCCTACGTGATCACGGCCGGGATGATCGAGTACGCATTTCTCAAGGACCACGTCAGCGGCGCCCCGCTCGTGATCCTGACGCTCTCGCTGGTCGTCTACGCAGTCCAGGTCCCCACCTTGATCGCGTTCACCGTCGCCCGCTACGCGACACCCGAGTCCGGCGACCCAGAAGCCTCCCCGGTCTGAGGCTAGACTTGGGCGCCCAGGCGCCCGTAGCTCAGCTGGATAGAGCGTCGGTCTACGGAACCGAAGGTCGGGAGTTCGAATCTCTCCGGGCGCGCTCGCCGGATCGTCAGTATTAGCGGCGGTTCGGCTTTTTGGTCTCAGGAGCGGCACGCGCTCCAGGCGGCCAATCCCGGACCGAACGTCTTAGCGCAGCCCGTCGGACGGACGCGTTGTGGCCTGATCCTGCTCGGCGTCGTACGCGTCCTCGCGCCGCGACTGCGGCGACAGCGCCGCCGAGCCGGACCCCGTAGTGGTCCTCGATCATCGCCACGCTCGTGCCCATCACACGATCGAGCTCATCACTCCCGACGCCGGCGGCGATCGACTCGCTCGCGTAGGTCGCGCGCATGTCGTAGATCCTGGCCGGTTGTGCGACGCCGCTCGCCTCGATCGCCGGCGCCCATTCGCGGCGGCGGAAGGCCACCCGCGAGCTGCGCGAGATCGACGCGCCCTTCGTCCTCGCACAAGTGCTGCTCGAACACGCCGAGCTCCTCCACGCCAACGGGCGCGACGACGAAGCCGCGCCGCCGCTCGCCGAAGCGACCGAGATCTTCACCCGGCTCCGCCTGACGCCCTACCTCGAGCGAGCACAGAAGCCCCATCGCCGACCTTCCGCAAAGTCAAGGCGGTCGGGTCCTCCGCACCGAAGAGCGGTCGGTAGGCGCCGGGGAAGAAGTGGTGAGCGGCGAAGCGCCGACCGTTCGTCGGCGGTGCAGAACACCACCGTCAGCCGCGGTTCGACGGCGTAATCGAGCACCGATGACTTCGACCCTGCTGCTCCTTGCTGTTTGAAAAGTGCGCTTCCACGGCGTTCACCGTGGAGTGAGCCATCTAGCTGTGTCGTACGCGCACGATGGGGCTGGTCGCGAGGGCCGTCCAGCCGTCGGGGCCGAGGAGCGCGACGCGGGCGCGGACCGAGCGGTGGATCGCAAATCTCGCCCGTGACGCTGAGTTCAGGCGCGTCCTGCGTGCCGGCCACCAGCCAAAGCGGTCACGCAGGTAAAGGTCAAGCGCGACTCTGGCATGCGGCGCTCTGGGCACGACCTGCACGAACACGTATCCGTTCGCGAGGCGAACGTGCACCTGGCGGTCGACCACGAGCACGCGCCGCGTCTCGCTCGCGCCGCCCGGGACCGTGGCGCGATAGTGAGCGGTGGCGGTCGCGGCCAGGCCTGCCTGCCAGGTCCCGTCGGCTCGCGGCGTGACGGTCGCGACGGGCTCAAAGCCGGCGCCGGTGTCGCGCTCGATTGTGACCGGCGCGGTGGGGTCGGCCGTGCGGCCTTGCAGATGCACTGTCTGGCCAGCCGCTACCGGCCCCGTAGGAAGCGGGCCGAGCGTCACCAGGCGCACGTGGACCACGCCGACCATGGCGGTGTGAATCGCGCAGTGATAGGTGTAGGTGCCCGGCGCGGTCGGGGTCCACGTGAACTGGTGTCCGACAGATACATCGCCGGAGTCAAACGCGCCGTAGTCGGCCGTCACGGTGTGCGTCCGGCCGCCGTCGTTTGTCCATGTGATCGCGTCCCCGGGCAGCGCGTCGATCGAACCGGCATGGTAGGACTGGTATTGGATCGTGACGGGTACCGACGCGGCCATCGCACGCCCGGGCACGAGCACGAACGCGAACGCAATCGCGAGCGCAACCGCGAGCCCGAGCGCGGTCGGCGCGGCCATCGCGCGTCGTGTCATCGCTTCACCTGGTAGATGCCGATCATGCCGGCCATCATGTGGTCCTCGACGTGGCAGTGGTAGAGCCACGTTCCGGGATCGTGCTCGCGCCAGCGGATCGCATAGCTCTCTGCCGGTCCAACGGTCTGCGTGTCGACCGGGGTGCCACCGGGGCCGATCCAGCGATGGCCGTGGACGTGGAAGGTGTGAAAGTCAGAGCCCATCGCCATCACGTCCCACTGCACCGTCTGGCCAACCTTCGCCTTAAAGACGGGCGTGTTGCCGAGGAACGCGCGGCCGTCGATCGCCATGAAGTCCTTGCCCATCGGCGAGAACACGACCTCGAACTCGCGATCGGGGGCGCGCTGGTGCTTGCCGAGGATCGACAGCATCCCGAACATGCCACCGGCTATCGACTGTTGCATTGACGGCGAGTGGTCGTGGTAGGGCCAGACGCCCACCGAGTCGGCGCCGGCCAGGAGATGGTAGGTAAAGCTGTGGCCGTACCTGACGTCCGCTCCGGGGCCGGAGATCCCCGGGATGTAGGAGCCGTCCGAGCGGGGGCTGTAGTGGACGCCGTGAAAGTGCATCGAATGCGGCGCGTGACGCAGGTTATCCATGTTCTTGAAGTGGACCCGCAGACGATCACCAACGCGCGCATGAATCAAAGGCCCCGGGATCAGCAACCCATTCGCACTCGAGTACGGCGCGTTCGCAAGCGGACGCTTCCAGTCCGGGCTATAGCGGCGGTAGACGACCGTCGGGAAGATCGCGTCCGCCGGGTCCACCGGCATACCCGTCATCGCGTCATGGCCGTTGGGCGCGACGTCCCACCACGTCGGTACGGCCGCCACCCAGACGTTCACCACCCGCGCGGACGCCGCGCTCGCGCTCAACAGTACGAGCGCGCCCGCGAGCACCCACACCTTCAGGATCGATGCCGTACGCAACTGCACTTACCGCACTTTCAGCGCGGCTTGTGTGTTGCCCGCCAACCCGGCCGTGAGCTTCACCCCTCTCATAACCCGGTCCTTTTCGACACCCGATCCCCAGCCTGCGTGCGCTCTAGAGGAGCCCCCCGCGGCGGCTCGGGCACGCGCGCCTTCACGAGCGCGGTCCAGGCCGCGATCTGGTCAGGCCAACCGATCGCCACCGCCAGCCACAGCCCGATCAGCTCGGCCGCCTTGCAGACGAGCGCGATCGTCTCGACCGGCTCGGGCGTACCCATGAAGCCTGGCACGCGGGCGGTCACGAAGACCACCCACGCGAAAACCTCGACGGCCAAGAACACCGCTGCTAGCCTCGCGAACAACTGGTTCTCCGGGTAAGTAACGAGCGCCCACGCCAGCGCCACGCCGAGCGCCGCGGCGCCGATGAACGACCAGCCCAGCGGCGGCATCTCCTGCAGATGCTCCGGAACCAGCGCCGCGTGGATCCCGGCGCTGAACATGACCGCCAGCGCCAGCAGCCCGGCGCGGCGGCCGCGCGACCGAAGTCGCGCGGCCTCCTCACCGGTTCTCATTTAGCGATCCGGATCACGCGCTCCATGCCGAGCTGCGTGTGCTCGCGCCCATCCTGCGTGTCCATAAAGCAAGCCTGGACGTAATACCCGGGCTTGGCGTTGAGGACCTCCTGCTGCATCGCGCCAGGCGAGGCGGGATCCATCAGGTCGGCGAAGCCCGTCGCGAGCTTCTGACCCTTGTTGTCCTTGCCGGCCTTCAACAGCGCCGCGATCTTCTTCGCGCCGCGCTTGTTACGCGCGCCGATCAGGACGTCCATGTGCACTAGAAAGCCGCCGTTCACAGCCCGCACGATCGTCCCGTCGTGCAGGACCTTGGGGCCCTTGAAACCGAACTCGATCGAGGTCTCAGTAGCCGCAGCCGCCGGCAGCGCCGCCGGCGAGGGCGACTGCGTGACCGTGAACTGCGCCACATTCGCCGCCGGCCCGTTGCCCGTCAGGTTCAGCGCCACGTAGTTGCCCGGCGTCAGGACCGTCTGGACGGTGCCCGGCGCATCGGCGGAAACCAAGATCGACCCGAACGGTGTCAGCGCGTTGGGGTCACCGTGATGGCTCTGCACAGCATGCAACGCTTCTGGGAACGACACGCCCTGGTTCAGGCGGACGAGCCCATAGCCGCCCTGGCCCTTACCGCTAAACGTCGACGTGATACTCACCGCGCCCGACACCTTGTTACCCGACACCGCGATGCCCGTCTTGCCAGTCACCGCGACGTTGAGCGTCGGCAGCGTCGACGCCGCGCTCGCTCCGGCGACTCCGGCCAGCCCGACTACGCAGGCAGCCACAACGCTCGATACGACAACTAGCGATCCAAATCGCTTCACAACATGCTCCTCTCGATTGTCTCGCGGCACCTCAGGTGCCCTCGCCACGAAACAGGTCGACCAGGCCCCTCGAACACCGCGTAGTACGCCAACGCGCCCGACCGCCCAAATCCCTTGGGCTGGGACGCGTCTCGACACGAAAAACAACAATGCCCACCCAAAGTTGCGGCGCCGCGACCACACCAGCCCCGATCGGAGCCCGATCCCAATCCTGGTCTGATCGACCAGCAGCAGCACCGCCATCACGCAGGCCGTTCTGCTCATAGGCCAACTGAGCGCCTAGTAGCTGGCTGCTGCTTGCTTCGGTCGGCGGCTCGAAGGAGGAGCCTCGGCCGGCGGCCAGTCAGCCGCTGACGCGGCCGCTGTTTCGCGCATGGGGGAGCGAGGGCGCCTTCGAAGGCAGGCCCATCCCCTGGCGATCCGGCAGGCCGCTCGACAGTGTTGCTAATCGATCGTTGCGTGCGTCTCGCCAACGCGACCAAGACTGTCCCTTTCCGTCGGTTGGTGCTTGCTGAATCGCGTGGAGTCAGCGAGTTCGTGTGCAGTCGCCGGCGGATCGCCGAGCCTTGCTCGCCGCGCGCAGCGGAACACGCGGTGTACGCGACGGGATGCGCGCCCGAACACGAAGGCAGGGTCTGGGATGGGTCTTACTCTGCCGGCCGAGCGTGGTTGCTCGACGCCCAACGCCGTCTCGGCCCGGCGGCCTCCGCTTCGGCGGACAGCCAGCTACACCAGGCGATCGCCATTGCGCCGACGTCTGTCGGCGAACGACAACTGCTGACCGGTGACTCGTTGGCAAGCGGAGGGATGCGGCCTGGCGCGCCTGCGGGTCGGGCGACCATCGACTCACTGCGCTCCACTACCCATTCCTCAGGGCGCAACGTTCGCGCAGGTGAAGCGCAGGATCGCCGAGGATGCTCCTGTACTCCGGGGATCTGGGCGCCTCCGGCACGCGGGCGTAGACCTTGGCGACGCACGTGACAACGGTCCGCCGGCCGAGAAGCGCGCCGGGCCGAACGGCTGAGACTGCTGCCGCGAAAGCCGCTCGCCGATGCACTTTTTTCTCTGAGCGCGGCCGGACAGTCGCCCCCGCGAGAACCTACTCAAAACTCGGGCGGGCGCTTAGGGGCTGCCGCCCATCCGATCCATGGCTCGGCCGTAAGTAATTCCGTGCTTTAAGAACACCGCTTCGTTGTGCTGGCTATCCATATCGAACGGATCCGGAAGCTCCTGTAGCACCTGGTCGATCCGCTCCTGGGAATAACCCCCCCTCCGCATTAACCGTGCAGCTTCAGCGTGCGATACGAAGCGCCTCTGCTCCATGACGCAGATGCTACGCGCCTGAGACCCGAATCGCGTAGCGCTGGGTGTCCGAGTGCCGTTCTCGCGCCTGAGGCCACCCAAACTCGCTGCAAGCCAGCCATCCACGCTCGCAAGCAGCCATTCAGGCTCGCTCGCTTTTTGAAGGCAGTCGGGCACCAGCACGTCAGCACCCAGACGGCCTTGTCCGTCTTGGCGTCCAGAGAAAACGGCCGACCTCTTGAGTAGGTTCAAGGCCCATCGTCGTGCCTTGACCCGACCGGAGCTTGAGCGGTTCTGGCCTGGTCCGGTCGGGCTGTTCTCCGCCCTGGATAGCCCGATCTCGCTGGCGTTCCTGGCCCGCCATCCCAGCCCCGTCGACGCGCGCGGGCTGGGCGAGAAGCGTCTGGCTGGGTTTCTGAAGGCCCACCACCACACCAACCGCAAGCAACTAGTCTGCAAGCACCGAGGCATGGTTTTGGCGACGAGCAGGCGCATCGAGACGCGTCGGTCGAGACCCGCATTCGTGCTCGCTCGCGCATCGAAGCCCGCGCCCGGTTTTGGGACCGCTTTGCGGAGCTAGGGCCGGTCTCGCGCTGAGGCGGCGCGATCCGGGTTGCTCAGTAGTCCATCGATCAGGTTGTGGATCACCGCTCTTACGTCCCCCTTCTCCTGCACGGGGTCGTCGGCGTTGGCGATGCTCATGGCGCCCTCGTCGAGTGCCCCGATCATGACGGTGGCTAGCGGCCTGGTGGGCTGGGGCGCGAGCTGGCCGGCGTCGATTGCGGCGCTCAGAAGCTGTTCGGTCAGGCCAAGCCCGTACCGCAGAGAGATCTCGCGGAAGCCAGCCCAGCCGAGGACGCTCGGCGCATCGAGCAGCACCAGTTGCCGAACCTCTGGTTCGCTGGCGATATCAACCCACGCATCGGCGGAGATCCGCAGCGCGTCGGCGGGCGACTCGGGTTGCTCGGCCCCGACGATGGCTGACAGCCGCTCGATCACGTCGGTCTCGACGGCCTCGAGGACCGCGAGGAAGAGCTTCGCCTTGTCCGGGTACTGGTGGTACATCGCACCGCGGGTGACACCGGCGGCTTCGGCGATCTCTGGCGTCGAGACGGCCGCATAGCCGCGTTCGCCCCACAGCCGCCGGGCGGCGGTTAAGAGCGCCTCTTGGGTCGCGGCGGATCTTTGTGCCTGGGTTCGCGGCATCTGATGGGGTGTTGACTTCCAAACAGCCTGTCTGTATCTTACGGACAGCCTGCACGTAAATTACCACCTTGGAGGACCCATGGCGACCATCACGCTCAACGCAGGAACTATCCACTATGAGATAGCTGGACCGTCGGATGGCCGTCCGGTCGTCTTCGTCCACGGCTACACAATGAGTTCATCGCTGTGGCGGCCGCTGATCGAGCGCCTGGCGGCGTGCGGTTTTTCCTGTCTGGCGCCGACGTGGCCGCTGGGGGCGCACACCGAGCCGATGCTCGACGACGCCGAGCTGACGATGGAGAGCATCGCGGCGATGGTTGGAGAGCTGCTCGATGCCCTCGCGCTCGAGGACGTCGTGCTCGTCGGCAACGACACTGGGGGTGCGATTGCCCAGCTCGTCGCCACGAGCGCACCCGACCGGCTTGGTGCGCTGGTGCTGACCAGCTGCGACGCCTTCGAGCACTTCCCGCCGCCGATCCTGAAGCCGTTCATCGCGGCCGCGAAGGCCGGGCCTGCTTACGACGCGGCGCTTCAACCGCTCCGGACAAAGTTCGGACGTAACCGTGGGTATGGGGCTCTGGCTCATGCGGATATCGATGGCCTCGTCGCGGCGTGGGTTAAGCCCGCGCTCAGCAACCGCCGGGTCAGGAAAGACCTGCGGCGCCTCACGGCCTGCCTGAACCAGGAGACGACGGTCCGGGCCGCAGCGCTCCTGCCGAGCTTCACCAAGCCGGCGTTGGTCGCATGGTCCGCCGACGATGTCTTCTTCCCGCGCGAGGACGGCGAGCGGCTGGCCGAGGCCCTACCCAACGCCCGCCTCGAGGTGATCGAGAACGCGAGGACGTTCTCGATGATCGACCAACCCGACCGTCTCGCCGAGCTTATCGCCGACTTCGCCCGGATTGCAGCGAACGAACGCGCCGCGTAACGAGTGAGCGGCGCCACAGCGTCTGTCGCCCGCGATCAGGGCGCCGCCCCGGCGCATTGGCCACGATCGCCAAGTTCCTGCCACTCGCACGCGCACTGGCGCTGCGGCACGAGGAACTGATCGACCCGCAGGACCAAGGTTCACGCCGTGTAGGGCCCCGGCCGCCCGACGACTAAGCCTTCGCGAGCCTCGCGAAGTGAGCAAGACCCACCCGCCAACATCGACTCTGACCAGGAGACCGACGTGCGCACCGGTAATAGGACAACTAACCGAGAACGACGCGAACCTGCGTTTGAGCGGTTCAACGACTCTCTTGAAACGAAGGGAGCGATGAGAAAACTTGCTCATTGGTGCATCGCTCATCGCCGGCGTGTCGTCCTCGCGTGGGTCGCCGCCGCGGCTCTCGCAACGGTGCTCTCGCACGCCGTAGGTACGAACTACGTCAGTGCATTTGGTCTCCCGGGGACCCAGTCGCAGGAGGCGCTCAATCTGCTCAAGCGTGATTTCACAGCTCAGAGCGGCGACGCCGACGCGGTTGTGTTCCACATGTCGCACGGGACGATCGACGCGCCGCTGGTGCGCAGCTCGATCGTTCGGCTGCTACAGCGGGTCGCTGACCTGCCGCATGTGGCGGGCGTCGTGAGCCCATACGCCTCTCGCGGTGCGGTCCAGGTTTCACGGAACCGGATGACTGCCTTCGCGACGATCAACTATGACCAGCCCGCCAACGTGCTTTCCAAGAGCACCGGAAAGCCGTTGCTCGCCGAAGTTGCAGCGGTCCACATCCCCGGACTGGAGGTCGCAGCCGGCGGTCAGGTGGTCGAGAACGCCGAGGGCTTCAGCGTCGGCCCCGCGACCGAGGTAGGGGTGCTCGCGGCGCTGATCATCCTGCTTCTCACCTTCGGCTCGTTGACCGCCGCCGGCATGCCGCTGGTCACAGCAGGCCTGGGGTTGATCAGCGGTGTCGCGCTGATCGGGCTCGGCACCCACGTGACGGATATGTCGAATATCTCTCCCCAGTTGGCACTGATGATCGGGCTGGGCGTCGGAGTCGACTATGCCCTGTTCATCGTGACCCGCTTCCGCGAGAACTTTGTTGAGTTCGGCGATGTCGAGTGGTCAATCGTTGAGGCGATTGACACCGCCGGACGGGCGATACTGCTCGCCGGGGCGACAGTGGTGATCGCGCTGCTTGGCATGTTCGCGACCGGAGTGGCGTTCATGTACGGGCTGGCGATCGCCGCCGTCCTCGCTGTGCTGGCGGTCCTCGCGGCCTCGCTCACGCTTCTTCCTGCTCTCCTGTGCGGCTTCGGCCCACGGCTTGTCCGTCCCCAGGCGGCCCGCGCTCGTCGGTTCGCACGCCGTCGGGCCGTGGCGAGCCAGCGGGCGAACGGCGCCGTCGCTGCGCAGGGGTCCCCACGTTCTGCATGGAGACGGTGGAGCGACACGGTGCAAGCTCGGCCGTGGCCGCTGGCGATCGTGTCGCTGGCCATGATGATCCTCCTGCTCGTACCCGTGTTCACGATGCGGCTGGATTCCAGCGACGCTGGGAACGACCCGGCGAGCACGAGCTCGCGCCACGCGTTCGACTTGCTCGCCCAGGGCTTCGGCGCTGGATTCAACGGACCGTTGCTACTCGTCGCCGAGCTCCAGCACGGCGATCACGCGGACCTCTTGGGGCTGCGTGCTTCGGTGAACGCCGCTCCCGATGTCGTCGCAGTGACCCAGCCACGGATCGCCCCGAACGACTCACTTGCCGTCTTTGACGCGTATCCGAACTCCGCCCCGCAAGCCGTCGCGACGACGAACCTGGTCAACGATCTACGCGACAAGGTTTTGCCAGCGGACAGGCGTCATTTGGGGGTGACGGTGCTGGTCGGCGGACTCACCGCCGGGTCGATCGATTTCTCACACGTGTTGGCCGGGAAGTTTCCGCTGTTTATCGGGCTCGTGATCCTGCTCTCCGCGCTACTGCTGTTCGTGATGTTCAGATCGCTGGTGATCCCCGTCCAGGCCGCGGTCATGAACCTGCTCACGATCGGCGCTGCGCTCGGGGTCACCGTGCTCGTGTTCCAGCACGGCTGGCTCGCGGGCGTACTCGGCGTGGAGAAGGGTCCGGTCGAGGCGTGGGTGCCGGTGATCCTGTTTGCCGTTGTGTTTGGGCTCTCGATGGACTACGAGGTGTTCCTCGTCTCCCGTGTGCGCGAACAATGGGTACGAAATGGGGACGCATCGGCCGCTGTCGCGGACGGGGTTTCTCTCACGGGCCGCGTCATCACCGCAGCCGCCGCGATCATGGTGTGCGTCTTCTTCTCCTTCACCCTTGGTGACGAACGAACGCTGAAGGAGTTCGGCTTCGGTCTCGCGGTCGCCGTGTTCCTCGACGCGGTCGTCATGCGCTGTGTCCTGCTCCCCGCCGTTCTTGAGTTGTTGGGACCAGCGACGTGGCGTCTGCCGCGGAGACTCGATCGCCGACTCCCTCGAATCAGTATCGAAGGCTCGACCGCCCACCCAACCCCATGGCGTCCTGGTAGGCGATCGGCATCACTGTCGCCGTGCTCATCCCCGCCTCGGTCTACCCGCCAGCCCACACACCCAAGGGAGACTGACATTCAGCCCCTATTCCAGGCGTCCGACCGCGACGCTTTCCAAGCCAACGAGAGGACCCGATCATGAATTCGGGAACGTGTCACAGCAGCTGCCACAGGCTTTGGCAGCTTGGCGACCTGCTCGTGAACCGGATGGGGTTCGGTGCGACGCGTTTGCCGCACAACGGGCGGGCGGATGGCACGAGCACCGCGGGCGCGACGCCAACTTCCCTGCCTTGCGCGGCGACCGGGTCGGTCGCGGGCTCGGCCGGGCACCCGGGGCAGATGGTGACGTTCGCGGCGACAAGCAGGAACCGCCGTTGTCGTGCTCCATGGCCCTGCCTCCCTCGCGACACGAGCCCCACTTATCCCACATTGGGTTCTGCAATCGGCCGCGGTCGGCGCCGAAAGACAGTTCGACGCTAGCGATGAGACGGCTCAAGTCCAGACCGTCGGCCGTAGCGATGTTTGCTTCCCAACCGCGATCGTGGCGGTCATGATCGAAGCTCAATCGCTCACCAAACGCTACGGCGGGAGAACCGCCGTCGAAAATGTGTCGTTCACCTGCGCCCCCGGCACGGTTACCGGCTTCCTTGGTCCCAACGGCGCCGGGAAGTCGACGACGTTGAAGATGCTCTGCGGCCTGGCCGCGCCCACCTCCGGCCGGGCAAGCGTCTACGGCATCCCGTTTCAGCAACTACAAAGGTCCGCGCCAGCCACGCCTCGACGGGATCATCTACCACATGAACATCGCAGACCGCGCGGGAATCGCCGAGGTGCGCCACGGTCGACTCGACTACTACGGCGGCCGTAGCGTCGACGTGAGCCCGCGGGTCGGCTGTCGCGTCAGCCAGCCCGGCATCCCGGGACTCGATCTCGGAGCACTCTGCCTGCGTACCGCCTCCAGCTGACCGAACAGCACGACAACAACACCCGCGGCCACCCGCTTGCTCGCAGAATCCGACACCCCACCGGTGCCTAGGGGTCG
This sequence comes from uncultured Solirubrobacterales bacterium, assembly GCA_963744695.1. GTDB lineage: Bacteria > Actinomycetota > Thermoleophilia > Solirubrobacterales > Solirubrobacteraceae > Palsa-465. The sequence continues at coordinate 7,160 of CAVUUT010000012.1, read as the reverse complement.
CCGTCGGCAGCTCGTGCGGAGTGGTCGAGCCCAGGATCGACCTTGCCTGCCAGAACGGTTTCATCGGGCGACGCCGGCGGCGGGCGTCTCGCCGCGCCGTGTTGGTGGGTGCCGGCTAGCCGTACTGCGGTCGCCTGCGACGGCGCATGATGAGGCCGCCGGCGGTGATTAGCACGACGATCGTCACCGTGAGCCCCGCGCCCACCGCAGCCGCGCCGTAGTCAAACCCATCGTCGGGCGCCTTGACCTTCGGGCTCCTGGCGGCAACCGGATGGGCGAGCGTGGCGTACGCGTTGAAGGCCGCGCTGTTGTAGGGAGCGGCCTGTCGGAGGCTGTGGGAGCGTGCCGCTTCGCGTAGCTCCGCGGCCCAGTTCATCGCCGCGGGTTCGGCTGCTCGCGCCACCGGCAGCGTTGGCGGTCCCACGGAGCCTGACTGCGTGCTCTGCTGATCGGGGTTTGGGCGCACGATCGTGGTGGAACTCGCGCTCTGGCGAGATTGCTGTGCCAAACGAGCAGCTTCTCGGTGCGTCAGGCGATAGCCGGCGCTCGCGCTGGGAACCAGTGCCGCGGCAATCAGTGCCACTGCGAGTGTTTCGATGGTTCTGCTACGTGCTGTGAGTCGCATGACTCCTCCTCCTGTTTGCCTGTGATCGCAGATGCGGTCGCTCTAGTTGGCGTGGTTGTCGCCGGCGGGGGTTGAACTCTTGCCGGGCCGAGCTTGCGGCTGGGGCGATCGCGCCGACGGTTAGCGCTACGGTCAGCGCCGTCTTCGTCTCTCGCTATGGCTTGGTGCATTGCGGGACCTTTAGGGGTGGCGGGGTCGGCTGCGTTGGCGCAGTCCGAGGGTGCCCGCGGCGATCAGCAGGGCGATTGCTGCCGTGATGCCGGCGCCGAGCGCGGCGGCGCCGTAGTCAAAGTCGTGGCTGGCTGCCGCGCTCGCCGGTAGCGCGAGCGCAGCCGAGTCGGCGGCGTTGGCGTTGGCGATCGCCTCTAACGTCGAGAGGCTGGCGCCGCCTGCGCCGGGGCTACTCGCGCGATCTAGCGTGTGATCGGTACTCGAGTGCGTTTGCGCGAACGTGTCCGATGCGTTGCGATCATTCACCGTCCGGTTTAGTGGATGCGTGCGGATCGCGACGCCGCGGGGAGTGTTGCCAGTCTCAAGCGGAGAGGCGCTGCCCTGTTTGATCGCTGCCTGCGTGCGGTTGTGTGCCGCTGGGTTCGAGCCTCGCGCGGGTCGTAGGCTCTGCGGGGTGCCGCTGCGGGACTGTGCTGTCTGCTGATCGGGGTTGGGGCGCACAACCAGGCTGGCCGTTGCGGTCTGGCTTTGAGCCGTCCCGTTGGGCGGCGGGTCAAGTCGCGCCGAGGCTGTCGGTACGGCGATCGCGCTAAGCAGGATCGCGAGCCCGATTTGCCTCAGGATTGGATGACTGGTTTGGATGAATGTCATTGGGTGTCTCCGCTATGGTTCGTTGGTGTGTGATCTGACTAGCCTGGGTAGGTTCGTGATCAGATGTGCGAGCGGTGGGGCGCGCCGCTCGAGATACGATTCTTCGCAAAGGGTGTGAGCCGGCTTGTCATTGGATGCGTCCGGCCTAGATCGCCGCCTCGTGAGTGCCAACTGGCGTGTCCTTCTGTTGTGGTTGTCGTTCAGTACATTTGGATCACGCACGTTGAAGGACGGCCCAGGCTTCGACCTTTGTCGTAGGGTCGATGACACTCGCGAGTCACCATAGTCTCGGCCCAGTCATCCAACTCAGGCGCGGCGTCGCCGGTGAGACGATGAGCGGGTTGCTGCCCGCGAAGCGCGGCACTGGCGATCACTCTCACCAGCTTCGAGTTGAGCGATTCTTGAGGGGCCCCGGTCCGAGCCATGCCACGAGATAACCGCCCGGCGCGATTTGTGACCACCTATGCGTCGCAATTCTGCTCTGGCTCGGCCGTCACCCGCCATCGCTGGATCAGGGCTGACCTTTCCAGCGAGTTCCCCGGCGAACCTAATTCGACTGGGCTGGCACCGTTGGTCAGAGCGCGGACGCTGGTCCTGTCTGTTGTCGGTGACGCCGATTCTGGTGTGTGCGTTAAGTGACCGATCAAGGCACGGATGCGCCGGGCCCGACGGACAGATCGACTACCCGCACACCGAGCGCACAGCCCTGCGAAGCGCCTTCGAGCCATCGAGCACGGGAGCATCCCCTGCTCGGCATCGAGTCCACGCTCGACCAAGGCCGAGCAACGCAGACCTCGCGTACGCTGACACAGATCCGACGTCGTCCACACGGGCGGCCGCGGTTCGCCCACTACGCCTGCCACGATCATTTGCGTCACCATCCCCGGAGGGTTAGACTGGCCCCACGCTGGGATCAACGCCACGGCGAGGGTCGAGCCCACGATGCTCGCCATAGGTGTTTTGAGGGTGATCTCCCAGCGCTGCGCGCCCCGCTTGCCGGCGCGACCAGCAATCGCCAACTGACGTAGCAAGTACGGACCATCGGGGTGGCTGAGGAGGCGTATCACGCCGTCACCCACCCAATTCCCGGGACTACCTCCGCGCGCAGCGCATACTCGCCGGCGAGCGTGGTTGGGCGGCGGTCACAAATCTCGCCGACCGGTTATCTAGTCGCATGGCTCGGACCGGGGCCCCCGAAGAATGGCTTGACTTGAAGCTGCTGAGAGCGATCGCCAATCACGACCAGCAGGCGTGCGCGGTCTTCTACCGGCGTCACCTGCCCCGGACGGTGGCCTATCTGATGCGCGAGACCCGCGACCCAGAGCTCGCTGCAGACCTCGCCGCCGAGGTGTTTGCCTCGGTGATCGTGAGCGCGCCGCGCTACAAGCCGCAAACCGAGACGGCGGCGCCGTGGGTCATCGGGATCGCACGCAACGTGCTGGCGAACAGCCGGCGGCGCGGTCGCGTGCAAGACCGGGCCCGCCGCCGACTCGCGATCGAGCCGCTCGAGCTAGATGACCACGATCTCGAGCGGACGGAGAGCCTCGCGGGTGAAGGAATCGGTCCCGTGACCGAGCTCGTTGAGGCGCTGCCGGTCGGCGAGCGCGACGCCGTCAAGGCACGGGTGCTCGACGAGCGGTCCTATCGCGAGATCGCGGCCTCGCTGCAGTGCTCGGAGATGGTGGTCCGCAAGCGAGTCAGCCGGGGCCTCGCCCGGGTCCGTCAGAGGCTGGAGGAAGGATCGTGAGCGACTACTACGATCGACTCGAGCAACAGCTGATGCGGGCGACGGCGCGCCCGTCGCCGCGGGCACGGCGCGGGCCGATCGTGCTGTGGCGCCCCCGTCGTGATCTGTTCGCGGTTGCAGCGGCGCTGGCCGTCGTGGCGATCGTCGCGGCGATATTCATCGGTCTGCGCCCGTCGACGCGACACGTCACGCAACCCCCCGCGCAGCACGGGCTCGCGGTCGTACACAACTACGGCAACCGAGCCATGCCTGCGCTGGGCGGCTACGAGTGCAAGACCAAACTACTGCCACCGCCGGGCGGGCGCCCGTTCACAGCCCCCGACCTGCGCTTCTGCAACATCCACGACCGGACCGGACGAACGCTGCAGCATCCACGAGCCAGCGGCACGGTGAGCGTCAGCGTCAAGCCGGGCGGCGAGGTGTTCTCGATCGATGCCCTCGGCCTACCGCGCAGTCCGCGCGGTGGCGATTACGCGGTCTGGTTGCTGTCAGGGAGACGGAACCGGGCCGGCAACTACACCCCGATCTCAGGTCAGAAACCCATTTTCGTCGGGATCGTCACCCCGCCCGTCGGCGCCAGCGGCCGGCTCCGCGCGCAAGGGCGGATACCAACCCTCTCGGCGAAGCAGGCGACCGGCCACTACCTTTTCGTGATCACTCGCCAGGCCCAACCGTCGAACAAGTCCCTGGGGCAGCTCGTACTCGAAGGATGGCTCTCCTTCTAAGCCCGCCGTCGCCTGCTTCGCCACGTCCTCCCTCGGCCAATCATCCTTTCTCGGTCGCGGGCGAAGGCGTCGATCACCTCAGCGGGGAGCCGCCTAGTCGAAGCGGCCGGCAGCTGATCGGCTCGCTCTTGGATCGTTGGGCTCACAGGGAATCTCCTTGGTCCGATCGATCGTTGGACTATACAGTCCAACAACCGTGCGATCGCCCGCGATCGGATCGAAGCGGTTCACCTCGCAGGCGCGGGACGGCGACTGGACCGTCGAGTCCAACGCAAGGGTAAAATCGCCCGAGTGAGCCAAGTCGCGATCACGGATCAGGGACGCGAGACGAGGGCGCGGATCGTCGCCGCCGCCGCGGCGCTGATCGGCGAGCAGGGCGTTGCGGGCACCAGCCTCGATGACGTCCGCGCGGCGACCGGCTCCAGCAAGAGCCAGCTGTACCACTATTTCGGCGATAAGCACGGTCTCGTGCAGGCCGTGATCGACTACCAGTCGGCCATGGTGCTCGGCGCGCAGGTCGATGCGCTCGGTGCCGTGCGCGACTGGGCCGGCCTGGAGCGCTGGGCTGACGGAATGGTCGCCACGGTGGACGCTCGCGGCGCTCGGGGTGGCTGTCCGATCGGCACGCTGGCAGCGGCGCTGTCGGATAGCGACGAACGGTTTCGCATTCCGCTGAGCGACGCGTTCGATCGCTGGCGCCAGGCGATCGGCGGAGCGCTGACACGGTTGCAAGAACACGGCTTGCTGGCGTCTGACGCCGACCTCGAGGCGCTCACGACGACCACCCTGGCGGCGATCCAGGGTGGCCTGCTGCTCGCAAAGACGAGTCGTCACAGTACGCAGCTGAAGGCGGCGCTCGACGGTGCGATCGCGCACCTCCGCAATTCTTAACCCGCACCTGCGCAATTCTTAACTCGCCCCTGCGCAGTTCTTAACGGTTTGAGTAGCTCACGCCCTTGGCCTTGACGGGCACGATCGTCCCTGGTCAACTGGCTGGACCCTACGGTCCAACGTTGAGTGCGCCCTCTGCCCGCGCTCCCTCCCGGACCGATTGCCAGGGGCAAACCCAAACGCTAGGAGAAATGCAAATGCGCGTTCTCGCACGCTTGCTCAAACGCACGTCCCTAAGTGCAGTGCTGCTGGGCTTTATCGGAGCGGCGGCCGCGGTCGTTCCTGCCACCGCCTCGGCCGCACCCACCACCTCGCGCGTGGTCGGTCACGTGTATGTCAACGACGACACGGCCGGCACGAATACGATCGGCGCGTTTGACCGCCACGCCGATGGGTCGCTGACACCCGAGGCCAGGTCCCCGTTTAACGCGGGTGGCGCCGGTAACGGCGGCGGCCTAGCGTCGCAAGGCGCGATCCAGATCACCGCTAACGGGCGCAATGTGCTCGCCGTCGACGCCGGGAGCAACCAGATCTCGGTGCTGAAGATCAACCACGACGGCTCGCTGTCTTTGGAGAGCGTCGTCTCCTCCGGTGGCCAGCTACCGGTGAGCATCGCCGTCCACCACCACCTGGTGTATGTCGCTAACGCCAGCCCCACAAGCCCCAACTACACCGGCTTCACGCTCCATCACGGTCGGCTCACCCCGCTGGCCCGCTCGACGGTCGTGCTCGCGGACGGCGCCCAGCCGGCTGACGTCCTGTTCAACGGCAACGGCCAAAAGCTCGTCGGGACCGAGGCCGGCTCGGGAGCGATCGACAGCTTCACGGTCCGTCGCGACGGCCTGTTGACGGCCGCGCCCGGGTCACCGTTCCCCGCCCAGGGAGTCGGTCCGTTCGGGAGCGAGTTCAGCCCTACCAACCCGAACCAGCTGTTCGTCTCAAACGCCCATAACGACGTCGCGAACGGAACCACCGGCCATGGCACGGTGTCGGCGTTCGACGACTCGCGAAACGGTGTCCTGGCGTCGATCGGATCCTCCCCGTTCGCCGATCTCCAGACCGCGCCGTGCTGGGTCGAGATCACTGACAACGGGCGGTTCCTGTTCACCGTGAACACCGGATCTGGCGAGATCTCGCGCTACTCGGTCGCCCCTGGCGGCGCGCTGACGCTGCTCGGCAGCACGCCGGTAAGCGCCACTGGCGGCGTCGGCGCGGTCGACGCACGCCTCAGCCCGGACGGCCGCACGCTGTACGTGGACGAGAGCAGGGTCGGCAAGGTCGGCGAGTTCGCTGTCAACGGCGGCAACCTGACCGAGCTGGCCAGCTCCCCGATATCACTCCCCAGCACCGGGACCGCCGGTATCGCCAGCAACTAGCCCCTCGCGGCAATCCACGAATCAGAAGCCAGGAGTGCACGAGCTGGGGGCGATGAGCCCCCAGCTCGTATGACGTGGCCCCCTCAACCAGCACGCGACGCCGACCTCGCTACCGACATCGACCAAATCAACGCACCCCACCCCACCCAAGAAGGCGCTGCCTGCCATGAATACCGTAGGCCTACTCGTCAAGCTCGAAACGAAACCCGGCAGGGAGGACGAACTCGCCAGCTTCCTCACCGGCGCCCTCCCGCTCGTCCAGCAGGAGCCGGAGGCGACCGCATGGTTCGCCATCCGGCTCAGCCCAGCGCAGTTCGCCATCTTCGACGCCTTCCCGAGCGACGCGGGGCGTGACGCCCACCTCTCAGGCCAAGTCGCCGCAGCCCTTATCCAGGCCGCACCACAGCTGTTGGCCGAAGACCCCAACACCAATAAGGTTGACGTCCTAGCCGAAAAGCTCCCCTAATCCGTCGAGTCACTCGACTTAAGGTTTCGCATGAACCGGCGACACGGTGACGACAACCCAGAATCGCCGACAAACTGGCAAAGGGGACTGATGCCACGCAGATACCCGAACCAGACCAAACGAGGGCGGGCCTCGGTCTGGGTGAAATCGAACGCCCCCGACGACTTCGTCCGGTTGCACTCCACTCCTGCAATGTCGCCTACGCGGTCACGCGGAGGTGGCTGCTGCTTGTCTCGGTCGTCGGCCCGGAGCAGAAGCCAGGGCGTCGGCCGGGCGGGCCTCTGACGTGGCCCCAGATTCGTGAACTCAGCGACGTGGAAATCGTCTCGGGCGTTGCGAGCGTCGTTGACCGGGTACGGCAGGTCTGGGAGACTCGGGGTTCTTGGACCGCAGTTGTATCCAGCATCCCGGTGAGCTACCGGCGGTGTTGTGGCGCTGAGAAAGGACGAACGAATGTCGGATCAAACTGGTCCCTTCCTGCAACTTGGGGTCGCTGTCGTATCTGTCG
>CAVUUT010000011.1:0-45897 GCA_963744695.1 uncultured Solirubrobacterales bacterium | reverse complement strand
CGCTCGGGGTGCCGGTCCGGCGCGTCGAGGCCGCCGCGTGGCTCGGGTGTGGCGTGCTCGCCGGTCTCGCCGGAGTGGTGCTCGGCGACCTTGTCGCGCTCGACGCGACGACGCTGACATTCCTCGTGATCTCTTCGCTCGCGGCGGCGCTGATCGCGCAGCTGCGCTCGATCGTCGTCACGTTCATCGCGGCGCTCGTGATCGGCGTCGTCGACGCGGCGATCGAGGCGAGCCCGAATCAGGGCTTCTCCAACTACCACGACATGGCGCCGTTCGTGCTCGCCGCGATCGCGCTCCTGATCGCCAACAGAAAGCGTGTGATCTCGATCTCCCGGGCGGGGATCTAGCCCGATGGCCGCCACGGGTGTCGGGAGCGCCGGACGGTCGCTGTCCCCGGGCCGCATGCAGCCGCGCTCGCTGATCAGGCCGGCGGTGATCCTCGGATTGCTGCTCCTGGTCCTGTTCGCGATCCCGGCGCTCGTCAGCCTCTACTACGTCGACGCCGGCACCCAGGTCGCGATCTACGCGATCGTCGCGCTCGGCCTCAACGTGCTCGTGGGCCGCGTCGGCCTCGTCTCGCTCGGCCAGGCGGCGGTGCTCGCGATGGGCGCCTGGGTCGCAGCGAGACTGCTGTTCGCGACCGCGCTGCCGTTCGAGGTCGTACTGCTGATCTCGGGGCTGATCACGATGGTGCTCGGCGGCCTCGTCGGGCTGCCGGCGCTGCGAATGAGCGGTATGTACCTGGCGCTGATCACGCTGATGCTCGCCGGTGCGATAACCGTCGCGCTGGCGACGATCAACTTCCCCAACGGCGGCCACGGGTTCTCGGGCTATAACGGCAGCCTGCTGCACCTGCCGGCGATCCGCCGCCCGGGCATCGCGCAGTCTGACACGGCCTTCTACCGCTACTCGGTGATCTTCGCCGCACTCGCGTTCTTACTCGTGCTGGTGCACGTCCGCTCGCGGCCGGGACGGGCCTGGGCCGCGATCCGGCAGAGCGAGTCGGCGGCGCTTGCGGCCGGGATCAACACGACGCTCTACAAGATGTGGGCGTTCGCCCTCGCGTCTTTCATCACCGGCGTCGCGGGGGCACTGCTCGCGGGTGCCGATCAGTTCCTGTACTCGATCAACTTCCAGACCCAGGACTCGATCACGATCCTGGCGGTCGTGTTGATGGGCGGCATCTTCAGCGTTTGGGGGGCGATCATCGCGGGACTCCTGATGCAGCTGCTCCCGGCGCTGCTCAACAGCTGGGGCGTGTCCTCGGATTGGCTGCTGATCGTGTTCGGCGTCGGGGTGCTCCAGGTGCTGACGACGGCACCCGCCGGGCTCATCGACCAGGTGCCGAAGGACATCGCCAGGCTCGGCAGAGCGATCCGGAGATTGGGCGGCGGTGCCGCAGGCCGAAGCGCAGCCGGCGCCGAGGCGACCGACGCGGCCAGATCGGCCGACGGCGATGCCCCCGCGGCGGCGGGCGATCAGCGCGCGGGCGAGCAGGCGGCGACGGTGGCCGCGGACCCGGAGCGCGGCGGAGAGGCTCAGTGATCGAGGTCTCGGATCTGACGGTTCGCTTCGGAGGCGTGACGCCGCTGGACTCGATGAGCGTGAAATTCGAGCAGGGCACGTGCGGGCTGATCGGACCCAACGGAGCCGGCAAGACGACGTTCTTCAATGTGCTGAGTGGGTTCGTCAAGCCCGCCTCGGGGAGCGTGACCGCGTTCGGCGACGATCTGCTGAGGATGGCTCACTTCCGGCGCGCTCGCTGGGGGGTCCGGCGCACGTTTCAGACCGAGCAGGCCATCGAGGAGCTGTCGGTCTACGACAACGTGGCGCTCGCGCACGAGCACTCGAAGGCGCCCTCGAGCTCGCGCCGCCAGGACGTGCTCAACACGATCTCGTTCGTCGGTCTCGAGGCCGACCCGCAGTCCCGGGTCGGGACGCTCGGAGCGCGTGACCGTCGCCTTGTCGAGGTCGCCCGCGCGCTCGTCGGTCACCCGCGCGTGGTGCTGCTCGACGAGCCGGCGGCCGGCCTGCCCGACGAGGAGACCGCCCACCTCGGGGACGTGATCAAAGGAATCCCGGAGCACAGTGACGCGGTCGTGATCCTGGTCGATCACGACATGAGCCTCGTCTCGTCGTGCTGCTCGGTCACGGCCGTGCTTGACTTCGGCCGGCTGATCGCCTCGGGGCGGACGGCAGACGTGCTTCGTGACGAGAACGTGGTCCGCGCCTACCTCGGAGATCAGGCGCTCGATGAGTGACGCGCTGACGCTCAACGAGCTGGTCGTCGCGCGCGGGAACCGTGACGTCGTCCGCGGCGTCTCGATCGAGGTGGCGCCCGCGGAGGTGACCGCGCTGCTCGGACCCAACGGCGCCGGCAAATCGAGCATGGTGCTCGCGATCGGCGGCGTGCTGCCGCTCAAGGCCGGCTCGGTCAAGCTCGGCGATCGGGAGCTGGCCGGCAGGCGGCCGGAGCGGATCCGCCGCGCCGGCCTGGCGATCGTGCCCGAGGGGCGGCGGTTGCTGCCGGACCTGACGGTCGAGGACAACCTCCGCGTCGCGACGTACTCGCTTTCCTCCTCGCAGGCGAAGGCCGGGCGCGCGCGGGCGCTCGAGCTGTTCCCCGAGCTCGAGAAGCGGTTGGGCGCGCAGGCGCGGTCGCTGTCGGGCGGCGAGCAGCAGATGCTCGTGCTCGCCCAGGCGCTCGTCTCCGAGCCGCGCTTCGTGATCATCGACGAGCTCTCGCTCGGGCTGGCGCCGGTGGTGGTGCAGCGGCTGATCCCGACGATCCGGGGCATCGCCGAGGCCGGCGTCGGCGTGCTCTTGATCGAGCAGTTTGCGAGCCTCGCGCTCGGGCTGGCAAACCGCGCCTACGTGATGGAGGGCGGGCTGATCCAGTACTCCGGCCACGCGCAGGAGCTGCGCGAGGACTCGAAGCTGCTGCACTCGGCCTACCTGCTGCGGGCGCGCGGAAACGGCGCCTCCTCGACGGCCCAGCCTCTCCCGGCCGGCGAATGAGCGCCGGCACGGGCGTCAGCGAGCTCGAGCACGTGCTCGTGCTGAGCGCCGACATCGACCGCGCCCGCGACTTCTACCAGCGCGCGCTCGGACTGCGGGTCGGCGACCGGCCGCCGTTGCAGTTCGACGGCTACTGGCTCTATGCCGGCGTCCGGCCGTGCCTGCACATCGCCGATCGCGCCTCCTACCGTGCGCACGCGCGGACGCTCGGTCTCGACGTCCCGGGCGCGGCCGGCGGGCGCGGGCCGGTGGACCACATCGCATTCAGGGCCGGCGACTACGACGCACTCGAGCAGCGCCTCGCGGGGCTCGGCGTGCAGCCGGTCCGCAACGACGTGCCGGGCGGTGGGCCCCGCCAGCTGTTCTTCGACGACCCCGACGGGATGCGCGTCGAGATCAACGTCACGGCTCCTACGACGAAGGAAGGTGCAGATGACTGACGCACAGACAGCGAGCGCCGGCGCGACCGCCGGGCGCCGCACCGTTCCACCCTTCCGCGCCGACCACGTCGGCAGCCTGCTGCGACCGCAGAAGCTGCTGCGAGCGCGCGACGAGTTCGCCGCCGGCCAGATCTCCGCCGAGCGGCTCGGTGCGATCGAGGATGACGCGATCCGCGAGGTCGTCCAGATGCAACGCGACGTCGGGCTGCAAAGCGCGACCGACGGGGAGTTCCGGCGCGCGTCGTGGCACATGGACTTCATCTACCAACTCGGTGGCGTAGAGAAGGTCGCCGGCGACATCACGGTTCATTTCCGCAATGCCGATGGTGAAATTGATTTCAAGCCAGCCGCGATCGCGGTCACCGACCGGGTGCGCCTCGACCACACGATCTTCGCCGAGGACTTCGAGTTCCTCAAGGGCCTCGTCGGTCCCGGGGTCACGCCGAAGCTGACGATCCCGTCGCCGAACATGGTCCACTACCGCGGCGGACGGGCGGCGCTCGACCCCACCGTCTACCCCGACGTTGACCAGTTCTGGGCCGACCTCGCGAGCGCCTACGCCGATCAGGTGCGCGCGATCGCGCAGCTGGGCTGCACCTACCTGCAGTTCGATGACACGAGCCTCGCCTACCTCAATGACCCAGCCCAGCGCGAGGCGATGGAGCAGCGCGGCGAGGACTCGGCGCACCTACACGAGACCTACGTGCGCAACATCAACAACGCGCTCGCCGGCCGTCCCGCGGGGCTCGCGATCACGACCCACCTCTGCCGTGGCAACTTCCGCTCCTCGTGGGCTGCCGAGGGCGGCTACGACTTCGTCGCGGAGGCGCTGTTCGGAGAGCTCGACGTCGACGGTTTCTTCCTCGAGTACGACGACGCGCGCTCGGGCGGCTTCGAGCCGCTGCGGTTCGTCGCGCCGGGCAAGATGGTCGTGCTCGGGCTGGTCACGACCAAGCGCGGCGAGCTCGAGTCAAAGGACGAGCTCAAGCGCCGGATCGAGGAGGCCTCACGGTTCATTTCAATCGAGCAGCTGTGCCTCTCTCCTCAGTGCGGCTTCTCGTCGACCGTCGAGGGCAACGCCGTGACCTACGACGACCAGGTCGCCAAGCTCGAGCTGATCGTCGAGACCGCGGCGGAGGTCTGGGGCTGAGATGAGCCCGATCGAGGCGAGCGGCTGATGCACGCGGCGGTCACCGAGCGGGTCGGCTCGATCGCCGTCGTCGACCGCCCCGAGCCGCCTGATCCCGGTCCGGGCGAGGTGCTGGTCGCACCCGAGGCGGTCGGCATCTGCGGCTCGGACTACCACTTCTTCGCCGGCGAGCTGTCGGACGCCGCGGGGGGTTCGCAGTTCCCCCGCGTGCAGGGCCACGAGGTCGCGGCCACGATCGCCGCGCTCGGGCGCGACTGCCGTGCGGGGCTCGAGGTCGGCCAGCGGGTCGTGCTCTGGCCGCTGCGCGCCTGCGGCCACTGCTACCCGTGCGCCGTCGGGCGCCCGAACGCGTGCGACAACTTCGAGCTGATCGGGATCCATATCGACGGCGGCCTGCAGGAGGGCCTGATCACCGGCCAGGATCAGGTGTTCCCGATCAACGTCTCCGACGGCGCGGTCGCGGCGATGGCCGAGCCGGCGTCGATCGCGGTCCGGGCCGTCCGGCGCGGGCGGATCGAGGCGGGCGAGCGGGTCGTCGTGCTCGGGGCCGGCCCGATCGGGCAGTGCGTCTCGCTCGTCGCGCGCGAGCGGGACGCCGAGGTGCTGATGATCGACCTTCAGGAGCGCCGGCTCGCGGTCGGAGGGTCGCTCGGCGCGCAGACGCTGAAGTGGACGACCCCCGACGAGGTCGCGGCCGCCGCGCGCGACTGGGCCGGCCCGGGCGGACCGCCGGTCGTGGTCGATGCGACCGGGGCGCCGGCCGCCGTCCGCGCGATGGTCGACATGGTCGCGTCGGCCGGGCGCGCCGTCCAAGTCGGCATGTCGACGGCCGAGGTGCCGGTGCGGATCGGGAGCCTGACCGAGAAGGAGATCGACGTGCTCGGGGTCAGCTGCGCCGATGGCGATGACTTCGCCGAGGCGGTCGCGGTCGTCGAGCGCAACGGCGACGACATCGGGCGCCTGATCAGCCACGAGTTCACGCTCACGCAGACCTCCGATGCGCTGCGGTTCGCGATCGACAATCCGACCGAGGTGATGAAGGTGGTGATTCGCAATGGATGACGGATTTGACTACGTCGTCGTCGGCGCCGGATCGGCCGGTTGCGTGCTGGCGGCCCGCCTGACCGAGGACCCGGACGTCTCGGTCGCGCTGCTCGAGGCCGGCGGCGAGGACAGCCAGCCGGAGATCCGCGTCCCGGCCGCGTTCCCGGTGCTGTTCAAATCGAGCTGGGACTGGGATCTGCTCGGCGAGCCCGAGCCGGGACTGGACGGCCGGCGCCTGTACCTCCCGCGCGGGCGGATGCTCGGCGGCTGCAGCTCGATCAACGCGATGATCTACATCCGCGGCAACCGCGCCGACTATGACGGCTGGGCCGCCGCCGGATGCGAGGGCTGGAGCTACGACGAGGTCCTCCCCTACTTCAAGCGCTCGGAGGACAACGAGCGCGGCGAGGATCGGTTCCACGCCGCCGGCGGGCCGATGGCCGTCGCGGAGAGCCGCTCGATGCATCCGCTGGTCGACACGATGCTCGAGGCCGCGCGCGCCGCCGGGCACGAGCACAACCCTGATTTCAACGGCGCCCGCCAGGAGGGCGTCGGCCGCTTCCAGCTCACGCAGCGCGACGGACTGCGGTGTAGCACCGCTGACGCCTTCCTGCACCCGTGCGCCGAGCGCCCGAACCTGACCGTGTTGACCCGCGCGATGGCGCTGCGGATCGTGTTCGACGGCGAGCGCGCGATCGGGGTCGAGATCGCGCGCGACGGCCAGATCGAGTTCGTCGGCGCCGAGCGCGAGGTGCTGCTCGCGGCCGGGAGCTACCAGTCACCGGTGCTGCTGATGCTGTCGGGCATCGGGCCCGAGGATCAGCTCGCCCCGCTCGCGATCGAGATGCGCTCGGATCTGCCGGTCGGCCACGGGCTGCAGGACCACTGCATGGCGCAGGTCAACTACCTGACCGACGAGCCGTCGCTGTTCGGCGTCGCGACGCCGGAGAACTTCGCCCTGCTCGAGCAGGGCCGGGGCCCGCTCACCTCGAACATCCCCGAGGCGGCCGGATTCTTCCGCGCCCGCTCGGGGGTGCCGGCGCCCGACGTCGAGTTTCACTTCGCGCCGTCGATGTTCTTCGACGAGGGGCTGACCGCGCCGAGCGACAACGGGTACTGCTTCGGCCCGGTGGTGATCAAGCCCACCAGCCGCGGGCGCGTGATGCTGCGCGCGCCCCTGCCGGACTCAAAGCCACGGATCCTGTGCAACTTCCTCACGACCGCGGAGGACCGCGAGAGCATGCTCGCCGGGATGCGGCTCGCGCTCGAGATCGCCGCGCAGGAACCGTTGAAGGCCATCGAGCGCGCGCCGTTCAGCGTGCCGGAGTCGTCGTCCGATGACGACCTGCTGGCGTTCGCGCGGCGCGCCGGCCAGAGCGTCTATCACCCCGCGTGCACGTGCGCGATGGGCTCGGTCGTCGACGCGTCGCTGCGCGTCTACGGCTTCGAGGGGCTGCGCGTGGTCGACGCGTCGGTGATGCCCGAGATCACGCGCGGGAACACGAACGCGCCCGTGATCATGATCGCCGAGCGGGCCGCGGACTTGATCCGGGGCCGCGCTCCGGCGAGCGCCGGCGCCGTCGCTTAGCCCGATCCCGGCGGGTGTTGGGCGATTTTCGGCGCATAGCGCCAAAGATCGCCATGGTCATCCCTCGGCCAGCCAATCTTCCCCGCGCGCATACAGCGCCCGCACGGCGTCGCCCGTCAAACCCGGCATGTCACGTTTGACGTCGAACCCGAGCTCGCTCTGGAGATAGGCCAGATGGCGGTACCCGACCGGGAACGACTCGAGCTTGGCGCCGTCGAGCTCGAGCCGCGCGGCCGGGTCCACGGCATCGAGCCGGTCGCGCTCGTAGATCGGCTGGCGCAGCACGATCCCCCAGCGCCCGTCCCGGCGCTCGACGAAGTCGTAGAAGCGACCGCTGCAGACGACGTCGCACTCGACGCCGTGAAGCTGCGCGCGCTGGTTGATCGTCATCTTGGTCTGGGCGATCGCGCGGTCGCCGGACACGTCGACCGTGCAGCCGCCGAGGAAGTGCCAGATGTTCACCCCGCGGTCGAACCCCTCGCGGCTGACGGCGATGAAATCCGGCGCCGGACCCTGAAACCAGGTCGCCATCATCACGCCGTCGTCGTGCCAGACGGTCGCGAAGCGCTCCCAGTCACCGGCATCGCGCCACACGACCCAGTTCTGCACGAGCTCGGCGATCAGCTGACGGTCTTCGGCGGCGCTCAAGGCAGCGTCGGGACGCGGCTCGTGGGCGGGATCGGCGGTCCGGTGACCGTGCCGCTGACGTCGGGCGTCCCGTAGGTGTGAAACGTGTCGATGGTCTTCACGCCCCACGCCTGGCCGCGCGCACGTTCGGCCTGCGTCCACGCGACCGGCTCGTATCCGGGGTCGTAGATGAAGTGCGTCCCGGTCGTCACCTCGACCCGGTTGCCCCCCGGCTCGTACACGTACAGGAACATCCCCTGCGCGACGGCGTGCTTGGACGGTGCGGCCTCGATCGGCACGTCGGCGTCGAGCATCAGGTCGGCCGCGCGAAGCACCTCCTCGCGCGTGTCGACGAAGAACGCGAGGTGGTGAAGCCGTCCGCTGAGGCCGGCATGGTCGGCGACGTAGATCAGCTCGTGGGCAGCGATCGTGAGGCTCATCCAGGCGCCCGACTCGCTGCCGTCATCGAGCACGATCTGCTCGTAGAGCCGGAACCCGAGTTGCTCCTGGGCAAAGCGGCGGTTCGCCGCGACGTCTGCGCAGAGCACGTTGACGTGATCGAAGCGCTTGACGGCCGCGCCGCGGCCGACGTAGCGCTGCGGGACGTTCTTCAAAGCCGGCCTGAGATGATCGGGCGCGACGTAGCGCTCGGACTCGTGGTAGAGCTCGAACAGGTGGCCGTCGGGGTCGGTGAATCGATACGCGGGTCCGTGGCCGAGGTCGCCGTCGAGCCAGCCGATCCCGAGTCCGGTGGCCTCGATCGCTGCCACGCGCCGCTCGAGCGCCTCCTGACTCCAGGCGCGGACCGCGATGTGCCCGAGCCCGGGAAGGTCAGACGCGGTGAGCTTGAGCCCGTAGCGCTGGTACTCGCCCCACCCGCGGAGGTAGACCGATTCCCCCTCGCGGGCCTCGATCTCCATCCCGAACAGGTCCGTGAAGAAGGCGAGGCTCTGGTCCGGGAACGGGGTCAGCAGCTCGGTGTGGCCGATGTGGGCGAGATCGTGGATCGGCTCGCTCATCGCAACAGCTCCCGCAACCCGTCGAGCTCGAATGACAGCTCGCCCTGCCGGAGCTTGGCGCGCTTGACGCGCTCGGCCTCCTCCCGCGCCCGCGACGCCTCGAGCACCTCGTCGAGCCGCTCGTGGTCGATGACCGCGACCCCGTCGGCGTCGAGCACGACCGCGTCTCCCTGACGGATCGTCGCGCCGCCGACTTCCACGGGCTCGCCGATCGAGCCCGCCGTCCGCTTGACCGCGCCCCGCACTCTGATCCACCGCGCCCAGATCGGCAGCCCCAGCTCGGCGAGCTCCTCGACATCGCGCACGGACGCATCCACGAGCACCGCCGCGGCTCCGTGGACCTTGGCCTGGGTCGCGAGCAGGTCACCGACGAGCGCGATCGGGCGTGGTTCGGGCATCGTCAGGACGAGCACCTCGCCCGGCTCCAGCCCGGCCATCGCCGCGTGCACCATCAGGTTGTCGTCCTGCGCGCAGCGGACGGTGCGTGCCGGACCCGCAGCCCGCGACCCCGCGACCACCTGGATCAGGTCCGCGTCGACGAACCCGCGGCGGCCACCGGCCTCGTAGACCGTCGCCGAGCCGAGCGCGGCGAGCTTCGCGTAGACATCGTTCACAGGGCGCTCACCACCTGGGGAATAACGCGCTGAAAGGCCTCGGCCTGGCGGATCTCGTTGTTGGCCGACGAGCGGCGCGCGTGATTGCCGCGCTGGTCGGCGCGCTCGGTGTAGTAGGTCTTCAGGTAGCGCTGCGCCTTCATCTCGTCCATCGCGGCGAGCTTGCGGTCCATGACCGCGGTGATGTCGACGAACGTGTTCGGGGTGAAGTTGCACAGCTCGGGCTGGTGGGGTTCGAACAGGAACAACTCGGGGGGTCTGACTGTCTTGAAGGCGCTTGGCACGCCGCCCCCCGCGGCGAGGCTTCGCGCGCGCATCACCGCCGCGGACGCGACCGGGTGGTCGGGGTTGAAAGGGTCCGTGTCGGTGTGCGTGATGAGCACGTCGGGAGCGAACTCGCGGATCCGTTCGGCGATCAGAACCAGCGCGTCGGTGTCGATCTCGAGCGGGTAATCGCCGAGGTCGAGGCACGCGAACTCGGTCCCGAGCGCTTGCGCGGCGCGCTCGGCCTCGCCGTGGCGGATCGCCTTGACGCGCTCGATCGTCTGGCCCTCCTCCTTCCACAGTTCGCCCGATTCACCCCTCTCGCCGTAGGACAGGGCGATCACGCTCGCGACCCCGCCGCCCGAGGCCGTCACTGCGAGCGCGCCGCCCGCGCGCCAGACGAAATCGGCCGAATGGGCGCCGATCACGAGCATCCTGCGCGCGCTCACAGCGGCGGCGCTCCTGCCACCCGGCGCGTGTTCACAACCGCCATCGTGTGTACCTCCTGCTCGTCGAAACCTGCGTCGAGAAGCCTGTCAACCATCAGCGCCATACCGTCGGCCACCGGCGGGTTGAAGACCTGGCCGAGATCGGTCGACAGCACGCTGTGCTCGGGTCCGGTCGCACGGATGTTGTCGATCCAGTATTCCCAAGTCACCTTGCCGGTGTGCGGCGTCGTGAAGCACCGTTCCAGCAGCGCGCCGCGCCGCGCGAGCGCGCGTTGATCGTCGATTGACAACGACTGGGACGGGAACTCCGGATGGGTGATCACGATCAGCTCGATCCCCTGCTCGCGCCCTGCGTCGACGACCGCGAAGATCTCATCGCGGCCGAGGTGGCCGGTCGCGAGCACCATCTGATGGCGTGCGATCCGCTCGAGCACCGCGACGGTCTCGGGGAGCAACGCGCCGGCGTCGTCGACGACCGGCACCGGGTCGATCTCGAGGCCCTGCTCGCGCATCTCGAGCTGGAGCTTGACCCAGACCGGCACCTTGGCGCCGGCCGGCGCCTCGCGCTCGTGCGACTCGTTGACCGAATCGACCGTCGGCAGCCACGTCGTCCGGGCACCCTCGCGCGCGGCGACCTCGACTGCGAGCGGATTCAGCCCCCCGACGGCGCGGTTGAGGACGATCGCGCCGAGCACGTGCACCCCGGGCACGGCGGCGCTGACGACGCTCGCGCGTTCGGCGGTCGACGTGTAGTGGGACTTGAGCTGAAAGCCCGCCATCCCAAGGTCGGCAAACCGCCGCGCGAGCGCGAGGTCGTCGATCCCGCGCTCGACGACATCGGGCGCGATGTGGATATGGGTGTCATAGGCCCCGCGGAGCAGGTCACGAGCCCGCTGTGTCGGCGCGACCGTCATTCGGGGCGCGATCATAACCCGGCGCCGCTGGACTCGCGCGCAGCGCGATCGTGCACCGAGTGCACGCGGCCTTGTCGCGGGCGGCGATCCGCGGTATTACGGGGCGTGATGCTCGTGCTCGATCAGCACCGCGCCGAGGTGGTCCGGTCGGTCTGCGACCTGATCGTGCCGGGATGCGCGCGAACCGGCGCCGAGGTCTACATCGACGCGCTGCTGGCCCGGATGCCCGATCAGGCACGGGCCGGCGTGCTGGCCGCGTTCGACGCCCTCGGAGAGCCCGCGACGCGCGGCGAGCAGGCGCTCGGCGAGCTCAGCCTGACGCCCGAGTTCCAGCTCGTGCGCGCGCTCGCCTGCGAGGCGTTCTACAGCGACTTCGTCGCGCCCGGCGCGCCCGGACCCGGTGCATGGGGCGAGATCGACTTCAAGCCTGCGCTCGCGGCGCGTCTGGACAAGGACTGGTCGTATCTCGGAGTGGGCGGATGAACGAGCGCTTCGACGTCGTGGTCGTCGGATCTGGCGCCGGCGGTGGCGTCGTCGCCGGCGAGCTCGCCGACGCCGGCGTCGGCGTGTTGCTGCTCGAGTCCGGTCCGCACAAGACCGCCGCCGATTTCATGCGCTGGGAAGCGCGCGCCAGCCACGAGCTCTGGTGGCCGCCGGCGTTCGCCGAGCCGCCGGTATCCGAGGAGCCGCCGCTGATCGTGTTCCGCGGTAACTGCGTCGGCGGCACGACCACGATCAACACCAAGGTCGCGTTGCGCCCGTCGGCGCAGGACTACGAGAAGTGGCACGCGGCCGCCGGGCTGCTCGGCGATCGCGGCGAACCGTTCGCCGAGAGTGATCTGCTCGGTCACCTCGAGCGCGTCGAGCGGCGGCTCGGCGTGCGCGAGCGCAGCGATTGGCAGCAGTGCGTCCACACCGTCGAGCCCGGCTTCCGTGCGCTCGGAGCCGAGCTCGAACCTGTCATGTCCTACACGGACGCTAACTGCATGAGGTGCGGCTCGTGCCTGCAGGGGTGTCCGACCAACGCGGGCAAGTCGACGCTCAACACCTACATCCACCCGCCGTGGGCGACCGGACGGCTCGAGCTCCGGGCCGGATGCCGGGTCGGCCGGGTCGTGATCGACGACAACGGCGAACGCCCGCACGCGACCGGCGTCGAGTACGTCGACATCGACGGCGAGCGCCACACCGTCGACGCCGGCGCCGTCGTCGTCGCGGCCGGCGCGATGGCGACTTCGCAGCTGCTGATCAGGTCGGGGGTCCGCGAGGCCGCCGGGGGCACGCCGAGCGGCGAGCTGATCGGCCACCACGTGGGGTGGCATCCGGCGCGCCTGGTGCAGGGGCTGTTCGACGGGCTCCAGGACGCGCACATGGTCTATCCGATCACCGCGCACTGCATGAAGTTCCAGCGTGACGAGGAGGGTGGCTTCCTCGTCGAGGCGGCGACGATCCAGGACCCGATCGGGTTCGCGACCGCGCTCTGCGACGAGCGCGGCGTGCCGCTCTGGGGCGCGCCGCTCACCGAGGCCCTGCGCAGCTACCGCTACTTCACCGGGCTGCTGACAATGGTCAACGACGAGAACCACGGCAGCGCCTGGGTCGACGACGACGGCCACGACCGCTACTCGTTCTCATGGAGCGACAGCGAGCGCGAGCGGATCGACAGTTCGCTTCAGTTCGCGCGCGAGGTACTGCTCGCCTCGGGAGCCAAGCGCGTGTTCCACACCGGCCTGCTGAGCACCCACGTGCAGGGCGGCTGCCGGATGGGCACTGACCCGGCGCGCTCGGTCGTCGACGCGCATGGGGAGTGCCACAGCGTCCGCGGCCTGTTCGTTGGCGACGGCTCGGTCATCCCCCGGACGCTGTCGGTCAACCCGTCGCTGACGATCATGTCGCTCGCGAGCCGGCTGGCCGATTATCTGGCCAGCGGCGAGCACGGGTACTTCGAGGGTGCGGCCGTCGGCGCCGCCACCTAGCTTCAGCAGGCGGGGTCCATACCTCAGCGGCGCCGGATCAGTCCGTCAGCCCGCAGCCGAGGTCGACCTCGATCAGCAGCGGCTCGCGCCTCGCGGCCAAACCGGGGAGCACGTCGTCGAACGACTCGGTCAGCTCGGCGTGGGTCCTGACGGTGACCGCCGGGCAGCCAAGACAGCGTGCGATCCCGGCGATGTCGATCGACCCGAACGCCGGCCACGGCCCGGTGCCGCCCGCCCCGCGCGCGAGGCGGTCCATGATCGCATAGCGACCGTTGGCCATCACGATGAGCAGGACGCCGACCTCGTAGTGCGCCGCGCTCCAGAGCGCCTGGATCGCGTACATCGACGAGCCGTCGCCGATCACGCCGACGACCGGCCGCTCCGGATCTCCCATCCGCAGCCCGATCGAGCCCGCAACCCCGAACCCCAGACCGCCGTTGCCGCACGCGATAAACCCGCCCGGCGAGCGGATCGGCAGACGCCGGTAGAGCTCGGGCTGGCTCGATGGCGTCTCTTCGACGACGACGGCGTCGCGCGGCAGGCGCTCAGCGAGCGCGTCGAACACGTGCGCCGGCGTCAGCCGCTCACCCGGCGCGGGCACGGGCGCGGCCGGCGGACGCGCGAACGGGGGCGGGGGCTCGAGGTCGCGTTGGGAAACCTGTTCGGCGATCGCCATGCATGCCGCGGCGACCGGCGCCACGACCGCGAGCTCACACGGGCTGCGGTGCGCCTCGCCGGAATCCTCGGTCAGCACCGCGACTCGCGTCCCCTCGGCGACCATCGGGCCCGGGTCGTCGAACAGGTAGAGCCTGAACGCGTTTGTGCCGATCGCGACCGCTACGTCGTTGGGAGCGAGCGCGTCGCGCATCAGCTCGCGCCGCCACGGCAGATGGCCGGCGAATAACGGGTGGTCCTGCGGAAAGCCGGCGCGGCGCGTGAACGACTCCTGCCAGACCGGGCATGAGAGCCGCTCGGCGAGCGCCTTGACCGCCTCCCATCCCTCGCAGCTGTCCGCGCCCGGGCCGACCACGAGCGCCGGCGAGCGCGCGCCGTCGAGCATCTCCGCGAGCTCGCTCACGTCCGCCGCGGACACCGCCGCCGCACGCACGACGCGATCGGGCCAGCCCGCCGCCTGCGGGTCGGCAGGTTCGTCCCAGTCGCCCATCGGCACGACGACGAGCGCCGGGCCGCGCTGCGCCAGCGCCTCGTTGTACGCGCGCGCGATCGCGCCTGGCACGTCCTGTGCGCGCGCCGGGAGGCTCGACCAGACCGGATACTCGCCGGCCAACCGCTCCAGCGCCCTGCCGGTCAGAAACGGCTCGTAGGCGAGCTGTCGCCGGTCCTGCTGGCCGACCAGCACGATCAGCGAGGCGCGGCAGTCGCGGGCGTTGGCGATCGCGTTGATCGCGTTGCCGAGGCCCGGCGCGGTGTGAAGGTTGACGAGCGCCGGCCGCTCGCGCGCGAGTGCCCAGCCGGTCGCCATCCCGACGACCGAACCCTCGTGGAGCCCGAGCACGAAGTGGATGTCAGGCGGGAGCCCGACGAGGAACGGCACCTCGGTCGACCCCGGGTTGCCGAAGATCGTGCACAGGCCGAAGCGCCGCATCACGTCGAACACGGCGTCACGGACGTTCTTGGTCGCCTCCGCCCGTTGCGCTTGGACGGGCATCGCAGCTACGGAGGTGTGGTGCGCTCGTTCGATGGTGCCGTTGGTCCGCTTCGAAGCGCTCGGCCTCGGGTCACGCTATCACGTACGCTTTGTGAACAATTGGGCACATCGCGTACGCGAACTGAGGGGTCGAGCTCGACTCAGCCTGCCGACCTGGGAGTGCTCGAGGCGCACGCGTACCTGCGTACCGGCGAGCTGTCAGCGGTCGAGCTAACCGAGGCGTGCCTGGCGCGAATCGAGCAGCGCAACGGCGGGCCTCCGACGCACGACGGCGGGCCGGATGCGATCAACGCCTGGGCGCGCCTGTATCCCGAGCGCGCCCGCGAGGACGCGCGCGCTGCCGACGAGCGCCTGCGCCGCGACCGGGAATCTGCACCGCTGTTGTGCGGGATCCCGATCGGCGTCAAGGACCTGTACGGGATCGAGGGCCTCGGGCTGACCGCCTCGAGCCGTGTCCTGGACGGCAACACCGCCGGGGAGGACGCGCTCGCGTGGACGCGGCTGCGCGAGCAGGGCATGGTGCTCATCGGACACACCCACACACACGAGTTCGCGGCCGGCGGGACGACCGACCAGGTCGGAAACCCGTGGGCGCTTGACCGCGTCGCGGGCGGCTCGAGCGGCGGCAGCGCCGCGGCGCTCGCGGCCCGGATGGTCCCAGCCGCCCTGGGCAGCGACACGTGCGGGTCGCTGCGGATCCCATCGGCGTGCTGTGGCACATGTGCGATCAAACCGACACACGGCCGAATCCCGCTCGACGGAATCATCCCGCTGGCGCCGACGCTCGATCACCCCGGCCCGATGGCGCGCACGATTGCCGACTGCGCGGCGCTGCTCGGCGCGATGGCCGCGGGCGGGGCGGCGCTGGACCCGGCGATGCCCCCGCCGGCGCCGCTGGGCGAGCTGCCTTTGACCGCGCGCGGGAAAGCCCGGCCGCTGCGCGGCGTCACGATCGCCGTGACAGACCGGACCGACGCGATCGCGATCGACGCGGCCGTCGCGTCGAGCTTTCAAGCAGCACGGACAGCCTGCGAGCAACTCGGTGCGCGCGTGATCGGCCTGCCCGCCCCCTGGACCTTCGAGCCCGACGACCTGGACACGATCCTGCTGACTGAGGTGTGGGCGAATCACCTGCGCCACGCCGAGCGCCACGAGCACTACCGCCCAGCGATCGCGGAGTTCGTCGAGGTGGCCGCGAGGTTCACCTCGGCGGTGCCGTACCTGGCCGCGCAGCGCCGCCGCGCCACGGGCAGCGCCCTCTGGGAGCGGTGGTTCCAGGACCACGGCGTCGACGCGGTGCTCGAGCCGACGTTGCCGATCGTCCCCTACGCGCGCGGGCCCGGGTATGGCCGCGGCAACGCCGGCGGTCGCGGCGATCCGATGATCGCGCTGACCGCGCTCTGGGACATGACCGGGATGCCGGTCGCCGCACTGCCCGTCAGCTGGGACGTCGGCGTGTCGCTGATCGCGCCACGCGGCGCCGAGATCGCGGTCACCCAGGCGGCGATCGACCTTCAGGAGCACGCGCTCGGCGTCCCGGTGCTGGGCGACTGATCGAACCGGCTTCGGGCGCTGTCCCGGCTCCTACACTGGCCGGGTGACCGCCCGCGGCACCGACTGGGGCCTCGCGGCGCTGGTCGCGGCGCTAGTCGCGTCCGGCACGCTGACGTTGTTCGCGGGCTCGCCGGGCGACACATGGGTGTTCGCCACACACGACGCGCTCGGCGTGGCGATCGTGCTCCTGCTCGTGGTCAAGCTGCGGCGGGTGTGGCCGCGGATCGTGCACTCGGCCCGGTGGGACGACAAGACCCCGATCGCGCTGCTCGGGCTGACGCTGGTCGTGGTCGCGATCGGTTCCGGGTTGCTGTGGTCAAACGGCGTCACCCCGGACGTGTTCGGTTACAGCCTGCTGAGCGTGCACGACGCGGCCGGCGCGATCTTGGTGGTGGTCGTGGTCAGCCACATGATCGCGCGGGCCAAGCGGATCCGCGGCCACGATCTCGCCCACCGGCGGCAGTTTCTCGCCGTCGGCGGCATCGCGATCGGCTCGTTCGCGGCATGGCGGGCGCAGCGGCCGCTCGAGGCCCTGTTCGGCATGCGCGGAGCCACCCGACGCTTCACCGGCTCCTACGAGGCCGACTCGTTCGCCGGCAATGCCTTTCCGACGACCTCGTGGGTCGCCGACAACCCGCGCCCGGTCGACTTCACGACCTACCGACTCGCCGTGCGCGGGCTGACGACGCGCGAGCTCATGCTCGACCTCGACCAGGTGAGCGGCGCCGACGAGCTCGTCGCGACGCTCGACTGCACCGGTGGCTTCTACTCGACGCAGCGGTGGACCGGCGTCCGGCTCGGGCGGATCCTCGACCTCGCCGGCGCCGAACCGGGCGCTCACCATGTGAGCGTCGCGTCGCTGACCGGCTACCGCTGGAGCTTTGCGCTCAGCGAGGCCCGGGCGCTGCTGCTCGCCACCCACGTCGGCGGTCAGCCGCTGAGCCACGAACACGGCGCGCCGGTGCGGCTCGTCGTCCCCGGCGCCCGCGGCTACCAATGGGTCAAATGGGTGCAGCGGATCGAGCTGCTCGAGCACCCTGACTACGGGGCGCCGGCGTCGACCGTCTGGAGCAGCTTCACGGCCGCCGGCGGCGGCGGCGTCTAGCGCGACAATCGTTTGATGCGACTCCGCAGGCAAAGCCCGGCCGAGTCGGCGGCAATCGAGCGTGCATGGCGGCGCATCGAGCCGCTCAAGCTCTACCCGCGTCCGATCGATCTGCGCCGAGTGCGGATCGTGACGGTGCCGTGGCTGTTTCGGGTGCCGTGGTTCAGGCGCTTTGACGGTTACACGATCTGGAGCTCGATCCTGTTGCACGACCCGCTCGCGCAGGCCGGCGACGACCTCATAGCGCACGAGCTCGTCCACGTCTGGCAGGGCCAGCACGAGTGGGTGCGGCTGTGGATCTCATATGTGCGGCCGTCGACGTTCTGGGGCGATCGCTCCGGCTACTGGGAGAACCCGTACGAGCTGCAGGCGCGCTCGGCGGTCGCCCAGACCGACGCGCAGGCGTCAGTCTTGGGCGTCGGCGAACACGGCTGACCAGTCGTTCTTGATGCTGACCACCGTCCAGCCATCGGACGCGGCACGCTCGAGTGATTTCTCCGCGCCGGCCGTGTAGTCGAACTCGCGCTCGGGGTCGTCGTGGAGCACGAGCAGTCGCAGGCCGGTGCGCGACGGGCCGCCGGTGTAGTGCAGCATCGGGATGTCGCCGTTTGAATTACCGCCTGCGACCACCGGCCGGCGGCCGACGCGGCTCCAGATCCGCACCGGCTTGGTCGGTCCGTCGTCGAACACGTCCGGCTTGTCGAGGTACACAAGCTGGCCACCCTGCTCATCCTCCTGATAGCTGAGCGCGTTGGAGCTGCCGATCACGCGCTCGGACGGGATCCCATAGATCTCGTCGGTGACGGGTCGCATGAAGTCGCGGTCGCCGCCCGAGGCGATGAGCGAGGTGAACCCGTTCGCCTCGAGGTAGTGGAGCAGTTCGATCATCGGCAGGTAGCCGCAATCGCGGTAGCGACGGTCGATCGTCGGATGCTGCCCGTGCATGAACTGGTCGGCGGCGGCCTGATACTCCTCGACCGTCAGGCCCGCGAACGCGCGCAGGATGCCGCCGATCAGCACCTTCACGTCGGCGTCGTCGCCGTGGTAGTGCTTTGTGATCACGTTGCCAAGCCACGCGAAGTCACGCTCGTACGCGGCCTTCCACAGCTGGCGATCCCGCAGCGACATGTCGGTTTCGCACATCTCCCCGAGCCGGTGCAGGATGAACCCCAGTTCGATCGGCATCGGCTTCTCGCACCAGAGCGTGCCGTCGTTGTCGAACACGGCCACCCGCTCGGCGGGCGGAACGTAGTTCTCCCCGCCCTCGTCGGTCGCGCGCGACGAAATCGACGATCGACTGGCGCGTCGGGGTGTCGTTCCACGACCTCAGTTCGTCGCTCATGGCATCACTGGTGCTTGAGCAGCATCGCGGCGTGATGCTCGAGATCGGTGAACGGCTTGCCGCTGACGTTGACCGAGACCAGTTTCAGGGTCGCGCCGGTGAACTCGTACGGAGCCTCGCCGGGGTAGTCGTCGGTGACCGGCTCGCCCGGCTGACGTCCGACGTACAGCGAGGTGCCGGCAATCGCGAAGAACCCGAGTTGGGTCTTGATCTTCCCCTCGCCCACCTTCTTGTCACCGTGGTAGAGGCTGAGCGTTTCGGCGGCGAACGTCGGTTGCCGACGCTTCTTGTCAAATGACGCCGACAGCAGCAGATCCTCGCCCACCGGGAGGTCCTCGGAGGCGACGATCACCTGCTCCTCGGCGCCGACGAAGCTGTTGACGTAGTGAAGCCGGTTGTCCTTCACATACAGCGCGTGGCCGCCGAACCGGGTCCCCATCGCGAACATGACGCCCTGGGCGCCGTCGGCGGGAATGTCGACCAGCGCCTCGATCACGTACGAGCGGTTACGCGTGTTGACCGCCTGCCACTCGCCGACCGGCGCGTCGCCGGGAAAGTAGACGTAGCGATCGCGCGGAGCGCTGACCTGCGGTCGTGGCGTGCTCGCGATCTCGATCACGGACCGATCGTCGAGCGGGAAGGCGCCGTTCGCGCCCGCTTCAGAGAACCAGATGTTGACGAGTTCCCGGACCTTGTCAGGGTGCTTGTCGGCGAGGTTATTGATCTCGGAGCGGTCAACGTCAGTGTGGTAGAGCTCCCACTCGTCGTCGTTGTAATTACCCCAACCGGACAGGCACGGATGGGTGGTGACCGCCTTCCAGCCCTCGTGCCAGATCGACCTCGAGCCGAGCATCGCGTAGAACTGGGTCCTGCGATTCGACGGCGCCGTCGCCTTGTCGAAGCCGCCACGCATGCTGACACCGTCGATCGGGCTCTGGGTGTGACCCTTGATCGTCTCTGGCGCCTCGACGCCGAGGACATCGAGAATCGTCGGCACGAGGTCGATCGCGTGGTGGTACTGCTCGCGGATCTGGCCTCTGGCCCTGAGGTGATGCGAGACGGTCGGCTGCGACAGTATTTGAGCTTCGCGCACACAACAAGGGAGCCGGGCTATGTCTGAGTTGTTGCAGTGGGTGGCAGCGATCGTCGTGCTGGCGGCGTTCGGACTTTCACAGTGGGGCGTCTGGCCGGTCGTCTCCTACCGGTACCTGGTGTGCAACCTTCTCGGCGGCGCGGGCCTCTCCGCGGCAGCCGTGCTCAGCAGCCAGTGGGGCTTCGTCGTGTTGGAAGGCGTCTGGGCGTTGGTCGCCGCGCGCACGATCGCGATTCGGATGAGCGGACGAGAGGTGCGCGTGCCGAGCGCGTGACGCGACGGAGCGCTACGGCCCGCGCGCCGGCAGCGTCAGCCCAGAACAGGCTCCAGCCACCCGAACAGCTGTGAGTCTCGCGCGTCGGGGCTCAGATCCTGCGCGGCGAGCAGGCTGGACTCGGTGACCCGTTCGGACAGGAGCCCTGCCTGGCGGGGCCACGGCGACCGGTCGCCGCATTCCATCACCAGCGCCGGTGTCCGCACCAAAGCAGGCTCGTCGCCCAGCTGGTATCTGGCAACGGTCGCGAACATCAGCGACGGCGGCGCCGCCGCGAGTCCGTACGGCGCGGCGCGCGCGCGGAGCACCGCCGCGGCGCCCGGCGAGAACAGCAGTGCGGCCCTGAGCGCACGGTCAAAGGACAGATGGTCGCCGCGGTCCATCATCGCAACGAGCTGTTCCGGCAGAGAGCCGCGCCACGCAGCCCCGACGTCGACGACGCCCGGCTCCAAGACTGCCGCCGCGAGCCGATGCTCGTAGGCCAGCGCTCGAGCCAGCCAGTAGCCCGCTTGCCCGACTCCGATCACCGCGATCCGTGCCGCGTCGACGTCTGAGCGCGCGAGCATCGTGTCGAGCACCGGCGTGAGCACGGCCTCCCAATCGGGACGGAAGAACAGTCCCCGCCGGTGCAGTGCCGCCTGTTGGCCGGGACCGTCGAACGTCATCCAGTGATACCCGCGTGCGGTCGCGGCCGCGCCGCCCAGCGCCCGCATCCCCGACGTCGGGCCATAGGCACCGTTGTGCATGATCACCAACGGCCGGCGCCGCCCGGCGCCACCGGGCGCGGCGAAGAAATACCCCGGCAGCGATGCCTCGCCGTACGGGATCTCGATCCGCTCTCCGGGCACCTCCAGCCGGTCGACGGCGCGCTCCCAGCAGCCGTGGTGCCGGTGCCAGACCGCCGCTGCGCGCCCGCGCTCCTCCGAACGCGCGATCTGAGACAGGGCCGCGGCGTAATAGCTGGCCGCCTGCAGGTGACGCTCGCCGACGCGCGCCGAATCCGTCGACGGCGCGACCACGTTGGCTTCGGCCCATGCCGTGCCGGCGGTCCAGAGCCACTCCAATACCCACGACTCGGGGTCGCCGTCACGGATCCGTCTGGCCGTGCTTGCGACCTCGGCGAGCAGCGCGCTGCCGGCGTGCGCTTGCACCCGCAGCGCCCATAGCTGGCGGCGGAACTCCGGATCCGTGAGCCCGTACTCATCCATGCCGGGATCATGCCCCACAACGGCAACCGCGACTGCCGTGGCCGCGTACGACAAACCGATCAGGCACGACGAACCGATGCGCCAAAACGGTGCAGCGCGCCGTGAGATGGCGAGAGTCGGAATCGAACCGACGACACACTGGAGCGATTACAGGAGCGCAAGGTCGCCGCGAACGTCAAATCGCCGGAATTTGATCATGGTGCACGTCGACGCGATGGAACCGCCGGCCCCCAGCGTTGCTCCGCTGCGGAGGATCGCACGACGACGAGGCGGACAAAGAAATCTGCGTCGCCGAGTCCTTGCGGGGTACGGTTTGGGCCGAGACCGCAACGCGCGACGGGGGCGCTCTTGACAGATCGGGGGTGCCTGGGACCTAGAAAGGAAGCGAGATGCAAACAGAGGAACCGATCATCGTCGGGACAGACGGCACCGAGAACGCCGAGCGCGCGGTGGACCGAGCTGGTGCGCTCGCACGCGCCTTCGGCGCAACCGTCCATGTGCTCAGCGCCTACAGCGACGACAGGACTCCGCTGGTGGGAGCCGGGAGACAGGGTGACCGAGCCCACGCCCAGCAGCACGTAGACCGAGCGCAAGAGCGACTCGCGACGCAAGGAGTCGAGAGCGAGGTACACCTGTCAAACCGAGAGGCTGGGCGAGCACTGGTGGCGATTGCAGACGAGCAACACGCCCAAATGATCGTCGTGGGCAACCGGGGCATGACTGGCGCCAAGCGCGTACTAGGCTCGGTGCCAAATCATGTCGCGCATCATGCGCAGTGCGACGTGGTGATCGTCCACACGACGTAGACCCCCCAGCGAAGCGCTCCCGTCGGATGAATGCGCGGCGCGAGCGCTGTTAGCGGATCTTGACCAGGAGCCCTCGGTTGCTGTTTTATCGAAGAGCGCACCGTCGACCGGACCGCTGTCTGGGCTCGCGGGCGGGGCTCGATCAATGCTGCTGACGCCGACGTGCTAGCCGTATCGCTAATAAAGCCCATCGGGCCCACGACTGCAACCCGAAGGGTGCGCATCACGGTCTCTCGACCCCCACGAGCCGACCGCCGAGATTGGCTCCGGAGAGCCTCGGTCGCGACGATGCGCCCCGATCCCTGGGGCACCTCGCGCCCGAAGTGGCGCTAACGGCCGGTCAGTGGCTCATGCTTCAGCCGATAGCGATAGTCGTCTGGCGCCGCGGGCTACCCGTTGCGGTCGTCATCGGGAGGATGAGTTGGCGGGGATTGCTGACGAATGCTTGCGGTATATGAGTTAATCCCGCGGCATGCGGGCCGTGCCAGGCATCGAGTAAATGGGGGGTTGGGATGGCAAGAACGGGATCAATCGTCGTTGGGACAGATGGCTCGGACCGATCTGAGCGTGCGCTGGACCGAGCCGGTGAGCTAGCGAGGCTGCTGGGGGTGAAGCTCCACATCGTGAGCTGCTACGCAAAGAGCTTGGACGGCGTCGGCAGGCCGGCGGCGGCCAGGGGAGTTCCGATCGCGGGGGACGAGGAGCAGGGGGGGCGGGCTCGTGCCCAGTACAACGTCGATCGAGCGCAACAGCGGCTTGCGCGGCTGGGCGCTGAGAGCGAGACGCACGTCTGGCCCGGCGAGCCAGCAGATGCGTTGGTGCAGATCGCGGACGAGCAAGACGCCCAGATGATCATCGTCGGCAACCGGGGCATGACCGGCA
The DNA here is from genome assembly GCA_963744695.1 of uncultured Solirubrobacterales bacterium. Lineage (GTDB taxonomy): Bacteria > Actinomycetota > Thermoleophilia > Solirubrobacterales > Solirubrobacteraceae > Palsa-465. The sequence continues at coordinate 22,861 of CAVUUT010000011.1, read as the reverse complement.
CGCGGCGCGTGCTCGGCTCGGTGCCCAACCGGGTATCGCATCATGCTCATTGCGACGTGCTGATCGTTACGACGGGGTGACCACGGCTCGATCTACCGAGCGCGTACCGCAATGGTGCGATTTGACCCGTCGGGATCACGCGACAAATCGCGTTTGGCGAGTGCTGATAGCCATTCAGTATCGCCGCCGGCGTCCCGTTGATAATCAGCTATCAGGACACGTGCTTCGGTTTGTGGACGGGCGCCGAGGTCGCGCACGACGCCGAACCCGGTTCTCGGGGAACTCGCGGGGGTCGAGGCCTCTCCTGCCCGCCGCGATGCCATGGGCCGAACGCGAGTCTCGGATCTCGGTGACGAGGATCATCGGACCACCTCGTAGCGCAGGTGGGTGACACCTGGCGCCAGGACGGCTTCGACGAGGCGGAGGCGCGCGCGCTCCTGGAGCGCCTGGAAGAATGGCCGGCCGCCGCCGAGCAGGACGGGCACCTGATGGAGGATCAGCTCGTCGACGAGCCCCGCCTTCAACGCCGCTGTCACGACGCCGCCGCCCATCAGACCGACGTCTTTGTCGCCCGCTGCCTCGCGCGCCGCCGCGATCGCGTCCGCGATCCCGGTGGTGACGAGAGTCTGCCGCTCGCTGATCTCCGGCGCCGGCCGGTGGCTGAGCACGAAAAGCCGGGCCGTCGGATGCGGGCCGCCGCCTCCCCAATGGGACGAGTGCTCGTATGTGGTGCGCCCCGCCACCGCCGCACCCACCCGCGCGGCGAGCACGTCGAAGAACCGGGCGCTGGGCTCACTGAGGCGAAACCCATCGAAGACCTCACTGGGCGTCTGACAAGCAGCCGCCCCCTTGTCGAGCGATGCCCAGCGACGCGCGTCGACCCCCACGCGACCCGAGAATCTTGTTGTCAACAAGACATCCGGGCCATGGGGCTCCTGCTTTTGATATTTGAGACACGGCAGGAGCAGCAAGCCCGAGACTTCACCGGGGGCGGCCAAGGAGAAGCGGCGGCCGATCGCCGGTCCGAGCGTCTGCCTGCTCGCCAACGGCTAGCAACGCAGCATTGCGAAGTTGCGCTTGGTCGCCAATCCGATCACGCGCTCCCAGCCGGGTCGACGGGCGAAAGCGATCGTGGACCGCTCGCTCGCTTTTGCGCGCGTTGGGGGGGCGCGTCACGCGATGGTTCTAGATGCCCGGGCGGCATTGGATGCAGGGCTGAGCGACGTGGCTGCCGACTGTGGGGCCGGCTGCTCATCGCCGGATCGGTCGACGCCCGATAGTCGTTGTTTGAGCGCTCAGTCGATCAAGTCGCCGTACCGCGTAGTGCTTGCTGACTGGGCCGCGATGTTCGGGCTGGTCATGGACCGGGCGACGGACTCGAGGTGCGCGCACACGGTTGTCACAGCGAGGACGCGACGAGTCGGATAGGTTCAGCATATGGGCGATACATACGACTTTGTGGTGGTTGGCGGGGGTTCGGCGGGTGCGGTGATCGCGGCGCGGTTGTCGGAGGATCCGGGTTGCCGAGTAGCGCTGCTCGAGGCGGGCGATCGGCCGCCCGCGGCCGAGGCGATGCCGGCGGCGTGCGCGTCGCTTCAGGTGAACCCGGAAACCGACTGGATGTACACGGCTGATGCGGGCCGGGCGGGGCTGGGCTTGCGGGACGGCCGGATGATGGTCCCACGCGGCAGGATGCTGGGCGGATCGTCGGGCATCAACTACATGGCCTATGTGCGCGGCCATCCGGGTGACTTCGATGCGTGGTCTGACGGTGGGGCGACCGGCTGGGGCTATGACGAGCTGCTGCCGTATTTTCGTAAGAGCGAGGGCCTGGCACCGAGTGGCGACATCGTCGTCGACTTTGAGGCGCACAACACCGAAGGGCCGCTCGGTGTCTCGGTCCGCGGCCCGGTGTTGCCGGGCGCACGCCAGTTCGTCGCTGCGGCCGTGGCCGCCGGCATCCCGATGGGCGACTACAACGGCCGCGACCGCGAGGATGAGCATGGCGTCGTCTCGCTGCTGCAGACGACGACCAGGGACGGCAAGCGCGCGAGCACGTACCATGCGTTTTTGGAGGGCGAAGCGGAGGGACGCGAGAACCTCGACGTCATCTGCCATGCGCAGGCGACCGGGCTCGTGCTCGAGGACGGTCCCGACGGACTCCGGGCGACGGGCGTTGAGTATCGGACCGCGGCGGGCGAGACGGCGGTCGTCAATGCCGCGAAGGAGATCGTGGTGAGCGCGGGGGCGGTTGGGTCGCCGCAACTGCTGCTGCTCTCGGGGATCGGCCCGAGGGACGAACTCGAGGCTCTCGGCATCACCTGCCGGCACGACGCACCCGACGTCGGCAAACACCTGCAGGACCACCTCCAGCTCGGGCTCGTGTTCCCGGCTCCGGGCATCGGCGTGTCGATGACGGAGGTCGGGATCTCGATGGGACCCGATGCCCTGCGCGCGCCCGCGGGACCGCTGCCGGCCGATCCTGCCGACGACGCCTCGCTGCCTCCCGAGCTGGACGCGATCCGGGCCGAAGCCGAGCGCCGGGTCACAGAGTGGGCGACAACCGGCCACGGGCTCGTGTCTTCGTCGCTGTATGAGGCGTGCGCGTGGTACTCGACCGGCCTTGGGGACGCGCACACCCATGACGCCCAGATCGGGTTCTTCATCTGCGCGTACAACCCCGACCTCTGGCGCGACTGCCTGCGAATGGACCCGACCGAGTTCTTCGACGACGCGGACGTCGCGCTCGGTCCCGACGCCGAGAACGTGATCGTGCTGGCCAACCCCGTCAAGCCCCATAGCCGCGGCGAGATCGTGCTCGCCAGCGCCGATCCGGCCCAGGCGCCCGACATCCGCATGAACTACTACAGCGACCCGCACGACCTCGACGTCATGGTGGCGGTCGTGCGAAAGGCGCTGGAGGTGGTCGACAACTGGCCGGGCACCGACGCGCTCGGCCCGATGTATGTGCCTACGACGTTGGCCAAGGCCCACGACCACGAGCCTGGCGACAGGCCGAGCGACGAGCTGATCAGAGACTTGGCCCGCCACTACTCGATAACCGTCTACCACCTGACCAGCACCTGCCGGATCGGCGACGTCGTCGACGCCCGACTCCGGGTCAATGGCGTGGCCGGCCTGCGGGTCGCCGACGCCTCGGTGATGCCCGATGTCATCAGCGGGAACACCAACGCCCCGGTGATCATGATCGGCGAGAAAGCCGCCGAGATGATCGCCGCGGACCACGGCCTCTCGCTCCGAGAGCACGTCGGCGCGAGCTAGCGCACAGTGCCGGCGCGACCGGCTGGATGCGCCGACCGGCAGCGCCGGAGGCTCGCCAGAATCCGCGCCGCCAAGCGAACGCTGTCCCGACGACACATGCAAGTCCGGACTCGAAGACAGGACCGGTCAGGCCACTACGGAGGCAACCCGAGTTTGGCGACGAGCAGGTCTCGCTGCGTCTGCCCTGTCGCCGATCCGCTCGCGCCGCGGCTTACGGAGCCCGCGAGCCGTTTTGTGGTGGCAAAGCGATCACGCCACCAGCGGTGGTCCGGGCCATCGATGGGTCGCCTTTGCGCAAGTCGCGAACGGCCGTCGCTGGTAACGAAAGCACAAGTCAGCGACCGGCTCGGGCACGCGATTGCGTATAGCCCGAACGGCGACATTGCGGGACTGTGGGCAATGGCAGCGGCCACGCCATCCGGGTCTTACGCGTCCGGTGCGTCTTCCTCGGACCAGACTTCGTCGGGGAGTGGTAGTGCGATCAGGTCGGGTTCACCAAAGTCAAACAGCTCAATCTGCGTGAGCGATTCGCCGCCGACGTGCAGGATCGCTCGGTGGATCCGCCCCGAGCGGTCAAGCCAAACCTCAAACGGCAACCGCGACGGGTCGATCCGCTCTGCTCGAAACGGAGGAGACCGGGCATGGAGCGGGAGTGCCATCGGCCGACTGGCCGCGGCGCGCGCCAGCTCGAGGTCCGCGAACCCGCGATAGCCGTCGCACTTGACCCCCAGCACCGACTCGGCTGCCTGCTCGCTCACCTCGATCGCGCCGATCAACAGGGCGAGCAGCCAGAACGGGTCTTCGTTGTCAGGACGCTGAATTCCTCGTCCTCCCACTCTCCGGGCTCACCGATGTACTTGTGCCCGGGCGCGTAAAACCGCCAGAAGCTCCCGACGCTGTAGATGCATCGTTCGTTATCGAGATCGATGCGACCGTCCGGCCCGGGCAGGGTCGACACCGGAAGGGCGGACATTGCTCTTTGCACGATGCCGCCTGCGCCCCGCAGGACACCCGCGGTGCGCGGCTGCTCGTCGGCCAGCGCCTCGCTTACCGAGGACAGCCCGAATCTGGCGAAGTTCGCCTGAAAGCGGATCCGTGCTGTGGGTTCAGACCTGGTGGTCGCCACGCTATCGCGAACGCGCCCCACCAGCTCATCATGACCGTGGCGGCTCACGCTGCCGGACTGTAGCCGCGCAGCGGCCATCGCCATCCAATCCTCAGCGGCTTGCCCGGGGCCTGGCCGCACTTCTCCTGTGGATCTTCAGCTGGACAGAGCAGCAGCTCGCGGCTGGGTTCCCCGGCGGCGACGAACGGGAAGTCTCGGTCGGTTCTGATGTGGCCGCTAAGTTCCCTGGATGAGGCGCGACGGAGACCAGCTAATCGCCGCCGCGGGGTCGAGAACAGCCTGGCAAGGAGGTAGGCATGAGTGACACGTTTGAGTGGGCCGGCCGTTCGATCGTCTGGCAGGCGGTCGGTGACGGTCCCGCGGTGGTGCTCTGCCATGGCACCCCGTTCTCGTCAGAGGTCTGGCGTCCGTACGCCGAGGCGCTCGCCGCCGACTTCACTGTCTACACCTGGGACATGCCGGGCTACGGCCGCTCCTCGAACCACCCGAGGACCCGGTCGACTTCGCCAGCCAAGCCAAGGCGTTCGCGGCGCTGCTTGAGCTCTGGTCGCTAGACCGACCTCGAGTGATCGCACACGACTTCGGCGGCGCGGTGTCGCTGCGGACCCATCTGACTCTCGGCGTTGCCTACGCCTCGCTGATGCTCGTCGATCCGGTCGCGATCCCGCTGGCCGGCTCGCCGTTCTTCGATTCGTGGAGGAGCACCCGACAGTGCTCACCGAATTGCCCGGGTTCATCCACGAATCCGTGGTCCGCAGCTATATCCGCGGCGGCAGCCACCCCGGCTTCACTGATGCGGAGCTCGCCACGTTGACCGCGCCGTGGCTCAACGAGACCGGGCAGACGGCCTTCTATCACCAGATCGCCGACTTTGACGTGGCCTTCCTCGAGGAGATCCAGCGCGGCTGCTCGGCGATCGACATTCCCGTTCAGATCCTTTGGGGTGAACAGGACGCGTGGATCCCCGCCGAATACGGGCGACGCCTGGCGGAGCTGATTCCCGGAGCGGGTTTCGAGCTCATCCCCGGCGCTGGACATCTCGTCCAGCACGACGCCCCGATCGTCCTTGCCGATCGGATCCGTCGCTGGCTCACGGACGGTCAGGCCACTGCCGCACCGTGGTGAGCTTCGTCGACGAACCGCCGGGGACACCACCAGGATGCGAGCCGCGCCCTCACTTCTGAACCCACGAACGATCGGCCGCGTGAGCGGCTGACTGGCCGTCGGCCGAGGCTCCTCCTTCGAGCCGCCGTCTGTGCCTGTGTAAACCCCGATGCTACGCGACCGCGTTGCCGTCTCCGCGCGCGCTTAGACTCGATTCGTTGCTCGGAGGTCCTACTCAGCGAAGAGCGTTCGGTGGGCTGCTGGTGGCCGGATGGGCCGTTTACGTGACGGTGGTTGTGGCGTCAAACTGCGCCGATTTGCTGGCCTCGTTTGGCTGGATACATACTGCTTTCCGCTCGGGCAACCTCGCGTTTATTCAAACCGCGACGCGGGTCTACTTTCACAGCCGGCCCGTTGACCAAGTCCTACTCGGCTTCATCCTGGTGTGGGAGATGAGCGCCGCCGCGCTGTTGTGGTACGGGGCCATCGCTTGGAATGGGACGGTCTGGCGAACGGTCGGCGCCGCCGAGGCCGGGCTGATCGCTATCGCGCTCCTGTGGGTGGCCTTCGCGATCGCCACCGAGATATTTGTGGCATACGACCGAGGGGTCAATGAATCCGCTTACTGGGTGCTCGCCGTCGCCAACCTGGTGACGCTTGTCGTTGTGAGCCAATTCCGGCATGACGCGGCGGTGATCGAGCGTCGGGCCAGCGCGGTTGACCAGAGTGGTGAGAGTGCTGGCCCAGCGGCACCTCCGCCTCGGCGGGCGGGCAGCTAGATAGTGCAGCGTCCAGCGCCGACCGGGGCTGGACGCGATCTGACTGTGTGCTACGCCCGCGAGCAAGCCCGCGCGGCGGCTCGCGAATGCTGCCTCGACGTCGCGTTGGCCGGATCAGTCGGTCGCCGCTTATTCCGGTGCATCGTGGGCTTCGCCGAGCGCAGGCCACAGCTGGTGACGTAGGTTCGCGGCGCTGCGCGAACCGCTGTAGCTGTCCTTTGATGACTTTCTGCAGACCAGCGTGGACCCACGCCACAAGCCCGGTGTGCACCGGCTCTGGCGCGCCTGCGCGGCCGCGGACGACCTTTATCAGAGCGACTACGAGGGGCTGTATTGCACCGGCTGCGAGGCGTTCCTGGCCGAACAAGAGCTGGTCGACGGCCTCTGCCCCGAGCACCACACCCGGCCGGAGCGCGTCAGTGACGCAACTGGTTTTTTCGCCTCTCGCGCTATCAGCGGGCGATCCTTGACCTGATCGAGAGCGGTGAGCTTCGGATCGAGCCCGAACACCGCCGCAACGAGGTCCTGAGCTTCGTGCGCTCGGGGTTGAGCGACATCAGCGTCTCGCGCTCGGTCGATCGCGCCCGCGGCTGGGGGATCCGCGTTCCCGACGACCCATCACAGGTGATCTACGTCTGGTTTGACGCGCTTGGCAACTACATCACGGCGCTGGACTACGCCGACGACGGCGGCCTGTATCGCACTTGGTGGCGCAATTCACAGCAGCGCTTGCACGTCGTCGGCAAGGGCGTGATCCGCTTCACGCCGTTTACTGGCCGGCGTTTCTGCTCTCCGCCGGCGAGCCGCTGCCGACCGCGATCTTCGTCCACGACTACCTCGCGTCTGGCGGCGGCAAGCTCTCAAAGTCGGCGGACCAGTCGGGTGACTCAAGAGAAACGAGACGCTGGTCGTCACGATCGGTCTCAAGTCAAGCGAGCTAGCTACCGCCACCGAGGAGCGCAGAGATGCCACACAGACTTGACGACCTGATTCACCACCGCAACCACAAAGGAGTGGACTACATGTCAGGTAAACCCAGCATCGTGTTCTGTCACGGGATCTGGGCGGACGGTTCGTGTTTCAGCAAGCTGATCCCGCCGCTGGTGGCGGACGGGTACGAGGTGATCTCCGCCCAGTACAACCTCGACTCGGCCCAGAGCGACATCGACGCCGTGATCCGCACGCTCGGGCGGGTCTCGAGCCCCTCGATCCTCGTCGGTCACTCCTACGGCGGCGCTGTCATCACTGGCGCAGGAATCGACGACCGGGTCGCCGGACTCGTGTACATCTCCGCGGTCGCCCCCGATGAGGACGAGACCGCAGCAGAACAGCAGGCCAAGTACCCGACCACCGAGTTGTTCGGGCAGATCGAGGTCGCTGACGGCCGGATCTGGATGCTGCCGTCCGGCATCGGGTACTTCTGCGGAGACCTGACTGAAGAGGAGCAGCAGGTCGTGTGGGCGACCGCGACGCCTCCCGCCGTCGAACTGTTCAACGAGAAGCCCAAAGGCACCGCGTGGAGGACGAAGCCGAGCGCCTACATCGTGGCCAACAACGACCACGCCGTTCACCCAGATCTGGAGCGCGCCTCGGCCGAGCGCATGGGCGCCACGACCTACGCGGTCGACAGCAGCCACGTGCCGATGCTCTCCCAGCCCGACGTCGTGCTCACGGCAATCCGCAATCTCGCGGCAACCCTCCAAAGAACCCCGGCGATGGCGTAATTCGCTCCGTCCTCTACGACGGCGCAAGCACGACGAGTGCTCTCCAACCGGGTTTCGCTGTCAGGCGGGGCGGCCTTCTGCCCCGCCTCACAGACCGCTCTGCCCTCATCCACTGCCAATGCTTGCTGATCGAATCGCACATAGCACCACCTCGCTCGGCCCAGCCCCGTGCTTGGCGCGACGACTCCCGGCGTCCCTGCCGACCGAGCTAGTCGATTTCCTCGAGGCCCCTGAGCCGCCATCAGCGGCTCGGTGGCCGGATGCCGCAGGGCGTGCCCTGTACGGGCCGCAGGGCACCGGCAAGACGCTCCTCGCGCGCGCGGTGGCGGGCGAGGCGCACGCCGCGTTCTTCTCGATCGCCACGTAGAGATTTCATTCGGCGCTAACGGCGCCTATGTCTTGGGAGACCGGGTGGCAGCCCGGTCTTTCTCGTTCCCGAGAGCCGGACGCGAAGGGGGGACCGCGAGCGCCACAAGCGCCCTCGTCGAGTTCGATGCGCAGCGCATGTGAGCATCGGCGCCTCACGAGATGAGCTCCTCGAACGCCCGGCGAAGGTCCCGAACCGTTCCCAGACCGGGGCCTCAAGCGCATAACAGAGCTCGTCGCGCCCGCTCCACCGCTCGACTTCAACCAGCCGCTCACCCTCCAAGCGCAGCATTGTTATCTTCTCGGTGCACCCGCCCCGGCCGGCACGCCCCCAGAACGACACGGCCCGGCGTGCAGCCCCGCGAGCGGCGGGGCTGAGTCAGGGCGAACCCAGGTCAGGAGGGCGCGGCCGGGGAACGGCTCGAAGCGCACTGGGGCCGTGGCGAGGACATCTCCACCGAGGACCTGCGGGTCGCCCTGCGGCGCTATCGGACGCTTCCAGCGCCTGCTGTCGACCTGACAACCAAGCCGGATCGGTCGTGGCTCGTCATCCGCGGTGGTGGCCCTCTCTTGGGTGGGCGATGTGCAGGCCGTAGAGACCGATGTTGCGCTGGGTGCCGTTGGTGGGCGTATAGCTGACCCAGAGGCGGATCACGACCACGTAGCGGTGGTGGGCGATCAGTCGCCGGCCGCGCCCGTTAGGCGCCACGGTGACCGCGATCGCGCGCGCCCCGGACACCTGCAGGTGCTTTCGGGCGAACACGAACCGTCCCGGCGCGGGTTGAAGCAGCGCGGCGGCGCGCGCGAAGTTGTCAAGCCAGGCGGTCTCCATCACGTCCGCGATCCCAGGGCCGGGGAACGCGACCTTGAAGCGCACCGTCCCGTTGCGCCGGGTGTGCAGGTCGGTGATCGAAAACCGGTTATCGGGCAGTGCGACCGTGTACCTGACCGTATCTGTCTCGCGCTGGCCGTCGGTCGAGATCGCGGTGACGCTGAAGTCGTGCGATCCAAGGCTCGTGGTGTCGATCGGCTGACCGGTCGCGACCGTCCCCGCGCACGAAGCCAGCCCGGGACCGCTGACGCCCTCCCGGCAGCCGTATGCGGCGTCGACCACCTGCCCGCGCGTGTAGGTCGCCCCGCTCGCCGGCGAGCTGATTTGTGCCGACGGCGACGCCGCGACCGTGTATGTGATCCTGGCCGTCTCGGTCTGCCCGTCCTTGCTCGTGGCCGTGACCGTATAGCTGTGGGCCCCGGCGGTCGAGGTGTCCAGCGTGCCCGGGCTCGGGCTTCCGTTCGAATCCGTACAGGTCTTGATCCCCGGACCGTCGGCGCTCTCCGAACACGAGAAGCGCGTCGCGACCGCCTGACCCACGCCGAACAACTGATCATCAGCCGGCGAGGCGATCGAAGCCGACGGGGGTCCGACCGAGAACACCGACACGCTGTTGCTGAAGAAGTTGGCGACCGCGAGCAGTCCCCCATACGGGCTGAACGCAACGGACCCCGGGCCATCACCGCCCGTAAACGGAGAGCCCGCAACCTGGGTCAGCGCGCCGCCGGCGCCGACCGAGAACACCGACACCGAGTTGGCGTTGTCATCACCGGTCGCCAGCAGTCCGCCACTGGGACTGAACGCAACCGAGAAGGGGAAGTTGCCGGTCGCAAACGGCGAGCCCGCAACCTGACTCAGCGCGCCGCCCGCACCGACCGAGAACACCGACACCGTGTTGTCATTAGCATTCGCGATCGTGAGCAGCGCCCCGTTCGGGCTGAACGCAACCGACAACGGGTTACTGCCGGTCGCAAACGGCGAGCCAGCAACCTGAGTCAGGGTGCCGCCCGAGCCGACCGCGAACACCGACACCGTGTTGCCATTAGAGTTGGCAGTCGCGAGCAGCCCGCCACCGGGACTGAACGCAACCACCTGGGGGGCGCTGCCGGTCCCAAACGGCGAGCCCGGAACCTGGGTCAGCCCGCCGCCCGGACCGACCGAAAACACCGACACCGTGTTGTCGTTGAAATTGGCGGTCGCGAGGAACGAGCCGTTCGGGCTAAATGCAACCGACCCCGGGAAGCCTTCGACAGCAAACGGCGAGCCCGGAACCTGGGTCAGCATGCCGCCCGCGCCGACCGCGAACACCGACACCGTGCTGTCGTTCTGATTGCCGGTCGCGAGCAGGCCACCATCCGGACTGAACGCAACCGAGAACGGGGCGCTCCCCGTCAGAAACGGCGAGCCCGCGACCTGGGTCAGATCGCCGCCCGGGCCGACCGAAAACACCGACACCGTGTTGTCGCCGTCATTGGCGGTCGCAACCAGCCCGCCACCGGGACTGAACGCGACCGTCTCCGGGGCGCTGCCGGTCGCAAACGGCGAATCCGGAACCTGCGTGAACGCGGGCTGTGCGACCGCACCCGATGCGGCCAGCACGCACCACAACCCGACTGCACCACCGAGAACACCCAACCGCCGCAACAACCGCCCGATTACACGCACGGCACACCACCAAACGATCGCACCTGCCGGATCTCCACGGATCTCGGCCAGCCGAACGCCGACCGCGGCAGGCAAAAGCGATCATAGCCGCCGATCAAAGCCCAGCCCACTCGACACACCGACAGAGGGTCCGCCTGAACGGCGTTTCGTCACACCGGACACTCCTGGGCCTGTGGCTCAACGGCCACTCGGTGGCTCTCGCCGGCCGTCGCTTCCGACGCCGGAGCTGGACGGCATCGCTGTCGGCCACCCAGTGGCAGCCAATCCAGAAGATGGCGAGACCCGGAATCGAACCGGGGACACCACGATTTTCAGTAGTGAGGTCTGGCGCCCCGAAAACCGCCGATTTGCAGGGAAATATACGTCCCGCATCGTCGGTGTAGAGCATCGAGAATGTCCCGAATTTGCGGCTTTCGTCTGGCTATTTGGTCCGGTAAATCGTGTCTCCGGACCAAAAAGATCAACGCAGCCGTCGCAGCTGGGCCGCCGACGGCGGATCAAGACGTGACGTCGCCCCACGCGAAGGTCGTGTGACGCTGCGCGGACGTCACCGATCGCCCTGATGGGACCCATGTACCGAGAAGTTATCTCTGCCATAAGACGGTCTGGCGGGTGTGAATCATGTCTGTCGGCCGAGTTGGCTCTCCGAGGAAGTCGTTGAGCAAGTTTCGGATCATTGGGTCAACGCTGCGGCCGCTCTGTTGCGTGTAGATCTCGAGGGTTGTCTTCCAGTTGGCGTGTCCGGCCTGGCTCTGCACGAACACGAGATCCTTGCCAGCCTGGAATGAGAGCGTGATGAACGTCCTCCGGAAGGTGTGCGGTGTTATGCGCGCTGGCATTGGGGCAAGCCCGTCGGCGTCCCGGAGCTCCGCTGCGACTGAGGCGATGTGCTTCAGCCGGCGTCCGAGGTTAAAGCGGTCGCCAGTGCCTCCGCCGCGTACTGGGAACACTGGGTCGCTCGGCTCGGGCGCGTCGGGCAGTGATGCCTTGTAGAGCGCGAGCTCCTCGCGTGCGAACGGTGAGAGGTGTATCTCCCGCACTCCCGCCTCAGACTTCGAGTCTTCGAGGACGAGCCTCCCGTGCGTCTGGTCCACGCGTCCCCATACGAGTTGCGTGTGCTCCGAGGCGCGCATGCCGCAGAGTGAGAGCAGGACGACCATGGCCCGGCGGCGGCGCGGCGCGTCTGATCTCGGCCGGACGCGCGAGAGGTAGATCGCGGTGCTCGCCGCGCAGCCGATCTCCTCGCCGACCTGAGACCAGGTGAGCCCACCGGCGCGCAGCTCCCGCGCGCGGTTGGCGCGATCGAGACTCCGCGGAGAGACGCCCTGGTCGACCAGGTCCGCGGCCTGGATGAGGGTTAGCACCTCGTCGGCCTCCAGGTGTTCGCGCGGCGGTTTGCCTTGTGACTTGAGCCGGAGTCCCGACCGCCCTTTGACGGGGTTTCGGTCGATTGCGTAATGCTCGCTCTCGACCGCCCGCTCGAGGATCTGGCCGAGGAGTCGGAGCGCTTCGTTGATCGTCTTGGACCCGAAGCGCCGTTTGGGCTTCCCATGCCGGTCAAGCAGCTTGATGCCGTTCTCGTGTGCGAGCTTGAGCTGCTCGGCTTCCCTTCGGAGCCGATCACGCCAGCGTTGCACGGCTTCATACGTGATCTCAGTTAGGCGGTGGTCTTTGAACTCCGGGAGGATGTAACGGGTGAGGACGTGCCCGTAGTTCGTCTTCGTGCTCTGGTCTAGATCGACGCTGTGTCGGTCGAACCAGACAGTTGCGAACTCGTGGAATTGAGGATCGTGCTCCTCGGGATCAAGGTCGGGGACCGGGGGTCGCCAAACACCGGCCTCGATCTCGGCGATGGTTCGCGCCAATTCGAGATCTGCCAGCGGTCGGTTCCACCCCTGGAGCTCGCTACCGAGACGGACATTGATCCGGTTGCCACGCACGCGGACCCTCACGGAATAGGTCACGATGCCACTCTTCGAGCGGTACTCACGTACCTCGCCCGCCAGCTGCCTACCTCGGCGAGAGATGCTTTCGTTTGCTGAGTACGCCTCGCGGTTCTGCGGCATCTGAGGGTCAGCCATCGTAGACGGGATGTAGATGAGTCCGCCGGCGCCGATCAGCGGGTCTGACGTTCTTCGGTTTCGCGTCTGCCTGAGCCGGCTCGGCGAGCGGCGTTAGGGCCGCTCCCACTCGCTTCGGATCGAATCGCAGGGGCGCGCGCGGCCCGGGCCCCAGCTTGAACCCGCCCAGTCGTCCGGCATTCTCGTACACCCAGGCACGGCTGACTTGGAACGTGGCGCAGATGTCGTAAACCGTGAGCATCTGTCGGCGAGGCGGGCCGCTGGCGGCGAGTTTTATCGCGAGCAGATCGGCCAGACGATCGAGTTGTTCCTCACCAAGAGTTAGCCGATTGTCGTCTGGCACGGTTCCACCCGGCAGTTCTCTAATGCTGTGACGTCGATGAGGTCGGCGTCGCGGTGTTGGTCGTCGCTGCCGCGTCGGCGCGGGACGGCAATGCGAAGCGTTGGGACCGAGCGCCGACCAGGTCGAGCAGAGCTCGGGCTGACTGGTCAAGCGGCCGATCAGATTGATTAGTTGAAGTTGATGCGGGGTTGATTCAGTCATGGTGAGCACCGACAGGGAGGTCGCCTTCGCCGGTGTGTGCGGATGACGGCGGGTCGGTGGCGCCGGCGGTGATGGGCCGCCGGCGCCGGTCGCTGGTCAGAAGGTCGGCGGCCTCCTCGGTGGTGTCCGTCGGTTTCTGGCGTCGGGCTGTTCGTCGGGCTTGCCGCCGAATTGGACGCGTCCGATGATGTGATGCTTGGAGCGGCGGGTGCCGTTGTCGTCCCATTCGCGGTAGACGAGGCGGCCGGTGACGGCGATCGCGCGGCCTTTGGTGAGGTATTTCGCGCACGCGTCGGCTTGGGCGCCGAAGGTGGCGATGTCGATGAACATCGGCGGTTGATCCTTTTGGTCGTTGACCGCGAGGCGCAGCTGGCAGACCTTGCGGTCGTCGTCGAGCTGTTTGAGGATCGGGTCGGCGGTCAGGTTGCCGACCAATGCGACGGAGTTGACTGCGGGGGCTGATGCGCTCATCTTTGGTTCCCTCCTTGTGGGGATCCGGTGGTTGATGTAGCCCGAAACGCCGGCTGGCGGCCGGGCGCGGAACCGAGCCTTCGGGCGAGGGGAAGGGAGCGAAGCGACCTTGAAGCGTCCGTCCGCGGGTCGGCGACACTGGGCGCAGGCAACCCGCCGGTCTCCTGCTAGGAGATGAAGATGGGTCCTGAGGGCCGGTAGCTCAACGTCGTTTCGCTGGGCTGTGTGATCGAGTGCGCGATGGTTGCTCACGGGACTCGTCTGCTCTTCGGATCTCGGCCGGCAGCGGGGCTGTGACTGTGTGCGACGCCGGGCGCGTCTACGGGGGCGGTTGGGATGAACTTGTCGTCGGGTTCGAAGGTCCCCGGCGGCGGCGCTTCGTGGGGGAGCCGGTCAAGCGGTCGCTGTGAGTGGGTGCCGTCGCAGCCTTTGAGTGGTCCGTCGGCGTCGAGCAGGATGGTCATGTGGTGGTCGGCGTGGTCGCGAAACCAGGCTGATAGGCCGGTGGCGGGGTCGAGCCGGAGGTGTTCCCAGGCGCGCCAGATCGCGTCGAGTCGGGTGACGGCTTCGCTATGGCGCCACCATTCGGGGCACCACACGCGGTGGTGTCCGTGCAGCGAGCGGCGGTAGAGCGGCAGCAGCCATTGTTCGACCCACTCGAGCAGGGTCGGGTAGCACGGCCCGACGGGCTCGGCGAGGTCGACGAGTTCGCGCTCGACGGCACGCTCGGCGATCGAGGCGAGGTCTTGATCGCCGAGGCCTCGGGCGACTGCCGCGGCGGTCATGCCGGCGGCGTGTCGCTCGAGGGCTTCGACCACGGCGCGCTTGACCAGCGGCTCGAGACCCGGGAGCGCTCCGGCGGTCGCCTCGCCGGTCAGGTGGTTGTGATCCATGGGTTCGCCTTGGGTTGGGACTGCCGCCCGGCTAAGGCGGCGGGGTCATAGCGCTCGATCGACGTCCGGATCGCTGTTGGCCGCTTTCGTGTTCCACCACGGGATGGGTCGGGCGAGTACTGCCGGCGCGCCGGACGGCAGGACGACGGCTCGGTCGCGGGGGAGCGCGGCGAGCTCGGCCATGGTGAGGATCGGGGTTGGGGTCAGCTGCCAGCTGGTGCTCTGGCTTGTGCCCGTGTGGGTGCGCTGGTGGCTGGGGCTGGCGACGACGCGGTTGTATTCGCCGATCAGCTTCTCGAGGTTTGAGAGGAAGTCTGGTTCGCCGACCCCGCCGCCGTAGACGCGGATGTTGGCGGCGCCCCAGAGTTTGCGCATCCCGTTGGGGCCCCAGACCTGTACGCCTTGGGACCAGGACTGAAGCAGCGTCAGCAGGCAGATCCCGCGTGACCCGTAGTGGGAGTAGAGGTCGGGGAGCTGGCGCCAGCGGCAGATGTTCGCGGCCTCGTCGAGCACCCCGACCAGCGGCACCGCCAGCCGGCCGCCGGGTGAGCGTTTGGCGTGTTGCTCGGCGGCGTCACAGAGCGCCATCGCGAGCGCGGTGACCAGGCCGGCGCTGGATCCCTGTCCTTCCTTTGAGTGCAGGTAGAGCGTGCCGGTGCCTTGCACGAACGCGGCGAGGTCGAGCTGGGCGCGACGGTCGGTGCGCGAGGCCGGGGTGACCCACCGGGTGATCTCGGGGTCGCGCAGGAACGACGAGGATCTGCCGGGCGGTTCCGAACACGCCCCCGCGCTGCTCAAACGGGGAGTGGACGTGATCGAGCGACGGATGCTGCCGCGAGGTCGAGGCCGTGCTCTTGGAGGATCTGGGCGGGCTCGTCGTCGGTGGGGCGTGTGCTCCACAGGAGCGTCTGGGTGATCGGCCGGTTGTCGAGCGCCGCGGCTTGTAGGAGGTTGGCGACGAGTTCTTGGCCGGCGGGGTCAAAGAACGGGTCGGGGCGGGCGTCGGGGTCGCGGTAGGCGCCGACGAACGCGTCGGTGAGCTCTAGCGCGCGGCGGTCAGACGTGACGTAGCTGAGCGGGTTCCACCACCAGCTCGGTCCTCCACCGGCGAGCTGTTCGGGGTCGAAGTTCCAGACCTGTCCGGACTGCTCGCGGACGAGCCGCGTCGCGGCGTAGAGGTCGGGCTTGTTGGAGGTCGCAAACGCGGCCGCGGGTGCGGCGAGGAGGGTGGGGATCGCGCGGGTGGCGGTCTTGCCTCGCCGCGGGCCCCAGATGTCGCACTGCTGGTCCTCCCAGCGTCGCGAACAGCGGTTGGCCGTCGCTGACGGCGCGCGCGATCGGGAGGCCTTCCTGGACGATGCTGAAGCGCTTCGCGGTCGCCCGCGCGTTTGCGCGGGAGACGGGGTGGATGTCGCGTCCGCGTCCCATCATCGGCGCGGCGCGATCGGCATGGCTGCGTCGTGACCCGCCGCGCCATCGCCATGTGAAAAAGACGCCGCAGCGCGAGCACGAGTACCCCGCCCGCGGCGGCCGCGATCGCGGTCGCTGCTGGTGGCCAACGGGTCTTGCCGTCGGCGAGCTCGAGCGCGAGCGACAGTGGCGCGATCGGCGGCGGTCGATGCCAGCCGTCAAGGCGGGCGCCGAGCTGCGCGGCGGCGTCGCCGATGATCACGATCACGACACCGAGCCCGAGGGCGCCGGCGATCAGCGGCGAGAACTGGGCGAGCCGGTCGCGTGGCGATGAGCGCGATTCGATCACATCGGCTCCGGTTCGTCGAGCTCGCCGCGGCGGCTGTCCTGGTGCCAGAGCTTGCTGGTGTCGTGCAACCGCAGCTCGGTCGGCGTCAGCGTGACGCGGAATGGGATTCCGGGCCGCCCGCCGAGTTTGATCATGAAGTTCCCGCGCCCGGGGGGCGCGTCGTTTTGCACCGCACTACTCCAGGCCGGGGGGTCTTGCCAGGAGATCAGCTGGCGCTGCTCGGCGATCACTGAAGTCCTTGGTCTGCGCCAGCCGGGGCATCTCCTCGGGTGGTAAGGCGCCGCAGATCAGCATCCCGGAGCGCTCGATCAGCCCCAGCGCCTTCATCCGCTCGTGCTCGTCGGGGAGCGAGAGCAGGTCCTTGATCGTGTGCGAGCACATCACCACCCCGACGCCCCACTGGCGGTTCAAGCGCGTCAGCGAGTTGGTGCGGTCGACCATTCCGCGGCCGGCGATCAGCGCGCGCCAGAGCTCGTCGAGGATGATCAGGTAGTGGCGCATCGGCGCCAGCTTGGCCTCGGCGAGCGTGTGGGTGACGTTGACCGCGCCAAACCCGACGCCCCAGCACGCCGCCAGTGCGGCGCCGACGAGCTCTGACTGGTCCTCGGGGATCGAGGAGACGTCAAACGCGGCTGGACGGTCGAGATCGAGGGCGACGGTGCTCTGGCGGGAGAACATCTCCCCGATCCGCCCCTCGCCGAGCAGCGCCTGCAGCGTGACCTGCAGCGGCTCGACGAGCTGCTGATAGCGGCGCAGCGACCCGCGGTCAAACGCCGCGAGGCGCACGGGATCGGGGGCGCTTTCGATCACCTCGAGCAGATCGCTGAGCACGGGGGTGCCGGTGAAGCGTTCGTCGAGCACGCGCAGCGCGGCGGCGAGCGTGGAGTCCTCGCGGTCATCGGGGGGCTGCCCGCGTTGGATGCTGATCAGCGCGGAGACCATCGTGTGCCGCCGCCCGACGGCGTCGGCGAGGAGCTCGCGCTTGAGTTTTGGCGTGCTCGCCGTCGCCGAGGCGGTCGCGCGGCGCGGCGCGCGAGCGTCATGTCGAGCACGTTGAGATACCCGCGGCCGCGTCCCAGTCGGATGACCTGACCGTCCAGCGCGTCGATCAGGTCGACGTAGTCGGGCTTGAGGTCTCCCAATACCAGCGGCAGCACGCCGAACCCGGCGAGGCTGAGGACCATCCGCCGGATCACCGTCGATTTGCCAAACCCGTTGAGTCCCATGACGAACGCGGTCGGTGCCGTTAAGAGCCCGGCGCGTTGAAACCAGCTGATCGGGTCACCGCAGACCGTCGCGCCGGTCAGCACATGGCGGCCCAACGGCGCGCCGACCAGCGGCGCGCCAGCCCCGACGGAGAAGGGCCATAGCCCGCATGACTGAACGGTGGTGGCGCGCCATTCCGCGGGCGCCTGCAGGTAGGTGCTCCTTCCCGCGCGCGGCGCCCGGACCAGCCCCGCGGCCCGGGATGCAGCGGCCCTGACGTGCTCGAGGCAGACGCGTCGGCGTAGGAGCGAGGCCTCATAGTGCGGCTCTGACTGACTCGGGGACTCTCAGGTGCGCGGGGAGAAACAGCCCGACGGGCAGCGCGGCGGCAAACGCGGAGTCCTGCGAGCCCCATACCGGCCGCAGCGCGACGCGCGCGGTCGGAGCGAGGTTGGAGATCGCCGACCGCGCGGCGGGCAGCTGGCCGGGCTCGAGGACGGTCGCGGTGACGAGCATCCCGAAGTTGTGCAGCGCCGCTCCGCGGGCTTCTTCTTGGGCGGTCGCGCGGGCGGAGTGCTGCTCGAGGATCGCGCGGGCGGTGGGCTTGGTGGCGGAGTTGACCCTGAACTCGGCGTTATGCAGGTCGCGCTCGACGATCCTCGCGGCCTCGCCCGGACCGATCATGCGATACAGCAGCGTGACGCGCTTGCGGGCGATCTCGGGGTGCGGGGCGATCAGCCGCGCGAGGACGTTCTCGCGGACCTCGCCGCGCGGCGCCTGGGTCATCGCCCACGTGACCGATTCGGCGCCGTCGTGCCAGTAGCTCTGATCCCGCGCCTCGGCCGCGGCCGGGCCGACGTCCTCCCAGCGCAGCCGCGCGGGCTGCCCGGCGGCGCGCGCCTCCTCGAGCAGCTCGGCGGCGCGGGGGTTATACGCGGAGTGAACGATCTCGCATAGCCGCTGCGCGTCGACCGGGACAGCGACGCCGGCGCCGGTGGCATGCAACCGCTGCGTCAGCCCACCGAGGCGGGTAGCGATGTCGCGCGCGAGCTCGGTCGCGCTCTTGCGCTGCCCGCCGGCCGTCATCTCGAACGTGAGCGCGATCCGGGCCTTCAGGTCGGCGGCGCCCGCGGGATAGGTGTTGACGATCTCGTTGAGCGTGTCGATCGCCAGGCGCGGAGCGTGAGGGTCGTGGCGCTCGGCGATCGCGTGCCGCAGCCGTGTCCCCGGATCGGGCGCGGTCTCGACGCACACCTGGCAGGCCAACAGGCCGGGCTCTTCGGACAGCGCCGCGAGCCAGTGTCCGTAGTGAGCGACCCACTGGTCGACCTGCGGCTGGTCGACCAGCGCGGCGCCGTCGGGCTCGGTCTCGATCACCACCGTCAGATGACCCACCCACGGGTGACACAGCACCGCGAACGGACGGTCATACGCGTCGCGGGCCTCCGAGAGCTGACTGGCGGCGAGCAGCCCCGGCAGCTGATAGCTGCCGTGCGGCATTTGCCCAAGCGGCCCGGAGCGATACAGATGCGAGCGGCCCATCCGAGCGCGCCGCCAGCCGGCTCGAACCCCGACGCGCTGCAGCGGTGTCTGACCGTGCGCATCGGGCTTGAGCGTGAGCAGGAAGAAGGGCAGCATCACCACCAGCAGCAGCAGGCCTGGGAGCAGGCCGACCAGCGCGATCACGCCGATCACCAAGATCACGCCGGCGACGAGCAGGACGCTTGAGATCAGACCGAGGTGCCACAGGCCCGGAGGGCGAGGCCGCCGCCAGTTGCCATACGTCCGATCAGTCTGGGTTTCGGTTGACAAGGGCTTCTCCCTCCGGTTAGGCGCGGGTCCCGTCCGAGCCGCTGGGCCCGGCGTCATTTCCGCCCGATGGCTTGTCTTCGCCTGAGACGGCGCTGTCGGCAGCGTCACGGGCCGCGCCGGCGCCCTTCGCGACTTGCTGGACGCCCATCGCCGCGCTTCCACCGCCGGCCGCCGCGCCCGAGGCCGCGCCCCCTTCCCGGCCGCTGAGTGCGCCGCCTGCGCCTGCTTGTCCACCCTGGCCCTGCGCGCCGGGTGTGCCGCCGTTCTGGCCGGAGATGGCGCCGCCGGCGCCTGCGCCCGACCGGCCCGCGGACCCGCCCGCACCGACCAAGCCCGCGCCGTCGGCGACGCTGTGGCCGCGGCTGATGCGGCCCCCGTGGCGCCGGTCGATCGAGCCTGCCCTTGCTGGTAGGAGGTGCTCGCGGCGGACTGGATTGGTGCCGCGCCGGACGGCATTCGCATCGCCGCCGCCCCGGCAGCGCCCGCGAGCATGACCCCGGTCCCCCCGCCGGCCGCGAGCGCGCTGGTCGCTGGCACCAGGAACCGCAGCAGAGCGGGGAGGGCGAGGATCGCGAGGATCAGCATCATCACGCCGTCCAAGAGCGCGAGCGCTCCCTGCTGGCCGCCGAGCTTGAACGCGACGGCGTAGATGATCGCCGCGGCGGGCTTGTAGAGCGCGAACGCCAACAGCCACGCCGTCGCCTTGCGAAACCACTGGTGGCCCATCTCGGTGTTCGAGAACGCCGCGATCAACGGCAGCGTCCCGACCAGCAGCACCAGCATTCCGCCGCGGACGAGCATCAGCATGATCTGAATCACCGACCCCAGAAACGCGAGCAGCCCGAGCACGATCGCGATCACCGCCGTCGTCGCGGTCGCCGCCAACCCGGTCGTGAACCCTCCCGCCTGGCCGGTGATCCCGAGCAGCTGCGCAAGATGCGTCGAGAAGCTGCTGCCGGCGTCGGCCTGGTTGATAAACCAGGCGGCCATCTGGTCAGCGCCGCCGATCAGGACGCTGGCGGCGGTCGCAGCGCCGGCCGACACCAGCGTGTACGTGGCCAGAAACCGGACGCAGCTCCCGCAGCTGAGTGGCCTTGTGCTCGTGATAGACGATCCGACCGGCGCCGATCAAGGTCGACAGGACGGCCAGGCCGGTCGTGTAGACCAGCAGGTTGTGCTGCAGAAACGAGACCGTCCCGGTGCTCTGACCCGCGCTGTCGGCGACCGATGGGGTGCCGACCCCGACCCACAGCGTCGATGCCCACTCGATCGCGTGACCCAGCGCGCCGAGCACCGCCTTGGCCAGCGCGGTGATCGCATCACCCGCGACCGATGAGATCCCTCCGCCGACGGCCTTGCCGACGATGCACCCCGGATTGATCCCGCACCCGAGGATCGCCGCCGCCGGGTCGGCCAGCATCAGGAGCAGGACCGGTGCTCGCGAGCAGCCCGGATGCGGCGACAGCCAGCAACCGGCGTTGACGCGCGCGCATCAGAACGCGCTCCATGAGACGTATCCGGTGAGATCTGGGATGACCTGTACGGGTGGCGTGCCGTTGGGCGGGAAGACGTATTTCCAGTCGCCGCCCGTCCACGTCATCGTCGTGACGACCGCGGCGAGCTTGCCCTCCGGTCCTCTGAGCACGACCGAGATCTGCGCCTGCGAAGGCGAGTAGGAGTCATAGCGGTAGCCGGCGAGCTGGACGCTGCCGCCGTTGTCCAGCCGCGCGTTGCTGCCGAGGTTGCGAGGCGCGCCGACCGCGAGCCTTTGAAAGACCTCGTTCGGTGGGGCGGCGGTGCTCTCGGCCCACAGGTTGACCGCGGCGAGCAGCGCGCCCGACGGGTCGTGGGCAAAACAGGTGTCAAAGGCCCCGAGCTGTGCTGGGGTCCGTACAGGTCGGGAGCTTGGGGAACCTGCATCGAGCCGACGCTGGCCCAGTGCGTTCCGGCTGGGGGGCTGGCTGACGGGATCGACTGCGACCCGCCCGCCAGCGTGCACGCGCCGGGGCTGGCCGCAGCTGCGCTCGTCACGTCGCGCGGCGGGGTGGTCGGCTGCGCAGGGACGGTCTGAGTCTGGTGCTGGTCTTCGCCGGTGAACGCGACCAGGATCCCGGCGAGGATCGAGCACCAGCAGGAAGGCGCCGGAGACCAGGACGACGGGGCGGCTCCACGGCGACTGGTCTGAAGGTTCTCAGTGGAGTTGCCGTCCGGCATGACGTTCGGGCGTTAGCTGAGGACCGTGACGATGCTGGCCGCCGACCCGGCGATCACCGCGCCGATCAGCGCGAAGACGAGCCCCATCGCGTGCTGATTGCCGCCGCCGTACCCCTGGTTATGCGAGATCGCGAGGCGCCCGCCGCTGAGCAGCACGCCGGCTACGCAGATCGCGAACGTTCCCCACGCGGCCCACCGTAGGATCGTCAGCAGCTTGTCTGAGCCCGGGGGAGCGCTGCCCTGTCCAGGGTTGGGTACCGCGGCGATGAGGTTCAGCACGACATGGGTCATCAGGCCTCCTTGTCAGAGTTGAGGAGATGCCAGCAGCTCGCGCAGCGGCCGTGAAGCGCGCTCCAGGGATGGCTGGCCGAAGCGCCAGTCGGGCTGCCACGGCAACAACCAGGTGGCTCCCGGCGCGGCGCCGTCGATCAGATCGACAAGGCCTCGCAGCTCTTTGGGGAGCTTGCCCGGGGCGTCGGCGATCAGCACCAGGCCGAGCAACTCGACAGGACCGAGCCCGACCCCAGTCGCGCAGTGCTCGTTGGGCGGCGGTGAGCCCGGTGTAGCTCGTCCGCGCGATCAGGATCGTGGGCGCCGGTCGTGTGGGGTCGGGTGAGATCGGCCAGGCGTGATCGGCAGCGCGCGAGCCGGTGAGCAGCCGCTCGAGCGAGGTCTCGCCGGCGCCGCCGTGCGCACCGACCCACCACACCAGCGTTGAGAGTTCGCCCCGCGACGAACAGGCGGCGAGGGAGCTGCTGATCGGGGGCGGGGGCGGCGACGCCGGGCTGAGGGTCAACCGGACCGTGGGCGCCGGCTCGGAGAGGGCCGGCCGCACCACGGCTGGTGGGGCCTGAGGCTGGAGATGTGAAAGCCACGGGTTGACGCTGAACATCGCCGTTGGTGTGCGGATTGGGTCGATCGCCGCCGGGAAATCGGGAAAGATGCGTTGCGCGGATGAAAGTTGAAGTGCTGGAACGCATGGTCTACGGCGTATCAATCGAAC
>CAVUUT010000010.1:0-70478 GCA_963744695.1 uncultured Solirubrobacterales bacterium | reverse complement strand
CCGAGGCGCCGGTCACGCTGATCCTCACCGCCAACTACGACGCCGGCCGCATGGGGTTCGTCTACCGTCCGGCGGTGCGCCGGCTGACGGCCCATCTGGGCGCGCTCACAGCGCGCCGGGGACCCGGGTGGCTGGGATGGGTTCTGATCGGCTGCCTCTGGCTGCTCGCGATGGCGATCCTGCGCGACATCGGCAGGACCGGGACCCTCCTCGACATCGCGCAGCTGATCCCGACCGCCGCGCTCGTGATCGCCGCGGGCCTGCTGCTCGAACTCGCCGGCACGCCGTTCGGGCCTGCCGCGGGCGACAACGCCAGCGGCGCGGCGCTTGCGATCGCGCTCGTGCGGGCGCTCGATGTGGCGCCGTCGCGACAGCTCGCGGTCGAGGTCGTCCTCCAGGGCGCCGGCGACGGCGCGATGACGGGTCTCAGCCGATACCTGAGCGCGCGGCGCAGCGAACGCAGAGCGGCGACGACGATCGTGCTCGGGCTCGGTGCGTGTGGCGGCGGCGCGCGACGCTGGTGGACCGGCGATGGTTCGCTGATCCCGCTGCGGTTCCTGCGGCGCCTGAATCAGATCGCGCAACGATCGATCGGTCCGGGCACCGACCTTGGCGCGGCACCGCACCGCGGGCGCGGCGTCTCCCCCGCGTTCCCGGCCCGGTTCGCCGGGTTACCGGCGATCACGATCGGCTGCCTCGACGCCGACGGGCTCGTCCCCCGGTCACATCAGCCGGCGGACACTCCCGCGGCCCTTGACCGGGGAGCCATCGATGGCTTGCTCGAACTGGCGCTGACGCTCGTGGACGCGATCGATGCCGACCTTGCCCGGGCGGCAGCTACCGGTACAGCAGCTTCATCCCGAACATCTGCGTGATCGTCTCGAAGCGGTAACCGCGGCGCTTGAGCGTCTGGATCTCGTCCGGGAGCGCCGCCAGCGTCTCGGAGCGATCACCGCCGCCGTCATGCTGGAGGACGATCGCGCCAGGGTGCACGTGGCTGAGCACGCGCTGCTCGATCGCGGCCGTGCCCGGCCGTGCCCAGTCCGTCGGGTCAACGTCCCATTGGATCGTCTTGAAGCCGAGCGAGCGTGTGACCGCGAACAGCGCCGAGCTGACCGCCCCGTAAGGAGCCCGGAACAGGCAGGGCTGGAAGCCGTGCGTGGCGGTCTTGATCGCGGCCGCCGCGCGGATGATCTGGTCACGAGCAAACGTGCCCCCGCCGGACACGTCCGGGTGGCTCCACGTGTGGTCACCGATCATGTCGCCGTCGGCGAGCATCCGGCGCTCGATCGCGCCATGTTCGCCGTAGGTGCTGATCTGCTCGCCGATCTCGAAGAAGGTCGCCGGCACGCGGTAGTGCTCGAGCACCGTCAAAAACTGAGCTGTCTGAACCCATGGCCCGTCGTCGAACGTCAGCGCGACAACCTTGCCCTGGTTGCTGGGGCCGCTGGTCACGAACGGAGCCCCTCTGGCGACACACCCGACGAGCTGCGGATTGTGCAGCTTGGCGACGGCAGCGCTGCGCGGGAACAGCTGGCGGCAGATGCCGGTGCTGGCCTTCGTCGGCCCGCCGGACTTGGACTTGGCACCCGGCTTCGTCGAGCCGGCGGGTGGCGACCCACTCCCTGCCGCGCACCCGGGAGCTGTCAGCGTGCTGCTGACCTGCCAGCGCGTCGAGCGGAAGCCGATCCCGATGCTCGCGGGCGTGAACGTCGCGGTCATGTTGCTCGAGCTCGAGCGCTTCACGGTCGCGGCGATGAAGTGCGGCTTACCGCTGGTGGGCACGACCACGAGGCGAGCGGTCCGCCCGTGCGCCTTTGGCCCCGCCACGCAAACCTGAGTGTTGACCTTGCCCCTGGCGCCTTCGATCAGCAGGCACAGCGAGCGCTTGTCGCGTGCCAGGCCGCCCGGCGAGAACGGATGCGCGAGCGCCACCGACCACGAGACCTGCTGGCCGTCCTGCGTGAAGGTCGACTTGACCACCTGCAGGGGCTGTGGCCCAGGCTTCGACGCTCCGGCATTCGGAACCACGACGATGAGCGCCGCGGCGCTCAGGATCAACAAGAGGCGTGCCCGCACCCTTCGTCAACTATAGATCTAGCCGTGGACATAAACTGCCGATCGAATTGACGGCACGGGTCTGCATCGTCGGAGGCACAGGGGCACTCGGTTTCGGATTGGTGGTCAGGCTCGGCCTGGCCGGCGTGCCGGTAACGATCGGGTCGCGCGACCCCGGCCGGGCGCAGGAGGCGGCTGAGCGCGCCCAGGAGCGCGTTTCGGGCGGCTCGTTCATCGGCCGGCAGAACGCCGACGCGGTGCAGGGCGCCGAGATCGTGATCCTGAGCGTCCCGTTCCGCTCACAGTCCGAGACGCTCACCAATCTCAAGAACGCACTCGTTGCTGGTCAGCTCGTCGTCGACGCCACCGTCCCGCTCGCCGCCGCAGTCAGCGGCAAGGCAACGCGTACGCTCGGCGTGTGGCAGGGATCGGCCGCCCAGCAAGCGCAGGAGATGGTCCCCGAGGGCGTACGGGTCGTGTCGGCGTTTCACACAATCAGCGCGTCGCACCTGTCCGACCTCGATCAGACGCTCGACGAGGATGTACTGATCTGCGCTGACAGGCGCGACGACACGGCTCGCGCGGCCGAGCTCGTGTCGCGGATCGACGGCCTTCGCGGGGTCGACTGCGGGCGCCTCGAGATGGCCCGGATCGTCGAGCAGCTCACCGCCCTGCTGATCTCAATCAACGTGCGCAACAAGGCTCAGACGGGCATCAAGATCACCGGGCTCTGATGAGCGACGGCCCGGTGGTGATCCTCGCCGGCGGCACCGGCGGCGCCAAGCTCGCACGGGGAATGCTGGACGTGGTCGGTGACGACGTGACCGTGATCGCCAACACGGGCGATGACATCGAGATCTATGGCGCGTACGTGTCACCGGATCCCGACCTGGTCACGTTCTGGCTCGCTGACCGGATCGACGAGCGCGGCTGGGGACTGCGCGGCGACACCTTCAACGTCATGGACGGCATGCGCGAGTTGGGGATCGACGTCTGGTTCTCGCTCGGGGACCGCGACCTCGCGATCGGGCTCGAGCGCGCGCGACAGCTCGACGGCGGGGCGCGGTTGACCGATGCTCAAGCCGCCGTTGTGTCCGCCCTCGGCGTGCGCGCGCGGGTGCTGCCGATGAGCGACGGGCCGGTCCGCACGCGTGTGCTCGCCGACGGACGCTGGTGGCCGCTGCAGGAGTTTCTGATCAAGCGCCGCGGCGAAGACGAGGTGCTCGACGTCGACTTCCGTGGGCGGCGGGCCGCAGCGCCGACGCCGGAGGTGATCGCGGCGCTCGCGGGCGCGCGGGCGGTCGTGATAGGGCCGTCGAATCCCGTCATCTCGATCGGGCCGATCCTCGCGCTCGAGGGCGTGCGCGAGGCGATCCGAGCGAGCCCCGCGCCGGTCGTCGCGGTCAGCCCGATCGTCGACCAGCGGATCGTCAAAGGACCGACGGCCGCGCTGATGCGCTGGCGGGGCCATCCGTTGACGAGCGACGGGATCGTGGCCGAATACGACGGTCTGCTCGATGGCCTGGTCGCCGATCAGCCGTCCGCCTCGCTGGCGGTGCTCGAGACCGACGTCCTGATGGACTCGGCGGCCGACCGCAGACGACTCGCTGAGCAGACGCTCAGCTTCGCGCTCGGGCTCGCCTGAGGACGCCCGCGCAACGGTTTAGCGTGTAGCGGTCACCGATGTCCCAGCCGCTCGCGATCCTTCCGATAAAGAACTTCGATCAGGCCAAGCAACGGCTCAGTGACGCGCTCGACCGATCGACACGGCGCGTGCTCGCCGAGGCGATGTTTTCCGACGTGCTGGTCGCATTGCGCCGAAGCACCCTGATCGAGCGGGTCCTGGTCGTCTCCGGCGACCACGGCGCTCAGCGGGTCGCGGCCGGCTACGGGGCGATCGTGATCGAGGACCGGGAGCTGGGGCACAACGAGGCCGCGACGCTCGGGGTCCAGCGCGCGCTCGAGCTGGGCGCGCAACGCGCGCTGCTGGTACCGGGCGACTGTCCGCTGCTCGACCCCGCGGCGCTCGACGAGCTGATCTCCCGCCCAGCCGCGAGCCGCTCGGCCGTCATCATCCCCGACCGCCACGGGACCGGGACCAACGCGCTGCTGCTCACGCCTCCAGACGCGCTCGCGCCCGCATTCGGACCGGGCAGCCGCCGGCGCCACGAGGCGATGGCCCGCCGCGCCGGACTCGAGGTGCAGACCGTGTCTGTCGATTCGCTGGCGCTCGACGTCGACACGCCCGAGGACCTGACCGCGGTCGAGCAGGCGCTCGGGACCCGCCACGGCGGGGCGGCTCACACGCGCGGGATGCTGCGCCAGCTCTCGCGGACGTGAGGAGCCACGGTGGCCGCGATCAAAGCCGTCGCGCTCGAGGGGCTGCCCATGATCCGCGCCGGTGACGACCTCGCGCGGCTGCTCGCCGATGCGATGCCTCCCGGGGCACCGGCGAGCGGCGACGTGCTCGTGCTCGCCCACAAGGCGGTCTCCAAGGCCGAGGGCCGGACCAGGACGCTCTCATCGGTGCAGCCGAGCCAGGAGGCGCTCGAGCTCGCCGCCAAGCTCGACAAGGACCCGCGCCAGGTCCAGGTGGTGCTCGACGAATCGCAGCAGATCCGACGTGCCGAGAACGGGGTGCTGATCGCCGTCACCCACCATGGGTTCGTGTGTGCGAATGCCGGCGTCGATGCCTCTAACGCGCCCGACGACGACACCGTGATTCTGTTGCCGAGCGCTCCCGATCGCTCGGCCCGAGCCCTGCGCGCTCGCCTCGGCGAGCTGCTCGACAGCCCCCCCGCCGTCCTGATCACGGACTCGTTCGGTCGCGCGTGGCGCCACGGACAGTGCGACGTCGCGATCGGCTGCGCCGGGCTGCGGCCGTTCGAGGACTGGCGCGGACGCCCTGACGCGTGCGGGCGCGAACTACGTGCGACCTGGATCGCGATCGCCGACGAGCTGGCGTCGGCGGCTGACCTGGCCCGCACCAAAGACGGGATGCAGCCCGCGGTGCTCGTCAGCGGCGTCGACCGCCACGTGACCGACGACGACGGGCCGGGCGCCGAGACGCTCGTGCGCGGGCCCGACCAGGATCTCTTCCCTTAACCCCTCTGGCCGCCCGCGCGCCGGCGCGACGCGTTGACCGGGGCGCGAGCCGCCGCGTCAGGCGACGCTCGGCGCGCCGACCGCGTGAAACCCGCCGTCGACGTGCACGATCTCGCCCGAGATCGCCTGCGAGTAATCCGACAGCAGCCAACAGATCACGCGGGCGACCGGCACCGGGTCGGCGACGTCCCACCCGAGCGGCGCCTGGGCGCGCCACAGGTCGGCGAGCTGCTCGAAGCCGGGAATCCCGCGCGCGGCGACCGTCCCGAGCGGCCCGGCGGACACCAGGTTGACTCGGATCCCCTGCGGTCCCAGATCGCGGGCCAAATACCGTGACACCGATTCGAGCGCCGCCTTCGCGACACCCATCCAGTCGTAGATCGGCCACGCGACGCTGGCATCGAAGTCCATCCCGACGATCCCCGAGCCCTCGGGCATCAGCGGCGCGAGTGCCGCCGAGAGTGCCTTGAGCGAGAACGCGCTGGTCTGGAAGGCCTCGATCGCGCTCTGCGCCGGCGCGGTCATGAACGCGCCCCCGAGTGCGTCCTGCGGCGCGAAGGCGATCGCGTGCAGGGCGCCGTCGACGCCACCCCACCGCTCGCGCAGCGACTCGGCCAGAGCCTCGAGATCGTCGGGTTCGTTGACGTCGAGCTCGAGCACGTCGGTCGGCCGCTCGAGGCGCTGCGCGGCGCGCTCGGTCATCCGGCGGACTCGACCGAAGCTCGTCAGCACGACCTCGGCGCCCTCCTTCTGGGCCTGCTCGGCGGCGTGATAGGCGATCGAGTCCTTGGTGATGACGCCGGTGATCAGAAGGCGCTTGCCATCCAAGATCACGCGCGACCACCCGCCGCGAACGCCTCAAGCGCCGCCGCCAGTCGGTCACGCGTCTGTGCCGGCTCGATGATCTCGTCCACGAAGCCCTCCGCGGCGGCCGTCTCGGCGCGCAGATGGTCATTCGCGTACGCGTCGGCGAGCCGTTCCCGTTCGGCGTCAGGGTCGTCGGCGGCGCGCAGCTCGCGCCGGTTGACGATCCCGACGGCGGCTCGCGCGCTCATGATCCCGAGCTCGGCTTCGGGCCAGGCGAGCACCAGGTCGGCGCCGAGGTCACGCGAGTTCATCGTGATGTAGGCGCCGCCGTAGGACTTGCGCAGCACGACGGTCAGCTTCGGGACGGTCGCGGCGGCGAACGCCCGGACGAGCGCAGCGCCGTGGCGGATCACGCCCGCGCGCTCCTGCTTTGAGCCCGGCATGAACCCGGGGGTGTCGACCACGGCGATCAGCGGCAGGCCGAACGAATCGCAGAAGCTCACGAACCGCGCCGCCTTCTCGGAGCCCTCGGCATCGAGCACGCCGCCGAGGTAGCGGGGCTGGTTGGCGACGATCCCGACCGGCCGCCCGTCGATGCGCGCCAAGGCGGTCACCATGTTGCGTGACCAGCGCGGCCACAGCTCCTGCAGCGAACCGCTGTCGATCACCGCACTGAGCGCGTCGCGGACGTCGTAGACGCTGCGCGGCGCGCTCGGGACGAAGGCCGCGGGATCCGGCGACGAAGGTTCGAGCGGCGTCGCCCGCGGAGGCGTCTGGCCGGCGCAGGAGGGCAGGTAGGAGAGCAGCTCGCGCACGCGCGCCGCCGCACTCGCCTCGTCGCGCTCGACCAGGTGGCAGACCCCGTTGCGGTCGTGCACGTGCGGGCCACCGAGGCCCGTCGCGTCGATCTCCTCGCCAAGCGCCTCGCGGACGACTCCCGGGCCGGTCAGGAACATCGCGGCGTCGGCGGTCATCACGATCAGATCGGTGAGCGCCGGCGAATAAGCGCCGCCACCCGCCGAGGCGCCGGAGACGATCGAGATCTGCGGGACCAGGCCGGTCATCGCGACCGTCTG
This sequence comes from uncultured Solirubrobacterales bacterium, assembly GCA_963744695.1. Taxonomy (GTDB): domain Bacteria; phylum Actinomycetota; class Thermoleophilia; order Solirubrobacterales; family Solirubrobacteraceae; genus Palsa-465. The sequence goes on along the minus strand of CAVUUT010000010.1, from coordinate 63,432 downwards.
GCGGAAGATCCGTCCATAGCCGGCGAGCGCCGCGGTGCCCTCCTGCATCCGGGCCCCGCCCGATTCGACGAAGCCGACGACCGGCATCTGGGCGCGGCCCGCGAGCTCGAGCACGCGCACGATCGTGTCCGCGTGGCGCTCGCCCAGCGACCCGCCCAGGAACGCGCCGTCCTGCGCGTAGCAGGCGATCGGGCGTCCGTCGACCGTTCCGGTCGCGCCGACGACGCCGTCACCGGGGATCGCACGATCACCGAGCCGCGAAGAGCGAACGGCCGACCGCAGTACGCGGATGCTGGCCGGATCGCACAACGCCTCGAGGCGCTCGAGCGGATCGAGACGCCTGCTGGGGACGGCGACGGCGGTCGCGCTCATTTCGCGGCTCCGCGGATCGCGAGCGCGACGTTGTGGCCGCCGAACGCAAATGAGTTCGAGAGCGCAAGCGGCGGGTGGCCGTTGGACGTCAGCAGCGGCCGCGCCTCGCCCGGCACATAGTCGAGATCGAGCTCAGGATCGGGCACCTCGTAACCGAGCGTCGGCGCGATCACGCCCGTCAGCAGCGTGCGCACGGTGGCGACCGCCTCGACGGCGCCCGCGGCACCGAGGAGGTGCCCGACCGCCGACTTTGTCGAGGAGATCGGCACGCGCTTCGCGTCGTCGCCGAGCGCCTGCTTGAGCGCCCGGGTCTCGGCGGCATCATTGAGCTGCGTCGAGGTGCCGTGCGCGTTGACATAGTCGACCTCCGCGGGCGTCGCGCCCGCATCGGCGAGCGCGAGCTCAATCGCGCGCGCGGCGGAACTGCCGTCGGGCTGTGGCGCGGTCAGATGGAAGGCGTCCGATGTCGAGCCGAAGCCGACCAGCTCGGCCAACACCGTCGCGCCGCGCTCGGCGGCCACGTCGGCCTCCTCGAGCACCACGACCCCCGCGCCCTCGCCCATCACGAACCCGTCGCGGCGCAGGTCAAACGGCCGCGAGGCACCGGTCAGCGAGAGCGCCTGCATCGAGTTAAAGCACGCGAACGCGAACTCGGTCAGCGTCGCCTCGGCGCCGCCGCAGACGACCGCGTCGGCATCGCCGTACTGGATCATTCGCAGCGCCGACCCGAGCGCGTGTGCACCGCTCGCGCACGCCGAGACGACGCCGTAGCTCTGCCCGCGCAGCGAATGGCGCATCGAGACGGCGGCGGCCGCCGCGTTGGGCATGTACTGCGGGATGCCGAGCGGCGAGACCATCTTCGCTCCGCGCTCGCGCATCACCTCGAGTTGGGCTTCGATCGTCCGCTGACCACCGATCCCGGTCGCGATCACGCAGCCGATGCGGAGTGGGTCATACGGCGCCTCGCCGTTCCACCCGGCCTGCTCGATCGCCTCACTGGACGCCGTGACCGCCAACTGCGCAAAGCGGTCGAGCCGGCGTGCCTCCTTGACCGACAGGAAGTCCTTGGGGTCGAAGTCGCCGCATGCGCCGGCGCCGTCCTCGATCCCGCATTCGCCCTGCGCCCAGCGATCGTGCAGGGTGTTGGCGCCGATCCCGAGCGGCGTCACGGCGCCAATTCCCGTGACGACGACCTTGCGTCTGTCCGGCGGTGCGGCCACTAGCCCGCCCGTTCCACGATCAGATCGATCGCGTCGCCGACGGTCTTGAGGTCCTTCATGTCCTCGCCCTTGAGGACCACGCCGTACTCGTCCTCGACGACCTGCGCCAGTTCGACCAGGTCGAGCGAGTCGATGTCGAGCTCCTCGAACGTCGCGACGCGAGTGATCTGACTCGCTTCGGGACCGAAGCTCGCGAGCGTCTCGATGACGCGCGTCTCGACTTGCTCCGTCGTTACAGACATCCAGTTACTCCTTTGCCATTGGGGTTCGTTTTCATGCAGCCAATCCTCCGTCGACGCTCAGCACGGCACCCGTGACGTAGCTCGCCTGGTCTGAGACGAGGAACCGGACGCACGCCGCCACTTCCTCGGGCGTGCCCGCGCGGCGGGCCGGGACATGCGCGAGCAACTCGCCGTTGAGGCTGGCGGTCATGTCGGTTTCGATCACGCCGGGAGCGACCGCATTGATGGTGATCCCGCGCCGTGCCACCTCGACCGCGGTCGTCTTGGTGAACGCGATCAGACCGGCCTTGGCGGCCGCGTAGTTCGCCTGGCCCGGGTTGGCACGCAGGCCCGTGACCGAGGCGATGTTGACAATCCGCCCACTGCGGGCGCGAAGCATCGGCCGCAGCGCCCGGCGCGTAAGACGGAAGGCGGCGGTGAGGTCGGTGTCGATCACCGACTCCCACGCCTCATCGTCGAGTGACGGGGTGAGATCGTCGGCGGTGATCCCGGCGTTGTTGATCAGTGCCAGCACCGGCCGCTCGAACTGCGACTCGAGCGCGGAGAACAGCTCCTCCGCCGCCGTCGGCTGTGCAATATCGGCGCCGATCGCCACGGCCTGTCCGCCATCGCTCTTGATTGCGGCGACGACGGCCTCGGCGGCGTCGCGCTCAGCGCGGTAGTTGACGCCGACCGTCCAGCCATCGGCCGCGAGTGCGCGCGCGATCGCCGCGCCGATGCCGCGGGAGGCACCGGTCACGAGCGCCGTGCCCTCCGTCCGGACCGACTCAGGCACTGACGAGCTCCACGTCGGCGAGCGTCCGCTTGGCGAGTCCGGTCAGCACGGATCCGGGGCCGACCTCGATGAACCTGCTGACGCCGCGCTCGTGCAGCGCGAGCATCGTCTCGCGCCAGCGGACCGGCATCGTGAGCGCGTCCGCGAGCTCGGTCTGCGGGTCCTCGAATGGCCGCACGGTGACGGCCGAGATCACGGGAACGTGCGGCTCGGAGAACTCGGTTCGCGCCAGCGCCGCGGCGAACTCGGGCAGCGCCGAGGCCATCATCGGCGAGTGAAAGGCGCCGGTCACGTCGAGCTCCATGGCCCGCAGCCCGAGCTCCTTGGCGTGCTCGACGGCGGCCGGCAGCGCCGCGCGCGCGCCCGATAGGACCACCTGCTGGGGGGAGTTGTCATTGGCGACGGTCAACTCATGGGCGAGCGCGATTTCGTGCGCTTGCTCGGCCGCGCCGCGACCGAGCAGCGCCACCATGCCGCCGTCGCCCGCGCGCAGGCCCGCCTCATGCATCACGCGGCCGCGCAGCGCCACGAGCTCGAGCCCGTCGCGCTCGTCGAGCGCGCCCGCGGCGACGAGCGCCGCAAGTTCCCCGAGCGAGTGACCGGCCATCAGATCGCCCCGGGGGCACCCAAGCATGTGCCAGCCGGCGAGGCTCGCGCAGAAGATCGCCGGCTGGGCGAAATTGGTGCCGTCGCCGGCGCGAACGAACGGATCCTCGCCGACCACCTCGATCGCAAGTTCGAGCAGTTCGGGGCGCGCGCGCAGAACGTCGTCGCGCATCTCGCCGGTCTGGCTTCCCTGGCCCGGGAACAGAATCGCTGTCGATGTGCTCATCCGTTGCAACCTACGCCGCGTCCGCTAGCCGGATACAGGCCGGGCACGCATTCCCCCCGTTCGGGGGGAGCACAGTCCGCGGGCCAGGTCGGACGTCACAACCGCTCTCCGGGGTCGCGGGCGGAGCGCTACGCTGCGGCCGGTGAGCCTCCCGGAACCCCAGGCGTCGTCCGCTGCGCTGGTAACCGGAGCGTCGTCCGGGATCGGGGCTGAGATCGCCCGCGAGCTCGCGCGCCGTGGCCATGGGGTGATCCTCGTCGCGCGTCGCAAGGAGCGCCTCGACGAGTTGGCATCCGAGCTTCGCTCCGCCCACGGCGTGCGTGCCGAGACGCTCGGCTGCGACCTGGCAAAGCCCGCCTCGCGCGACCGCCTTGCCGGGCGGATCGCGTCACTCGAGCTCGAGGTAGAGGTGCTAGTCAACAACGCCGGGTTCGCGACCGGGGGGCCGTTCGCGGAGTCCGACCCCAAGCGCGAGCTCGATCAGGTGCGGGTGCTGGTCGAGGCGCCAGTCGCGCTCACGTCGGCGTTCCTGCCGGCGATGGTGCAGCGCGGCCGCGGCGCCATCCTGAACGTCGCCTCGACCGCGGGTATGCAGCCGCTGCCATATTCCGCGGGGTACTCGGCCGCCAAGGCCTACCTGTTGACGTTCTCCGAGGCGATCCATCAGGAGGTTCGCGGAGCAGGCGTGACGGTCACCACGCTCGCCCCCGGCCCCGTCGACACCGAGTTCTGGGAGCACGCCGACTGGCAGGTGACCGGCGGCAGGTCCTTCGAGCAGGCATTCCCCTCGCAGATCAAGCCGTCGGCCCGTGACGTCGCCCGCGCCGGAGTCTCGGGACTGGAGAACGGAAGCCGGGTGGTGGTGCCGGGGCTGCCGATGCGCGTCGGAATGCTCGCCTGGCGCTACGTGCCGCACGCGTTCAAGTTGCCGTTGATCGAGCAGGTCAGGCGGCAGCACTAGTCGGCGGGCGAACGCGGGGCGTCAGCACTAGTCAGCGGGCGAACGCGGGACGTCAGCACTAGTCGGCTGGCCAACGCGGAGGCCAGGCCATGGCCTGACTGACCATCGAACCGCTTTGCTCCCGATGAGCGCAAAGCGTTCCGAGGGAGGCTCGGCAATCAGCTGAGCAGGCCGATTCGCTGCGCGCGCTGGACCGCCTCGGCGCGGTTGCGCGCCTGGAGCTTGCGGTACAGGGCGCTGGTGTGCTCCTTGACGGTGTGCGGCGATAAATACAGCCGCTCGGCGATCTCCCGGTTGGTCGAGCCGGCCGCGATCAGGTCAAGTACCTCGCGCTCGCGTCCGGACAGCAGCGGTGCCGGCTGCTCAGAGGTCGGCGCGAACATCGTCATCCCGAGGCCGACCATGCGCACGGCGCGCGCGACCTCGCGCGCCTCCCAATCCTTTGACACGAATCCCGACGCGCCGGCGGCGCGCGCGGCCGCGGGTGACATGCGCCCGGCGCCGGAGATCAGCAGGACGCGCGTCGACGGCGAGGCGCGCCGGATCGAATCACAGACATCGGCGCCGGACTCGCCGACGAGAAACAGGTCGACGAGCGCGACATCGGGCTTGAGCGTCGGCAGTAACGCGAGCGCCTCGGCGCCGGTCCGCGCCGCGAGGCAGCGCTCGACCCACGGCTGCTCGCCGAGCAGCACGCGAAACCCCCAGTGCACCACGTCATGGTCGTCGACGACCAGCACGCGCAGCTTGCGCTCGAGGTCGGCCTCGCCCAGCGAGTCGCTCCCGCCCGCGGCGCTCATGCCGTCGCTGCGGTCGCCGCGCTCATGGAGCGGCTTGCGCCGTCGCGCCGAGCGCGTCGTCCTCGACGCGCGGGACGACCAGTCGGACGCGCCAGCGCCCCTCCTCGGGCGCCCCGAACTCGACCACGCCGCCATGCTGGAGCGCCTCAAACGCCGCCAGCCGCAGCCCCATCCCGGCGCCGCGGGCGCGCGTGCCGACGCCGTCGTTCTGGATCTCGAGCGTAAACGTGTCGGCGTCGCTTGCGACCTTGACCTCGATCCGCGATGCGGCCGCGTGCTTGGCGATGTTGCGCAGCGCCTCGGCGAGCACCGACTGCGCCAGCGGCTCGATCTCGGGCGGCACCGTGACGGTCGATTGCCAGTCGATCTCGACCCGGTGACCCGGCGAGCTCGCGACCCGCGTCAGCTCGGCGGCGAGCGTCGTCCCGGTCTCGCCGGGCATCACCGCGAGCGGGCGCTCGAGCGCGCTGCGCAGGTCGCTGAGCGCCTCCTGCATCTCCACCCGGCACCGTTCGCGCTCGGCGTCGTCGAATGACCGCTCGGCGCTGAGCGCGAGCGAGACGCCGAACAGGCGCTGCATGACGCGCTCATGGATCTCCCGCGCGAGCTCGATCCGCTCGCCGAGGCGCGTGTTGCGCTCCTGCTGGCGGGTCGCGTTGCGCGCCGTCGCCACCAGCGCCGCAGTCTTGCCGAGCGTCCACAGCAGGTGGCGCTCGCCGTCGCTGAGCTCGAACCGGCCGCCGCCCCGATCGGCGCAGATCACGCCGTACGCCCGGCCCGCGGCGCTCAGCGGCGTGCAGACCAGCGTCGTGATCCCGAACAGCTCTCCGTACTCGGGCGGGAGCGCGTCCTCGATCCGGTCTGAGACGACGACGACCGCATCCTCGCGCAGCGCGCGCTGCGCGATCGGCGCGGCGATCAGCGACGGCGTCGGCGTCAACGACGCGAGCTGCTTGAACGAGGTCCCGTGCGAGCCGACAACGCGGACCCTGCGCCGCCCGGCGTCCGCCATGAAGATCGCCGCCCGGCGCATCGTCGTCAGCCTGCAGATCGCCTCGCAGATACGGTCATAGAACTCCGTCGGCGAGTCGTCGGTGTCGAGATCGGCGAGCAGTTCGACGAACACCTCGAGCGGCTCGACGCCCGCGAACAGCGACCGTGGATGGTCGACGCTCACACGCTCACGCCGCCTGAGCCTTGAGCTCGTAGCGGCGGCGAATCTCGTACAGGGTGGTGCGCTCGGCGGCGGGCCGACCGGCGCGGTGGGCGGCGGCGACGAGCTCCTCGGGCTCGAGCCTGACGCCGTGGTAGCTGCCCGCCATGCGCGAGATCGACTCCTCCATCAGCGTCCCGCCGAGGTCGTTGACCCCCCAGAGCAGCGCCTCGGTGGCCGCGTCGAGGCCCATCTTCACCCAGCTCGCCTGAAGGTTGGTGACGGTCGTGCCGAGCGCGAGCCGGAACGCGGCCGTGTGCTTGAGGTTCTCCTCGCGCGAGATCTCCTGCACCCCGTGCGTACGGCCGAGCAGCGTGTGGAACGGGATGAACGACAGCGGCACGAACTCCGTGAAGCCGCCCGTGCGCTCCTGGAGCTCGCGGACGACGCGCATGTGCTCGGCGAGCTCCCACGGCTCCTCGATGTGGCCGAACATCACCGTGACGGTCGAGCGGATCCCTTCGGCGTGTGACGCCTCGATGATCTCGACCCACCGGGCGACGGGCAGCTTGTTGGGGGAAATGCGCTCGCGGACGCCGTCGTGAAGGACCTCGGCGGCCGTCCCGGGGGTCGACCCGAGCCCTGCATCGCGCAGGCGCTCGAACACCGCCCGCGGCGCCAGCTCGCTGACGTCGCACATGTGCGCGACCTCCATCGGCGAGTAGGCATGGAGATGCAGTTCGGGCGCGAGCTGCTTGGCGAACCGCAGCCAGCCGAGGTAGTCCTCGAGCCCCCAGTCCGGGTGGATCCCTGACTGGATGCAGATCTCGGTCGCGCCGGCGTCAACGGCCTCCTGCACCCGCCGCGCGAAGTCCTCGCGCGAGTGCTCATAGGCGTCGGGCGAGCGCTTGGACTGCCCGAAGCCGCAGAACGCGCAGCCGACGATGCAGACGTTGGAGACGTTGATGTTGCGGTTGACGACGAACGTGACGGTGTCCCCCGCGAGGCGAGCGCGCAGCTCGTCGGCGGCGGACCGCAGCTCTTCGATCACGTCGGGTCGCCGCTCGGCGAACAGCGCCGTGAGCTCCTCGGGCGTCAGCGCAAACCCCTGGCGACCACGGTCGATCGCACGCGGCGCGGCGTCGTCGGCGACGCGCACGTCGGCGCGGCGGCCGCTCCCGCGGCGCGGGATGAACGACCAGTAGCGGCTCTTGATCACGTCGAGCACCGGTTCGGCGATCCACTCGCGATCTATGTACTCGGGGTAGACGCACAACCGCTCGGAGAGCGCGAAGCCGTCGGCGGCCAAGCGCTTGCGGGCCTGCGTCGGCGACGGGAACGGGTGCTCCGGGGAAATGTGGTCGCCGTTGGCGCTCAGGCCGCCGAGGTCGGTGGCGCCGGCGCCAACCAGCTCAGGCCACCAATCCGACAGATTCGGCGGCACCTGGATCCCGACCTCGGGCAGCACGCGACGGGCCTCTGAAATCAGGCGCTTGAGATCCTCCACCGACACCGGGCACGCCCACGCGGGCGCGTCCAGCTGGGGCCCATGCGAGACCCCAGTCCGCCAATACTCCTGCGCCGCGTCACCGGCGATCTGCGCCGGCTCGCGCCCGTAGTAGCTCTGGTGGGGGACGAAGTTCTGCAGGATGACCTCCTGCAGGTGGCCGTGGCGCTCGTGTAGGCGCGCGAGCGCGGCGAGCGACTCCATCCGCTCGTCCTCGGTCTCGCCGATCCCGACGAGGATCCCGCTCGTGAACGGGATCTTCAGCTCGCCGGCGGTGGCGATCGTCTCGATCCGGCGCGCCGGATGCTTGGTCGGCGAGCCGGCGTGGACGGTCTCCATCAGCCGTTCGGAGACCGACTCGAGCATCAGCCCCTGCGAGGCGGTCACCGCGCGCAGCCGCTCCAGATCACCGCGATCGAGCACGCCGAGGTTGGTGTGCGGGAGCATGCCGCGCTCGAGCGCCTGCTCGCAGACCCAGACCACGTACGCGGTGAAGTCATCGTGACCGTACCCGGCCAACCGCGCCGCGACCTCGCGATTGTGCTCGGGCCGCTCGCCGGTCAGCACGAGCAGCTCCTTGACGCGGTGGCGCCGCGCGGCCTCGTCGAGCATCCGCGTCACCTCGTCGGGGGCGTGCAGATGCGGCCGGTGAGTCGCAAACGCGCAGTACTTGCAATAGCAGCGGCACGTACGCGAGAGCGACAGGGCGTAGTTGCGGCTGAACGTGACCCTGCGGCGCATGCTCGCGCCAGATTCTACGTACGGGGAGCCCGCGCTCCCGGATGACGCCTATCCTGCGCGCCGATGCGTCGCTTCGCGCTGATCGGAATCCTGGCCGCTGTGCTGCTCGCGGCGGGCGGGTGCGGCTCGTCGTCGTCGTCGAGCGCCGGCCACGGAGCGACCCGTGACGCGACCCTGGTGCTCGACTTCACCCCGAACGCGGTCCACGCCGGGATCTATGAGGCGCTCGCCCGCCATGACGACATCCACGCCGGCGTTCACCTGCACATCGTCGTCCCGTCAGCGTCGACCGACTCGATCAAGCTGCTCGAGACGGGTCGCGTCAATTTCGCGCTGCTCGACATCCATGACCTCGCGATCGCGCGCGAACGTGGCCAGGACATCGTCGGCGTGATGGCGATCGTCCAGCAGCCCCTGGCGGCGGTGATCGCCGCACCGCAGATCGCGACTCCACGCGAGCTCGACGGCTCTAGCGCTCCCGTCGGGGTGACCGGCGTTCCGAGCGATACGGCGGTCCTGCACTCGGTGGTCGCGGGTGCGGGCGGCGATCCGACCGACGTCAAGACGATCACGATCGGCTTCAACGCCGTCGCTGACCTGCTCGCGGGCAAGGTCGCCGCCGCGACCGCGTTCTGGAACGACGAGGGCGTGACCCTGCGCGCGCACAACCCGGGCTTTCACGTGTTCAGGGTCGACCATTACGGCGCTCCGCTCCTACCCCGAGCTGATCCTGTGCGCGACCCGGTCGAGCCTGCGCGTCGAACCCAGGCCTCGCGCGCTCGGTCGTCGGCGCACTGACGCTCGGCTACCGGCAGGTGCTCGCCGATCCGCAGGCCGGCGAACACGCGCTCGTGTCCCAGGTGCCCGGCCTCGACGCACACCTCGTGGCGGCCCAGCTGCACGTGCTGCTGCCGGCCTTCGACCAGCCCGGCGGCGAGGTCGGTGCGCTTGACCCCGCGCGCCTGCAGTCATGGGCGCGCTGGGAGAAGCGGTTCGGGATCGTCACTCAGACGCCGGACGTCAGCGCAATGTTCACGACGCGCTTTCTCCCCGCGCGAGCGCGCTGACCAACTCGGCACCGGCGCGGGCCATCCGCGACCGCGGCACGACGAGGTCAAATCCGGCCTGTTCGGCCTCGGCGCGTACGTCGCGCTCGACGTGGGAGAAGAACGCGAGCGTCGGCGGCCGCTGCGCCCCGAGCGCCTCGACGAGCTCGATCCGGGCGTGCGAGTCGGCCGTCAGGTCGACGATCAGGACGTCGGCCCCGGCGAGCGCACCGGCGAGCTCGTCGGCGCTTGAAACGAGTACCGGATCGTGGCCGCCCGCCTGGAGCGCGCCGACGACGTTCGATCCGAACAGCAGGTCGGGGACGTACGCGACCGCGCGCGCCACGGCGCTACTGCGCGCGACGGCGCCGGAACTCCTGGCGCACGGACTCGGTTCGGCCCCACATCTGGACCACCTCGGCGCGCCCGGTGCGGACCTCGCGGACCGCGAGCTCGCCCTCGATCCCAGCGTCGTCGAGCAGCTTCAGCCCGAGATCGACCGACGGGACGGGCGTACCGTGCCCGAAGCGATGCGCGACCACCAGCCGCCAGTGCCAGTCGTGGTAGGAGTAGGGCTGCGGGTTGGCGGTCACCAGCATCACCGCGGCGTCGACGTAACGGCGCTCGTCGAAGATCCGCAGGTCGAGCTCGAGGTCGGTCCAGTCGTCCGGGAGCGAGGCGACGGTCTCTTCGAACGTCTTGCGCGAGCGACGGCATCCGCTCGCGAAGCGTACTCAGTCACCTATGTAAACAGCGCTTGGTAGATCAGGAAAACGTTCATCGCCGTGATCGTGGCGGCGATCACGCCCGCGGCGATCATCACCAGGCGGCCGTTGGCGAACGCGCCCATCACGTCGCGCCGCCCCGTCAGGACGACGAGCGGCACGAGCGCGAACGGGATCCCGAACGAGAGCACAACCTGGCTGAGCACCAGCGCCCCGGTCGGGCTCACCCCGAGCGCGAGGATCACGAGCGCCGGCAGCATTGTCACGGCGCGCCGAACGAAGAGCGGGATCCGGACGTTGATGAAGCCCGCCATCACGACCTGGCCCGCGAACGTCCCGACGCTCGACGATGAGGTGCCAGACGCCAGCAACGCGACCGCGAACGCCAGCGCCGCGCTGCCGCCGACGAGCTGGCCGAGCCCGGCGTGCGCGCCCTCGATCGTCGTCACCTGGTGGCCCGTGCCGTGAAACAGCTTCGCCGCCGCCGCGAGCATCGCGAGGTTGATCAGGCCCGCGAGCCCGAGCGCGACGATCACGTCGATCCGCTCGAAGCGCAGCACTCGGCCGGCGCTCGGAGTCGCTGTGCAGTGGCACCCGTCCTTTGGTCAGCTCCGAGTGCAGGTAGATCACGTGCGGCATCACGGTCGCGCCGACGATGCCGACCGCCAGATACAGCTCATCGGTGCCGCTCAGGCCCGGGATCAGCCCTTGCAGCGAGGCGTGTGCCGAGGGGCCGATCTGCAACGTCTCGTACAGAAAGCCCGCGAACACGATTCCGAGCAGACCCGCGACCGCGAGCTCGAAGCGACGGTAGCCGCGTCGCTGCAGCTCGAGGATCGCGAACGCGATCACGGCCGTGATCAGCCCGGCGGGCAGGAGCGGCACATCGAACAGCAGGTTGAGCCCGATCGCCGCGCCCAGGAACTCGGCCAGGTCGGTCGCCATCGCGATCAGCTCGGCCTGGATCCACAGCCCCCAGCTCGTCCAGCGCGGGAATCGCGCCCGGCACAGCTCCGGCAGGCTCTGGCCGGTCGCGATCCCTAACTTCGCCGACAGATACTGGATCAGCATCGCGACGAGGTTCGCCAGCAGCACGACCCACAGCAGCGCGTATCCGAACTTCGATCCGGCCTGGACGTTGGTCGCGAAATTCCCAGGATCGACGTACGCGACGGCCGCGACGAATGCCGGCCCGAGCATCGCGAGCATCGCGCGCGTCCGGCCACGCGAGAGCAGATGCTCGAGCGGCGTCGGCGCCGGCGCCGCAACCGGTATCGCGGTGCCGCTCTCCGCGACGGCGGTCTCGAGCGCCGGCTCCCGGATCGGCGTCACAGCGCTGACCTCGATCCGCATCGCGCGCGCAAGCTCCCCGCCGAGCGCGTGCACGTCGTCGCCGAAGCGCACGAACAGCGGGCCGCCGAACGGCTGGCGCTCGACGACCTCGAGCTCGTCGCCCGGCGCGATCCCGCGCTCCGCCAGATATCGGAGCATCTCGGGCTCGGAGTCCGACACGCGCGCGAAGATTCCGCGCGCACCCGCCTCGAGCGACTCGAGGCTTGCGGTCACGGTCTCTTCGATTTCGAGCTCGCGGGTCGGGATCGGGTCACCGTGGGGATCGTGGGTCGGATCGCCGAGCTTGCGCGCGATCAGCTCCTCGAGTTCCTCGGACAGGACGTGTTCGAGCACCTCGGCCTCCTCGTGCACGCGATCCCAGGGCACCCCGAGGCTCTGGACCAGATAGAGCTCGAGCAGCCGGTGGTGGCGGATTACCTCGAGCGCGATGCGGCGGCCCGCGTCGGTCAGCTCGACGCCGTGGTAGGGCTCGTGGACCACGAGCCCGAGCTCGCCGAGGCGCTTGACCATTCCCGAGGCCGACGCGGCGGTGACGCCCAACCGGTCGGCGAGCGCGTTGGTGCTGACGGTCCCGTCGCCGCGCTGCTGCAGCGCGTAGATCGCCTTCGTGTAGTCCTCGACCGCCGACGAGCGGAGCGGATCCGTTTCCTGTCTGACCGCCATGAGAGGTTATGGTACGCCTAAATTTGAAGTTCGGCAATAGCACAAACAATTCTGGGTCTGGCTTCAGCCGACGATTCCTATCCTTTGAGGACGTTGACGAGCTCACTTGCGATCTCGGAGTCCGAATACGAGGCGGTCACGGCGGGCTGCGGGATCGTTGACGGCTCCGAGCGCGGCAAGCTCGCGCTCACCGGCGGCGAGACGAAGAGCTTTCTCCAGGGCCAGGTGTCCAATGACGTCGAGTCGCTGACGCCCGGCACGGGGTGCTACGCCGCGTTCCTGACCCAGAAGGGCAAGATGCTCGGCGACCTGCGGATCCTCGATGCCGGCGGCGAGCTTCTGCTCGACACCGAACGGGTGGCGCTCCAGGAGTTGTTCAACATGATCCGCCGCTTCAGCATCGGTTATGACGTCCAGCTCCACAAGCGCACCCTGGAGCGCGGCCTGCTCTCGCTGCTCGGTCCGCGCGCCGATCAGGTAGCAGGAGTCGACGGCCTCGCCGCGCTCGAGCATTCGCACGTCGCGGCGCAGCTCGCCGGGATCGCGGTTCGGGCGATCCGGACCGATTCCGGGGTCGACCTGCTGTGCGATGCGGCCGACACCGAGGCGCTCGACGCCGCGCTGCAAGGTGCGGGCGCCGTGCCGGTGTCGGAGGCGGTCGCGGACTGCGTACGGATCGAGCGCGGCCGCCCTCGTTACGGGCTCGATCTCGACGACTCCGTGATCCCCCAGGAGGCCGGCCTCAACGAGCGCGCGGTCTCGTTCACGAAGGGCTGCTACGTCGGCCAGGAGACGGTCGCGCGGCTGTACTACCGCGGCAAGCCCAACCGCCATCTGCGCGGCCTGCGGCTCACCGCGGCCGCCGAGACCGGCGACGAGATCACGTTCGACGGCCGGACCGTCGGCCGGCTGGGGAGCGTCGCGCGGTCGCCGGCGCTCGGACCGATCGCGCTCGCGCTCGTGCGACGCGAGGCGCCGCCCGGGTCAGAGGTGACCGTCGGTGACGAGGTCGGGGCGCTCGTCGTCGAGCTCCCGTTCGCGCGCTGAGGCGGCCGCCAGGAACGCGCGCAGCGCGCCCGCGCCGGGCGCCGGCCTGAGCGCCAGCCGTGGTGCGTCGGGATGCGCGGCGAGCCACGAGCCGAGGATCCGCAGCTCGTCGATCTCGGCCGGCGGGACGTGCGTTCCGAGATCCTCGATCCGCCCGCTGCGGGCGACGGCCGCCGCCGTTCGGGCCTCGAGCTGATCGAGGTCGCAGCCCCCGAGCGGCCCCCAATCGACGAGCCTGCCGCCCGCGATCCAGAAGCAGTCGAAGTCATCCTCGCTCGGGTGCGGAGCGAGCACCAGCTTCGGACGGGCGTGCGTCGACTCGAGCACGCCGCCTAGACGCCCGAGAACCGCGCCGAGCCGGCGCAGACGCCGGCGCAGAGAGGCCGCGCGCTCGAAGCGCTGCTCGGCTGCCGCCGCGCGCATCTGACGCTCGACGTGGTCGAGCAGCGCCCGGCCGGGGCCGTCGGCGGCGGTCTCAGACCCGAACAGCCGTAGCGCCTCATCGAGCCGGCGGCGGTAGAGGTTCGGGTCCAGGTCGCCCAGACACGGCGACAGGCAGCGCCCCATCTGACCGTAGGCCGAGGGGTACTCGCGCCGCGGCAGCCGGCGACCGCAATGGCGCAGCCCGAACAGCGAGTCGAGCTGCTCGACGAGCTCGAGCGCCAGTCGCCTGCCGCGCAGCGGCCCGATCGTGACGGCGTGGCCCGCGGCCGGCTGAGGTGCGACCTCGAGGATCGGATAGGCGATGTCGAGCCGGCAGCGGATGTAGACCAGGCGGTCGTCGCGGCGCGTCAGGCGCTTGTTGCCGGGCGGTGCCAACTCCTTGATCAGACGGTTCTCGAGCACCAGCGCCCCGAGCTCGGAACGGGTCGTGCGGTAGTCGACGACCGCGGCGTGCGCGGTCCACCGCGCGGGCGGCGCCGAGGGGGCGAAATGCGCGCGGGCGCGGCTGCGGATCGAGACCGACTTGCCGACGTACAGGACCTTGCCGGCGTCGTCGCGGAACAGGTACACGCCGGGGTCGCGCGGCAGATCGGCGAACTCGGGGCCGGCGGGCTCGTCGGCCTTGCGGACACGGCCGTCGGCGGCGAACAGGCCGTTGCTGGCGCGGGCCGAGAGCCCGCGGCGCGGCCGTCGGCGCGGCGCGATCTCCTTGAGCCCCTCGGCGACCGTCGAGGCGTTGGCGCACAGGCGCGGCAGCAGCGCGCACAACACGCGCGCACAGGTCTCGGCGTCGGCGAGCGCGCGGTGCGCCTGGCGGACCTCGATCCCGAGCGCGTCGGCGAGCACCGTCAGACGGCGCTCGCGCTGCAGCGGCAGCATCGCGCGCGCGAGCGCGGCCGTGCAGATCACCGGCGGACTGGGCCATTCGAGCCCCACCCGCGAGAAGGCCTGGCGCAGCACGCGACGGTCAAAGGCCGCGTTGTGGGCGACCATCACGCGTCCGCGCAGCAGCTCCGCGAGCCGCGGCAGGACCGATTCGAGCGAGGGCGCACCGTCCACCATCGCTTGGGTGATGCCCGTGAAGCGTTGGATCCCGCGCCGCAGCGGCGCGCTCGTGCGCACGAGCGAGCTCCAGCGGTCGTGCAGCTCGCCGCCGCCGACCAGCACCGCGCCGATTTCGGTCAGCTCGCAGCTGTCACCACCGAGCCCATTGGTCTCGGTGTCGACGACCATGAACTCGGCGGTTGCGATCGGCGCCTCGAGCAGCTCCATCCCGACGGTGATACGCCAGACCTCGGACGCCGTGCAGTTTCGCTTGCGAGCTCGGCCCGGCCGGCGCGTACCGTGCGCGGAGATGATCGGGAGTTGGCGTTCTTGACCGTTGAGCGGGGTAGCATCGTAAGTCGCCACACTAGGGAAGGAGCCTGTGATGCCCGTCGCACCGGATACAGAGCACCTGGAGGAGTTAGACGCCGAGACGCGTCAGGCTTGGAACGCCTACACCGAACGGCTGCGCGCGCTGAGCGGGGAGGAGTACGAGCGGGCCGAGTCTGAGTCTTGGGAGGAGCTCCAGGCCGAGTTGCGCCGTCTCGAGGATGCGCGCGAATCACTCGCAGCGCCGACTGCCGAAACTTGAGTAGATCCGCGGACGTGGTTCGGTTAGGGTTCTCGCCGGATCGACCACAAAGCTGACCGGCACGGTCGCCGAGGCGATCTCAACAGGAGCGACACTGACCGCGGATGCGTATCCGGATCATCGGGATCGTCGGTGCTTGCGCGATCGTTGCCGGCTGTGGGTCGGCGGGCGGAACGGCTCCAACCCAGTCGCGACCGCCGTCGCCCGTCAACCTGACCGTGTACGTCAATGACTCCCGCGTCTCGGTGTCGCCCACCCGGGTCGGCGCCGGCCCGGTCGTATTCATCGTCACCAACCAGGCGAGCAAGTCCGAGCAGCTCGCGATCTCGCGCACGGGCCATACGAGCCCGATCGCAAGTACGGCACCGATCAACCCCCAGGGCACGACCCAGGTCGCGGTCGACTTCCGCCCCGGCGATTACACGATCGCCACCCAGCGTCACGGAACCGACGCCCAGCTGTCGCAGCAGCCGACGATCCGCTCGGCCTCGATCCACATCGGCCACGAACGGCCGAACGGCAGTAACGACCTGCTGCAGCCCTAGCCCGGCGCGGTGATTCGCCGGCCCCGGCGGGCGCGAGCGCCGCCGGCGCCGATCCACCGCAGCGCGTCTTCACGCCATTTTCCGTTACTTGCGCTTGCGAAAACACAACTTGCGTGCAATACTTGCATGCATGCAAGTAACTAGCTCGTCCAGCCCATCGACCGGAGTCGGATCGGCTTCAAGCCTGGCACCCGACCTCTACGCGCTAGTCGTATTCCTGCACAAGAACTGCAATTCAGACCTGTTCGAGGCGATGGGCGTGCTTGAGCTCGGGATGACGCAGATCAAGCTCCTGCACCATCTCGAGGGCGCTCAGAGCGAATTTACGCTCAAGGAGCTCGCCGAGCGCATCCCGCTGTCGCTCCCGGCCGCGAGCCGGACGATCGACGATCTGGTCCGGCGCGGCTTCGTCGAGCGCCACGAAGACGAGGATGACCGCCGCATGAAGCGTGTCAGCGTCACCGAGCGCGGCAGCTACGTGATCCGCAAGCTCAACGCGGCCCGGCTCAACGGCCTCGAGCAGTTCATCGAGACTTTGAACGACGACGAGCGCCGGGCGCTGGGAGGGGCTCTCCAGGTGCTGCTCCGCCGCCCCGACGTCGCCGTCTGCCGACCCGAAGGGATTTGAGACTTTTGACGCAACGCATCCTCGCTCACCGCCACCGTCTGATCACCGAGGACAACAGTCGCTGGTGGACGCTCGGAGCAATGTGCTTCGCGCTGTTCATGATCATGCTCGACAACACGGTCGTGAACGTCGCGCTGCCGTCGATCCAACGTGATCTGCACGCGACGCTCTCCTCGCTGGAATGGACCGTCAATGCGTATACGTTGACATTCGCCGTGCTGCTGGTCACCGGTGGACGGTTGGGCGACATCTTCGGCCGGCGCCGGATGTTCCTGTTCGGGGTGATCGTGTTCGGGCTTTCAAGCGCCGCGATCGGATTCGCACCCAATGACACGGTGCTCGTCGCATTCCGTGCCGTCCAGGGCGTCGGCGCCGCGTTCATGATGCCGGCCACGCTGTCGATCATCACGCAGGCCTTCCCGGCCCATCAGCGTGGGACCGCGATCGGAACTTGGGCTGGGGTCAGCGCGCTCGCGCTCGCGATCGGCCCCGTCGTGGGCGGCTTCCTCACCGAGCAGGTCAGCTGGCGTGCGATCTTCTTCATCAACCCGCCGATCGCGCTGATCGCCGTCGCCGTCACGCTGTTCGCGGCCCGCGAGTCGCGCGACGAGACCGTGGCGCGAACGATCGACTTCCCCGGGATCGCCGCGATCACCGTCGGTTTGACGGCGCTCGTGCTCGCGCTCGTCGAGGGCAACGCGTGGGGCTGGGCTTCGGCGCGCGTGATCTCGCTGTTCGCGGTCGCCGCGATCGGACTGGTCGGGTTCGCGGTGATCGAGCTGCGCAGCGCGGCCCCGATGGTCGACTTCAACTTCTTCAGATCGCGCACCTTCCTGGGCACGAACCTGGTCGCCTTCATCATCTCGTTCGCGATGCTCGCGCAGTTCTTCTTCCTCGCGCTCTACATGCAGAACATCCTCCACTACTCGCCGCTCCAGACCGGTGTGCGCTTTTTGCCGGCGACGGCAGTGATCATCGTCATGGGCCCGCTCGCCGGGCGCCTGACCGATCGGATCGGGGCCAAGATCCCAATGGTGGTCGGTCTGACGACGGTCGCGCTCGCGCTCTTCATCCAGTCTCGGCTCACGATCCACTCCGGCTACGGCCTGCTGCTCCCGGGCTTCGTCCTGATGGGCCTCGGCATGGGCCTGACGATGTCGCCGATGAGCACCGCCGCGATGAACTCCGTCGACCGGACCAAGGCCGGCGTCGCCTCCGGCGTGCTGTCGATGAGCCGGATGGTCGGTGGCACGTTCGGCGTCGCGGTCACGGGCGCGCTGCTGACCGCGATCGGAAAGTCGAAGATCAACGCGGGCCTCCCCCACCTGTCGGCGTCGGCTCGCTCGGCGCTCGCGAACGCGCTCGGCGCCGGCGGCGCCCCGTCCGCTCACACGCCCGCGCACGTGGTCGCCGTCACGCGCGACGCGTTCGTCTCCGCGCTCGGCATCGGCCTGACGATCGGCGCGGCCGTGACGCTTGTCGGAGCTCTCGTCGCGCTTGTGCTGATCCGCCTCAGCCCCGCCAGCCGGCCCGCGGTGGCGGCGCCGGCACCGGTCGCGCAGGAGGCCGAAGCCCAGGCAGAGCTGACGCTCGCGTAGGACCGACTCCGCAGCCCGGGTACGGGTACGATCCTGGTCGACCCCCCCGACCCCGACCCCGACCAGGAAGGTGCTGCGCGCGTGGCCGTCGATTCCAGCCAAGTCGCAAACGTAGAGACGCCGCCGGGCGAGCTGCCGGCCACGATGGCCGCGTGGGTAATCCGCGAGGAGCGCTTCGGTGAGCCCGTCGACGCCTTCCAGCTGGAGGAGATCGAGGTCCCCGAACCGGGCGCATTCGAGGTCATCGTCCGGGTGATGGCGGCGGGCGTGAACTTCAACAACGTCTGGGCCGCGCTCGGCGAGCCGGTCTCGGTGTTCCGCTATCACCCCAACGAGGACCACCACATCGGCGGCTCGGACGCATCCGGGATCGTCTGGAAGGTCGGACCGGGCGTAACGCGCTGGAAGCCGGGCGACGAGGTCGTGATGCACTGCAACCAGGCGTCCTACGAGGATCCCGAGGTCCACGGCCTCGATCCGCTCGCGGCGCCGAGTCAGCAGATCTGGGGCTATGAGACAAGCTGGGGCTCGTTCGCCCAGTTCTGCAAGGTTCAGGCCCAGCAACTGCTCCCCAAGCCGGCCCATCTGGCCTGGGAGGAGGCGGCCTCCTACGGGCTCACGTACTTCACCGCTTACCGGATGCTGATCGACCGCGTCGCGCTGCAGGCCGGGCACCGGGTCCTGATCTGGGGCGCGGCCGGAGGGCTCGGAGTGTTCGCGACGCAGCTGTGCGCGATGACGGGCGCCGACGCTGTCGGCATCGTCTCAAGCGACGAAAAGGGTCAACTCGTGCGCGAGCTCGGCGCGGTCGGCTATCTCGACCGCTCGGAGTTTGCCGGCATGATGCGCCGCGGCGGCGAAAGCGCCGATGAGGAGCGCGCGCGCTTCAAGGAGTCGCGCCGCTTCTGCAAGGCGGTCGAGGCCCTGCTCGGCGGCCCTCCCGACATCGTCTTCGAGCACGTCGGCAAGGCGACGTTCCCGACCTCGGTGCTGTGCGTGAAGCCGTTCGGGAAGGTCGTGATCTGCGGCGCCACGTCGGGCTACCAGCTCGACTTCGACGTCCGCTACCTGTGGATGCGCCAGAAGGAGATCATCGGCTCGCACTTCGCCAACGCGTGGGAGGCGAACAAGGCCAACGAGCTGATCGAGGAGTCGAAGATCAGGCCGGTGCTGTGGCAGACGATGGGGTTCGAGGGCGTAGCCGAGGCCCACCAGCTGCTGCGCGACAACAAGCACCTAGGGAAAATTGCGATCCTCGTCGGGGCGACCGCCGAGGGGCAGGGCAAGACCGCGGATGGGCCCGGCGCAATCCGAGCGGAGGTGGGAGCCTAGCCATGGCCGATCTGATGACCGTGTTCTGGTACGCGACGATCGGGCGCAAGGAGTCCTTCGCCGCGGACGTCGCCCGGGTCGCGCCGCTCGTCCTGCGCTACGGCGCCACGCAGTACCAGGTTCACGTCTCAAACGACGACCGCTACAAGATCACGCAGATGTCGTGGTTCGCGAACAAGGAAGACTGGTACCGATACTGGGACGGCCCCGAGATGATCGAGTTCCGGGCCCGCAACATGAACCGCTATCAGATACCGATCGTCTACACGTGGCACGACGAGGTCGCCTCGGGCGCGCTCGGGCCGGAGGTTCGCGAGGCCGAGCCCGAGCCGGCACCCGAGCCCGAGCCCCACACAGCGGTTTAGGGTCAGTCCCGGACCCGATTACCGGGGTCACTTATCGCCGCTCGCGGCCGGCTGGACACGGAGCGCCAGCGCGAGCCAGAAACGCGAGTCGGGATCGTCGAGGGCCTCGCCGAACAGCTCGCGCAACCGCCCCAGCCGGTAGCGCGCCGTCTGCGGGTGGATATCGAGCCGCTGGGCCACCTGCCCGAGCCGTCCCTGCTCGGCGAGCCAGACCTCGAGCGTCTGGGTGAGCCGCGCGCGCGAGCCCGGTGAGAGCCCTTGGAGCGGCGCAAGTCGATCCGCGGCCAGTTCGCCCGCGAGCACCGCGTCGCTTCGCAGTAGCAGCTCTCCGGCGCGATCGCGCGCGGCTACGAGCGCCGACGCCCCACTCGCTAGGGCAAGCGCCGCCCGCGCACGCACGAAGCTGATCTGCGCCTGGCTGTAGTCGACCGTTGTCCCCAGCCCTGCCCTCGCCCCGGCACGTCTGACCGCGCGCTCGATCGCGCGGCGACGCCCCGGCCCGTCGGGATCGCCGATGATCGCGCAAGTGAGATCCCCGATCGCCTCGCTGAGCGCGCCCGCCGGCAGGTGCGACGCGACCTCGGAGTGCTGTTCGCCCCCGATCGCGAGCACCGCCAGCGTCCGCGGCAGCGGCCACTCGGCCTCGGCGGCCGCCGCCTGGACGGCGGCGGGGTCGGGGGGTGGATCGCGGACCAGCATCCGCACCAATCGTCGGCGCCGCAGCTCGGCCTCGCTCGCGGCCGCGGACTGCTCGAGCGCGTAGCCCTCGGCCGACTCCGACGACAGCACGTCGATGTAGGCGAACAGTGACTCGGCGAGCAGGTAAAGCGTCTCGGGCTCGAGTCCGGCGTCGACGCCGACGGCCGCGAACCGCCGCCAGGCGACCCGCGCACCGGCACGGTACGCGCTCAGTAGCGATTCGAGGCTGCGCCCGGCACGCATCTCGCCGCGTCCCAGCCCCGAGTAGACATCGGGCCGGGACACGTGGCCCCCGACCTCGATCTCGGCCAGGAAGTGGCGCAGCGCCTCCTGGACGCCCTGGCGGATGCCTTCACCGAACGGGCCCTCGAGCGGTCTCGCGTACGCGGGCACAGTTCGGACCGCGTCCATGATCTCGCCCGCGACCTCGGCGAGCGACGGCCGCAAGACGTCGACGATCTCGGGCGGCAGCTCGTGCCAGGGCTGATCAGGCATGGCTCATAGCTAAGGGATAAGTTCCAGGTCGGCTCTAGTCATTGGTTTAGGAGAATTTTGCGCCTCCGGCACGTATCCTGTCGTCCATCGAGATGAGCCGTGCTCATAAGGTCGCGAACCTGATCGGCGTTCCACTGCCGCTGATTGGGCTCGTCGTCGCGATCGTGCTGCTCTGGAACGAGGCGATCGGCCCGCTCGAGCTCGGTCTGCTCGTCGGCCTCTACGTCGTCACCGCGCTCGGCGTGACGCTCGGTTATCACCGGATGTTCACCCACCGCGCGTTCGAGTCCTCGCGTGCATTTCGAGCGATCATCGCCGTGCTGGGATCGATGGCGGTCCAGGGGTCGGTGATCACGTGGGTCGCCGACCACCGCAAGCACCACGCGTTCACTGACCAGGAGGGCGACCCCCATTCCCCGCATCTGGCGGGACCTGGGTTCGTGGGCGCGATCAAGGGCCTCTGGCACGCGCACATCGGCTGGCTGTTCGAGACCGTGGGGACCGCCGAGCGCGAGCGCTTCGCGGGCGACCTCGTCAAGGACCGCGTCGTGCGCGCGGTCGACAAGCTGTTTTTGCTCTGGGTCGTGCTCGGGTTGGCGATCCCGTTCGCGCTCGGGTGGGCCGTCGGCGGCGGCATCGGAACGGCGCTGACCGCGGTCCTGTGGGGCGGCTTCGTGCGCGTCTTCTTGCTGCACCACGTGACCTGGTCGAT
Source organism: uncultured Solirubrobacterales bacterium (assembly GCA_963744695.1). Taxonomy (GTDB): domain Bacteria; phylum Actinomycetota; class Thermoleophilia; order Solirubrobacterales; family Solirubrobacteraceae; genus Palsa-465. The sequence goes on along the minus strand of CAVUUT010000010.1, from coordinate 41,541 downwards.
CAACTCGGTGTGTCATTTCTTCGGCCGCAAGCGCTTTGACATCGAGGACGAGTCACGCAACGTCTTCTGGCTGGCGCCGCTGTCGATGGGCGAGGCCTGGCATCACAACCACCACGCGTTCCCGACCTCGGCCTTCCACGGGCTGCGCTTCTGGGAGCGGATGGCCGATCCGACCGGGCTGCTGATCTCGGTGCTCGAGAAGCTCGGGATCGTCTGGAACGTCGTTCGGATCAGCCCGGCGCGCCAGGCCGCCAAGGCGCTGCCCACGGCCGCGTCGAAGACGACTGTCGCGTCGGCCTCCTAGAGCGGGCTCAGCCGCCCTCGAGCGGGCCCATCGTCAGACCCGCGTCGTCGAGGCGCTCCCAGTAGAGCTCGGCGTCCTCGCGCGCCCCGCTCCAGACGATCGCGCAGCCCGTGTTGTGGATCTTGTCCGCGATCCGATAGCCATCGGCGAGGGTCACGCCCGGAACGACGCTCGCAAGCGTCTCGGCCACGTGATCGAAGGTGTTGTAGTCGTCATTGAGGACGACAACACGCCAATGTCCCCCCAATCCCTCCCCCGGCCTGCGGACGCGCGGAAGCTCCACCACTGTCAGCGACATCTTCGCCAGCATACCGCTGCCGTCCCAGGCCCGCTGGACTTCTATTCAGCCGCGCTTGCTCCAGTAGCGCATGTACCCGTCATACATTTGCGCGACCGGCGCGGCCTGCGCGTATCTTCGCACCTGCGCGCCGCTCGCATCGCTGAGGATCGCCTTCTGCACGGCCAAGACAAATGCATCATGACCGCCGCTGCGGGCAAGCTCTGACCACTCATCGAGGCGCGCTTGGAGCTGGTCGAGTTGGCTCTCGACTCCGTCGTTGACGCCGAAGTGCGTGACGGCGATCCGCTGCGGCTGCCACGAGCGCAGCAGCGCAATCGACTCCTGCCACGCCTCGACGTCGATATCGGGCGGCGGGGTGGGCGGGAACGCGAGCGTTGACGGCGGGATCCGGATCCCGCCCACGTCGCCGGCGAACGCCGTCCCGTCGTGCAGATATGAGACGTGGTGCTTGGCATGGCCGGGCGTGTAGGCGACCTCGAAGCTGCCGCCGAGTACCCGCTCGCCGCCACTCAGCGGCCGCACGTTGCGCTCCGGGACGGGCACCATCTCGCCCCACAGCTGGTCCATCTGATCCCCGTACAGACGGGACGCGCTGTCGATCAGCCGGACGGGATCGGTGATGTGGCGCGCGCCGCGCTCGTGAACGTAGACCTCGAGCTCGGGCCACCGCGCAACGAGCGCACCGGTCGCGCCGGCGTGGTCGAGGTGCACGTGGGTCAGCAGGATCGTGCGCGGGCGCCCGCCGTCGAGCGCCTCGAGCAGTTTCGGCAGGCACGAGCTCGGGCCCGGGTCGATCAGGACGTCGTCGACCTGAAAGCAGCCGATCACGCGCTCGTGACCGAGATGCATGAGGTCGATCACCCGCATCGCGCTGGAGGCTGTGGCGGCCGGCTACTCGCCGCTGCGGCGATTTGCGGCGTCCGACGCCGGCGGAATCGCCGGGTGCGACGCGGTGTCCTGCGGCTCCGGCGCGTCGACCGACGGCTCGGGCGGGTCTGTCGCCTCGGCGTCTGAGCCGGCCTCCGGCTCGTCGGCGACGTCCTCACCGATCTGGTCATAGACCGCGGTCGCGGCCTCGGCCTGGTCCGGAGCGGACTCGGCCTGGTCCGGAGCGGACTCGGTCGGTGACTCGGGCGCGACATCGGTCGACTCCTCGACCTCAGGGAAGCGAGCCGCGGCGCTCTCGGCGAGCGCCGTCAGCTGCTGGGCGAGCTCCCGCGCGTCATCGACGATCCGGTGGCGCTCGACCCAGATCCGGTCGGTGTCGGCGTCCAGGTCCTTGACGCGCTGATTGGCCGTGGCGACGATCTCAGCCGCCTCGATCCGCGCATGCTCGAGCCTGTCCTCCCCTTCGCGACGCGACTGCGCCGTGATCTCCTCGGCCGTGTCGTGGGCGCGCTGGAGGATCCCTGAGATCTGCTCGCCGACGCGCTCGAGCGCCTTACGGACGGCCGCCTCTGGGGATCGCGTCGCCTGCAGCTCGGCGACGAGCTGGCTCGTCTGCTTGACGTAGGCGTCGACGGCCAGCCGGTCATAACCACGCAGCGCAACGGGGAAGTCGGCGTGCACGGCCGCGACGGCGTTGTCGGGCAACGTCTCTAACGGAGCGGTGATCTCCTGCAGGATCGCGTGCTCCGATGCAGCTGAACTCTGATCTGGCATACAGAGGGGGTGCCACGCATTGTGGCATGAACGGCGGTCAATGCCGCGCTCATACAATTGCGCCATGTCAGATACTCCGGATGCCCGCCTCGCCGAGCGCGACCGCCCGTGGATGATGCGCACCTACGCGGGTCATTCGGACGCCAAGCGCTCAAACGAGCTCTACCGGCGCAACCTCGAGAAGGGCCAAACCGGACTCTCGGTGGCGTTCGATCTGCCCACGCAGACGGGGTATGACCCCGACCACGAGCTCGCCCGAGGGGAGGTCGGCAAGGTCGGCGTCTCGATCGCCGACCTGGGCGACATGCGCACGCTGCTCGATGCCATCCCGCTCGATCAGATGAACACGTCGATGACCATCAACGCGACCGCCGCGTGGCTACTCGCGTTGTACATCGTCGCCGCCGAGGATCAGGGCGTCGCCTCCGAGCATCTGCAGGGCACGACCCAGAACGACATCCTCAAGGAGTACCTGAGCCGCGGCACGTACTCGTTCCCGCCCGGCCCGAGCATGCGCCTGATCGCCGACACGATCGCGTACACGGTGGCGGAGGTGCCGAGATGGAACCCGATCAACATCTGCTCCTACCACCTGCAGGAGGCCGGCGCGACGCCGGTCCAGGAGATCGCCTACGCGATGAGCAACGCGATCGCGGTCCTCGACGCCGTTCGAGCTCGCGTCCCAGACGACCTGATGGCGGATGTGTTCGGACGGATCTCGTTCTTCGTCAACGCGGGCGTGCGCTTCATCGAGGAGCACGCAAAGCTGCGGGCGATGGCGGAGCTGTGGGACGAGCTCGGTCGCGAGCGCTACGACGTCGAGGACGACAAGCGCCGCCGCTTCCGCTACGGAGTCCAGGTCAACTCGCTCGGGCTGACCGAGGCGCAGCCGGAAAACAACGTCTACCGGATCGCGCTCGAGGCGCTCGCGGTCACGCTCGGCCGTGGCGCTCGTGCCCGAGCGATCCAGCTCCCGGCCTGGAACGAGGCGCTGGGCCTCCCGCGGCCATGGGACCAGCAGTGGTCGCTGCGCCTGCAGCAGGTGCTCGCGTACGAGACCGACCTGCTCGAATACCCGGACATCTTCGAGGGCTCGAAGGTGATGGATGCGCTCGTCGCGGAGCTGAAGACCGGCGCCAGCGAGGAGATGGCGCGCGTCGCAGAGCTCGGCGGCGCAGTCGAGGCCGTCGACTACATGAAGTCGGCGCTCGTCGAATCCCATCGTGAGCGCTGGCGCCGGATCGAGTCCGGCGAGCTGACGGTCGTCGGAATGAACCGCTTTACGTCGAGCGAGCCGTCGCCGCTGCTGGCCGACGCCGACGGCGGGATCCTGGTCGTCGACCCGGCGGTCGAGGCCGAGCGGCGCGCAGCCGTGCAGCGCTGGCGCGCCGAGCGCGACCAGCCGGGCGTCGACGCGGCGCTGGCCGAGCTCGCCCGGGTCGCCCGCGACGAGAGCGAGAACATCATGCCCGCGACGATCGCGGCCGCCCGCGCGGGCGCGACCACCGGCGAGTGGACGCAGACGTTGCGCGAGGTGTTCGGCGAGTACCGCGCCCCGACCGGCGTCGGCGAGGCCACCGCCGCGACGACCGAGGAGGTCGCCAAGCTCCGTGACGAGGTCGAGCGAGTCAGTGACCAGCTCGGGCGTCGGCTCAAGTTCCTGGTCGGCAAGCCCGGTCTCGACGGCCATTCCAACGGCGCCGAGCAGATAGCGGTCCGCGCCCGCGACGCGGGGATGGACGTCGTCTACGAGGGGATTCGCCTGACGCCGGCGCAGATCGCGAGCTCGGCGGCGCAAGAGGGCGTGCACGTGATCGGGCTGTCGATCCTGTCGGGATCGCACGCCGAGCTGATTCCCTCGGTGCTCGCCGCGCTCGCCGACGAGGGCCTCTCGGAGGTCCCGGTCGTGGTCGGCGGGATCATCCCCGAGAGCGACGCGGCGGTCCTACGCGCGGCCGGTGTCGCCGCCGTCTACACGCCCAAGGACTGGGATTTGAACGGCATGATGCGTGACATCATCGCGCTCGTCGGCACGCGCCTGAACGGCTCGGGCGGACGGCGTGCCGGCGGCGGCCCCGAGGGCGTCGAGACGCCAACCCACGCTTGAGCGCTGACCCGCCCGACGGTCGCGAGCTCGGCGCTCGCCTGCGCGATCGGGACCTCAGCGCTGCGGCGGCGGTTCTGAACCTCGTCGAGAACCGCAGCGCGCCGGCGCGTGAGCAGACCCGCGAGCTGCTCGCATCGATCGCGCCGGCGGCGCTCGGTGGCGAGGCACCCGCCGAGATCGTCGGCGTCACCGGCCCGCCCGGGGTCGGCAAGTCGACCCTGCTCTCGAGGCTCGTGGCCCAGTGGCGTGCGCGAGGACGGTCGGTCGCAGTGCTCACCGTCGACCCGAGCTCGCGCCGTTCGGGCGGAGCGCTGCTCGGCGATCGCGCCCGGATCGAGCGCGACCCGGCCGACAGCGCCGTGTTCATTCGCTCGACCGCCGCCGGGGACCGCCTCGGCGGCCTCGCCCCGGCGACCCGTGCCGCGGCCGGGGCGCTCGCCGTCGCGTTCGACGTGGTCGTGATCGAGACCGTCGGCGTCGGTCAGTCCGAGACCGAGGTCGCCGATGTCGCGGACACGGTCGCCGTCGTCGTGCAGCCTGGTTCGGGTGACGTGCTCCAGTTCCTGAAGTCGGGGATTATGGAGATCCCCGATGTGCTCGTCGTCACCAAGGCCGACCTCGGGCAGGTGGCGACGCGGGCCGTGGCGGATCTCAACGCCGCGCTGCGATCGCTCGGATCGGCCGGTACCGAGGTCGTCGCGGTCTCGTCGATCGCGCCGCCATCGGGCATCTCGGAGCTGGTCGACGCGCTGGACCGCCACCGATCCTCGCTCGCGCTCGGCGATCGCCGCGTCCGCAGCCGGCGGATGCACGCGCTGGCGGACTTCGTCGCCGAGCACGGGGAGCGCGGGCTCCGCGCGCTCGGGGGCAGACGCGAGGCCGAGCGCTGGCTCGCCGAACAGGACTCGGCGGCGGATATCGCAGCACTCGAGCGTGTGCTCGAACAGCGCGCGACCGGTTAGGGGCGCGCGCGACGGTAGGATCGGCCACCCGATGACCGACCGCCTCGCCTGAGCCGACTTGAGGAGCACAGAAGCCAGGCGAATCGTCTTGCCGGGCGAGCCACTCCGCGATGGCCCGACGGCGCTGCGGCCGTGGCGCGACTCCGATCTGCGCGAGCTGGTGATCGCCTGCCAGGATCCGGAGATCTCGCGCTGGACACGCGTGCCGTCGCGTTACGGCGAATCCGACGCCCGCCGCTACCTGCAGCATCGACACGATATGGCGTTCGGAGGGCTGGCGGCACCGTTCGCGATCGTCCGCGCCCCGGACGGGGAACTGCTCGGCTCGATCACGCTGATGCGGATCGTGTGGGAGCACCAGCGTGCCGAGGTCGGCTACTGGCTCGGCGAGGCGGCGCGCGGCGAGGGGCACGCGACGCGGGCGGTGACGCTCGCGTGCGCGTGGGGGTTCCAGCAGCTGGGCCTCGAGCGGATCGCGCTGCTCGCCGCGACCGACAACGGCCCATCGCAGCGGGTCGCCGAGCGCAGCGGCTTTGCGCGCGAGGGGGTGCTGCGCTCCTACATGCGACACCTGAGCGAACGCCGGGACATGGTCGCCTACGCGCTGTTGGCCGACGTATCGTGACGAGGGCCAACGCGTGGACGCCGCCCAGCTGCTCGCACGATCGATGATCAGCGCGCGGACGCCAGCGAGTCCAGCCGCCAGCCCTTCGAGGTCTTGATCAGCTGGACCGACTCCCGTGACGGCTGCTGGCCGGTCGCCTTCGCCAGCACGACCGCGGATGCGCTCGAGCCGTTGACGGTCACCTTCGAGACGCTGATCGTGGGGTTGTGGACGCTCTGGGTGAAGACCTTCATCGCCTGCCTGCAGGTCAGGCCGGCCGCGGTCAGGTGGGCCACCAGCTCGGGTGCCAGCACCTCGTTGCAGAGGGTCGCGTAATCGCGGCTCGCGGTCGCGCGGGCGAACTGTTGCACCTTGGCCTCGACCTGCTGGTTGGCGCTCGCGCCACAGCCTGCGAGCAGACAGCAGATGCCTGCCAGCAAGAGCACCTTCCGACCCCAGAGATTCACGTGCCAGAAGCCTAGTCCGTGGTTGGCGCCGTCTCTGAACGACCCTTAACAGGAACGCAAGCTTTTTTGGGCATCCTCGGAAGCGCACATGCTCCTTCTGCTGCTGTTCGCACTGATCGCGGGGGCCGGCACCGCGATCACCCCGTGTGTGTTGCCCGTGGTGCCGGCGCTCCTGTCTGCAAGCGCAATCGGAGGCCGCCGGCGGCCGATCGGGATCGTCGTCGGCCTGGCGCTGACGTTCACGATCGCGATCGTCGCGCTTGCGCAGCTGGTCAAGGGCGTCGGACTCGCGAGCGGCGCGGCCCGATCGCTGGCGATCGTCGTCCTGATCGCGTTCGGGCTCGTGCTACTGATCCCCGGGCTCGCCGAGCGCGTGCAGGCGCCGCTCTCGCGCCTGGCCCGGTTCGGACCCAAGACGCGCGGAAGCGGGTTCTGGTCGGGTGTCCTGGTCGGCGGGGCGCTCGGGTTCGTCTGCGCGCCGTGCGCTGGCCCGATCCTCGCCGCGGTCACGTCAGTCAGCGCCTCGAGCGGCGCCACGGCCCAGGTGGTCGCGGTCGCGCTCGCCTACGCGGTCGGGCTGAGCTCGGTGATGCTGTTGTACGGCCTCGGCGGGCGCGCGGTGCTCGACCGGGTCCGCCGCCACACGCGCGGGCACGTGGTCGAGCGCACGCTCGGAGCGGTGCTGCTGCTGACCGGCGTCCTGATGGTGTTCAACGTCGACGTCCGGTTCGAGGAGGACCTGGCCAAGGACACGAGCCTGCCGTCGTTCCTGATCGATCCGACGCATTCGCTCGAAACCTCGAACGCGGTCTCCAATCGGCTCGCGTCGCTGCGGCCGCCGTCGCGGTTTGCCGAGCGCCAGCATCAGGAGGCGTCGGTCACCCCAGTCGCCAACGAGGTCGGCGTCTCAATCCCCGGCGTCAAGACGCCATCGTTGCCCAAGCTCGGCCTGGCGCCCAACTTCACCAACACCCAGGACTGGTTCAACACGCCTCAGAACAAGCCGCTGACGATGGCCGGGATGCGAGGCCACGTGGTCCTGGTCGACTTCTGGACCTACACGTGCATCAACTGCCTGCGGACGCTGCCGTTCGTCAAGGGCCTCTACGCGACCTATCACCGCTACGGCCTCGACGTCGTCGGAATCGAGACGCCGGAGTTCACTTTCGAGCAGGAGGCCGGCAACGTCAGGCAGGCGATTCACTCGGACGGGATCCGCTACCCGGTCGTCCAGGACAACGAGTACGGCACCTGGAACGCGTACCAGAACAATTCCTGGCCGGCCGAGTATCTGATCGACGCTAATGGTCAGATACGTCACCTCCAGATCGGCGAGGGCGACTACAAGGAGGACGAGGCAGCGGTTCGCCAGCTGCTGTTCGAGGCCGGTGCAAAGCACCTGCCGCCGCCGATGACGGCCACCGCGATCATGCCGTCATCCGGGCTCGAGACGCCCGAGACGTACCTCGATCCGGTGCGCGACCAGGGTTTCGCGCAGCCGCTGCAAAAGGGCGTGCACGAGTACTCCGGCGTCAGCAACCCGTCGCTGAACGAGTTCGGACTGAGAGGGATCTGGAACATCGGCGGGCAGTCGATAACCCCGGTCTCGGTCGGGGACACGATCACCGGGCGAGTTCAGGCCGGGCACGTGTATCTCGTCATGACCTCGACCGACAACAAGCCCCGCAAGCTGCAGGTGCTGCTCGACGGCCATCCGATCTCGGCCGCCGACTCCGGCGCCGACGTCCACAACGGCATGGTCACCGTCCAGGGTCAGCGTCTGTACGGGCTGATCTCGTTGCCCAGCGCCCAACAGCACACGTTCACGCTCAAGATCCCTCCGGGAATCTCGGCCTACGACTTCACGTTCGGCTAGCACCCCTTGGAACGCGTGACTCCGTCACGGAGCAAAGCGTTCCAAGCCCTCCACCAGCCGCCCCGCTCGCGCGAGATCCGCCGGCGTGTTGACGTTGAACACCACCGCTTCGGGCACTTGCACCAGCGCGGGGCCGATCACCGACACCGCCTCGCGCAGCGATCGCCGCGCCTCAGCGGCCCCTGGCGCTAGCAGCGCCAAGGCAGCGGCCTCATACCGCCCCAACTGCGGCTGCAGCCCGCCCTCACTGGTCGCGATCACCGCCCGCGCATGGCCGGCGTCGGCACATGCCAGCGACCGAAGCACGGCGGCCGTGATCAGCGGCATGTCGGCGGCGCAGACGAGCACCGGGCGCCCGTCCGCTCGCTGCAGCGCGTGGACGATGCCGACCAGCGGGTGGCGCGGGTGCTCCGGCTCGATCCAGACCGAGACGCCGGGCAACTCCGGCAGGCGCGTGTCGGACTTCGCGACGACCGCCAGATCCGGGGTCACGGCTCCCATCGCCTGCAGCGGGTATGAGATCAGCGGGCGCCCCCCGAGCGTCACGACCGCCTTGTCGCCGCCGATCCTGCGCCCGATGCCGCCGGCCAGGATCACGCCGATCGGCTGGGCTTCGCGGTCGCTCACCGGGGCGAGCATAGGCGCCGTCGGCGACGTGCTCGCAGACCGTCCTAGAATCACTTCGCATGGAGGGCTCAACCGAGGTGCGCAGCTGGCTACGCTGCTACCGCTGCTGGTCCCAGAACCTCGAGGTCCAGGTCCACTACGAGGGGATCCATCGGATCGACCCCGAAAGTGGCGAGCGCGGCGAGGTCGTGGATGAGATGCAGGAGGCCGTCGTGCAGTGCCTCGAGTGCATGCACGATCAGCCCCATCTCGGCTTCCACAACGGCCGCGTCGAGCCGATCGAGGACCGTTGGGAGCGGATGATCGCCGGGACCCCGTGGGTCGCCTCGTGCACGGTCACCGTCGATGCCGACGAGGTCGAGACGTGCTCGGGCCCCGAGGCGAGCGATTCGCTCTCGTACGCGGCCTTCGGTGACAACGGCACGCGTGAGTTCTTCACGCACGTGCGCTTCCACAAGCACGAGGAGGACCGGATCGTCGTGCATCTGCTGGTCGAGCTCTACTCGCGCTCGGCCGAGGAGGCGAGCGAGGTGCTCGAGGAGGCTGCCCGCGGCCAGCTCGCGATCACGTCGCTGGCCGAGGAATCACGCCCGCCGGCGTCGACGGGCGACGACCAGCACTAGCGCCGGCCAACTAGGTGACGGCTTCCGGTGCGCGATCGCGCGCGGGCGCGCGCGCCCGGGTTGCCTTCGGCGCGCGACGGCGCTGCCAGACCTCGGAGACGATCAGCGCGAGCGCGACCGGGACCGTCGCCGGGAGCTCGTTGAGCACGAAGAAGAGCAGGTCGAAGGCGCCGGCGAGCACGAGCGTGAGCAGCGCGACCGGCCACTGGCGGCGGCCCTCTCGCGCGAGCACAGCGCCCAGCAGCGCGGCGACGAACAGGTCGCCGTAGCCCATCGAGATCGTCCCGAACAGCTCGCTCTGAAGCTGCGGCAGCCCGCTGCCGGGCGAGGCCCCGACGAGCGTCGCATTCGGCGCCTGGAGCAGGTCACTGAGGACCAGCCAGGAGTCGGCGGCAGCCATCGCGATGATCCCGAGCTTCAGCCAACCCGGGGGCGTCACGGTCGCGAGCAACACCCCGAGCGTCACGCAGCTGAGTGCCGACAGCAGCGTCGCCGCTCCCTGGCCGACGAGCGTCGTGCGACTCGCCCACGCGAGCACGAACAGCGGCACCGCCACCAGCGCTAGCCAGGGCTTGGAGCCGCGCATCGCCCAGCCGAGCGCGGCCGCGGCGAGGATCGGCACCGCCACCAGCGCCAGGTAGGTGAGCCCAGTGGCGGTTCCCGACATGTAGCGGATCGCGAAGATGACCCCGATGATCGACCCGATCGGGATCAGCGCCCAAGCAGGTCCCGCGACACGCTGCAGCTGCGGGATCACGGGCGGTCGCCGCGGCGCGGCCACGACGCCCGCTTGGACGGCCAACATCACGGCATCTGAGGGCACGAAGGCGAGCGCCATGCCGTCAGAGTAAAAGGCCTGGAGATAAGAGTTTGCGCAGGGTCTGCGGCGGCATCGCCGGCCGCCGCCCCGCGTCAGCTGTCGAGCCGCTGCTCGAGCGCCTCGAGCTGCCCCTTCAGCTCACTCGGGAGCTGCGCTCCGAACTTGGCGTAGTGCTCGTGCATCTGCGCCAGCTGCGCGCGCCAGCCATCGCGGTCGACCTCGAGCAGCTTGGTCATCGTGTCGTCATTGACGTCGAGGTTTGAGATGTCGATTCCGCGCACTCCGATCGGCGGCACGAGCCCGATCGCGGTCTCGACGGCGTCCGAGTCGCCGTTGACACGGCCGAAGATCCACGCCAGCACACGGGAGTTCTCCCCGTAGCCGGGCCACATGAACTTCCCGTCGGCGTCCTTGCGAAACCAGTTGACGTAGTAGATCCGCGGCAGCTTCGCTCCGTGCTTGCGACCAATCTTGAGCCAGTGACCGAAGTAGTCGGCCATGTGGTAGCCGCAGAACGGCAGCATCGCCATCGGGTCAAAGCGCAGCTTGCCGACCTCGCCCGCCGCAGCGGCGGTCATCTCCGAGGACATGATCGAGCCGAGGAACACCCCGTGTTCCCAGTCGCGCGCCTCATGCACGAGCGGGACGACGGTCGAGCGCCGGCCGCCGAACATGATCGCCGAGATCGGCACACCGGCGGGGTCTTCCCATTCCGGCGCGATCGACGGACACTGCGCCGCGGGCGTCGTGAAGCGCGCGTTGGGATGTGCGGCGGGCGCGTCGGAGTCGGGCGTCCAGTCGTGGCCGTGCCAGTCGATCGCGTGCGCTGGAGGCTCGCCGGTCAGGCCCTCCCACCAGACGTCGCCGTCGTCGGTCTTGGCGCAGTTGGTGAAGATCGAGTTGCGGCTGATCGTGTCGATCGCGTTCGGATTCGTGCGTGCGCCGGTGCCCGGTGCGACGCCGAAGAAGCCGGCCTCGGGGTTGACGGCGTACAGCTGGCCATCATCGCCGAACTTCATCCAGGCGATGTCATCGCCGACGGTCTCGACCTTCCACTCGGGCAGGGTCGGAATCAGCATCGCGAGGTTGGTCTTGCCACACGCGCTCGGGAATGCCGCGGCGATGTACTTGACCACGCCCTCGGGAGACGTCAGCTTGAGGATCAGCATGTGCTCGGCGAGCCACCCCTCGTCGCGGGCCATCACCGACGCGATCCGCAGCGCGAAGCATTTCTTGCCGAGCAGCGCGTTGCCGCCGTAGCCCGACCCGAACGACCAGATCTCGCGCGTCTCGGGGAAGTGCACGATGTACTTGTTGTCGGCGTTGCACGGCCAGGGAACGTCATGTGCCCCAGCGGCCGAGTCCACCGGCATCCCGACCGAGTGCAGACAGGGAACGAAGTCCCCGTCCTTGCCGAGCGTGTCGAGCGCGGGCTGCCCCATCCGGGTCATGATCCGCATCGACACCGCCACGTAGGCCGAGTCGGTCACTTGCACACCGATGTGGGAGATAGCCGACCCCAGCGGACCCATCGAGAACGGCACCACGTACATCGTGCGGCCGCGCATCGAGCCCTTGAACAGCTCGGCCAGTGTGGCGCGCATCTCGGCGGGGTCGCGCCAGTTGTTGGTCGGCCCGGCATCGGCCTCGCGCTCGGAGCAGATGAACGTCCGATCCTCGACCCGGGCGACATCAGCCGGATCGGATAGCGCGAGGTACGAATTGGGGCGCTTGGCCTCCGACAGCCGCTCAAACGTGCCTGCGCTGATCAGTCTCCCCGCCAGCTGGTCGTACTCCTCCGCCGAACCGTCGCACCAGTGGATCTCGTCGGGCTGAGTGAGCGCCGCGACCTCCTCTACCCACGCCAGGAGGCGCGGATGATCAGTCGTTGCTTGGTGCGTCGGGGCGGTATGTGCCATTGTCTGGGGCGCTCCTTTGCGGGTGTCGGTGGCTGCGAAGCCTACCCTGCGGACCGCACAAAGTCCTCACAAAGTGCGGCGCCACTCGCCGATAGAACGTTTCTACCCAGGCTCTTTGCGCGGCACCAGGACGAGCCGCTTGAATTCCGCCACCAGCACGCCGTCCTGGTTACGGACCCGCGTGTGCACCCGAACCGTCCCGCGATCGGGCTTTGACTGCGACTCGCGGACCTCGAGCACCTCGGATTCGCAGAACAGCGTGTCGCCATGGAACACCGGCGCCGGGTGGCTGAGCTCCTCGGTCGCGAGGTTGGCGATCGCCTTGCCGCTCACGTCCGAGACGCTCATCCCAAGCCCAAGCGAGTACACGAGCGGCCCGACGACGACGTTCCGTCCCTGCTGGGACTGCTTGGCGTAGACGTCGTTGATGTGCAGCGGATGATGGTTCATCGTGATCAGGCAAAAGAGGTGATCGTCGGCCTCGGTCACGGTCTTGGCGGGCCAGTGCTTGTAGACGGCCCCCACCTCGAACTCCTCGAGGTAGCGGCCGTACGGGTGCGCACCGCTCGCTTCCCGCGCTGCCTGATCGGTGTCGAATTCGTTCATGCCCGGGCAGCATGCCAGGTCCGGACGAGCCGGCGCCGGCAGGCAACGGCGCCATGCATTGCGTGGAAGATCCGTTCCGCCAGGGTGGATATTCCACGCCGTGCACGCCCGGCGCGCGTTTCGTGGAAGATCCGGCTGGCCGCGGTGGATTTTCCACGCCGTGCGCGAGGCATGACTGGAGAACGACCGCACGGCATCTCCGAGCATTACTGTTCAGGCCATGCGAAACCCCCGTGACTTTGGAAAGCCGCTGGCGATCGGCGCCCCCGAGCCGATCCTCGAGATCCCGTTCAGGCCCTCGCGGATGATTCACTTCCTGGACTTCTCCAACGAGAAGATGGTCGCCAAGGTGCCTGATATCGCGCCGACGGTTGACATCCTCCTGGGGAATCTCGAGGACGCGGTGCCGGTCGACCGCAAGCTCGCCGCGCGCGCGGGGCTGGTCAAGGTCGGCAAGGAGATCGAGCTCGGCAACACCCAGCTCTGGACGCGCGTCAACAGCCTCGAGTCGCCGTGGATGCTCGACGACATCACGACGGTCGTGGCCGAGATCGGCCACCGGCTCGACGTGATCATGATCCCCAAGGTGCAGGGCCCGTGGGACATCCACTACGTCGACCGGCTGCTCGCCCAGCTCGAGGCCAAGGCCGGGCTCGAGCGCCCGATCCTGGTCCATGCGATCCTCGAGACCGGCCTCGGCGTGGTCAACCTCGAGGAGATCGCGACCGCGAGCCCGCGGATGCAGGGAATGAGCTTCGGACCGGCCGACCTCGCCGCCTCGCGGCGGATGAAGACCACGCGTGTCGGTGGGGGTCATCCGCTCTACCGCGTGATCAACGACCCCGATCCCTACGACCCCGACGCGCCACGGCCGACGGCCCAGCAGGATCCGTGGCACTACTCGATCGCACGGATGGTGGACGCGTGCACCTCGGCGGGGATCCTGCCCTTCTATGGACCGTACGGGGACATCCGGGACGTCGAGGGCTGCGAGACGCAGTTCCGCGCGGCGTTTCTGCTCGGGTGCGTCGGGGCCTGGTCACTTCACCCGGCCCAGATCGAGATCGCCAAGAAGGTCTTCAGCCCGGCGGTCGACGAGGTCCTGTTCGCGCGCAAGGTGCTCGAGGCGATCCCGGATGGCCGCGGCGTTCACATGATCGACGGCAAGATGCAGGACGACGCGACGTGGAAGCAGTGCAAGGTGATGGTCGAGCTTGCCGAGATGCTGGCCGAGAAGGATCCTGAGCTCGCCGAGGCGTATGGCCTGCGCGCGGCTCCGGCGTAGACCGCGTAGGGTCTCAGACCAGCAATGCGGATCTCGGCCAAAGCTGACTACGCCGTGCGCGCGGTCGTCGAGCTCGCGGCGACCGACGACGAGAGGCCGGTCAAGGCCGAACGGATCGCCACCGCCCAGGACATCCCGCTCAACTTCCTCGAGAACATCCTCGGCGAGCTGCGCCACGCCGGCCTGGTGCGCAGCCACCGCGGCGCCGAAGGAGGCTTCCGCCTCGCCAAGCCCGCGTCCGACGTGACCGTCGCCGACGTGATCCGGGCCGTCGAGGGCCCGCTGGCGAGTGTCCGCGGAGCTCCACCGGAAGAGGCGGCCTACGCCGGCGCGGCGAGCACCCTGCCGCGGGTTTGGATCGCCGTCCGTGCCAACCTCCGGCTTGTGGTCGAGCAGGTCACGATCGAGGACATCGCGAGATCGAAGCTCCCGCCCGCGATCGACAAGCTGGCGGAAGACCCGGAGGCCTGGGTCACGCGCTGAGCGTCACGCGCTGAGCGTCACGCGCTGAGTGCCAGCGGTGCGCTCTGCGCGACCCACTCCTCGCCGACCTCACCGAGCACCGCGAGCATCGCGGAGGCCGCAGGCGAGCGGTAGCCCACGGGCAGCACGGCGCCGATCGGACGCGGCGGCGGCGCCGGGCGAAGTTCCCGGATCACGACGTCCTCGCGCGCTCCCCGACTGACCATGTCGGGGATCACCGCGACGCCGACGCCCGCCGCGACGAACCCGAGGATCGCCGAGTAGTCGTCATTCTGGAACGCGATCCGCGGTTCGAACCCCGCCTCGTGACACGAGCGCAAGAACAGCCGCGCGTCGGGGCAGGAATCGGTCGTCGCGAGCATCCACGGCTCCTGCGCGAAATCAGACAGGGTCAGCGAGCGCGCATTGCAGAGCCTGTGGGAGGTGGGCATCGCGACGTACATCGGATCCTCGAACAGATCGACGAGCTCGATGCCCGACTGTTCGAGCAGGCGGTCGTGCGACAGCACGAGGTCGAACTCGCCGGCACGCAGGCGCGGGACCGACTCGTCGGGATCGGCGATCGCGATGCTGAGCTCGATCTCGGGGTAGCGCTCGCGGAACCGCGCGACCGCGATCGGGACCACCGACGCGGCCGCCGACGCGAACGTCGCGACGTGCAGCGTGCCGCCCTCGAGGCCGGCGAGCGCCCGCAGCTCGGCCTCGGCGTCAGCGAGCCGCGCGAGGATCGCCTCCGACCGCGCGACCAGCAGCCGCCCGGCATCGGTGAGCACCGCGCCGAGCGGGACGCGGCGGACAAGCACCGTCCCGACCTCTGCCTCGAGCGTCGCGATCTGGCGCGAGACGGCCGGCTGGGTGTACCCCAGTTCGGCCGCCGCGGCGGAGAAGGAACCTTGCCGCGCGACCTCGACGAGGACCCTCAGACGGCGACTGTCGAGCATGACAAAAGGTTATACCAGCTCAAGCAAACCCCTATTTGCGCTCATGGCTGGATTGGTTCATCCTGAAGTCCATCATGAGTTCTCAAACACCAGCGCAGATACTGATTCGCCCGGCCTACGCCGACGACTACCCGGCGTTGCAGAGGCTCGCCGCGCTCGACAGCTCGGACTCGGTTCCGCCGCGCCCGATGCTGCTCGCGGAGGCCGACGGGACGCTGCGAGCGGCGTTGTCCTTGCGCGACGGCGCGAGCATCGCCGACCCGTTCTTCCCGACCACGGGCCTGTTGAGCTTGCTGCGCGCCCACGCCGAGTCCAACGCCGACGAGGCCGGGGCTCGGACGCGCCTGCGGCCACGCCGGCTGAGCCTTGGGCGGCCCCGTCTAGCTCACGGCTGAGGCCTGGGCCGACTCCTACGCCGACGCTGAAGCCGACGCCGACGTGATTGGGGTCCCGGCCGGCGGCCGAACGTAGACGATGTCTCCCGCGGCCAGCTCGAGCTCCTCGGCCTGCTGGCGGGTCAGCTGTGCTCTTGCGTGCGAGCTGTCCGGGAGCTCGAGCTCGACGCGCACCTCGAAGCCGAGGTGCACCACGCGCCCCACCATCGCCTCGATGCTGTCAGGCTGCTCCTCGAGCGAGATCGTCATGTCGTGCGGACGCACGAGCCGTTCGCCGAGCTTGCTCACCGGCCCGACGAAGCCCATCACGAACTCGCTCGCGGGGTGGTCGTAGATCTCACGCGGTGATCCCACCTGTTCGATCGCGCCCGCGCTCATCACCGCGATCCGGTCGGCGACCTCCATCGCCTCCTCCTGATCGTGAGTCACGAGCACGGTCGTCACGTGCTGCTCGTCGTGCAGGCGGCGCAGCCAAGCCCGAAGTTCGGCGCGGACGGTCGCGTCCAGCGCGCCGAACGGCTCGTCGAGCAGTAATACGCGCGGTTGGACCGCGAGCGCCCGCGCGAGCGCCATCCGCTGGCGCTGGCCTCCGGACAGCTGCGCCGGCCGCTGCTCGGCCCACTTGGTCAGCCCGACGAGTGCCAGAAGCTCGTCCACGCGCTCTTTCACCTCGTCGCGCGGGCGCTTGCGAATCCGCAAGCCGAACGCGACGTTCTCGCGCACGGTCATGTGGGTGAAGGCCGCGTAGTGCTGGAACACGAACCCGATCCCCCGCTTCTGCGGACGGACATTGCCCAGATCGGCGCCGTCGAGCTCGACCGATCCGGAGTCGGGCAGCTCGAGCCCGGCGATGATCCGCAGCAGCGTCGACTTCCCCGAGCCGCTCGGCCCGAGCAGCGCGGTCAGCGAGCCCTCGGGCACGTCGAGCGAGACGCCCTCGAGGGCCGTGAAATCGCCGAAGCTCTTGGAGATGTTCTTGAGCTCGATACTCATTTCTCCCTCTCGGACTTGGTTCGTTGCGGGCCGAGCAGCGTCATCGCGAGCAGGACCACGAGGGACATGACCGCCAGCTCGGTGGCGGCGGCATAGGACGCCGTGGTCGCTCCGGCACCGATCTGCGACGAGCGTTCGAAGACCAGCAGCGGCAGCGTCAGCGTCTGGCCGGCGACCAGCGACGAGACGACCAGCACCGCGCCGATCTCCCCCAGCGCGCGGGCCGTCGACAGCACGACGCCGTAGGCGACGCCCCACCGGATCGACGGCAGTGTCACGCGCCAGAACGTCTGCCAGTCCGACGCTCCGAGCGTCGCGGCGGCCTGCTCCTGCTCGTCGCCGATCTCGACCAGGAGCGGCGCGACCTCGCGCACGACGAACGGCAGTGAGACGAAGATCGTCGCGAGCACCATCCCGGCCGGCGCGAAGATGATCTGGATCCCGTGGTCGACAAACCAGGTGCCGAACCAGCCGTGGATGCCGTACACGAGCGTCAGCGCGAGCCCGACGATCACCGGCGAGACCAGGAACGGCAGGTCGATCAGCGAGTCGATCACGGCGGCGGCGCGGCCCCGCCGGCGCACGAGCACGAGCGCGCAGACGACGCCGAAGATCGTGTTCAAGGGCACGGCGATCGCCGCCATCGTGAGCGACAGCCAGAACGCGCTGACCGCCGCCGGAGTCGTGATCCACCCCCACGCCACCCCGAACCCGTGCTCGAACGTCTTGCCGAACACGATCGCGACCGGGAGCAGCAGGAGCAGCAGCAGGTAGAGCAGCGCCACGGTCCGCAGCGACCAACTCGCTCGGCGGCTAATGAGCAACTCGACCTCCGAGTCGGCGGATCAAGAACAGCACGACCAGCGACACGAGGATCAGGACCAGTGACAGCGACGCCGCCGCCTGAGGCGCGTCGCTCTCGATGTCGGCGAAGATCACGATGCTCGCGATCTGCACGTTGCCGACGATCAGGATCAGCGACCCTATCTCCCCGACGCAGCGCGCGAACGCGAGCGCCGCCCCGGAGACGATCGCCGGGCGCAGCGCCGGCAGGATGATCCGCCGGAAGATCACGAAGTTCGAGGCACCCAGCGAAGCCGCGGCCTCCTCGACCTCCCGATCGAGCTCGATCAGGACCGGCTGCACGGAGCGCACCACGAACGGCAGCGTCACGAACATCAGCGCCACCAGTACCGCCGCCCGCGTGAACGCCAAGTGGATCCCGAGTGGACTGTCGGGGCCGTACAGCGCGAGGATCGTGAGCCCCGCGACGACCGTCGGCAGCGCGAACGGCAGGTCGATGACGGAGTTGATGATCCGCTTACCGGGGAACGAGTCGCGGACCAGCACCCAGGCGACGAGCGTCCCCATCACGGCGCCGATCGCGCACACGATCAGCGACGCACCGAGCGACACCGCCAGCGCCTTGAGCACCGGAGCGTTGGTGACCGACGCCCAGAACTTGCCCGGGCTCTGGTTCACGGCCTTGACCGTTACCGCGGCGAGCGGGATCAGGACGATCACGCTCAGATAGAGCGTCACCAGACCCAGGCCCAGCCCGCCGCGGCGCGCGATTCTCCGCCTGCCCCGTGTCACCGGAGCCGCGGCCGGGGCCGGGGCCGGGGCCGCGTATGTGCTAGCTGGAGGCAGTGGGCACCCCCGCCGCCTGTTCGATCTTGGTTATCGAACCGCTCGATGGATCGAAGAACTCGTCCGCGACCTTGTCCCAGCCGCCGAGGTAGTTGATCGTGAACAGCTGCGGCGGGACCGGGAACTGCTTGGTGAACTTGCTCGCGACCGACGCCAGCACCGGGCGGTAGCCCTGCTGGGCCCAGATCGTCTGTCCGGCCGGCGTCCACTGGTAGTTGAGGAACGCCTTGGCCTGGGTCGCGTGCGAGCTCTTGGCGGTGACCGCGATCGGCGTCTGGATCAGGATCGTCTGCTTCGGGATGATGTACTGGACTGAGTCACCGCCACGGACGGCGGCGATCGCATCGGACTCGTAATCGAGCAGCACGTCGCCCTTGCCGCTCGTGAACGTCTGCAGTGCGGAGCTGGCGCTCGAGGGCTGCACGCTGACGTTCTTGGTCAGCAGCGTGCGGACGTAGTCAAGCGCTTGCGCGGGAGTCTTGCCCTCCTTGAGCATCGCGCCGTAGCCGGCGAGGATGTTCCAGCGGGCGCTGCCCGACGTGGCGGGGTTCGGAGTGATCACGTCGACTCCGGGCTTGGTCAGGTCGTTCCAGCTCGTGATGTGCTTCGGGTTGCCCTTCCGGACGACGAACACGACGACCGAGTTGCTCGACATGCCCTTGGCGGGGTTGTCGGCCCAGTCTTTGGCGACGATCCCGTCGTCGACGAGGCGCGTCATGTCGGGCGTGGTCGAGAACGCGACCACGTCGGCCGGCTGGCCGGAGTCGACGGCGCGGCTCTGCGAGCCCGACGAGCCGAAGGACTCGCCGAAGCCGACTCCCTCGCCGGCGGGGGTCTTGGCGAACGCTGCGGTGAGCGCGTCGTAGGCGTCCTTGGGAGTCGAGTAGGCGACCAGGTTCAGCGTCGTCTTCGCGTTCGAGGCACCGCCGGATGACCCACCCCCGCTGGTGGCGGCGTCCGATGATCCGCCGCAGCCCGCGATTGCGAGCGCCGCGGAGCCGCCTACCAGGGCCGTCAGGATCGCCGATCTCCAGCGCGACTTAGACCATGCAGTCATCTGTTCCTGCCTTTATACAAGAGTTTGTCGATTGTCTTTAGCGGTTTAGTGCCACGCGTAGTTTTACACAATCCCCGGCGGTTTAGTGGACAAGGCGCTTCACGACCCTTTCTGTAGGCTCCGCCGCCGCCCATGCGTTTGTTCGAGTACGAGTCGCGAGCCGTCGTCGCGAAGGCCGGGATCCCGGTCACCAAGCACGGGTTTGCGAGCACCGCCGACGAGGTGCGGCGGACGGCCGAACAGATCGCCGGCCCGGTCGTGATCAAGTCCCAGGTGCTGACCGGCGGACGGATGAAGGCCGGGGGCGTCCAGTTCGCCGACACGCCCGACGAGGCGGCGGCCGCCGCCGAGCACGTCCTCAACCTCGAGATCAACGGCCACATGCCGCGCGGCGTGCTCGTCGATTCGCGCGCCGCCGTCGAGCACGAGTACTACGCCGGGGTCGTCTGGGACGGGATCCGTAAGCGGCCGGTGATGCTCTTCTCCGACATGGGCGGAATCGACATCGAGCAGGTGGCCGAGGAGCACCCCGACCACGTCGCCCGCGCGCACTTCTCGACCCGGACGCCGTTCTCGGACTGGCAGGCCAAGCAGCTGATCGCGTCACTTTCGATCACGGGCTCGGCGCTCAACCGGCTGACGCCGATCGTCTCGCGTCTCGCGCAGCTGTTCCTGCGCTACGACATGACGCTCGCGGAGATCAATCCGCTCGGCCGGCTCGAGGACGGCTCATTCGTCGCGCTCGACGCCCACATGGAGATGGAGAACGAGGCCCGGCCGCGCCAGAAGGCGCTCCTGCACGAACTCGGCGTCGGCGATGAGGAAACTCGCCAGGCGCGCGAGGCGACCGCGTTCGAGCTCGCCGGCGAGCAGGTCGACGCGCAGGACCACCGCGGCGTGGCCGGCAACGTGACCGAGTTCGACGGCAACCTCGGGCTCGTGATCGGGGCCGGCGGTGGCTCGCTGACGCTGTTTGATGCGGTCCGCGCCCATGGCGGAGATCCGGCCAACTACTGCGAGATCGGCGGCAATCCGTCGGTCAGCAAGACGTCTGGCCTCGCCAAGCTCGTCCTGCAGAAGCCCGGCGTCGACAAGATCGCGGTGATGATGTCGATCGTCTCCAACACGCGTGTCGATATCGTCGCCCGCGGGGTGATCAAGGCATGTCTCGAGCTCGGCTTCGACCCAGCCGAGAAGATCGCGATCTTCCGCATCCCCGGCGCCTGGGAGGAGGAGGGCTTCAAGATCCTCGAGCGCTACGGGGTCCAATACGCGGACCGTTCGGTTTCCTTGAACGAGGCCGCGCGGCGTGCGGTGGAGCGGATCCAGGGACCGGCGGCCGGCTAGATGTCGATCCTCGTCGACGGCGACACCACGTTCATCGTCCAGGGGATCACCGGACGCGAGGCGGTGAACCTGACCCGGGAATGCCTCGAGTACGGCGCCGGTGCGAAGATCGTCGGCGGCGTCACGCCCGGCAGGCTCGGACGAGACGTCCACGGCGTGCCCGTGTTCGACACCGTCGCGCAGGCCGTCGCGCACCACGGTGCCCCAGTCGACGGCTCGGTCGTGACCGTCCCCCCCGCGTTCACCGCAGACGCGGTCCTTGAGGCGCTCGAGAACGGCATCAGGCTGATCGTGATCGTCACCGAGCGGATCCCGCGCGGCGACGTTGCGCAGATGGTCGAGCTCGCCGACGAGCGCGGCGCGCGCATCATCGGCCCCAACTGCCTCGGGATCATCGTCCCCGATGTGATCAAGATGGGCGGGATCGGCGGCCCCGCGCGTGACGCCGCCAAGTCCTATGCGCCGGGACCGGTGGGCGTGATCTCGCGCTCGGGCGGGATGACGACCGAAATGTCCTCGACGCTGACCGCCGCCGGTTTGGGCCAGTCGACCGCCGTCTCGATCGGCGGTGACGCGATCATCGGCTCGAGCTACGCCGAGCTGATGCCGCTGTTCGAAGCCGACCAGGACACCGAGGCGATCGTGATCTACACCGAGCCCGGCGGCCGCATGGAGGCCGAGCTCGCCGCGTGGGTCAGCGACCACGACTCGAGGATGCCGATCGTCGCGTTCATGGCCGGTCGCTTCATGGACGAGATGCCCGGGATGAGCTTCGGCCACGCGGGCACGATCGTCGAGGGTAAGGAGGACACCGCGACCGAAAAGGTCGCGCGCCTCCAGGCCGCCGGGATCATGGTCGCCGAGCGGATCGAGGACATCCCAGAGCTTGTAAAGGAGCGACTCTGATGGCCGGGACCTTCATCGATGTCGAGGTCGATCCTGAGGTGGCCGCGGACGCCGAGCTGGCACGCAAGCTCGAGGAGGTCTGCCCGGTCGACATCTTCAAGGTCGGCGTCGACGGGCTCGAGCTCGAGGAGCATAACCTCGACGAGTGCGTCCTGTGCGAGCTCTGCCTGCGCGTCGCACCGCCCGGGACGGTGCGCGTGCGCAAGCTCTACTCGGGCGAGACGCTCGCCGCCTGAGTGACCTGCAGCCGCGCGTGGTCTGCGTCCGTATACGGCCGGTAGTTGTCGGCGCGCGGGCCGCGGTAGAAGACTGGTAGCCCGTCGCCAGGCTCGGGGATCCCCTCGTCGCGCAGCGAGGTCGTGATCGGCCGATACCAGGTTGTGACCGGGATCCGCTCGACCACCCGCACGAGCGTCGGACGCCGCGCCCGCGGCAGCACCCGCAGTGCCGCCGTCAGCTCCGACGCGCTGAGCTCCTCGGCGTCCACCAGCGTCACCGCGGCGACCGCCAGCTCCCGTCCGCGACCGTCATCGACGCCGTAGGCGGCCGCGAGGTCGATCGCCGGCAGGTCGCCGAGCGCATCGCGGATCGGGGCGGTGAACACCGGTCCGGTCGCGGTGCGGATCAGCTCCCGCACGCCGTCCAGGCGCCAGTAGTCGCCGTCGGCGTCGCGGCGGAACAGATCGGTCGTCGCAAGCCATGCGTCGTCGCGAGCGAACACACCGCGCAGCGCGATCGTCGCCATCCCGTCGCCGGACGCCGCGCGGGCGAGCAGCATTCCGGGCTCATCGGTCCCGGACTGCTTGACGAACCCGTCGGCGCCGAGCACAAGCTGGCCGGCGTCGACGTCGTAGGCGGCGATCCGAACCTCGGGGCTCCCCGGGAGCCGGCGACCCATCGCGCCCGGCTTGGCGTCGCGCAGGTTGACGAGGATCGCGCCGGTGTCGGTGGAGGCGTAGAACTCGAGCACCCGGGCCGGAGCGAAGCGCCGCTCGACGCGGCGCCACAGGCTGCGCGGCATCCCCGACCCGATGAACAGCCGCACCGAGTGATGCCGCTCACCCGGCTCCGGGCCTGCCCGCAGGAGGTCGTGCAGCAGCGTCCAGGTGTACGTCGCCACCGTGACCCCATAGCGCCGCGCCTCCTCCCAGAAGGTCGACGGCCTGAACGCGGTCGCCATCGCGAGGCGCGCGCCGCCGGTGATCGCACCTCCGACGCTCATCATCAGTCCGGATGCGTGGTACAGCGGCGTCACGCTGTAGACCGTGTCGTTGGCCGTCAGGGCGGCCGATGATGCCGTCCCGAACGCGGACGTCACCCAGCGCCGGTTGGTGATCCGGCTCATTCGCGTCTGCTCGCCCTCGCCCGTGAAGAGGATGAACGCGAGGTCGCCGGCCCGGCCCGGATCGGGCCGGTACCACTTCGGAAGGCGCACCCGGGTCACGTCGATCCGCTCCATGTCGGTCGTCAGCGATACGCCGAGGTCGCGCGCTCCGCCGCCGCCGCCGAGCACGAACGTGTGCACTGAGCCGAGGCCGCTCGTCTGCGCGGCACGCTCGGGGTCGGTGATGATCCGCTGCACCTGCGCGAGCGCGATTTCGCGGCTCGTGTCGCCGTCGGGGCGCAGCAGCACAGCGACCGCGCCGAGCCGGCTGAGCGCGACGGTGAGCGCCAGCGCGCTCGGCCGCTGGCGCATCAGCACGCCGACGTGCTCGCCCTGCCGGACGCCGATCGCGATCAGGCCACGGACGATGTTGTCGATCCGGTCCCCGACCTCGCGCGCCGTATAGGCGCGGTCCTCGAATAGAAACAGGGTTTCGTCGGGCGCGTGATGCGTGCGCTCGGCCACCAACAGGCCCAAAGAAATACGGGTGTTGGACTGGACCTGCTCGAGGCGCGCGAGCCGCGGCAGCTGCCCGACGGCTTCGCGCGTCAGCTGCGCGACGCCGCGGGTGGTCCGCGTGGCGGCGGAGACGAGCGAGCGCGCGGCGCCGCCCGACACCGCGCCCGCGAGCTCGAGCCCAAAGCCGACGCGGCTGCGTACGTGGGGCTGGATCGGGGCCTCGGGATCGTCGGGGACCTCCGTGATCCCCTCCGGCCGTTGCGCTTCGCCGTCGCGCCATCGAACCCAACTCGCGACTGTCGGCCAGGTGACCGTATTCGACGTCGATCCCACCACGAGCCCGAAGTGACCCGCCGCGAGCGCCAGCTCGTAGACGTCCGCGCGCGGGGCCGCGGCGCGGATCGCCCGGACTCCGGCGGCGGGGGCGATCTCATCGACGGTCCCGACGACCGACAGGATCGGGCACGCAACGTCGGCCAGGCTCAGGAGCCTGCCGTCGACGACGAACCCGCCCTCGAGCAGGCGATTGTGGGCGATGAACTGCTGCAGGAAGTCGGCGAGCGCCGGCCCCGGCCAGGCGACCCAGCCGTCGGCCTCGAGGAACCGGCGCTGACCCTCGCGCGCGAGCAATGCCTCGCGATCGTGGAGCTGGAGGATGAACTCGATCCGGTTTCGGGCCGACTTGACCGGGTCAAGCAGCGTGAAGCCGGTCCGGCTCGCCCAGGCCGGCAGCCCCCAGTCGCGGAAGAAGCGATCGGCCAGCAGTCCCGCGGCCCCGGATGCGACGTACTCGGGGATCCCGAACGGCGTGCCCTGGCGCGTGTCGACCGGGCTGCCGAACGTGATCAGCGAGCCGAGCCCCTCGTTGCGGCGGTAGGCGGCGGTCTCGTAACAGAACATGCCTCCCTGCGAGTAGCCGCCGAGGTGGACGTCGCGGCCGGTCGCCCGCCGGACACGGTCCACGGCCTCCGAGATCGCCACCACGTGATCGGCGAGCGTCCGCTCGAGGCCCCCCTCCTCGCGCTCCGGCGCGCCGAAATCGACGACCCAGGGGTCGGCCTCGTGCTCATGCAGAATCGAGACGGCACTCGTCGCGTGCGAGACGTCGTAGACGTCGGCCGCGAGCATCATCGGCGGCACCAGCAGCACGGGCGGGCGGTCGGGGCCGCCCGGGAAGTAGTGGCGCAGCCGATAGACGCGATGCTCGGCGGCGATCTCGTACGGCGATGGTTGCTCGTCGGTCGTCAGGCCGCCGAAACGGGCGACCTCGAGCGCGTTCTGAGCCGTTGCGCCGAGGCGGCTGACCGGCCGCGTGATCGTCTTGGGCACCAGTTCCATCGCGTTATCGACATCTTCGCCGAAACGCGGCCGGTGCAGCTACCCGCGCTATTGTCCGCCTCCCAGCGATGAGCGCACTGAGACTCGAAACCGTCGAGCTAACGCGGTCCGAGCGCGTCGCGCGGATCGTGATGAACCGGCCCGAGGCGCTCAATGCCTGGACCAAGCAGGTCGGTCAGGAGCTGTCCGAGGCGCTCACCGAGACCGCGTCCGATCCGGAGGTCCGGGCGATCGTCGTGACGGGCGCCGGCCGTGCGTTCTCCGCGGGCGCCGACCTGAAGGCCGGCTTCGAGGTCACACCCGCGGGCTCGCCCGACGTGCGTTCGCCGCTGCGCGAGATCTACCACCCGCTGATGCTTCAGATGCGCACGATTCCCAAGCCGGTGATCGCGGCGGTGAACGGTCCCGCGGTCGGGATCGGTTGCTCGTTCGCGCTCGCGGCTGACCTGATCGTCGCGGTGCGTTCTGCCTACTTCCTGCTCGCGTTCGTCAACATCGGCCTCGGCCTCGATGGCGGCGCCTCGCAGAGTCTCGTCGCGCGCGTCGGCAGCGCGCGCGCGTTTGAGATCGCCTACCTGGGCGAGCGGGTCGGCGCCGAGCAGGCGCTGCGCTGGAACATGGTCAACGAGGTAGTCGACGACGATCAGCTCGAGCAGCGCGTGAGCGAGCTCGCCGCGCGACTCGCAAGCGGGCCGCCGGGGTCCTACGCCTCGATCAAACGCACGATCAACGACCGCGCATACGCGGGCTTCGAGCAGCTCCTCGACCTCGAGGCTGACGAGCAGCAGGAGCGCGCCGGGTCAAACGATTTCCGCGAGGGCGTGCTCGCGTTCGTGCAGAAGCGGCCAGCCAAGTTCGACGGCACCTGAGCGGCCGATCCGGGGCTCGAGCATGAACCTCGCCCAGATCCTGATCGACTCGTGGCGGCGTGACCCAGACCACGTCGCGATCAAGCTCGACGACGCGGAGCTCAACTACGCCCAGCTCAACGGCGCCAGCGCCCACTTCGTCGGCCTGCTGCGCGAGCACGGCTTTCAGCACTCAGACCGGGTCGGGATCATGCTGCCCAACGTCCCTTATTTCCCAGTCTGCTACTACGGCGTGTTGCGCGCGGGCGGGGTTGTCGTGCCAATGAACGTGCTGCTCAAACAGCGCGAGATCGCGTTCTACCTAAAAGACTCTGGCGCCCGGCTGCTGTTCGCCTGGGACGGCTTCGCCGACGACGCGCAGGCGGGCGCCGACGAGGCGGGCGCCGAGTGCATCCTGGTCAAGGTGAATGAATTTGAGCACCAGGTCGGGGCAGCGCGCCCGCTCATCCAGGTCCCCGACACGCACGATGGCGACACGGCGGTGATCCTGTACACGTCGGGGACGACCGGCACGCCGAAGGGCGCGGACCTCTCGCACGGGAACCTGACCCGTAACGCGACCGCTGCCGGAAAGCTGTTTGACGCGGACGCCGAGGCGGTCACGCTCGGAGCGCTGCCGCTATTTCACTCGTTCGGGCAGACGTGCGGGATGAACGCGACGGTGGCCGCCGGCGGGACGCTGACGTTGATTCCGCGCTTTGACCCCGGCAAGGCGCTCGAGATCATCCAGCGTGACCGGGTCAACATCTTCCTCGGTGTCCCGACGATGTACGGCGCGATCCTTCACCACCCCGAACACGAGCGCTACGACACGTCGACGCTGCGGCTGTGCGGGTCGGGCGGCTCGGCGATGCCGGTCGAGCTGATGCGCGGCTTCGAGCAGGCGTTCGGATGCAAGGTGCTCGAGGGCTACGGGCTCTCAGAGACCTCGCCGGTCGCCTCGTTCAACCATCCCGACCGCGAGCGCAAGCCGGGCTCGATCGGGACCCCGATCGAGGGCGTCGAGATGAAGGTCGTGGACGATCACGACCGGGAGGTCCCCCAGGGCGAGGTCGGCGAGATAGTGATCCGCGGCCACAACGTGATGAAGGGCTACTGGAATCGCCCCGACGCGACCGCCGAGGCGATCCGCGGCGGCTGGTTTCACTCCGGCGACATGGCGACCGTCGACGAGGACGGCTACTTCTTCATCGTCGATCGCAAGAAGGACATGATCATCCGCGGCGGCTACAACGTGTACCCGCGCGAGATCGAGGAGGTGCTCTACGAGCACCCCGCCGTCCGCGAGGCGGCCGTGCTCGGGACGCCCGATAACGAGTACGGCGAGGAGATCGCCGCCGCGGTAGCGCTCAAGGACGGCGCCCAGGTCAGCGTCGACGAGCTGCGCGACTTCGTGAAGGAGCAGGTGGCGGCTTACAAGTACCCGCGTCGGATCTGGTTCGTCGACGAGCTTCCCAAGGGGCCGACGGGCAAGGTCCTCAAACGCGAAATCGCCGTGCCCGAGCAGGAGTCCCCGGCGCCCGCCGTCTCCGAGCAGGAGTGAGTGGCGCCGGCGAGATCCGGATTCGGGCCGCGGCGACGCCCGACGTCCAGCCGATCCACGCGATGATCGTCGAGCTTGCGATCTACGAGCACTCCGCCGACCAGGTGACGGGCACGGCGCAGCAACTCGCCGATGCGCTGTTCGGCGCCCGTCCGTCGGCCGAGGCGCTGATCGCGCGGGACGGCGATGCGATCGCAGGATTCGCGCTCTTCTACACGAGCTTCTCGACCTGGGAGTGCCGGCCCGGGATCTGGCTCGAGGACTTGTTCGTCCGGCCCCAACACCGGCGTGCGGGCGTCGGTGGGCGGCTGCTGGGCGAGCTCGCGCGGGTCACGATCGACCGGGGTTATCCGCGCCTGGAATGGAACGCGCTCGATTGGAACGAGCTCGCGCTCGAGTTCTACGCGAATCTGGGCGCGGTTCGAATCCCTGAGTGGGATCTGCACCGGCTGGATGGTGACGCGCTGCGCCAAGTGGCGGGCGCGTAAGCGCGGCTCAGCCCAGAACCCCGGCGGCGCCCGTGGCGTGTGTCGTGCCTCACGCTGCGACGCCCGTGTCGTGTGCCAATCTGCCTGCTTGATGGGGGTAGGCATTGCGGAGGCGCCGCTGTGGAGATAGCCCTGGCTCTGGCCGCGGCGCTGCTGTTCGCGCTCGGAACGGTGTTGCAGCAGAAGGCGGCGCTCGACGAGCCACCGGTCGGGTCGAGCTCGGGATTGCTGCTGAGGATGGCGCGGCGCCCGGTGTGGCTGGCCGGGATCGCCGCCGACGGGCTCGGCTTCGTGACGCAGGCGGCGGCGCTCGGCACCGGGAGCCTGGCGGTCGTCCAGCCGCTCTTGGTGACCACGCTGGTGTTCGCGCTGCCGCTCGGCGTCTGGCTCAGCGGCCAGCGCCTGCGCCGCTCGGACGTCGCCGCGGCGGTGCTGGTCGTGGTCGCCGTCGCAGGCTTTCTGCTCATCGCCCAGCCCTCGGGGGGAAGGAGCGAGGCGCCGTTGGCCGACTGGCTGATCGCGGCCGGAGCCTGCGTCGCGGTATGCGTCCCGCTGGTGCTGCTCGGACGCACCGGTCCCCCACGCCATCGGGCGGCGTTCCTGGGCACCGCGACCGGGATCCTGTTCGCGCTGTCGGCGGCGCTTACCAAGGCGTTCGTCGATGAGCTGCACCTCGGGATCCTCCATGTGCTCGGTAGCTGGGAGGTGTACGCGCTGGTCGTGGTCGGCTACACGTCGATGACGCTCAACCAGCTCGCCTTGGACACCGGCGCGCTGGCGGCGGCGCTCGCTACCAGCTCCTCGCTTGACCCGATCGCCAGCGTCGTCCTTGGCC
Organism: uncultured Solirubrobacterales bacterium; assembly: GCA_963744695.1. Taxonomy (GTDB): domain Bacteria; phylum Actinomycetota; class Thermoleophilia; order Solirubrobacterales; family Solirubrobacteraceae; genus Palsa-465. Next base: position 12,690 of record CAVUUT010000010.1, on the reverse strand, counting down.
TGACCCTGTTCGACGAGTCGCTCAACGCGAGCGCACTTCAGGCTACCGCGACCGTGGTCACGCTCGGTCTGGCGCTGGTAGGCGTGATGGTGCTGTCGCGCAAGCAGGTGCAAGCCCCGCAGGCCGCGAGCCCTTAGGATCGAGCCGGGGATGAGTGCCAGCGAGGAGACGGGCATGGAGCAGCGGGGTCCCGCCGACGAGGGCGATGGCCGACCGCTCGACTTCCAGCACCAGATCCGCGAACGACGGCTCGCCAAGCTGGACGCTCTGCGACAGCGCGGCGTCGAGCCCTACCCGGTCCGGTTCGATCGCGACTGCACCGCCGCCGAACTTCACGGCCAGTACCGTGATCTCGCCCCGGGCATCGACACAGGTCGCGCGGTGCGGCTGGCCGGGCGCCTGCTAGCCCAGCGTAGGCACGGAGGACTGGACTTCGGTGATCTACGCGACGAGACCGGCGTGATCCAGTTGATGATCAGCCGCGATCACGTCGGCGATCAGGCGATGCGTGACTTCTCCGAGCTCGATCTTGGGGACTGGATCGGAGCGTCCGGCACGGTCGCGACCTCCGAGCACGGCGAGCTCTCGATTCGCGTGGATTCGTTCGAGCTGCTTTCAAAGAGCCTGCGGGCGCTGCCGAGCGTCCACGACGGGATCACCGATCCCGAGGCGCGCTACCGCCAGCGCTATCTCGATCTGACCCTCAACGAGTCGACCCGGCGGACGTTCGCAATCCGCTCGGCGGTGATCGCATGCCACGCGCCGAGTGCTCACCGAGCGGGGCTTCACCGAGGTGGAGACGCCGGTGCTGCTGGGTCAGGCCGGCGGGGCCGCCGCCCGCCCGTTCATTACGCACCACAACGCGCTGGACATCGACATGACCCTGCGGATCGCGCTCGAGCTGCCGCTCAAGCGGCTGATCGTCGGCGGCATGAACCGCGTCTTCGAGATCGGCCGCGTGTTTCGCAACGAGGGTCTCGACACCCGTCACAACCCCGAGTTCACGCTGCTCGAGGCCTACCAGGCGTTCGGGGACTACCACGACATGATGGAGCTGACCGAGGCGATCGTGGCGACGGCCGCGATCGAGGCGATCGGGTACGACCGTGGTCAGCATCGCCGGGCGCGAGGTCGACCTCAAGCCGCCCTGGCGGCGGGTCACGATGGCCGAGTTGATCCGCGAGAACGTCGGCGTGGAGATGCATCCGTCGATGCCCGTCGAGGAGGCACGCCAGATCGCCGACGAACTCGGGATCGAATGGCTCAAGTCGTGGGGCTCGGGCAAGCTCATGGACGAGGTCTACGACGAGAGCTCCGAGCACAAGCTGATCGAGCCGACGTTCGTGATCGATCACCCGCGGGAGGTCTCGCCGCTCGCGCGCGCCCACCGCGACGACCCGGCGCTGACCGAGCGTTTCGAACTGGTGGTCGCCGGCCGTGAGCTGGCCAACGCGTACAGCGAGCTCAACGACCCGGTCGATCAGGCGGCGCGCTTTCAGGCCGAGGCGCGGCTTAAGGCCGGCGGCGATGACGAGACCGAGCCGGTAGACGAGGACTACGTCGAGGCACTCGAGTACGGGCTGCCCCCGACCGGTGGGCTGGGTATCGGGATTGACCGCCTCGTGATGCTGATCGCCGGCGAGGACGCGATCCGTGACGTGATCCTGTTTCCGACGCTGCGCCCGGAGGACCACGGCGACGCCGGCTCGGCGGCCGCGGTAGCGAGTGACGGGGCGCCGACCGCGGCCGACTCGGCGCGGCCGAGCTGGTCGCGCGCGCCGCACGCCGGCGTCGGGGCCGGGCGCGCCGCGCGCGCCGCGCGCGGAGCCGAGCGGCTCCGGCGCCTGACACGCCGCCGCCCGCGCGTCGTTACGCCCGCTGGCCTGGGCGAGCGTGATCGTCGCGATCCTCTCGGTGCTGCCGACCGCCACCCAGCTGCGCTTCTCGCTGGACACCTTCAGCTTCGTCTCGAGGTCGACCCGCTCGGTCGGACTGACGGTGTCGGTCGTGATCGGGCTCGGGTTGATCGCCGTGGCTCGCGGTCTGAGCCGTGGCAAGCGCCGGGCGTGGACGATCGCGGTGGCGCTCTTCGCCGCGGCCGCGGTGGTCAACCTGCTCCACGGTCCCGATCCGCTGGCGGTGTTGCTGTCGGTCGCGATGCTGATCGCACTGATCTGGTTCAGACGGGACTTCCGCGCCCAGTCAGATCGCGGCTCGCTGGTGCAAGCCATCGCGTTCGTCCCGTTTTATCTGCTCGGCGTGCTGGTCTTCACCGCGATCACCCTGTTCGCCGCCCGCCACCACATCACACCGGGGCTGTCGTTCACGGGCGTGGTGCGGACGGCCTACGGCGGGCTGGTCGGGATCGCCGGCCCGTACACGTACCACCAGCGCGTGTTCCGTGACTTCATCAACACCTCGCTGGTGGTGATCGGGATCGTCGGGGTGATCTTCTTCCTGTATCTGATCCTGCGAACGTTCGTCCAGTCCACGCCGCCGACCCCGGAGCGCAGGCGCCTGGCCGAGCGGATCGTCCGCGCCTGGGGCGATGACACGCTCGACTGCTTCGCGCTGCGGCGAGACAAGAACTACTACTTCTCGGACGACGGACGCTCGCTGATCGCCTACCTGTACGTGCGCGGCACGGCGATGGTGGCCGGCGATCCGGTCGGGCCGCCCGAGGACACCGCGCGGACCGTCGACGAATTCCTCGCCTTCTGCGCCGGCCGGGGCTGGCGCGTGGCGTTCTTCGCCGTGCGCGAGGCCGACGCCCCGATCTACCGCGCCCGCGGCATGCACGCGATCTACCTCGGAGACGAGGCGATCCTACGCTGCCGCCATTTCAGCCTCAACGGCCCGGGCATGAAGGCGGTGCGCAGCGCCGTGCGCCGCGTCGATCGTGACCACGACTTCGAGCTGATCGCCGAGACCGATGCGAGCAAGGCGCTGATCGCCGAGCTCAACGAGATCAGCGCCGAGTGGCGCGCGGGGGCGCCTGAGCGCGGCTTCACGATGGAGCTCGGCCTCGATGTCGAGGGCGTCGAACCCGATTTCGTGATCGGCTTGGCCCGCGAGGACAGCGGTCGCGTCGCGGGGTTCCTGCGCTTCGTGCCCGTGTACGGCGACCATCCCGGCTACTCGCTGGATCTGATGCGGCGCCGCCCTGATGCGGCCAACGGCATCACCGAATACCTGATCGCAAGCTCGGCGCTGGCGCTGGGCGCCCGCGGCTTCGAGCGGCTGTCACTGAACTTCGCGGCCTGGGGCCGGCTCCTCGACAGCGCCGGGAACGCCGGGCTCTCGGGCCGTCTGCAGCGCATGATGGCCAGGGGGTTGAACCCGTTCTTCCAGATCCAGTCGCTGCGCGACTTCAACCAGAAGTTCAACCCCGAGTGGGTGCCGAGGTCGGTGGTGATCGACGATGTCTCAGACCTCCCGCGGATCGCGCTGTTGTACGCGAGCGTCGAGGGGTTCCTCGAGGTGCCACTGCTGGGGCGGGCGCTCGAGCCCCCGATCCGGCAGCACGTCGAGTCGACCGTCTAGCCGGCGTCGGCGCGTGGCCCTGCGAGACTTAGAAAGCGTGGACGTCGAGCACGGCACGATGGGCTGCCTGCCGTACGCCGCGCTCGGAGAGGGTCCACCGGTCGCGGTCCTCTCCGGCCTTTCCCCGACCACCGGGGTCGGCGGCAAGTGGGGTGTGTGGACGATGCTGGGTCCGGTCGCGTCGCTGGCCGGCACCCATCGCCTATTCGTCTTCAACCGCCGGCCGCATCTTCCCCGCGGGCTCACGATGGGCGCGATCGCCGCCGAGCACGCCAGCGCCCTGCGCGAGGGTTTCGGCACGCCGGTTGACGTGCTCGGAGCCTCGACCGGGGGCAGCATTGCGCAGCAGCTCGCCGCCGATCACCCAGAGGTCGTGCGCCGCCTGGTCTTGATCAGCACCGCGTGTCGTCTCGGGGAGTGGGGCCGGACACTGCAGCGTCGTGTCGCGGCGCGGGTCAGGGCGGGTGCTGACCGCCAGGCGCTGGCCGTGCTCGCGGCCGACCTGGTTCCGAGCAGGCCCGTGGGGATCGCCGCCGGAGCCGGTGCATGGCTGCTCGGCCCGTCCGTGGTCAGACGACCCGACGATCTCGATGACATGGCGACGACGATCGAGGCCGAGGACACGTTCGACCTCGCGAAATGCGAACGGCCGATCACGGCGCCCACGCTGATCGTGGTGGGGCGCGAAGATCGTGCCTACAGTCCAGAGCTGTTCGAAGAGACCGCGCGGCTGATCGCCGGCAGCGACCTGCAGATGTTCGCCGGCCGCGGCCACGTGAGCGTGATGAGCGATCCACGCTTTCTCCCGGCGCTCTCGACGTTTCTGGCCTGAGCCGCCGTGGCGCTCGCAGATGGTCTCCGCTGACTGCCGTTCGCGAGAGTGCCCCGGCGCGACGCGCGCTCATAGAAGAGCCCCGCCGAGGCGGGGCTCTTCCGTAGCAGGCCTGTAAGCCGGATCTTGTCGAGAGCAGTCATCCATCTACGCGGCCTACCCGGACCTTGGCGGGCCACCTCCAAACGGTCCTGCTTGGCCTAGCATCAGGTGGGGTTTGCCTGGCCGCCGCGTCACCGCGACGCCGGTGCGCTCTTACCGCACCATTTCACCCTTACCGGCCTGGAGCTCTGCAGCGGCCCCAGGCTTAGGCGGTGTCATTTCTGTGGCACTTTCCCGCGGGTTTCCCCGGGTCGGCGTTACCGACCACCTTGCCCTGTGATGTCCGGACTTTCCTCGAAGGTAGAACCTCCGCGACTGCTCAGCCTGCGGCAGCGCAGGATAGCGCCGACCCCCCGCTTCGCGCCAATCAACGGTCGAGCCGCGGCCAGAGCGCCGCTCGAAATCACGCGTCGACCGACCGTGCATCAACGGAACCCGGCCGCGTCAACTGACCTCCGTCTCGCACTCGACGCAGCGGCCGGCGATCGGCAACGCGTGCACGCCGTAGACCGGCTTCATCTGGCTGCCGCACACCGGGCAGCGCACCGCGCGATGGGCGGCGAGCCCCTCCCACACCCCGGTGAGGAGCTCATCCAGGGTGGGCTCGCCGCCCAAGCCGTGCGAAACCAACGGTGCTGTCAGCGCCAGCGTGCTCACGCGATATTCCTCATCAACCCCACTACGCGGCCGAGGATCCGCACGTCGCGACTGCGAATCGGCTCCATCGACACGTTCTCGGGCTGCAACCGGACGTGATCGTCCTCCTGGAAGAAGCGCTTCACGGTCGCTTCCTCGCCTACGAGGGCGACGACGATCTCGCCGTCCTGGGCGGTGTCCTGCGGGCGCACCACGACCAGGTCATCCTCGAGGATCCCGACGTCCTTCATCGACTCGCCCCGCACTCGCAGCAGGTACTCGCCCTCGGCGCCGCCGGCGAACGGCGGCGTTTGGATGTACTCCTCGATGTTCTCCTCCGCGAACACCGGCTGCCCGGCGGCGACCTGACCGACGAGCGGCAGTCCCGGCCGCACGAAGCCCCGCACTCCCGCGGCCGCGCGGTCGAGCAGCTCGATCGCGCGCGGCTTGGTCGGGTCACGCCGGAGCAGCCCGATTCGCTCCAGGTTCGCGAGGTGGGCATGCACCGTCGAGGACGACGCCAGGCCGACAGCCTTGCCGATGTCGCGCACGGTCGGCGGATAGCCGTACTTAGCCGAGTAGCGCTTGATGTAGTCGACGATTTCCTGCTGTCGCTTGGTCAGGTCCATGCGAGAACTCCTTGATGGGAATGGCCGCCGTGGCCTGGATCGAACATGTGTTCGGGAATCTAGCGCGGTCACGGACGGACTCAAGGAGCGCCCACGTGCGCCGGGATATACTGGCCGCCCACGCGCCTGTGGCGGAATTGGTAGACGCGCAAGGTTGAGGGCCTTGTGGACTGATTGGTCCGTGGAGGTTCGAGTCCTCTCGGGCGCACTGGGAAAAGCCCCGCTAGGCGGGGCTTTTTGATGCTCTGGAACGGATTTGCCATTCCATCCGATGATGGACGTACTGTTGTCACGTAACAAATACGTCCAGTCAGGACGTCCATTCCGTCGGCGTGACAACACGGTGGACGTACTCGTGAGCGTCAGCTTTCACAGGGGCGCTTGGGAGGTCCGATGGCGCGACGCAGCCGGACGTCGCCGGGCTCGACGATTCCCAACCGAGGACACAGCACGCCCGTTTGACGACGCGCTAGCCGAGGTTTCCCCCGCCGCACGCCGCGCCGATACGGCTCGTCACGGGCGCAGCGGTGGCGTCTACCCGTACCGCATGGAGGACGGCGCCCGCTGGCGGTTTGTCTACCGGCGGAGCGACGGGACCCAGACCACGAGGCGCGGCTTCATGAGCGAGCGCGCCGCGCGTGATGCACGGCGCCGGCTGGTGGAGCGGGTCGAACGAGGCGAGGTGCGTCACACGAAGGAGACATTCGGTGCGTATTGGGAGCGGTGGCTTGTCCGGCGCCGACCGTATCTCGAACCGGGAACATGGAGCGGCTACGAGATCGCCGGTCGCAAGCGGCTCGTGCCAGCGTTCGGCGCCCACTCCCTTGGCGAGCTGTCCATTGACCACGTGCGGGAGCTCGTCGCCGACCTGGCCGAGGAGGTCGAGGCTGGCGAGCTGGCAGCAAAGACGGTCAACAACGCGCTCGGGACCCTAGTCGTATGCATGAACTCAGCCGTCGACGACGGACTGCTTGCAGTCAACCCGGCGCTCCGAGTTCAGCGGCTCCCGCCCGCCCACCTCGAGCGCGACTACCTCCGGCTCGATGAGATCCCGAACTATCTCGATGGGTGTTCCGATGTCTATCGTCCGCTCGCCGAGCTCCTGATCGGCTCCGGGCTTCGGATCTCAGAGGCGCTTGCGCTCCGCGTCGGCGACGTCGAGCTCGACGAGACCCGCGGCACCGTCGTCGTCTACCGCTCACGCAAGAACGGCGGCGTTGGCTCGACTAAGTCAGACCGCTTCCGGGCGGTCGAGATCGGACCGGTCCTCTGCTCTGTGCTTCGCGATCAGGTCGCGCGTCGAGCCGAGCTCGCGGCTGGAGACGGGGCTGCGGCCGTGTTGTTCGCGATGCCGGTCCGGACCGTCAAGCGCAGCAGTGGGCGATGGGAGAGCGCCGGTATCGGCCGCCCGCTCGACCGCAACACCGTCTCACGCGCTCGGCACAAGGACGCGCTCGAAGACGCGGCTCTGCGCGATATGCCGCTGCATGCCCTGCGCCACACAGCCGCCGCGGCGTGGTTGGCCGCCGGCAACTCGTTGATGTATGTCCAGCGTCAGCTCGGGCATGCGGATATCAGTACGACGGAGCGCTATTACGGACACCTCGAGCGCCGCGTTCTTGCCGCGGGCGCCGTGGCGACCGAGGAAGCGATCGCACGAGCCTCGGGGGCGGCCGGCTAGAGCAGGGACTCCTGCTCGGCCGGCTCCGACTTCGATCGGGGGCGTCGGCGTCGTGAAGTCCGTGAAGGCGGATCAGCAGTCTCGGTGTTCAGTGGTCGAAGCCGTCTCGGAGCCCCGGGTGACCACTCCGCGCGCGCGTCGGCAAGCCAGCGATCGATGTCGTCGGGCACGAATCGCAGCGGCCCGTCGTCTCCGCCGATCCGTACCGCCGGGATCCGTCCGGTGCGCGCTGCTTCGTAAACCCAGGCGCGGGATACGGCGAGCCTCTTCGCGACGTCGTTTGCCTTCAACAGATCCATCGCCTTGCCTTTGCAAGCAGATCCCTTTCCCATACCTCCAGATAACGGCGCCGCTCGTCGGTGCGACGTTCGCAGCGCATCTGCTCAGTTGCTTCCGGAACGGTTAGATACGCAATCACGGCAACGTCGCCCGTAAAGATGGCTGATGGACCGTGGGCGGCAAATCGGGAATGATGCGGCATGCGAATAAGAGCCGAAGGAGCCGTACTCATCAATAAAGGCAGAACACCTGGAAATCAGACATCTGGCTAAATCACTCGGATCGCTCACATCGTATCGCTACTGGCGGTAATAACAACCCCCAGAATGGAGACCTCTTGCCCGGACCCGCCCTCTCTTTACACAGGCCAGATGAGTGGCCGGAAGTGCTCAGCGTCAGACAGGTATCGAACCTGCTGGCGATCGGCCGAGCCGCAGTGATCGCGGCGATCGAGCGCGGCGAGCTGAGCGCAATCGCGATCGGCGGTCAGTACCGGATCGCGGCCGAGAGCGTCTGGCGCCTGGTCCCTGAGGAGATCCGCGCCAACTGGCCCGAAGGCCGTTGGCGAGCCCAAGGACCCCAACCGGATTAGACGCTCGACTTGCGAACGTGCCGACGACTCATGGGCGAGACCATCGAGGTCAGGCGAGCCATCTGGATAAGACGAAGGCTCCGAGTGTTCCTGTTCGGGCGATCCGCGCAGCCGGAACCGCGAGAGAACTGGGTAGTTGGGACTACCTACCGCGCGGCCGGTGGCGATCCTGTCCGGCGTCGACAACGCGGCGAGCAGCCGCAGCCTCTTGTTGAGCGCCGGGAACGCCGGGTTGGATGGGAGGCAGCGGCTTCAGCACCCGGGCGAGCGCGGCGGCGACTTCGCGATCGGCCGGCGCAGCAGGCGTCTGTGCGGTGAGGTGCTCCACTGCTTCACGGCGCGGCGTGCTCGGCTTCTGACTGCTGCCACCCCGCCCTGAGCGATGGCAGTGTCAGATCGCGGGGCAGGCGCCCGCCGCCAAACCAGGCCGAGCGCCGCGGCCCGCTTTCGGGTCCGGGCAGACGAACCGAGTAGCCCACGACCGCGGACCGCCCGCCCTCCGCGTACCTGGGTCGGACCCGCACGTCGTGTTCGCGCAACGCGCGGACGAACTCAGTCTCGTTGCGGCTCGCGATCGCACAGCCGCGAACGATCCGCTCCAATGTCTGGCGAGACCCCCGCTCCGGCGCGCGGCCATCAGCGCCGTGATCACGGTCACGTCGCGCGTCAGCCATCCGCTCACCCGGGCGCACCCAACGGCTCCCTCTCCCCCGGGCCTCCAGGCGCCGCAGACCAAACCGCTGCTCGAGCTCACGCGCAGCGTTCTGAGCTCGCGGCTGGTCGACATGCACGCTCGCCCTACTCCCATCCTCAGCCACAAGAGCCACGACCACGTGGGCGTGGTCAGACCCGCCCGCGGACTCGCCGTGCCGGACCAGACGCGGGCAGCTCCCCACTCGTGTTCGCGACCTTCGCCAGCTGATTGACATTGTTCGCGACCGTCGCCAACAGCCGCCGCAGCTCAAACAACCCAGCGATCCAGGCGCGCCGCTCCGCCGGCGTCTCCACCCCCGACAACGCCGACTCGACCAACAAATGCGGCACACTCACCCCCAGCTCGCACGCCCGCGCGCGCAAATGATCGCGCTCTTCTTCAGTGAGGAGCACCTGCTGAGACACACGACGAGGCTCGGCCTCCCGCCGCCGTCTCACGCGCCCGACGGGGCGCGACCCCGGGGCGCCGCTCACCAGCGTCGCCCCCAAGCCCAGCGCAGCGACCCGCCCTCGGCGGGACCGGACGATCGACCCGTCAAGGCCTCGATCGCAAGCCGCTCACCCGTGCAAACCACGTGGTTAGCATATAGCTTGCTCCGGTGATTTCCGTGATATTGGGCGAAACGGTCATTTTGGCGACTTACCGTCGTTTTACTGCAATCGCTTGAACCGAGGATCGCTGCGCTGGCTCGGCAGGAGGTGCCACAAGCGTCTACTCGCAATCGCTCCAGCTCACGAACCTCAGGCGGCGGGGAGCGGCAACGCCCCCCGGTCCCCAGGCTTCCGCTTTCGACGGAATCCGGGCGTCTCGTGCCGCGGATCAGACGTGAGCGAGAGTGCTGGGTTTTCGTGAGACCAGAAGTGCGGTCCGGGACCTCGGCGCCATGGCCACGAGCTGCAATCACGGATTGCGTGAGTCGCCTCGCGACTGCATCGTCGCCAACCTCCGGGACCGGTGCCTATGTAGAACCCTGGTCCGGCGAGCTGGGGCGTCGCGAATGCTTTTAGCCCGGAGGGGCAGTCTGACGATTGCGCCTGCTTGCAAAATGCGGCGGCGAGCCGCAAGACCCGCCGCCGCTCTGGGTGTCTACGGGTTAGGTACAGATGCCGAAGGCCTCGATGCCCCAGCCACCGCCGGTTATCGTCTGACCGCTGATGACGCCCGCTTCCACATCCCAGCTCGTGGCGGCCTGGTTCGGCGGCGTGAGCGGCTGATCGACATAGACGACGATCTTGTTCCAGTTCACAGGATCCCCCTCCATCCTGTAGCCCCCCCGGTCAAAACCTTGCCGCTTGGACACGAGGCGGTCACGACCTTGGTAGCGGCGGTGTCGCAGCAGTTGTCGGTGGGGTTCTGCACCTTGGCGAAGTCGATCTGCGCGCCGGTGATCGCGTTGTTCGCGATCTGCGCGGTTCCTACGGCGTTGGCCGCGATCTGCGCGCCTCCTACGGCACCGTTCTGGATGTTGTTGGTTTGGACCGCGTCAAGCGCAAGCTTCGTGTTGGTAATCGCCGCGTCGGCGAGCTGTCCGGAGTCGACCGCGCCAGGCCCGAGCTTCGAGTTGGTGATCGCTCCGTCGGCGAGCTTTCCGGTGTCGACCGCGCCAGCCGCAAGATTCGTGTTAGTAACTGCGCCCGCGGCGAGCGCGTTGGAGTCGACCGCGCCAGGCGCAAGATTCGTGTTAGTAACTGCGCCCGCGGCGAGCGAGCCGGTGCGGACCGCGGCGAGCCCGAGCTTCGAGTTGGTGATCGCCCCGTCGGCGAGCGAGCCGGTGCCGACCGCGGCGAGCCCGAGCTTCGAGTTGGTGATCGCCCCGTCGGCGAGCGAGCCGGTGCCGACCGCGGCACTCCCGAGCTTCGAGTTGGTGATCGCCCCGTCGGCGAGCGAGCCGGTGCCGACCGCGCCAGCCGCAATATTCGTGTTAGTGACCGCACCCGCGGCGAGCGCGGCGGTGTTGACCGCGCCCAGCGCGAGCTTCGCGCTGTCGATCGCCTGAGCCGCAATATTCGTGTTATTGACCGCACCCGCGGCGAGCGCGTTGGTGTCGACCGCGCCGAGCGCGATCTTTGCGTTGGTAATCGCCGCGTCAGCGAGCGAGCTGGTGCTGACCGCGCCGGTCGCGAGATTCGTGTTGGTGACCGCACCCGTGGCGAGCGCGGCGGTGTTGACCGCGCCCAGCGCGAGCTTCGCGCTGTCGATCGCCTGAGCCGCAACATTCGTGTTAGTGACCGCACCCGTGGCGAGCGCGCCAGTGTTGACCGCGCCCAGCGCGATCTTTGCGGTAGTAATCGCAGAAGCCGCGATCTTCGAAGTCGAGATCGCCCCGCTCGCGACCGCAGGAGCGCCATATGTGCTGCCCGCAAGATCACCTGTGGTGATCTGCGTACTAGCCGTGAGGTAAGGGGCGGCGGCGACCGCCCCGCCCGTCAGAGCGAAGAACAACGCCACGTACGCCACAACATTCCTGCGGAGGTGCCCGACGACCCTTGCAGGTGCACCGGCCCGGCTGGCCCCAGGCTGCTGAGACCCACGCCTACCAGCCCGAACATCCAACATCCCCATCACCCCATCCCCGCGTTACACGCCCCGTGAGCCGGGCCGGGTTTGACCGAGGAAGCAGCGCCCCGGCGGCGTAGGCCCACCACCGCCGCGTCTGCCTCGCGCTGCAGGTCCGCGATGTCCTGCTCGGCGCGAAGGTGTCTCAAGTCAGAGCTCATCGGATTCCCCCGTGAGTGGTTTGCGATGCCATCCAATGCTCAAGGAGGCGGCGCCGGTCTTCCACCCAATTGTTGGGTGTGTAGACACCCAGAATTGGGTGCCCGCCCATAGATTGCGCGGACCGGACGCGCTGCACGGGGGCGCATGGCTGCTGAGACTCTCGAGCTGGGGACGATCTAACTCGTGGATCTGGTTGGTCGGCGCGCGCCCGCGCTCATGAACCGACGAGCAGCTCGCCCGCGAGCCACAGTTCCCCCGCTCAGCGCGGAAAGTCGGACGCGCAACACGCTATCGCTCGGATCGAAAACCAGCAGCGCTCGCGCTGGTGCATATCCGTCTTTAGGATTGGTGGATGGCCGATAGCGACCGGCCGCCGGGATGGCTCATGAGACGCGCGGTTGCGGCTGGGCTGTGGCCGGACATAGATCCGGGCCCGCCGGGTGAGACGGATGACGAGCGTCTTGAGCGTGCTCGGGCTTGGGTCTCGAGCGAGTCGGCCCGGGAGCGCCGCCAAGGACTGAGTGTTTTGCATGCGGTCGCCCCCGACGAGGCGATCGAGCCCGTATTCGGCGCGCTACACGACCCCGACAAGCTCGTTCGCGCGATGGCTTTCATCATCCTGCTGGGTTACGACCCGCCGTCAACCTATGCCGACCGGATCGTGAGCGAGCTTGGTGGTGAGCTCAAAGCGGCTCAATGCTTTGTCGAGTCCGGTCGGAGCGCGGGGAGGATCGGCTCGTTTGGACTGACTGACAGGTTGCTGCCCCACCTTGACGAGATCGCCCGGACTGATGAACGCAGGTCAGACCGGCGCCGAGCAGCAGCTATTGCGCGCGACCTGCGCCAGCATCCGCCTGGCTGGCCGCTACTCGACGAACCACGCGCAGCCACCTAGGCCCCAATCGACTGCCGCTTGGATCGACGAGCAGCAGCGATGCAAATAGCCCGATGGGGCAGTCTGTC
>CAVUUT010000009.1:0-283054 GCA_963744695.1 uncultured Solirubrobacterales bacterium | reverse complement strand
TGGGCGGCTACGAGTGCAAGACCAAACTACTGCCACCGCCGGGCGGGCGCCCGTTCACAGCCCCCGACCTGCGCTTCTGCAACATCCACGACCGGACCGGACGAACGCTGCAGCATCCACGAGCCAGCGGCACGGTGAGCGTCAGCGTCAAGCCGGGCGGCGAGGTGTTCTCGATCGATGCCCTCGGCCTACCGCGCAGTCCGCGCGGTGGCGATTACGCGGTCTGGTTGCTGTCAGGGAGACGGAACCGGGCCGGCAACTACACCCCGATCTCAGGTCAGAAACCCACCTTCGTCGGGATCGTCACCCCGCCCGTCGGCGCCAGCGGCCGGCTACGCGCGCAAGGGCGGATACCAACCCTCTCGGGCGAAGCAGGCGACCGGCCACTACCTTTTCGTGATCACTCGCCAGGCCCAACCGTCGAACAAGTCCCTGGGGCAGCTCGTGCTCGAAGGATGGCTCTCCTTCTAAGCCCACAGAGGAGCAACACAATTGCGCCAGGCTCTGACCAACACGACGGGGATGCGCAGCCTCCAAGAGCAGGGCCCGCGTGTCATCAGTTTCGCGAACACCAGAACGGTTGTGTAGACCACCGTCGCCTGCTTCGCCACGCCTCTTCGGCTAATGATCCTTTCTCGGTCGCGGGCGAAGGCGTCGATCACCTCAGCGGGGATCCGCCTAGTCGAAGCGGCCGGCAGCTGATCGGCTCGCTCTTGGATCGTTGGGCTCACAGGGAATCTCCTTGGTCTGATCGATCGTTGGACTCTACAGTCCAACAACCATGCGATAGCCCGCGATCGGATCGAAGCGGTTCACGTCGCAGGCGCGGGACGGCGACTGGACCGTCGAGTCCAACGCAAGGGTAAAATCGCCCGGAGTGAGCCAAGTCGCAGATCACGGATCAGGGACGCGAGACGAGGGCGCGGATCGTCGCCGCCGCCGCGGCGCTGATCGGCGAGCAGGGCGTTGCGGGCACCAGCCTCGATGACGTCCGCGCGGCGACCAGCTCCAGCAAGAGCCAGCTGTACCACTATTTCGGCGATAAGTACGGTCTCGTGCAGGCCGTGATCGACTACCAGTCGGCCATGGTGCTCGGCGCGCAGGTCGATGCGCTCGGTGCCGTGCGCGACTGGGCCGGCCTGGAGCGCTGGGCTGACGGAATGGTCGCCACGGTGGACGCTCGCGGCGCTCGGGGTGGCTGTCCGATTGGCACGCTGGCAGCGGCGCTGTCGGATAGCGACGAACGGTTTCGCATTCCGCTGAGCGACGCGTTCGATCGCTGGCGCCAGGCGATCGGCGGAGCGCTGACACGGTTGCAAGAACACGGCTTGCTGGCGTCTGAGGCCGACCTCGAGGCGCTCACGACGACCACCCTGGCGGCGATCCAGGGTGGCCTGCTGCTCGCAAAGACGAGTCGTGACAGCACGCAGCTGAAGGTGGCGCTCGACGGTGCGATCGCACGCCTCCGGAATCTTAACTCGCACCTGCGCAATTCTTACTCGCCCCTGCGGAGTCTTAACGGTTTGAGTAGCTCACGCCCTTGGCCTTGACGGGCACGATCGTCCCTGGTCAACTGGCTGGACCCTACGGTCCAACGTTGAGTGCGCCGTCTGCCCGCGCTCCCTCCCGGACCGATTGCCAGGGGCAAACCCAAACACTAGGAGAAATGCAAATGCGCGTTCTCGCACGCTTGCTCAAACGCACGTCCCTAAGTGCAGTGCTACTGGGCTTTATCGGAGCGGCGGCCGCGGTCGTTCCTGCCACCGCCTCGGCCGCACTCACCACCTCGCGCGTGGTCGGTCACGTGTATGTCAACGACGACACGGCCGGCACGAATACGATCGGCGCGTTTGACCGCCACGCCGATGGGTCGCTGACACCGGAGGCCAGGTCCCCGTTAACGCGGGTGGCGCCGGTAACGGCGGCGGCCTAGCGTCGCAAGGCGCGATCCAGATCACCGCTAACGGGCGCAATGTGCTCGCCGTCGACGCCGGGAGCAACCAGATCTCGGTGCTGAAGATCAACCACGACGGCTCGCTGTCTTTGGAGAGCGTCGTCTCCTCCCGTGGCCAGCTACCGGTGAGCATCGCCGTCCACCACCACCTGGTGTATGTCGCTAACGCCAGCCCCACAAGCCCCAACTACACCGGCTTCACGCTCCATCACGGTCGGCTCACCCCGCTGGCCCGCTCGACGGTCGTGCTCGCGGACGGCGCCCAGCCGGCTGACGTCCTGTTCAACGGCAACGGCCAAAAGCTCGTCGGGACCGAGGCCGGCTCGGGAGCGATCGACAGCTTCACGGTCCGTCGCGACGGCCTGTTGACGGCCGCGCCCGGGTCACCGTTCCCCGCCCAGGGAGTCGGTCCGTTCGGGAGCGAGTTCAGCCCTACCGACCCCGGCCAGCTGTTCGTCTCAAACGCCCATAACGACGTCGCGAACGGAACCACCGGCCATGGCACGGTGTCGGCGTTCGACGACTCGCGAAACGGTGTCCTGGCGTCGATCGGATCCTCCCCGTTCGCCGATCTCCAGACCGCGCCGTGCTGGGTCGAGATCACTGACAACGGGCGGTTCCTGTTCACCGTGAACACCGGATCTGGCGAGATCTCGCGCTACTCGGTCGCCCCTGGCGGCGCGCTGACGCTGCTCGGCAGCACGCCGGTAAGCGCCACTGGCGGCGTCGGCGCGGTCGACGCACGCCTCAGCCCGGACGGCCGCACGCTGTACGTGGACGAGAGCAGGATCGGCAAGGTCGGCGAGTTCGCTGTCAACGGCGGCAACCTGACCGAGCTGGCCAGCTCCCCGATATCACTCCCCAGCACCGGGACCG
This sequence comes from uncultured Solirubrobacterales bacterium, assembly GCA_963744695.1. GTDB lineage: Bacteria > Actinomycetota > Thermoleophilia > Solirubrobacterales > Solirubrobacteraceae > Palsa-465. The sequence goes on along the minus strand of CAVUUT010000009.1, from coordinate 280,224 downwards.
CCGGTATCGCCACCAACTAGCCCCTCGCGGCAATCAACGAATCAGAAGCCAGGAGTGCACGAGCTGGGGGCGATGAGCCCCCAGCTCGTATGACGTGGCCCCCTCAACCAGCACGCGACGCCGACCTCGCTACCGACATCGACCAAATCAACGCACCCCACCCCACCCAAGAAGGCGCTGCCTGCCATGAACACCGTAGGCCTACTCGTCAAGCTCGAAGCGAAACCCGGCAGGGAGGACGAACTCGCCAGCTTCCTCACCGGCGCCCTCCCGCTCGTCCAGCAGGAGCCGGAAACGACCGCAAGGTTCGCCATCCGGCTCAGCCCAGCGCAGTTCGCCATCTTCGACGCCTTCCCGAGCGACGCGGGGCGTGACGCCCACCTCTCAGGCCAAGTCGCCGCAGCCCTTATCCAGGCCGCACCACAGCTGTTGGCCGAAGACCCCAACACCAATAAGGTTGACGTCCTAGCCGAAAAGCTCCCCTAATCCGTCGAGTCACTCGACTTAAGGTTTCGCATGAACCGGCGACACGGTGACGACAACCCAGAATCGCCGACAAACTGGCAAAGGGGACTGATGCCACGCAGATACCCGAACCAGACCAAACGAGGGCGGGCCTCGGTCTGGGTGAAATCGAACGCCCCCGACGACTTCGTCCGGTGCACTCCACTCCTGCAATGTCGCCTACGCGGTCACGGGGAGGTGGCTGCTGCTTGTCTCGGTCGTCGGCCCGGAGCAGAAGCCAGAGCGTCGGCCGGGCGGGCCTCTGACGTGGCCCCAGATTCGTGAACTCAGCAACGTGGAAATCGTCTCGGGCGTCGCGAGCGTCGTTGACCGGGTACGGCAGGTCTGGGAGACTCGGGGTTCTTGGACCGCGGGTCTAGCGAGCAGCCCGGTGGCTCCCGGCGGTGTTGTGGCGCTGAGAAAGGACGGACGAATGTCGGATCAAACTGGTCGCTACCTGCGACTTGGGGTCGCTGTCGTATCTGTCGCGCCGACGTTTCTGATTGCGGCGCCGAGTGTCAGGAGGTCTGCTGAGTGGACGTTGAAGTCCATGATCCGGCTGACGGAGCTCTGCGTCCAGGCAGGTATAGGCGTGGTCCTCAGCCGCGTCCGGGGCGATCGCGTGACAACTGACGAAGGGGAAGCAATGGCTGACATAGACGTTGACGAGCTTGGCCCCGTCGATTATTTGGTGGTCAGATTCCCGGAGGGCAAAGCCAACTTCTCGGGGGAAATGGCGACCCAACTCAAAGCGCTGATCGACGCCAGAACCGTCAGGGTGCTTGATCTAATCACCCTCACCAAGGCCGCTGACGGCTCGATCGAGGCGGCCGAGTTGCGTGATGTCGATGACAGTGAGCTTGGCGAGCTTCGTGGGCTGGAGCGCGACCTGGCCGTTCTGATGGCCGAGGAGGACGTCGAGGAGATCGGGGAACTGCTGGATCCGTCGAGCGCCGCCGCGGTGCTGGTTTATGAGAACAGCTGGGCGGCGCCGTTCGCGTCGTCGATTCGCAGGTCAGGCGGTGAGCTGGTCGCGGCCGGGCGGATCCCGACCCAGGCGCTGATCGCCGCGGTCGAAGCGGAGCGCCAAACCGAGCGAAAGGAATCGTGAGATGGCGTTGTTTCGAGAGCGACGAGACAGGCCGGGGCTGATCGGCGGCCGTGGGCGTCTGCGACGGCTTGACCGTCAAGACGACCGCGGCGACCGGCGTGAGGACCGGCGCGAGGACCGCGGGGAGCGGCGTCCTTTCCGTCGCTTAGGACGCGGGCTTCTCAGATAACCCAAGCAAGCCCGAACCTTCGGTTGGTTGCTGCAGCGAGAACGTTCGGCCCATGTGCTGGTTTGAATCGAGACGCAGCAGCAGGCGCCAGTCTGAGCGGACTTCTCGATCGTCGCCGATCGAGGGGCGGGCGGGCAACTCGAGCTGGCGCGCGACCACAACGCGGAGGCGGCGACGGCCGCGCTCGCGCCGGTCCTCGACGACGCCGGCGCCCACGGGACCCCGACCTGGGTGGTGACGCAGACCTGCCAGACGCCGACTGGTTTCGCGACCGCGATCTCAGCGTGGCCGGTAGGTTAGGACCGTGGCGACTGAGCGAGGCGCCGGAGCCCGGACAGGGCCGAGTCGTAAGCAGCAGGTTCTCAGCGCGGGCGCACTCGGTGCGGTGGCGGGTGCGGCGCTGACGGGGCACCGCGGACCGCGGACCGCGGCGCGCGGCGCGGCAGCCGGGGCGGCTTTCCTGGGTGCCGCGGAAGCCGTGTCGCGGGCACGGCAGCGGCCCGGCCAAATTCCTGAGTTGTGGTCGCGCATCCTCGCCAGCGGCGCGCTGGCCGCCCCAGCGGGCTGGGCCGGGGGACGCCTGAGCGGAGCCGGACCGCTGACGGTTGGCACCGTGAGCGGGATCGTGGCCGGGGGGCTCGGCCTGCGGCCGCAGAAGGTGGCGCTCGGTCCGGTGCTCGGGGCCGCGGTGGGCGGCGCGTTCGCGCTGCGCGACCGGGCCGGGGAACCGGCCGTGGTCGCGGTGACAAGCGTCGTGGCCTTCCGGGTGCTGTCCGCGCTGCTGTTCCGCGACCCGCAGGTGACCATGCTGGCCGAACGGGTGCAAGCCGAGGACCTGCCGTTCGTTGTGCCGTTGGAGTCACGCAGTCGGTACGTCGGCACGGGCTACGTCAGACAGCTCGCTGATGTGCTCGGCGGCACCTACACCGCGGACGCGGCCGACGTCGGGATCGTCGCCTCGCTGGACTCGCTCGCCGGCCCGGAGCTCGATCCCGCGCAAGTGGATCCGCTGGTACGCGAGTTCTACGAGCACACGACCCGGTTCACGCTCGACATCGTGCCCGAATGGCGAGCTTGGGTACGTCCCGGCTACCTGCTGTACCGCAACCTGCTCGCCAGGCCGCTCGGCCAGGCGAGCGTGCCAATGAACCAGCGCGAGACCCAGCGCGGCATCCGCAGCCGTATCGACACGATCTCCGCTCCCGGCGAGGACGTGGTGGCGGTGCGTGGCTGGATCCGGTCGTTCACCGACAACGATGAACCCATCTATGTCGGTATCTACACGACATATCGCGATGAGGAGCGCGGCTACGTCAGCGTCGGCTTCCCGCTCCCGCAGGCCAGTTTCACCGCGACGCTCGCACCGAGGGCGCGCCCGGGCGGCGGGCTGATCCTGGCTAGCCGCAGCGAACTGAAACACCCCGGCCACTACCTCACGTACATCGACGCTGAGACGCGCGAGCTGACAACGGCCGCCGTGCAGGGCTTCGCCGAGCAACTCGACGTGTACTTGGACGACGGCGAACTGCGCGCGGAGCACGCGTTCTGGGTCTTCGGGTTTCCGTTCATGGTGTTGCACTACCGGATGCACCGGAAGCGCTAAACCGGCAGCCAACGGCGCGTACTCCCAGCGACGACCGCCGCGCAGGTGAGCCCGTGGATGCGGTCGAAGCACTTCGCGATCCCGGCGAGCGAGCCGTCCGGGCAGGCGTTCGTGCTCCTGACAGGACCGGGCGAGACATGCCTCGGCAACTGGTCGGTATCGCGATACCACAGTGCACATGCCGCCGGGTAGCGCCGTTCCGCTCCGATCCGACACCCCGTGCGCGGAACTCGAGTACCCCGCACGCGAGAACCCCACGGTGTTCGCCGTGTACGTGCCAACGCCGGCCGCCGGCCGGTCCCGTGCATTCGCGTGGGTCCCTCGGTGCCGAGTCGACCGCTGACGGCGCCCGTGGACCGCTGGTTCGTCGCCGACACAGGTCCGGGCTCCCGACTGCCGCTTCGCCAGCCGGCTGGGCTGGAGCAGAAGTGATCGATCGTCGCGAATCGGGTGCGACGCGCCTGGTGATTCGTGATTGCGGCAGTGAGGAGCGGCGAGTCTCGGCGCCCATGGCGATGAGCTGCGATCACGGCTAGCCAGAGTCGCCTCGCGACTGCATCGTCGCCAACCTCCGGGACCGGTGCCTATGTAGAACCCTGGTCCGGCGAGCTGGGGCGTCGCGAATGCTTTTAGCCCGAAGCGGCGGCCTCGCCCCGGGGGCTCGCCCCGGGGGCTAGGGGGCGCGCGCGGGGGGTGGTTGTGGCTATCGTCGAGGCTGGCTTGGGAATCCCTGGGGCGCGCACGGCAAGGGTTGAGCGTGCGAACACGGGACTGGCCGGTCGGCCAGTCCCGTGGCGGCCCGTCAGCTCGCTCCGAGCGTGTAGGTGTAGCGGTCGCTGTCGTTGGGGGCGCTCGTCTTCGCGTCTGAGGTCACGAACAGGTGAAACGTTCCCCGCTTAGCCCCACCGCCGGTCGTCGCGGTGATCTCCGTCGGCGAGACCACGGTCACGTTCGTCGCCGCGATCGCGGTCGGACCGGCGCCCTGTCCCTGCGCGATCTGCACCGACGCGCCCGAGGCGAACCCGGTCCCGGTGATCGTGATCGCCGTGCCCCCATTCACCGAGCCAGACGTCGGGCTGACCCCAGACACCACCGGCACGGTATACGTGAACACGGCGCTCCCCGACGCGCTGGTAACGCCGTTCTCGGTCACGAACACGTGAAACGGTCCCGGCTTAGCCCCACCGCCGGTCGTCGCGGTGATCTCCGTCGGCGAGACCACGGTCACGTCCGTCGCCGCGATCGCCGACGGACCCGCCCCCTGTCCCTGCGCGATCTGCACCGACGCGCCCGACACGAACTGCTGCCCGGTGATCGTGATCACTGTGCCCCCGTTCACCGAGCCAGACGTTGGGCTGACCCCGGACACCACCGGCACGGTATACGTGAACACGGCGCTCCCCGCCCGGCTGGTAGCGCCGTTGTCGGTCACGAACACGTGAAACGGTCCCGGCTTAGCCCCACCACCGGTCGTCGCGGTGATCTCCGTCGGCGAGACGACGGTCACGTTCGTCGCCGCGATCGCGGACGGACCCGCGCCCTGTCCCTGCGCGATCTCAACCGTATCGCCCGACACAAACCCGGTCCCCGTGATCGTGATCGACGTGCCTCCCGACGACGGACCCGAGCCCGGACTCACCCCCGACACGGTCGGGGGCACGACCGCCTGGATCCGCCCGATCGAGCTATTCCCCAGGTTGGTGAACCACACCGCCCCATCGGGCCCCGCCGCGATCCCGACCGGCTCGCTGATGCCGGTGCCGGTGAAGTTGGTCACCGTGCCGCCGGTCGTGATCCGCCCGATCGAGTCATTCCCCTCGTTGGTGAACCACAGCGCCCCGTCGGGCCCCGCCGCGATCACCTGCGGCTCGCTGATGCCGGTGCCGGTGAAGTTGGTGACCGTGCCGCCGGTCGTGATCCGCCCGATCGAAGCATTCCCCTGGTTGGTGAACCACAGCGCCCCGTCGGGCCCCGCCGCGATCCCGACCGGGTCGCTGATGCCGGTGCCGGTGAAGTTGGTGACCGTGCCGCCGGTCGTGATCCGCCCGATCGAAGCATTCCCGAAGTTGGTGAACCACAGCGCCCCGTCGGGCCCCGCCGCGATCCCGACCGGCTCGCTGATGCCGGTGCCGGTGAAGTTGGTGACCGTGCCGTCGGTCGTGATCCGCCCGATCGAGTTATTCCCGGCGTTGGTGAACCACAGCGCCCCGTCGGGCCCCGCCGCGATCACCTGCGGCTCGCTGATGCCGGTGCCGGTGAAGTTGGTGACCGTGCCGCCGGTCGTGATCCGCCCGATCGAGTTATTCCCGGCGTTGGTGAACCACAGCGCCCCGTCGGGCCCCGCCGCGATCCCGACCGGGTCGCTGATGCCGGTGCCGGTGAAGTTGCTGACCGTACCGTCGGTCGTGATCCGCCCGATCGAGTCATTCCCCTGGTTGGTGAACCACAGCGCCCCGTCGGGCCCCGCCGCGATCACTTTCGGGAAGCTGATGCCGGTGCCGGTGAAGTTGGTCACCGTGCCGACGCTCGCTGCCATCGCCGGCGCCGCCAACACCCCCACCACCAACAAACAACCCGCCAGCCCAACCAGCCACCCCACACCCACGCGCACCAACCCCAACCGCCCACGCGCCGACAAGCACCCGCCACCACACGCCCGAACATCCAACACCTCGATCACCTCACCCCCTGGTTGCCGCGCCCAACCGCGTTCATGCCGCGAGCCGCGGGACTGCCGCGCCCATCCTACCCCTCCACGCACTCCAGCAGTCGCACTTCCCCGACCCGGCGACCGCCGGAATGATCGACGAGGAGAAGCGCCGCGGGTTCGCGCGACGCCAGGCTCCGCATAGGCACGTGCGTCCATCCCGAGCCTGAGGCCTTCGTACCGCGGGTTACGGACCCGCACCGCTGATGGCCAAATCATTCCCGCCTCGTCGCCTCGGCGGGCGCGCGGGGAGGTTGTTCTGCTTTCGGGCCTGGCTGGCGAGAAGGGGGAGCAGGCCGACAACGTCGCTGATCCAAGGCCGCCTAGCCTTCGTTAAGGCGAAGCGGAGCGTATGAATTGCTACGCCGCGTGTCGTGTCGTTTGGGACTCGCACAGCGCGGGCGTCAGCAGCGCGGTGATCTCGCGTGATGCACTGCGCGCGGCAATCGCCAAGCCCGTCGGCTCGTGCTCGAGCTCCAGCGACCGCACGTATGTCTCAAGGAGCTCGCTGAGCTGTCGGCCAGATGCGTGGTCGAGCACCGCCACCGGGCCCCACAGTGTCGGTGCCGGCGGCCCGGCGATCAGCCTTCCGACGATCACGCATGCCGGTTGGACAGAGCGCGAGACATCGTGGCTGGAGACGGTGACGCGCTCGCCCAGCGTGAGGTCATGGGCCTCGATCCAACGGCCAGGCACGACGCGGCCAACCGTCAGGAGGGTGAGCCGGGCGGCAGCGATTCGGCTGGCGATATCGCGCTCCCCGTCAGCAAGGTCGGCCCGCTCGGCGTAACGCTCCGCGATCGTCCCGCCGCCCTGGAGCTCGCGCTCGCTGAGCGCCCACGTCCCGATCAGCTGCAGATCCCCGTCACCCAGGACGATGCCATCACGACCGCCGACGACGTCGTCGAATGCGGCGGCGACCTGCTCGCCGTAGTGCTCGGAAGCCCACGCCTGGATTCGGGAGCCGATGGCGTTGTGGCGTCGCGCGATGCTAGCGGGGTTGTCGAACGCTTCCTGGCAGCAGCGCTTGAACTTGCGCCCGCTCCCGCAGGGGCATGGCTCGTTGCGCGATACCGTACTGGCCACGCAGACAACCTACGACCGACGTCGGACGGTGCAGACGTGAGGCCAGCCCTGCGAGCTTGCTCCGCGCAGAACCGGCATCCCTCAGGTGGCCAAGAGGTTCGGCCGAGCTCCGATCGTCGCTTCTCCCTTGTCGCCGAGGCGGCCGAGTACAGACCGCTCCTGCTTCGCCCGCTGCCGAGCACGAAGCAGTAACCCGGCCGAACGGCCCCTGACGGCGATGTAGGGGTCCGCGAGATCACAGCTACGGCGCTCGGCGGAGCTGAAGCTGCTCGGTCAGGCGTCGATGTAGGGCGCGATGTCGGTAATCGTCGTGAGAGCGACCGGACGCGAATCAGGCTCCTGGACGTGGACGTGAAGCCATTCTTCGCCCAGGTCATAGATCGCGACCCAGTCACCCTCCCGCTCGAGGCGCTGCACCCGGCATGGCACTCCGTCGATCCCGAGTGTCGCGGGCTGCCACGCGTCTGGGCCGGGCACCGAAGCAAGCTCGCGGTCGATGACCGCCTGATCGCGGCTCTCAAACTGAAACGCCGGATCGTTGCGCGACCGCTCTGAAACGATCAACGCGCGGCCCATCCAGTCGTGAACGTCAACCGATGAGTTCTCGCTGTAGCGCTTTCGGGTCACCCCGACCTCCACCAGCGGGCCAGGGTCAGGGCGAGGATTGCCGTGCGCGAGCACCACAGAATCTGGCCCGCCCTGCGAGACCCATCGCGCTCCCACAAACTCAAGGCCCAGACCAAAGATCGGGAGGCCCGCCTGCTGACGCTCAGCCAGCGCGCTTCTTGCGTCGAGCATCTCAAAACCCAGGGTATCTCGCACCAGGGCGCCGCACCCGTTCGCCTTCGCCGCGGGGCCATTCGACAGAGTCCGGGAGCAAGCGCGCCAGCCAGTGGCTTCCACCAGCCGCGACTGCCGCATCGTCGGCCACGCGGGTCTCGTGGCGGTGCTGTTGCTCTCGCTTTCCGCCAGCACCAAAGGTCGGGAGTTCGAATCTCTCCGGGCGCGCTCGCCGGATTGCCAGCGCTGATGGCGGTTCGGCCGTTAGGTCACAAGGGATCACGCGCGCGAGCTCATCGCCGCCGACGCCGGCGGCGATCGACTGCTTGCCTAGGACGCGCGCATCCTCGGTGGAATCTTCCCGCGTCCCCTACCTCCGACGCTCGAGCCGACGAGCAGTACTCAGTAGTTAGAAGCGACCCCGGGCCAGCGCCAAAAGTTGGTTCGCTCGAACCATTCACAGCGTGCCTGTCGCAGCGTAGTGTGGAGCAGTTGGTTGGTTTCAGTAAGGCGTCGCGACCCAACCAGTCAGGCCCAGCGCCTGTTCGGCAGTTCCACGCGTCTGGAGGCTCGGATGAGCACCGCCATCGTCATTCTCATTGTCGTTGCGCTACTCAGCATCGGGATCAAGGTGCATCGAAAGCGTCGAACCGGCTCGTTCTTCTGGTGGAGCGGTAAAGACCGCCCGAATACGTAGTCGCCGATCTCGACGGCGAGTTTGGTTCTCCGAAGAGCCGGGGCGACAATGGGGCTCATGAGCGAAGACCGGGTTATGAACGAAAGCGGTGACCCGAACCCGGTCAGACGGGATCCGAAGTCGGAGGAGGCCTTCGAGCCGCTCGCTGAGATCATCACCGGCGAGCTGCTCGCGGAAGGTCCGCCGGGAGATCGGCTTGGCATGGCCGATGGTGCCCGTGGCGTTGGGGAGCAGATCGCCGCTGCGGTGCTGCATCGTTTCGTGGTCCGACCCCGGACCGCGGAGCGTGTCCACGACGACGTGAGTCGACGGGCCCCAGCCGGCTCAGGCGTGATCTTGGAGGTCCGGGACCTGTCGGTTGTGTATGGCACCAAGACGGCTGTGGACGGCGTCAGTCTTCAGATGACCCGTGGTGAGATCTTTGGGCTTCTCGGTCCCAACGGGGCCGGTAAGACGAGCACGCTGAGCGCGGTCGAGGGACTGATCACGCCGCGATCCGGGGCGGTGTTCCTGGATGGGGTTGACATCCGACGCCAGCCTTCGCAGGCGAAGGCAAAGCTGGGAGTGCAGCTGCAGGCGACCAGCTTCCAGTCGCAGCTGACTATCAAACAGATCGTGCTCTTGTACGCGGGGCTCTACGGCGTCCGGCTGTCTGACCGCGAGATCACTCGGGGGCTGCAGGAGATCGGGCTCGAGGGTGAGGCGAGCAAGCCGTTCAAGCAGCTCTCAGGCGGGCAGCAGCAGCGCCTTTCGCTGTACGTCGCGGTCGTCCACGATCCGGCGCTGTTGCTGCTGGACGAGCCGACGGCTGGTCTCGATCCTCAGTCCCGTCGTCAGCTCTGGGGTCGGATCGAGCACATCCGACAGCAGGGCGGGAGCATTCTGCTGACCACCCATTCGATGGAGGAGGCCGAAGCCGTTTGTGATCGCGTTGCGATCGTCGACCACGGCGCCCTGCTCACGTGCGAGACACCGCAGAACCTGATCGCCAAGCACAAGGACGACCCCGACGTCCGCAACATCGCCCACGGCGAGGTGACCCTCGAGGACGTGTTCATCGGACTTACCGGGAGCGAGATCCGTGACTAGCTCTCAGCCCGCCTCCGGACCGTCGCTCCAGCTGGTTATGAGCTCGCTGCTGCGCGCGGACTTCGTCGTGCTCCTGAAGAGCCGGCGCTCGCTCCTGATCAGCATCATCTTGCCGATCCTGATTCTCTTCTCGACGAACTCGGACAAAGCGACGAAGAGCTTCGGAGGATCGCTGTTCATCATCGGGTTGGCCATCGCCTACGGGCTAGTAGCCAACTCGATCCTCGGCTACGCGCTCACAGTGGCGCGAGACCGCGAGCAGGGCGTGTTCCAACGCCTGCGTGTCACGCCCGCCCCGACCTGGACGATCATGACCAGCCGGCTGGCGATGCAGGTCCTCGCGAACCTGGTGATCACCGTGATCGTCGTGATCGTCGGGACTCGAATTCACCACGTCTCACCGTCCGCCGGCACGTACGGATTGGTGCTCGTGGTCTCGATCGTCGGCGGGGCTGTCTTCCTCAGCATCGGGCAGGCGCTCGTCGGCCTCGTGAAATCCGCCGACAGCATCAACGCCGCCGGACGGGTGCTCGTGCTCGGCCTCGTCCTGCTCTCATCGCTGGGTCAAAGCGGGGCGCTCGGCAGTGCGTGGGAGTCGATCGCACGCTGGTCCCCCGTCGGCGTGGTGATGACGCTCTTCGCCGCAGTGCTCAACCTGTCTGCGTGGGACACCAATGACTCGCTCGCCCTGCTCGCATGCGGCGGGTACATCGTCGTGTTCGCCGCCATCGGCATACGCTGGTTCCAATGGGACGCTCGATGACCCGCCGATCACAACCGCGGCGCTGAACGCCGGGCACGGCCGGACGCCTACTCAAGAGACCCGGGGGCAGTATCTCGGCATCGCTCGCGCTAGTCCCAGTGAGAGCTCTGTTCAGTCTGCATGCGCGCGCTTGGGAAGCGAGTCATCGGTCACGAGAGACCTGCTTCTAGGGGTGCCACGAGCATCCCGGGTGTGACGCCAACTTCCCCTCTTGCGCGAAAACCGCCTACGCGTTGGTCGGGGTGCCAGCAGCTTCGCCGCTAACAGGCGCGGGTCTCGAACCGCTGCCGTCAGCGAAACGCTCTGGGAGCACGGTCAGCCGAACTCGACGAAGGAGCCGGACCAACGCAGGGTTGGCCGCGGACGGGTCGGGTCCCATAAAGCCTGGTGGGACAATGCGGCGTCGGGACCCGCGAGGATCGCCGTGACGTATTCGCTGACGACCTGGCGGGCCAGCGAGGACCGCACCAGCGCGTCACGATCATCGGAGCCCGGACCGACGAGCTTGTCAGCGTCGCCCATCGCCTCTGAGTGCAGTTGACCCGGAACCACGATCCGATCTCGGCCTACGTTTCGCTCGACAGAAAAGGCCTGCGGAGAACGCGCCAGTCGCCCGGCTCGCTCCCGGACCGCCGCAAGCTCCGGGACAGCCGAGACGAGCTGATCAAACGCCTGATCCAGCGGCATCCAAACCAACTCCTTCTCGCGATCAAACACGCCCACATCCTCCGACCGCACCGGTTCGGGCGGCGCTTCTGTCATCGCTGCGACAAGAACACGGTATGCACGATCGGTCCCGTATGTTCGGGTGCGGTCCCGAATCCTCGACACGTATCTCAGAGTCGCCTGTGCGCCCCTTCGATCAGCTCGGACCAGCTCGCCCATTCGTTGAGCGGCCTGCTCGTCCGTCAAAGGCGAATGCACGACACGGATCAGCTCACCCCGAACCGCTCCCATCTCCCTCAACTTACGCTCGTCACCGTGCCCAACTGCCCGAAGCAGCTTGACGAAATCTCGAAAGCTCGGCCGGTCTGAGCCCATCCGCCAGAGTGTCGCAAAGGACCAATAGGCGCAGGCCGCCCGCGGTCACAGGTGAGTCGCTTCTGCATCGAGGCCGCGCCGGTCCGAAGGGAAGCTTCGCGCCCGCCGTCGACGCGGCTGTCCGAGTCCTCAGTGTTCGTGCCTGCCGCCTCGCGCCGGCCCCACGGCGTCCTGAGGGCAAAAGTATGGGGTTCCGTGTAGGGGGCACCCTATTGTCAGCGGGGCGTTCCACCGTATAACGGCGCTGACAACGAGTACCGCCGATTTGCGCAGGCGATTCATGTCTCGTCGCACGGGGGATGATCTCTAGCTCCGCCGCTGCCTCATGGCGGTCACTGACCGCGTCTACTGACACTTCTGCGGTGAGGAGGATCGCGTGCTTGTAACCGCGATCTGTCTGTCAAGGCGTGATAGGGGTTGATGATCGGCTCGTCGCGCCTGGATCTGATGCGGAGTAGGCTGCGGGTGGAGCTGCTGGGGACACGGAGTTGGAGATCTAACTGGGGAGGTGGCGTATGTCCGGACTCGGTCGCGAAGTGGGTGGTTTTGCGCGTCAGAACGCGATTGCCTTGGTGGCGCTGTTCGTCGCGCTTGGGGGTGGCGCCTATGCGGCGACAGGCGGCCGGTTTCTCAATAAGAGTGGGACGATCCACGGGTGTGTGGCGTCGAAGGGCGGCGTCCTGAGGGTGGTAAAACCGGGGAAGCGGTGCCCGAGGCATACCGTGGCGCTTCGCTTCAACGCTGTCGGTAGGGCCGGGGCGGCGGGAGCGACCGGGAAGACGGGAGCGTCAGGCGCTCCGGGGGCTCCGGGCACTCCAGGAGCTCCGGGCGCGCCGGGAGCCCCCGGGCCGACCGCGTCGGCTTACGCGCAAGACCAGAACACGTTTGTGTTCGTTGATTCGGCAACCGATGTCACTGCAGTGCAGCTCACGGCTAACGGAGGGACGATGCTCAGTGTGCCCTTCGCGGCCGCTCTGCATGTCTCGGGGGTTGTGCGGCTTCGCAACAACACCGGCGCCGGCAACACCGACCAGTCCGGATGTCGGCCACAGATCGCTCCGGCGGGCGGCAGTTTCTCCGATGTCGGACCCGAGATGCTCGGGCTGACCAATGGCTTCAACACGTTTAACGACGAGGCGACGATCGCCGTCGTCGGCGAGCTGAATGTGCCCGCCGGACACTACGACGCTCGGATCGTGTGCCACCGTACGTTTTCGACCGGCAGCACCGATCAGAACAAGTTCAACGGTGACGCGATCAGCGTGGTCGCGGTGGCTCGCTGACCAAGGTTGGCAGATACAGGCTCGCCAACCGCAGAAGACCGCGTCACGACGGCGCTGCTCCTTCGCGGCCACCGCGGAGCCCAGGCCCGGACTGCCGTTTCGCCGCGTGGATCCGGAACAGGAGCCAGGCGCGAGACCGTAGCCGGTCCCCAAACGACCGGCGATTCAGTGCAACCAGAAGGGAGTGTTAGCTCCGGCGCGACGCTGGCAAACCCCGGCGCGATCATCCTGCTGCTCGCCGCGGCATTACTGCGCAATGGGATCGCAGGACTGACGAGCCAGACGACTGCTGCAAGAGTGCTCCGCCTCGTAATGACGAGGATCGTGCCGTACTGTCACGAGGCCGGCGCGACACCTCACGGCTTTGCGAACTGAGTGCTACGCGCCGTGGTCGGCCGTCGGGTCTGCGAGATTGCTCAGGATGGTCGGCGATCTCGATCAACGTGCTTTGGCGGCTGCCGGCGCGGTTGCGGCCGCGCACGGGCTGGCGCCAGAGGACGCCGTCGTTATCTACTCCGGCAGCAACGTGCTGGTCCATCTGCGTCCCGCGCCGATCGTCGCTCGCGTGATGACCGGGACGGTCGTGCTCCACGACGATCTGTCGAGGTGGCTCAAGCGCGAGATCTCGGTGCTCGAGTTCCTCGCGCCCTCCGGCTTGGCCGTTGCCCCGAGTCCGTTGATCGCACCAGGGCCGCATCACCACGACGGCTTGTGGATGACCTTCTTGGAGTGGATCCCCGACGTCGAGCCCGTAACCCAGCTCGACGACGCTTACCGGCTCGGTAGGGCGCTGCGAGATCTGCATGATGAGCTGCGACGGTTCGGCGGTGACCTGGGTGACCTGCGTGCGGTTCGCGAGGACATCGAGCGCCTACATGGTCAGCTTCGTCCGGCCGACGCCGAGGAGGTTGACGTGATCTGCGCGCTTCGCGTGCGATTGGATGCGCTGGGGGAGGTCGTGTTTGAGTCGACGCTTCCTAGCCAGGCGCTGCATGGCGACGTATCGCTCAGCAACCTGCTTCGAACCCCGCAGCGCCTCGTATGGAATGACTTTGAGGACACCTTTCGCGGACCGGTTCACTGGGATCTGGCCAGCTATGTCGAGAGTCTCCGGATTGGCGGCGCGAGCTCAAGCTTCGTCCGAGAAATGCTCGACGCCTACCGCTTCGGCGATGAGCAGGAGCTGGCACCTTTCATCGCTGTTCAGGACGTCTACGTCGAGATCTGGCAGATGTATGACCGGCAGCGCCGTCGTGGCGACGAACCGCGGAGGCAAGCCAAGCCCTTGCGATCTCTAGACCGACCGACAGGTCCGTGAGCTGAGGCTCGCAAGCGAGGAGGACCGCTTCCGCATCGTCTCCCACGGGCTGCGGTGGCTCGACTGCGCTCAGGGCGCGCGTCAGCCCAGAGCGGAACTACGCGGCCCGGCGGCCGCGCGTGCTGCAAGCGCCTATGCCGATGAGCTCACGGCGCTCGACGCTGTGGCTGCGTGAGCCGGCCCACGATCGAGTCGAACACCCGGTCGGCATGTTCGTGGAGCTGCTCGAGCGTGAGCAGCTGCACTGGGTGGGGGATGAATACCATCCGGTAGTCGGGCATCCCGAGCAGGCGCGCCTGCTCGAGCGCCTCATCGACGAACGGCTCGGTGGCGACCGCCGCGGTGGCGATCCCCTCGCGCTCGAGGCGCACCATGTCGTGCACACTGCACGACGTACACGAGCCTCAGTCGGCGAGCGCCTCCACAGCGAGGTCGCCGCGGCCGGCGATTCGGCGGATGATCTCGGGGTCGGCGGGCTTGGAGAAGATCCCCTTGACCACGCGGAACGTGTGCGCGCCGTGGTCGAGCAGGCGCTGCTCGACACGGTCCAGGAACTCGTCGCCGCGCCGCTTGTTGATGTCCAGCAGCGCCACGCGGGCGCCCAGCAACGGCTTCTCGCGCGGGGCCAGCGGCTCGGTCTCCCGCCGCCGGTCGTCGAATGGGCTCACGTATTTCATGCCACCTCCTTGGAAACGATTTCGGCCTGCAGGCCCAGACACGGACCGAACACCGCCGAGTAGCGACCGGCCTCGCCACCGGCCACCACCAGCACGATGTCGTCGGGACTGTCCCACTTCGTGATCGCCTCGAGCTCCGGGGCGGCGTGGACCTGCGGCGTGGTCTCGCCCCACCGCAGCTCGTGCGCGGGCCGCTGTACGGCCTGGAACATCTCCTCGCGGACCCGCTGCTTGCTCCAGCCAGCCTCGCAGAACAGGGCGGCATGCTCGGGGCAGATCACAAACAGCGATGAGCCGCCCAGCGGCCACCAGTTCGGGCTCCACGTCGCCGCGGCGGCCCAGCCAAGCACGTTGGTGAGCTCCTCCGGGGTGAGGCTGCGGTGGTCAGAGATCGACATCGGCGCGTCGCAGGCGATCAGGGTCACCACGGACTGATCGCGCTCAAATCCACGCTCGACGTGAAGCGGCTCCCAGGGGCTGGCCAGCTCGTCCTCGGCCAAGCAGAAGCCGATCTTGCCCGGGTGTCCAAGCGTCGCGCGATCCATCCGGCCGGGATAGCCACCGCCGGTGAGGCTGACCATCAGCCGCAGGGCGCGGCCGATCGTGAGGTTGGCACGGTTCCCGGGTCCGAGGGCACCGATCGACGCGTTGAGTCCCAGCGTCTCGCGTGCGGGCCCGTTGAGGATCACAAGCTGACCGGCGGGCTGGGTGGTGACCGCCTGGCCGTTGAGGTTGAACGCCGGATCGAGCGCCGCGACGGCGGCGGCGATCACGACCGGGAAGTATTCGGGCCGACAGCCGGCCAGGACCGCGCAGGCAGCCAGCCGC
This sequence comes from uncultured Solirubrobacterales bacterium, assembly GCA_963744695.1. Taxonomy (GTDB): domain Bacteria; phylum Actinomycetota; class Thermoleophilia; order Solirubrobacterales; family Solirubrobacteraceae; genus Palsa-465. Next base: position 264,568 of record CAVUUT010000009.1, on the reverse strand, counting down.
TCCAGCGTCGCCTCGCCCATCGCCGGCGGCACCTCGCCGAGCGATGTTGACGGGTCGCGGCCGCCGAGCATCGCCCGCACTCGTTCGGGGGTGGGTGGGATCACCGGGAGCCCGTCGCTCCAGCCGCGGTCGAACATCTCCTCGAGCTCGTCATAGGACCCGGCCGCGTCGAGCGCCGCGAGCGTCTCCGGGTCATACGTGCTCTTGGCTGCACAACCGGGCTTGCGCGTCGGATCATCGGCGACGACCCGCGGCGGCGATCCGGCCGAGGACGTCCAGGCCTGCTCAATCAGCTCGTCGAGCCCAACGCGATCCCAACCGATCACTCGCCGGGTCACATTTCCGGCGGAGTCGACCAGCACCGTAGTGGGCACGCTCTGCAACTCGTAGGCCGCGGACACCTCGTAGGGCGCCGGCTCGCTAAGTACCGTCGCGCCGAAGCCCGCTCGCCGCGCAGTACGAGCTGCGACCTCGAGCGGATCCTCGAACACCGCTGCGACCTGGACACCGCCTTGCGCCAGCGCCTGCGCGGTCCCTGACAGCCGGCGCAGCGTCATCGCGCAAGTCGGGCACTCCTCACTCACGAACAACACCACGGCCGAGCCGGCCGCGGTCAGGTCGCCCAAACTGACCAGGCCGCCGCTCACCGAAGGGAGCTCGAACGGGGCGGCAGCGACACGCGCATCCTCGATCATCGGCAACCTCGTAACAGGCTCACGCGGTTACGATCGCATAGATCGGACCGATACCCACTCTGTCGCCGACCGGGCTGCGATGAGATGACTGCCGCTCAGGGAGCTCGTCGGCTCAGAGCGGGGTTCTCCGGCCCGGAGGTCGTGCCCGGCGATACAGCTCGGGACTCGTGGATGGCGCAGTCAGTATCGGTGGATACGCGAGATCGGTTGGTGGCGAGGTCCGTGAGTGCTCGCAGCCGCTGTCCTGGTGCGTTCAGGTCGATTGATTTGGGGGTGCGTCCACGCGGGCCCCGCGCGGTGAATGCGGCGGGCTCGGGGTGCTCATGTCAGTGCGAGTACGACGACGAGCAGAGCGAGAGCGGTGGCCTGTAGGGCGACGCGTGGGACGATGATGTGGTCCCATTGCTGTTGCATCGCCCGCGCGTTGGCGGGTGTCTCGTGGGCGCCGGCGGCTTGGGCGAGCTTGCGGTTGATGGGCGCCGCGATCCGGACGTAGAGCGACAGCCATACGAGCAAGGCGGCTAGCGCGACGCCGGCCAGAGTCGCCTGCAGGGGGTGGCCGGCGAGACCGGCGGCGAGCGCGCTGGCGGCCGCGGCGACGATGCTCGCGGCGCCCGGGAGCGGCATCCGTTGGTCGGCGTACTGGTGAATGCGTCCTGCTGCCTGGGTCAGGGTGCCGTCGTCGAGCGCTGCCAGCGCGGGGCGCAGGACGAGCGCGGCGAACATGTCGGTGCCGTAGACGACTGCACACGCGAGCGCGGCGACGGCCGCGAGAGCAAGGCTGGTAGTGAGCACTGGGTCTCCTGAAAAGGTTCGATTTGATCTTGGGGCGGAGTCAGTTGAGTGCCGGTATTGCGCCGATCTGCTGAAAGAGCTCGAGGGTGTTGAGCTCGTCCCAGTGCTCGTGCAGGCGGCCGTCACGCACTCGCCAGATATCGATCGAGTGCATCTCGATCTGCGCGCCGCTGGCCGGGATGCCCATGAAAGTGCCTGTGTGGAGGCCGCGATAGGTGTACCGGCCGACGAGCGTCGCGCCGGCGTCGATGACGTCGTCGACCTCGACGCGAAAGTCCTCAAAGGCGTTCAGAAACGCGGCGAAGACGCCGACCGAGCCGTCCTTGCCCGGCTGCGCGTACCGGTTGTGATTGATGTACTCGTGGTCCAGCAGCTCGGCGAACGCGTCGAGGTCGTGGTCGGTCAGGGTCTGGGCGAAGCGCTCGGCGAGCGCGCGGGAAGTGCTCATCTTTGTTGTCCTGTGGTCGTCGTGGGTTGGTCAAAGCAGCCGGCGCGCAGGCCGGCGATGAATGCATCCGCGGTGAGGCGCAGCAACCGCTCGGGGTGGCCAGGGCGGCGCCTCACACGACGCGAGAGCGCAAGCGAGACGATCCCGTGCATCGCCGCCCACCATGCCTCGGTCGTCGTGTCAGGATCGGGTAGCTCGATCTCGAGCCCGCTTGCGGCGTCGGTCACGACCGCCGCAAGCGCGCGAAAACCAGCATGCAGTGCGGCGGGTGTCTTTCCGGTCGCGAACTGCAGCTCCAACGGTTGGTGAAACATGAGGTCATAGAGGGTGGGGTCCTCGTGCGCGAAGCGCCAGTACCGTGCCGCAGAGCGGTGCAACGGCTCAAGGCCGTCATCACCGTCGCTGTTTGAGAGCGACTCGGCGAGCTCAGCGAATCCACCGCGCGCGACCGCGGCCAACAGCGCGGCCTTGCTCGAGAACAATTCATAAAGCGACGGGGCACTCAGCCCGCAGCGTTGAGCGACGGCACGGATCGTGACGGCGTGCCAGCCGTCTTGCCGTGCGAGCAGGCGGGTCTCGTCGAGGATGAGCTGACGCCGGGCGTCTTGCTGCGCTTTGGTTCGGGGCCTAGGCGGCATTGCCCTAACGACGTTACCATAACGTTGTTAATAATACAAGCGAACAATGAGCACGAACGGGATTCGCACGTTTGCGCAGTTGCGCGGACCGTGCGTGCTTCTAGCCGTGGCGATTCCGACCACCACCGACCGGAGGCCGCTCGCTACCGCATTCAGCGGCCTAGACTGGCACCCGTGTCCGCCCAAGAGGTTGACGAATACCTACGCGCTGTGCAGGAGCCACAACACGGCACCCTTCAGACGCTGCGAAGCACGATCCTTGAGATCGTCCCCGAAGCTCAACAAGTGATCTCCTACCGTGTGCCCGCGTTCCGCGTTCGCGGTCAGACCGTCGCTGGGTTTGCCGCGTTCAAGGATCACTTAAGCTATCTGCCGTTCAGCGGCTCGGTCCTCGAGCAGCTTGCCGCCGAGCTTGCCGACTACACGATGACCAAGAGCTCCCTCCACTTCGGCGTCGACCATCCCCTGCCGACAGCGCTCGTCAAGAAACTCATCGCGGTGCGCCTCGCCGAGATCGGCCACAGCTCGCACTAGGTCTACAGCCCCCAGAGAGCCAGCACGAGCCCTTCAGCGGGGGGTGCGCGCACTCCGTCGCGGACGGACAGGCGAAAATCTCGCGCAGCCAGCTACCAGGTCAACTCGATCTCGAACTCGGTCTCGTCGTCGTTCACCTCGAACTCGATCTTCAGGTTGACCTCGTCGGGCACCTTCGCGACAACCCGCGCCTGACGTCGCTCGAGGATGATGTCGTTACCGGCGGCGAGCTCGTCGGCAATCGCACGAAGGCGCGCAGCAGCATCCTCGCGGGACATCGTGCGCTTCTCTTTGAGTTCTAACTCCATCGCATGCTCCAATCGTCACTTCGTCGGCTGTTCTCTGGCGAATCATTACGTGGTTGTGCGGCTATAGCTGGGTTGAGGCAAAAACGCGTACGGGACTAGTGCTAGTCGCTCGGGTCCGGCGCCGACGACGAGCACATCGAGCCTATTGGCCGCCGATGAAGCCATCAAAGCGGATGATCGAAATGACCGCCCCGGTAGTCATCCCCGAATCAGATGAGGCCTCTGCCATAACAGCGCGACGGACGGCGGTGCAATATCAGACGACTAAAGCGATGGGTCGGACCCAGTCGACGCTTGCCGGCCGGATCAGATGAGGTCCGGCGAGCTCGCGCTCATCACCGGCAGCCGGGGAGCCGCCTACGATTACGTGAGAAGCGTGGGACTAGGAAAACCGGGACTAGCGCCAGTTAGGGGGAAGAGTCATGGGAATCTACGGGGAGCGAGTACTGCCGCGGATCATTGATGCGGCCTGTGGGATGAAGGGGGTGGAGCCGCTGCGGCGCCGGGTCTGCGAGCGTCTTGAGGGAGACGTCGTCGAGATCGGTTTCGGCTCGGGACTCAACGTCCCGTTCTATCCGGCTTCGGTCACCCGGGTTGCTGCAGTCGAGCCCGCAGACCTAGGATGGAAGCTGGCCAACAAACGCCTCAGGGCAACGAGCGTCCCGGTGACGCGGTCAGGGCTGGACGGCCAGTCATTACCGTTCGAGGACGACAGTTACGACGCCGCTCTGTCCACCTGGACGCTGTGCACGGTTCCCGACGCTGTCGCCGCCCTGCGCGAGCTGCGACGCGTCCTCAAGCCCGGCGGGACCCTGCACTTCCTTGAACACGGGCTGGCGCCGGACGAGCGAGTGCGCCGCTGGCAACACCGCCTCGACCCGATGCAGAAGCGGCTCTTCGGCGGCTGCCACCTCACCCGCCCAATCGTCGAACTGCTTATGACCGCGGGCTTCACGATCACAGAGCTCGACCGCTTTTACGAAAAAGGTGCACCTAAGCCGATGGGCGCCGACTCCCTGGGCACCGCGTTGTCTCCTTAGCATCAGCGACCCGGGTCGTGGCTGCTGCTTGGCGTATGGATCACTGTGTGTCACGCCGCTCGGGGTCTGGTCGCGGCCTGGCGCTCGCGCTGTCGCTCAAGTCGAAGCGGACAGCAGCCCTGATCGCCGGCGCCGTAAAAGGGCGACCATCCGTATGGATGGTCTGGGGATGGTAAGCTGACGGCGCATGAGCGATCTCGACAGGAGCGAGAAGATCACGATCAACATGGGCCTGATCGACCTGGGTCAGATTGACCTGCTCGTCAGCGAGGGTTTTTTCGCCAACCGCACCGATTTCATTCGAACCGCCATCCGACGTCAGCTCGAGAGCCGGTCAGGAGCTGTCGAGACAACGGTGGCTCGGCGGGAGCTGGTGCTCGGCGTCGAGCACTACAGCCGCGAGGCGCTTGAGCAGGTCCGGGATTCTGGTCAGGCGGTGGAGTTGCGCGTTCTCGGGTTGGCGAGCATCGCTGATGACGTTTCGCCTGAGCTAGCCCGCGCGACGATCGCGAGGGTCGAGGTCCTGGGGGCTTTTCGAGCGACGCGGGCGGTGAAGGCGGCGCTGGCGTCGCGCACCGCATGATGACCCGCGGCTCACGCGCCCGACCCGGCGAGGGGTCCGGCGACTGCAGCGATCAGTTTTCTACGCGGGCCGACTACCACTGTGAGGGGACGTCTGATGAGCAGCGAGATGAACACCGCGATTGGCGAAGCGCTCCGGCTCACCCGTGCCGGGCGGCTTTCTGAAGCGACGCAGGTGTTGCAGCGGCGTCTTGCGAGCACGCCTACCGTCGCGCCGGATGACTCGTCGGTCGCGCGGCCTCTCGGTGATCAAGGCAGGCTTCGGTTGCCGGTGTCGAACCGCCGCCCGCTCGGACTGCCAGGAGGACCCGAGATCTATGCGGCTCCGGGGCGCCGCCGCCTTGTCGAGGACGTCAAAGGCCGGCGGCCTGGGTCAGAAGGCGTCCGCCGGGCGAGCACCCGCGGACACGTAGGACCGGCTGGCCGCGGCGCCAGGGTTCCCACTGTCCCAGTCGACGGTGAGTTTCGCCAAGTCACCCATGTCGGGAGCACAGGGACGCGTACTTACTACGTTTACGTCCCGAGCAGCTATACCGGTCAACCCGTGCCGCTCGTCGTGATGCTCCACGGCGGCAAGCAGGACGCGCCGGACTTCGCAGCGGGCACGCGGATGAACGACCTCGCCGAGCAAGATTCGTTCCTTGTCGCCTACCCCGAGCAGTCGCCGGAGGCCAACCAAGGCCGTTATTGGAACTGGTTCTGCGCCGCTGACCAGCGGGCTGACGCAGGCGAGCCCGCGATCATCGCCGGCGTCACCCGCGAGGTAACACAGCATTTCGTCGTCGACCCGGCTCGTATCTACATCGCCGGGCTCTCGGCCGGGGGCGCCATGGCCGCGGTCATGGCCGCGACGTACCCGAGCCTGTACGCGGCGGTCGGGGTGCACTCCGGTATCGCGTACCGTGCCGCGCACGACGTCGGCTCCGCCTTCACAGCGATGCGGACCGGGGGGGCGCCGGCCGCAGCCAGTGCAGTGCCGCTGATCGTCATCCATGGCGACCGCGACGCGATCGTGGCGCCGGTCAACGCCGACAAGTTGATCGCTGCTCGGCTCGCGATCGGCGATGCCACACGCCAGGATGGGCCAATCACAATCCACACCGGCCGCGCGCGCCCCTACACCCGAACCGCCCACCACAACCTGCGTGGGCTGCCGGTTGCGCAGTCCTTGATCGTCCACGGCGGCCGACACGCCTGGTATGGCGGCAGTCCAGCCGGCTCCTACACCGACTCACAAACCCCTGACTCGTCCGCCGAGATGATCCGCTTCTTCCTCCAACACCGAGCAACGTCGCACACAACCTGACGCGCACGCCCGAGGAGTCAGTGGAGTTGTCCGCGTGAAGCGCCACACCGTGTCGAGAATCGATCCGGAGACATCATGAAGACGATCCGCGTCGGCGGCCCGCCCGCAGCGATCACGGCGACGCCCACGTCGCGCCGCCTCACCCCCGCAGATCTTCGGGCCGCTTCTTCGCGAGTTTCCCGACGAGCAGCCCGGTGGACTGGCCGACTTCGATCATGTAGCCGTCCGGGTCCCGCATGTAGCAGCGGATCTCGGCGCCGCGATCGATCGGCGCCGTGACGAACTCGGCTCCCTTTGCGCTCCACTGCTCATAGCAGGCCTGGATGTCGGCGACTCGCAGGTTCATAAAGGTGGAGACCGTGTTGCCGGGCTCATGGTTGACGACCGAGATGTCTGGCTTGTCGGGCGTAGGCCCGCCGCCCGGGTTCATGATCACCCATGAATTGGCGAGCTTGATCATGCATGGGTTCTCCTCCAGCACGACCTCGCCGCCGAGAACCTCCGAATAGAAGGCGCGCGACCGCGCGATGCTTCGCACCGTGATGAACAGGGTGACGAGGAAGCCCTCGCTTGGGGCGGGCAGGTTCTCAAAGTCAATCGCTGGCGTGGGCTCGCTCACAGTTCTGCGCTCCTGGTAGGCGTTATCGGACGACGGCCCTCGGGCCGCGGCAGCCCGAGGGAGGGCGGCAGGCCCGATCGGTCTCAATTGTCGCGCGACAACCGTCCGGGCTGCCGTCGCCCGGGAGCTCAGTGTGCGTAGCTTCCGCGGACGGCGACTCAAAAACGGCCTTGGACCAGCCGCACTCATACGTTGTAAAGACTCCGACGGAAGGCCCGTGGTCGGTGCGCTGCTGACTCTCGAGGCAGGCAGGGGCGCGGCCTCGTGGCTCACTGAGCTACGACGCGAGCTTCGCGCTGCGGTCGTTCAGCGCGTCCTCGAGCACCCCAAGGACGACCCCGAACACTGCGTGGCGGATCGTCGCCTGGCTGAAAGCTCGGGGGTTGGTGGCGAGCTTCGGCAGCTCTCTGCGGGCGGGGTGGTAGCGGTCGACCAGCACGGTCATCGGCCAGGTTGCAACGTGCTCGATGAGGCCCACCAGCAATCCTCGCAGAACCGCCGGCCCTGGCAAAGACGGCTTGAGATGCGCGTATCCGGCGCCCAAGATCGCGCCGTTCTGCACGTGGAGCACCCAGCCGATGGCCTGCCATTCGTCGCCGCGCGTCACGAGCTTGCCCAAGATCTCGACGTCGTCGTACTTAGAGTCGAAGAGGCGTTTGTCGAGGGGCTCCTCGAGCGTCATCACCACCGTCGCTACCGCGCCCGCAACCCCCCCTCGCAAGCTCGTCTGCAGCATTGGTCAAGCATGTCAGGGCCTGTGTGCTGGTACAACCCGCGCCACGAACGCCCTCGATCACCGGATCTGCCATGTCCTCCGATACCTGGCAGAACCCGGGACGAGCCGGTTGTGCGAGGTGATCTCGCGCTTGGTGAGCACGTTGTGGCTGGGTCTGCTCGCCGTGTCCCGAGCGCGGATTTCACAGGATGGAACGCACGATGAGCATCCCGCGGCTCGAGACGAGATGCGCCAAGTCGTCTGTCAAGCGTTGGATGTGTTCGCTCGCCTGTTGCTCGAAGCGGTCCACTTCGACGATCTCCGCGATCAGCACGTAATCGGCTTGACCGATCGCCTGTCCAGGCACATCGGTCGGCTGCGTAAGACGCCATTCGGACACTGTGTCCAGCGAATCGCGGACGATGTCCCGATCCGTCGTCATGAGACGCTCAAAGTCCTCGGCCAGCTCCGGCGAGCGCAGTGCAAACCACATGAGAAGAGTCGCGGGAGGGCTCATCGACGGAGCGTAATGCACGATCGCACCTGGATCACTTCCCGCCCCTGGCTTACCTGGTTCGCACTCAGACCAAGCCTCCCGCAGGAGGGCGCCGGCCGGATGTGATGTCCCGTTGCGATCTCTGCTGGCGCCGACTACCAGCGGTCGTGAACGAGCGGTCGAAGCAGCCGGTCGTACACGTCTCTGACGCCGGCAAGCTGATCCTCGCGCAGCGGCGCTAGCGATGCACTGGCGGCGTTGCCGCGCACCTGCTCGGGATTGCGCGCCCCCGGAATGACGGTGCTCACCCCGGGCTGGTCGATCACCCAACGCAGCGCGAACTCGGCCAGCGGCACGCCAGGATCGACGAGCGACGTGAGCTCGCGAACGGCGGCCAATCCGACGTCGTACGGCACGCCCGCGAACGTCTCGCCGACGTCGAACGCCTCGCCGTGTCGGTTGTAGCTGCGATGGTCGTCCGGGGCGAACACGGTGTGCTCGTCATAGCGCCCGGAGAGCAGCCCGGATGCGAGCGGAACCCGCGCGATGATCCCGACGCCTGCCTCCTGCGCCGCGGGTAGCACCTCCTCAAGCGGTTTTAGGCGGAAGCAGTTGAGAATGATCTGGACGGTCGCCACGCGCGGACGCGCGATCGCCGCGAGCGCCTGTGCTGATGTCTCCACGGACACACCGTAGGCGCGGATCCGGCCCATGCTGACCATCTCGTCCAACGCCGCGAATACGGCATCGCTCCCAAACACCCCGTCGGGAGGAGAGTGGAGCTGGACGAGGTCGAGCTGCTCGACACCGAGATTGGAACGAGATCGATCGTTCCAGTCCAGGAAGTTCTTGCGGTTGTAGTTCTCGGGCAGCTGCTCGGCACGGCGACCCATCTTCGTGGCGATGAAGACCTCGGGATGCCGCCGGTGCAACTCACCGCAGAACTGCTCACTGCGCCCGTCGCCGTAGACATCCGCCGTGTCGAAGAACGTAATGCCCTGATCGACTGCAGCCTGCAGCGTCGCACGAGCGTGACCGGGGCTAACCGATCCCCAATCGGCACCGAGCTGCCACGTGCCGAGACCCACGACGCTGACACTCCGTCCAAGCCGCTCAATGGTGCGCTCCTCCATTTGTCCCCAATCCTTGCAAACCGACGGGAATCACACCAGGCTCACGCAAACTCCCGGCTGGGCCGCTCCTTCTCGACCCGCGCCCCCGGACACGACCGCCTGACCAGCGGCCGTCGGGATGCACTCCCACCCCGGCGTCACCGCCGCCGACGCCGTTTGAGCAAGAACGCCAAAAGCGCCCAACAACAACGGCACGCTCAACGCACCCAACACACGCATACCAGTCCCTCCATCCCGGCGCCCACAGATCCACCACAGTGGACAACCTCACATGTCCCCGGATCGCCTGAGCGACGCCCCCAACCGCCAGCCCAGGGCTGGTTCGCGCTCGATCCCCGAGCTGCTTGGACCCTGACCCATCAACGACCGTTAGCGCAAATACCTACCGACCGGCGCGCAAAACGTGAGAAGCTCTTTACCTAGTAACAGTCCTACGAGGTCCCGCAACAGGTCCAATACACGATGGCGTTCTCCGCCGGGCGTGATGAAGGCCTACCGCGCCCTGGCGCCAAAGCTGTCGGCCAGGGCATCTCTCGAGCTGATAGCCGCCGGTGCGCGGTGACCCCTCCGGCATCCTTCTTTCAGTTGGTGACCCGCCCGCGCGGCAGTGCTCGGTTGAGCTCTCCGGCGGCGACGAAGCGCCAATCTAGGCGGCCGGGGTGACAGGGGACCCGGCGCGTGTGTGAGGGGTTGCGGCTGTCGTCCGTAGCGATCGGTGGAGAATCCACTCTGAAGGCTCATCCCATGCGAGGATCGGAGGACCAAATGCCCCAAGAGGGGATCTCACGGATCAAGACGCAGCTCAACACGAACACGTACACGCGGTACAGCATCGGCTGCGCCGCCGTGTGGGCTGTCATCCTCGCCGTCGGGCGGCGCCGGCTGGATCCTGGAACTTGGAAGAGCCTGCGGCTGGGGTGTGCCGGTTGGTGGAGCGGCTGGACGTCGGCGACTATCGCCCGGGCGGGCTTCCCCCCGCCGAGGAAGCTCGCGCCCGAGGGCGAGAGAAGGCTGGCGATCGTGTCGCTCGCGCTGGTCGCGGCCGGCCTCGCCAGCGTCATCCGCCTGCTGGTTGCTGGCAAGAGGCCCACGCGAGGCTAAGCGGGCATTTCCTGACGTTGGGCGACCGTACGGATCCGCCCAGGTTGTCTGTCACATCACCCTCCCCGTGTTCTCGGGGGGAGGCGCCACAGGCCGTCCAGCTCCCTCACCAGCCGGCGCTCGGCCCATGGCAGGCATGCCAGCCGCCACCAGCGTATGAGGTAGCGGAGGATCAGCGGCCACCGCGCGGGATCACGACCACGTACCTGGTCTGACTCGGGTTGGGGTACAACTGCGCTTGTCATGGCGTTTGGTCTCCCTGGGGCGGGTGGGGTCGTTCAACGCCGCGGGTTTGGAATCCGGCCGGGAGGATGGTCTGCACCAGGCCGGTGACGACGTCGTAGACGTGCCCGGAGACGGTGACGCCCGCGGGAATTGAGGGTGCGGCCCGCAGGCGCTCGACATCGCTCGTCACCGTCGCCGCGGGGTCGAGGACGGCGCGGTCGCGCAGTTCAGACTCGTCGGCCCCGATTCGTTGGGCGTGGGCGCGGCGGAACGTGGCGTCGGCCAGCGCGCCGGCTCCGCATTGGGTGTGATGGATGACCGCGACCTCGAACAGCGGCCCGTCGGGGAGCGCGTTCTCGGCCATCTGCCCGATGAACGCGACGTCGTTGATCACATCGGGTGTGATCCGCCCGCCGACGTTGCGCACGACGATCGCGTCGCTGAGCTTGAGGCCCAGGAAGTGCGCGGGGTCGACGCGCGGGTCGAGGCACGTGATCACGAACAGGCGCAGGTTGGGGAAGACGACGGCGTTCTTGTGGCCACCGGCGGCCGCGAACGCACGGTTGCGTTCGATCGCAGCCTCGATGGTGCCGCCGGCAGGCCGGTCGCGACCGGTCAGCTCAAACCGGGTCGGCTCGCGCTCCGCCGGGCTGGGGGTGACGTGGGTGGGGGTTTGTTTGCTCATGGTGGTTGGTCTCGCGTTGGTTAGAGGGTGGATCCGGTCGATAATGCTGGTGTTGCCCGGCCGGCTTGACTGGCATCTGTGGTCACACCGGTGTTGGCGCGGCCTCCTGGAGCCCAATCCGCCGGTGCAGCCGGCGCAGGGGTCGCGGGGCCCACCAGTTGAGCGGGCCGAGCAAGGCCATCAGCGAGGGCACGAGCAGCGCTCGGATCACCGAGGCGTCGAGCAGGACGGCGAGCGCGGTACCGATCCCGAGCTCCTTGATGAACACGATTTGTGAGGTCGCGAACGCCCCGACCGCGACGGCGAACAGCAGCGCGGCGGCGCTGATGATGCGTCCGGTCCGTTCGAGCCCCAGTGCGACTGCCTCCCTGTTCGCCGCGCCGGCGTCGTGCGCCTCCTTGACCCGGGCCAGGAGGAACACGCCGTAGTCCGTGGCGAGCCCAAAACCGATCGCGAAGAGCAGGATCGGCTGGGTCGCGTCGAGCGCGCCCGTGCTGTGGTAGCCGAGCAGCCCCTGGAGGTTCCCGTGTTGGAAGACCAACACCAGGATCCCGAACACAGCGCTCAGGTTGAGCGCGTTCATCACGACCGCCTTCAGGGGCAAGACGACCGACCCGGTCATCAGGAACAGGACGATCAGCGTGGCGGCGACCACGATTGCGAGCGCGGCGGGAAGGTGAGCCCGGAGGCTGTGCTCGAGATCGAGGTATGACGCGGTTTCCCCGGCGACGCCCATGTAGTAGGGCGTGCGGAGCGCGCGTACCTCGCGCACCAGCCGCTCGGTGCTGTCGGTCAGCGGACCGTGCACGGACGCGACCTGAAGCAGCGATGTCCCGCCGCCTGCCGGCTGCGCGGGCCCGACCGCCGACACGTCCGGCAGCCCGGCAATCCGCTCGCTGAGCGACCGAACTGCCGGTGACGACGCGGACACCCCGACGACTACCTCGAGCGGCGTGATGCGGTTGGGCGCGAATTGCTTGTCGAGCGCATTCTGAACCTGGTGGGCGCTTGCGCTCTGGGGCAGCACCCGGGCGTCGGCGGTGATGAACCGGGTCTGCGTGAAGAACGGGATGCCGAGCGCGATCAGCACCGCAGCGCTCGCGACCGCGACCTGCGCCGGCCGCCTCGTGACGAAGTGCGCGAGGCGGAACCAGGCGCCGCTGCGTTCGGGCCGCGCGTCGCGTTCGGCGGCTTGCCGCAGCCGCTGGGGTGAGAGAGCGTCGACGCGCGGGCCGAGCACAGCCAGCAGCGCCGGCAGCACCGTGAGGGCCAGCGCCGCCGCCAGCAGCGCCACGATCGCCCCCGCGATCCCCATCGAGTAGAGGAACCGCTGCGGGAAGATCGCGAGCGCGGCGACCGAGAACGCGACCGTGACCGAGCTGAACAGCACCGTGCGTCCGGCGGTCTGGAGGGTGCGGCGCAACGCTTGAAGGCCGAAGCCGCCGCGGGCAGCCTCCTCGCGGTAGCGCGAGACGATGAACAGGCTGTAGTCGATCGCCAGCCCGAGTCCGAGTCCGGTCGTCAGGTTGAGCGCGAACACCGACAGGTCCGCAAACGTCGAGACGACGCGCAGGAGGAAGAACGTGCCAAGGATCGCCAGTCCACCGAGCAGCGGCGGCAGCAGCGCCGCCACGAGCGAGCGGAAGAAGAGAAGCGAGAGCAGGAAGATGAACGGGAACGCGAGCAGCTCGGCGTGCGCCAAGTCGTTGCCGACTTGCGTGTTCACCTGGGCGTTGGCGATCGCGTCGCCGCCAAGCTTGACGTCGGGCTGGGCGGCGAAGCGAGTCTCGATCAGCTTGGCGTCGTTGGATATCTGCAGGTCCGACCGCGCCTTGAAGTACGCGACCACATATGTCGAGCGCCCGTCGCGCGCCACCATCGCCGGGTCGTGTGTCGTGTAGAAGCTCGCGACACGTGCCACGTCGGGCTGCGCCCCGAGCTCCGCCGCGACACTTCCGACTCGCTGTCGCGCAGCGGCGCTGCGGACGTCACCGCTCGAGACCAACGCGACGACGCCGGGATCGAGCTGGCGCCCGGTCGCGGCCTGGAAACGGTTGGTCGCTTGGACGCTCTGCGTGGCGGGGTCATCCGCACCGTAGGGGCTCAGATGGCTCGACACGCCGGTGCCGAACACGCCGGCAATCACAGTCCCGATCACCGCCACGAACAGCACGCGCCGTCGGTTGGAGTATGCGAATGTCGCGAGCTTTTCGAACATGGCCGTGCCTTCTCTCTCGTGTCTGGTGATGGGCCAGGCGACGAGGATGTGTCGGACTGGGGTGAGCTGTCATCACCCCGACCAAAGTCACCCCGGTGGGAGGGGCGACGCGCGGCTAGAGCAGTCCCAGCTCTCGGCCGCGCGCGACGGCGCTCCGCCTGCTTGACACGCCCAGCTTCTGGTAGAGGCGCCTGGTATGCGTCTTGACCGTGTCCCGGGAGATGCCCAGCTCGTCGCCGATTTCCCTCGCCGAGAGGCCGGTAGGCAGAAGCCCGAGTACCGACTGCTCCCGCGCCGTCAGCTCGTCGATGACGACGGGCCTCGCGCCTGACAGATCGACCACGAGTCGCAGCGAGGCTGCCTCCCGCTCCGCCAGTCGCGGGGCGAGCGAGCCAGGCTCAGGACACCGAGAGAGCAGTTCACGCGCTTCGAGCACCAGCTCGCGCGCTGCTGGGCGATCGCCCAGCTCGCGGCGCAGCTCGGCAAGCGTCATCAATGCGTACGACAACTCGACCAGTCCGGCGCCACGCTGCGCGAGGCTGACCGCGCGCTCCAGCTCGGCCCGCGCCTCCGTCGGTCGGCGGTCATGGCGCAAGAGCCGTCCCCGGGCGATGTGAGCCGAGCTGCAGATCCAGTACTCCTCGAGACCGTTTGCGCGGACCACGTCAAACGCGGCTTCGATCCTCGCCGTGCATTCCAGCCAGTCCCCGCGATCGGCGGCGATCAGGGCGAGCCGTCCGAGCGCGATCATCGAGACGATGAAGTTCTGCGAGCTGCTGCCGAGCTTGAGCGCCATCTCGAACAGCGCTCGCGCGTCCTCGGCGGCGTCGAAGAATCGCGCAGAGGTACCTAAGAGACACGCGGCGAGCGAGTGCCAGATGGAGCTGCCGTCCAGCGGCGCGAGTCTTTGTGCCAACTGCTCGGCCTGACGCATGTCACCGAGCAGTTGCAATGCCGCGGCGCGAACGACGGTTACCTCCTCCCCCAACTCTGCGTCGTCAACCGGGTTGTTTATCGGCGCCTGCGTGGCGAGGTCGACCCACCGCAGGACCTCGCTACGCTCGCCGACTGCCAGTGCAGTCCTGGCCTGGACCAGGCACAACCGGCCGTCGCCCGCGATGTAGCCATGCGGAAGGTGATCCATCCACCGCGCGACCGTTTCCCGCTGACCGGCGTTCGTGAACGCCAGCCAATGATTGTCGATCAGTTCGGACGCTGCATCGAACTCCCCAGCTGCCGTCAGGTGCCCGATCGCCTCGGACACCATCCCGGCATCGAGAAACCAACGTCCGGCCCGGCGATTGAGCTCGGTCGCGCGTCGCGGCTGTCTGCGCTCGAGCTCGTGCCGCAGTAACTCGCCAAAGAGGTGGTGGTAGCGGTACCACTCATGCCTCGGGTCGAGAGGGATCAGGAAGTAATTGACGCGCTCGATCCGGTCAAGCATCGCCCTGCTGTCTCGCGCGCCCGTGACGGCGTCGCATAGAGGCGCGCAGAAGCCGTCGAGCACGCTCGTTTCAAGCAGGAAGTCCAGCTCCGCCTCATGCTGCTCACCGAGTACCTCCGCTGCGAGATAGTCGACGACCCGTCGGTCGCTACCAGTGAAGGACGCGACGAAGCTGCTCGCATCGTCGCGCCCGCGCAGCGACAGAACGGCCAGATAGAGGCCGGCTGCCCAGCCCTCGGTGCGGTCGTGCAACCGCTTGACCGTCTCGGGGGCCAGGCCGAGACCATGCACTTCGTTGAGCATCGATTCCGCTTCTGAAACTGAGAAGCGCAGCTGCACAGCATCGATCTCGTTGAGCTGGGCCCGCGCGCGCAGCGTTCCCACCCGGAGCGGCGGCTCCGCGCGTGATGTCATCACGATGCGGACAGTGGCCGGTAGATGCTCGATCAGCGAAGCCATGCCTTGGTGGATCCGCTTGTCCTCGATCGCGTGATAGTCGTCCAGCACAAGGACGAGCTGGTCCGATACGTCGGCGAGCTCGTTGACCAGCGGCGGGAGAGCCTCGTCAACGAGGTTGATTCCGGGCGCGCGCATCATCGCCACCGAGGCTTCACCGATTCCTGGCAGCACCGAGCGCAGCGCCTCAACGACGTACATCCAGAACCTCGCGGGATCGTTATCGCCCGGTTCCAACGAGAGCCAGGCAACCGGACGCTCGCCTGTGGCGGACGCCGCCCATTGCGCCACGAGCATCGTCTTTCCGCTACCAGCGGGACCGTAGACGAGCGTAAGCGGTCGCGATGGGCCCGCGGAGAGTGCGTCGATCAGGCTTTTACGTTCGATCAGGGGCGGAGAGCTAGGAACAGCGAGCTTCGTCCGCAGGAGCGGAACAACCCGATCACTGCCAGCGACGGTCACAGTTCAAGTATTCAGCCTTAGCCTCGATCCATCGTTTGGGTCGTGAGTCGGCGTCGCTGCAGGTTGATGGGTGCGGTGCCGCGTAGCCGGAGGCCGGGTGCGTGGCGCCCCCCCGGCTCCATGGGTTGCGGGCTTACGCGCGTGTCTGAAGAATGAACGCATGGACACGAGGTCGCCCAGGTGAGCGTGGAGCAATCAGGAGTTGACGCGTTGGGGAAGTCGGCCGAACTGCTCGAGCGATCCGAGCAGCTCGGGGTTTTGAACGGCTCGCTGACAGCGGTGTCGAGCAGCGGTCAGGGGCGACTGGTGCTGTTGCGAGGGGAGGCGGGGGTTGGAAAGACCGCCGTTGTGCGGCGGTTCTGCGCGGCCCAGCGGTCGCCGGGCCGGATCCTGTGGGGTGGCTGTGAGGCGCTGTTTACGCCGCGTGCGTTGGGTCCCTTCGTTGATGTCGCGCAGGCCGTCGGCGGTGAGCTCGAGGAGCTCGTGGAGCGCGGCGGCCGTCCGCATGAGGTGTTGTCCGCTCTTGCACGCGAGATAGCAAGCGACTCGCCGACGGTGCTGGTGCTCGAAGACTTGCACTGGGCCGACGAGGCGACGCTCGATGTCCTCAGATTGCTTGGCCGCCGCATCGAAGGGATTCGCGCCCTGGTGCTCGCCACGTATCGTGATGACGAGCTCGATGCACTTCACCCCTTGCGTGTCGTGCTTGGTGAGCTCGCGAGGGCCCGAGGGGTCGAGAGTCTGGAGCTTCAGCGGCTCTCGCCCGCCGCAGTCGCAGCGCTCGCCGAGCCGTACGAGGTGGATGCAGAGGAGCTTTATCGCCGCACAAGCGGCAACCCGTTCTTCGTCTCCGAGGCGCTGGCCGCCGGAACGAAAGAGGTTCCCTCGACCGTTCGCGATGCGGTCCTCGCGCGAGCGGCGCTCCTTGGCGATCCGGCGCTGACGCTGTTGCAGGCCCTGACGGTCGCCCCGCCGGCGGCGGAGATCGACGTACTTCGTGCGATCACGGGGAAGGCGGTTTCGGGCCTTGACGAGTGCATCGGCTCTGGAATGGTGGTTCCGATAGGACGGGGGGTAGCGTTCCGGCATGAACTTGCTCGATTGGTGATCGAGGAGTCGATCGCTCCCGATCGAAGGGTTGCCCTACACGCCCGGGCGCTGCAGGCGTTGTCCAATTCAGCCGATCCCGCCCGGCTGGCGCATCACGCCGACGCCGCCGGCGACGCCGGCGCGGTACTGCGCTTCGCTCCGGAGGCCGCCAGGCGCGCGTCGGCGCTCGGCGCACACCGTGAAAGCGCAGCGCAGTATGCGCGTGCACTCGGCTTTGCGGAGACACTCGCCCCGCAGCAGCGGGCCGACCTCCTCGAGCATCGGGCGTACGAGTGCATGTTGACTGACCAGAGTGGCGACGCGATCGACGCGCTCCGAAGCGCGATCACAATGCGCAATGATCTCGGCGACGTCCGCGCCGAAGCAGAGGCGGTGCAGCTGCTGTCGAACGTGCTGTGGTGCCCCGGTTACGTTGTCGCCGCCGTGGAGGCCGCGCAGAAGGCGGTGGCACTGCTCGAGGCTGGCGAGCCGGGACGCGAGCTGGGGATGGCGTGTGCCCGCGTCGCGCAACTCAGTATGGACGCTGAGGATGTTGATAGCGCCGTCGCATGGGGCACCCGTGCGCTCGAATTGGCGGAAGCGCTCGATGAGCCTGAGATTGCCATGCACGCGCTCAACAGTGTCGGCACAGCAAGGTTCCTGAATGGCGACGCCGCTGGCAAAGAGCAGTTGGAGCGCAGCCTTGCGATTGCCACCGAGGCGCGACTCGAGGAGCACGTCGGCCGGGCAATGTCGCATCTCGTGTGGGTGACACGGCGCCAGCGAGCTCTTCACCTCGCCTATGAGTATCTCGAGCCGGCGCTTCAGTACACGAGCGAGCGCGGGTTGGAGCTGTGGCGGGGTTATCTGCTTGCTTACCGAGCACAGATGGAGCTCGATCTGGGACATTGGCCAGAAGCCGTCGAGACCGCGGCGCTCGTACTCCGCGAGCCGCGCCGCTCCAGGATCCCCCAGATCATCGCCCTCACGGTGGTGGGGCGCGTCCGAGCTCGCCGGGGTGACCCCGAAGTCTGGCCGCCGCTCGCCGAGGCACTCTCGCTCGCGGAGCGCAGCGAGGAGCTCCAGGCGAGCGAACCCGTGGCGGCGGCGCGGGCAGAGGCAGCCTGGCTCGAGGGCGATCGCGACGGAGTGGACAAGGCGACTGCAGCGGCTTTGACACTCGCCCGACTCCGCGGCTCGCGTTGGGTTGCGGCGGAGCTCGGGGCATGGCGCAGGCGGGCCGGAATCGTCGATCAACTCTCTGACAACGAGATGGCAGGTCCTTACGCGCTCGAGGTCGCGGGCCACTGGTCAGCAGCCGCGACGAGCTGGCGCAAATTGGGATGTGAATACGAGGCCGCCGTTGCGCTCGCTCACAGTGATAACGAGGACGATCTGCGGCGATCGCTCGATCAGCTCCAAGCACTCGGCGCCTATCCAGCAGCAGCGATCGTCAGGCGTCGGCTGCGCCGGCGCGGTACGCGCGACTTGCCGCGCGGCCCACGCCCGAAAACACGCGCCAATCCGGCCGGCCTCACGACGCGAGAGGTCGAAGTGCTGGCACTGCTCGCGAATGGATTGCGTAACGCTGAGATCGCCGAGCGCTTGGTCGTCTCGACCAAGACGGTTGATCATCACGTTTCCGCCATCTTGCGAAAGCTAAACGTCCGCACGCGCGGCGAAGCCGCTTCGACAGCGTCACGGCTCGGACTCACCGCTCCCTCGTAAACGCGGCGACTCGGGTCGGCATGGCCAACGGCCAGCAGGTGGTCGATCCGGGCCCGATTGGCCGGCTACTCGCGCGTCGCGCACAACTCCGCGAGGCCCGCTCTCAGCTTCCTCTCATATTCGGAAGCGTAAGAGACCAGTGTGGCGACGATTGATATCGACGTCCAGGCAGAGGTGCAGCGCGCTCGGCTGCGCGCCTGCGAGCGCTTGCTCTCACTTCAAGATCCCTCGGGATGGTGGAAGGGCGAGCTCGAGACGAACGTGACGATGGATGCCGAGGATCTCCTGCTGCGCGAGTTCCTCGGGATCCGGGAGGCGGGAGCGACCGAGTGCTCCGCCCGCTGGATCCGCTCTCAGCAGCACGCCGATGGCGGATGGAGCCAGTTCCAGGGCGGCCCCGGCGACGTTTCGACGACGATCGAGGCATACGTCGCGCTGCGCCTGGCCGGCGACGACCCGGCGTCCGCGCACATGCGGGCTGCCGCGGCATTCGCTCGTGATCTGGGCGGGCTCGAGCAGGCGCGCGTGTTCACGCACATCTGGCTGGCGCTGTTCGGCGCCTGGCCGTGGGCACGAGTGCCGGTGCTGCCACCGGAGATGATGCTGCTGCCGGCGTGGGCGCCGCTCAACCCATACGACTTCGCCTGCTGGGCGCGCCAGACGATCGTCGCCTTGAGTGTGGTGCTCTCCTACAAGCCACTACGGCCGCTGCCGTTCAAGCTCGACGAGCTCGCTGGGGCGCATGAGTGGACCGCGCCTGTCGGGAAGACCCCAGCCGGCCGCGCGCTGGTGGTGCTCGACGGCATCCTGCGCCGCTATGAGCGCCGCCCCCTGCGCAGGCCTCGAGAGCTGTCACTGGCGCGGGCCGAGCGCTGGATCGTCGACCGCCAGGAGGCGGACGGCTCGTGGGGCGGAATCCAGCCTCCGTGGGTCTATTCGCTGATCGCGCTGCACCTGCGCGGATATCCGCTCGATCACCCGGTCATGCGCCTTGGCTTGGACGGGCTTGAATCATTCACGATCGAGGACGGCGCGGTCCGGCGCCTCGAAGCCTGCCAGTCGCCGGTCTGGGACACCGCGCTGGCGGTTGTGGCGCTGACCGACGCCGGCGTTGGCGGAGACGATCCGGCGATCGTCCGGGCCGCGGACTGGCTGCTCGACCAGCAGATCCTGGCCCGAGGCGACTGGGCGATCAAGCGCCCACGGCTCGACCCCGGCGGCTGGGCGTTCGAGTTTGCGAACTCCAATTACCCAGACATCGATGACAGCGCCGAGGTCGTTCTCGCGCTCGGTCGCGTGCGCCACCCCGACGCCGGGCTCGTGCGCGGGGCGATCGAGCGCGGAGCGCGGTGGGTGGAGGGTATGCAGAGCTCCGACGGCGGCTGGGGCGCCTTTGACGCCGACAACTGCCGCGCGCTGATTCGTGACCTGCCGTTCTGCGACTTCGGCGAGGTGATCGATCCCCCGAGCGCCGATGTCACCGCGCACGCGATCGAGATGCTGGGAGCGCTCGGACGCGGTGCGGGCCAGGCGGCGATCCGGGGACTCGATTGGCTGCTGGCCGCCCAGGAGCCGGACGGCTCGTGGTTCGGCCGCTGGGGGGTCAACCACGTCTACGGGACGGGCGCCGCGGTCCCCGCGCTGGTCGCGGCGGGCGTTTCGGCGACCGACGAGCGAATCCGCCGAGCCGTGCGCTGGCTCGAGAATCACCAGAACGCCGATGGAGGATGGGGCGAGGACTGCCGCTCGTACGACGATCGGGCCTGGATCGGTTGCGGCGCGAGCACCGCCTCGCAAACCGCGTGGGCCCTGCTCGCGCTCGACGCGGCGGGCGAACGCTCCGGGGCGATGGAACGCGGCATCCGCTGGCTCGTCGCATCCCAACTCCCCGACGGCAGCTGGGACGAGCCGCAATTCACGGGCACGGGCTTCCCATCCGACTTTTACATCAACTACCACCTGTACCGGATCGTGTTCCCGCTGATGGCGCTGGGGCGGTGCGCACGGTGAGCCGCACGGCGCCGGCACTGACGTCGATGCCGAGCCGCGAGGCTGTCATGGTCCAGGCGCGCGAGGAGAACTTCCCGGTCGCCCTGTGGCTGCTCGGCCCCCGCATCCGCCGACACCTGATGGCGATCTATGGCTTCGCCCGCCTCGTCGACGACATCGGCGACGAAGTCGCGGGCGACAGGCTCGCGCTGCTCGACGAGGTCGAGGGCGAACTCGATGCCCCGAGGCATCCGGTCATGAGGGCGCTCGCCGGTACCGTGCGCGAGTGTGCGCTCCCACGCGAGCCGTTCCTGCGGCTGATCGAAGCCAACCGCCAGGACCAGATCGTGACGCACTATGACTCGTTCGACGAGCTGCTCGGTTACTGCCAGTTGTCGGCCGCGCCGATCGGGGAGCTCGTCCTGCACGTGTTCGGTGCCGCGACGCCGGAGCGGATCGCGCTGTCGGATCGCATCTGCGCCGGTCTCCAGGTGATCGAGCACCTCCAGGACGTCGACGAGGATCGCGCGCGCGGCCGCGTCTACGTGTCCGGGGCCGACGTCAGCGGGCGCGCCGGGGCACTGCTCGACGAAGGCGCACCGCTCGTGCGGCTCCTTCGTGGTCGCGCCCGGGTCGCGGTCGCCGGGTTCCTGGCCGGCGGCAGGACGGCGCTCGATTCGGTCGAAGGGCGGCGGCGCTGGTTCCCGATCGCGTTCGCCGAGGCGGTGCTGGGCCGATGACGCCGGCACTCGAGGTCGACCTCGCGTACCGCGCCTGCGAGGACATCACGCGGCGCGAGGCGGCGAACTTCCACTACGGGATCCGCCTGCTCCCGCGCGACAAGCGGCGCGCGATGAGCGCCGTTTACGCATTCGCGCGCCGGGTGGACGACATCGGCGACGGCAGCGATGAGCCCCGCGCAAAGCTTGCCGCGCTCGACGGGGCACGCGAGACGCTCGCCGCCGTCGCAGACGCCGCGGTCGGGACTCCGGGCGCGCGCAACGGCTGGTGCGGCGATCCGGTGACCGTCGGGCTCAGTGATGCGCGCAACCGCTTCGACCTCCCGCTCGAAGCGCTCGAGCTGTTGATCGACGGCGTCGAGCTCGACGTGCGTGGCACGCGCTACCGGACCTTCGATGAGCTCGTCGTGTACTGCCGCGACGTGGCCGGCTCGATCGGGCGGCTGTGCCTGGCGATCTTCACCGCCGGCGATGGGAATGGTCACGCCGGTCTTGCCGACGATCTCGGCGTCGCGATGCAGCTCACGAACATCCTGCGAGACGTGCGCGAGGACTACGAGCTCGGCCGGGTGTACCTGCCCGCCGAGGATCTCGATCGGTTCGGATGTGCCGCGCCACCTGAGATGAGCGCCGACTTGATCCGCTTCGAAGCGCTGCGTGCGCGCGAATGGTTCGACCGCGGGCTCGGCCTGGTGGACGTGCTCGACCCACGCAGCGCGTCGTGCGTGCTGGCGATGACCGGGATCTACCGCCGCATTCTTGAGCGGATCATGCGCGAGCCCGAGGAGATCCTGCGGCGCCGGATCTCGCTGCCGGCATGGGAAAAGGCGTGGCTCGCCGCGCGCAGCATGACGGGCGGACGGACGTGAAACGGATTGTGATCGTGGGCGGTGGGCTGGCCGGCATCGCGGCGGCGCTCGATTGCGCCGACGGCGATGCGGCCGTCACGCTGCTCGAATCCCGAGGGCGCCTCGGCGGCGCCGCATACTCGTTCACCAGGGACGGCATCCTCGTTGACAACGGCCAGCACGTGTTCCTCCGATGCTGCACTGCCTATCGGGAGCTGCTGGAGCGGATCGGCGCGATCGAGCTGGTGACGCTGCAGCCGCGACTGTCGATGCCGGTGCTCGCACCCGGTGGCAAGATCGGTTGGCTGCGCCGGTCGGGACTGCCCGCGCCGCTTCATCTCGCGGGGTCGCTCGCCCGTTACCCGTTCCTCGGCGTGCGCCAGCGCGTCTCGCTGGCCCGCGCGATGCGGGCGCTGCGCGCCGTCGACGCAGACGACCCGATTGCCGATGCCCGCTCGTTCGGCGACTGGCTGGCAGAACACGGTCAGGACGAGGAGACGGTCGAGAGGATCTGGGCGCTGATCGCGAGGCCGACGCTCAACCTGATTGCGGCCGACGCCTCGCTCGCTCAGGCGGCGTTCGTATTCCAGGAGGGACTGCTGCGTGACGCCGCGGCCGGCGACATCGGCTATGCGCGCGTACCGCTCGGGCAGATTCACGATCTGGCCGCACGGCGCGCATTGGCCGCCGCCGGGGTCGACGTCCGCCTGCGGCGCGGCGCAACGGCGATCGTGCCCGAGGCGGATGGCTTTCAGATCGAGATCAGCAGTGCGCCATCGCTCGCGGCCGACGCCGTGGTGCTCGCGGTACCGCACGAGCGTGCCGCGCTGCTGCTTCCGCCGGGCAGCGGGCTGGAACGCTCGCGGCTGGCTTCGCTGGGCAGCTCGCCGATCGTCAACCTGCATGTGGCCTATGACCGCCGCGTGCTCGAGCTGCCGTTCGCGGCCGGCGTCGGCACGCCGGTGCAGTGGGTGTTCGATCGGACTGAGAGCTCGGGGCTCGCCCGCGGGCAGCTTCTCGCGGTCTCGCTCTCTGCCGCCGACGGCGAGCTGATGATGACCGTCGATGAGCTTCGCGACCGCTACCTCCCGGCCCTGGCAGAGCTGCTGCCGGCCGCGCGCGAGGCCCAGGTCGACACCTTCTTCGTCACCCGCGAGCACGCCGCGACGTTCCGTGCCGCCCCCGGAGCGCGCGCACTGCGCCCCGGGCCGAGCACGGACATCCCCGGCTTGCTGGTGGCAGGGTCGTGGACTGACACCGGCTGGCCGGCGACGATGGAAGGCGCCGTCCGCAGCGGCCGCACGGCTGCGCGCGCCGCGCTCGCGACTCCGGCCCGCAGGCCCGAGATCAGAGTGGCGGCCGCGTGAGCGGGTTCACTGTCCTTGCGCCGCTGTCGGTCGAGGCGCGAGCCGTGCGTGCCGGTGCCTCCTGGGCACACGTGGAGCGGATCGGGATGGGACCTCGCCGCGCGGCGCGCGGGGCGCGGGTGACCGAGGGTGACCCGCTGCTGATCGCCGGTTTCTGCGGCGCGATCGACCCCGAGCTCGAGCCGGGCGACGTGGTGCTCGCGAGCGAGCTCCGGGGGCCAACCGGGACCACACAGTGCCCCGACCCGACGATCCTGGCCGGCGTGCTGCGCCGCGGTGGCCTGCGGGTTCGGGTCGGGCCAATTGCCTCTAGTCAGCGGCTGGTGGTGCGTGAACGCCGCCGGGCGCTGCAGCGAAGCGGCGCGCTGGCGGTCGATATGGAGTCTGCCTGGGTGGCCGCCGCGGCGCACGCGCGACCACTCGTCACGCTGCGCGTCGTCCTCGACACGCACCGTCAAGAGCTGTACCGCCCGCTGCGCACGGTGGCCGGTGCCGCCGTCGCGTACCGGACGCTGCGCCGGGCGAGCGCCCTCGTCGAGAGCTGGGCGGGAGCGCTCGGGCCGCGCGAGGTTGTCCTTGCCTCGCCACGGGCGTCGTGTGCCGGCGTCGTACGTGCGGTCGAGATCGTCGAGCGCGCGCTGGTGGATCGTGGCGCGCCGATCTACGTGCGCAAGCAGATCGTCCACAACGCGCACGTCGTCGCTGATCTCGAGCAGCGCGGTGCGATCTTCGTCGAGGAGATCGATGAGGTCCCCCGCGGCGCGACCGCGATCTTCTCCGCCCACGGTGTCTCGCCCTCAGTCCGGGCCGCCGCGGCCGAGCGCGATCTTGACGTCATCGACGCCACGTGTCCGCTGGTTTCGAAGGTGCACGCCGAGGCCCGTCGCTTCGCGAGCTCCGGCTTCGACATCGTGCTCGTCGGACACGAGGGGCACGAGGAGGTCGAGGGAACGTTCGGCGAGGCGCCCGAGCACATCCACGTGATCGCCAGCACCGACGAGATCGGCGGCCTGCAGGTCTCCGACCCCGATCGTGTCGCCTACCTGACCCAGACGACGCTGGCGATCGACGAGACCGCCGCCGTGGTGGACGCGCTGCGCGAACGCTTCCCGGCGCTGGTTGGGCCGACCTCAAGCGACATTTGCTACGCGACGCAGAACCGCCAGGACGCCGTCCGCGACCTTGCCTCGGACTGCGACGTGGTGCTCGTCGTCGGCTCGGGCAACTCTTCAAACTCCCGGCGCCTGGTCGAGGTCGCCGAGCGCGCCGGCTGTCCGGCGGCGCTGATCGAGGACGGCGCCGACATCGAGCCTGAGCTGCTTATCGGCCGCCGCCGTGTCGGTTTGACGGCAGGCGCCTCAGCGCCCGAAGCATTGGTCCAGAAGGTCGCGCGCGCGCTCGAGGGGCTCGGCGGCACAACGCTCAGCGAACGCACGGTCGCGCGCGAGGACGTCCACTTCAAGCTCCCGATCGAGGCGCGCCCTCAGAGGTGAACCGATGAGTGTTTCGTTCAGACAGTCAGCGCGCATGGCCGCGTACCTGATCGAGCAGAAGCTCCGCCGGCGCGAGAAGTTCCCGCTGCTGGTCGAACTGGAGCCCCTGTTTCAGTGCAACTTGGAATGCGCGGGCTGCGGGAAGATCCAGCAGCCCGAGCACGTGCTGCGGCGACGCATGCCGGTCGAGCAGGCGGTTGGCGCAATCGACGAGTGCGGGGCGCCGATGGTCTCGATCGCAGGCGGCGAGCCGCTGATCCATCCCGAGATCGACGAGATCGTCCGCCAGCTCGTCGCGCGCAAGAAGTTCGTGTACCTGTGCACGAACGCGATCCTGATGGAGCGCAAGCTCGACATGTTCACCCCCTCGCCGTATTTCGCCTGGGCGGTGCACATCGATGGCCTGCGCGAGCGCCATGACGAGTCCGTCTGCAGGGAAGGGGTGTTCGAGAAGGCCACGGCAGCGATCCGTGCCGCGCAGCAACGCGGTTTCCGCGTGACGACGAACACCACCTTCTTCACCCACGACACCCCCGCTGCCGTACGGCAGGTGCTCGACTTCCTCAACGACGAGCTCAAGGTCGACCAGATGATGATCTCGCCCGCCTACGCGTACGAGAAGGCGCCTGACCAGGAGCACTTCCTCGGGGTCCGCCAGACGCGGGAACTGTTCCGCGCCGCGTTCGCGGATGGCCGGCGCAAGCGGTGGCGGCTCAATCACTCGCCGCTGTTCCTCGACTTCCTCGAGGGCAAGGTCGACTTCGGCTGCACGGCGTGGGGCATCCCGAGCTACTCGCTGTTCGGCTGGCAACGCCCGTGCTACCTGATGGCCGACGGCTACACGGATACCTATAAAGAGCTGGTGGAGACCACCGATTGGGACGCTTACGGCCGCGGTCGAGATCCGCGCTGCGAGAACTGCATGGCCCATTGTGGCTACGAGCCGACAGCGGTGCTGGCCACGACGCGCTCCATCAAGGAGTCGATGCGCGCGCTCGTGCAAAGCTAACGGGGTGCATGTCCTTGTCGTAGAGGATGAGGCGAAGCTGTCCGCCCTGCTGCGGGAAGGGCTGCGCCGGCACGGGATGGGCGTCGACGTGGCGACCAACGGCGAGGAGGCGTTGATGCGCGCCACCGCAACCGACTACGACGTCATCCTGCTCGACGTGATGCTGCCCGGTCCCGACGGGTTCGAGGTGTGCCGTCGCCTGCGAGCGAACGAGGTCTGGTCGCCGACGCTGATGTTGACCGCGCTTGGCGATGTCCGGGATCGCGTGCGGGGTCTTGACAGCGGCGCCGACGACTACATTGCGAAGCCGTTCTCATTCGACGAGCTGCTGGCCAGGATGCGAGCGCTGATGCGCCGTGGCGCGCCGCGGCGTCCGACCGTCCTCACAGCGGGGGACCTGCGGCTTGACCCCGCCGCACACCGGGTGTGGCGTAATGACAGCGAGCTGTCGCTGACCGCCCGTGAGTTCTCGATGCTCGAGCTGTTCATGCGACGCCCCGGGGAGGTCCTGAGCCGGTTCGACCTGCTCGAGCACGTGTGGGACGACAGCTACGAGAACCGCTCGAACGTGATCGAGGTCTACGTCGGATATCTGCGCGACAAGCTCGACCGCGAGACGATCGAGACGGTGCGCGGTGCGGGTTACCGGTTGCGGGCGTGATCCGCCGGGTCCCGTTTCGCCTCCGACTCACGCTCGGCTTCGCCGTGATCATGGTCGTCCTGTTCGGCGGCCTGGCGCTGCTGTTGCACCAACAGTTCGCGGCGAGCCTCGACCAGGGGATCGACAGCCTGCTGCGCGCGCGCGCCGCCGACCTGTCGACGCTCGTGAGCCGCGAGCACGAGCTCCCGAAACTGCCGGAGACGGGCGGCGCCTTCGCGCAGATCGTCGATCCCGACACCGGTCGGGTCCGTGACGCTACCCCCGGGCACTTCGCCGCGCTGCTCGATCGAAGCGAGCTGGGGCGAGCGGCAGCGGGCTCTCTGATCGTCAACCGGAGCGGCGACGCCCGGCTGCTTGCCGAACCGATCGACACCCGCCCGCAGGCGACGCTGATCGTCGGCTCGCCGCTCGCGCAGAGCGATCAGGCGCTGACCACGCTCGACGAACTGTTGTTCATCGGCGGGCCGGTGCTGCTGGTGCTGACCTGCGTCGCCGGCTACGGCCTCGCCGCAAGGGCACTCGCGCCGGTCGAGAAGATGCGTGCCCGCGCCGCCCTGATCTCGGGCGCTCCGTCGGGCGAGCGGCTACCGGTTCCCGAGGCCGACGATGAGCTCCGCCGCCTCGGCGCGACGTTGAACGCAATGCTCAGCCGCATCGACGCCGCGCTGGTACGTGAGCGTGAGTTCGTGGCCGATGCCGGGCATGAGCTCCGTACGCCGCTGGCGATCCTCAAGCTCGAGCTCGAGCTGGCGATGTCGGCTGACAGTCCCCACGAGGAACTCGAGGCGCGCCTGCACTCGGTCGCCGAGGAGGTCGATCGGCTGGCGAAGTTGGCGGAGGACCTGCTCGTCATCGCGCACGCCGAACAGGGGCGGCTGCCGCTCGACAAGCGGCGCGTCGAGGCGCGCCCGGTACTCGAGGCGGTCGCCACCCGGTTCGCCGCGGCGGCGCGCCGGAGCGGACGCGCCTTGACTGTCCAGTGCGGCGACGGGATCGCGCTCGACGCCGACCCGGCGCGGCTCGAGCAGGCTCTCACGAACATGATCTCGAACTCGCTGCGATATGCCGAAGGCATGATCGTGCTCCTCGCGACTGAACGTGACGGCTTCGTCGAATTTCACGTGCTCGACGAGGGCAAGGGGTTCGACTCGAGCTTCATCCCCCGCGCGTTCGACCGATTCTCGCGCGCCGATCCCGCCCGATCGGGTCGCGGCGCCGGCGTCGGACTCTCGATTGTGCGCGTGATCGCCGAGGCTCATGGCGGGCAGGCCCACGCGCGCAATCGCCAGCTTCAGGGAGCGGACGTGTGGCTGCAGTTGCCCGGGCCCTCGAGCAAAGTCAGCGAGGCGTCGGCGACCGAGCTGACGCTCCACGAATAGTCGTCGCTGGTGCGTCACCGACCTCCTCGACGATGCCCTCGCTCCGCGCACGCGCATATGAGCTCAACTCCGTCTCCCTCCGTAGGCGGCGGACCACGTCATCGTACGGGCGCCGCCCCCGGCGATACACGAGCGCGTCAGCGCGGGTCGGAGTCAAGCTCGCGTAGCAAGAGCTCGGCGGCGGGGAGGGCCTCCCCCCGTTCTCCTTGCACGACGGTCGCGTCGGCGAGGGCCCTGCCGAGCGTGCGAATCGACTCGTGCGGCCGTTCCTGCGCGGGAATCGTGTTGGCGAGCACCGCGGCCACGGCGCGGCCGGGCGAGATCCGCTCCCAGCGCAGCGCGGCACCGGGGCGGTAGAGCACCACGGCGACGAGCCGGACGGCCGCCGGCAGATCTCCGACCGCGCCGCCCTCATTGCGGACATCGCGGTCGACCGCGTGTTGCCCGTGCTCGCCGCGGATCGAGAGCCGGCGCGGGTAGGGGTGGACCTGGCCGTCGGGGTCGAGGACCGCGTATTCGTCGGAGTAGTAGCTCGCCCCCAGTTCAAGGAGCGCCGCGACGAGCGTGGTCTTGCCGCAGAAACTCGGGCCGGGCAGCACGATCGCGCGCTTGTTGACGGCGACGACGCCGGCGTGGACGAAGGTCCAGGCGCTCGCGTTGGCCGCGATGTGGAGGCGAATCTGCTGGTCGAGCGTCTGGAGCGCCAGCTCGAGCGTGCCGTCGAACAGGACGGGCTCGTTCCCGCTGGCGACCTCGTAGCTGTCGATCGCGGATCGCCGCAAAGTGAACGCGGGCGCGGACGGAGCCCGGTCAATCGGCCGCGCGCCCGGCGGCACGATCTCCGTCAGCGCCCGACGCAACGCCTCGTCGGCGAACCTCACGCCCACGGGGACGCCGTATGCCTCAAACGCGAGCGACGGCATCCCCCCACGTCTCCAGCTCCGCATCTGACGGGATGCTACCCGCGGCCAGGCTGACCGTATGATCCACCGCAGTGGGAGTGCTTGTGGTCGTGTTTCGGTGCGTGCTCGCGCTGGTGTTCGTCGCGGCCGCGGTGGGCAAGCTGCTCGATTTGCCGGGATCGGCGCGCGCGATGGTCGACTTTGGGCTGCCGGAGCGCCTCGCGCGTCTCGCGGCCTCTGTCCTGCCGCTGGTCGAGCTCGCGGCGGCGGGGCTCTTGCTGCCGGCGACCACGGCGCGGTACGGAGCGGTGCTCGCGGTGGTGCTGCTCCTGTGCTTCACGGCCGGGATTGTGCGTGCGCTGGGCCGGGGGCGCGCCCCCGATTGCCATTGCTTCGGGCAGCTTCACTCCGAGCCGGCCGGGCCCGAGGCCGTCGCCAGGAACGTCCTTTTGGCAGCGCTGGCAGTGGCCGTCGCGGCCACGCCGTCGCCCGAGCCGCTTCCCGGCGCCTTCGAGCATCTGAGCGAGGTGCAGGTCGCGCTCGTCGTGGCGTCAGTGCTGGCGCTCGCACTCGCGCTCGCCACCGCCCATCTCTCCGCCGCGCACAGACGGCTCGCAAAGGACCTTGATTCGGCGCTCACCGCGATGCGCAGGCCGGGCTTGCCCCGCGCCAGCCAGGCCCCGGAGTTCGAACTCGACTCGGTCGCGGGCGAGGCGCACACGCTCACCGATCTGCTCGGCGCAGCGCGGCCCGTGATCCTCGTGTTCGTGAGCACCGAGTGTGGCCCGTGCCTGCAACTCCTTCCCGAACTCGGCCGCTGGCAGGAGGTCCTCGCCGACAGCGTCTCCCTGCCCGCGATCTTCTCCGGACAACGAGAAGCCGTTGAACGGCTGACGCGCGAACACGGGCTCGCCAGCGCGCTGGCCCAGCAGGCAAACGAGACCTTTGAGCTCTACGCGCTGCGGGCCACGCCCTCGGCCGTCGCGATCGACCCGGCCGGGCAGATAGTCGGTTCGGCGGCCGAGGGGGCGACGGCGATCGAAGCGCTGATCCGCACCGCGCGTCCAAGGCCGGTGCTGGACGCGCCCTCGCGCGTCGGTTGATCGCAAACCTGGGGCTGGCCTCTAACCTCAGCGCCCGATCGCCTGCGGGAAGGTGAAGTAATGGTGGGGGTCGACCTGCTTGCGGATCGTCTCGAGCCGCTGCAGGTTCTGACCGTAGTAGGCGTGCTGCCAGTGGTTGAGCGCGGGATCGATGTAATTCTGATAGGCGCTGCCCGATACGAACGGGTGCAGCTTTGTATGGGCCTGCTCGATCCAGGCCGGCGTGCTGCCATCGCCGTAGTACTGGATGCAGAACAACGGCTCGCGGTGCACGAACGCGGTCGCCGTCGGAGCGACTTGCTTGATCGCGCCCCCGTAGGCATCGCACAGGACCGCCCCGGCCCCGGGGTGCTCGGCGGCGGCGATCATCGCCGCCCGCCCGGCGCTGGGGAGCGGCTTGGCGACATAGTCAGACTTGGCGTTGAACGATTCACGCGGCATCGTGGCGCCGGGGCCCGCGCCGACGGTATGACAGGCGGAGACCGTGCGGCCCTCGCACCCCGCGAGCAGGAGCTGAATCTGGAGATAGGGCTTCTGGACGTTGGTCGCGAGGTTGGCCCCGGGGACGCCGAGCAGCGGCGCCACGATCCCGGGCAGCGACCCGGCCGACCCCAGATACTGTCCATTTGCCTCGATCGACGGGCCGCTCGAGTTGAGGTGCAGGATCGAGGTCAGCTTGCCGGTCGTGTGCGGCGCCCACGATTGCCACGCGGCGATCGCCTCGTCGGCCGAGGACCACGGCCAATCCACTTGGAAATAGGTCGCGTCAGTCGGGATCGGGTGAACCTTGAATGTGAACTCGGTCACGACGCCGAAGTTGCCGCCCCCGCCGCCCTTCAGCGCCCACAGCAGATCTGGATCGGACTGCCCGTTCACCGTCCGAAGCTGCCCGTCCGCGGTGACGATCTTGACCGCGTGGAGGCTGTCGGTCGTGAGGCCGAGGTGGCGCGCCGCAAGACCGAATCCCCCGCCGAGCGTCGAACCGGCGATCCCCACCGACGGGCACGATCCGCCCGGCACGGTCACGCCGTGCGCAGATAGCTCGGAGTAGATGTCGATCAGCTGGGCCCCGGCTCCGATCGTCGCGGTGCCGGCCCCCCGGTTGAACTTGATCGCGTCGAGCTTGCGCAGGTCAAGCACGACACCGTTGGACGCAGTCGAATACCCCGCATAGCTGTGCCCACCCGAGCGAGCTCGCACGTGCACGCCGTGGGCGACCGTAAACCGGATCGCGTCGCGCACATCGGTCCCGTCGACGGGCCGCGCGACGGCGTTCGGCAGCACGTGGTCAAAGCGCTCGTTGAACACATGTGCGGCCGCATCGAAGCCGGGCTTGCCACGCTCGAAGACGTGGCCTCGAATGGCCCCTGCAAGTCCCTGTGCCACGACCGGTAACCCTAACCGGCGGTCGACAAATTCGCAGCCTTCAGCGCGGCGCTCACTCCGAGGTCGCCCACGCGCCCGAGCCGGCCCAGGCGTGCCATGTCTCGACCTCGATCCGCGCGCTGACGCGCGGCCGGTCGCGGGTACCGAACGGATCGCCGGTGTAGTGGCGCGCGAGGCGGTCGATGTCGTCGCACTCGGGATCGGGCTCGATCGAGATCGCCCGTCCCTCGAGCGTCACGTGGCGGTACCACGCGTCGGCGCCCAGGATCGTGATCGAGGCGCGCGGATCGCGACGCAGGTGCGCAAGCCGCCTGCGCGCCCGGTCCATGTTCACCAGCACGAGACCCGCGTCCCAGAGGTACCAGGTCGCCGCCGTGTGGGGGCTCCCGTCGTCGCGCAGGGTCGCGATCACCGCCGGGTTTGGCCGCATGAGGAACGCATCGAGCTCAGCGGGCACGGGCGCTTTGGGCATCGTGCGCTTATATCAGCCGGGCCGCGTTTGATCTCGCTGGGTCCCGATTTCGCTCGCCGCCGCGCAAAAGTTTAAGAAATTTCCTCTTTCTGAAGGTTTCAAAGTACGGTTGCGGGGAAGTAGTCGCCCGAACGATGGCGTTGATCCGCACAGCTCGCCCCAGGTCATCTTCCTACGCTCCGTCTTACGTGCGCGAGTCGTGGCCCGCGTCGGCGGACATGGTGCCGGAGGCGCGTCGCGCGATCACCGAGTTCGCGGTAGCCGCCGGCGCGACCGGCGACCAGCTCGAGGCGATCCGCCTGACGACTTCGGAGGCGCTGACGAACGTCGTGCTGCACGCCTACCCGGCGTGGATCGGCCATGTTCACCTGACGGTCAAGCTCGCAGGCGGCGAGCTGTGGGTGCTGATCGCCGACAGCGGTTGCGGTGTCCACGCGGGACCCGACAGCAACCGGCTCGGCCTCGGGCTCGCGCTGATCTCGCAGATGACTGACGGGTTCTCGATCGTCGAACGCTCTTCGGGAGGGACCGAGCTGCGTCTGCGCTACGTGCTCGACCCCGACCGGGGCTCGAGCAACGTCATCTAGCCGGTGCGTGGGTCAGTCGCCTCGGCGACGCGGCCCGCCTTCGCTTTCTTCTCCACCACGAGGTAGTTGTCGTGCCGCTCGACGACCGTCTCCGCCCCGGGAACCTGATGGTCGGGCGCGACGAAGAAGCGGCGCGGGTGGTCACGGATGCGCTCGTACTCCGTGGCGGTCAGCTCGATCAGGCGGCTGCATCCGAGCTCGCCGCACTCACAGCGGAACGCGATCGGCGAGCCCTCCTCCCCCGGCCAGTGGCCGGCCCTGAGCGCCTCGTTGACGTCGCGGAAGATCGCCTCGTTGCGGGCGGTCCGCACCTTGAGCTCGTCGTTCTGAGCCACATCTGGAATGCTGCCAGGCGAGCGACCGGCGGCGGTCGATGACAGGCGCGCCACGCTGGCTTGCTGCGCAAATGGATCACGTTTGCCGGGCTTTGAGATGCAAGATCCGCATGAGCTAGACCGATTCGTGTCCGCCCAGGACGGCGCCGGGACGTATGCGGCCGCGGTCGCGGAGCTGCGCGCCGGCCGCAAGCGCAGCCATTGGATGTGGTTCGTGTTCCCCAGATCGCGGGCCTCGGGCAGAGCCCGGTCTCGCGCAGGTACGCGATCGCGTCGCTTGCGCAAGCCCAGGCGTACCTGGCGCATCCGGTGCTCGGACCGCGGGTGATCGAGTGCGCGGAGATCCTCACTGAGCTTCGAGGGCGGACCGCGCAGGACATCTTCGGGGGCATCGACGCGGTCAAGCTGCGCTCCTCGATGACGTTGTTTCACCGCGCGGACCCGGCCAGCGCACTGTTCGGCGAGGTCCTCGACGCGTACTTCGACGGCGAGCCCGATCAACTCACCGACCGGCTGCTGGGGCTCGACGGCTGAGCTGCGCTGCACTCGGCGCACCGTCACGGTCTCAAGTCCCTCCGCGGCTACAGTTCGCTGCTCCTGATGTCCATCCCCGGAACACGTACGAGGACGGTGCAGTGATGAGCGGCGAGCAGGGACCGATCAGCCCGATTGCACGAGCAAGCGATCCGATCGACGAGGGCGTGCGGGTCGGCCACGTCCATCTGCGGACGGCCGACATCGACCGCGTCCGCACCTTCTACGTCGATGTACTCGGCTTCGACGTCGTCGCCGAGGCGCGCGACGTCCCCGGGTGGGGCACGACCGGCGACATGCTGTTCATCTCGGCCGGCGGCTACCACCACCATCTCGGCTTCAACACGTGGAAGTCGGCCGGCGGCGATCCGCAGCCGGACGGTGTCGCGGGACTGCACCACGTCGCGCTCGCCTACCCCACGCGGCGCGCGCTCGCCGACGGCTACCGGAGGCTGAAGGGCGCCGACTGGCCGATTCGCCAGGCGACCGACCACGGCACGCATGAGGCGATCTACGTGTCGGACCCGGACGGAAATGACGTCGAGCTGATGTGGGACCGGCCGCCCGAGGCGTGGCCGCGCGATCCGGACGGGCACCTCACCGGGTTCGGAGCCGATCTCGATCTCGACGGGTTGCTGACCGAGCTCGACTAGCGCAGCTCGGGTGGGCTCCCCGAGACGTCGGGACAACTAGAACGCGTCGATCAGCGGAAACGCGGCGTCGCCGTCGAGGCACGCGCGGATGTAGAGCGCCACCCCGATATCGCCGGTCCAGAGGGTGTAACGCCCGCGTCCCAGCGCCGCGCGCTGCTCGCTGACCTGCTCGATTGCGCGCATCGCAAACGACCGCGCGCGCTCCAGCCAGACCGGATCGCTTGTCAATTTGTGCACGCGCAGGAACGCGAACCCATTTCCGGCGGTTCCGTGACACAGTCCCGGTCCCTTGCACAGCGGCCCGGCGCGCCAGGTCAGTTCTGCGCCGCCGATCGCGAGGTCCAGCGGCATCAGGTCACCGATCGTCGTGACCAGGCCAGGCGCGCCGTGGCACCACTGCACCCGAGCCTGTTCGGCGACCTCGCTGAACGGGACGTCGACCGGCGGCCAGTTGACCAGGTCGTCCTGTCGTGCGGCGGTCCGCATCAAGAGCCTCGTCACGCGGCGGCGGAGGAGCTCGTCGTCGACGAAGCCGCGCAGCGCGTGGACGTTGGCCGCGACTCCGTGCCCCGGGCCGAGGTACACCTGCACCTTGCCGTAGAGATCGTTAGTCCATGTGTCGGTGGACGAATCCCACTGGGCGTACAGCAGCTCCGCGCTCTCGCGCCACTCGTCGTCGAGGCCGCACGCGCGCGCCGCGAGCATCGTCCCCGGCGAGCCCCATAGCATCTCCCACGTCGGATGCTCACGGTTCTCGTGGACGAGCTCGCGCAGGCGCTCGCGGTCGGCGGACGATGAGCCGATCCGGTCGGCGACCAGCAGCAGCCCCGTTTCCCCCATCAAGAAGCTCGGCGGATGTGCCTCCGCGTCGAAATCGGGCTGCGTTCGGTAGCGCTCGAGCGCCGCGGTGACGGCCGCCGCGCAGTCAAGTGACGAGCCGAGCTTCGCCAGCGCCCAGATCATCCCGGCACTGCCGAGATACAGCGATGAGAAATGCTCGTCCTCGCGAACGTCGTCGAGCGGATGACCGGGCCACAGGCCCGACTTCTGCCCACGCTCGGCGTCGGCGACGATCTCGGCAAGCGCGTCGCGCGCGAGCGCGGGTTCCCATTCGGTGTCGGTCAGCGCCTCGTGCTCGTCGGCGCGCCAGAGCTTCACGCGCGATCAGCGCTCCACGTGATCGTGCTCGATCGCGTCGAGCGCGATCGCGAGCGCCTTGTCCCAATACACGGCTCCGTGCTCGGCGCTGGCGCTGCTCGGGTCGCCGATCACGCCGTTGCTCGAAATCGTGTGCACGCCCTGACCGAAGATCGCGGCGATCGCCGCCTCCGGATCGCCGTTGTAGCCGACCTCCGCGCGCTCGGGGTGGACGAGGTCGGGGTGGATCGCCTCGAGCATCGAGGTCTCCCACTCCCCGGCGTGCAGGCCCCCGTCGCCGAGCGGCACGCCGTATTCGTCGACGCCGAGCTGGGCGAGCGCGAGCAGCGCCGTGATGTCGGTCAGCGCGCGTACCTCGATCCCGTCGACGGGGCCGAGCTGCTGGAGCGCCGCCGCGAGCGGGGCGAAGTTTCCCCCGTGCGTTGGCAGCAGGATCAGGCGCCGGAAGCCGCTGCGCGCCGCGGAGGACACCAGGTCGGCGACGATGCCCGAGAACGTCTGCTCCGAGATCGACAGGGTTCCGGCGAACTCGAGATGGTGATCCGAGCAGCCGATCCTGACCGTCGGGCCGACGAACGCGTCGAGCTGGTCTGCCACGAGTCGGGCGAGGTGATCGCCGATCAGCGCGTCGGTCGCGAGCGGCATGTGCGGACCGTGCTGCTCGGTCGCGCCGAAGGCGATCACGAGCCGGTCGCGCCCGGCCTGCTGCTCGGCCTGCACCTCCGGCCAGGTCATCCGATCAAGCTCGAGCGCGCCCACAGCGACCTCCATTGACGTGACGGTTTTGCCGCCAGCGTAACCCGCTCGTGGCCGCTGCGAGGGTGTGGCATCGTCACCCAAGGGTGCGCTGACATCGCACGCAGGCGGTCCTAGCATCGCGCCATGGATCGGGATGACGTGACAGATGTCACGAAACGCTTCATCGCTACGCGCGAGGATTAGGCCATGGGACAGTGGACCGCCCACACGCGAGTGACGGCTCTCCCCGCTGACGTCCTCGGGTTGCTCACCGAGCCCGACGCGATCTCGCGCTGGGCGCCGATCGACTTCGAGCTGGTCGACTGGAAGGGCGATCGGCTGATGGCAGGCGAGCACGTGCGAGTGCACGGACACCTCGCCGGACGCTCGCTCGAATTCGAGGTCGATGTCACCGAAGCCGACGACGGGAACCTCGTCCTGACCGCGAGCGGGCCGATCCAGCTCGACGTCGAGTATCACGCGCGCGCGTCCGGCGGTGGCAGCGAGCTCTGCGCGTCTGTCAACGTCAGCGGGCGCGGATTCCTCGGTCGCGTGCTCGCCCAGGCCACCGATGCGTTGCTCGCGGGCGGCGCGCTCCGAACCGCCGTCGATCGGCTCGCGCGCGAGCTCGAGCCGGCGCTCGCCGCCTGAGCGATCGGGCCCGCGCTGCTGCTGATCCGGTCACGCGACGCGCCGCCGCTGCCACGCCCGAACATGACCGAGCCGTTCTCCGGGCTGGCACCCCGCCCGTGACGCGCGCATCCCGCGCGGTTGTACGTTGACAGGCCGCGCGGCGGCGCAATAGTCTGCGCGGCCTCTATCACGTGACGCCGTCCCGCTTTCCGGACGGGGATTGGAGTTGCAGTGCCCATCTGGCGTAACTCGCTTCGGAGTCGGATCGCAACCCTCGCCCTCTGCGCGGCGGCGCTCGCCGCGTGATCGCACTCACCGGTGGCGGCACGTCGCGCGCGGCCGGCGGAAGCGGCCCGGTGCAGACGTTCACCGGGAGCTCTCCGATGGCGCCACATACGAGATCCAGCTGCCCGCCGTGCAGTGGAACGGCACGCTCGTGCTCTACAGCCACGGCTACGTGGCCCCAGGTTCCGCCAACCCGGCGACGGACGCTGGCGATCCGGTCACCGGCGGCTGGCTGCTCGATCACGGCTACGCGCTGGCCGGCTCCTCGTACGCGACGACCGGCTGGGCGATCCAGCAGGCGATCCCGGACCAGATCGACACGCTCAACATCTTCGACACAATGTTCGGAAAGCCGCAGCGCACGATCGCGTGGGGTCACTCGCTCGGCGGAATCATCACCGCCGGGCTGCTCCAGGATCATCCGAGCCGCTTCACGGCGGCGCTGCCGATGTGTGGCGTTCTCGCCGGCGGCGTCGGGACGTGGAACCTGGCGCTCGACTCAGAGTTCGCGATCCAGCAGCTGATCGATCCGAAATTGCAGGTGGTCAACATCCTCAACCCGAACTCGAACCTCGACGCGGCTGAGGTTGCGTCTCGACGGCCCAGCAGACGGCGCAGGGTCGCGCACGGCTCGCGCTCGCGAGCGCGCTAGGCGATCTGCCCGGGTGGTTTACACCGCTGAGCGCCGAGCCGGCGGCGACCGACTTCGCCGCCCAGGAGGCCAATCAGTTCCAGTGGCTGACCCAGGTCGATGGTCCGTTCGTGTTCGACTTCAGAGCCGAGCTCGAGAGCCGCGCGGGCGGCAACCCGTCCTGGAACACCGGCGTCGACTACTTCAAGCAGCTCAGAAGTCAGCCGACTCCGCCGAAGTCAAGGCGCTCTACGCGGCCGCCGGACTGTCCCTGAAACCGACCTCAAGACGCTGAACTCGGCGACGCGGGTCAGCGCCGACCCGAAGGCGGTCAAGTACCTCGAGCAGAACATCGTCTTCAACGGCCAATTTGACGGCCGCCCGGTGCTGACGATGCACACCACCGGCGACGGGCTGGTCGCCAATCAGGACGAGCAGGCGTACAGTCGGCAGCCGCCGACAGAGCCGGAGATCCGGAATCTGCTGCGCCAGATCTTCGTGTCACGCGCTGGACATTGCGCGTTCACGCCGGCCGAGACCGTGACGGCGTTTCAGACGCTGATCAACCGCATCGACACCGGCCACTGGCACTTCGACACGGGCAGCCTTAACGCGGACGCGGCAGCGCTCGGCCCGGACTTCAACATCTTCGAGTCCGGCGGGCAGTCGTCTCCACGCCTCCGGCGTTCACCGACTTCAGACCGGCGCCCTTCCTACGGCCTTTCGACCTCGCGGGTTTGACGCCACGGGATCACGGCCATGGCGATCACGGCCGCGCCGAGAGGTCCTCGTGCCGGCGTGGGAGACAACCGCCGTGATCACGGCCGCCAAAGACGGTCGCGCGGACGGCGCTAATCGGAGACGTGTAATACGAGCTTGCCGGTGTTGGCGCCGTCGAACAGCATGTTGATGGCCTGCGGTAGCTGTTCGAAGCCCTCGATCACCGTCTCGATCGGCTTGAGCTTTCCCGTCGCGGATCCACCCTGCCAACTCGGTTGCGGCCTCCATCAGCCGGTCGAGGTGATCGAGCACGATGAATCCTTGGAGCGTGGCCCGCTGGACTAAGAGGTTTGCGAAGCTGCGCGGTCCCGGTTGAGGGTCGGCATCGTTGTAGCCCGAGATCAGCCCGCATAGGACCACGCGGGAGCGGATGTTGAGGCGCGCGAAGACGGCCTCCATGATCGCACCGCCGACGTTCTCGAAGTCGACGTCGATCCCATCCGGGGTCGCCGTGACGAGGTCGTGGTGCCAGCTCGATGCGCGATATTCGACGGTCGCGTCGAACCCGAGATGATCGGTCAGCAGCGCGCATTTTGTCTCGCCGCCCGCGATCCCGACCACCCGGGCGCCTTGGATCTTCGCGATCTGGCCGGCGACCGAGCCGACCGCGCCGGCGGCGGCGGAGACGACGAACGTCTCGCCAGGTTGCGGGCGCCCGATCTCCTTGACCCCGATCCAGGCCGTCAGTCCGGTCGCGCCGAGCACGCCGAGAAAGGCGCTCGGCGACACGCCCGGGACCTCCGGCACTGGAGCAGCGGCGCCGCGTCGGAGACGACGGCCCACTCCTGCCAGCCGATCAGCCCCTGAACGAGCTGGCCCTCCCGGTAGCCGTCGTGTTTTGACGCGACCACCTGACCGAGTCCGAGGCCACGCATGACCTCGCCGATCCCGACCGGCGGAAGATATGTCGGCGTCTCCCTGATCCACCCGCGGTTGGTCGGATCGAGCGAGATCCACTGCGTGCGGACGAGCGCCTGGCCATCTGCGATCTCGGGGACCGCCTCCTCTACGAGCTCGAACGTGTCGTCGGTGATCCGCCCCGCGGGCCGGCTGCGCAGAAGGAAACGGCGGTTTGACTCGGCCATGGCTCGATCTACTCCTGCGCGGAAACGCCGACGGTGTTTGCGATCTCGTCGATCGCTGCCTGCTCGGCGGGGCTGACGTCGACCCCCTTCTCGCGGTGGGCGTGGGCGACCTTCTCCGACAGCGTCACGACGAAGCGCTTGTAGTCGGAGAGCTCGTCGCCGGTAGCCTTCCGGCTCAAGAGCTCGACCGCGTCACGGAGGTGCTGGAGCCCGGCCTGCCGGGCCTCGTCGGGCGAGTGATACCGCGTGTGGTCGACCTCGGGCTTGGCGGCGGCGATGGCGTCCAGCAGCTCGCTCTGCCCGTGCTCCTTGCGCGCCTCCCTGTACGCCTTGGCCATCGCGAACGTCTCGCGGAAGGTTCCCCCGCGCTGCGCGGTGATGACGATCATCCCGGCGCTCGGCGGGCCTTCGAGCACGGTCTCCCATTCCTGCTCGGTGAAATCAGCCTTTCCGGTCATCGCTGCTCCTCTTCGGTCGATGGATTGACGCGGCGCGTCTTTGGAGAGCACCGCCTCCTTCCACGGCCCACGCCGAACTCGGAGCTCGCGGTGTCGCCGTGAGCCTAGCGTGAGCCACCGAGCGCGACTGGTGCCCGAGTGCAGGCGGTCCACTAGAGTCGCGCGGATCCGAGCTCTGGTAGCGACAGCCGCGGTGGCACTCGCGCTCGCGGGGTGTGGGTCAAGTGAACCGACCACCACGTCCAAGCCGGCGGCGACACGCCGGACCACGACTGACCCGAGCTTGGCCGTGCGGCCGCGCCCGCACGCGATCGAACCCGTCGCCGGACAGGCCCCGGTGAAGCGCAGTGACCCGCAGGTGACCGTCACGCAGCCGCCACCCGGTACACCGAGCCCGAGTCAGCCGGCGACGATCACGCGAGCGCCGGCGAAGGGAGCGCCGACCGACGCCGAGGTCCGCGCCGCCGTCGCGCGCTTCCAGCTCGCGGTCCGGCGCTATCACCTCAACCGGCTCAACTTCACCGACGAGTTGCTGAACCCCGACCAGCTCCCGGCCGGCCAATGGAACGTCAGCATCGCGTCGTTCTACGACCTCTATGGGCAGGGCGTCGCATGCGGCGGAATCCTGCACGTTTCGACGCTTGGCGTCGCGAACAAGACGCTGCCATGTGGCACCAAGGTGATCTTCATGTATGGCAACCGGGCGATCGAGGTGCCCGTGATCGACCGGGGCCCGTACATCCCGGGCCGTGTCTGGGACCTGACCGGCGCGACCGCCGAGGCGCTGCACTTCCCGGGGCTCGGGCCGATCAAGTGGCGGCTGGCGCGCTGACCCGAGGCCTGGCGTCGAGCTCCCGCCGGACCGCTCGCCCGCTGGGCGCCGCGCGAAAAACTCAGCGCGGGTGATGGACCTCCTGGAGGCCGTACACCGGCGTCCGCATTCCGACGGCACGCGCCTTGAGCTGGAG
Source organism: uncultured Solirubrobacterales bacterium (assembly GCA_963744695.1). Lineage (GTDB taxonomy): Bacteria > Actinomycetota > Thermoleophilia > Solirubrobacterales > Solirubrobacteraceae > Palsa-465. The sequence goes on along the minus strand of CAVUUT010000009.1, from coordinate 223,657 downwards.
CGCCAGATAGAGCGAGTAGTGACGCGACTGGTGCAGGTTGCCGCCGTGAAACCAGAGCGCCGGGACCTGCGTCGGCTTCCACATGTTGCGCTGTTCGCCCTCCCACGGCCCGGGATCCTTGGCCGTGTCAGACCCCAGCCCCCAGACCTTGCCGACGCGGTCGGCGACCTCCTGGGAGATGAGGTCGGCGGCCCAGCCGTTCATCGAGCCGTACCCGGTCGCGTACACGACGACGTCGGCCGGCAGCTCGGTGCCATCCTCGAGCACGACCGCGTCCTCGGTCAGGTGATCGACCTGGCCATGCGCGAGCTTGACGCGCCCATCGGCGACGAGCTCGGCGGCGCCGACGTCGATGTAGTAGCCCGATCCGCGGCGCAGGTACTTCATGAACAATCCCGAGTCGTCGTCGCCCCAGTCGTGGTCAAAACCGGCCGCCTCGAGCCGGGCGTAGAAGTCCTTGTCGTGCTCGCGGATCTCCTCGTAGACCGGGATCTGGAGCTCGGCCATGATCCGGTAGGGAATCGAGGCGAACAACAGGTCGGCCTTCTCGGTCGTGACACCGGCTGCCACCGCGTCCTCGGAGTACAGCGGGCGTAGCGCGATCTCCATCAGCGAGTCCGAGCGGACGATGTGCGTCGAAGAGCGCTGCACCATCGTCGCGTCGGCGCCGACCTCGTACAGCGCCGCGCAGATGTCAAACGCCGAGTTGTTGGAGCCGACGACGACGACGCGCTTGTCGGCATAGGCGTCGGGCCCGGGATGTTCTGATGAGTGGTGCTGCTCGCCGGCGAAGATCTCCTGGCCGCCGAATACGGGCTTGTTGGGCTTCCCCGACACCCCCGCCGCGAGCACGAGCTGCTTGGGACGCACTGTGATCGCCTCGCCGTCGCGCTCGAGTGTCACGTCCCATGCTCCGGCGTCATCGTCGTAGCGCGCCGCGGTCGCGGTGGTCGAGCCCCAGTAGTTGAGCTCCATCACGCGCGTGTACATCTCAAGCCAGTCGGCGATCTTGTCCTTGGGCGAGAATACCGGCCAGTTGTCGGGGAACTTGACGTACGGCAGGTGGTCGTACCAGACCGGATCATGCAGGCACAGGGACTTGTAGCGCCCGCGCCACTGATCGCCCGGGCGCGCGTGGCGGTCGACGACGATCGTCGGCACGTCGAGTTGGCGCAGGCGCGCCGCGAGCGCGATTCCCCCCTGACCGCCGCCGATGATCAGGACCTCGGGCGGCGTGGTCACGCCGAGGTCCTCGGCCTCGCGACGGCGCCGCTCGAGCCAGCTCTCGCGATCGGGTTGGACGCCGTGCTGGACTCCCTTGGGCCGCGACGGCCCGCGCCGCTCCTCGTGTCCCTTCAACTCGTGCAGTGCGGTCAACAGCGTCCAGGCCTTCCCATCCATGAGCCGCAGATATCCCTGCCCGCGGCCGACCTCGGTCTCGAACTCGAGCCATGCGTCGATCACGCCGTCGGCCTCGGTCGGCGGCTCGACGATCCGGAAGTCGCGCGGGGCGGCACTGTCGAGCGTCTGCTCGAGCATGTCGCGCACGCCCTCGGGGCCCTCAACCGTCTTCAGATTCCAGGTCAGTGCGACCAGGTCACGCCAGTAGCTGGTGACGGCGAACAGGTCGGCCGCGGCGCGCGCGTCCTTGGCCGCCAGGGCCGCGTTGAGCTGGTCCAGCCAATCCGAGACGGCCTGCTCGACGGTGCCCTGCTCGGCGGTTGCGATCGTGTCGGTCATGTGTGCTGTCCCCTCCCCTGGATGGTGTGCCGAGAGAACAAGAGTCTGACCAATCCGCTGCTCGCAGGGTGTGCGGACGGTCGGTCGCGCCCGGGCGTCCGAAGCTGGCCCGGGCGGATAAAAGTTTTTCCATCCGCGCCGGGCCGGGTTGACTGCGCCCCTACTCAAGCTTCGAGAGCGGCCCCAAAGACGCGTAAACGAGAAGCGCGGCGAATAGTTTCGCGATCCCTAAAGAGATCGTCGTGCCATTTCGTGCTGGCGGACGATCGGGTCCGCGCCGAGGCTCGCGAGCGCTCCCGAGGCCACGCTCGCGGCCGGCGCATTCGACAGCCGCAGCGGCCGCTCGGCGCCCGCCACGGCGCGCAACGCATCGGTAGCCGCCGCCTGGTCGACCGCGGCGATCTGCATCACGGTGGCGAGCTCGGGCAGGTGATCGAACACGACGGCGGCCGTCACCTCGTCACCGTCGCCAACAACCAACCCGCGCAGTGTCGACCGGCGAGCGAGCATTCCGGCAAGGCTCTCGTCGGCGCGCTGCCACGGCTCGCGCGCCTCGCGCCGCGCGGCGATCCAGGCGTGGGCCACGTCGGGTGCGACGACTCGATGGGGCGGCACGGGGTCTCCGGGCGCCGGCAATGACCAGACGATCAGGTCGCGCACGAGCTCGAAACCGAGCTTGTAATAGAGCCTGATCGCCGCCTCGTTGCTGTCGATCACCTCGAGCCAGACGGTCTCGCACCCGCGCTCGCCCGCCGCCGCGAGTGCCGCCGCAAGCACCCGTTCGCCAAATCCGCGCCGGCGGTGCGACGTAACCGTTCCCATGCCGCCGACCCAACCGCCGGTGCCCCGACGCGCGATCAGCGCCAGCGCGACGGGGTCGGTGTCGACCATGATGCGCGAGCACCCGAGATCGATGTCATTGCTCTCCAGGTGCTGGCGAAAGGCGCCCTCGTCGAGGTGCAGGTCAACGACATAGCCCGAGTAGCACTCGTTGAATAGCTCCGCGAGCGCGGGCACAGCGATCCGATCGGCGGGCAGCACCTCCATTCTTGAGCAAGCGTACGTACCGTGGCGGACCGGCGCCGACCCGCACGGACGATTCGTGACACGATCGCGACGTGCCCGACAAACCGAAGCCGGCTGCGTTCGCCGCAGCGGTGACGCCGTTGCGCGACGGCGGCGAGCGCCTCGACGAGGGTGCCTTCGGCGCGCTGCTCGACTTCTACGCGGCGAGCGGGATCGAAGGGGTGCTCGCCCTCGGCACGACCGGCGAAGGGATCATGTTCGAGCCGGTCGAACGGCAGCGGGCGGCGGAGCTCGCGATCGCGGCCGCGGCACCAACGCTGCGCGTGATCGTGCACTGCGGGGCGCAGACCACTGCGACCACGAGCGCACTCGCGGCGCACGCGGCACAGGCCGGCGCCGACGGCGTCGCCGTGATCGCACCGCCGTACTTCCCACTGCGCGAGAGCGAACTCGTCGATCACTTCGCCGCCGCGGCGGCGGCTTGCGAACCGCTCCCGTTCTACATCTACGAGTTCGCCGATCGCAGCGGCTATCGGGTCGCGCCGGAGGTCGTGGTGGCGCTGCGAGAGCGTGTCCCCAACCTCGTCGGCATGAAGGTGTCCGACAAGCCGTTCGCCAACGTCGAGCCGTATCTGAAGCTCGGTCTCGACGTGTTCGTCGGCGCGGAGAGCGTCCTCGCCGAGGGGCTGGCCAATGGCGCGGTGGGCGCCGTGTCCGGGGTCGCCGGAGCCTTCCCGGAAGTCGTCGCGGCGCTCGTCCGCGAGCCGACGGCCGAGCGCGAGGCGCTCGTCGCATCGCTGCGAGAGGTGCTCTCCCGTCACACGTTCCAGGCGTCGGTGAAGGCTGCGCTCGGCCTCCGCGGCGTACCCGTGCGCGCGGACGTTCGAGCGCCGCTGCGGCCGATGCAACGCGAGGCGGTCAAGCTGCTGCGGTCCGAGCTCGAGCGGCTGCTCGACGCCGACACGCTCGCACGCCCAGTGCCCGCGTAGGAGTATGCGCGCGGCGCGAGCCGGGGGCCTCAGGTGAGGCGCTTGAGCGCGCTGCGGACGCTGCCAGGGACCTCGTACCAGGGGAAATGGCCCGCGGCTGGCACGACCTTCAGAAACGCGCGCGGCGAGAGCTCGGTGCTCGCGCGGGCAGCCTGACCCCACGGCATCGGGCTCGCGGCCCCGGCAACGACTCCGTATCGCACCTCGGTGGCGGCCAGCGCGGCGGCGACGCCATCGGTGCCCTCCGCGAGCTCGGACATGATCCCGCCGTACGCGTCGAGCGAGATCGACAGCGGCGGCATCGCTCCCACGTTCTCGGGATCTCCGAAGTAAGAAGCCCAGACGAGGCGCAGGCTCTCGAGCGCATCCTCGTGGGTTCCCTGGCCGGCCAACGCGCGCTCGTCCAGTTCGCGCGCCCGGTCACGCGCCTCCTTGCTCGCGCGCGCGCCCATCTCGGCGGCGAACGCCTCCATCCCGCCGTCGCCGACGACCCCGAGCGGCTCGACCGCGAGCGCGCCGAGCAGCCGCTCGGGCTCGGCGGCCACGAGCCGCAGCGCGAGGTGACCGCCCCACGAGTGGCCGACGATCAACGCCCGCGGCCAGCCGAGGCCATCGAGCACGGCGATCGCGTCGTCGATCGCCTGGGCGATCGTGAACGGACCGGAGACCGTGGACGGCTCGAGCCCGCGCTGCTGATAGGCGGCGACGTGAAACTCGGCCTCGAGCTCGGCGCCAAGGTCATCGAGGTACGCGTAGTCCAACCCGGGCCCACCGTGGAGCATCAGCACGTTCGGGCCGGACCCGGCCGTCCATCCGCGCAGCGCGCCACCCTCGACAGCGACCTCGAACGTCTGCCGACCGTTCATCGTGGCGCACCCTACGCGATCTCGGCGGCGGCCGTCACATACGACCGCCGCCTCGTGACCACGCGATCAGCCCGGCGGCGTGACGCCGCACAGGTCGGCGAGCACCTCGCCCGCGGCGTGTACGGGCAGTGCCCACGTCTGCAGGCCGACGATCCCATCGTCAGCGATCCCGCCCTCGTGCTGAGCGCCCTTCACGGCCGTGGCGGTGTGCGGTCCGTAATCGCCGTCGAGCGCAAGCACGGGGTTCGAGCTCGGCGCGAAATCGCCCCGCCCCTCGTTGAGAGCCTTCTGGAGCTTCTCGACGACGCTTCCGTGCGAGCCCTCGCTGAGAGTCGGCGGCTCGGGTCGTCCGCCGCCGAGCGCGCCCCAGGTCGCCGGCCCGACGATCCCGTCGACGGTCAGATGAGCGTCGGTCTGAAACTGCTCGACGGCGGCCTTGGTGATCGGCCCGAACACGCCGTCGATCTGGCTGTCGCTCAGCGTGCGGCGGACGAGCAGGTACTGCAGCCATTTGACGACGGACCCGGTCGCGCCCTCCGAGATGGTCGCAGGTGTAGGCATGGTCCCTCCGATCCTGGATGGTCAGCACCGCGGTGCAAAACCTCATACGGCGCCCCGTTGCTGGCCAGAGTAACGCAACCAATCGCACCGCGCCAGGGGGCGGGCCGTGCAGTTGTCTCGGAGTCGGTGGGTACTCGATACTGTGCGGCGTGGGCCAGCAGGTAAGTGCGAGGACGTTCACCCGCGAGGACCGGCAGCGCTACCGGCGCAAGGTGCGGGCGAGCCTGGACGTGTTCGCGCGGATGCTCTCGGAAGCGCGTTTCAGCCCCGAGCAGCGATCGCTTGGCGTGGAGATCGAGCTCAACCTGACCGACGACGCCGGCGATCCGGCGATGGTCAACGCCGTCGCGCTGCAGGCGATCGCCGACCCGGCCTTCCAAACCGAACTCGGGCAGTTCAACATCGAGATCAACATCCCGCCGCGACTCCTCGAGGGCGACGTCTTCTCGAAGCTGGAGCGCGACGCCCGCGCGAGCCTCAACGACGCCGAACAGCGGTCTCGCACGGTCGGCGCGCACATGATGATGATCGGGATCCTGCCGACGGTCGCGACCGACCATCTGCGCGCCGAGGTGTTCAGCGCCAACCCCCGTTACGCGTTGCTCAACGAGCAGATCTTCGCGGCGCGCGGCGAGGATCTCGAGATCTCGATCGCCGGCGTCGAGCGGCTGTTGACGCTCGCGGACACGATCGCCCCGGAGGCCGCGTGCACGAGCGTCCAGCTGCACCAGCAGGTCGACCCCGACGCGTTCGCCAGCTACTGGAACGCCGCCCAGGCGATCGCCGGTGTTCAGGTCGCGGTGGCCGCCAATTCGCCGTTCTTCTGTGGCAAGGAGCTCTGGCGCGAGACGCGGATCGCCCTGTTCGAGCAGGCGACCGACACGCGACCGGAGGAGCTCAAGACGCAGGGCGTCCGGCCGCGCGTGTGGTTCGGCGAGCGCTGGATAACGTCGATCTTTGACCTGTTCGAGGAGAACGTCCAGTACTTCCCGGCGCTCCTGCCGATGTGCGAGGACGAGGACCCGGTGCAGACGCTCGAGCGGGGCGACATCCCCCAGCTCGGCGAGCTGCGGCTTCACAACGGGACGATCTACCGATGGAACCGGCCGATCTACGACATCGTCGGCGACCAGCCTCATCTGCGCGTAGAGAACCGCGTCCTCCCCGCCGGCCCGACCGTCGTCGACATCCTCGCCAATGCCGCCTTCTACTACGGGCTGCTGCGCGTCCTCGCCGATGAGGAGCGGCCACTGTGGTCACAGATGTCGTTCTCGGCCGCCGAGGAGAACTTCCACATCGGCGCTCGCGACGGGATCGACGCGCGCGTGTACTGGCCGGGCCTCGGCGAAGTGCCCGCGGCCGAGCTCGTTGTGCGGCGGCTGCTGCCGCTCGCGCAGGAGGGGCTCGCTCGCCTCGGCGTCGCCGGCGACGACGCGGGCCGCCTGCTCGAGATCATCGAGCGCCGGTGCGTGAAGCTCCGCAACGGCGCCGCCTGGCAGGTCGAGGTCTTTCACGACCTGTATTCCGGGCGGGGGATGGACAGGGCCGCGGCGCTGCGCGAGATGACCAAGCGCTACCGGCACCACATGCACAGCAACGAGCCGGTCCACGAGTGGCCGACATAAACTGACCCGATGGCGCTCCCTCCAGGTCCACGCGCGCCGGGGCTGGTGAACCTGCTTGCGCTGGCCGCCGACCCGCTCGGCGTTCTGCGCGCCTGGCAGCGCCGCTACGGCAACGTGTTCACCGTGCGCTTCGCCGCGTTCGGGGCAGGCGTCTACGTCGGCGAACCGGACGCGATCCGCGCGCTGTTCACCGGGGACCAGTCCGACCTGCTCGCCGGCGAGGCGAACTCGATCATGGAACCCGTGCTGGGCCCGCGCTCGGTGCTGGTGCTCGACGGACCCGAGCACCTGCGGCAGCGCAAGCTGCTGCTGCCGCCTATCCAGGGCTCGCGGATCACCGGCTTCAGATCCGCGATCCGCGAGATCGCCGAACAGGAGCTCGCGAGCTGGCGACCGGGCGACCGCTTCAAGCTCCGGGCGCGGATGCGGGCGCTGACCTTCGAGGTGATCTGTCAGGTCGTGTTCGGCGTCGCCGAGCCCGCCCGGGTGCAGCGTCTGCGGGCCGCGTTCGGAGCGGTGGCCGACTCGAGCATGCTGTACATGGTCAGCGATCTCCTGCGCGCGGACCTCGGCCGCTTGAGCCCGGGCGGGCGGCTCGCCGCCCGGCTGCGCGCCGCCGACTCGCTGCTATTTGAGGAGATCGCCCGGCGGCGCGGGGAGCCCGACCTCGAGCAGCGCGGCGACGTCCTCTCGCTGCTGCTCCGCGCGCGCGACGACGACGGCCGCCCGATGACCGACGCCGAGCTGCGAGACGAGCTGTTCACGATGCTCGCCGCGGGCCACGAGACGACCGCGACCGGGCTGGCGTTCGCGCTCGAGCTGCTGTTGCGCAACCCGGCGGCGCTGACCCGCCTGCGCGAGGAGCTCGCGACGGGCGCGGGCGACGATTACCTCGAAGCGGTCGTCAAGGAGACGCTGCGCCTGCGGCCGGTGATCGACGCCGCCGAGCGCACGCTGCGCAAGCCGCGCCTGGTCGCGGGCTGGGAGCTGCCGGCCGGGATCAAGCTCTATCCGGCGATCGCGCTCGTCCACATGCGCGACGACATCTACCCGCGCGCCGCCGAGTTTCGCCCCGAGCGCTTCCTCGAGGACGGCGTCGACTCGTACACGTGGCTGCCGTTCGGCGGCGGCATCCGCCGCTGTCTCGGAGCGGCGCTGGCACAGGCCGAGATGGCCGAGGTGTTGCGCGTCTTGGTGCCCGCCGTGGAGCTGCGGCCGACGCGCGATCGCCCTGATCCGGTGGTCCTGCGCGGGGTCACGCTCGTGCCGAGGTACGGCGTCGAGGTCGACGTGCTCTCGACCACCGGCCGCGTCGCGAACGGGCCCGTCCGAACGCCGGCGGGCGGAGCTGAGCGCGCTCAGAAGGTCACGAGCGCCGCGCTGTAGCCCGGTACCTCGACGCGGTACCCGTCACGGGTACGGCTCGCGTGCGACTGGACCTCGTGGCCGTGCCAGCGTCCGTCGCTGCCGATCCACTGGCCCGCGAAGCGGATCCCGGAGGTCGCGCCGGCCCGTGGCGCGGTCAGGCGGCGGACGGTCGCCGGTCGCCCACCATGCGCATTGAGTGCGACACGCGCGGTGTTGCCTCCGTCGTTGAGCAGCAGCACGCTGACCGTCGCGCCCTTGCGGACCGTCCACGCCTTGAGGTGCAGCTGCGGCGGGCCGGTGACCGTGGAATTGAGAAGCGTCGCCGGACCGTGCGTCATCTGCGCGAACAGCGCGAGCCCGTAGAGCTCCGGCCGGGGCAGCAGCCCCGTTTTGCTGAAATGAAACGGTGAGTTGACGCTCCCCGGACGGATGTGCATGTTGACGGCCGTGACTCCGCCCTGCATGAACGTGAACAGCGCGTCGGGCGCCCACAAGGCGGTCGCGAAAGCGTTCGCGACGCCGGGGTTGCCACCGCAGCTCACCGAGTTGAACTCGGTCACGCGCATCTGCATCCCGTGCGCGTGGGCGAACTCGACCCCTTTGCCGATGATCCCCTGCAGGCGGATCATGTCCGAGCCGTAGAGCAGCCGCGGGATCGTCGGCCACAGCGGATTCGTCGGCTTCCAGCAGATCGAAGAGCCGTACATGTGGATCGCGAGGTAGCGTGGTCCGAGCTTCCCGAGCCCGCTCACCGCCGACATCCAGTCGGGTAGCGGGTAGGTGATGTCCGGGGCGCCGATCGTCACGCCGGGGTCAGCGGCGAGCAGCGCGCGCGCGTAAGCGAGGTAGTCGTGGCGGTAGTCGCTGGCCGAGTACGCGTGCCACCAGTCCTTCGGGGTCGCGCGGTTGCTGCTCGCGACCCGCACCTGCGCCAGCGGCGGCTGGAAGTGGTACTGGTTGGGTTCGTTGCCGACATCGACCGCAGCGACGCGGTAGCGCCCGAGCTCCTGGACCGCGGCCTTGAGGAACCGTGTCTCCATCGTCGTCGAGTGGACGGCGAGGTTCAGGTCCAGGATCACGCGCAGGTTCTCCTGACGCACGAGCTGCGCGAGCCCGTCCAGCCACGACTGGTCAAACGTGTACACGCCGTGCGACCAGTTGCTCGCGCTCGCGACCGGCGCTCGGCGACTGACGCGCACGGCCGCCGCAAGGCTGCTCGCCTTCGCCGGCGGTGCCTTCACCGGCTTGGGCTCCCACAGCGCGTGGTCGGCCGACTTGCCGCCCACCTTGAGAATCATCGGTCCGCCGTCGTGCGGGCGGATCATTGACAGGACCCGATCGAACACCGCTCCCTGGTGCTCGAACGTCGGGAGTTCGTTGTACTCCATCGAGAGTCCGAAGAAGGCAGGCGGGATTGCTCGCCCGCGGCCACCAAACGAAACCGTGGCGCCGAGCGGAGAACCGCCGCCGGCGACGGTCGCCTTCGGAGCCCTCGCGCCCGCTGCCATCTCAGCGGCAGACGGCGCGGCGAACGCCGCGGCGCCGACCACCGCCGCGACCGAGGCTCGCGTTAGCAGACGAACCATCGGACGCATTACACGCACGGCACCATCGCGCATTGATTTTCTCTCGCGCCCCGACACCTTCCCGCCCAGTCGCGCAGTTCACAGGAATCGCCGGTCCAAAACCGGCGATATGGGCGGCGATCCTACCTGGGCCCCAGGGGGATCGCCAAATACCAACCGCCGCGATCACCGGCCCTAACCACGCCGGCGCCCCCACGATGGCGCGAGTGATGCGCTAGCCGCAACGAGCCTGCCGCACGCACCTGCGGCTGACAGTCGGCTTGGTTTCCCCGCAGCAGGGCACAATGCCCTTGATCGCATGATCGAGTACCCCGACGAGACGCAGCGTCACGAACCGCGCGCCGGCCAGGTGGTGCTCCCGTCCGCCTCCATCGAGCTCGCTCCGTCCGAGCAGGTTCGCGTTCTGTACCGGCTCAGCGATCCGGCGCTCTCCGAGCTGGGCCTGGAGGAACTCCTCGACGAGCTGTTGATTCGCGTGCGCGACGCTCTATCGGTCGACACGGTCGCGATCCTGCTGCTCGACGACGACGCGCAACAACTCGTCGCACGAGCCGCGAACGGACTCGAGGAAGAGGTCGATCAGGGGGTGCGGATCCCGATCGGGATGGGGTTCGCGGGGCGCATTGCGGCCGAGCGCGTGGCGATTTTCATCGCCGACGTCGACCACGCCGACATCATGAATCCGATCCTGCGCGAGAAGGGGATTCGCTCGCTGCTCGGGGTGCCATTGATCGTCGAGGGCGACATGATCGGCGTTCTCCACGTCGGATCGCTGAAGCCGCGGACGTTCGGCGAGCGCGATCTCGCCGTGCTCCAAGTCGCTGCGGCGCGCGCCGGGCCAGGGATCGAGCGCGCGCGGCTGACCTCGGCGCTCGAACACGAGCATCGGGTCGCGATGCTGCTCCAGAACAGTCTGCTTCCCAAGCGGCTGCCCGAGGTCGTTGGCGTCGCGGTAGCTGCCCGCTACCTGCCCGCGAGCGACGAGGTCGGCGGTGACTGGTACGACGTGTTCGAGCTCCCGCGGGGCCGGGTCGGCGTGGCGATTGGCGACGTCGTCGGTCACGGGATCAGGGCGGCCACGCTGATGGGCCAGCTGCGGACCGCCCTGCACGCCTACGCGATCGAGGACCACGAACCGGCGGTGACACTCGAATTCGTCGACCGCTTCATCCACGCGATGCCCGACGACGCGATGGCGACCGCCGCGTACGCGGTGCTCGACCCGGTCACCGGCGCCGTCCGTCTCGCCACTGCCGGCCACCTTCCGCCCGCCGTGATCAGCGACGAAGGCGGCCGCATCCTCGACATCAAGCCGGCGACGCCGCTGGGTGCGTTCCCGTACGGCGCCTATCACGAGCAGGCGCTGGTGCTGGCGCCCGGCGAAATGTTGATTTTCTACACCGACGGCCTGATCGAGCGTCCCGCGGTACCGCTCGAGCGGAGCATGAACGAGTTCCTGCGCATCGTCGGCGATGCCGAGTCGCCCGAGGAGGTCTGTCATCGAGCGTTCGAAAGGCTGGTTCCGGTCAAGGGCCTCCGGGACGACGTCGCGATCGTCGGGATCCAGAACGTCAACCTCCCGGCCGAGCTGCGGATGCGGCTGCGAGCGGACCCGCGCGTGCTGGCCGAGATCAGGCGTACGTTGCGGCGCTGGCTGCGCGACCGCGGCGCCGACGAGCGGGCGACGAGCGAAATCGTGCTCGCCGTCTGCGAGGCGTGCACGAACGCGATCGAGCATGCGTACTCGCCGGCGCCGGCCCACTTCGAGCTCCGCGCTCGCGAGAGCGAGGGCGTGCTCGAGTTCGTCGTCACCGACACGGGGCACTGGCGACCGCCGCAGGGCGAGCATCGAGGGCGCGGGTTCACGATCATCGGCGCCGCGATGGATTCGGTCGACGTCAAGACCGACGATCAAGGAACCGTGGTGCTGATGCGCAGGAGGCTGAGGCGTTGAGGGTCTCCGACGTCCACTTCTCCGACCACGGGTCGATGATCGTAGCGCGGGTCACCGGCGAGATCGATTTATCGAACGCCGACGACATCGGCGCGGCGATCGCGCTCGAGATGCCCAATCAGGTCCGCACGCTGGTCCTCGATCTGACCGAGGTCCAGTATCTCGACAGCGCCGGGATCCGGCTGATCTTCCGGTTGATCGAGAAGCTGCGGGCGCGCAGCCAATCGCTGCGACTCGTGGTTCCGATCAGCTCGACGGCGAATGAGGCGCTCCGTCTCGCGGGCGTGGGGGCGGCGATCGAAATCCTCGAGACGGCCGACGACGCGCTGCGCGACCCCTAGCGCCGCGCGCGCGGCGCCGGCGCCGTCAGCCGGCGAGCACCTCGGCGCCGCGATCTGGGACCACGACCAGCATGCTGCGCCGCGCGCGCTCGCCCTCGGGGCGCACGGGCGCCAGTCTCAGACCGGCGGTCGCGCGCAGGACCTCGCGCATCTCCATCTCGGCGAACGGCGCTCCGGCGCAGCGGCGCACACCACCCCCGAACGGAATCCACGACATCGGATCGTGCCCCGACCCGTCGAGCCACCGCTCGGGCTCGAATGCCGACGCATCAGGCCATAGATCGTCGCGCCGCATCGCGAGCCACAGGCACGCCGCGACCTGGACGCGTGCCGGCAGCCACCGCCCGGCAATCCGTACCGGCTCGAGCAGCAGCCGCGGAGCGATCGTCAGCGCCGGCCGCACGCGCAGCACCTCCTTGACGACCGCATCGAGGTAGGCCGGATCGCCCTCGCGGATCCGGGCCTGCACCGCGGGGTGACGCGCGAGCCGCTCGAACGCCCACGCGAGCGTCGCGGCCGAGCTGTCGTGTCCGCCGACGAGCAGCGCTACCAGCTGATCGCGGAGCTGGCGATCGGTGGGCGGGTCTCCGTCCTCGTCGCGCTGCTCGAGCAGCATCGCGAGGACCGAGTCCCGCTCGCCACGCGGCGCGGCGCGGCGCTCGGCGAGCAGCTCGAACAGCAGCGCGTCGAAGCGCTCGACGGCGACCCGGAATCGCCCCCATGGGCTCCGCGGCCCCAGATCACGCTGGATCAGCGCCATCGACAGCATCCGCGGCATCGAGCGGACGCCGGCGAGCGTGCCCTCGATCGCGTCGCGCAGGCGACGGGCCTCGGCCTCATCGGCCCCGAACACGATCCGCAGGATGATCTCGAGCGTCAGCTCGCGCATCCGCTCGAGCGCGACCACACGGCCGCTCCAGCCGGCGAACTCGCGCTCCGCAAGCTCGGCGACGATCGGCGCGAAGGCGCGCATCCGCTCGCCGTGGAACGGTGCCGCCATCAGCCGCCGCTCGCGCAGATGGGGCTCACCGTCGAGGAGCAGGATCGAATGGGGTCCCGCGAACGGCCGCAGGAACTCCCAGCTCTGGCCCGCGGGGGCGATCGCGGGATCGAGCCGGAACACCTCGCGCACGGCATCCGGGTCCGAGAACAGCACCATCGGCTCCTCGGTCCAGTAGGTCCTGATCGTGACCGGGTCGCCGTAGCGGCGGTGCAGCCGCTGCATGAACGCGCCGGGACGGGACATCCAGGCGATCGTCTGCCAGGCGGCGGGGGCGCGCGGACCGGCCGGCAGATCCTCAGAATGTGTTGAAGCAGCCATAGATCGTGAACAGCGGGTTGACCACACTGCCGCCGTGCGGAACGCGCATCAGCTGCGAGCCGACGAACGACGGCGGCGAGTCGGCCTTGTAGCACCCGTTGGACTGCACGCTGACGTCGTAGCTGACCGTCTGCTCGAGTGGCGTCGGCCCGGATTGCGCGATCAGGACGTCGACATTGCAGACCCAGTCGTCGCCCGGCCCACCGCTCGATCCGCCCCGCCGCGCGCAGGCGGTGAGCTGGTTGAGGTTCGCCCCGCGCGCGACCCGACGCCCAAGCAGCCGCTGCTGCAGCAATGTCAGGTCGTTGAAGGTCGCCGAAAACGAGTTCTTCAGACGCGCGGGCGTCACCCCGACGGGACCCCAGTTGGTCGCCGCGGTGAGCACCGCGAGCACCGCGAGTCCGCCCAGCGCCACACGGGCGGACGTCTTCCACCCCGAACGCCGGGCGGCGGAGACACCGGCGAAGTCGCGACGCGCGAAGGCAGACCACGCCGCCGCCAGGCACGCCATGAGCCAGGCGACGCTGACCAGGCAGCCCGCGATCAGACCAGCCGCGAAGGCCGGGTGGGCGAACAGGCCGTGCCAGGCTCCGAACGCCGACGCGAGCAGCAGCGTGTGCAGCCAGGTCCCGTTCCCGATCAGCGCCAGCAGCTGCATGACAAGCGCGACCAGCACCGGGCCGAGAACGCCGAGGATCCCGTTCCGGGTAATCGTCGAGAAGAGAACCGCGAGAGCGACGAACGCGAGCAGCGGCAGCAGGCTCACGCCCCAGCTGACGAGCACCAGCAGCAGGCTGCGACCGGCGGGGATCAGCCGCCCGCCGAGCCCGACGAGCGACTGATCGCCGATCACCACCAGCCCGGCGACGACGCTCGCGATCGCCGTCGCCACCGCGATCAGGATCGCGACCGCCGATGCGGCGAGCACCTTGCCGGCGAACAGATCGGTTCTCGTCCGCGAGCGCGTCAGGACCGTCTTCCAGGTTCCGTAGCGATCCTCGGAGGAGAGGATGTCCCCGGCCACAACACCGGCGATCACCGGAAAGCCCCACTGCCCGGCGAACCCCAGGATCACGAGCGGCACCGCGAACCCCGAGCTGTGGACCCAGACGCCGAACAGGGTGTCAGACGGGGTGCTGCTCTGGAGCTTGAGCACCGCCGCGAATGCGAACGGTCCGATCACGCAGATCAGCGCCAGCACCTTGGTCGCGAGCTGCGCGGTGAGCTTGCGCCACTCGACGACGAACGCGCTCCGGACGCGCGCGGCGGTCGACGCGGGCGCGAACGCTCGCGCGGCCGCGAGGTGGGCGCTAGCGGCCATCGCCGATCAGGTCTGGGGCCGGTGACCGATCGGGCCCGGCGCAGCGCGCGGCCGCGTCCGGGCGTTCGCCGGTGAGCGCGAAGAACATCGCCTCGAGCGGGCCGACCGCGACCTCGAGGCCGCGGATCGCGACGCCGCGCACTCCGAGTCCGACGACGTACGGGTCCAGCTGCTCGGGGTGCGCCTGGACCCGGAGGCCGCCTTCGGGCGCGGGCGTCGCGCGCACGCCGTCGTGCTCGCGCGCGAGCTCGAGCGCCGCCCGATCGTCACTGGTGGTCAGCCGGTACTCGACCGCCGGCGCGTGCTCGCGGAGTTGCGCAGCGGTCCCGCTCCACATCGCGCGCCCGTTGCGCAGCACCGTGAAGCTGTCACAGACGCCCTGCACCTCGGCGATCTGGTGGCTCGAGAGCAGCACCGCCGCGCCGTCATGAGCGAGCTCGCGGACGAGCGCCCAGACGTCGCGGACGCCAGCCGGGTCCAGCCCGCTCGAGGGCTCGTCGAGCAGCAGCAGCCGTGGCGCGCGCAACAGCGAGGAGGCGATGCCGAGCCGCTGACGCATCCCGGTCGAGTAGCCGCTCACGCGGTCGCGCGCGCGGTCGCGCAGACCCACCCGCTCGAGGGCCTGATCGATCCGGGCGCCGGCGCCGGCGCCGTCGAGTTGCGCCAGCAGCTCGAGGTTGACGCGCGCTGATAAGTAGGGGTAGAACGCCGGCGCCTCGACGAACCCGGCGGTCCCGTCGAGGGCGGCCGGCTGGTCGGATCGGAGCACCCGCCCCAACAGCTCTATTTCCCCATCGTCGGGGGCGATCAACCCGAACAGCATCCGCAACAGCGTCGTCTTGCCGGCGCCGTTGGGTCCCAGCACCCCGCGCACCTCGCCGGCGGCGACGCGCAGGTCAACGCCATCGACCGCGCGCAGGCCGTCGAAGTCCTTGACGAGACCGGTTGCCCGGAGCGCGACCGGCTCGTCGACGCGCGCCCGATCGGCCGTCATTGCCCGACCACGACCCGGGTCGATGCCTGCAGCCCGGACCTGACGGCGAGCACGTCGCTCGAGCCGGGATCGGCGAGCCGCACGGTTAGCGTCGCCCGTCCGCGGCGGTCAGTCACGACTCGGTGCCCCGCGAACTTCACCAGCGCGCCAGGCACCGCCGTCCGAGTCGCCTGCCCGCCCGCCGGCACAGTCACGTGGAACCGCAGCCGCACGCGACGCCCTGCCTCGACGGCGCGTGGGCTGACGGTCACGGCGAGATCCGATCCGCACCGCGAAGCGAGCGCCCTGGCGCCCATCGCCGAGGGCGGCCCAGGATGCGGATGCGGTGCTAGCAGCAGCGGCGGGCGCGGCCGCTGATCGAAGTCGAAGTCCCGGGCGAGGTTGCCAAGGATCGGCAGTGACTCGCGCACATCCGGACGCGGGTCCGGGCGGCCGTCCGTGCGCGGGTTCAGTCGCTGCCCGCCCAGGAAGTCGTCCTCGATGAATTTGTTGAAGGCGTCGAACGAGAGCGTCTGATGGTCAATGCATCCGCGCTTGGCATACGGGCTGATCACGATCGCCGGGACCCGCAGCCCGTATCCGTTGGGGTCGACTCGGGGTGGCTTGACGTGGTCATAGAAGCCGCCCCAGTCGTCCCAGGCCAGCACGATCGCGGTGCTGTCCCAGTCGGGGCCGGACATGATCGTGTTGATCAGGTTCGTGACGTATGCCTGGCCGGTCGCGATGCTGGCGGGCGGGTGCTCGGAGTCGGCCTGATCGGGCACGACCCACGAGACGGCGGGCAGTTTTCCCGAGCGCGCTGCCGCATAGAAGCGCGAGGTGCCCTGGACGTTGCCCGTCTGGTGATCCTGGTGGACGTCATCGAACTCGGGCAACGGGTTCCAGATCACGGGCGTCGCCTGGCCGATGCCCTGGGCGCGGACGGCGCGGGGCACGAGCGAACACGTCATCGCATCGTTGGGGCAGTCGGCCTCACGGCCAGGCTCGATGTAGTAACCCCAGCTGACGTGGTGGCGGTGCAGCAGATAAGTCATGTCGGTCCAGTCGAAGTGAAGCGCCGGCCACAGCGTCCGGGGGCCGTAGACCTCGGTGTCGATCGGCGCCCCGTACGCCTTCTGCCTGATGTCGCTGCGGCAGCTCGACGGGCGCTCGAACTGCGTGCAGTAGGCCGCCCAGCCGGAGACCATGTAGAGGTGGGAAGCGAAGCTCCAAGAGCGCACGGGCTCGAACATGTGATCGTCGAGCACGAAGTTCTGGGCGTAGGTCCAGTAGTTCGGGATCTCGCGCGCGTCGTGATAGCCCATCACGTCGGGAGTCGCCGACGGACTGCAGTTCGGGTTGTCGCTCCCGATCACGCATCCCCGCGCCGCGATCTCGGCCTGCGCGACGAATCCGTTCATCCTGCCGCCGTTGATGTCGGCGCGCGCGTTCTTGGCGTTGTGCGGTCCACCGCCGTTGACGAGCGCCGGGTCGTGGTACGGACGTACGCATTTGCGCGTGCGCACATCGAGCGAGCAGACAGTCGCTACGCCGTCGCGGCTCGGGATTCCGTCGGCGCCCGGAAAGGTGCCGAAGTAGCTGTCGAACGAGCGGTTCTCCTGCATGATCACGACGAAGTGCTTGATCTTGTGGATCCCGGTCGCCGGCGCGCCTTGACGGCTCTGGCCGGTCTGCTCGCTTGCGGATGATCGCGTTTGCCCGGCGCAGCCGCCCGCTGTCCCACAGCCGGTCGTGCGCTGCGCGCTCGCGTGTTTACCGCCTCCGGATACGACGCCCACCACGAGCGCCGTACCAGCGGCGACGGCGAGCACGGCCGCGCCTGTCTGGATCGCCCGGCGGCCGATCAATGGCGGATCCTCGAGCCGACCGGGAGCTTCACGCCGGTCCCGGTCGCGTGCGCCTCGAGGCGGCCAACACGTTCGGTGGAAGACCTATCACCCGGCTCACAGGTTGGCAGAGGTCCTTAACGTGCGCGCAAGCACCGTGTTGGCGCTCGGTTGTGCCCGCGCCTTGATGCAGTGTTGTGTGCGCAGGTTGACACTGGATGGTGCGCGCGCGAGCCGCGCGCAGTAGGGTTTCGCCATCGTGCGTATCACTCAGGATGAGAAGGTCAGAGTGCTCAAGCAGTCGCCCCTGTTCGAAGGGCTCTCGCGCAAGCAGCTGACTGAACTCTGCCGCCTGACCGACGACATCGAAGTGCCCGCCGGGACGGTGCTCTGCCGGCAGGGCAAGCGCGGCCAGGAGTTCTTCGTGATCATCGAAGGCGAGGCGACTGTCAGCCGTGGCCGCAAGGCGGTCGCGACGATCGGCAGCGGTGACTTCTTCGGTGAAATCGCGCTGCTCGAGCACGTCGTGCGGACCGCGACGGTGACGGCCGCGACCCAGCTGCGATTCTTCGTCGTCAGCGACCGTGCCTTCCGCGCCGTGCTCGAAACCGATCCGAGCATCGAGCGCAAGGTGTTGCGGACGCTCGCGCGTCGGGTGCTGTCGAACTCGGGCGACCCCGAGGTGGCTTCGCCCCGCTAGCGCCAGCCGTCCTCGCGAGCCTTGCCCGCTGCGGCTCGCGCCCGTAGTCTGACGGGGCAGTGGGGGCCACGATGCCTGACCGCCGTGCCTACGAGCGCTTGCGCGCCGCGCATCTGCACGCCGTACGGGCGGCGCTCGAGGACCACGTCGAACGCGTCGACTGGCCGCGCGAGCAGCTCGACCGCTATCGGACGCAACGGCTGCGCGCGCTGCTCGCATATGCCCGGGAGCGATCGCCGTTTCATGCCGCCCGGATGTCGGGCGTCGATCCCGAGACGGCGACCGTAGCTGACCTCGCGCGGCTGCCGCCGATGGCGAAGGAAGAGGCTCAGGCCGAGTGGGACGCGATCATCACCGTCCCGCAGCTCGACCGCGACGGCGCCGAGCGGATCCTCGCCGAGCAGCGCTGGTTCTCGTACACGCCGACCGGCGAGCAAGTTTTCAGCTCGGGCGGCTCGAGCGGCGTGCGCGGCATCTACATCTGGGACTGGCAACTGTTCGTGTCGCTCGCGTGCCTGGCCTGGCGGATGCAGGCGCACGCGCGGCGCAGCGTCGAGCGCGACGGGGCACGGCTCGCCGTGCTCGCGGCAGCGGAGCCGCCGCACGCGAGCACGCCGCTGTTCGATGTCCCGACCACGGCCGACTGCACGACGGTCGTAATCCCCGCCGGCGACCCATTCGACGAGGTGGTCGCGGCCGTCGCGCGCGCCCGGCCGACCGAGCTCGTTGGCTACGCGTCGGTCGTCGGGCGGCTGGCGCGGGCGACGCTCGCCGGCGAGCTCGACGTTCGCCCCGCGCGCGTGAGCACCAACTCCGAGCCGCTGAGCGACGAGGACCGCGACGCGATCGTCGCCGCGTGGGGCGCGCCGATCCACAATCTCTGGGGCTCGACCGAGATCGGCGTCCAGGCGGTCGGCTGCGGTCAGGGCGAGGGGCTGCACGTGTGCGAGGACGAGGTCGTGCTCGAACGCGTCGACGCGGATGGAAACCCGGTCGGCCCCGACGCGCCGGCCGTACGGACGCTCGCGACCGGTCTCGCCAACTACACGTTCCCGTTCATCCGCTACGACCTCGGCGACGAGGTGACGATGCTCGAAGGCCAATGCCCGTGCGGAAGCTCGCTGGTGCGCGTCGCCGACATCGCCGGCCGACGCGACGACGACTTCGTCTACGACGCACAGACGATCCCGGCGAGCGCGTTTCGCTACGTCCTCGGCACCGACCCTCAGATCTCCGAATACCAGGTGCTGCAGACGCGCGGCGGTGCCGAGGTGCTCGTCGTCGGCTCGCCCGACGCCGACGCCATGACGGCGGCGCTGCAAGACGCACTGCGCAAGCACGGTCTCGCGCGCGCGGAGATTCGCGTGCGCGCCGTCACGCAGATCGAGCGCCATGCCGCAACCGGCAAGCTGCGGCGCTTCGTCCCGCTGCGCGGCAAGTGACGCCGGGCCGACCCGGTGTACCGACACTAGAATCGCGCCACAAGCGAGCGTAGGAGAGGCGATGAGCGACACGGTCAAGTTCCTGCTCGGCGAGCAGGACATCCCGACGCACTGGGTCAACCTGATGGCCGACCTTCCGGGCGAGGCGCCCCCGCCCCTGGTACCAGGGACCCTACAGCCGGCGGAGCCGGCGACGCTTTCCCCGATCTTTCCGATGGCCCTGATCCTGCAGGAGGTCTCCGCCGAGCCCGAGATCGAGATCCCCGAACCGGTCCGCGACGCCTACAAGCTCTGGCGCCCGACTCCGCTTCACCGCGCGCGCCGCCTCGAGCGCGAGCTCGATACCCCGGCGCACATCTACTACAAGTACGAGGGCGTCTCGCCGGCGGGCTCGCACAAGCCCAACACGTCGGTCGCGCAGGCCTACGAGAACGCCGCCGCCGGCATCCGCAAGCTGACGACCGAGACGGGCGCCGGCCAGTGGGGCTCGGCGCTCGCGTTCGCGTGCCAGCTGTTCGGGCTCGAGTGCGAGGTCTGGATGGTCGGCTCGAGCTATGACCAGAAGCCCTACCGCCGCTCGATGATGCAGACGTGGGGCGCGACCGTCCACCGCTCGCCGTCGGACGTGACCGAGGCGGGTCGCGCCCAGCGCGAGCACACGACCGGCTCGCTCGGGATCGCGATCTCCGAAGCCGTCGAGGTCGCGGCCCAGGACCCGGACACGAACTACTCCCTCGGCTCGGTCCTCAACCACGTGCTCCTGCACCAGACCGTGATCGGGCAGGAGGCGATGGCTCAGATGGAGATCGCGGGCGAGTACCCGGACACCGTGGTCGCGTGCGTGGGCGGCGGCTCGAACTTCGGCGGGCTGACGTTCCCGTTTCTACGCCGCACGATTCGTGACGGCACCAAGACACGCTTCATCGCCGCGGAGCCCGCGGCCTGTCCGACCCTGACCCGTGGCGTGTACGCATATGACTTCGGTGACACCGTCGGGCTGACGCCGTTGATGCCGATGTACACGCTCGGCCATGACTTCGTGCCGCCGCCCGTACATGCCGGCGGCCTGCGCTATCACGGCGACTCACCGTTGCTCTGCGGCCTGGTCAAGGCCGGGCTCGTCGAGCCGCGCGCCTACCGCCAGAACGAGACCTTCGGGGCTGCGGTCCTGTTCGCTCGCTCGGAGGGCATCATCCCGGCCCCCGAGCCGGCGCACGCGATCAGGGCGGTGATCGAAGAGGCCACCGCGGCACGCGAAGCCGGCGAGCAGCGCGTGATCCTGTTCGGGCTCTGCGGTCACGGCCACTTCGACCTGAGCGCCTATGACGCGTACCTGGCCGGAGACCTCGAGGACCCCGAGTTCTCCGAGGACGACCTGAGCGCGGCGCTCGCCAGCCTGCCCGAAGCGCCTGCGCTCACTTAGCGGTCGCGGCCCTGATCGTGCTCGTCTAGCTCCGCCCCGGCAGGATGTTCTGGTTGACACTGAACACATTGCCGGGGTCGTATACGGCCTTGAGACGTGCGAGACGATCGTAGTTGTCACGGTAAGTGGCACGCACTCGGTCCTGGCCCTCGTCCATCATGAAGTTGACGTACGCGCCGCCGGCTGAATATGGGTGTGTCGCATCCCAGTAGCCGACGCACCAGTCGCGAACCGTGCCGGCGTTCGCCGGGTCGGGATCGACGCCGAGGATCACCTCGGCGTACTGCGCGTCGCGGTAGCTGAAGGCGGTGTCGGTGTTATCGGCGTCGTGGGCGGCGCCGTCGATCGGGTACAGGTGCATGGTCGACTGCATCGTCGGCAATCGCTGACCCCACTCGAGGTGCTGCTCGATCAGGCCGTCTGAGATCTCGTTGAAGAAATCCGCACGCCAGTAGCACTGAAGGCCCTTGGGATAGAGCCCGTCGAACAGGCTCTGGAGGGCGGGATGCGGCACCGGGCCGACGCCGTGCAAGAGGACGTCGCCGACGTCGTGCACCGGCGCGAGCAGGTTCGTGGCCTCCTCTTCGGAGCCGACGATGCACCACAACACCGCGCAGACCTTGCGCAGGTGAAGTTCGGCCGGGAACATGTCCACGGGCGGCACCGTCATCTCTGCGAAGAAGCCGCTCAGCGCCCGCGGCTGTGCCGGGAGGAACTCGCGGTAGAAGCGCATCACCTCGGGCGTCTGCTCGACCGGCCAGAACGTCGGCCCGGCCATCACGGTCGCCCCCGTCGCGTGGGTCTTGAACTCAAACTGGGTCACGACCCCGAAATTGCCGCCACCGCCGCGCAGCGCCCAGAACAGGTCCGGGTGTTCGCTGGCGCTCGCGTGCACCTGGGAGCCGTCGGCGAGGACCACGTCGGCACCGATCAGGCTGTCGACCGTGAGGCCGAAGCGGCGCGTCAGATGCCCGAGGCCACCGCCGAGCGTCAGGCCGCCAACGCCGGTCGTCGAGATGATGCCCGACGGCGTCGCGCGCCCGTGCTCGGCGGTCGCCCGGTCCACCTGCCCCCACGTTGCGCCCCCGCCGACGCGAACCGTGTTCGATTCCGGATCGACCCTGACGTCCGACATTTCGGCGAGATCGATCACGAGCCCGTCATCGACGATCCCCAGGCCGCCGGCGTTGTGCCCTCCGCCGCGAACCGCGACAGGCGCCCCGGCCGCACGCGCAAACGCGAGGCAGCGGGCCACCTCGTCGGCGCTCGCGCACCGCACGAGCACGGCCGGACGCTTGTCGATCATCGCGTTGTGCACGGCCCGCGCCTCGTCATAGCCCGGATCGGACGGGCCGGTGATGCGGCCGTCGAGGTCAGATAGCTCGCGGCGCGCAGCGTCGGCCAGCGATGTGGTAGTCGTCATCAGCATGCTCCCGGTGTAGGTGGATCCTGCGGCCTATTGCCCACGCAGAACGTACGACAGCCCGGGCGGCCTGTCATGACGCGGTTTGACCCAATCCGCGGCCCCTTGTTAGTGCCGCTCTGAGGGTGTCATGATCAGATCTGACTACTCGCCCTGGGGGGGCTGCTGGATGCCAGACTTGCCCGGACCGCTACGCCTGACGCCCGCGTTTCCATTTGCAGGGCGCTTGCGCGAACTCGAGACCCTGCGGCTGCTGATTCCGCGTGCCGAAGGCGACGGACTGAGGTTCGCGCTGATCGGGGGCGAGGCGGGCTCGGGGAAGAGCCGCCTGGTCCGCGAGTTCGTGGGCGAGGCCGCTGCCGACGGCGCACTTGTCCTGTATGGCGCCTGCGACTCGGTGGTGCGGCGTCCGTACCGGCCGTTCGTCGAGGCGCTCGATCAACTCGTGCGCGGGATCGATCCCGCCAGCTCTGCGCAGCGCGCTCGGTCCCGAAGGCGGCGAGCTCTCGCGCCTGCTGCCCGACCTCACCCAATTGGTGGGCGAGCTCCCGGCACCACTCGCTGCCGACCCCGACACCGAACGCCACCGGCTCCACACGGCGGTCGCCGAGTTGCTGGCGGCCGTTGGCAGGTGGGCACCACTGGTGATGGTGATCGAGGACGGACACTGGGCCGACGCGCCGACGCTCCTGTTGCTGCGCCATTTGTCACGAGGCACATCGGGCGCCCGTGCGCTGCTCCTCACGACCTTCCGGGACACCGAGGCGGAGGTCCCGGAAGCGCTCTCGGCGGCGCTCGTCGATCTGCGCCGCTCCGAGGGCGTGGTGCGACTGCGGCTCGGAGGGCTGAGCTCGGAAGAGGTGTTCGAGTTCGTAGATCATGTCGGCGGCGAACGGCTCGGCCCGGAGACGCCCGAGGTCGCGCGGGCCTTGCTGGGACTTACCGGCGGCAACGCGTTCTTGATGACCGAGCTGTGGCGCTCCCTACTCGAGGCCGAGCCCGCCTCGATCCGCGGCGGCACGGGCCTCGCCGATGCGATCGCGCACCTCGGCAGCCCGGAAGGGGTCCGCGAGGTCGTGAGCCAGCGACTTGCCCGGCTCAGTCCGGCGACGACCCGGCTGCTCGAGCTGGGGGCGGTCGCGGGACCCGAGTTCGAGCTTTCGATCGTCGGACCGCAGGGCGCGGCAGATCCCGGCGTGCGGACCGCGCTCGGTCAGGCGATCGCGCACGGCATGATCGAAGAGGCGCCGATCGCCGCGGCTCGCCTATCAGGTTCACCCACGAGCTCGTGCGACGGGCGCTGTATGACCGCATGCCGATGCTCCGGCGCGCCGAGCTGCACCTCCAGGTTGCCGAGGCGCTCGAACGCGCATACGAATCGAGCGACAACGGCGGCCTCGCCGAGCTTGCGCATCACTTCGGCGCGGCGGCGCCGATCGACGGACCGCGACGCGCGATCGAGTACTCGCTCCTGGCGGGCGGTGCCGCGCTCGCGTCGCTCGACTTCGAAGACGCTGAATCGCGCTTCTCTTACGCGCTCGAGCTGGGGATCGACGATCCACGCCGGCGAGCGCAGACGCAGCTCGAGCTCGGGACCGCCCGTTTCCGGGCCGGCCACTCCGACGGCGCGATGGAGGCGTTTCAACACGCGGCGGAGATCGCCCGCGATCTTGGAGACGCAGAACTGCTCGCGACGGCCGCGGTCGGCTTCGAGGATGCGTGCTGGCGTCCGGCTCGGACGGAGGCAGGAGCCGCGAGGCTCCTCGACGAGGCGTTGGTCGCGCTCGGCGCGGAGGACTCGGAGCTTCGCGTGATGCTGTTGTCGGGCCTCACGCGCGCCCACGCGCTCGCCGGCGACTTCCAGGCGAGCGTCGAGGTCGAGGAGCGGGCGATCGCGATGGCGCGCCGGCTCGGCGACCGGCTCGGGCTCGCGACCGTGCTGATGCGGTCCTACTGGTCGCACGGCGACAGCAGCCTGGAGCAGACACTCGAGATGCTGACCGAGGCCCGCGAGATCTCCGAACAGCTCGGCGAGGCGGATCTGCAGACCGAGGCGATGGAGTGGCGAGTCGCCAGCCTGATCGCGCTCGGAGATCTGCGACGCGGCGGGACGCGAGCTCGACGTGGTCCACGCGCTCGCGGCGCGCCTGCGCCAGCCGTTCATGTTGCACGTCGCCGAGCACTACGCCTCGACGCTGGCTCTGTGCACCGGGAGGCTCGCCGAGGCCGACGCCGCCGCGCAGCGATCGCACGAGTGGAGCCTGCTGCTGACCGGTCGTCAGGCGACTGGAATCCATGGGATCCAGATGTTCGGAATCCGCCGCGAGCAGGGCCGGCTCGCCGAGCTGGCGGCGGTCGCGAGGGCGTTCGCACTGAGCGAGCGCGCGACCGATGCCTGGCGCCCGGGCTTTGCCGCGCTGCTCGCCGAGCTCGGAATGGAAGCCGAGGCGCGCCGCGAGCTCGCACGGGTTCGCGAGCGAGGGCTTCGAAGAGCTTCGCTCCGGGATCTGGCTGGCGTCGCTGACGTATCTCACCGACGCATGCGCGGCGGTCGGCGACGCGACGATGGCCGCGCTCGTCTACCACGAACTGGCGCCGCTCGCGGGCGGAAACGTGGTGATCGGCCACGGCGTCGCCTGCTACGGCGCCGCCGACCGCTACCTGGGGCATGCTCGCCGCGACGCTCGGCGATCACGCCCGCGCGATCGAGCACTTCGAGCAGCGCGCTGGTGTTCAACCGCGAGATGGGCGCGACGACCTGGCTCGCCCACACGCTGTACGCATACGGACGGACGCTGCGGATGCGCAGCACCGCCGACGACGCCGCGCCAGGCATCGGCGCTGCTTTCGGAGGCGGCGACGCTCGCCGAGCGGATCGGCATGCCCGCGCTGCTGGCACGCGCGCAGGCGCTCGGGGCGCGGAGCGAGCGTCGCCGCGGTGCCCGCCCGACGATCTCTCCTGGCGCGAGGTGGAGATCCTGCGGCTTGTCGCGGCCGGGCCGCAGCAATCGCGAGATCGGCGAGGAGCTGTTCATCAGCGGACACACGGTCGCCAACCATGTGCGCAACATCCTGCGCAAGACCGGCGCCGCGAACCGCACCGAGGCCGCCGGCTACGCGTTTCGCCACGCCCTGCTCGAACGGCCCGACGACGCGGTAGGATCGCGTCATGCCGATGTACGTCATCGAGCGGACGTTCGCCGAGCAGCTCGATATGAGCGGCGACGACGTCGAGCTGCTCGAGGAGATCAACGCGGACGAGGGCGTGAGCTGGCTGTTCTCGTTCCTGAGCGCCGACCGGCACCGGACCTACTGCCTCTACGAGGCACCCAGCCCGGACGCGATCATTGCCGCGGCGAAGCGGGCCGGGATCCCGGCCGACGCGGTGACCGAAGTCATCACGGATCACCGCCGACTCGTTTCGCTGACACCTGAGACCCCTGTGGCGCGGCGGATTGCGTCGCGATGCGACGACAACCTCGCCATCGGCGACACGAGCTCGGTCACACGGGGAGAAGCGAACGGCGGCCCGTCACCGGCGGGCCGCCGCAACAAGCCGCCGTGCCTACTCCGGGTCGTACTTGAACGAGATACCGAGCCGGATGCGGTAGCTGAGCACGCCGCCGTCCTGGATCGTCAAATCCTGGCGCACGACCTCCGCGATGCGAAGCTCGCGCACACTTTTGGCGGCCGCCTCGACGGCCGTGCGAGCCGCGTCCTCCCAGGACTCGCTGCTGACACCGACGACCTCCGTCACCCGGTAGACGCTGTCTGCCATGGGAACCTCCTATCGGTGGGGGGTTAACGCGTCAAACGCCAGTCTCGCACCCGACCCGCGCCGCGTGGCAATACTTTCGCGCGTGTCACGCGCGGGAGCTCGGGTAGGTGCCTCCGCTCAGGGGCGAGGCTCAGGTAGCGCGTCCGCTCAGAGGGCGGCGAGCGCGTCGTTGAGCGTCTCGCTCGGGCGCATCGCCGCCGCGCGCGCTCGGGATCAGGCCGGTAATAGCCGCCGACGTCGACCGGCGAGCCCTGAACCGTCGGCGAGCTCGGCGACGATCGCCTGTTCGCCGCTCGGCGAGCCGCTCGCGCGAGCGGCGCGAAGCGGCTCTGCGAGCTCGGGATCTTCGGTCTGGGCGGCGAGCTCCTGCGCCCAGTATAGCGCCAGGTAGTAGTGGCTGCCGCGGTTGTCGAGCTCGCCGGCCCGGCGCGAGGGCGAGCGCCCGTTCTCGAGCAGCGTCGCGGTCGCACGGTCGAGCGCGGCCGCGAGCAGCTTCGCGCGGGGCTTGCCGTCCTTGTCGGCGAGCATCTCCAGCGACACCGCGAGCGCCAGAAATTCTCCGAGCGAGTCCCAGCGCAGATGGTTCTCGCGGTTGAACTGCTGCACGTGCTTGGGCGCCGAACCGCCGGCACCGGTCTCGAACAGTCCGCCGCCGTTCATCAGCGGGACGATCGAGAGCATCTTGGCGCTCGTCCCGAGCTCGAGGATCGGGAACAGGTCGGTCAGGTAATCGCGCAGCACGTTGCCGGTGACCGAGATCGTGTCCTCGCCGGCTCGGGCGCGGGCGAGCGTGAAACGGGTGGCGGCGCGCGACGTCGAGGATCTCGATCTCGAGGCCGCGCGGTGTCGAGCGCGTCGAGCGCGGGCCTGACCTTCGCGAGCAGCTGCTGGTCGTGCGGCCGCGTCTCGTCGAGCCAGAACACCGCCGGGGTGCCGGTCGCGCGAGCGCGTCCGACCGCGAGCCGGACCCAGTCCTCGATCGCCGCGTCCTTGGTCTGGCACATGCGCCAGATGTCGCCCGCCTCGACATCGTGCTCGAGCAGCGTCCGGCCAGCGTCGTCGACGACCCTGACCGTCCCCCCGGCCGCGATCTCGAACGTCTTGTCGTGGGAGCCGTACTCCTCGGCCTTCTGCGCCATCAGGCCGACGTTCGAGGTGCTCCCCATCGTCGCCGGGTCAAACGCGCCGTGTCGCCGGCAGTCCTCGACCGTCTCGCCGTACAGCGCCGCGTAGGAGTGGTCCGGGATCACGAACTTCGTGTCCTGCGGCTCACCGGCGGCGTTGTACATCTGGCCCGAGGCGCGGATCGCGGCCGGCATCGAGGCGTCGATGATCACGTCGCTGGGGACATGCAGATTGGTGATCCCGCGGTCTGAATCGACCATCGCCAGCCCCGGTCCGTCAGCGTAGCCCGCCGCGACGGCAGCCTGTACCGCCGCACGGCGGTCCTCGTCGAGCGTCTCGATCGCGCTCAGCAGCGCCCCGACGCCGTCATTGGGGTTGACACCCGCCGCCTTGAGCGCATCGGCATGATCGGCGAACAGCCGCGGAAAGAAGGCGCGCACGGCGTGGCCGAAGATGATCGGATCGGAGACCTTCATCATCGTCGCCTTCAGGTGGACCGAGAACAGCACCCTGCGCTGCTTGGCGTCTGCGATCTGCTCGGCGAGGAATCGCTCCAGCACCGCGCGGCGCATCACGGCCGCGTCGAGCACCTCGCCGGCGAGCACCGGGGTGCGGTCCTTGAGCACCGTCACCGCCCCGTCGGGCGCGACGTGCTCGATCCGCACCGTGCCGTCGCGCTCGGAGGTGACCGACCGCTCGGTGGCGCGGAAATCGCCCTCGCTCATCGTCGCGACGTGCGACCGCGACTCCGGTGACCACGCGCCCATCGCGTGCGGATGGCGACGGGCATATGACTTCACCGACGCCGGGCGCGCGGCGGTCGGAGTTGCCCTCGCGCAGGACCGGGTTGACCGCGCTTCCCTTGACCCTGTCGTACCGGGCCCGGATCTCGCGCTGCTCGTCGTCGGCCGGCTCATCCGGGTAATCGGGAAGCTCGTAGCCGTCGTCCTGGAGCTCGCGGATCGCCGCCTTGAGCTGCGGCACCGAGGCGCTGATGTTCGGCAGCTTGATGATGTTCGCCTCGGGCGTCTCGGCGAGCTCACCCAGCTCGGTGAGCGCATCGGCGACGCGCTGCCCGTCACCCAGCCGATCGGGGAACTGCGCCAGGATCCGCCCGGCGAGAGAGATGTCGCGCAGCTCGATCTCGACGCCGGCGACGGCGGTGAACGCCTGCACGATCGGCAGCAGCGATTGGGTGGCGAGGGCGGGCGCCTCGTCGGTATGCGTGTAGACGATCTTCATGCTGCCGGGGTGCCCACCAAGGCGCTCGACCATACCCTATGTGGTGGCTTGGAACCGTTTGCACGAATAACGTGCATGACGTTCCAGACCCCCTGTCAGGAAGGACCGCCGCATGCCCGATCGACCGCCGCTGCCACCGTTCACACGGGAAACGGCGGCCCAGAAGGTGCAGGCCGCCGAGGACGCGTGGAACACGCGCGACCCCGAGCGGGTGGCACTCGCCTACACCGAGGACTCGGTCTGGCGCAACCGGGACCGGTTCGTCTCCGGGCGGCCCGAGATCATCGCCTTTCTGACCCAGAAATGGGAGCGCGAGCTCGACTACGCGCTGCGCAAGAGCCTGTGGACGTTCGCGGGCGACCGGATCGCGGTCCGGTTTCAGTATGAGAGCCACGACCGCGACGGACAGTGGTGGCGCAGCTACGGCAACGAGCTGTGGGAATTCGATCAGCACGGTCTGATGCGGCGCCGCGAGGCGAGCATCAACGACCTCGCGATCGAGGCGTCGCAGCGGCGGATCTTCGGGCCGCGTTCCGACGAGGGCCGTGCAGGGGAAATCCCGCTCCAATGAGCGGACCAGGCGCGTACGATCTAAGCAATGGAGCGGCGCATCGTCTACGTGTCGCGCTTGACCCGGCTGCCGCTGTTGGGCGCCGATGGCGCGGAGCTCGGACGCGTCGCCGACGGCGTCGTGGATCTGGGATCCAAGCCGCCGCGCGTGAACGGGATCGTCGTCGCGGTCCAACGCCGCCGGGTGTTCGTCGGGATCGGGCGGATCGGCGAGATCGGCAACGAGGGGGCCCGGCTGCGCCGGGGCTCGGTCAACCTGCGCCAGTTCGAGCTTCGCGACGGCGAGATGCTGCTCGCCGGTCAGCTGATCGGCAGGCGCATCAGAGGCGACCGGGTGGTCGACATCGGGCTTACGCCTGCGCCCGACCAGGTCGGCTGGGAGGTCGCGACGGTCGCGCTCGCGGGCGGTCGGCTCCCCCGTCTGCGGCGCACTCCGGAGGTGATCGACTGGAGCGAGGCCGGCGAGCTGTTCGCCTCGGACCGCTCGCTCGACCGCGAAGCGGCTGAGCTCGGCGGCCTCCATCCGGCCGAGATGGCGCAGGCGATCAACCGCCTGCCCCTGAGCCGCCGGCGGGTGCTGGCCAGAGAGCTGGAGGACGACCGGTTCGCGGATCTCCTCGAGGAGCTGTCCGAAGACGAGCAGGTCGAGCTCGTCGAGGGGCTCGACCCGGAGCGGCTGGCTCGGGTGCTCGACGAGATGGAGGCCGACGACGCCGCTGACCTGCTCGGCGAATTCTCCGCCACTCGTCAGGCGGAGCTCCTGCACGCGATGGATCCCGACGAGGCCGAGCCCGTGCGGCGGCTGCTGACGTACGCGCCGGACACCGCCGGGGGATTGATGACCCCCGAACCGGTGATCCTGGCGCCGACCGCGACCGTCGCCGACGCGCTCGCCCGGGTCCGTGATCCGTTGCTGCCGGTCCCGCTGGCGGCGGCGGTGTTCATCTGCCAGCCGCCGCTGGAGACGCCCACCGGGCGTTATCTCGGCAACGTCGGGATCCAGCGGCTGCTGCGCGAGATGCCGAGCAAGCCACTCGGCCGCTGCCTCGACGATGACGTCGACCCGGTCCAAGTCGACATCAGCGACCGCGAGGTCGCCGGCCAGCTAGCCGCCTACGACGTGGTGTCGCTGGCGGTGGTCGACGACGCGGGCCGGCTGGTGGGCGCGGTCACGGTCGACGACGTGCTCGACCGCGTGCTCCCCTCGAACTGGCGGATTACCCTGTCAGCGAGCTGATATGGCGCGTCACGACGATCTCGGCACCCCCCGCGGCACCCCCGGCGGTCCGGTCTACGACCCGGACGCATTCGGGCGCTTCGCCGAGCGACTCGCCCGCCTGTTGGGCACCGGGCGCTTCATCGTCGCGCAGACGATCTTCGTGTTGCTGTGGATCACGCTCAACGTCGTCGCCGTGTTCGGGCGCTGGGACGCGTACCCGTTCATCCTGCTCAACCTCGCGTTCTCGACTCAGGCGGCGTACGCGGCGCCGCTGATCCTGCTCGCGCAGAACCGCCAGGCCGACCGCGACAAGGAGGAGGTCGAGCGCGATCGCGATGTCAACTCGCGGTCGCTGGCCGAGGCGGAGTTCCTCGCCCGCGAGATCGCCGCTGTGAGGCTGATGATCGAGCGCAAGGCCGACCGCGAGGACATCGTCGAGCCGCTCGAGCGCCTCGCGACGATGGTCGAGCGCCTCGAGCCGGCCGAGCCCGCCGTCGCCGATCCGGGCGAGGGCTATGCCGACCAGGACGTCGGCACCCCCGGGCAGGACTAGCGCGGCGTTCGTCGCTTGTCGGCCGAGCGCAGATCAACCGGTCAAGCCGCGCGACCGCCGTCGCCCGATGACGAAGCGCTGATCGCGCGCTGCCGTAGCGGAGACCAGGACGCGTGGCGGGCGCTCGTGGAGCGCCACGCCCCGCTCGTCAACGGGATCTTGCGTGGAGCGTTCAGGCTCGAGGCACACGATGCCGAGGATGCATTTCAAGAGGTGTTCACGCGCCTGTACGTCCGCCTCGACACGATCCGAGACGAGCGCGCAGTCCGCGGTTGGATCGCGCAGGTGACGCGTAACGTGGCGCTCGATTGGCTGCGACGCGGCGGTCGCGAGCTCGCGACCGGCGGGGCGATCGACGAGCAGGCGTTTGAGGAGCCACTGCGGGCGGTCGATCAGGCGCTCGCGGTCAGGGAGGCGCTGGCCCGGTTGCCGGACCATCAACAGGAGATCCTCGATCGCTTCTTCGCCAACGACCAGAGCTACCAGACGATCGGCGAAGAATTGGGGATCCCGCCGGGAACGATCGCGAGCCGGATCTCCCGAGCCCTGGCGGCGCTCCGCGCCGAGGTCGAGCGTGATGATGCGTAGGCTCCCCGCAGGGAAGATCGCGGCGCCCCGGCACGTCTTCTGAGGTGACCATGCGAGACCCATTGCAAGACGAAGCGGCGCTGGTAGCCGCACTGAAGCTGACCGCCGACCCCCCTCGAGCGTGGATCGAGGCCGCCGCGATGATCCCCTCGACGCTCGGCGACCTGGAGACGATCGAGCGGGCCGTCAACGATCTGGCCTTCCGCGAGCGGTTCGAGCGCGACGCGTACGACGCCGTCGCGCAAGCGGGCCTCGAGCCGTCGGATGAGCTCGTTGCCGCGCTGCGCTCGCGCTTGGCCTGAGCTCGGCCTGGCCGAGCTCGCGGCCGGCGGGCTCGGGATCAGGCGCCCTCGACCGATGCGCGGGCGCGGGTGCGTGCGTTCTCTGCGGCGGCGACGATCGAGCGGGCCCGCTCGCGGCGCTGATCGCCTGACAGCAGCGCCAGGTTGATGTCGACGAGCGTCGCGGCCGAAGAGACCGCCGCGACCGCCAGCTCCGCCGCGGCGGCCGCGTCTGACCGCAGCGCCGCCTCGCAACCACGGGCGACCTCGGCCGCCAGGCTCGCCGCGTCGGCGCCCGTGGCGGCGATCGCCAGCAGGGTGTCGGCGGAGGCGACGAGCGCGGCCAGCAGCGCCGCGTCGCGCCCGGTGGCGCTGGGCCGCGGCTGGCGAGCGAGCACGTCCCGGGCGGCTTCGTAGGCGCGCGCGTTTGCGACCCCCGCCTCACGGGCACGGGCGCGCAGCGTTGCCGCCTGGATCGCCGCGCCGCGCGCGCCGGTCCAACCGTCAAGCGAGGCGCGTGCGATTGACTCGCACAGGCCACAGGCGAGCTCGACTACACCGGCTGCGACTACGCCCGCCCCTTGGACGGGCGACGCGAGCGCGAGCCGCTCGGCTACCTGCGACAGCGCGGCCGCGGTCCCGTCGGTCGCAGTGGCGTCGCTGGTCACGAGCGGATGCTACGGAAGCGACGGCGGCCAGGACCCGCCGTCGCTTGAGGTGTCCGCGTCGCTCTTGGTCCTACGGGCGGTGCATCCGGTGACCCTCGACGTCCGGAGTGTCGTCGTCGCCGGCATCGGTCTCGTTGCGGAAGTGCTTGCCCTCGCCGTCGGGCAGCTCGTTGAGGAAATGCTTGCCCTCTTCGTCGCCCTCGGGCTTGACGTGGCCTTCCACGTCGGTGGCCTCGTCCGTGTCCGGCGTGTCCTGTGGGGTGTACTCACTCATCTTGAGCTCCTCGAAAAGTGTGGGCTTCGCCTCTCGGCGCGTATGCCTGCAAGACGGGGCACAAACCGGAAATCTTCCATTCAGTGACGAAGCGCACAGATAGGATCCTCGGCGATGGCCGAGCGCATCGAGGACCAGGGGCTTCCGGCCTGGTCACTCGACCGCGCTGCGGCGGTGGAGAACCCCCAGGTGTCGGTCTGGCCGCTGGGCGACGCACGGACCTGGGCGTGGGGCGGCGCGAGCGGCGCCGGCGTGCGGGTCGGCGTGCTCGACAGCGGCGTCGACGCGACCCACCCGATGGTCGGCCCGATCCAGGGCTCGGTCGCGGTGGCGGCTGGCGACGATGGCGGACTGACCGTCGTCCTCGATCACGATGGCGACGCGTACGGCCACGGAACGGCGTGTGCGGCGATCATCCGCAAGCTCGCCCCCGACTGCGAGATCCATTCGGTGCGCGTGCTCGGCAGCGAGCTGACCGGCCCGGGGAGCGTGCTTCTGCACGGTCTGCGCTGGGCGATCGAGCAGGGTTTCGACGTGATCAACCTCAGCCTGTCGACGACCAAGAGCAGGTTCGCACCCGAGTTGCGCGAGCTCACCGACCGCGCCTACTTCGGCAACAGCATCCTGGTCGCGTCGGCGCACAACATGCCGGTCGAGTCGTTCCCATGGCGTTTCTCGTCGGTGGTTTCAGTCGGAAGCCACGCCGGCAGCGATCCGCTCGAGTACTACGTGCACCCCAGCCCGCCGGTCGAGTTCGTCGCGCCGGGGGTCAATCTCCAGCTCGCGTGGCTCGGAGGGTCGACGATCACAGCGACCGGCAATTCGTTCGCCGCCCCGCACATGGCCGGGATTGCCGCGCTGGTGCTGTCCAAGCATGGTCGTCTGCGCCCGTTTGAACTCAAGACGGCGCTGCGCGCGGCCGGCAACAACGTCAGGAGCTCGGCATGACGCCCGCGCCGCACCTCGCCGCGCTGGCAGACGAGGCGGGCCGCCGGGGCCTGCTGCAGGAGATCGTCGAGCTGACCCGCGCGGTGTTCGCGGCCAAGGCGTGCTCGATCATGAGCCACGACCCGGCCGCGCGCGAGCTCGTGTTCGAGGCCGTCGCCGGCGAAGGGTCTGGCACGCTCGTCGGCCGGCGGATCGCGGCAACGACCGGCCTGGCGGGCTGGTCGCTCGCCTCCGAGGAGCCGATCGCGATCTCCGACGTGAGCGCCGATCCGCGTTTCGCCCGTGATGTCGCCGAGCACACAGGCTTCGTCCCGACCAGGATGTCCATCCACCCCCTGCTCTACGACGAGCGCTCGCTGGGCGTGCTGAGCGTCCTCGACCAGGGCGCCGGCCAGCAGGTCGGTCTCGCGGACATGAATGTTCTGGCGCGGATCGCGACCCACGCGGGGGCGGTGCTGGCGCTCGTGCAGGCCGCGCGTGAGACCGACGCGGCCGCCGGCACGCCGGGCGACCTCGACGCCCTCGCGCGCGCGCTCGCCGCGGCTCCGGCGCCGCAGCGAGAGGCAGCTCTCGCGATCCTCGCGGGCCTCGAGCGGCTGCTCTAAACAGGCCCGCCCGGATCGACCGGGCGGGCCCTGGGACCGACCAGACTGCGGCCGATTACTCAGTCGCTGCGGGTTCGGGGCCCTGGATGTACAGGAACGCCCGACCGGCCGCCGCGCCCGCGACAAATTGCGCGAGCCAGTACTCCCAGATGTGGCTGACGCCGACCGCCCCGTGGACGATCTGCCCCAGCGCCACGGCCGGGTTGAAGGCCGCGCCGGAGATCGGGCCGACGGCGAATGCCCCGGCCAGCACGGTGAAGCCGATCGCGAGGCCGTAGAACGAGTTGCCCTCATTGGCCTTCGCGGTGGCGACGTTGAGCACCACGTAGACGAGCGCGAAGGTGAACAGGAACTCGGCCAGCAGGACCTTGCCGACGCCCGACAGCGCGCCCGCCGACTGGTGTCCCGCGACGATGCTCGCGAACAGGCCGCCGATCACGCCGGCAACGAGCTGCACGATCACGTACGGCAGCCAATCGGGTCGGTTCATGCCGCCCCGCACGAGCACGCCCGTCGAGACGGCCGGGTTGTAGTGGCCGCCCGAAACCCAACCGCCCGCGAAGATCATCACCATCAATACGGAGCCGATCGCGAGCGGCGCTACCACTCCTGACGGGTTGATCTTGGCCGTCGCCGTCCCAACCGTGAAAACAAGGAAAAACGTCCCGATGAACTCGACGGTTAGCTTGCGATTCAGTTCCACCACGCCTCCGGTCTTGTCGTATCCGCGTTTGGACCCTGTTTCGACCCTCGCCGCGAGTACCCTGCCGTCGCCTGCGGGCGCGCCGTAACCGGGCTGACCGCAGCAGCCCGAGGCCGGGCATCGCGTCCGCCCCGCTCGCGGTGGGGCCGCGTCAGTCCTGGAGGGTGTCCGCGGGCTGCTCGGCGGCGGCGTCGGGGCCTGAGCCGAACGTGAGCTCTCGCGCCGGATGCGTGACCGCGAGCCGGCCCTGCGCCGTCTCCATCAGCGAAGACGATGGCGGTGAGGCGGTGAGCGCCTCGAGCAGCGTGTCGCCGTCGATTCGCTGGCAGCGACATTCGGTCTGCGCGGTGACGGTCGCCGTTCGTGGGATCCGCTCGAGCACGCCAATTTCGCCAAAGTAGGACGGGGCACTCATGGTCCCGAGTGTCCGCTCGGTGCCGTCGCGCTGCGCGGTCACGATCACCTCCCCGTCGGCAAGCGCGTACATCGCCTCGGCCGTATCGCCCTCGGTCACGATCGCGGTGCCAGGCGCGAACGTCACCTCGGTCGCGGCCGCCGCCAGACGCTCGAGGATCGGGCGACTGGCCTTCTCGAAGATCCCGAGCTGCTCGAGCAGCGCGACCGTCGGCTCGAGTTCGAGCGCCCGCGTCGCGGTCTCGCGGTCAATCGCGCGCAGCGCCGGATAGCCGGCGAGGGCCAGCGCGGCGGGCGCGGCGGCCATCACGAACAGCCCGCCGTTGAGCCCCAGCGCACTCACGGCGATCGGCGTCAGCACCGTCCCGAGCGTGATCGCGCCGAGCACGAACGCGAAGAACACGCCGAACACGCGCGCGAGCTGATCGGGGGCCACGGCACGCTGCAGGGCCGTGATCGCGAGCACGTCGACGACCAGCGTCGCCGCGCCGCGGAAGACCTGGACAACGAACGCGAGCGACGGTTCGTGGATGATCGCGAGCAGCGCAGTCGGCAGGCAATAGCCGAGCGCACCCGCGAGGATGATCGCCCCGAGTCGCCGCGAGCCCGCGAGGCGGTTCACCCCCCCGGCCGCGAGCACTCCGCCGAGCCCGAGCCCGGCTAGCAGGTACCCGAAGCCCTCCGGGCCCGTGCCCAGGCGATGCTCGGAGACGCCGACGAACAGCACCGTGTCGGTCCCGTAAACGAAGCTGACGAGCACGCTGTAGGCGACGAGCGTGCGCGCGGCGGAAAGGCCGATGATCGTCCGCACGCCGACCAACATCTGGCGCAGGGGCCCGGCGCTTCCACCCTCGGTCACGTCGACCGGCTGGCTGCGCGCACGGATCCGCGTGAGGATCAGCGCGGAGGCGACGAAGCTCGCGGCGTTGATCGCGAACACGAACGAGGCCGAGCCGATCACGAGCAGCAGCGCACCGATGCCGGGGCCGGCGATCACGACGAGCTGCTCGATCGTGCTGTTAAGTGCGTTGGCCGCGACGAGGTCATCCTCGTCGACGATCGACGGGATCGTCGCGGCCGTCGCGGGCTGGTAGACGACGCCCGAGATCGCGGTCAGCGCGGTGAGCGTGAGCGCCAGCGCGGGCGCGCCGTTGGCGGCGGCCACGAGCGCGAGCAGCCCCTGGAACAGGGCCGAGAGCAGATCCGACCCCATCATCAGCCGGATCCGTTCGGTCCGTTCGGCGAGCACGCCGCCGTAGACGCTGAAGATCAGCGACGGCACGAAGCGCACGAATCCCGCGGCGCCGACCCACCCGAGCGAGTGCGTACGGTTGAAGATGAAGGCCAGCAGCGCGACGTTGTACGCCCAGCTGCCGGTGGTCGAGATCAGGAGCGCGCTGAATAGCGCGCGCACGTCGTGCTTAGCGAGTACCGAGCGATACCCCGTCAGCCAGCCACCTTCCATGGTCGGCGGGAGTGTATGCCCCGAGCGGGCGAAAGTGTGGGCCGCGGGGATAGAATCCCGCGCGAGGTCTTAGTGCTTACGTGCTCGGCGTGCGGAACGGAGAACCGAGCCGGGAGGCGATACTGCGGCCAATGTGGGGCAGCGCTCTCGGTCAAGTGCAGTAGCTGCGGCGCCCACAACGAGCCGGACGATCGCTTCTGCGGCGATTGCGGCGCCGCGCTCGAGAACTCGACGGCGTCCGTAACGCCGGACGGTGCCGACAGCATGGCCGCCCCCGTGGTCGCCGAGAGGCGGTTGGTGTCGGTCTTGTTCGCGGACCTGGTCGGGTTCACATCACTCAGTGAGCATCGAGATCCGGAGGAGGTCCG
The DNA here is from genome assembly GCA_963744695.1 of uncultured Solirubrobacterales bacterium. Lineage (GTDB taxonomy): Bacteria > Actinomycetota > Thermoleophilia > Solirubrobacterales > Solirubrobacteraceae > Palsa-465. The sequence continues at coordinate 186,350 of CAVUUT010000009.1, read as the reverse complement.
CGAGCTGTTGTCGCGTTATTTCGATCGCTGCCGGGCGTTGATCGATCGCTATGGCGGGACAGTCGAGAAGTTCATCGGTGATGCGGTGATGGCGGTCTGGGGCACGCCGATCGCGCGCGAGGATGATGCTGAGCGTGCGGTGCGCGCCGCGCTCGCGCTGACCGGCGCTGTGGCCTTGCTCGGTGAGGAGGTCGGGATGCCCGAGTTGCGCGTGCGCGCGGGCGTGCTGACCGGGAATGCCGCCGTTGAGCTGGGCGCCGAGGGCGAGGGGATGGTGCTCGGCGACACCGTCAACACCGCGAGCCGGCTGCAGTCGATCGCGACGCCCGGGACGGTGCTGGTCGATGACGTCACCCGCCGCGCGAGCGAGGCCGCGATCGCCTACGAGGACGCCGGCGAACACCAGGTCAAGGGTCGCGAGCAGCCGGTCCACGCGTGGACGGCGCTGCGCGTCGTCGCGGGCGCCGGCGGCGCGCGCCGCTCCGCCGGGCTCGAGGCACCATTCGTCGGCCGCGAACACGAACTGGCCCGGGTTACGGAGTCCTTCGAGGAGAGCGCGGAACAGCGCAGCGCCCGTCTGGTGACCGTCGTCGGCGAGGCGGGGTCCGGGAAATCGAGGCTGCTGTGGGAGTTCTTCAAGTACATGGACGGCGTCGAACGAGTCGTACGCTGGCACCAGGGTCGCTGCCTCTCCTACGGCGACGGGGTGGCCTACTGGGCGCTGGCCGAGATGGTGCGCGCCCGCGCGGGGATCGCTGAGGAAGAGAGACCCGACACTGCGCGCGCGAAGCTCGACGAGGCCGTAGCGCTGTATGTCGGCGACGAGCGCGAGCGCCAGCTCGTCGTGCCCCGGCTGGCGCACCTGCTCGGCCTCGAGCAGCGAACGGCGCCCGATCGCGCTGACCTGTTCAGCGGCTGGCGGCTGTTCTTCGAGCGGATGTCCGACGACGCGCCGGTGGTGCTCGTGTTCGAGGACCTCCAGTGGGCCGACTCGGGATTGCTCGAGTTCATCGATTACCTGCTCGAGTGGTCCGCCGACAGACCGCTGTTCGTGCTCGCGCTGGGACGGCCGGAGCTGCTCGAATCCAGGCCTGCATGGGCGCCCGAAGCGATCTCGCTGGCGCCGCTCGCGGACGGGGCGATGCGGGAGCTGCTCGAGGGACTCGTGCCCGGACTCCCGGAGGAGCTGGCCGCGCAGGTGCGCTCGCGCGCCGAAGGGATGCCGCTGTACGCCGTTGAGACCGTGCGGATGCTGCTCGACCGCGGCCTCCTGAGGCAGGAGGGGAACCGCTACCAGGTCGCCGGCGACGTCGGCGAACTCGATGTCCCCGAGACGCTGCACGCGCTCGCCGCGGCACGGCTTGACGGGCTCACGCCGGGCGAGCGCGCGGTGTTGCAGGACGCATCGGTGTTCGGGCAATCGTTCACGCCGGCCGGTGTGGCCGCGTTGTCAGAACGCGCGCCGGAGGCGGTGACCGAGATCCTCGACGGCCTGGTCGCCAAGCAGGTGGTCGGCTTCAATGACGACCGGCTGTCATCGGAGCGCGGCCAGTACCACTTTCTCCAGGGGCTGCTGCGGACGACCGCCTACGGCACCCTGTCGCGCAAGGATCGCAAGAGCCGCCACCTGGCCGCCGCGCGCCATCTGCAGGAGACATGGGGCGAGGAGGCACCCGAGCTCGCGGAGGTACTCGCCGCGCACTTCCTGGAGGCGGCGGCCGCTGACCCGGATGCGGCCGATGCGCCCAGGATCCGCGCTGCAGCCTGCGAGACGCTCGCCGACGCCGGCCAGCGCTCGCTGTCGCTCGCGCTCGGGGCCGAGGCGCAGCGAGCATTCGATCGCGCCGCCGAGCTGGCCCAGGACGACCGCACGCGGGCCGATCTGCTCGACCGTGCCGGGCGCGCGGCTCAGTTCAACGCCGACCAGGAGAGCGCCAAGGCACGCCTGGAGCGCGCGGTCGACCTGTTCGAGGCGCTCGGGGATCGGCCCGCGGCGGCGCGCTCGCTCGCGGCGCTCGCGCAGTCCCTGTTCTGGGAGAACCGGCTCGACGATGCGATCGAGCTGCTGCGTCGCGCCGTCGCCGGGCTCGCAGAGCGCAGCGCCGAGCAGGCGGCCGCACTCGCCGAGCTGTCGCATTTCCTTGCCTTCAAGAACGAGTTCGGCGAGGCGCTTCAGGCTGCCGACCAGGCGCTCACGATCGCCGAGCCCCTCGAGGACTGGGCAACCGTCGTGCGAGCGTTCAACACGATGGCCCAGGTGCGGCTGCGGACGGGGCGGACCGAGGAGTCGATGGCATTTCGCGAACGGGCCCTCAAGCTCGCCCTGACGCACGGTTTGACCGAGAACGCGCTGCGCACGTACAACAACCTCGCGGACGGGCCGCTGCAGTTCGATCGCTTCCAGGAGGCGAGAGACTTGGCCGAGCCCGGCCTCGCGCTGGCACAGGCGCGAGGAGACCGAAGCTGGGAGCAGGTCCTGAGGCTGATGATCGCCGCGGCGAGCCTCGGACTGGGCCGCTGGGATGACACGCTCGAGGCCGCCCGCGCAAACACGAGCGACCTCTTGAGGTTCGCGTACCTTCCGCAGGTGGCGCGCATCCACGCCGCGCGTGGGGACGACGCGGCCCTGCGCCGCGCATACGAGCTCGCCGTCGGCATCGGCAGCTCGACGAACGCCGAGTACGACTACGGACCGGCGGTCGCTCGGGCGATCGCCCTCAACGTCGCCGGCAAACATCGCGAGGCGCTCGACGCCGCGCTGCCAATCGCGACCGCCGGGAGCGAGCTCGCCAACGAGGACCGCCGCGAGGCGTATGCGGAGGCCGGTCTCGCCGCGCTTGCGCTCGACGACGAGACGACCGTCCAGCGCCTGATCGCATCGGTGCAGGAGCTCGCGCCGGCGATGCGCTCCCCCCTGCTGCGCGCGGGCGCGGCGCAATTCGAGGGACTCCTCGCGGCGCGCCACGGAGACCTCAACCAGGCCGACGAGCGCCTCGGCGCCGCGACGCGTGAGCTGCGCGCGATCGAGGCGCCGTTCGCGCTCGGTCAGGTGCTGCTCGACCACGCCGAGGTCCTCTACGCCGCGGGACGCGACGACGACGCCGCGCCGCTGAAGGCCGAGACGATCACGATCTTCGAGCGCCTCCGAGCGACGCCGTGGCTGCAACGCGCGCACGCGCTCGGGACCCCGGTCCCAGCATGAGGAGCTTGCGTTGAGCGCGACCGGCGAGCTGCGGTGCGGGTCCTGCGGGGAGTTCACGCCTGCCGGCAGGTTCTGCATCCACTGCGGTGCGTCGACCCAGCAGACGTGCCCGTCGTGCGGCGCCGCGATCGTGCCGGGCGCGAGGTTCTGTCTCGAGTGCGGCGTGTCGTTGACCGAGGCCGCGCCGCCCGGCCGAGCGTCGGTCCCCGGCGCCTTCGCCGAGCGGCGGCTGGTGTCGGTCCTGTTCGCCGACCTCGTCGGCTTCACGACTTTGAGCGAGCATCGTGATCCCGAGGAGGTGCGGGAGCTGCTGTCGCGCTACTTCGACCGCTGCCGGTCGCTGATCGAGCGCTACGGCGGCACGGTCGAGAAGTTCATCGGCGACGCGGTGATGGCCGTCTGGGGCACCCCGGTCGCGCGCGAGGACGACGCCGAACGCGCCGTCCGCGCGGCGCTTGCCCTGACGCAGGCGGTCTCACTGTTGGGCGACGAGATCGCGATGCCCGAGCTGCGGGTTCGCGCCGGTGTGCTGACGGGCAAAGCGGCGGTCGAGTTGGGCGCCGAGGGCGAGGGGATGGTGCTCGGCGACACCGTCAACACCGCGAGCCGGCTGCACCGTGGCGAGCTCGCTCGCGCGCAGGAGTTGCTCGAGCCATTGAACGCGGACACCGGGTGGGCCGAGACGACCGTAATGGCGAAAGCCGCGCGAGCGTTGATCATGCGCGCGGCCGGTAATGCGCAGGACGCTCTTCCGCAGGCCCGCGAGGCGGCTCTGGCGGTCGTCGACCGCGGCCAGTCCCATGCCCCGATCGAGTTCACAGAGGCGGTCGAGTGCGCGTTTGACACCGGCGAGCTGGCCGTCGTGCGCGAGCTCCTCGCCCGGGTTGATGCGCTCAAGCCGGTGCAGCTGATCCCGCTGCTCGATGCCGAGGCGATGCGTGCCCGCGCGCGGCTCGCGCTGCGCGACCGCAACTTCGACGCCGCCCAGCGATGGTTCAGGCGCTCGATCGACCTGTTCCGCGAGCTTGCCACGCCGTTCAACCTGGCTCGCGCGCAGCTCGAGTACGCGGAGTTGCTCGGTGACGTCGACGAGGCCAAAGCCCCGCGTGCTGAGGCCGCGGCCGTCTTTCAAGGGCTCCGGGCGACACCTTGGCTCGAGCGGGCCCGAGCGCACGTCGATGAGGTGCTGGCGTGATCGCGTGCGCCGCGTGTGGCGCCGAGTCGCCGTCAGGCCAGCGGTTCTGCGGCCAGTGCGGCTCGCCGCTGGCGCACACCTGCGCGGCGTGCGGGGCCGAGAACCCACCCGCCAACCGCTTCTGCGGCTCGTGCGGGACGCCGCTGGCCGACGGCGCTGCTACAGCAGCGGCCGCAGCGCCGAACACGGTCTCCGAGCGGCGGCTGGTGTCGGTCCTGTTCGCCGACCTCGTCGGCTTCACGACTTTGAGCGAGCATCGTGATCCCGAGGAGGTGCGGGAGCTGCTGTCGCGCTACTTCGAGCGCTGCCGGTCGCTGATCGAGCGCTACGGCGGCACGGTCGAGAAGTTCATCGGCGACGCGGTGATGGCCGTCTGGGGCACCCCGGTCGCGCGCGAGGATGACGTCGAACGCGCGGTGCGGGCGGCGCTCGCACTCACGCAGGCGGTGAGCGCGCTCGGCGAGGAGGTCGCGATGCCTGAGCTCCGCGTTCGCGCGGGCGTGCTGACGGGCAATGCGGCGGTCGAGTTGGGCGCCGAGGGCGAGGGGATGGTGCTCGGCGACACCGTCAACACCGCGAGCCGGCTGCAGTCGATCGCGACGCCCGGAACCGTGCTCGTCGACGACGTCACCCGCCGCGCGAGCGAGGCCGCGATCGCCTACGAGGACGCCGGCGAACACCCGGTCAAGGGCCGCGAGCAGCCGGTCCACGCCTGGCGCGCATTGCGGGTCGTTGCCGGCGTCGGCGGCACACGCCGCTCGGCCGGCCTCGAGGCGCCGTTCGTCGGTCGTGATCGCGAGCTCGAGCGCGTGATCACGCTCTCCGACGAGGTGTTCGAGACCGGCAGGGCCAGGTTCGCGACGGTCGTCGGCGAGGCCGGCTCGGGGAAATCCAGGCTCCTGTGGGAGTTCTACAAGTACATGGACGGAGTAGAGCGACTCGCGCTCTGGCACCAGGGCCGGTGCCTGAGCTACGGCGAAGGCGTCGCCTACTGGGCGCTGGCGGAGATGGTCCGCTCGCGCGCCGGGATCGTCGAAGAGGAGGAGGCGGGCACGGCGCGCACGAAGCTCCGCCAAGCCGTCGAGCGCCACGTTTCCGACGCGCGCGAGCGCCGGCTGGTCGAACCCCGGCTGGCCCACCTGCTCGGGCTCGAGCAGCGGACGGCGTCGGACCGCGCGGACCTGTTCAGCGGCTGGCGGCTGTTCTTCGAGCGCCTGTCCGATCAAGCGCCGGTGCTATTCGTGTTCGAGGACCTGCAATGGGCCGACAGCGGTCTGCTCGAGTTCATCGACTACCTGCTCGAGTGGTCCGCCGACCGGCCGCTGTTCGTGCTCGCCGCCGGACGCTCGGAGCTGTTGGACGCCAGGCCGAGCTGGGAGCCGTACTCCCTCAAGCTCGAGGCGCTCGACAACGCCGCGATGCGCGAGGCGCTCGAAGGTCTCGTCCCCGGCCTTCCGATCGAGCTTACGGAACAGATCCTGCGTCAGGCCGAGGGCGTGCCGCTGTACGCGGTCGAGACTGTGCGGATGCTGCTCGACAGGGGGCTGATCGCCCAGGACGGGCCGCGCTACGTGCTGACCGGCGAAGTCGCCAACCTCGACGTACCCGAGACGCTCCACGCACTCGCGGCGGCACGGCTCGACGAGCTCAGCCCGCTCGAGCGCTCAATCCTTCAGGACGCATCTGTCTTCGGGCAGTCGTTCACCGCCGCCGGGGTCGCGGCGCTCGGCTCGCAGTCGCCATCCGACGCGCAGAGCACGCTCGACGGGCTCGTCGCCAAGCAGCTGCTGGGATACGACGACGACCCGCTCTCGCCCGAACGCGGGCAGTATCACTTCCTGCAGGGGTTGTTCCGCGGCACCGCGTACGGGACGCTGTCGCGCCGCGACCGCAAGAGCCGACACCTCGCGGCGGCGCGCCATCTGCAGGAGAGCTGGGGCGAAGAGGCGCCGGAGCTGGCGGAGATACTCGCCGCGCACTTTCTCGACGCCGCCGACGCCGATCCCGATGCGGCTGACGCGAGCCGGATCCGAGCGGCTGCCCGCGAGACGCTCGCCGACGCCGGCCGTCGGGCGATGTCGCTCGCGCTCGGTCCCGAGGCGCAGCGGGCGTTTGACCGCGCGGCCGAGCTGGCGGAGGACGATGGCGAGCGCGCGGCGTTGCTCGCTCAGGGCGGTCGCGCCGCGATGCTGACCGCCGACTACGCCGAGGGGCGGGCACGGCTGCAAGCCGCGATCGAGATCTTCGAGGCGCGCGGCGATCACCAGTCGGCGGCAGCGTGCATGACCCAGATCGGCGAGGCGCTGTTCCGCGAGGATCAGCTCGAGGAAGCGCTCGTTCTGCAACGGCGGGCAGTCGCCGGGCTCGCTGAGGGCAGTGCCGACCTCGCCTCGGCGCAGGCGAGGCTGTCGACGTTCCTCGCGTTCGCTGGACACGTCGAGGAGGCGGAGCTCGCCGCTGGTGCCGCTTTGATGATCGCCGAACCAAATGAGCAATGGGCAACGGTCACGCTCGCGTTCAACACGATTAGTCTGATCCGCCAGCGGGAGGGACGGGTCGAAGAATCGAGGGCGCTGCGGGAACGATCTCTTGGGATCTCGCTTGACCACGACCTCACGGTCGGCGCGCTCCGCGGTTACAACAACGTCGCCGACGTGCCACTGCAGCAAGACCAGTTCACAGAAGCGCTGGATTACGCCCAACGCGGCCTCGCGCTCGCGCAGGCGCGCGGTGACCGACGCTGGGAAAGCGCTCTGACCCTGATGGTCGTCACGGCACAGGTGAACCTCGGTGAGTGGGATCAGCTGGCTCGGCTCGACACCGAGGTGATCCCGGATGTGGAGAAGCTCATGACGCGGGCGATGCTCGTCCTGCGCGCCCGAGTCCACGCGGGCCGCGGTGAGCGCGAATCGCTGCGGGGGATCCTGGCGGAGGTCGATGAGCTCGACGAGACGGCCAACAGGGAATATGCCGATTCGTCGACGGTCGCACGGGCGATCGCGCTCCGCGGGCTCGGGGCAGATCGCGACGCGCTCGACGCGGCGATGTCGGTGGCGACGGCCGGCCCGAGGGTCATCAACGAGGACCGCCGCGAGGCCTACGTCGAGGCCGGCTTGGCGGCACTCGCCGTCGGCGACGAGCGAGCCGTCGAGCGGTTGATCGAGGCGGCCGACGAGCTGCCGCCGGCGATGCGCTCGCCGCTGTTGCGCGCCGGGGCGGCGCGATTCGCGGGCCTGCTGGCGCTCCGGCGCGGAGACGCCGCCGGGGGCGACGAGCGGTTGGGGGCGGCGACCGCCGTGCTCAGGACGATCGAGTCTCCGTTCGTCCTCGCGCAGGTCCTGACCGAGCACGGCGAGGCGCTCGTCGCGGCCGGCCGCGACGACGAGGGCGTGCCGCTGCTGACCGAGGCCGCCGCGATCTTCGAGCGGCTCCGGGCGGCGCCATGGCTGGCGCGAACGCGCGCGGCGGGCGCCGGCGTGGCGGCATGAACACGGCCGCCGAGGTTGCGTGCGCGGCCTGCGGGGATCAGACGCCCGCCGCGGGTCGCTTCTGCATTCACTGTGCGGCCCCGATTCAGCAGGCATGCCCGGCCTGCGGCGAGCCGAGCGTTCCGGGCGCGCGCTTCTGCATGCAATGCGCGACGCCGCTGACGGGCAACGGGCCCGTGACGTCTGCGCCGAACGCGGCGTCGGTGTCCGAGCGCCGCCTGGTCACGGTTCTGTTCGCGGATCTGGTCGGCTTCACGTCGCTCTCCGAACATCGTGATCCCGAGGAGGTCCGCGAGCTCTTGTCGCGCTACTTCGAGCGCTGCCGCTCGCTGATCGAGCGCCACGGCGGCACGGTCGAGAAGTTCATCGGCGACGCGGTGATGGCCGTCTGGGGCACCCCGGTCGCGCGCGAGGACGACGCCGAACGCGCAGTCGCGGGCGGCGCTCGCGCTCACCCAGGCAGTTAGCGCGCTCGGCGAGGAGGTCGCGATGCCCGCGCTTCGTGTTCGCGCCGGTGTTCTGACGGGCAATGCGGCGGTCGAGTTGGGCGCCGAGGGCGAGGGGATGGTGCTCGGCGACACCGTCAACACCGCGAGCCGGCTGCAGTCGATCGCGACGCCCGGAACCGTGCTCGTCGACGACGTCACCCGCCGCGCGAGCGAGGCGGCGATCGAGTACGAGGACGTGGGAGCGCATCAGGTCAAGGGCCGCGAGCAGCCGGTTCACGCCTGGCGCGCATTGCGGGTCGTTGCCGGGGTCGGCGGGGCGCGCCGCTCCGTCGGCCTCGAGGCACCGTTCGTCGGCCGCGAACGCGAACTGCAGACGATCATCGAGGTCGCCGAGGACACGGTCGAGAACCGGACCGCCCGCCTGGTGACGGTCACAGGCGCGGCGGGGACGGGCAAGTCGAGGCTGCTGTGGGAGTTCTTCAAATACATCGACGGAATCGAGGAAGTGCGGTGGTGGCACCAGGGCCGCTGCCTGGCCTACGGCGAGGGCGTCGCGTACTGGGCGCTGGCCGAGATGGTCCGTGCCCGCGCCGGGATCAGCGAGGATGACGAGCCGCAGGTCCAGCTCGAAAGACTGCGGGGGGCGATCGAGCGCTTCGTCTCCGATGAGCGCGAGCGGCGGCTGATCGAGCCGCGGCTCGCGCAGCTGCTCGGGCTCGAGCAGCGCAGCGCGACCGAGGCCGCGGACCTGTTCAGCGGCTGGCGGCTGTTCTTCGAGCGGATGGCGACGGCCAGTCCGGTGATCCTCGTGTTCGAGGATCTACAGTGGGCCGACTCGGGACTGTTGGACTTTGTCGATTACCTGCTCGAGTGGTCGGCCGAGCACCCGATCTTCATCCTCGCGTTGGGACGTCCCGAGCTCGAGCAGCGCCGACCGGGTTGGGGCACGGCGATTGCACTCGACGTCCTACCACCGAGCGCGATGCACGCGCTGCTGGATGGCCTGGTCCCAGGCCTCGGTGAGGACGTCACATCGCGGATCCTCGAACGCGCCGAGGGCGTGCCCCTGTATGCGGTCGAGACGGTCAGGATGCTGCTGGACCGCGGCGTGCTGGCGCAGCGGGGAAACCGCTACGTCGTGACGTCGCCGATCTCCGATCTCGATGTGCCCGAGACGTTGCAGGCGCTCGCGGCCGCTCGACTCGACAATCTCGATGTCGCCGAGCGCAAGCTGCTCCAGGACGCGGCCGTGCTCGGGATCTCGTTCTTCCCGGCAGCGGTGGCCGCTGTCAGCGAGCGGCCCGACGTCGAGGTTCGGCGCGTGTTCGACGCGCTCGTCGACAAGCAGGTACTCGGGCGCGAGAACGACAAGCGCTCGGGCGAGCAGGGCCAGTACCACTTCCTCCAGGCGCTGTTGCGTACGGTCGCCCTCGGCACCTTGTCGCGCCGCGATCGCAAGGCGCGCCACCTCGCGGCCGCCCAGCACCTGGGTCGTGCCTACGGCGACGCGACCGAGATCGCCGAGGTCCTCGCAAGTCATTACCTCGATGCGGTCGACGCCGACCCCGAGGCGCGCGATGCGGATGACATTCGCGGGCGTGCCCGCGAGACGCTCGCTACGGCCGGCCATCGCGCCGTGTCGATGGCGCTCGGTGCCGAGGCCCGACGCTACTTCGAGCGTGCCGCCACGCTCGCGCGAGACGAGCCCGAACGCGCGGAGCTGCTCGCCGAGGCGGGCTACGCGGCCGCGCGCACGGCGGATCGTGACGGGGCCAGAACGCTGCTCGGCGATGCGGTGACCGCGCTCGACGCGGCCGGGCGCGACCAGGAGGCAGGCCGCACTCGGATGCGGCTTGCGACGGTCCTGATCGCTGAAAACCGGCTCGAGCGGGCGGGCGAGCTCCTCGACGCGGCCCAGCGCACGTTGAGCGACCCCCCGGCGCTGGCCGAGATCGCCGCGCGCCGCGCGCAGGTTGCGTTCCTCACCGATGACTTCGACCGGGCCCGCGAGCAGGCGGAGCTCGCGCTGAGCATCGCCGATCCCCGCGACCTCGGGCCCGTGGTCGCCGAAGCTGCGATGACCAAGGCGGTCGCGCTCAACCACGACGACCGCATTCATGAGGGCACCGCGCTGATGGAGCTCAGCTTGCAGGTCGCCCTCGACCGTGACGTCACCGAGCAGGCTCTGCGCGGCTACTACAACCTCTCCGACCAGCAGCTGTTGATGGGCGCTCCCGAGGAGTCGGCCGGCCTGCTTGCGCGTGGTCTCGCGCTCGCCCGCGAGCGCGGCGACCGGGGCTGGGAGCGCGACATCCAGTCTCAGATGACCCAGGGCCAGATCTTCAGGGGCGAATGGGACGCGGCGCGTGCGCTGTCGGAAGCGCTGCGAGCCGGCGAACACGACGAAGCCTCCCGGGTCGCGGCCGCGCCGATGCCGCTGATCCTCGCCTCACGGGGGGAGCTCGACCAGCTGCATCGATGGGCGGAGCCCCCGGCCGAGCCGTCGGAATGGGCCGAGCTCGCGCTGATGGAGACGCTCGGCCAGGCGATCGCGCTGCGAGCGATCGGCCGTCAGGCGAGCTGCGAGCCGATGGCGATCGGCGCCGCACTCGAACTCGCGCAGGTCAACAACAGCACCAAGGCGCTGCTGCTCGACGAGGTGATCGACATGCTGCTCGAGTTCGGGCGCTTCGACGAGCTCCAGGCGCTGACCCCCGCGAGTGACCGGCGCGTACCGACCGGCATCGCCGGCCCGCTCGAGCGCGCTCGAGGCCGGCTTGCGCAGCAGCGCGGCGATACGCTCGGAGCCGAGGCGATCCTGGCCGCCGCGGTGGCGGCGCTGCGAGCAGGCAAGTCTCCATTTCCACTCGCACGCGGGCTGCTTGACCTCGGAGCGGTGCTGCTGGAGTGCGGCCGCTCCGCCGACGCCGAATCCCCGCTGCTCGAGGCGCGTTCGATCTTCGTCGGACTGCGCGCGACTCCCTGGATCGAGCGCGCCCGCGAGCTGCTCGCGCCAGCGGCGACGACACCATGAGTTAGGTTGACGATCGCCCTCTCCTGTGCCTGCTCGGCGCGGCGTTCGAGGCGGCGGCCCGATCGCGGCGACGGCGCGGCGTTCGAGGCGGCGGCCCGATCGCGGGGACGGCGCGGCCTGTCTGTTTAACACCGATCCGCTACGTCGGTCGGTCAAGACCTGTACGTTTTTGCGCGTGCTCGGCCTTCCGGACAACATCACCGCCTGCCTGTTCGACCTCGACGGGGTGCTGACCCAGACGGCCAAAGTTCACGCGGCCGCCTGGAAGCAGACGTTCGACGAGTACCTGCGGGGGCGTGATGGAGACGGCTTCAAGGAGTTCGACCCGGTCGACGATTACGACGAGTACGTCGACGGCAAACCACGCTACGACGGAGTGCAATCGTTCCTGGAGTCGCGCGGGATCGAGCTGCCGTGGGGCAGCGCCGACGACCCGCCGACGGCCGAGACGATCTGTGGGATCGGCAACCGCAAGAACGATCTCGTGCAGAAACTGATCGCCGAGCAGGGTGTCGACGCGTATGAGGGATCGGTCCGCTATGTGCGTGCCGCGCGCGATGCGGGCCTGCGGCGCGCCGTCGTCTCCTCGAGCGCGAATTGCCGCGAGGTGCTGATCGCGGCCGGGATCGAGGACCTGTTCGAGGCGCGAATCGACGGACAGGTCGCCGACGAGCAGCACCTGAAGGGCAAGCCGGCGCCCGACACGTTCCTCGCCGGCGCCCGCGCGTTGGGGGTCGAGCCGGCGAACGCGACGGTGTTCGAGGACGCCCTGGCGGGCGTCCAAGCGGGGCGCGACGGTCATTTCGGCTTCGTCGTCGGAGTCGATCGCACCGGACAGGCGCAGGCGCTGCACGAGCACGGCGCCACGGTAGTCGTCAAGGACCTCGCGGAGCTGCTCGAAAAGTCGTGATCGATCACCCAGCGTTCCCGGTAGAGCCGTGGACGATCCGCGAGACCGAGCTGCACCTCGACGCGCTCGCATCCTCGGAGTCCGTGTTCGCTCTCTCAAACGGTCACATCGGCCTGCGCGGCAATCTCGACGAGGGCGAGCCCTATGGTCTACCCGGCACGTATCTGGGCGGGTACTACGAGACCCGCCCACTCCCGTATGCAGAGGCGGGCTACGGCTACCCCGAGGACGGTCAGACCGTCGTCAACGTCACCAACGGCAAGATCATCCGCCTGCTGGTCGAGGACGAACCGTTCGACCTGCGCTACGGGACCCTGATCAGCCACGAGCGAGTGCTCGACCTCCGGGCCGGCGTGCTGACACGGACCGCCGAGTGGGTGTCGCCGACGGGACGGCGGGTCAAGGTCTCCTCCACGCGCCTGGTGTCATTCACCCACCGCGCGATCGCCGTAATCGAGTACATCGTCGAGCCGCTCGAGGAGAGCTTTCCGGTCGTGGTCCAGTCACAGCTGGTCGCGAACGAATCGGTCCCGCAGCTGAGCGCTGACCCGCGCGCCGCCGCCGCGCTCGCGGCACCGCTTGAGTCCGAGTGGTTCTCGGGCACCGACCAGCGCGCGATCCTCGTCCATCGGACCCGGCAGTCGGGTCTGAGGATGGCGGTCGCGATGGATCACGTCGTCCAGGGCCCGAATCACATGGATATGTCGTGCGAGGTATACGCGGACCTCGGCAGCTTCAGCGTCACGGCGGACCTCGAGCCCGGCAAGCCGTTGCGGATCCTCAAGGCGCTCGCCTACGGCTGGTCGGCCGAACGCTCGGTCCCGGCGCTGCGCGATCAGGTCTCGGCCGCCGTAGAGGGCACCAAGCACGCTCGGTGGGACGGCATGCTGGCCGAGCAGCGTGCCTACCTCGACGACTTCTGGGCGCGCTCAGACGTCGAGCTCGAGGGCGACGCCGAGCTCCAGCAGGCCCTGCGGTTCGCGCTCTTTCACACGCTGCAGGCCGGCGCGCGCGGCGAGCAGCGAGCGATCGCCGCCAAGGGACTGACCGGACCCGGATACGACGGCCACACGTTCTGGGACACCGAGAGCTTCGTGCTTCCGGTCTTGACCTACACGGCTCCTCACGCTGCCGCCGACGCGCTGCGGTGGCGCCAGCAGACGCTCGACCTCGCGCGCGAGCGGGCCCAGACGCTCGGCCTGAAGGGCGCCACATTCCCATGGCGCACGATCCGCGGGCAGGAGTGCTCGAGCTACTGGCCCGCCGGAACCGGGGCGTTTCACATCAACGCCGATATCGCCGACGCGGCCCTCCGCTATCTGGGGGCCACTCACGACGAAGAGTTCGAGCGCGAGACGGCGCTCGAGTTGCTGATCGAGACCGCGCGACTGTGGCGCTCACTCGGCCACCATGACTCGGTCGGACGCTTCCGGATCGACGGCGTCACGGGTCCGGACGAGTACAGCGCCGTGGCCGACAACAACGTCTATACGAACCTGATGGCGCAGCGCAACATGCGCGGCGCGGCTGATGTCGCCGAGCGACACCCACGCCACGCGGCGCGGTTCGGCGTCGACGACGAGGAGGTCGCGAGCTGGCGCGACGCGGCGAGCTCGATCGTCGTCGAGTTCGACGAGGCGCTTGGGGTCCATCCCCAGTCCGAGCGTTTCACCTATCACCAGCGCTGGAACTTCCAGTCGACCAAGCCCGAGCAATACCCGCTGTTGCTGAACTTCCCCTACTTCGACCTGTACCGCAAGCAGGTCGTCAAACAGGCAGACCTGGTGCTGGCGCTGTACGTCTGTGGGGACTCGTTCACGGCCGAGGAGAAGGCGCGCGACTTCGACTACTACGAGCCGCTGACCGTCCGCGACTCGTCACTGTCGGCGTGCACGCAGGCGGTGATCGCGGCCGAGGTCGGCCACGTCGAGCTCGCCTACGACTACTTCGGCGAGGCGGCGCTGATGGACCTCGGGGATCTCGAGCACAACACGGGTGACGGGATCCACATCGCGTCCGTCGCCGGCACGTGGATCGCCGCGGTGGCGGGCTTCGGCGGCATGCGCGACTACGGCGGCAATCTGACCTTCAGCCCGCGGCTCCCGGGTGCCATGACCCGGATGCGCTTCCGGCTGATGTTCTGCGGGCGCAGCCTGCTGATCGACGTCAACCACGAGAACGCGATCTACTCGCTGGTCGCGGGCGAGCCACTCGATATCGGCCACCACGGCGATCAGGTGCGTCTCACCAAGCGCAAGCGGCTCACGCTCGCGATCCCTGCGATCGAGCCACGCGAGGCGCCGACGCAGCCGCCCGGGCGCGAGCCGCTCAAGCGCGCGCGGCCACGGTAGCGCCCTCAGTGGGCCCCGCGGCGAGGTGCGGCCCCGGCGCCGTCCGGCCTCGAGAACTCGAGCAGCCGATCAGAACTTGTCCGGCGTCTCCAGCTCGCGCCAGAAGACGGGCGTCGGGTAGTTCTGAACCCCGGCATCGGCCATCAGCTGCCCGATGTCGGTCTCGTCCTCGAAGAAGGCGTAGAACGAGGCCTCGTCGGGCCATTCGTCCAGCACCAGGATCTCGCCACCGTCGGCATTGGCGTAGAACCGGTGGTGGATAGCCCCCTTGTCCTTGGCTCGCTGAGAGATCCGGAGCATCCGCTCCGGATCGCCATTGGCAAGCTGCTCGAAGTGACCAGGGTCAACGGTAAGACGAAGCCCCATCAGCACCGACATTGCTCACACTCCCCCGCTCGTTGGTCGTCGGCCGGTAAGGCGATTGGATCACGCCCGGTGGGCGAGATCAAGCCGGCGGCCCGCGTTCGGGGTCATCTCGGCGGGTCTCGGGGAGGCGAGATCAAGTGAGCAGGTGCACGATCGCGGCGATCCCCACCACCACGATCACGCCCCGCAGGACCGTCGGCGAGAGTCGCCGACCGGCGCGCGCACCGACCGAGCCGCCGAGCAGCGAGCCGGCGGCGATCAGCGCCGCGGGCGCCCACGCGACGTGTGCCGCGAAGATGAACACGATCCCCGAGACGAGGTTGACGAGGCCGGTCAGAACCACTTTGACCGCGTTCAGTCGCTGCAGATCGTCGTCGACTGACAGCGTCAGGATCGCGAGCACGAGGATCCCCTGGGCAGCGCCGAAGTAGCCGCCGTAGACCCCCGCCGCGCCCACGCCGAGCGTCGCGAGCGGCCCCACGTGGGTGCGGGACCGAGGCCGGTGCTGGTCCAGCCACGACGAAATTCGTGGCTGGATCACGATCAGCACCAGCGCGATCGCGATGAACGCCGGGACGATCGCCTCAAACGCCGAGGCCGGCAGGCTCAGCAGCAGCCCGGCGCCGATCACGCCGCCGGTCACCGACGCGCACGCCAGCCATAGCACCCGGCGTCGCTGGCCGGAGAGCTCGCGACGGTAACCGACCGCGCCGGCCGCCGAGCCCGGCACGAGGCCGACCGTGTTCGAGACGTTGGCGACCACCGGCGCGTACCCGAACGCGAGCAGCACCGGGAACGTGATCAGCGTCCCGCTGCCGACAACCGTGTTGATCGTTCCGGCGGCGATCCCCGCGGCGAAGATGGCGACCGCTTCCAGAAAGCCCATCGGACCGGAGATCTTGAACCACGCGGGCGCTTGTCGGAGCGTCGGCTCCCCGGCGCTGCCGGCGTTGGCCGACGAGCATGCGTCAACGATGTGGTCGCAAGTATCGTCGGCGCGGTGGCCTCCGCCCCGGATGCCGAGCACAGACGCCCGACGGCCGCTGACCTGTCCGCCGTCCTCACCGGCCGGCTCGCGATCGTCGAGCCGCTCGCTCCCGAGCACGAGCCAGGACTGATCGAGGCCGCCACCGACCCCGCGATGTTCGCCTGGATGCCGGTCGACATGACCTCATCTGACGCGCTGCGCCGCTGGCTGGCGACCAGCCTCGCATCGGCGCGCGCCGGCCGCGAGATCCCATTCGCGCTGCGTGACGTGCGGACCGGCGCCGTGGTCGGCTCGACGCGCTTTCTCGAGTTGCGCCTCGAGCACCTGCGAGCCGAGATCGGCTGGACGTGGCTCGCGCGTCCGACGTGGTCGACCGGCATCAACGTCGAGTGCAAGCTGATGCTGCTTGACAGTGCCTTCGAGCACGCCGGGCTGCGCCGGGTCGAGTTCAAGACCGATGCGCGCAACGAGCGCTCGCGCGGCGCGCTGCTCGCGCTCGGCGCGCAGTTCGAAGGCATTCTCCGAAAGCACATGGTCGACCGGGACGGGGGCCCGCGCGACTCGGCGTACTACTCGGTGATCGACGACGACTGGCCGCGCCTGCGCGCGAAGCTGCGCCAGCGCGTCGACGAGCACGTGGCGCGGCTCACCGGCTGACCGGATTGGCCCAGCGGACTTGAGGTCGCCGAGCTACGCGCGCGCCTCAGACGGCGCGCGCGAGGCAGAGCTTGGTCCGCATCGGCATCGTCAGCGTGCCGCCGTGGCCGGCGATCGCCTGCTCGACGCCCGCCAGCAGCGCGTCGCGCTCGCGCTGTTCGAGCAGCCGGATCTCCGACAGCGTCGCGAGCAGCCGCGCGAACTCCTCGCCCGAGTAGTCGATGCTCCATTCGTAGCTTCGGACCTCCGGCTGGTCGAACCCGGCCACCGCGGCGAGCTCGGCATCCCAGTCCTCGCCCCGGAATGGGGACACATTGGCGGGGTGCAATGGCCCGACCGGCTCGAGCTCCGGGGCGACGTTCCGATAGACCTCACGCAGCGCATCGCGGACCGGCGACGAGCCCCAGGCGGGCCGGTTCCAGAACGCCGCCAGGAGCCCCGAGGGGCACAGTGCCGCGCGCGCGTACTCAAAGCGCCGCTCGTGATCGATCCAGTGCCAGGCCTGGGCGCTGTAGAGCAGCCCGAACGTCGCACCGGAGGGATCCCAGTGCTCGAAGTCGGACTCGACGATCTCGACCTTGGGATACGGGGCGCAGTTTCGCCGCGCGACGGCCGCCATCTCGGTGCTCGGCTCGATTGCCAGCACCTGCGCCCCACGCGCCGCGAACAGCACCGTGGCCTTCCCCGTGCCCGCGCCGACCTCGAGGATCGGAGCGCGGTCAGGAGCCTGCGCGAGCTCGAGCACATCGTCGATCAGCTGCTCCGGGTAGGTCGGCCGGCTCGAGTCATACAGCTCGGCAACCTCACCGAACACGAGCCGTCTCGGCGTCGCCATCGACCGAGTCTCGCAGCTGTCTCGTACCTGTGACGCCGCTCGCTAGCCTCACAGGCGCGATGGCGCGTGTAACGCGAATGGCGGTACGGGTCGCGTGCGCGCTCACGGTGGCGGTCACGCTGATGCCGGGATCCGCGGCGCGCGCGGCCGTGATGCGAATCGGACGGCGACCGGTCGTGCCCGCCGGAGCGGTGGCGCGCGGCGCGGTGGCGCCAAGCCTGCGGCTGCACGTGACGGTCGCGCTCGAGCCGCGCGATCCCGAGGCCCTGCACGCATACGCCGAGGCGGTGTCGACCCCCGGGTCGCGCGCCTTCCACCACTACCTGACCCCGGCTCAGTTCGGCCATCGCTTCGGCGCCACGGCCGCCGCGGTGCTCGCCGTGCGCCGAAGCCTCCGCGCCGAGGGCCTGCGCCCCGGCCCGGCGACCCCCGGATCGCTGTCGATCCCGGTCCTCGCGAGCGCCGCCCAGCTCGAGCGCGGCCTGAAGATCTCGCTTCGCAGGTTGGCGCTCCCGGGCAGGCGCACGGCCGTGGCGGCGAGCGCCGCGCCCGCCCTCGACGCCAGCGCCGCCGGCGCGGTCCAGTCCGTCGTCGGTCTCGACACCGTCTCCGCCCCACACCCGCTGCTGGCTCGGCCACCGTCCGCGCGCTCGACGGGCGCGTCGTCGGTCTCGTCGCAGCTCGCCGCGACGTCGGCCGTTGCCGATGGCCCGCGCCCGTGCGCGGCGGCTCAGGCGACGGCCGCAGCGCACGACGCGCATACAGCCGACCAGATCGCATCGGCGTACGGGTTCACCGGCCTCTACGGAGCGGGCGACCTCGGCCGCGGCGTCACCGTTGCCGTGTACGAGCTCGAGCCCGTGAGCGCCAGCGACATCGGCCACTACCAGTCGTGTTACGGCACCCACACTTCGATCAGGTTCGTGCCCGTCGACGGCGGCGTCGGCAAGGGCCCGGGGACCGGCGAGGCAGCGCTCGACATCGAGAACCTGATCGGTCTCGCCCCACGCGCGAACGTGCTCGTCTACGACGGGCCGAACGCGAACTCGGGTGCCCCCGGCTCAGGGCCATACGACACGTTCAGGTCGATCATCGACCAGGATCGCGCCCAAGTCGTCAGCGTCTCGTGGGGCGAGTGCGAGGCCGCGGTCGGCGCCGGTGACGCGGCCGCGGAGAACACGTTGTTCGAGCAGGCCGCGGTGCAGGGCCAGACGATCGTCGCCGCCGCGGGGGACAGCGGCTCCGAGGACTGCGCGTTCGGATCCAACCTGCGTCAGACCCAGGTCGCCGTCGACGACCCCTCGAGCCAGCCGTTCGTGACCGGGGTCGGGGGCACGACGCTGAGTGCGGTCGGTCCGCGCCCGACCGAGAGCGTGTGGAACAGCGCCGGCGGGGTGCCCGACGGACTGGGACAGCCAGGCGCCGGCGGCGGTGGGATCTCGGACCTGTGGCCGATGCCCGCGGGCCAGCGCGACGCGTCGGCGACGCTGAACGTGCTCGGGGCGGGACCCACTGGCAGGCAGTGCGGTCACCCGGGCGGCTACTGCCGCGAGGTCCCCGACGTCTCGGCCGATGCGGATCCGACAACCGGCTACGCCATCTATTACAACGGCTCGGGCTCCGAGTTCGGCGTTCCGGCGGGCTGGCAGGCGATCGGTGGCACGAGCGCGGCGGCGCCGGTGTGGTCGGCGCTGATGGCGCTGGCCGACGCGTCAAGCGCATGCGCAAAGGGTCCGATCGGGTATGCAGTCCCGGCGCTCTACGGCGCCGCCGGCACCTCGTACGCGGCCGATTTCAACGACGTCCGGACCGGCGACAACGATTTCACTCACACCAACGGCGGCCGGTTCGCCGCCGGCGCCGGCTATGACGAGGCATCGGGACTCGGCACGCCGAACGCGACCGCGCTCGCGGCCAGCCTGTGCGCCGGCTCGCTGCGCCTGAGTGCTCCCGGCTCGCAGCACTCGGCGATCGGCGCGCATGTCTCGATCCAGCTCGACGCGCGGGACGTCGTGGGTGCGGCGGTGCGTTTCCGCGCCACCGGGCTGCCGCCCGGTCTGTCCATCGACCCGGCGACCGGACGGATCAGCGGGCGCCTGCGCCATTCCGGCACCTACCACGTCGCCGTGAGCGCCGTCGACCGCCAGGGCGCGACCGCGGGCGCGACGTTCTCCTGGTCGGTCGGCGACGCGACCCAGATCACGGACGTGTCACTGACCGGCGTCGGCCACCGCCGGCCGACGCTCATGTTCACGCTCGCCAGCGGACGGGGCGCCCCGCCGATGAGCAAGCTGTCGGTCAACGTCCCGAAGGAGCTCCGTGTCGTCTCGGCTCACGGCGTCCGGCTCGCAGCGCGCGGCGCAATCAGATTCAGCGCGCAGGCGACGCACGGAACGCTGACGATCGAGCTTCAACGCGCGTTCCACCGGGTCACTGTGACGATCGGCTACCCGGCGCTGCAGACGAGCGGTGCCAGGCGTCCGGCCGCGCGCGGCCGCGGCGCGCCCGAGCTCGGCGTGACCGTCGTGGACGCGCAACAGGGATCGAGCCAACTCCACGCGCGGCTCTAGCTCCCGTGTCGGTGCTGACCGGTTCCTGCAGCGCCGAGATCGAGTTCTCGCTCGAACGGTGCTGGGCGCTCGCGGCCGACATCGAGCGCGCGCCGCGGTGGCAGCGGATGCTCGACCGGGTGGACGTCGTCGAGCGCGACGATCGCGGCCGGGCGCTGATCTGCGACACAGCTATCGACGCGAAGGTGAGGAAGGTGCGCTGCCGCGTTCTGATCAGCTATCAGGAGCCGGTCGCCGTCCGCTGGACGCTGCTCGAGTCCGATGACCTCGATTCGATGGACGGCGCCTGGGAGCTCGAGCCGCTGGCCGCGGCGAGGACCAGGGCCACGTACTCGCTTGCCGTCGATGCCGGCGAGATGGGCTTCCTGGCCCGTCGCCTCGAGTCGATGCTGCGCCCGATCGTGATCGGCCACCAGCCCGATGAGCTTGCGGCGGCGCTCGCGGCGGGTCTTTGAACTGGGTCGCGGAAGTCGCGATCCGGTCGTAGCGCACCGTCGGGCGTCGCCGGAAGACCTGCTAATCCGCGTATTGGCGTGAGACCTCTCGCAGGACCGACACCATCGACCGGGCTGCCGGCGCGACCCCGGGGCCTGACATCGTCGCGACCGTGACCTTCCGCGCGGGACTGCGCGGCGCGAGTGTCCGGACGACGATCCCGGGGTGCACGTTGGTGAGCGCGAGCCGCGGAATCAGAGCGACGCCGACGCCCGCCGCCACGAGGCCCTGCACGACGTCATAGTCGTCGCTCTCGAACGCCACGTAGGGCTCAAAGCCGGCCGCGAGGCACGAGCGCACGACGTGGCGCGCGCACGGACTGTCCGCCGAGGTCTGAACCCAGTGCTGATCGCCCAGGTCGACGAGCGAGATCGCCGGCTTGGTGACGAGCGGATGTTCGGCCGGTAGCGCGACGAGCATCGGATCCTCGAGCAGCGTCGTCGATCGCAGCCCGGCGCCGGGGCGCTCGCGCACGCCGGGGAACTCGAACAGCAGCGCGAGGTCGAACTCCCCCGCCCGCAGGCGCGGACCGATCTGCTCGGGCTCGCCCTCGGCGAGCGTCAGCGCGACGTCTGGATGTGCGTCGCGAAAGCGGGCGACCGCGAGCGGCACCAGCGTCGCACCGGCGGACGGGAACGACGCGACGCGAAGCCGGCCGGCCCGCACTCCAAGAACCGCCTCGAGCTCAGTCTCGGCCGCCTGGACCTGGGCGAAGATCGCCTCCGCGTGCGCGACGAGCGTCGCGCCCGCGGCCGTGGGGCGGATGCCGCGCCGGTCGCGCACGACGAGTGTCGCCCCGGTCTCGCTCTCGAGCCGCGCGATCGACTGCGAGACGGCGGACTGCGTGTAGGAGAGCGCCTGCGCCGCGGCCGAGAAGGACCCCCTGGAGACGACCTCGACGAGCACCTGGAGGCGGCCCAGATTGAGCATTAGCAAATCTTATCCTGAGGATGACCAACCTCATTAGCCGTGATAGAAGGCGGATGCGATGCTCGCGCCGAAGGCTGTACCTGGCTTCGCCCCTCACGGCTCCGTGAACCCGCGCGCGATCATCTCCTACGACGACACTCCCGGCGACCACGACGCGCTGGCGCTGGGACGGCTGCTCGGCGATGCCGGAGCCGAGCTGACGCTTGCCTACGTGCGCCATGCCGCACACGTCGAGCGCGACCGCGAGCTGCTCGCCGAACACGAGGCCGAGATCCTGCTCGAGTGCGGCGCGCGCCGGCTCGACGACCCCTACGTCGGGCGCCGCGTGGTGCTCAGCGCCTGCACGGCCGAGGGTCTCGGCTGGCTCGCGCGCCACGAGCAGGCGGACCTGATCGTGTTCGGCTCCGACTACCGCACGCCCGCCGGCCACGTTTCGGTCGGTCGCTCGACACAGCCACTGCTCGAGCGCGGGCCGGTGGCGGTCGCGATCGCGCCCGCCGCGTACGCCGCGATGCGCGCGGTCGACGTCGAGACGATCGGCGTCGTCTCGGGCTCGGCCGACGAGGCCGCGATCGAGACCGCGTTCGCGCTCGCCGAGCGCCTCGGCGCGACCGTGGTTGATCGCGACCAGGGCGTCGGACTGCTGATCGTCGGCTCGCGCCCGGAGGCCCCCGAGGGCCAGGTCACGCTCAGCTCGCGCTCCCAGAACGCGATCGAAGAGGCGCGCTGCCCGGTGATCGTCGTCGGCCGCGGCGTTCCGCTGCGGTTCGACACGCTCGTCACGGCTTAGCGCGTCGCGGTCGCGCGGCGGGGGTGGCCGCTCACCGGTGAGCCGGCCACGCTCGGGCTATGCGCTCGCCACGCCGCGGCCGATGATCAGGTGACTGTCACCGAACTCGTGCCACAGGTAGCCGTGCTCGAGCGCCACGTCATACGAGCGCCGGAGCAGCTCCTCGCCGGCGATCGCGGCCAGCATCTTCAGGTGCGATGCCTGCGGTTCATGCCAGCCGGTGACGAGGCCGTCGACGGCCCGCACGCCGCGGTCTGGCTCGATCACGAGGCCGGTCCACCCGGCGCCGGCCACCACCCGCCCGTCCGGCCGCGCGACCGTCTCCAGCGCCCGGACGACCGTCGTCCCGACCGCGATCACGCGCCCGCCGGCGCGTCGGGTCATGTTCACCAGCCGCGCGGTAGCGACGGGAACGCGGTACTGCTCGGGGAACGGCGGCTCGTGACGCTCGGGCGAGGAGACGCCCGTATGGAGCGTGATCGGCGCGACGATCACGCCGCGCGACGTCAGGTCAGTGATCACCCTCGCCGTCATGGCCGCCCGGCGCTCGGCATCTCGGCGCTGCCCGGTGTGATCGCGTAGACGTTCTGGTACGCGTCGAGCGGCCAGGGGTGCTCGACGTAGCCGTAGCGGATCGGCTGTCCGTGGCTCGCGAGGTACTCCTCGACCGTCGCCGCGCCCTCGAACCGCGCCAGCAGCAGCCGCGAGCCCGACGCGTACGGCGCGACCAGCTCAAGCTCCGCACCGCCGCCGCCGCGCGCGCCGCCGCCGTCGAGCGCGAGCCGCGTGCCCGCGCGGCCGCGCTCCGGGCGCGCGCCGTCGGCACTTCTTAGCTCGACCACGCGCCAGCTCTCGTCGAGCTCCGGAGCGCGCGTGGCGAAGTGCACGCGGACGGCCGTGCCGTCGCTGCGGCGCGCTGCCACCGCGGCCGGAAGCGTCGCCGAGACGTTGATCACGACCAGGTCGCCGGGCGCCAGTCGCGCGGGCAGCCGGTCAAAGCGGGTGTGGGTGATCGCGCCCGTGTCACGCTCGGCGACCATCAGCTTGACCGCGTCGCGGTCGGTCCCGCGGGTCTCGGGCGGCGCGGTCGCCTCGAGCGCGCGCGGGAGCTCGAATGCGAGCGCGCTCATACCGAGCCCGCGTGCTGCTGGATCAGCTCCGCGGCCCGGTAGCGGCCGCTCGGGAGATCGCCCTCGATCAGCTCGAGCAGGCCCGGCACGCTCTCCTCGGGCGGTGGCCGGTCGGAGATGTCCTCGCCCGGAAACGCCTCCTGGTGCATCTGCGTGCGCATGTCGCCGGGATCGACCGCGTACACGCGCAGGCCCGGGTGCTCGGCGCCGAGGATCGCGGTCAGCTGCTCGAGCGCCGCCTTCGACGAGCCATAGCCGCCCCATCCGGCGTACGCCTCGAGCGCGGCATCGGAGGTGACGTTGATGATCCGTCCGCCGGCGGGGACGAACGGCAGCACCAGCTGGGTCAGCGCCAGCGGCGCATGGAGGTTGACCGCGTATACCCGTTCGAGTTCGTCGGCCGGGTACCGCGCGAGGTCCGGCTGCGGGCTCGGGCCGAGCGCGCTCGCGTTGTTGACGAGCAGATCGATCCGCTCGCCGGCGGCGGTCACGAGCGCGCCACGATGCCATTCGTCGGTCACGTCACCTGGGATCGCGCGGACGATCGGCTCGTGGCCGGCCTGACGTGCGTGGTCCCGGAGCTCGTCGGCCGCGCCCTGCAGCGCCTGCGCTCCACGCGCGTCGATCACGAGCCTCCAGCCGCGTTGTGCGAGCGTCCGCGCGAGCGCGAGCCCGAGTCCGCGTGACGCTCCGGTGATGATTGCTGTTTGCATGACCGCCACGCTAGGAGCGCGCCGGTCCTGCTTTCCAGCGGTAATTGGTCCTAGGACCCCGGAGCGCCGCCTCGTTGCGGCGCCGCCACGAGGCCGTTCCGCACGGCGAGCAGCGCCGCCTGCGTGCGATCGGTGACGCCGAGCTTGGCGAGCACGTGTCCGACGTGCGTCTTGACCGTCTTCTCCGCGATCCCGAGCTCGAACGCGATCCGCTTGTTCGAGCGCCCCGCCGCGATCAGCTCGAGGACCTCGCGCTCGCGTCGCGTCAACCGCTCCCCGTCGGGAGCCGGCGCGGGGCGCGGCCGGGCGAGCGTCCGCAGCAGGCGGCCGGCGACCGTCGGCGCGATCATCGCCTCGCCCGACTGCGCGGTGCGGATCGCGCGCGCGAGCTCGGATGGCTCAACGTCCTTGAGCAGGTACCCGTCAGCGCCGGCTTCGAGCGCCGGCATCAACCGCTCGTCGTCGAGGAAGCTCGTCAGGACGATCACGCGGACCTGCGGCGCGCGCTCCCGGATCGCGCGGATCGCGCCGATCCCATCGAGGCGCGGCATCACGAGGTCCATCAGGATCACGTCGGGCTCGAGCTGCTGCGCCAGCTCGACGGCCTGTGCGCCGTCCGCGGCCTCGCCCGCGACCTCGATTCCATCCTGGAGCTCGAGAAACGTCCGCAGCCCCTCGCGCACGACGGCATGGTCGTCGACGATCAGGACGCGGATCGGATCGCCGCTCACTCGCGCGGCACCTCCAGGCTGACGCGCGTCCCCTCGCCCGGGACCGAGCGCAGCTCGAGCGTCCCGCCCAGTTCGAGCGCGCGCTCCTCCATCGAGGTCAGGCCGAGGTGGCGCGAGCGCAGCTCCGGATCATCGGGATCGAACCCGGCGCCGTCGTCGACGACCTCGATCTTGAGCTTGCACCCGCGAGCATCGAGATGGACGACGACGTGACGTGCGGCGGCATGACGGACGGCATTGTGCAATGCCTCGTGGGCGATTCTGAGCACCTCGAGCTCACGCTCCCCGTCCCCGTCTCGGTCCTCGGTCGCGCGGCCGCCGCCGTCGACCTCGAGTGCGATGTCGATTCCGTGAACGCGCGCGAGCATCGCGACCTCCTTGCGCAGCGCGCCCTCGAGTCCATCGTGGTCGAGATCGGCCGGGCGTAGGCCGAGGATCAGCGAGCGCAGCTCGGCGAGCGCCTCGCGGGCGAGTTCGCGCACGCGTTCGAGCTGCGCCCGGGCGGCGTCGGTGTCGCGGTCGAGCAACGTCGCGGCCGCGTCGGCGCTCAGGTTGAGGCTGAACAGCTTCTGGCTGACGACGTCGTGGAGCTCGAGTGCGAGGCGGTTGCGCTCGGACAGCATCGAGAGCTCCCGGCTGCGTTCGTACAGACGCGCGTTGGTGATCGCAATCGCCGCGTGCGCCGCGAGCAGCTCGATCAGCTCCTGGTCGAGCTCGTCGAACGCGGCGGCGCCCTCCTTCTCGGTCAGGTAGAAGGCGCCGATCACCTCGTCACGGGCCCGGATCGGAACCCCGAGGAA
This sequence comes from uncultured Solirubrobacterales bacterium, assembly GCA_963744695.1. Lineage (GTDB taxonomy): Bacteria > Actinomycetota > Thermoleophilia > Solirubrobacterales > Solirubrobacteraceae > Palsa-465. The sequence continues at coordinate 160,716 of CAVUUT010000009.1, read as the reverse complement.
CGACCGCATGTCCGGATGCTGGCGCGGCCACCAGCCGCGAAACCGGGGATCGTCGTGGATGTCCTGCGTCCGGTAGGCGCCACTGGTCTCGAGCATCGCGCCGAGCATCCCGTGGGTCCGGGGCAGCGGCCCCATCGCGGCGATCAGCTCGTCGCTCATTCCGGCGACGAGAAAGCGCCTGAATCCGCCCGTCCCGTCGGGAATCCCGAGCGCCGCATAGCGGGCGCTGGCGAGCTCGCGCGCCGTGTCCACGAGGCGCTGGAGGACCTCGTCGACTGACAGCTGCGAGGCGACCGCGAGCACCGCATCGCTGACCGCCTTGAGCGCGGGGCTCAGTGACTCCGGCATTCGCAGGACGATAGCTTTGGTGGTCAATGCCGCGACTTTTCTTCTGGACTCAGGCCGCAATCGTCTTCTTCGTGCTCGTCGGGATCGTGATCGCGATCACGAAGCTGGCCTGACGGACGGGGCGAGGATCGGCGCTCGTTCGACGTCTAGGCGTGGGCGATCTTCGGCGGTATACGCCTAAGATCGCCCAACGTCCCACGGTCGTCGGGGACGTCTAGGTCGGCGGGGCTTTTGGTTGCGCCGGCGGACCCGGCGCGGTCGCGGCACCCGCATCCACGAGCCCGTACCCGTACTGCGCGTTCGGCTTGGTCGCCCCGAGCTGGACCGCGGTCTGCTCGAGGCGCGTGAGGACCGCGGCCGGCGTCGGGTGGGGGCCGATCACACGGCTGGCGATCACCAGCGCGGCGGTCGCGGCAACCTCGGGCGCCGACATCGAGGTTCCGACGTAGAAGTTGGGGTAGCCGAACTGCGCCCAGTGCGGAGGATTGAGCAACGTCAACTGGTAGATCGGCGGCAGGCTGCGGCCGGGATGGCAGTCAGGGTCGGCGGGCATCGTCGCGTCATCGCCGCCGCCCGGCGCGACCAGATCAAGGCCGCTGCCGCCGTTCGAGTACTCGGCGAGGCAGCGGTCCTTCGTCGTCGCGCCGACGGAGATCACGTTCCGGGCGCGGGCCGGATAGGCGATCTGGTCGCTCTCGTCGTTACCGGCAGCTCCGACGACGGTGACGCCGTGAGCGTGGGCGTAGTTAATCGCGCCGACGATCTGCGGTATCTCGGACGCCGATGTCACCTGGTTGGGCAGAAACTCGAGGCTGAGGTTGATCACCTGCGCGCCGTGCTTGACGGCGTAGCGGATCCCGCGCGCGATCGTCGACTCCTCTCCGAGGCCGCTCGCGTCGAGGATCCGCACCGGCATGATCGACGCCCCGTAGGCCAGGCCGGTGAGCGCCTTGTTGTTGTTGGTCGACTCGGCGATGACGCCGGCGACGAACGTCCCGTGCCCGTTTCGGTCGAGCGGGAACTTGTTCTTGGCGACGAAGTCGTACGGGTGGACGAAATGCGTGCCGGTGAAGTCAGGTGACTTGCGGAACCTGCGCCAGTTGCGGTACGCGACTCCCGTATCGAGGATCGCGATCGTCACTCCTCGGCCGCCGGGCTTGTGGTCGATGAGCAGATTGCCCCAGGCGTCGGGGGCGTCGACTCCGGTCAGCGGCAGCATGTTCCACTGCATCTGCTCCCAGCCGCGATGGCGGTGGCTGCGACCCGGGTCGTCGGGGAAGAACGGGCCGGCCGCGTGCGCGATGTAGTTCGGCTCCGCGTAGCTGACGCCGGGCTCGCGGCGCAAACGCGTGATCGCCGACTTCACGCTCTCCTTGCTCGGGAGGCGCAGCAGCTCCGAGTGCGGTGCCGGAGACGGACCGCTCGCTCGGATTCCATTGCGCAACTCGAAGTCGCTCGTGACCGCCGCTACCGGCCCCGGCCGGTAGCCCACGAGCACCTCATGCGGCACGAATCCGAGAGCGGCATCGCGGGCACTGATGGTGGCGGCGTGGGCTGCGCGGGCGCCGAGCGCGAGTGCGACGCTCGCGAGCGCGAACCCGGCCAGCGTCACTGCGATCAGTCGATGAGGGAGAAGGCGATCGCGCATCTTGATGTTTTCGGTGCCCTAGGGCCGTGACGTCAATGTGCTGATTGTTAAGACATCATCGAGGGCCCCAAAGTTGCCCCTTCGCCCAGCGGAGACGGTAGCGACCTCGCGGGTGGGTAACGCCGATGAGCTCACATTTCTTCCCTCGCGACGAGTACTTCATGCGCCTCGCGCTCCGAGAGGCGACGCGCGCCACCGAGCACGACGACATCCCGGTCGGCGCCGTCGTCGTCCGCGACGGAGAGGTGGTCGGCACCGGGCACAACGAGCGCGAGGTCCGGGCCGACCCGACTGCGCACGCCGAGATGATCGCGCTGCGCGAGGCGGCCCGGACGCTCGGCAGCTGGCGTGTGCTCGACTCGGTCCTCTACGTGACGCTCGAACCCTGCGCGATGTGCGCGGGCGCGATCGTGCTCGCCCGGATCCCACGAGTCGTGTTCGGGACCACCGACCCAAAGGCCGGAGCCGCCGGCAGCGTCCTAGACGTGCTCGGCGAGCAGCGACTCAACCACCGCCCGCAGGTGCAATCGGGGCTGCTGGCCGAAGATTGCGCCGATCTTCTGCGCGCGTTCTTCGCGTCGCGTCGCTAACTTGTCTGACCGCCCCACCGGAGAGGTGGCAGAGCGGTTGAATGCGCCGGTCTCGAAAACCGGTATGGGCGGTTTCGTCCATCGAGGGTTCGAATCCCTCCCTCTCCGTTAGACCGTCGGGAAATGCCGCGATGTGCAGGCATTTTGCCGATTGTGAGCATGCAGAGAGGTTGGCCGCTGGCAGCCGCTCAAGGCCGCTCGAGACCGTTGAATACGGGGGTATTTTCCCACGGTTTTCCCACACGCCCAGATCTCGGCCTCACGCGCTCGCTCATGCGCCTCCGCCAGATAGGCATCGAGCAAGACTGCAGCCTGTTCTTCGGAGCCGGGGTACAGGTGGCCATATCGGTCGAGGGTGACCGTGATCGATGAGTGTCCCATGAACGTCTGGAGCGCTTTTGGGTTGACACCGGCGGCGATCATCAGCGTTGCGAACGTGTGCCGGCATTCATGAAGCGTCACGCTCCGTGAAGGGAGCACTCTCGGCGGATCAGGCCTCACTGCTCTGTTAAGCCGGACGGGGCAGCGTGCGTTGCCGCCCGGCCCCAGACCCGTCAACCGCATGCGACACAGCGGTGGTTTGATCGATAACGACCAGTAGCCCGCGACCTGGCTCGGTATGCAATGCGCCGCGTTCGGTTCGTTGCCGCCCAGGGGCCCGCGACGAACTCCCGCCCGCTCGGCGCGTCGAGCCGAAGCAGAGTTCGTACGCCGGGAGACCTGGCTGGACCGGTGCGCGGAGCGTGAGCGCCGAGTCGACGTCGGCTGCGATGATGCCCGGGGGCCGGCGCAGTCTCTTATTGCGAAGCCCTATGAGAGGAGTCTGAATGAGTGCCGACCCGGTTCGGCGTGCCAACCTCGCCGCGATCTCGTGTGACTCGCGTCCACAGCTGCCGGACGGCTTCCGGCGCAGCAGCACCCGAGTGGGGACGCTGCTCGGCGCGGCCCGCACCGGGCTCAGTGTTTACGAGCTACCGCCCGGCCAGGCTGTCAGCCCTTACCACTATGAAGATCCTGAAGAGGAGTGGCTGCTGGTCGTCTCCGGCACGCCAACGCTTCGGCATCCCGGTGGCGAGGAGCAGCTCGAACCGTGGGACCTCGTCTTCTTTCCCGCTGGCCCGGCCGGAGCGCACCTCGTGCGCAACAACAGCCAGTCAACCGCCCGCGTCGCGATGTTCTCCTCGATCACAGCGGTCGGTGCCGTCGTCTACCCCGACACCGACATGATCCAAATCTCCACCACCGACGGAACGGACGACCTCGTCGTCAAACGAAACAGCGGCGTGGACGTAACAGCACCGTGGGCAACTCGGGAAGACAAAGCCGAATCCGAGACTTAGGCGCTCGCCCGAGTGTGGCTCTGCGGCGCGGAGTTGGCGCTGAGTCCGAGCGAGACTTCCGAATTGTCGCCTCGGCAGCTATCTCAAAGATCGCTGCTGCTCTCGGAGCCGGCCAGCTCGAAGCAGAAGCCGTGCGGCCGTCCGCGAGCGACGTCGAGACGCCCCGAGTTTCGTGATTCCGGCAGTCTCGCGTAGCCGGTCGCTGGCGCTTGCGGTGGTGTCAGGGTGAGATCTAGGCGCGTCGCAACGGGGTTGAGGCGGCGGGCTGTACGAGCGCACCGAGGTCCGCGATGCACTCGCGTACCTCACGCTGATTCAGAACGCGCTCGACGCGCAGGCGTACCGCCGCGCGATCGGCTCGCCGCGCCGTGGGATCGGTGCCGCCACCGTCACGAAGCTCGTCGCCTGGGCGCGTAAGCACCACAGCGGTTACCTGATCGCCGCCAGCGTCCGCGCCGGCGAGCACGATGGCATCCGCGGCCAAGCCGCGCGCATGCGGATGGTCGAGTTCGGCGCGGCGCTCGAGCAGGTCCGCTTCGAACTAGCCGCCGGACGGTCGATCGGCCACGTCGTGATCGCGACCGTAACCATGCCGGGCGGGCTGGTCCGCCATTATCAGCACGCAGCGCGATCACACCCCAGACCCGACCGCCGCCGCGACGCCGAACGGGTGCTCGAGGACCTGCGCTCGCTCTGCCGCGCCGCCCAGGCCCACGACGAGCACGACGCGGACGCGACGCTCAGCGGTTTCCTCGAGCAGGCGGCAGGGCTGCACGCCCATGAGATCGACGCCGCCAGCGACCGTCGGATCACCGTGTCGACGATCCACCGGGCAAAGGGCACCGAGGCGAAGTGCTGCTTCGTCGGTCGATCTCCTCACCCGACCCCGAGCGGCTGGCCGAGGAGCGCCGCCTGTTCTACGTCGCCGCGACCCGCGCCAAGGACCGGCTGCTGATCACCCACGCCGCCGAGCGTGGTCGGCGCCCAAGCGGCGGGCCGTCGCGCTCCCTCGCCGAAGCCGGCCTTCACCAGGCGCCTAGCTCGCTGGCCGCGTAGGGCGAGCCTAGGACTACGATTCGACGCCGATGGCAACGGTCCCGACCAGCCAGGAGCGACGGCGAACCTCGGCTGCGATCGACGTCGCCGCCGTGGCGTGAGCACGTGAGTTCGGACGCCACGGCGTGGGGTGCCGACCGGGCGTCGGGCCTGCGGGCTTTGCGGGATCTGCGGGCGGCGAGGCGTCGTCGTTACGCCGAGCAGATCGATTGGATGGAGTCCCTGTATCGCGTCTATGTGGGGGTGATCTTCGGGGGCTGGGGACTGGCGCTGATTTCGGGTGCGCTGGCGGATCTGAGGGTTGACCACCACTCGGTGCAGGAGATTCAGCGGCATGGCGCGGCCTTGCTTGGGCTGCTGGTCGCGATGGCGGTGGTCGGTGGGTTGCGCTCAGGCGCCAGGGGCGGTCCGTTGGTGCTCGAGGCGGCGGACGTTCAGCATGTCCTGCTCGCACCGATCGATCGCGGCGCGGCATTGCGCCGGCTGGGTGTCCGCCGGCTGCGGACCGCCGGATTCGTCGGCCTGGTCGCTGGGGTGATCGCGGGAAACTTCGCGTTTCGGCGCTTGCCGGGCCCGACGGCGCAGTGGCTCTTCTTCGGGGGCGTGTTCGGCGCGGCGGTCGCCATTTTGGCGTTGGCCGCCGCGCTCATCGCGTCCGGACGCCGGCTGCATCGCACCGCGGTCTGGCCGCTCGGCGTGTTGATCATCGGCTGGTCGATCGCCGATCTGGCCGGCGGGCGGGTGAGCTCGCCGGCGAGCATGCTCGGAGAGCTTGCGCTCTGGCCAATGCATCGCGCCGGTGCCTCGATCGGTCTTCCCGCTGCGGGTCTCGGCATCGCTGCGCTGGCGGCGGCGCTTGGGCTCGCCGGGCTCGGCGGTATCTCGCTCGACGCTGCCCAGCGGCGCGCGGGGCTGGCGGCGCAGCTTCGTTTTGCGGTCACCACGCAGGACCTGCGGGCGATCATCCTGCTCCGCCGGCAGCTCGCCTCCGAGCTTCCGCGGCGGCGTCCTTGGCTGCGCATTGCTGCTTCGGGCGGGTCGCGGGGTGCGGTCTGGACGCGTGATTGGCGGAGCTTCCTGCGGTGGCCGTTGGTGCGTGTGGTGCGTGTCTGCGTGCTCGGCGCGGTCGTCGGGCTCTCCCTGCTGGGCGCTTGGCGTGGGACGACTCCGTTGGTGTTGGTGGCGGCCCTCGCCTTGATCGTCGCGGCTTTCGATGCCGTCGAGCCGATCGGACAAGAGGTGGATCATCCAATGCGCCTCGCTCTGCTTCCCGCCGGCGCCCGTGAGGTGATCCGCCGCCACCTCCTCGCTCCCGAAGTGTTGATGGCGGGCGTGCTGCTGATCGCAATCGCGGCCGCGATCGCGGCAGGGGCACCCGGGGATCTGGTCGGTGTGCTGGTCGTCATGTTGGTTCCGACCGCCGTCCTGTCGCTGTACTGCGCGGCGCTGAGCGTGACCAACGACCCGTTCGCCTACGTGCTCTCACCCGCGATGGGCTACGTCCAGACCGGGGTTCCGGTCGCGCTGGTGATCGTCGGCGTCGGGGGCCCGGTGATCCTCGCGCGCACCGCGGCGCGTCATGGCGCCTCGGCCGTCGCGGCGAGCGTCCCGTCCGAGCTCGTCGTGCTGCTGTTGTGCTGGGGCTTGAATGCGTGGCTCGGGCATCGAGTCGCGTCAAGGGTCACGTCGTGACGCCGACCCGCCGCTCTTCGAATGAGCCTGCGCTCGGGGCCAGACGCTTGCGACGGACGTACGACGACCTGGTCGCGCTCGGACCGCTCAGCGTACGGATCGAGCCTGGTGAACTGGTCGCGCTCGTCGGCGCGAACGGTGCCGGTAAGACCACGCTGCTGGCGATCGCTGCGGGACTCGTCGAGCCGTCAGACGGCACGCTGGACATCTGCGGCGAGGCAGCGGGGTCGCTGGCGGCGCGCGCTCTGGCCTCGTTCGTCCCCGACACGCCCGTCTTCTACCAGGACCTGAGCCTCAACGAGCATCTCGAATACATCGCCCGGATGCACGGCGCCGAGGGGTGGGCAAGCCGCGCATCCGAACTGCTCGAGCAGCTTGGGCTGGCGCAGTGGGGGGACAAGCTGCCCTCCCAGTTCAGCCGCGGGATGCGCCAGAAGGCGTCGCTCGCAATGGGATTCATCCGCCCGTTCTCACTGCTGCTCGCAGACGAACCGTTCGACGGCCTCGACCCGCCAAGTCGAAGCGTGCTGGTCGAGCTGCTGCGAAGCGCTTCTGCCTCAGGGGCCGCGGTGATCGTCTCGACGCACCGCGCTGAGGTCGCCGACCTCAGCGACCGGTGCATCGCCCTGCACGACGGCGAACTGGTCTACGACGGCCCACCGGACCGCTCCGTGATCGCCGGCCATCTACCGCCGCAAGAGGACGCTGTCCCCGCTGTAGATCAGCCGTAGGCGGGTAGCACCTAGCGGCTACGTGCTGCGCCGGGCGCGTGCGATCGTGCCGAGCCCGAGCAGGCTGAGCGCGCTGGCGATCGCCAGGACGGAAAGCAACAAGCACCCATCGCGGAGGACCGTGGTCAGCTCGGCTCGCCCACCATTGCTGAGGATCACGCCGACGGTAATGCCGAGGATCGCGGTCAATCCGAGCGCGCCGAGCACGCCGACGTGATCGCCACAGGACGGAAACGCAGCCTGGCCGCAGGAGAACGCCAGATATCCGAGTAGCACGAGCATCGGGCCAGCACGTGCCGTAGCTGCGCGGGATCGCTCGTGTCGGCGATCAGCAGCGCGATCGCCACAAGCAGCGGTAGCACCAGCAGCAAGGGCGCGATCGCGATCAGCGCGCCGCGACCGGGTCCATCTTGGCGTGAGGAGCCATCCCGAGAATCACCGACCCGCGTCGAGGTCGACGATCTGCTTGGCGAGCACGCGGCCGCAAGCATCGAGCTGCGGATCGCGCCCTCGATCTGGCCGTTCTGGCGTCGAGTGATCAACTCAACCGTGATCGCTGAGTCGTGCGCGCAGCATATTTTCGACGGGTTTGTCACCGCGACTATCGTGCTCCGACTCGACCACGAGTCGCTCGACTCGACGAACATGTACGTGGAGGCCGGCACGGAACTCAGGCAATGCGTGCTCGATCGCATTGGCCCGCCGAATCGCCAAGCCCGACCGCTGCCACCACGGCCGGGGCTGCTCGCGTTCTCCGAGAGCCTGCAGCCCGCCCAAACTTGTTGCGCCGACAAGCCGGATCCCCTGCAGCGGCGCCCACATTCGACCGAGGGCAACATATTTCTGGGCGCAACATAAGGCGCCGAAGCGCTCGTGCTGTGAATCCTGCTAGCGCGATGACAGCAGTCGCCGGTGCGCGGCGTGACCCGCGGTTGCCAGCCCTCGGGCTTGTCGGATGCCGGTCTGCCGCGATCGGCTCGAGCGGCCGAGCCGGGTCGCGAACGAGGGCCAGTGGGTTCTGTTGGGTGCTAAGTTCGTCCTTGGTTGCGGGGGCTCAGCCGATAGCTGATGATCCGGGAAGAGGTGGCAGGGCGATGGCTCAACGCGCGGCGACGCCGATCGACCTTGCCTTCGAGTTCGTCCGCTGGCTCTTCGCTCGCCGTCGGATGGGTATGCCGGCGCGGGTGATTGGGCGATCCGCCCATGGCGCGCTCGGGCCGCAGATGGCCGGGCGGCCGGCAGCGCGGCTGGGGCTCGCAGCCATTGTGGGTCTTGTTGGCGTTGCCGGCGGGAGTGCGGGACTCGCTCAGGCGGCGGACCGCTCGTCCCCGCGTGTGTCTGCGCATTACATCGTGAGCGGTCGCGCGGTAACGGTGACGGGAAGCATCGGCCGGAACACTTCGTCGGGTGTGCTGCGCCGATCGCGCTGGCACGTGGTGCTCGAACAGCGCGTCAAGGGCACGCACACGCAAGAGGCGCGCCGCGCACGGTGGGTCGTGCGCGCCCGCGGGCGCCTGCATACCGGCCATCCTCGGCGCGCTAGTTCATACCGGCTGCATTGGACCGCTGGCGGGCCCGAGCGCAAGGTGATGCTCCGCGTCCGCGTGGTCGCGGGGGGACACACGATCGCCACCAGTCACGCGCGCAACGTGCGGCTGCATATTGCCGCGCCACCGCGTGGCGCGCCGCCGACTCCGGCTCCGCCGACTCCGGCTGCGCCGACTCCGGCCCCGACGACGAGCACTCCGACGATCCCGCCGCCGGCGACGTCGATCACCGTCGACACTGCGCATCCGGGCTCCGCGATCAACCCCGCGGTCTTCGGCAGCGACTACCTGGCGCCGTTCGGCGGGATGGGCAGCTTCGACGCCGCCTCTGGTGGGTTCTGGCCGTCGTTCACCACGCAGTTGACCTCCGGGGTGGGCGCGGGATCACTGCGCTTCCCCGGCGGGATCACCGGACAGAGCTACCAGTGGATGCGCGCGATCGGACCGCAATCACAGCGGAGCGACAATCCGGTCGGACCGTCCGCCGGTCCCACCCCCTCGACCGTCGGCCCCGACGAGTTCGGCAGCCTGCTTGATCTGACCGGCGCGGCCGGGGTGTTCGATGTCGACTTCGCCACCGGCACCGCCGCCGAAGCCGCCGACCTCGTGCACTACATGACCGACCCGCAGGGATCGAGCACCTGGGCGCAGGAGCGGGCCGCCAACGGCCATCCCGCCCCATATGACGTGCCCTATTGGGAGGTCGGCAACGAGGAGTTGACGCCTGACTACTGGCGGTCGGGAACGACGGTGAGCGCCGGCACGCCTCCCGCGGACGCGAACGCGTGCCCGACGGTCGCCACCTGCGAGTACATCTACGGCGGCACGACTGCGTTCACCGACCAGCGGGTGGTGCTCGCTGCTGACCGGCGCAGCTCGGCCGCTGTGTCGACCGGTGGAGCCAATCAGAGCTTTCAGGTCGCCTACCCGCCGGTCGTCTCGGGCTCGGCCACCGTCATGGTCGGTGATACGACGTGGAATCCGGTGTCGTCGCTGAGCACCGCCGACTCATCCGCCGAGGATTACAGCCTCGATCCGTCGACGGGGACGATCACCTTCGGCGACGACGTTCACGGAGCGATCCCGCCCTCGGGCGCGGTGGTGACCGCCAGCTATCAGTCAGGCCCGCACGACGGCTTCGCCCAGTTCTACAGCGCGATGAAGCAGGCCAATCCCGCGATCCAGGTGTGCTCGTCGGATACGACGCAGAACTTCATCGACGCGATGGGCACAACCCAGCCCTACGACTGTCTGCAGGACCATCCCTACGTCGGCTCGGGCAACATCTCGCCGTCGCTGCCGATCGACCAGTACGAGTCCCAGGTGATGACCGTGCCCGACGTCGAGAACGCCGCCGTACAGACCCTGCAGACCGAAGTCGACGAGGCCGCCGGGCATCACGTCCCACTCGTCCTCAGCGAGTACGGCCAACTGATCGACTCCACCCCTGACCCGCTCAGCGCTCCGTACTTCCTCAACTCGCTCGACGAGGCGCTCCTCAACGCCAGCCAACTCGCGGATTGGATCAAGCTCGGCATCCCGGTCGCCGATCGTCAGCTGCTCGATGCCGAGCTACCCACTCCCTCGGCGGTGACCAACGGCCTGCCGGACGCGGCGCCGTTCGCCACGAGCGGGGCGATCACCACACCGGGACCGCAGACGGTGGTCCAGCCGACCGGCGAGTACCTCGCGCTCATGACGCCGCTCGCAAGCGGGAATCTACTCCCCGCCACGGTGAGCGCGGACCCTACGATCTCCAGCTCGAACGCGACCACCAGCGGGGATCTGGCGGTCGTCTCGGCGGCCACTCCGGGCGGCGTGCGGCTCGTCGTCATCAATCGCAGCCCGACCGTTGACGTCTCCTGCGCGGTGCAGTTCACCGGTGTGACGGGATCCGCGACGGCGATGGTAATCACGCTCGACGGTCCCTCGCCACTCAGCGACAACTCCGGCCAGGCACCGGAAACGGTGTCGACCACCGCTTCGGCCGCTGCGGTGAGCGACGGTACGGCGACGATCACCTTCCCCGCTCACTCGATCTCGCTGGTCACCGTGCCCGGTTTCTGATCGCATCGGGGACGTCTGACCGGCCGGGTCTGCGCGTGGAGTCGACACAGCACGAGCCTGACGGGGCAACCTCTTCGACCCGTTCTGCTCGCGTCCCGGAAGCAAGGATGACGTATTTCTGCTTAGGCGCCTCGCGTCAGCCGAAGGAGGGGTCTGTCTGCCGGCGGACGCCGCTCGGAATGCCTCACGGCGCCGGGCCGTTCATCGAGGAAGCGCTCGACGAGGCCGCGTACGACCACGGCCATCGGGAACTTGTGCTCCTCGCACGACGCCTTCAGGCGCTCGTACTGCTGTTCGGGGAAGCGCACCGGCATCGTTCGTAGCGGGCCGGATACGCTGACCGCGCTGGGCGGCGGGCTGGGTAGCGCGGCGCGTGCCATCAGCACCCCGCAGACGGTGCCGGTCATCTGCTCGGTGGGCTCGAGCTCGTCGGCGATCTCGTCCTCGCTCGCGCCGAGTCCGATCGCGATTTGCGCGGTCGATTTGCCGTCCGCGAGCTGCTGGAAGATCTCGCCGAGCTGATCGGACCGGTAGCGACGCTTGGCAAGGTCATGCAGCACCGCGTTCAGGAGATCTGGTCCTAGGCCGACGAGACCTGCGAGTTCCTCGACCGTCGCGCCGGCCGCGAGCCGGTGCAGGATCAGAGCTGCGTCGCGCATCCCCAGGAGCTCGACGGGCGGCACCTGAAGCGCGAGAATCGGCGCAGGCGCTGGCGTATATGGGATTCAGCGGTGAAGCGTCAGTGTTCTATAGCTCAGGGTGTCATCGGCGATGCCGGCCTGGATGGTGTCTGGCGAACCGGCCGCGAACACGACGGACAGAGACCGCGCCTTGCGGAACGCCCGGCGCGCGCGGCCGGAGAGTCTCAGGGTTCGCTGCACCGTGAACCCAGGGGTGGCGCCGTGGAGCGATAGTCGGCCCAGCTGAGGGAGCTCGCTCACTGCTCCTCGCGGCGACGCGTAGCGCCGGCCGTTCAGTGCGTATGCGTAGACGCCCACCTCGGCCTGACGAATGGTGTCGCAGCTGACCCGCACCCGGACGCCGGCCGACAAAAGTCCCGACAGCTTCGCCGGTCGCCGGATGGCCAACGCACACGGGACCGGGTCATACTCGCCTGAGGCGACCGTGGAGCGCCCGAAGTCGTCGGTCCCGCGGACAGCGACAACGTAGAGGTGATGGCCGTGGGCAAGCGGTGGCGGGTGGAACGAGCCATCCCCAAAGCGCAGCGGGCAGGCGGCCCACACGGGACCGTGTCCGGCCGGCGTCCAGGAACAATCGGCATGGTCCACGGCCTCTCCGCCGACTGTATTGCCGTCTCTGACCTCAAACGTGAAGCTTGGGCGAAACGGGTTTGAGAACCCTCCGATGCTGTCCAACACCGTGGTCGGCGCGGTCGTGTCGACGTCCAGCTTCAGCCACTGAGAGTCGAGCGTGGCGCCGCTGGAATCGATCAGGTCAACGGCCAGGAAGAGCCCGCCGAACCCGGGCGTGGAATCAGGGGACAGTGGCGAGGCCGGCCGGTAGCTGGCGCACACCGCAGCGCTGCAACCCGGGAGCGCAGGGCCGCACGGCTGCGTGGAGAAGACCGAGTCGGCATGGCACTTCAGCTGTGCCCCGGCGTCGGCTTCGATTCCGATCAGCGGTTGGACCTCAGTGGTGCGAAATGCATCCGCAGCCTCGGTATAACCCTCGGGGCCCTCGGGGGTCTGGTCGGGGTAGGCGTGAGCCCCCGCTGGGGCGACGAACGTGATATCCGGAGCCGCAGCTGCGGCGGCGGGCACTATCAGAGCAAATGCCAACAGTCCGCCCAGTAACCAGCCCACCTCCGACCGACGCTGGCAACCTCGGCGTGACGCGAGGAACGCGACTCCCATCTCCAGACCCCTCTTTCGAAGCTTCGTGCTCGGCGCTGATGCGCGGGAGCGCAATCTAGACCATCTGCGACCGGGCAGCGTCAATCTCAACGGCCGGCGTCCGCGCGGCCCGGTGCCGAGTCTGTCCCTCGACAGCCGCAACATGGACCGTGCCGCCGGTGCACTCTTGCCCAACTCCCGCCTTCGTTGACGGAGGCTGTCGCAACGCCGGCAATAACACCCGACCCGGAGCAAACGATGGCCGCCTCGGGTGAAATCAACACTGCCGGCGACGTTGGCCTGCTGCTCTCCGATGCCGCAATGTCGGCCCGGCAGCCACGAGACCTGCGCTGCTGGTCCGGTCAGCCACAGTTTGGGAGCGGCAGGGGGCGAGCGTCCCGGTGCCGCCGCCAACGTGCCCGCCGCTCTGTTCGCTACAGCCGCGGCCGTCGGCGACAGGTGAGCCACGCCGCGTCAGGTAGCGGTCGCGCGACCCACCGGAGGGTTGTGTCTTGACGGCGTCGTGCGCGGGCAGTATGTTCCCCGCCTCGCTGGCAGGACTGCTGGGGACTGAACGAGGGGGAGCGGTGTGGCTGGATCGTTGCCATCATGGATGACTGGGCATGGGTTCGGCCGATCGGCCGGTGCGCTTACGGGGACGCTGGCGCTGGCGCTGTCTGCGCTCGCGATTTGCGGCGCGACCGCCGCTGGCGCGCACACCAAGGGCAAGCCGCGCGTCGCAGGGAGGGTCAGCAGCCCGCCGGCGACGATCAGCCCTGGGGAGCGCGTGCAGGTGAGGTTCAAGACCAAGGCCAAGCCGGCGTTCTTTCTGTCGCGCCAAACGCGGCCCGGCCGGGGTGACGTTCGCGTATCGGCGCACGTACGACGCCACCGGGGTGCGGGAACGGCAACTTTGACGCTGCCGCGCAGGCTGGCTCCCGGGGCCTGGTTCGTGCTGGCATGCACGTCGCGCAGGCGCTGCGCGGCATCGGCCACGCCGGGCGTCGTTCACCCGGCTCATCTGGGCACGCCCGTCAATGCGTCGGTTGGTCTGGCGAGCGCCGACGCGGCGACGGCGACGATCGGGCCTGCCGGCGGGACGCTGCGCGCGACCGGTCCTGGCGGAACCGGGTACCTGCTGACGATTCCCTCTGGGTCGGTCGCACAGAGCACGGCGATCACGATGACCCCGCTGCAGTCGCTGACGGGGGCGCCGTTCGCCGGCAAGCTGGCCGCGGGGGTGCAGTTCGCACCGGAGGGCCTGCTGCTGTTCCACGGCGCGTCTTTGATCATCACCCTCGCCCATAAGGTGCCTGCCGGACGCCGGATCGGCCTGGGCTTCAGCGCCGGCGGCGCGGGATTGCATGTGGTGCCGCTCGTCCCATCCACGAAGCGGATCGAGATCCCGGTTGCGCATTTCAGTGGCGTGGCGCTCGGAGACGCTCCCACGGGCGCCGATGGGGCCGCGGGCAGCGACGGGGCCCAGGGAGACTCTGACAACACCGGCTTTTACGGGCAGCTGCTCGGCGGTCTGGTCGGTAACTGGGCCGACGGGAGCATGTCTCAGGATCAGTTTGAGTCGGCCGCCGTGTCGGTACTCAAGGACTGGTATCGCGACATCGTCAGCGACGAGATCCCGCCGGGTCTCAACGACGACGGCGCGGCACAGACGGCGATCCAGGATCTCCTCACCTGGGCGCGGACCGGGGCGCTGACGATCGGCGACGGCCACACGTGCTCTGGCGGGGACGCGGGCTACTTCTGCACCTACGACGGGATGTCGAAGGAGTTCGGTACCGACTGGGAGGACTCGTTGGTCGGGCAGCCGGTACTCAAGCTGCTGGCCGGCATCTACAACCGGGCGCAGCAGCGCTGCGCCGACAATCACGACCTGACCGAGATCCCGAAGATCCTCGACGCCTACCGTAACCTGGTGTTCAGCGGCCACCCTGACAACGTCAGCATCGATCAGCTCCTGGCGTGTGAGCACTTCACCGTCGCCTTCGACTCGACGATCGTCAACAAGCATGGCGGCGACGACATCAGCGGGTCAGACACCAACGAGTACCAGGCCAACATCAAGATCAAGCCGGATGTGGCGCAGCCGGACGCGCCGCTGACGGGCACCGCGGCCGGTGCCTACGTCCAGGCCGCCGGCCAGGAGATCCAGCACGATCAGGGCTGCGGCTCCGGTAGCGGAGGTACCTATAACGAGATCACCGACGAGCTCAGCGGCACGGGCGATACCGCCACCGTCTCCGGTCTCACCCTCCCGACGGACACCGGTGGGCCCCCGGTGCTCAAGCTCTCGCTGGGATCCCCGACCGAGCAGTACCGCGGCCACATCGACACAACCGCGTGCGCCACCAGCATGACGTTCACGCAATCGTTGTGGGCGGGCGACTTCCTCGACCTGCACAAGAGCCAGATCGACTTCACCGTAGTGCCGACCAGCGACTTCGGCTTCGCGTACAGCTTCGTGCTCAACGAGGGCAGCGGCGCCGTGGTCGCCACCGCGTCCTACAACACGCCGTCGCTGGCCTTCGGCGAGGACACCCTTACCGAGCACACCACAATCACCGTCACCCACACCCCGGGGCCGTTCACGAAACTGTGACCTCCTGCCCCTTGGCCTGGAACCATGTCCAGCGCCTCGGCGACGCGAACCATTCCGTGCTCGACCATCGGCGGCCCGCCGTCAGAGCGGTGGCCGACGGCTCGACACCCCACCAACGCCGCCGTCCGTTCGCGCCCTCGCAGTTCGCCCACGACCGTCCAAACGCCACCATCTCAGAATCGGGGGGCGGGGCCGTTTCGCGTCATGAGCGCTGCTCTTGGTGGTGTGAGTAGGGCGAGTGGGCCGGGTTAGGGCGCGAACGGCGTGCTGCCGATTTGGCTCCCGTTGTTGGTCGTGGAGTCGGGCGTGAGCCACGCGGTCACGGCGACCGACCCGTCGGGGCCGGCCGCCCGGTCGCGTCAGCGGGTCGCGAGCTACGGCGAGTGGGTTTCGTTCCCGGACAGTGTGACGCCGCTGCCACCGAGGATCGAGTCCATGATGCCGCTCGAGGCGTTGCCCAGGCCCCCGACGACGGTGTCCGTGCCGATCTGACCGGTCGCGCATTCCCCGGTCGGCAGCGTGCCCGCGCCGGTGAGGTTGTCGCAGCCGCCCAGGATCGATCCCAGGCCGTCGGAGGCCGTATTTTGCAGGCCGCCGGACACGGACGACGCGAACCCCGCGGCGACGTTGTCCTCGCCGCCGGTGGTCGATGCTTGATCTCCCGATGCGGTGTTGAAGACGCCGCCGGACGCCGATGAGAGCGGGCCGCTGGCGTTGTTGTACTGACCGGCGAAGACTGCCTCGTCCCCGCTGTCGGTACAGAACGGGACCTGCAGCGCCGTGCTGCCCGTAAGGTTCCCGCAGCCGCCGGCGACGATCGAGAGCGGGTCATCGGCGATGTTGACTTCGCCGCCGGTGACGCTGGACTCCCTGCCGACAGCGGTGTTGTTAAAGCCGCCGGTGACCGAGCTGGTGTCGCCATTGGCGTTGTTCGCGTTGCCGCCGACGGTGGTCATGTTCGCGTTGCCGCTGGTGCCGTTCCCGCCGGCGGGGAACGTCGCCTCGTTACCGAACCCGCCGAGCGCGGAGGCCTGGAACCCGCTCGCGGAGTTCTGGTTGCCGCCCGCGGCAAAGCTCCGCAACCCGCTCGCGCGATCCTGAAACCCACCACCGACCGTCTCATCACCGCTCGCGTTGCAAGCCTGGGCCGGCGCGCTGCCCTGGCCCGCGAGATTGTCACAACCACCGCTCACCTCGGCGAACGGATCACTGGCGACGTTGTGCTGCCCCCCAGCGGCCGACGCTTCCGCGCCCGATGCTGTGTTGGCATCCCCGCCCGACACCGACGAATTGCCTCCCTTCGCGATATTGCCCGCACCCCCCGAGACGCTGCTCGAACTCCCGCTCGCGGTGCTATCAAACCCGCCGCTCACCGACGGCCCATTGGGGCCCGAGGCCTTGTTGCTGTCCCCGCCTGAGACAGACGAGTCCGCGCCCGACGCCGTGTTGTGCTCACCAAACGCCGTCGCGAACACCCCCGACACCGTGTCATCGGTCCCGCCGACGATCTCCCCGTACGAGCTCCAACTATTCCCCGAGCCCACGATCAGATCATTCGAACCCGACTGCGCGAGCTTGCTCGGATCCTCTGCGTACCCGACGATCAGATTCCCCACCCCATCGGGCTTCGCGGTCGTCGACCCCGACCCCGACACGACCTGCACGTTCACGCCCGAGAACTCGACCGTCGGCTTGCCGTCCACGCCCGCCGACACGTACGAAGGCGCCAACACCGCCGTCGACCCCGACCCGCACGACGGCGAGAGCCCCGTCCCGCCCGACACGACCGCATGACCCGCCGCCGTCGGAACACACTCCCACCCCGGCGACACCGCCCCCGCCGCCGCGACCCCAACCACCAACAAGCCCACCAACCCCGACCCGCAACCAGCCAACACACGAACACAAAAACGCATCACAAACCACCCTCAAGTCGAACGCCACAGCCGCAGCGAAGCCGCGACTCGAAATCGATAGACCCTTCCCAATCTCGATCACCACGATCCTCACAACCACAAGCACCCACCGCGTCCACCTCCAGGATGAACCCGCCCACCAGCAGATCCCCCTAACGAACGACACACGGCCACGCGCGACCAGCCCCACGCTCTCGACCGAACCCGCACTGCATCGGTCGAGGACTATGGGTAGGGGGCTGCGCGACCGGCACTCCGCAGCGCGTAACCGAACGCGCCCGACGCATCGTTGGCGATCGATGAGCGGCCCGGATCGGCACGAAGCCCACAATGGGCACCGTGCCGCTCAGCGCTGGATCGCCAGTGCCGCAATGTCGGCGACGCGGGTCTGGTCGCGGCGCTGCCGCCCCGGTCGGCGACAGCCACGGAGCAGTAGTCGACGAACTCTCCAGGCCCCGCTCGGGCGTGGGCGATCGCGGGCTCCCTTGGACCGATCTCGCTGATCGTCGGCTGGTGGGGCGGGTCAGCCTCGGCCCTCTGGATCGGCGTCGGCTTATGCCTCGTCTGGTGTGGCTCTCTGGCTGCTGACTGCCCAGGGTTTGTCCGGGCTCGAGGTTCACTTCGCGAGAAGCCGCCGCCAGAGGGCGGCGAGCGCGGCGATTGCGTCCTGACGGTTTTCCGGCGTGTCGTTGCCGCTGCCGAATTTGTCGAGTAGGTATGCCCGGTGGGTTGCCATCAGTAGGAGCGCGAACTCGCGTGGGTTGGGCGGCGGGTCCGGAGCGTCGGCGACGAGCGTCTCCAATAGCCGGCGTGGACCGACGAGGGCGCGGTCGAGCGCGGCAGCGACGTCTGGGTCCGCTGCGGCGGCGTCGATTGCGCGGAGCCACCTGCCGTTGTCCGCGTACAGCCCGACTAGGCCGGTGATCATGGTGCCTACTAGGTCTTCGGGAGAGCCGCGGAGGACTTGGTCGACGAGCGGGTCGTCGGCATCGGGGAGCAACTCGGGGGCCAGCTGCGCCAGCCCCTCGAAGTGTCGGTAGAAGACGGTACGTGTGAGCCCCGCTCGGGCCATCACGTCGCCAACCGTCAGTGCGGCGAACGGACGGTCCAGCAGTAGTTCACGCGTCGCGGCCAGGATTCGGTGCCGGGCTTCGTTAGCCGGGATGCGCGGAGCTCGTTGCGACATGCTGTCGCAGACTATGCAACTATCTTGCGACACGATGTCGCAACCAGAGATGAACTCTCAGATCGCGCTGCCAGACGGCCGCACTCTCTCCTACGTGCAGGCCGGCGCCGACGCCGGACCGGTAGTCACCGTTCTCGACGGTCCCTGCTCTCGTGGTCTCGGATGGGCTCTCGCGCCGACGGCGCGTGAGCTCGGCATCCATCTGCTGATCCCGGACCGTCCCGGAATCCACGGCAGCGCCGCTAAGCCTGGGCGCACGATGGCTGACTGGCCAGCTGACCAGCTTGCGCTGCTCGACGCACTTGACATCGAGCGTACCGGCGTCGTGACCCAATCAGGAGGTACGGGGTACGGCGTCGCAGTTGCGGCTTCGGCGCCGCAGCGGTTGACTGCGCTCGCGCTGCTGGGCGGACTTGCCCCGATGACCAGCCGGGAGGCTCGAATGGACGCCGGCAAGCAGCTGAGGACTGCTGTCTTTCTCGCGCGCAAGGCGCCGTTCGTGCTGAAAGCTGGTCTGAGGCAGACCTTCAAGAAGCTGCCGGACTCCGCGATCGCGCAGGTGCCCGCCGCCGATCGCCCGTTTCTCGGCGACCCGTTGATTCGCGACATCCACCTCCGCACGATGCGTGAGTTCTTTGGCAACCCCGACGCGGCGATCGAGGAGATCCGCCTTCTAGCCAGACCGTGGGGCATTACCCCACCGCCAGCCGGCGTGATACCGACCGCATTGTGGACGGGCGAACTGGACGAAGCGCACCCGCCGGCTCACGCCCGCCGCGTGGCCGAACTGCTGGGCGGGGATCCACCGGTAACCGTCGTCCCGGGCGTCGGTACCTTCGGGCTCGGCCGAGTCTTCCCGGACGTGTTGCGGTTCGCTGTCGGTCGCTAACCGACCAGACCCGCATCTCGCCAGCTGCGCCCACCCAGACAACATGCCGCATCACCCCTGTCCACTTGCGGGCGAGCTCGCACACACGCCCTATGGCCAGGCACGCTACAAACCGGGGACAGCCGTGGGCTGTTGGCCCCTCCCCAACGGTCAGACCTGTCACACCAGCAGATTGCGACCAACCGGCGTGAAACACCGGTCAGAGCGGGCCGCTGCCTCTGGCTGCTGCTTCCTCGATCGGCGGCGCGAAGGAGGAACCTCCGTCGGCGGGCCAGTCAACCGCTCACACGGCCGCTGATTCGTTCGAGGAGCAGGTTTGCTTGGGGTGCCGGGCTAACGGCAGCGGGAGTCGGCCGCATATGCTCGTGCAATGACCCAGGCGAGTCTTGGCTCGATGGAGTCCGCGCTGGTTGGGCGCGACGTCGAGGCAGCGCGTGTCGACGCGATCATCGAGGGTCTGCCTGAGCGCGGGGCTGCGCTGGTGGTTTCGGGCGAGCCTGGGGTCGGGAAATCGGCGCTGTTGCACTACGCGCGGGCTCGAGCGGACGCTCTTGGCCTTCGGGCCCTGACCGCCGTGGGCGTCGAGTCCGAAGCGGAGCTCGCCTTCGGGGGTGTGCATCAGCTTCTGTATCCGATTCTGGGTCTGCTGGAGCTGTTGCCCACGCCGCAGCGGCGCGCTCTGGAGATCGCGTTCGGCATCGCGAGCGGGCCCGAGCCGGATCCGTTCTTGGTCGCCCTCGCGGCCTACCAGCTGGTGTGCGATGCAGCCGAGGAGTCGCCGGTGCTGCTCTTCGTCGACGACGCGCATTGGCTGGATCGCTCGACCTCTGGAGTCTTGACGTTCATCGCCAGGCGTCTGGAGAGCGAGCCGATCGGCCTTCTGGTCTGTGTGCGAGCGAACGTTGCGACGCCGCTCGGCGCCGCAGGACTGCCCGAACTCGAGCTCGAGCGGTTGTCGCCATCCGCGGCTGCTGCGGTCTTGGATCGGACCGCGCCCGATCTCCATCCGGTGCTTCGCGCCCGCGTTCTGGCTGAGGCGGCCGGAAACCCCCTCGCGTTGATGGAGCTGGTTCGCGCACAGGCGCTGGCGGACGATCCCGATGGGCAGCTCAGTGACGCGCCTTTACCACTCACCACGCGTTTGGAACGGGCGTTCGCGGCTCAGCTGGACGGTCTTGCGGACAGCACCCGCTTGGTTCTGCTGGCGGCGGCGCTTGATGGTCGCGCGTCACTCGGGGAGCTCGTTCGATCGGCATCGACGTTGGCCGAGCGCCCGCTCGGAGTGTCGAACCTGGACCCGGCGGTCGCGACGGAGCTGGTCTCGGTCGTGGACGGGCAAGTCCGCTTTCGTCATCCGCTCGTGCGATCGGCGGTCCGTCAGGCGGCGCCACCGGCTCAGGTTCTGCAGATGTATGGCGCGCTGGCGGAGGTCGTGGCCGATCCGGAGCGTCGGACATGGCATCGGGCGATGGCGGCCGTGGGGTATGACGAGCAGGTCGCGGCCGCGCTGGACCAGCATGCGGTCGCGGCCCGGCGCCGAGGGGCGGTGATGGTCGCCGCGGCCGCGCTGGAGCGAGCGGCTGCACTCACGGCGGATCCCCGCCGGAGGGGCGAGCGTTTGGTGCGTGCCGCGGATGCTGCCTACGAGCTCGGCGCCGTCGACGTGGTCCGGCGGCTGCTCGGGTACGCCGAGCAACTCGAAGTCGGCGAACTCGAAGCGGCCAGGCTGGCGTGGCTGCAGCAGATGATCAACGGGGATGTGTGGTCTGAGCGCAGTGCCGCGAAGACGTTCGTCACCATCGCTCGTCGCGCCCGTGACGCCGGCGGTGCGGACATCGCGCTGGGCTCGCTGGTCCCGATCGCGCATCGCTGCTGGTGGACGCGGTGTCAACCGAGGACTCGGAAGTACGTCGTCGATACGGCGCAGGAGATGGGGTTCCCCGAGGATGACCCGCGCCTGCTGGCCGTCATGGCGCTGGCAGATCCAGAGGTGATGGGACGCTCCGTTCTGCTGCGGGTCTCAAAGATGAGGCTGGCCGATGTGACCGATCCCGTCGGGACCATCCATGTCGGGATCGCGGCGGAGAAGGCGGGGGACTTCGATCTCGGCGCGCGGTTCCTGGGTCGCGCGGTCGACCGTCTGCGCGAGCAGGGACGGCTGGGCCTGCTCACCCAGGCGCTCGTGCACTACGCATGGGCGGCAACGTACGCGGGTGACTGGTCAGCCGCTGCCGCGGCGGGCTCTGAGGGTTCGCGGCTAGCCCGGGACACCGATCAGCCGCAGTACGGGCTCACGGGCGAGCTGATCGCTGCGCTCGTGGCCGGGCTTCGCGGAAACGACCCGGACTTCGAGGAACGAATCGCCGGTCCTGAGCGCACGCTGAGGGGGATGCGGGGCGGCCCGCTGCTGGCGCCCGCGCATCTCGCTCGCGGCGCTGCGGCCCTCGGCGAGGGCGACCACGAGCAGGCCCTCCACCACATCTGGCCGGTATTCGACGAGGCTGATCCGGCGTTTCACCGCTTCATGCGCTGGCCGGCGGTCCTCGACTTCGTCGAGGCGGCGGCGCGAAGCGGCCATCTGGAGCGGGCGGAAGGTGTCGAGGCGGAGCTCGAGGCGATCGCAGCCCGGAGCGGGCCGCCACTGCTGCTCGTCCTGCTGGCCTGCGCGCGACCGCTACTGGCCGACGAGACGGATGCTGAGGCGCTGTTCGAGGTCGCGCTGGGTCAGGATCGTTCGGCGTATCTGTATCCGCGCGCGAGAACGTTGTTCTCGTTCGGCAGTTGGTTGCGGCGGCAGCGGCGCGATGTCGAGTCGCGCGGTCCGCTGCGCGAAGCGATCGAGCTCTTCGACGTCGTGGGCGCGACCCGGTGGAGCGATCGTGCACGGCAGGAGCTGCGCGCGACCGGCGAGACACTCGGCCCGCGCCGTGCCGATGCCCGCGATCAGCTCACAGCTCAGGAGCTTCAGATCGCGGGGCTCGCTGCGGGGGGTTTGTCCAATCGCGAGATCGGGGAGCGATTGTTCCTCTCGCATCGCACGATCGGCTCGCATCTGTACCGGATCTTTCCCAAGCTCGGGATCACCTCCCGGACGCAGCTGCGCGACGCGTTGCCCGCTGCCGCTGACAGCTGACAGCTGATCTATCAGTCACGTGACTCAAGACAAAGCCCGGCGTCCGGGTCACGATCGCGGCTGATCGCACATTCGCAAAGGAGGAGATCGCACGATGAGCGAGTTGCCGAACATCGTGCTCGTGCACGGCGCATGGGCAGACGGGTCAAGCTGGAGCGCGGTGGTGGAGCGCCTCCAAGCCAACGGTTACTCCGTGACCGCCCCGCAGTTTCCTGAAACCTCACTGGCCGACGACGTCGCTCGGCTGCGTCAGGTCTTGAAGCGTCAGAGCGGCCCGACGATCGTCGCCGGCCACTCCTACGGCGGACAGATCATGACCGCGCTCGGTGCCGACGCGCCACACGTCGTCGCGCTGGTTTACGTCGCCGCCTTCGGGCTGGACGAGGGCGAATCGCTCGGCGCGCTCCTCGGCAGCGGCCCGCCGACCCCATCGCTCGCGCACCTCGTCATCGACGAGCAGAGCTTCGCCTGGATACCCGACGATGATTTCGTCGCGCACTTCGCCGCCGACGTCGAACCTGTCAAGGCCCGAGTGATGTACGCGGTCCAGCAGTGCCTGTCGATGAGCACGTTTGAGGATGTAATGGGCACGCCGGCCTGGAAGTCGCACCCCACGTGGTACCTAGTTGCCACAGAAGACCAGGCGATTCCGCCGGACGCCGAGCGGATGTTCGCCGAGCGCATGGGCGCCACCACGGTCGAGGTCCCGTCAAGCCACGTCGCGATGGTTTCGCACCCCAATGAGGTTGTGAGGCTGATCGAGGCCGCGGCAGACGCCACCGGCAGCGCATCGGTCGCCCAACGGTCTGCGTGAGCCGCGAGGTGATCAGACGGGCCGTCAAGTCACGACCGCCGGAGGAGAATCCGCCATGCCGATGATCGATGTGTACGCGACGGAGGGAACGTTCGCCGACAAGCACACGCTCGCCCAGAACCTCGCCGCGGCAGTGATGCGATGGGAGCGGGTGCCGGACCTAGCGCTGTTTCGGGACAACACCGCTGCCTTCGTCCATGACCTTGCGCCGGATTCGATCGCAAACGTCGCCGGGGAGAGCAATTACGTGCGCGTTCAGGTGCTCACGCCGGCGGGCGTGCTGGACCGCGACAAGCAGCTCGGTGTCGTGAGCGAGCTGACCGAGATCGTGGCCGTGGCAGCGGGCGACCTGAGTCTGGCCCACCGCACGTGGGTGCTTCTCACGGAATCGCCCGACGGCGGCTGGGGAGTCGCCGGCCATGCGAGCACCGGCGCCGATCTTGCCCAGGCCGCCAGGGCAGAACTCGCAGCGAACGCCAGCGACCGGCAGGAAACAGCATGAACGTCCCGCCGGACCTGCCGCTGGCGGCGGTGGAGGACCTCGTGTCACGCAGGCCGACTGCGTCGGCTACCTGATGGGCAACCACACCATCGCGGAGCGGATTTTCCGGCACGATCCACGGGCTCGCCGCCCTGCTCGACGCACTCGAGGTTCCCGTTCCCAGCGAGTTCAAGGAGTGACGACCAAGGTGGCTCACGGTCCGGAGTACTAGAAACTGGAGGGCGGGATGAGCGGCGATGTGATCATCGGTTACGACGGCAAGCCACGCTGTGCCTGGACCGGAGCTGGCGATACCCCGTCCGTTCGCTACCACGATCAAGTCTGGGGGACGCGCACCTATGACGAGTCGGCGCTGTTCGAGGCGCTCACCCTGGGTGTGTTCGAGGCCGGGCTCAGCTGGTCGATCGTGTTCGGCAAGCGCGACGCGTTCCGGATAGCGTTCCACGGCTTCGACATCACGCCGGTCGCGGCGATGACGGCCCGTGACGTCGATCGGCTGGTGCAGGATCGCTCGATCATCCGTAACCGCGCCAAGATCCAGGCCACGGTCGAGAACGCCCGCGCGATGAGGTCCGCCTCGCCGAGCCTTGCCGTGCTCGCGAAGGCCTACGAGACCAACCGTAAGCGCGCGCCGCGGTCCATCGCAGACCTCCCCACGTCGACACCACACGCGGACGCGTTCGCCAAGCAGTTGAAGTCACAGGGATACCGGTTCGTCGGACCAACGAGCGTCTACGCGTTCATGCAGAACGTCGGCGTGGTCAACGACCACGTCCACGGCTGCTTCCGAGCGACCGACTACACCCAACCTCCAACCGAGGCCTGACGCCGTTGTCGACCGCAATCCGGCAAAGGAGTAGCAGCAATGCAGATTGCAAGGCACCCGACAGTACGAGCGGTCCGAGCGACCGTTGGTAGTGAACAGAAGGAGTCATACATGCCAGACAGCGCCGTCACTCAGATGACGACACGCCAACGCAAGGCCGACGGCCTCACGATCAGGTACGCCGACAGCGAAGGGCGTGAAGAAGACACGGTCCTGCTGGTCAATCCCTGGCCCGAGAGCCTATTCGCGTGGGAGACGATCTGGTCGCGTCTGGCCGAGACCGCACGATTGGTCGCCATCGATCTGCCGGGCTTCGGCCAATCCCAGCGCCGGGCTGACCTGCTGTCCCCGCGGGCCATGGGCAGTTTCCTGCTGCGCCTCATCGACGAATGGGAACTGGACCATCCGCATGTCGTAGGCCCAGACGTTGGAACTGGTGCCGTGCTGTTCGCGGCATCCGAGGATCTCGACCGGTTCCCCAGCGCCGTCGTCGGCAGCGGCGGCGCGTCGTTCCCGCTTGAAGTCATGGGCGCGCTCAAAGAGATCATCGAGGCTCCGGACCTGAGCGGGTTCCAAGCGATCGATGGGCGCGACATCGTCGCCGGAGCCCTCGAGGGCATCGAGCGACACACATTGTCCGAGGCCATCAGAGAGGACTACCTGACGTCGTACGCAGGTAACCGCTTCGTCGAATCAGCGGCCTACGTGCGCAACTACCCGTCTGACCTGCCAATCCTCGCGGAACGACTCGGCGACATCCGCACCCCCGTTCAGATCATCGCCGGTCGCCACGACGCGCTCGTGCCGCCGTCCAACGCCGACTTCCTACACGCGCGGCTGGCCAACAGCAAGCTCGACATCCTCGAGACCGGCCACTTCACCTGGGAGGACGGCGCCGATGACTATCTAGGGCTGGCGAGATCCTGGATCGAAGCCCACCGCACGCCGAGGTGAAGCGTATGAGCTCCCGAAGCGACAACGACGGTGCCCGCAGCACGTTGAGGGCCGCCCCGACACATATGATCGTCCTGCCCGGCGGGGGCTACACCCAACACGTCGCCCATGAGGGTGAGCCGATCGTGGGCTGGCTGAACGGGCTGGGTGTCCGAGCCAGCGTGTTTCGCTACCCACTGATGGTGCGCCACCCGGAACCACTGCACGCTCTGCGGGCCGAGATTCGCCGCCTGCGCAACCGCGGCGCAGGGCGGATCGGGCTGATCGGCTTCTCGGCAGGGGGACACCTTGCCGGCCTGGCCGCCCTGACCCCCGGCGCGGATCTCCGTGAAGCGGTTGATTTCGCCGTGCTCGGCTACGCGATCACGTCGATGGAGACTGAGACCTATCGACCGGCACGCCTGATCCTGTTGGGCGACGAGGCGACGCCACAGCTCCGGCGCGCGACCTCCCTGGACGCTCTGGTGGCTCGCTCGTCGCCGCCGTTCTTTCTCTGGCACACGGCCGAGGACGCCTACGTTCCACCCGAGCACACCTATCGCCTCGCCCAGGCGCTCGCGGCCAATCAGGTTGCGCACACCGTGCACGTGTTCGCGCACGGACCGCACAGCCTCGGGCTGGCCCGCGGCGCTGGGGATGCGGAGATCTGGACGACATTGGCGGCCTCTTGGATCGTGGAGCGGGCGGGCGTGTCTGCGCCGATGCGAAGCGCATCTGGGGCCAGCCCCTTGGAGGCGCGGGCATGAACGACGAGGAGAACGCGATGGCTGCAACGTCACGTACCACCACCGAGTACAAGACATCCCCCAACCGACTGCTAAGCGCTGCGAACGGGATCGACTATGCGTATCGCGAGGTCGGGCAAGGCACGCCCCCGCTGGTGCTGCTCCAGCACTTCCGCGGAAACCTCGACAACTGGGATCCTGCGCTTATCGACGCGCTGGCCTCCACTCGGCACGTGGTGACATTCGACAACGTCGGTGTGGGAGGTTCGACGGGAACGACGCCGAGCACGGTTACGCAGATGGCCCGCGACGCGATCGCGTTCCTCGAAGCGATGGCGTTCGAGCGCGTCGACGTCCTCGGATTCTCGATCGGGAGCTTCGTCGCGCAGGAGATCGCGCTGATCCGACCCGCCATGGTCCGCCGTCTGGTCCTCGCGTCGTCGGCCCCCCAGGGCGCAGCCGGCATGCACGGCTGGGCCTCTGAAGTCATCGCTGCCGTCGGCGCGCCCAGCCCCAACCCCAAGGGATATCTCGACGTCTTCTTCGCGCGCTCGGCGACGAGTGCGGAAGCCGGCAGGCAGGCGTTGGGCCGGCTGAACGCCCGGACCGAAGATCGCGACAAGCCAACGACCTGGCAGACACGACAGGCCCAATACGACGCCGTCTGCGAGTGGGGGATCCCAGACCACGCGCTGTTGGAGCGCCTCGGGGGCCTCGACATGCCCGTGTTCGTGACCAACGGCGACAGCGATCCCATGATCTTGCCGCGCTACTCGCACCTCCTCGCCGGGCTGATCCCTGAGGCTCAGACGAAGATCTACCCGGATGCGGCGCACGGGTTCCTGTTCCAGCATCACGCCGCGTTCGCGCAGGACGTCGAGCAGTTCCTCAGCAGACCAGAGTGAACCGACCAGTGTCGTGTCCGCTCCTCGACGCGACAGCCTTCTGCTGCCCGAGCAGCCTTCGCCCGCCATCTGGTCCGCCAGCGCAAACCGCTGAACCCGTCCTGCGCGGGGGATTCGCCTACGAAACGACCTCAGGCGGACGTCCGGCATCTGCGGACAGTGGCGCACGAGCACCAGAGGAGAAGCGGCCCGCGATCCCCGATAACCACCTGAATCCGCCAAACCCGCGCGTCGGTGGTTGCACGCTCGGTGAGCGAGGGGAGTCTGTTGAATGGTCGCGCAAGGGACGGTGTGGTTAGCTTTCCGCGGTGCTCGAGCAAGCCGCCGGCCTGACGTCAGGAGCCCTGCAAGCGATCGCCGAACTTGAGCGGCGGGTGGTCGAGGCCGATGGCGGCCGCTTGAAGCTGGAGTGGGACAACCTTCGCGGCCGTCGCGGTGACCGCGTCGAGGACCTGTTGTGGTGGGAGGGCGAGCGGCTGGTCGGCTTTCTCGGGATCTACGCGTTCGGGGAGTCGCCAGAACTGGCCGGCATGGTCGCCCCGGACGCTCGCCGGCGTGGGATCGGCTCTGCCCTGCTGGATGGCGCTGTGGCGCTATGCCGCGAGCGCAGCGATCGCCAGCCGCTGCTGGTCGTCCCGCGCCAGTCGATCGCAGGCAAGCGGCTGGCGCTGAGCCGCGGCGGGACGCTCGACCACTCAGAGCACCATCTCGTCCTGTCCGGCGAGCCGACCGGCGGACTGCAGAAGCCGGAGATCAGCCTTCGGCCGGCGACCGTCGCGGACGCGACGCTCGTCGTGTCGCTGCTCGAGCGGGGGTTTGGATGGTCGGGGCCGGATGATCTCGGCGATCGCCTGGAGCGGACTGCGCTCATCGAGCTGCGCGGCGCGGTCGTCGGAACGCTGTTTTTGGAACGCGACGACGATCAGGAGGCCAGCATCTTCGGGTTCGCGGTCGAGCCGTCGTTGCAGGGCCGCGGGATCGGTCGAGCTGCGTTGAGGCAGGCCTGTGAGCAGCTCCGGGCGGACGGCGCGCGCCGCATCAGCCTCGACGTCGACGTCGCGAACGACCGTGCGCTGGGCCTCTACACGTCGATCGGCTTCACGCCCGTCACCACAGAGGATTACTTCGCGCTGCCGTTGAGCTGAATCCGACGCCGCTCGCGGAGAGGAGACTGCTTCATCCTCAAACGACCAGTCGCGGCGAACCTCGCGGCGCCGGCGATCGGGGCTTCCGCATCGGCCTGGCGGATAGCGAGAGCGGCAGCGCCGCGATCAGACCGTGTCGGCGACGATGCACGAGCGTGTCGACATCGACATCGCCGGACCGCGGTCGTTCGGCCATCGCAGGCGCTCCGCAGGCCTCGATCCGGACGACCTCTCTCGGGCAATCCGATCGCGCGCCGCAAGCCGAGCGGCGCAATTCCCTGGTCGCCTTTGCGCAAGTCGCGAACGGGCGTCGCTGGTAACGAAAGCACAAGTCAGCGACCGGCTCGGGCACGCGATTGCGTATAGCCCGAAGCGGCGGCCTCGCCCCGGGGGCTAGGGGTGCCCGCGGGGTTGGTTGTGGGTATCGTCGAGGCTGGCTTGGAAGTCCCGATGGGCGAGCACGGCAAGGGTTGAGCATCCGCACACGGGACTAGCGGTCGGCGAGCCCCGTCGCGGCCCGCGTCAGCTCGCTGCGGAGGTGTAGGTGTAGCGGTCGCTGCTGCCGGCGGCGCTCGTCTTCGCGTCTGAGGTCACGAACACGTGAAACGTTCCCCGCTTCGCGCCACCACCGGTCGTCGCGGTGATCTCCGTCGGCGAGACCACGGTCACGTTCGTCGCCGCGATCGCCGACGGACCGGCGCCCTGTCCCTGCGCGATCTGCACCGACGCTCCCGACGCGAACCCGGTACCGGTGATCGTGATCGCCGTCCCGCCGGCTGCTGGCCCTGACGACGGACTGACCCCAGACACCACCGGCACGCTATACGTGAACACCGCGCTCCCCGCCCGGCTGCTAACGCCGTTCTCGATCACGAACACGTGAAACGGTCCCGCCTTAGCCCCACCACCCGTCGTCGCCGTGATCTCCGTCGGCGAGACCACGGTCACGTTCGTCGCCGCGATCGCCGTCGGACCGGCCCCCTCGCCCTGCCCGATCTGTACCGACGCGCCCGACACGAACTCCTGCCCGGTGATCGTGATCGCTGTGCCCCCACTCGCCGAGCCAGACGCCGGGCTGACCGCGGACACGACCGGCACGGTATACGTGAACACGGCGCTCCCCGCCCGGCTGCTAACGCCGTTCTCGGTCACGAACACGTGAAACGGTCCCGCCTTGGCCCCACCACCGGTCGTCGCGGTGATCTCCGTCGGCGAGACCACGGTCACGTCCGTCGCCGCGATCGCCGACGGACCCGCGCCCTGTCCCTGCGCGATCTCGACCGTATCGCCCGACACGAACCCGGTCCCCGTGATCGTGATCGACGTGCCCCCCGACGACGGACCCGAGCCCGGACTCACCCCCGACACGGTCGGGGGCACGACCGCCTGGATCCGCCCGATCGAGCTATTCGCCTCGTTGGTGAACCACATCGCCCCGTCGGGCCCCGCCGCGATCTCCTCCGGGAAGCTGATGCCGGTGCCGGTGAAGTTGGTCACCGTGCCGCCGGTCGTGATCCGCCCGATCGAGTTATTCGCGGCGTTGGTGAACCACAGCGCCCCGTCGGGCCCCGCCGCGATCGCGAACGGCTCGCTGATGCCGGTGCCGGTGAAGTTGGTCACCGTGCCGCCGGTCGTGATCCGCCCGATCGAGCTATTCTCGAAGTCGGCGTTGGTGAACCACAGCGCCCCGTCGGGCCCCGCCGCGATCGCGTCCGGGTCGTTGATGCTGGGGTCGGTGAAGTTGGTGACCGTGCCGTCGGTCGTGATCCGACCGATCGAGTCATTCCCGAAGTTGGTGAACCACAGCGCCCCGTCGGGCCCCGCCGCGATCCCCGCCGGCCCGCTGATGCCGGTGCCGGTGAATTTGGTGACCGTGCCGCCGGTCGTGATCCGCCCGATCGAATCATTCCCCTCGTCGGCGAACCACAGCGCCCCGTCGGGCCCCGCCGCGATCCCCGCCGGCTCGCTGATGCCGGTGCCGGTGAAGTTGGTGACCGTGCCGCCGGTCGTGATCCGCCCGATCGAATCATTCCCGAAGTTGGTGAACCACAGCGCCCCGTCGGGCCCCGCCGCGATCCCCCCCGGGTCGCTGGTGCCGGTGCCGGTGAAGTTGGTCACCGTGCCGCCGGTCGCGATCCGCCCGATCGAGCCATTCCCGGCGTTGGTGAACCACAGCGCCCCGTCGGGCCCCGCCGCGATCCCCTCCGGGAAGCTGATGCCGGTGCCGGTGAAGTTGCTGACCGTGCCGACGCTCGCGGCGAGCGCCGGCGCCGCCAACACCCCCACCACCAACAAACAACCCGCCAGCCCAACCAGCCACCCCACACCCACGCGCACCAACCCCAACCGCCCACGCGCCGACAACCACCCGCCACCACACGCCCGAACAACCAACATCTCGATCACCTCACCCCCTCGTTGCCGCGCCCGACCGCGTGCGTGCCGCGAGCCGCGGAACTGCGGCGCCCATCCTACACCTCCACGCATTCCAGCAGTCGCATTTCCCCGACCCAGCGACCGCCGGAATGATCGCAAACCAGCAGTCTCGCGCGACCGAACGCGAAGACTCATGCTCCGAGGCTCCTATTAGCCCGCAGGGGCAGTCATGGTCGTGTTGCCGGTTCGGCGACGAGCCAGGGAGTGGCGCCGGTCGGTGAGCTTCGCGATCCTCGCGCTGCTCGAGCAGCGAAGCAACCGGCGTGGTGGTGGCGCTGAAGCCGGCCCGGGCCGCTGCCTTGGACGCTGGTGTCTTGCATCCCGGGGGAGATGTATGATCCCGGCGCCTCGGTGGCGGAAGGAGAGGATGGTTTGAGCGCGTATCCGCAGGCGTGTAGCGAGGGGATCGTCTGCGAGGAGGTCGGCGATGAGCTGGTCGTCTACGTGCAGGCTACGCAGACCGCGCACGCGCTCTCCGGGAACGCGGCCTCGGTATGGAGGTGCTGCGACGGTGAGCGGTCGACCGGGGAGATCGCCCGCCTGGTTGGGTTAGACGAGGCGTTGGTAGCGCAGGCGGTTCAGCAGTTGTCTGTGGCGGGGCTGATCGAGCGGCCGGAGGGCATCTCGCGCCGTGCGTTGCACAAGCGCGCCGTCCAGTTCGGCGCGGCGGCGCTGAGCGCGCCGTTGATCTACTCGATTGCGATCCCCCCGGCTGCCGCGGCGGCGTCGGGCATCTGCGCCAACCTGACGCTCAGCGCCACCGGCGACGGCCGAGTGATCCAGGAACCCAATGACCCCGACGGCGCCAAGAACTACTTCGACAGGTTCGGCCAGGTCGATAGCGCCAGCGCGACGTTTAGGGTCACTAACAACGGTCCCGGCACGTTCGGGCCACTCGTGTTCGCCTTCTTCAACGATTTCTTCGGGGGCTACACACTCAGCAATAACGGGTGCAGCGGCAGCAGCCTCGCCTCTGGCGCCAGTTGCACGTTCCACGTCAGCTTCAACTCCGCCGGTGTCTGTTCACCCGGGGACGACCGCGACGCTGTTGTCACCGTCGGCGGAACCGCGGGGAACTGCCTCGGCCTCGTCGTGCGCACCCAATGCCCGGAGTAGGCCAAGTCACAGCAGTCGACCGCTCCAAAGCAAACAACGCGCAGACCACATGCGACCGGCGACCGAGTCAGACAAACTGGTATCGGGCTCTCCACGAGCAGCCTACGCGCGTCGCACAACCCCGCAGCGTGCGACCAGACTTCCGCGACCATCAGCGCAGCCAAAGCGATCGTTGGAATGCGGTCGGCGGAGTGCGCCAGCAGCCTCTCCTGACAGGCCCGGCCGCGCCCGGACTGCTGCTGTGATCGAGCGGCAGCGGTGACGCCTCACTATCGCTTCAGTGAAGAGCAGCGCTCTCGTGCCAGAGCCGGTGCAGCGCCGGGCGGATGCGAGAGTGTCCTGCGCACCGTCGAGACCGTTGATGGTAGACCGTTGCGACAGCGCGCGCTGACTTCCAGGCGGGGGGCCTGCTCGGCGACGTCGCGGTCTCCGCGCCGTTCTTTGGGATCCGTCGGGTGAGGGTCAGTGGAGCTGGGCGGTTTCCGAGGTCCCGTCGTGACTCCAGGTGAGTGTGTCCCCTGACAACGCGAGGTGGCTCAGCATCGATGGCGTGGGGTCGTAGGGCCCTGTGGTGGCGATGCTGTCGAGGATGTGTGTGCCAGCGCTGTCGTTGGCGACGATCTCCTCGGTTGTGGTGAATGCCGAGTTCGAGCTGTAGTTACTGACGAACGTGTGAGCGGCTGTGACGCCGTCTGAGCCGAGGACGAGTTGATCGACGCCGCTGTTGCACCCGTAACCGTCGTAGTCCGGGCATCCCGCGGTTTCGCCGCCGCGGTTGGCAACGGCGGTCCCCGTTCGCAGGTCAATGACCGCGACCGTTTGGCTCATACCGCCGTAGTGTGGGTCGGCCCCCTCATTCACAATCGCCGCATAGTCGCCCGCGAACGCGACCGCTCCGACCCCGTAGGCGTTGTCAACGTTCGGCGGAGGCATGCTTTCAAGCACTCGCTCGTGCCCATCCGAGTTCAGGCATCCGAGAACGCTGAACGCCGAAGCATCGGAATCGGGTTGCTGACCGACTGGCGCCGGATCGATGCTGACCGTTGCGTCCGGCGACGCCGCCACGACGCTCGAGCCGGCCGGGGTTTGGCACGGGCTATGAGGTCTCCCCGTGACCGGCTGCCAGTCGACCCACTGCGCGCGGACGCGACCGACCGGGTTTGGCCTGCCTCCCCGCACCGAGATCACAAACACGCGTCGGCGAGCGCCCACGAACGCAAGCTCCTTGCCGTCAGGCGCCCAGGCAGGCGCACCGCCACGGATCAGCCGTCGGACACGACCCCCATGCGACCCGATCAGCTCAATCCACCCGCGGTGCACCACCGCCAAGCGACGGCCGTCCGGCGACCAATTTGGCGCCGCAGCGCCATTGAGGGTCAGTCGGCGAGCCGAGCCGGTGCCGAGCTCAATTTCGAACACCTCAGACTTGTGCTTGACACGGCGGACCGCGGCGAGCTGCCCGGTCGAAGACCACGCCGGCTGCCGCCACGGACCAGAAATCCTAAACGGCCGATAGCCGATCCCGTCGGGGTTCACGGCTCCCCACTGCGTCGCGCGCCTGTCCTGATTGTCGATCGACACCGCCAGGCGACCGTCGGGCAAAAAGCCCTCGAACAGGCCCCACGAGGCGTCGTCCGCGCCGTCTACCCACGGTCCCGGGACCGGGCACGCGAAACAGCTCCCATCGCCGTAGATGACGCCGTTGGTGGCGTCCGACGAGCCAAACGCAATCTCGGATCCGTCAGGTGACCACACCGGATCCGTTGCCCCAGCGCATAACGTCGGAAGCCCGCAGATCCGTCGCAGGTGCGCGCCATCTGCCCCGACCAGGATCAAGCCGTTCCCCCTGGCCGGAACGACCACCAACACACCGTTGCGCCCCGGGAACGCAGCCCGCGCCGGCCCGGCTCCCACCGCCAACGACAGCACCGCGAACCCCAGGACCCACGCAGCGCGAACTGAACGACTACCCCGGTCCATCAAAGACTCCCTTTCTCGCATGCACCGAACGCACATGTTCGGTTATGCGCGCTAGAACGCACGCCCAGGCGGGAAGTTGCGCACCACAGCACGACTGTCACGGCCTAGCACGCTCGACGGCGGCGCTAACAGTCCGATAACAGCACCTAACCGGGCGCCCTGGGGCTGCGACGTAGTGACCAGCCAGAGTGGCGCTTGGATCGAGCAGCAGCACTCTCAAACCGCACTAGCTTGAGAGGCGATCCGGGAGGCGCGCCGCGCTGTCGCAATTAAGCCCGAAGGAGCGGTCTGAGTCGCCCTGGGGAAGTGTGCCCGTTTCGTTGCAAAGGGCTCGCCCGCAATCGTCAGCATTCAGCTCAGCCGCCGTGGGGGTGCCCGATCGACCCATTGAGCCCGCAGGCGGCTTCAGCGTGTCTGAACGCCGGGGACGCGGGATTGAATGCGGCGATCGCCGGGAACAGCTCTCCGCCGCTGGCGGGGAATGTCGGATCGGGGAAGTTCGGCATCCCGTGCTCGCGAATGCACCGCACCTGTGCGAGCGCGGTCTCGCGCTGCGAGGTGTTGAAGTGCTTGCCTGTCGAGGTGCCGGGAGGCTCCAGCTTCAGGCATGCCTTCATCGCGGTTTGGAACGCCGGTACGTGCTTGAGCCCGGGCGGGAACGCGCCCCCCGGATCGGGGAAGTCAGGGATGCCGTGCGCGCGTATGCAGGCCGCGAACCTGAGACCGGCATTGGCGCTCACGCGTGCGCTGGTCGCCGCGCCCTGGTTGCGGCCGGACCCGCATGCAGCGAGTCCGGCCGCGCAAACGCCTGCGAGAGCGATCGCCGCACCGAGACGGCGAATGTCACCGAGCAAGATCAGCCGCCGCCGGGACCGCCGCCCTTGGCACCGCCGTGCGGGCCACCGTTGCAGTTGTGGATATCGCAGGGGTAGTTGAATGTCTGCGTCTGCGTCCCGGTCGGTGTCGTCAGCTGTGCCGAGACGACATGACCGTCACCCGGCCACCAAGCGATCACCCA
Organism: uncultured Solirubrobacterales bacterium; assembly: GCA_963744695.1. Taxonomy (GTDB): domain Bacteria; phylum Actinomycetota; class Thermoleophilia; order Solirubrobacterales; family Solirubrobacteraceae; genus Palsa-465. Next base: position 125,682 of record CAVUUT010000009.1, on the reverse strand, counting down.
GCCGTTCTGAACGGTTGCCGTCACCACTGTGCCGTCGGTGAGCGTCAGGTTCGCGCCCGTTACGCCTGACCCGGCCTGCGCGATCATCGTGCCGTACGGCTGCCCGTTGTCCATCGAGGTGTGATCGCTCCAGAGGAACAGCTGTCCGGCGGCAGGCGTCACCGGTGGGTAGCTGGTCCACCCGGACGCGTTGCGAAACCCGGGCCCTACCGTGCAGAAGTTGTAGGTCTGCGTCGATCTCGCGGGGCCGGCGTAGACGATGATCGTGTACGGCCCGCGGGTGTCGATCGCCTGTTGCGGAAGGTTGGGATTGGGGATGTTCGCGCCGCAATAGCTGTTGGCTGCCTGCAGCTGCGCTGGGCTTGCCGTTGTCGGCTGCGCGCTCCAGCCAGCGAAGGCAGTGCTCGCGCCGCCAGCCAGCGAAAGCACAGCGGCGACGATGCCCGCGACTGCGGCGACAGTGCCGCCGATCGCCAGCCTCGGCCGCCGGACGCGGTTGCGCGGGCGGTAATCGGCGTCAAGGATCTCCGGGGACGCGTAAACGCGCGCTGCGCGCTCCTGCATCCATCTACGGAGGTCGTGCTCGATCTCGGTCATGATGCGATCCTCCGGTAGTGGTCAGAAGGGCGTAGCGTCTGCTCGAGTCGCTTCAGCCCACGGGAGGTGCTGCTCTTGACGGTGCCCAGCGAGCAGCTCAGCGCCGCCGCCACCTCCACCTCGGAGAGGTCAAGGAAGTAGCGGAGCACGAGCGCCGCGCGCTGCCGTGGCGGAAGCGCCGCCAGCGCGTCGAACAGCTGGTCGTCGATGTCGACGTGGGCCGCTTGCACGGCCGTTTCGGCAGGCCGAGTTGCTTTCAACTCCGCTCGATTACGTGACCGCTTCGAACCCCCGTGCAACGCCAGGTTGACGAGGATCCGCCTGGCATAGGCCACCGGGTTGTCCATGCGGCTGACCCGTGGCCATCTCGAGGCGACCTTGAACAGTGTCTCCTGCACGAGGTCCTCGGCCTCCTGCAGGTCGCCCACCATCAGGTATGCGGTCCGCAGCAGGCCATCGCTGTTGTCGCCGACGAAGCAATCAAAGTCCTGAGGACCCATCACCCCTTAAAAGGCTCCCAGCACCCGCAAAGGTTGAGAAGGCCCTCAAAGAAGGTCGAGTCGCCGTGCCCATCGACGTACCGATGGCGCACTTACGCCCGCGCGCGCTTTGTCACGAAAGGGACAGCCCGGACCGCGCTGCTTAGACAGCCCCAACGATCGACCAGCAGCGCTGACGCCTGACCGCTGCATGCTCGCGACAGCACCGTTCTCGCTGAAATGGCTCGCGCGACGTCCGGTGTCTAACTCGCGCCGGCCGCTGCATCGCCGGGCGGATCCACCCGTGCCGCGCTCGCGATGAGGTCGCTGTTGCTAGCCCGATCCATTCATCTGACGAACCCGCCGGAGACTGCCCCTATTCGCGCATTGCGATCGTCTCCATGCTGCCAGCGCGCCCGTCGGCGCCTATGCAACTGGCCACACGCACTCCGCCACCGGCAGTGCCCGATCGGCGACCGAGCAGAAGCCACGACTGAGTGCGCCAGAGTTCTGCTTCGAGCTGTTCGTTAGCGGGGGACCTGCTAGCACTTGGACCGACGCGTGCTCGGATTCCGTGCCGTCGCCGGGCAGGCTACGGGTTGGGCCGAAAGTTCCGTGCTGACTCGTCGCAGGTCCCGCTGCGCGGCGATCGAACGCGTTGCGAAGCGATCGCTGACTGCCGACGCTTGGTGAGCGCGAGGCCAGCGTTTTGTCGAGCGGCGAGTCGGTGGTGGTGGTCCGATGCCCGCCAGCGAGACCGTAGCCCGAGACAAAACGTGTTCGTGACCAGGCGGTGATCTGGTCGCTCGCTTATGCGCTTCTGGCGGTGGGACACATTGCGACAGGGGTGGGTGTGTTGTGTTCTGCAATCCACGCCTAGGTTCAGCGTTCGAACCTACGCAACCCGTCGCCCGCGCACAGTTTGCAAGCCTGCGCGGCTCAGCGCCGCGCTCGAGCTCAGGCGGTCCCTACACCCCCGCCAATCACGTCGGCGGTGTGGACTGGCCGTCGGAGTTTGATCCCCAACAGACGAGCGTGTTGTCCGTCCGGATACCGCAGTTGTGGGAGGGTCCCGCGCTGATCGCCTTGAAGGTGCCGGAAGGCGGCGAGGCGTGACCTGGGACGTTTAATCCCCAGCACGCGACAATGTCATCGGTCCGGATGCCACAGGTGTGGACGCTGGCCGCGCTGATCGCCTTGAACGTGCCCGAGGGCGGCGAGGCCTGGCCGTGCGAGTTGTTGCCCCAGCAGGCGACGGTGTCGTCCGTCCGGATGCCACAGTTGTGTGCTCTGCCCGCGCTGACCGCCCTGAAGTGGCCTTCAGGGGCGAAGGACTCACCGTTGAGGTTCAATCCCCAGCAGGCGACGGTGTCGTCCGTCCGGATACCGCAAGTGTGGAACTGGCCTGCGCTGACCGCCTTGAAGGTGCCCGAAGGCGGCGAAGCCTCACGATAATTGTCGCCGCCCCAGCAGGCGACGGCGTGGTCTGTCCGGATGGCGCAGGTATGTGCATATCCAGCGCTGATCGCCTTGAAGGTGCCCGAAGGCGGGGAGGACTGGCCGGAGACGTTTGATCCCCAGCAGGCGACGGTGTCATCCGTGCGGATACCACAGGTGTGGAAGCCGCCCGCGCTGATCGCCTTGAACGTGCCCGAAGCCGGCGTGGACTGCCCGTTGGAGTTGTCGCCCCAGCAGGCGACGGTGTCATTCGTGCTGCGGATACCACAGGTGTGGAAGCCGCCCGCGCTGACCGCCTTGAACACGGGCCGCGCCGGCACCACGGTCGCGGAGTAGTAGGAGGTTTGCGCCTGCGCCGCGGTCAGTGAGTCGCTCCTGATGTAGTCGATGTGGTCCGACAGTGTGCAGAGCCCCTGGGCGCGGCAGGTCGCTGGCTCGACCTGCGCCCCGTCGACGGCGATCAGGAACTTGTAGCCGCCGTCCGCCTGCGGGACCAGCCACGCCGTTCGGCGTGCCGCGTCCCACCCCAGATACTGAATCGACAGCGTCTGCGCGTCCGGCGTCGCTGTCACCGTCGGTGCCGGGGTTCCAGTCGCGTCGGTGATGTGGGTGACGAACCAGTGGCCGCTCATCCGGGCGGTGTCCTGGGTGAGCGTGAAATTACGGCTCTGCCCAAAAAAGATGTTGCGCAGATCCCCGTCAGTCCACGAGAGGGTGTCGGACCGGGTGGCCTGGGTCGCACCCTTCGGGGTGATCAGGAACCGGGGGTCGTCGGCGGCCGGCGCTGGGATCGGCGGCGCGTTTAGACACGGCCCGGGCGAGATCCCGGCTGGGGCGACCACGAGGTTGTCGCTGTTGCAGGCCTTCGGCGACGGGGTGGGCAGCGCGGCGCCGGCGAACACTCCGAACAGGCCGCCGAGGAGGTTCGGGTTGGTCAGTATCGCCTTCAGGTCCGGTGTGCCGCTGGCCGCGTTGGTGATAAGCGACGACAGCTGCCCGGGCACCTTGGCGGCGTGGACCACCCGGACGCCCTCGAGCACCGCGGTCGCCACGGCAACGATCGCAACAGCGACGACCGCGCCGACCGCCGCGGCCGCGGCGGCACCGCCGAGCGCCGGCACAATCGTCGCGGTGCCGCCGATGGCGAAGTCAAGACCGACCACCGCCGCGTAGGGGGCGATCGCTGCGGCCAGGGCGCCGCCGGCCAACACCGGCCCGAGCGTGCTCGCCAGCGCCACCCCCGCGATACCCGCGCCGACCGCGGCGCCGCCGAACACCAGCGCCCTGGCCACCTGCGTGGTCAGCACCGCCGACTCCGCGTGGTGAGCCCGGCCGCTCTCCACGTCGGCGGCCCCGTACTTCACGAACTCGTCATACGACGGCTGGTTGTCGTTGCAGCCGAGCAGGCTGACGCACCGGTACGGCGGGAAGCACCAGCCCTGGGCGCTGCTCCTGTCGGGGGGCGTGGACACGTTGCCGGTGTACTCGGCCTGGAACGGCGCCGGGGGCTGCCACTTGCAAAAGCCGCTGGTCGCGGGCTGAATGTCGCCGGTGTTGTACTGGATGGGCTTCAGCGCACCGCTGTCAACCCTGTTGAGCATGTCCACCAGGGTGCTCTGGGAGGGGATCGGCTTGTTGCCGGGCAGCAGCCCCGCCCACTTCAGAAACTCCCACCCGGCGTGGTCGGCTTCGGCCTTGGCTCGACGGTGCATGACCGTGGTCAACCAGGCCACCACGTCCCGCTGGTCCGGGGTCCGGTCAGAAGCCTCGATCGCGTGCACCACCAGCCCCCACAGTTCGGCCAGCGCGGCTGCCCGGCCCCAGGACCGCACCGCTGCGGTGTCACCGGCTGGAAGATGGTGATCGCGCAGCGTGTTCTCGACCGCCTGCCGCTCGAGCGCGTGCAGCGCCGCCAGCTGCGCGGGGGTGGCCGCGTAAAGCCGCTCGGGCCCGAACCCAAAGGGGGCCAGCTCGGTGTTGTTGAGCAGCGGCGGCGGAGTGCAGTTCGGGATGCTCGACGTGCACGTCGGGATCGGCTCCGGCGAGGCGGCCGACGCCCGGCCCACCGCCAACCCCAGCCACAACAACGCCGCAACCACCACCACACCTAACCGCACCGCAAACGCGAACCGCACGGCCAGCGAACGCGACCGCCGCGCCGAAAACCCAAAATCACTCATCAACCCCAGACACCCCTCACCTGCGCCCCCACCGCGGCAGCCGGCGAATCATGTCGGTGGTGTGGATTGGCCGTCGGAGTTTGATCCCCAGCAGGCGGCGGTGTCGTTGGTCCGGATACCGCAGTTGTGGGTGGGTCCGGCGCTGATCGCCTTGTAGGTGCCGGAAGGCGGCGAGGCGTGACCTGGGACGTTTAATCCCCAGCAGGCGACAATGTCATCGGTCCGGATGCCACACGTATGCAGATATCCAGCGCTGATCGCCTTGAAGGTGCCCGAGGGCGGCGAGGCCTGACCGTGCGAGTTGTTGCCCCAGCAGGCGACGGTGTCGTCCGTCCGGATGCCACAGTTGTGTGCTCTGCCCGCGCTGACCGCCCTGAAGTGGCCTTCAGGCGCCGAGGTCGCACCGTCGAGGTGCAATCCCCAGCACGCGACGGCGTGATCCGTCCGGATACCGCAAGTGTGGAACTGGCCGGCGCTGACCGCCTTGAAGGTGCCCGAAGGCGGCGAAGCCTCACGATAATTGTCGCCGCCCCAGCACGCGACGGCGTCATCCGTCCGGATAGCGCAGGTATGTCCATATCCAGCGCTGATCGCCTTGAAAGTCCCCGACGGCGGCGAGGACTCGCCGGCGATGTTGCTGCCCCAGCAGGCGACGGCGTCATCCGTCCGGATAGCGCAGGTGTGGTAGCCGCCGGCGCTGATCGCCTTAAAGGTGCCCGAAGGCGGGGAGGACTGCCCGCGGGAGTTACTGCCCCAGCAGGCGACGGTACCTTCCGTGGTGATCGCGCAGGTGTTAAAGAGGCCCGCGCTGATCGCCTTGTACGTCGGCACCGCGGGCACTACGGTCGCGGAGTAGTCCCGGGCGGTCGGGGCGCTCAGCGAGTCCTTGCGGATGTAGTCGATGTGGTCCGAGAGCTTGCAGAGCCCTTTGGCGTGGCAGGTCGACGGGACCACCTCGCTCCCGTCGGCAACGGTCAGGAACCGGTAGCGGCCGTCCGCCTCCCGGACCAGCCAGGCCGTTCGAGCCGCCCCGTCCCACCCCACGTAGTGAATCGACAGGCTCTGCCAGTCAGCCGACGTCGTCGCCGTCGGGGCCGGATTACCGGTCGCGTCAGTGATGTGCGTGACGAACCAGTGGCCACTCACCCGGGCGGTGTCCTGAGTGGTGACCGACGCCGAGTCGGTACCGAACTGGTCAGTCCACGAGAGGGTGTCGGACCGGGTGGCGTGGGCCGCGCCCTTCGGGGTGATCAGGAACCGGGGGTCGTTCGCGGCCCGCGCCGGGATCGGCGGGGCGTTCAGACACAGCGTGTGGACGGTCCCGGATCCGACGACCACGGGGGCGCGGTTGTCGCAGGCCTTCAGCGACGGGGTGGGCAGCGCGGCGCCGGTGAACACCCCGAACAAGCCGCCCAGCTTTTGCGAGTCAGTCAGCATCGCCTTCAAGTCCGGCGCGTCGCTGGCCGCGCCGGTGATCAGCGACGCCAGCTGCCCGGGCACCTTGGCGCCGTGGACTATCCGGATGCCCTCGACCGTCGCGATCGCTACCGCCACGATCACAACAGCGACCACCGCCGCCACCGCCGCAGCCGCCGCGGCTCCGCTGACCGCCGGAACAAACACCGCCGGCGATCCGACCAGCCCCGCGTACGGCAAGAGCGCCGAGGCTAGGGCGCTCCCGGTCAACACCGGCCCGAGCGTGCTCGCCAGCGCGACCCCCGCGATACCCGCGCCGACCGCGGCGCTGGCGAACCCCAGCGAGCTGGCGACCTGCGCGGTCAGCACGACCGAGGCCGTGTGGTCGCGGGCGTTCTCGACGTCGGCGGCCCCGTACTTCACGAACTCGTCATACGACGGCTGGTTATCGTTGCAGCCGAGCAGGCTGACGCACCGGTACGTAGGGCCGTAGCACCAGCTCTGCGCGGTGCTCTGAAGGGGCGGCGTGGACACGTTGCCGGTGTACTCGGACTGGAACGGCGCCGGCGGCTGCCACTTGCAGAAGCCACTGGTCGCGTTGGCGTCGTACTGGGTCGGGCGCAGCGCACCGCTGTCGACCTCGTGGAGCATGCTCAACAGGGTGCTCTGCGGGGGGATCGGCCTGTCGCCGCGCAGCAGCCCGGCCCACTTCAGAAACTCCCACCCGGCGGCGTCCGCTTCGGGCCTGGCCCGGCGGTGCATCACCGCGGTCAGCCAGGCCACGACATTCCGCTGGTCCGGGGTCCGGTCAGAAGCGTGGATCGCCTGCACCACCAGCCCCCACAGCTCGGCCAGAGCGTCCCCACGGCCCCACGACTCCACCGCTGCGGCGTCACCGGCCGGAAGATGGTGATCGCGCAGCGTGTTCTCGACCGCGTGCCGCTCGAACGCGTGCAGCGACGCCGCCTCCGCGGGGGTGGCCGCGTAAGGTCGTTCGGGACCAACCCGAGCGGGGGTCAGCTCGGCGTTATTGAGCAGCGCCGGCGGCGTGCAGTTCGGGATGCTCGACGTGCACGTCGGGATCGGCTCCGGCGAGGCGGCCGTCGCCCGGCTCACCGCCAACCCGAGGCACACCAGCGCCACCACGACCACGATACCGACCGTGCGTCGCCCTGCTGTCCACCCTCCGCCTGCTGCTCGCCACGGCCCCCGGTGCCCCGTCGCGTCCACCGAATGAAGCAACCCCCGAGCTCGGACGGGTCCGATCCCAGTCCTTCCGGTACCGAACACGCGAGCGCGCTCGGCACACCCACCCCAGCCGGCGCCGAGGTCACCCAACCGCGCCACAAACGCGAACCACACGGCCAGCGATCGCGACCGCCGCGAACAAAACCCGAAATGAGTCATAAACCGTTCACACCCCCCTTGGCCCCACCGCGGCTGCCCCAGGCCGTCCTCCGGACCGGCTGAAGGCGACTGAGAAACGGGCGAACCCGGCCCGATCGCGGGGTCGGCCTGCTCATCTCGACCCGCACGCAACAGCGCTGCTGTACGCCCTGGTAGATCAGATGACGCGCGCCCATTTGCTGCCCCTTCGTGTCTGGCTCCCGATCGGCGGACCCCGATCGGGGCTCAGACGCCGGTCGGTTTTACCGAAACTCAGCCCAGGAGTCTAGGCGCCGGCGCCAGGTCGCGCAAGGAAGGTAGATCCCAAATTTCGGTCAGGGACCTATTAGCGGGAGGGTGGGCCAATAAGCAACAGAACGGGGGCAGTAAGCAACACGGAAACCCGATCGTTGTGGCAGGCGTTCGGCCCAGTTAGAGTCGCTTTGTGCTCAGACCTCGTGAACGCGCGCTGCTGATGGCGGTAGTCGCGGCCAGTTGGTTGGCTGGCTACTCGGGCGCCGCTAGCGCTTCGATCAGCCGTCCGAAGCTTCTGAAAGCCGACGACGGCTCCGCGTTTGCCATTCGCCCCGCGACGATGATTTTTGGAGACGGCGAATTCTTCATCACCGGCCGCGGCGTGAGTCAGAAAGATCTGCGGGCACGAAGAGACGGCCATATCCGCTGGTCGTCGTGGACGCACACGGGGGCAACCGGGAGAGGAACTGCCTGGGTCAACAACTGCGAACCCAGCTGCGCGAATTCCACAAGCTACTCATCCAGCGCCGTCTCAGTCAGGGCCAGCTCTGTCAAGTCAGGTCGTTCCACCCACCTGCGGATCACCTATCGCCTCCGGGGCAGAAGGATCGTGAAACACGGCACGCTTCGGTCGCTACGACGAGGCGTCTACTACTGGGCCTGAGATCTCGAACCGGGCGTGCCACTGCGCGCCGCGGCTCGGCATACCCGAGTGGACACAAAGGCAGGCGGGTCAGCGGCGGAGGCGAGAGGCCGGAGATTCGCCAAACCCCGCGCTGCTGGTGCTTGTTGGCGCGTAGCTAACGATCGACGTAATGCAGAAGCCTGCACGAGCGGTGGCACTGCCGGATCCACGAACTTCCGGCAGTCTCACATGGCCGTGCGCTAGAGGCGTTACACCTATGCAAGACGCGACCCAGGCTCGGTCCGCTCGTGAGCGCTATCGCGTGAATGGAGCACTCTGCCGGGGAGCCCCGTTGGTTCCCGGATCGATCGAAAACCAGCAGTCCTAGGCACGCTCGTCACCCTCGTCAGAGCCTCCGACCCAAGCGTCCAGCAGACAATCGGCCGGAAAGGACGAGTTGCGCCTCTCAAGGGTGTCGGGCAGATGCGCTGCGCATCCTCTGGCCGCCTCTACGGCCGGGTCCGCGGGGCTGGCGTAGGACCCAGGCTTGGCGCTTCGAGGCGGGCTCGCCTGTGGAGGAGTGGCCGTCCGGAGCGGGAGCTACCGGCAGCGGGACCTCTCCGTCCGAGATGCTTGGTGCCTGGGCCGCGACCAAACCACCCGTGTAGCCATCCTCAATGATGCGATCGAAATCCGGACGCTTGATCCGCACGCGCCTGCCGACACAGATCGCCGGGAGCCTGCCGTCATCGATCCGTTATCTAGGTGCTCGAGATTGGCGATTTCGGCCCCGCGCTCCTCAGGCGGGCCGACGAGTCCACCCCTCGATCGGAAGCTTGGCTCGGACCGCAGCCCTTCAGGAGGGCGTGAGTTTTTTCGCCTGGGCCGCCGAGCGGTGGCCTCGCCTCGGTGTCCTTTGAGCTCCACCCCTGGTCGCTGACGCCGGAGTGGCGATAGCGACGATCACAACGGCTGCGCCCGCTCTCGGGAGTTGACTCAGGATGGGTACGTCGACGGTGACCTGCTCTGACGGCATTTACGTTTGTCGAGAGACTATGGATCGCTCCGTCGGGCCGATAACTGGTGGGACAAACCCGCCGGGAAGGTCGAAGACCGCAAAGTCACCAGGTGAGAAGTAGAACTCCGGCGAACCGTCGCTGCCGTAGAAATGAATCGACGGCACGACATCGCGCGAAGTCGTATAGATGCGAGCCCACCAGCCCTGGTCGTAGCTGGTATCCGAGTCACTCCCTCCTAACACCTCCTCGCTCCAATTGACGAGGAAAGCGCGTCCCGGATAAACCACCGCACCAGGATCAAGCTCCGACGGTTGCTGCGGCTCGAACTCGAACTCGGTGACAATGATGCCGAACCTCTCCTCCGTTCTTCCCCGATTCGCAAGGGAGAAGTCAAAGGTCGCTACAGCCCCGGAGGTGAGCTGAGTCCACATGACTGGACTGACGTACTCGAACCTAAAAGTGCTCCACCACGAACTATCAATTGCCATGAACCCCGCTCCCTTTTCGCTTTGGCGCCAAGACAGACACAACCACCCCGAACGCGCCGACACCCAGGGCCGTCAGGCAAGCACGGGCAGCTTGCTCGCGCCAACACCTATCTCGTCAGCCACGCCCGAGGACCTCGCATCACGTCCCCTTCCGCCTGATAGCCGTCTCGTGATGCCAAACCATACCCGAGTCAAGCCCGCCCGCACACGAAGACAGTCGGCCGTAACGCACGCAGCTGCATTGATCGAGAACCGACAGCGCCGCATGCCTCCCGTTGCCCGCATCGGGTTACGGAGTGGGCTTGCCTGCGAGTTCGGAAAACGCGGTCTCTGCTCTCTCGTTTCGATCCCGGTCGTATCTGCGCGCTGACGCGACCACTACTGCCTTCGGCAGTAGCCCGACGAGCAGATGTGGCTACTCAGTCTTCTTCAGGTCGACTTCCACGGCATCCGCATCGCCACCCGGGCTCGGCCGACGCGGCTCACGAACACCTAGCCCAGCACTACCTTCGCCGACACCATGACGCGGCCCGGTCCGCGCTCTTCGCATAGCCTCACGATTCGGGTCCTTGAGCCCGAAGCCTTCACCCTCGATCGTGATCTCGTCCATTGCGTCGTCGTCAGCCAACCGATACTTGAAAGTACTACCCGTGACGCCCACTGTCGACTACTAGACCGCGAATGCCAGGCTGCAGCTTGGATCGACAAGCAGAAGCAGATGACCCGCGCGCAGGGGTCGTCAAAATCGAACGTTTTCACAGACAGCAGCCCGAGCGAGGGGACACTGATCTTCGCCCCCGATCTCGCTGGAGAGGGTTGCTTGTAGCCCGGGAGGGAAGCGCGATCGTGCCGATCAGTGTTTGTTCGTTAGGGCCGCGTCCTGGCGAGGTGCTGATGCCGCTGGAGCCTTGGGGGCTTGGACGGGAGCGGTGCAGCCCACAGACGGTCCTGCGCGTCGTCGTAGTAGACATTCCGCTCGCCGAGGATTGTGGGGCATGCGTTCACGGTGAACGTGAACGAGCGCAGGCTCGGGAGGAAGATCCCGGACTGTTCCTTGCCTGAGTCAGAGCAAAACGCGACCGCCTCGGTGTTTGCGAGCACAATTCCTGCGTACTTCGTGGCCACGACCAGAGGCCTCTTGAGGTCCGATCCGCACCGCTCGAGAAACACGCCGTTGGCCTCTTGCGCGACGGCAAACCGTCCGTCGAACCACGACAACGGTCCAATCAGCGGCGGACAGAGCGGGCGCGTCAGCGTCGGGGAGTTGAGGTCAACGATCGTGGATTGGCCCACGGACGGGACGCGCGGCTCGCCGGTGCGGACGTTGTAGTAAACGTCCATCGTCGGTCCGCACGTGTAGTGCACGCCGTCGCCGCATGCTTGGTTCGGTTGCAGCTGGACTTCGAGCCATCTCGCTCCGACTGCGACGAGGTTTTGGTTGTAGTAGTCCTGCTGACAGCCGGCATCGCAGGGGAACCGCCTCAATTTCCGCGCTGGATGTTGTAGAGCCCGTAGAACGGGCTGAAGGCCCGGCCTGTCAAGTCTCCACAGTAGAGCGCAACCCATACGACCCCGACCACCCCGCCGTCGCAGCCTCGGGGCGTCACGATCCGTTTGCCCGTGCGGTCGTTGATCAAGACGAACCGTTCGGGACCATGAGACGGGTACTGTGAGAAGCCCACGTACGCCCCACTGACGCTCGGGCTGAAAACGTTACGCGCGACCAGTCGGTACTTGAGGTGCACGACCACCGGCGCTCCCGCGGCGCGGGCGACCGCAGGCACAGCGACCCAGATCGCTGACAAAGCAACAAGAACAGCGAGAACGCGCCTCAGTCCCATCCTAAGCACCTTAACGCTCAGCGGGTCGTGAAGTTGCCATTTAGGCCATACGCGAGGCAAGCCAAGCCGCAGAACCACGACGGTCATGCATTTGATGCGGTCCCGCCCGACGCGCCCGCAGAGTGGTGCTTTGATCGAAAACGAGCAGTCTCGAGCGCGGCGGCCTTGAGCACGATCACGGCCAACGCAAGCGCTGTCGCTATTAGCCCGTTCCGTCAGCGTGTGTTCGCTGAGCGATCCGCGTCCGGCACGCGAACGTATTGCCCAAGATTCGAGCGGGATCTGAGGTCACGCGCAGGTTCCGGCGCGCACCCACAGTGAGCCGGGGATCAAATTGGCGCACGGCGTGAAAAGGTCCTGACAGGTGCACCCAGCCGACCCCGTCTCTAGCATGCACGAGTCGTTGAGTTGGGGGCCGGAGCAAGTTGCGTTGGACCACTGCACCGCGCAAGCACCTCCGAGAAGGGAGCCGCACGTAGGAGATTGCGCGGCGCTCGCGGCCGGGATCGCGACCGAGTAGATCAGCGGAGTGGAGACGGCGGCGGCGGCGCCTAGCTTGGCCGCGCGTTTATAGAGCGTGCGTCGCGAGATGCCCTCTGGCTCCTCGATCAGCTCCGCGGCCGAGAGCTCCTCTAGCGCCTGGGCGACCCTCGCCTCGTCCAGTCCGCGACGACGGGCGATGTCCTTGACCGTGCTATGGCCGTCGCAATGCCTCCACACCGAGCAGGCCTCGCGGGAGAGGGCGTGGGCAATCTGACTGGCCTCGTCATAGACGACCAGCTCACCGCCCACCTCCTCTGCGACGAGGCCCTCGCTACGCGCTCGCGGATACCCACTCATATCCCGCTTCCTTTGCATGCGGCGACAAGCCCCAGCGAGCGCCATCATAGTGGCGTATGCCACCAGGATGCAAGAGCCGTAACGCATGCGGATCCGCCGCTGGCCAGCCCTTCCGGTTAGATCGACAAGCAGAACTCTCAACCGCCCTGGCTTGGGGGCGCAATCCGGGAGGCGCGTCGCGCGCTGTCGCACTTAAGCCCGAAGCGGGCGTCATGCCCCGGACGCCGAAAACGGCTCCTTTACGCCTACACTGGTAACGGTTGGCTGGTGGCCGCATCGCTGCAAGTTCGGTAGTGCCCGTCCAGCGCCGGGCGCGCAGGCGAGCTGCTTGCAGCTGCCCCGGGCCCTGTTAGCGCCGGGCTATTTGGGTCAGCTGTCCAGGAGCAGCCAGGAGCCAACCGCCCGGCGTCAACCGAACATAGGGCGGCCGCACAGAGCCGGCCGCCCCGTAGTCGCGTGATTCGCTATGAAGCTAGTGAAGGGAGTTGACCGGGATCGCCTCGATGACCGCCTCACCGACGACGTTCCCCGACAGGCCACTATTGTCGTCGCACGTTAGGTGAATCTGCTGGCCGAAAGCGATCGACAACACCTCGTTCTCTTGCACGTTGACCACTGCACCCAGGTTCGTCTGATTCGCATACGACCCGAACACGCCATCGTTGCCGTTCGTTACGTTGGCTAGGGCGCACACGATGAATGACCCCGCCTGTGCGTTTACTCCGATCATGCCGGTCACGAGGTAGTTTCCGGGTGGAACGGCTTTGGTAGCGACGGTTGTCGGATCAAACTGTGGTCCGAGCGAAATGTCCTGGTTCACGAGCTTTGTCTCATAGTCGGCAATTCCCCGCGGCCCAGGGTCACCTTTCGGTCCCTGCGGTCCAGGGTCACCCTTTGGTCCCTGCGGTCCAAGGTCACCCTGCAATCCCTGCGGTCCCACCGGTCCCCTGAATCCGCGCGGTCCGCGTCGACCACGCTTGGCGCTAGCGGCATGCACCCGCACCTTGTGCTGCGACTTCCCGGCTGGCGCCGCCACAGCGACGCCGCTGACCGCCGCAATTAGCGCGACCAGCGCAACGACCATTGCCGGCGACACCGGCACTTTCCGTCGGCGCGAACGTTCTCGCTGCATGACTGACTCCTTCTCGCCCCGAGTTGGGACGCTCCATGTACGCTCATCGAGTGCTGGGCTTCACAGATCGCTCAGTACTATCGAGCCCGCCGGTAACAACGCGATCACCTCCGATAACGCGCTTACCTCTCCAGGCCCGGAGCCGCACTGATTTTTCATCGGGCGCCTTGGTTACATCCGCGCGGCTCGTACTGATCCTCAGCGCGCGGCCGAGGCCGAGGCCTCATCGCACCATCGCGGGCACGGAGCGCCTACTCCACGCCTGTTGCACCTGGCTTGTCGTCCACATGTCGTGAGGCGAGGAGCAGGTGCGTCGCGACGCACGGCTCGAGACCTGCATTCCGACGCGCGGTTCGAGACCCGCATTCATGTTCCCGCGAGCCTGGGAACCACCCGCTCGGGCTTCATGACTGCGTATGTCCGCCCCCCGCGACCGCTCGCGGACAAACGCCCCAACGGCCAGGCATCGCCGCCAGACGAGTCCGTGATCGACAAGGGGAAGTCTTGGCGAGATCCGGTTGGTCGATCCGGGTAGGAGACGCGCTGCCTCGCGTTCAGCTCGTTCCGGCAATCTCTGTGGGGGTAGCATCTACGGTTGACCGATGCCGTCCTCAGATGTTGCTCGTGCTTTTGTCGACGCCTACAACAGGGCGGACTGGGACGGGCTCGAAGCTTTGCTAGGACCACAGAGCGTCTACGACGAGGTCGCGACCGGCCGTCGAGCCGAAGGCGAGCTGGAGATCGTCGACCTCTTCAAGGGCTGGAGGCAGGCGATGCCCGACGCCCAGGGCACCGTCACCAACGCGCTCGACTGCGGCAATACCACCGTCCTGGAGGTGACCTGGACCGGGACATTCACCGGTCCATGGACCACACCCGACGGTGAGGTGGAGCCGACCAATAGGCATCACACGTCGCCCGGCTGCATCGTCGCGACGATCGAAGGCGACAGGATCAAGGACTTCCGCCAGTACCAGGATTTCATGACGCTGAGGCAACAGCTCGGACTTCCCGCCGCGCCGGGCGCGGGCTAGGTCTCGTCGGCTCGGGTTGTCAATCCGGTCGAAATCCAGCCCATGCCGACGCTGTCGCAGTGATCGACCAGCAGCGCTGACGCCTGACCGCTGCTTACTCCCGACAGCAGCGTTCTCGCTGAAATGGGTCGCGCGACGTCCGGTGTCTTACTCGCGCCGGCTGCTGCATCGCCGGGCGGATCCACCCGTGCCGCGCTCGCGATGAGGTCGCTGTTGCTAGCCCAATCCGGCAGCGGCGCCTAGTCTCGCTTTTGGCGACAAGCAGGTGCCGATCGGCGTGGAAGCGTGAGACTTGCTCCGTGGTCAACGCGCGACCTGCGGCATGACCGGCGTCCCATAGGGGGATCGCTCATCGGCACGTTGTAGTGGGCGAGAATGCCGGGTGTGCGAGTCATCCTGCAGCGCCTCGACAGCGGCGGCAAAACGGCGACACCCCGACCAAGAGATGGTTAACCGCGATGAGCAAGGAAGCGGTCGTCGATCCGTCCCAGGTTGAGGTGCGTCTTGCACGCCCGGACGAGCACCGTCGCGTCGCGGCCGTGCTCGGCGAGGCGTTCGCGGAAGACCCCGTCATTCGATGGCTGCTGCCCTCAGGCCGCGGCGAGACTCGCTTGTTTGAGATCCTCGCCCGGTACCAGCACGGCTTGGACGGCGGCACCGACGTCGCCATCTGCGAGGGGCAGATCATCGGTGCCAGCCTGTGGGACCGAGCCGGATACCGACAATCCAACCGCAACTCGCTGCTCTCCCTCCCTGGGTTGATACGCGTGCTAGGAGTCAACTCCCGCCGCGGCGTGATTCTTGAGCAGGTGATACACGCACACCGACCGGCCGGCACGTTCTGGTACCTGGCCGCGATCGGGACGGTTCTCAAGGGCCGGGGAGTCGGTTCGGCGTTGCTCGCCGACCGTCTGCGCCGGGTGCCCGAGCACGCATACCTCGAGAGCAGCAACATCGCCAACGTGTCGCTCTACGAGCGCTTTGGCTTCCGGGTGACCTCGGAGCTGCGCGTGACCGCCGACGGGCCCACGCTCTACCCGATGCTGCGCGACGCCGCCTGACTCCGCGTGCATGAGGCCTCGCCGGCTGCCGGCCCCCGCTTTCATCGTGCCCGCGCATCGCGCGCACCACGACAAGAGACGCCGCATGCGCGGAAAGCACGCCTCCGAACAGACTGCCGGTTTGATCGAGCAGCAGCAGTGACTCCGCGCTAGTGCTTCCGTGAGGAGCAGCCTCTCACGCGAGGTCCGCTGCAACGCCAAGCGGATGCGACAGTCTCGTGCGCACTGTCAAGACCGTTGGTGGTAGCCCGGAGCGGCTGCGTGCGTTGTCGCGCGTGCCGGTGGTTGCCAAGTGGTCGGGGGTGGGCGTAGGCTCCGCGGCGTCCGGGGGCGTGTCGTGCCCTCTGTTTGCGCGACGGGTTCCTCGGGGTGGAGGGTGTGTTGATTGCCTCATCGTGCGCTGGATTGCCGCGTGGGGCGGAGAGGAAGGGATCGGTTATGGGTGCTCGGTGGATGTCGCGTTTGGCGATGGTGGTCGCTGGTGTGGTGGTGTGGCTTGGTTTGCTGGCGGGTGGGGCGTTGGCCTCGTCGGTGTTTTTGTGCGTGCCGTCGGCGGCGGGGCAGTCGGTGAGCTCGGGTGGCCCGTCGCCGGGGACGTGTTCCACCGGGTCGAAGGTGGCGTTGCCGGCCAGCAGCACTGATCAGCAGACGTTGATCTCGGTCCTGCCGCACGTCCGCTTTAGCTCGTCGGGGGTGGGTGGGAAGCCGACGATCACGTTCACGGGGGTGAACGTGCAGGTCGTCAATGGTGCGGGTTCGACGGCGTCAGTCAATGGCGAGGGGAATCTGGTGCTCGGCTATGACGAGAACCCGGCGGCGAGGCCGCAGACCGGGTCGCACGATCTGATCGTGGGGCAAAACCACTCGTTTACGGGGTATGCGCAGCTGCTGGCCGGCTTTCAGGACACCGCGTCGGGCAAGTACGCGACGGTGCTCGGCGTCGATAACACCGCGTCGGGGACCTACGCGACCGTCACTGGTGGTGAGAACAACACTGCGAAGGGCACGGCCGCGAGCGTCACGGGCGGTTTTAGGAACACGGCGGCGAGCCCGTTCGCGAGCGTCGCGGGGGGCTGCTCGAACGTCGCCGGAGCGGGCGCCGTGTCGATCAACAACGCCTGCACTGACACCGCCAGCAACCCGAACTCCTTCGCGTCGGTCACCGGCGGTGTGGGCAACCGCGCCTCTGTCATCGACGCCGCGGTCAGCGGCGGCGAGAGCAACACCGCCAGTGACGTTGGGGCGTCGGTCACCGGGGGCGAGTTCAACCACGCAAGCGCATTCGCGGCGTCGGTGAGCGGCGGCCAGTCGAACACTGCAAGCCTCGACGTGGCGTCGGTGAGCGGCGGCGAGGTCAACACTGCGGACGGCCGCTTCGCCTCGGTCAGTGGCGGCGCCGGCAACCACGCCAGCAGCGACGGAGCGTCGGTCAGCGGCGGCGAGCAAGACACCGCCAGCGGCGACGGAGCGTCGGTCAGCGGCGGCGAGAGCAACGCTGCGAGCAACTTCCTGTCGTCGGTGAGCGGCGGCGAGAGCAACATCGCCAGCGGCGTTGGGGCGTCGGTCACCGGGGGCGAGTTCAACCTCGCAAGCGACGTGTTCGCGAGCATCACCGCAGGCTGCGACAACCTCGCCGGACCGGGGACGCAGCCCAGCGCCACCTGCTCGTCTTCCGGCTACGAGTCAGTCAGCGGCGGCGATGCCAGCCAAGCCGCCGGTCATTTCGCCTCGGTCAGCGGCGGCGACCAGAACGAGGCCAGCGGCCCCTTCTCATCCATCAGCGGCGGGCAGGCCAACACCGCCTCCGACGGGTCGCGCACAGGCGCCAACCAGTTCGCGTGGATCGGAGGCGGCTTCCAAAACCTCGCCGACGGCAACGCCGCCGCGATCCTCGGCGGCACCGCCAACCACATCAGCACAAGCTGCGGCACCTTCCCATCAATCAACCCCCCCGAACCCTGCTAGCCGCCCGCAACGACCCGGCCCGCCAGCGCACGGGCCGGCCGCTCTACGTCAGAGGCAGATCTCACCGTCGGACGGAACGCTAGCGTTCAAACGTTTGTCGCTGCCGCAACGATCGACGAGGGGTAGTCAGCCAGTCGTAGTGCGGTTTGCGCTACGCTGTGGTTGTGAAAGCGGCTGCTCCTATGTCGCTACGTCTCGGCTCCGGGGGTCTCAGTGCTCTCGACGAGATCGCTCGGCGGCGTGGTATCACTCGTGCCGAGGCCGCTCGCCAGGCCATCGCCGAGACGGCCGAGCGCGACCGGCGCCGCAGCGGTCTTGCCGCCGAGGCGCGCTCACTGATGGACAACGAGGCCTACATCGCGGAAGCCCGAGAGGTCGCAGGGCTCATGGAGCAGCTGCGTGGTTCGCGGTGATGTCCACGCAATCGCGATGCCGCGAGGTCGAGGGCGAGTCCAGCACGGCCGACGCTACGGCGTCATCGTCCAGGTCGACGATCTGCTGACACTCTCGACCGTCGTCATCTGCCCGACCTCCACCGCGGCGCCATCAGCAAGCTTTCATCCGGAAATCATGCTCGGCAGCCAGCGAACCCTGGTGCTGTGCGAGATGGTCGGCGCGGTAGACGCCCGCAACCTTGGAGCCCAAGCCGGGCACCTCAGCCATGACGAACTCAGAGCAGTCGACGACGCCCTCTCCCTCGTCCTCGACCTCGGCTAGTCACGACCCGTCCCCTGATGCCGAGCGGCTGCATGAGCCGCTGGCGCAGTGATCGAGCAGCAGTCGCGGGGATCGTCGTGATCTGAGCGTTCGTGACGCCTGCCTTTGAGCGAGACGATGGCGGTTCAAGCCACCGTCCCAGGGAGGACGTCATGCATTCCGCAGCACCGTTGGACTGCGCCGGCCGGCGCCGCTCGCCCGCGACTCTGTCTGGATTCCATCAGGGCCGGCCGCCACCGAACAAAGGATTGCATTATCCACCTGACCCGCCGACCGTGGAGGAGATCATCGCGGTGATGCCCACGGCCGGCGATCGCCCTGACGGGCTGAGGCTGCGCAGCGTGATCGTCGTGCTATGGCGTGCAGGGTTGAGAGTCAGCGAGGCGCTCGCCTTGGCAGAGAGCGATCTCGACAAAACACGTGGCACCGTAACCGTAGTGGGGATCCCGTTCGCGCTGGTGGCGGACATTCGGCTTCACCGCCTTCATAGACGTGCTCGCCATACTCTCCGGTCCGCTGGTCGGGGTCGGGCTCCTGCTACTGACTGACCACAGCCTGAACTTCATCGACCTCGCGGCGGCGCTCGTGTACACGTTCACGGTCCCGTACGCGGCGATTCAGCTCACCCTCTACTACTTCGACCTCGAGACGAGCGGCATCGCCCAACGCCCCCGGGCGTGAATACACGCAGGCGAAGCGCCTCACTCTCCTCGAGCCGCCGATCGAGGCAAGCAGCAGCCAGTCGGCCACCGCCCCCCTCGGCGACCAAGGGGCATACTCCCTCGCGAACCGTGGTCGAGCTCTGAGAGGAGCGCTCCCCGACCCGCCGCGTCTGGCCCCGATCAGCGCGCGGCCTGGCCGCGCTCCGTTTTGAACGTCTGGACCGAGACCCGCTTGTCAAGCGTGCGCATCTCGGCCCGGGTGTTGGCCTGCCCCGGGACGGTGGCGCCATGGTCTCGCGGCACGCCGTCGGCAAGCCCGAACGAGGTGATCCCCCTGGAGATGCGCGGCGGCCTGCTGCTCGCCCTGCGCGTTATGCGTGTCTCGGGCCGGAACGTCGAAGTAGGGGACGTTCCAGCCGAACACACTGTCGACCGGGGTCGCTCCGTCGAGCTTGGAGGAGTCGTAGGAGATTGCGATCGTTTGTGACTCGCCCGGCCACAGGGTGATGTCATTGTCGCTGTCGCTGACCGGCAGCAGCTCGTTGTCGCCCGGCTGCTCGCGGCCGTCGCGGCTGCCGCGGCGCAGGTCGACGCGGACGAAGAACGCGACTGTCGAGCCCGTGTTGGTGATCGTCACGTCGTTGACGGCGTTCTGGTCGTCGGGGAGGCCCGACTGATGGTGCGACGCGGCGGTCACCTTGAGCGTCGTCGCCGGCAGCTTCTGCAGCTCGGTCAGGTCCGCGAACGAGTCCGCGGTGTTGAACGTCGGAACCGGCGAACCGGTCGTGTTCTGGTCCTGCTGCGTCGAGACCCAGTAGACGTTGCGATCGACGACGTGTCCGCTCTGGCGCATGATCAGCTCGACGAAGTACGTCTGCGCCGGCGTCGGCGCCGTCGTCGCCGCGGGCACGTTGGGCCGGATCACCGTGTTCATGACGCCCTGGCTCGGGAGCGTGATTCCGCTGGCGGTCTGGTCGTCGAGCACGTTGCCCGAGAAGCCGTAGACCTTGGACTCGATTGACAGCGCCCGACTGGGTCGTGCCGCTCAGGTTGTCGAGCGTCACCGAGTTGTTGTCTGAGTTCGCGCTGTTGTCGTACACGTACAGGGCGTGCAGCGTCTCGTTGGCCTTCTTGGCCCCGAAGAAGCCGCCGTTGGTGTCGTAGTCAGTGTTGTACAGGCCCCACAGCAGCGTCGGGAACGCGTGGTTCAAAAGCCAGAAGTCCGTCCCGGTCGACGGGTTCGGGAAGTTTGTCGAGTGGGCTATGTAGGCCTCGAACTGCGCCCTGTCGGCCTCGTACATCGTCGGCTGTGCCTCCTCGACGAACTGGTTGAGGCCCGGCGCGACGTGCGCGCCACCGCTCAGCGGCGTTGGCGCGTTGCCCGTCAGGCTGACGCCGGTCACGGTCGCGGTTGCCGGCTGAGACAGGGTCCACACCGGGTCGCCGGTGATCGTGGCGCCCGAGCTGTTGCGGGTCGCGTTGGCTGAGATCGTGAACGCGTCGCCGTTGATCGCGGTGATCGTCGTCCCCGCGGGGATCCCGCGCGTGGCCGTGACGGTGGAGCCGACCGCGAACTGGCCGCTTTCGACGACCACGTTGGTGAGCATGTCAGAGCCGTTCTTGATGGTCGCGGTGGCGGTCGTGCTCGTGTCCTGGAGCGTCGTTCCGGCCGGGATTCCGGTGCCTGAAACCGGCGAGTTGATCTGGAACGGGCTGCCGCCGGTCGAGGTCGGGTCGGTGACGAACTGCGAGCCGGCCGTCAGGTTGCCGGTCGCGGTGGGCGTGCCCTTGGACGGCAGCCACGGGCCGTAGCGGTTGTAGACGGCGATGTCGAAGTTGTTCATCGTCCCGAAGTTGAAGTTGGTCGTCGGGCACGCCGTCTCCCAGTTCATGTGGTACTCGTTGGTCGCGAAGTAGCACGTGTCCGGGGTCAGCCGACCGTTCGGGAGCGTGGTCGTCGGGGTGCCCAGTGTCGCCTGGTCGCTGGTCGACAGGAAACGGTTGAGCGAGTCCAGCGTAGGCACGCTGTCACCCGGGCTCGACTCACTGTCAAAGCCGGTCGAGAAGCCGCCGTCGTCGCCGGAGGTGTCGGTGTACCAGTAACTCGGCGCGCCGTAGTCATACGGTCCCTCCTTCTCGCCTGATGGGCCGAGAATCGGGCTTGAGTTCTCGTCGGCCGAGGAGATCAGCGGGTCCTGGAAGTCAGCCTGCGAGAAGCCCTGCAACGAAACGGTCTCCTGTTCGGGGATCGGCGCGTTGTCGCTCCAGCTGAAGTTGAACACGCTCGGGTGGTTGCGCAGCTGCTCGCCGATCGTCAGGGCGCTCAGGAACATGATGTCGAAGTCGTGGGGAGTGAGGTTGGAGCCGTCGCTCGCGGGCTGCCACGAGTCATCGCAGCACTGGAAGCCGCCGTCGACGATCATCCCCGCTTTGTCCATCTGCTCGTAGAAGTCGTCGGGCATCTCCTTGCCCTCGGTCCGGATCCCCTGCAGACCCAGGCTCTTCATCAGCTGGATCTGGTTGGCCGCGTCCTTGGACGAGTAGCGCAGGTACTCGTTCTCGCCCCAGCCGCCGGTACGCCACACGAACGGCTTGCCGTTGACCGCGAACTGGCGCACGCCGTCGGGCCACTGCGCCGTCGGCGCCGTCAACGACGAGGTCACGGTGCGGATCCCGAACGTCTCGCTCGGCGCCGTGTCGGAGATGCTCGCCCCCTGGCCGACCATCATCTGCAGGCTGTACAGCGGCTGGCGGCCCATCTGCCACGGCCACCACAGCTGGGGGTGGTCGACCGTCAGCGACCGGTTGTCGCTCGGGTCAAACACGACCGTTTGAGTGCTGTTGGCGCCGACTGTGACGGGTTGCGCGAGCCTGGCCACGGTCCTGCCCTGCGGGTCCTTGACGGCCGCGCTGACGGTCGCGGTCTCTGGCTCGTCGGTCGGGTTGGTGACGTCGCCCTTGACCGTCAACGCCGAGCTTGACATGTCCGCGGCGTTGTTCTCGACGACATGCGCGTTCGACAGCGCGACGTGGCCGTAGTAGTCGATCTGAACCGGGAACTGGATGCCGGAGTTGTGGTCGGGCGCGATCTGTGTCCAGTCGACGTTGTCGAGCGTGAACATCGTCCCGGGCTGGTTGGGGTAGACCTCGAACGCGATCGTGTTGGTATGGCCGGCGCCGCGCAACAGGCCGGTGATGTCGAACCTGAACTGGGTGTAGTCGCCGGTGACGGTGTCCTGGGTGGCGACCTCGGTGCCGTTGACCCAGACGTCGGCCTGGCCGACGATGCCGTTGATGATCAGCTGGGCGTGGTGGCCGGCGCCGAACCCGTGCGGGGTCTGAAAGTCGGTGCGGAACCACCACGGGACCGCGAACTCCGCGTTGGCCGGGAGGCCCCGGTCCTCGCCTTCCTCCTGGCCCCAGCACTGGCGCATGTTGTCGCTGAAGACGAGCTCCTGAAGGGAGTTCGGGTCGCCGGGAGCGTGCGGCCTGAACGAGCACTCAGAGTTGGGGACCCCGGGCGCCTGCAGGCCGTTCTGCGCCAGCGCGCCGATTTCGGTCAGGCCACCGCCCGCGTCGTCGGTGGACTCGGGCACCCAGCCGGAGGTGTGAAACCCGGGAGTCGAGATGTCGCTCGGGGTGGAGGCCGACGTGTTCGCGCTGCTCTGAACCTGCCAGTGCGTCGACAGCGTCGACACATCGGCCCGAGCAGGCGCGGCGAACCAGGCAAGCATGCCGGCGCAGAGCACGGCGAAGACGGTGACGACAAGCCGCGAGCAGGCACGGCTCTGACGAGTCATGAAAGGCATCCGGTTCCTCCCGTTACCAAGCACCAATCGGCAATGAACTAAACAAAGACCCTATAGCGCTGAAGTAATGGCTGTCAAGCAGCTACCACGCATTTGTCTTGCTCCTTTCCAAACTCGCTCGGGCACGCGAAGTCGCCGGCGGGCGGCATGTGAGAGGCTGCGCAATGTGAACGGGACACGCATGGCCGCCGAGATGGCCGAGCAGCCGACCCGGCTGAGGCACTTGACCGGGCGCTTTGACACGCTCGTCGACCGGGTGCGAGCCGTGGCGCCGTCGCCGCTCAACGGCATTACGATCGTTGCGCGGGGCTCCTCTGACCACGCGGGTGTCTACGGCCGCTATCTGCTCGAGGCGGCCACTGGAAAGCCGGTTTCGCTGGCTGCGCCGAGCCTGTACACGCTCTACGGGGTCGATGCCGACTACAGCGGCCAGCTCGTCGTCGCGGTCAGCCAGTCGGGCGCCACGCCCGAGATCGTGCAGACGCTGCAAGCGCTCCAGGATGGAGGGGGGCGCGGCCTGGCGATCACGAATGAGCCCGAGAGCGCGCTCGTCAGGACAGCCGACGAGGCGGTCGAACTCGACATGGGAGAAGAGCGGGCCGTACCCGCGACCAAGACCGTCACCGGGCAGCTGACGGCGTTCGCGATCATCGCCTCGGCGCTCGGTGAAGCCCCTTTCACGCGCGATGAATTGGAAGCGGTGCCCGACTGGGTGGCGGCCGTGCTCGACGACCGAGCGCCGGTCGCCGCCGCCGCACAAGCCCTCGTTGGCGCGCCGCAGCTGATCATCGTGGCGCGCGGTTATCTTTACTCGGCGGCGCTGGAGACCGCGCTCAAGATCAAGGAGACATGTTCTCTGTTTGCCGACCCCTACTCGGCTGCGGATTTCCGCCATGGTCCGATCGCGGCCGTCACCAGCGGCGTTCCCGTGGTCGCGCTATGCGCCGCAGGCCCGGCACGCTCGGATGTCGCGTCCCTCGTGGACGAGCTGCGCGCCCGGCAGGCGAACGTGCTCGTCGTCGGGAGCGGCGATCGGGCCGACGTATCGATCCCGGGTGCGGCACCGGAGCCACTCGCGCCGATCGTCGCTGTAGTCCGCGGCCAGCAGCTCGCGCACGAACTCGCGCTGCGGCTCGGTCTTGACCCGGACAGCCCGCAGGGGCTGACCAAGGTCACCCCGACCTAAGACCGGACGCCAGTCAGCCACGCGGGCGCTCACCGGCTTTCCGAGTGATTGGCTTGTATCCTTGCGCCCGCGGGGGTCTCGCCCAAGCTCGCCACCGCAGCATCGAGTTCGGCTCGTGCGCGGTCAGTCGCCCTCGCATCCGCCGCGAGGGCGTCCAGCCCGAGCAGGGCGGCGCCAACGATAGGCTCGCTCGGGGCAACCCGGACGCCGGCATTCGGTGCCACCTGCCGTATCCCCCGCGCAATCGTCTCGATCACTCTCGGCGGGAGGGCCTGTAGCACGCCCCCGCCCAGGACCACGTCCGGGTCCGCTCCGGTCAGCTCGAGGCGTCGTATTGAAGCCGTCGCGAACGCGACGACCTCGTCTGTGAGACGACGGACAATGCCCGCGGCGACGAAATCCTGATCGCAGACAGCAAGCACGATCGGAGCGAGCTCACCGAGTCGCGCCATCGGAAGCTGACGCAGGTGGAGTGCGCGAGCGACCTCGACCGGGGTGCTCAGCCCGAAATACTCAGGCACGGAAGTCTCGAGGACGGTTCGCCCCGCCCGGCCGTCGGCGCTGCGCGCAGCGGCGCCCAGCGCGGCCAGGCCGATGTCGTTGCCGCCGCCCCAGTCACCGGTTATGTCCCCCAGCGAGGGGAACCTGACCTGCCGTCCGTCAGCGGCGACCCCGAAGCAGTTGCTCCCAGCGCCGCACACCACGGCTATCCCCCACCCGCGGTCGGTGCCCGCGCGCAGCAGCGCAACGGTGTCGTTGTCCACGACCAGCTGCTCGGTCCAGTTCAGTTGCTCAACCCTGGCGCGAAGCGCGCAAAGTTCCTCGGGGAGGTCCGCCCCGGCGAGAAGGAGCTGCGCAGTCGACGCGAGACGGCGGTCGAGCGTGTCCAGACCGGCGCGGACGATGGCGGTCTCCAGCAGGCTCTCCAGCACCTCGACGCAGCCGTCGAGCCCGAGGTAGTGGATTGAGCTTCCGCCTCCGCGCGCAAGTGAGAGCAGCCGGCCGCTTGAGTCAAGCAGCGCGAGGTCAGTCTTGAAGTTGCCTCCATCGACCGCCAGCACAACGCCATGGCGGCCGACCGCCTCCGCATGTCCCGCGATCAACGACCGACCCCGAGCCTCGCGGGCGGTGGCACGGTCTCAGCCGCGAGCAGCCGGTCGAGCATGGTTTCGGCCAGCCGGTACTCGCGGACCAGCGGGTTTGCCATCAGAGCCAGGCGCGCCACACGTCGATCACCTGTCCGTGCGGCGGTTGCGGCGAGCCGTTCGTACGCGGCGACGTGCTGGACCAGGCCGAGCAGCTCGGGCGCGAGAGGCGGCTGCTCCACCGGCACGGCGCCTGCGTTACCGATCCGCGCTGGAACTTCGACGACGTCATCGTCCGCAAGCCCGGCGAGGACGCCTCCATTGCGAACATCGACCACCTGAATGTCGTTGCTGTCGGCCATTAGTGATGCGACGAGCGCAATTGCGGCTTCGCTGTAGAACGCTCCGCCTCGCTGCTCCAGCAGTGCCGGCTTCTCGGTCAGCGACGGATCGCGGTAGAGATCGAGCAGACTGCGTTCGATCTGCGCGACGGTCTGCGCGCGCGGCGTGCTCATCCTCTGCTCTTGGACTACCTCGCGCTCGGCGTAGAAGTAGCGCAGGTAGTACGACGGGATGGCGCCCAGGGCCTCGATCAACGCGCGCGGAAGGCCGAGCTCGTGCGCGAACGCGTCACCGTAGTCGCGGATCACCTCGTCGAGAACATCATGTCCGTCGACCCAAACTGCCCGGATCCAGGTGAGGTGGTTCAGACCAACCTGGCCAACGAGCACCCGCTCCGGCGGCACGCCGAGATGCGCTGCGATCTGACGCTGGAAGTTGACCGCAACATTGCACAGGCCGATCGCTCGGTGGCCGGCGTCGAGGAGTGCGCGCGTCACGATCCCCACCGGGTTGGTGAAGTCGATGATCCAGGCGTCGTCCGAGGCAAGCTCGCGCGCTCGGTCCGCGATCTCCAGCACGACTGGGACCGTTCGGATCGCCTTCGCGAGTCCGCCGGCTCCGGTCGTCTCCTGGCCGATGCAGCCGCAGGCCGCCGGGATCGTCTCGTCGCGCAGACGTGCGGCTTGCCCGCCAACCCGAATCTGGATCAGGACCGCGCCGGCGCCGTCGAGCGCCCGATCGAGCTCTCCCGTGATCGCGAGCGCGCCGGAGAAACCCTGACGCTCGAGGATCCGCCTCGCCAGCCCTCCCACCACGGCTCGGCGATCGGGGTCTATGTCATGCAGCACGAGCTCTCGCACGTGGAGTCGTTCCTGCTCGCGGACCAGCCCGGAGACAAGCTCGGGCGTGTAAGTCGAGCCCGCACCGATCACCGCCAGCTTCATCGCACCACCCCCGTCGGCGCGACCCTGTAACGGTCGTTGGAGGGGCGGGAGACGACCGTCGTGGCGAACCGGGTTGCCATCGTCAGCGCCTCGCGCCAGCTCGCCCTCTGCGCGAGCGCGTGAACAAGGCCGGCGTTGAAGGCGTCGCCGGCCCCGGTCGTGTCGGCGACGGTCACGGCCGGCGCAGGGACGGCGATCTCAGTCCCATCTGGCCCGACCGCGAGGCATCCGCTTGACCCAAGCTTGACGACCACCCACCCGCCCGAGACGACCTGCAGGGCACGTGCCGCTTGCGCTGCGTCTCCGGGCCGATTCGCGAGCGCGCACACCTCGACCTCGTTCGGCAGAAAGACGTCAGCGTATGGGAGCAGCTCGCGTACTTCGGCCTGGGTCTGTGTGGGAAAGCCGTCAGGGTCCCACGTGGTGTCAAAGAATGTGCGGGCGCCGCGGTCCCGTGCGGTGTTGAGCAACCGCTGCGCCGCGTCGCCCCGGAGTTGTGGCGCGACAAAGTAGTCGCACAGCAACAGGTTGTCGCACGTGAGCGCATCGTCGGGGATCGTGGTCGGTTCCCATCGGGCGTTGACGCCGAGGTACGTGAGGAAGGTCCGGTCGCGAGCTGGGGACTCGAGCACGACGGTGAGCCCGGTCGACTCGCCAGCTACCACGACGAGTTCATCCGCGAGACCGCTCATCGCGAGCTGCTCGCGCATCCACCCCCCAAGTTGATCCTCGCCGACGCATCCGATTAACCGCACCTCCATGCCGGCTTCGACCGACGCGAGCGCCGAGTTGGCGCCGGCGCCGCCGAGCCGGACGGTCATCTGTTCGGTCAGCAGCGTGCCGCCGGGCGAGGGCAGGTCAGTGACGGGGCTCATCACCACATCTGCCTGCACGCAGCCGATCACCGTCACGCTGGGGACGTCGAGTCCCTTCCGGACGCCCTCGTCCATCAGACCAGCTGCGTGGCGGGTCGCTCGTGGTGTTCTGACTTCAACGTCCCGGCTTCCAGCGAGCGCGACGAGCACTTATGCAAGAGCCTTGCCTTATCGACGACACGCCCCTTATTGTTACGCGGCATGGGCGCCATCCTATTCGTAAGGGCTACGTAACCTCAATGCCCCGTCCCAGCCGATATGACGGCGATGGCAGGCCCAGCCGGGCCGTAGCTGACTCCCCTCTAAGCCTGTTGCGGGAACTCGGTGAGCAGGCCGTACTCGAAACCATCTTCCGCCAGGGTCCAATCACTCGGCCGGAGATCGCGGCCGCTACCAGCCTTTCCAAACCAACCGTCTCGGCCGCGGTCAGCCGACTCGAGCAAGAGGGGCTCGTTCGCGCAGCCGGCCGGCGCGCCGGCCAGCGCGGGCGCAACCCGGTCGCGTACGTTGTCAACTCCAGGGCGGGGTTTGTCGTCGGGGGTGACATCGGTGGAAGCAATGTCCGAGTCGCCGCGGCCGACCTGTTCGGCGAATCGATTTGCGATCTGAAGCAACCGACGGCCAAGAACGGGAGCCGGGCTGTCGGGGCGCAGATCCTCGAGATGGTTCTGGAGGTAATCAACCAGGCAAGCGCGATCCACGGCCCACCCCTGGCGCTTGGGATCTCGGCACCCGGGATCGTGGATCAGACGAGCGGCCGGGTCACCTCACTGGCCTATAACGTGGCGCCCGAGGGCGGCTTCGATCCGCTCGAGGTGATCCGCGACCGATTTGAGCTGCCCGTCCTCGTCGAGAACAACGTAAACCTCGCGGCAGTCGGCGAGCAGTGGTTCGGTCTCGCAAGGGGTGTATCGACGATGGTGTTCATCGCGATCGGCGCGGGGATCGGCATGGGGATCATCATCGACGGCGAGCTCGTGCGCGGCGAACATGGGGCCGCGGGCGAAATCGCCTATCTCCCGTTGGTCGGCGATCCCTTCAACCCCAGACACCGGTTGCACGGAGGGCTGGAGGACGAGATCGGCGCGGCCGGGATCGTCGCCGCGTTCAACGAGCGTCGCGGTCGGGATGCTCCTGAGCTCGCTTCAGTCCACGACGTTTTTGAGCTTGCCGGCGGTGGAGATGCGGTGGCTCAATCTGTGGTCGATTACGTTGCCTCTCGCTTGGGCACGGCGATTGCGACCGCATGCGCGATTCTCGATCCGGAGCTAGTCGTGCTCGGCGGAGGCATCGGCTCGAGCCCTCTGCTGCTGCGTCCCGTCCGCGGGTCGGCAGCCGCGCTGGTTCCGATCACCGCGCGGATAGAGACGAGCCTCCTGGGCGAGCGGGCGGCGCTGCAGGGAGCGATTGCCGTCGCCTTGCATGCCGCCCGCACGATGCTGCTGTCCCACGGCGCCGCTGTTAAGCCGCACAAGAACCTGGTCTCAATGGCGGAGCCCAGCCGATCCTCAGGAGGTGCCAGACCGCGATTGCGAACACGGTAGAGACCAGGCGCTGAGAGGCGAGGAGGCTCCGGCGACCCGGACCTTGATCTCGAGGTCGGGCACAAATTGGAAAAGAAGACGCCAATCTATTCGAAGTTGAACACCGTAGGTGAGGACGATATAGTCATTTTGTTTAGGTATTTCCCAAATGGCCCCGGTGATTGGGAAGAGCTTGCAATGACCGGTCCAATTCACTCCGGCCGGTGGCGGTGAGCCATTGGCTCGCTCGCGGCGCGAGCGACGAGCCGGACAAATTCTGAGCCAGTGATCAGCTGGCGTTTGCCGAAACGGGAACGGAGAGTGTCGATGAAGCGCTTTACATGGCTCATGTCGTTGGTCGCGGTCTGCATGGTGGCGACTGCCTGCGGCGGGAGCTCGTCCAAGAGCTCTTCCAGCACCTCGTCCGGGGCCACATCCACGACGGCGAACGCCGGCAAGGTCGGCGGCAAGCTCGTCATCGACAACGTCAGCGGATCCACCTGGACCTGCCAGTTCAACCCGTTCAACTCGGCAGTGCTTGGCCCGGGCATCACGTTCGCTCCCGTCTATGAGCCGCTCGAGTTCGTCAACATCCTGCAGAGCACCAAGCCGCCAGTCCCGATGCTGGCGACCTCGTCGCAGTGGTCAAACGGCTTCAAGACGCTCACCTTCACGATCCGTAAGGGTGTGACCTGGAGCGACGGCAAGCCATTCAGCGCAGCGGACGTGGCGTACACGTTCAACGCGATGAAGAGCGACAAGGCGATCGACCTCAACGCGCTCTGGACCGCCGACGGCGGTCCCCTGACGAGCGTGGCGATGAAGGGCACCGACCAGGTCGTCTTCACCTTCAATGCGCCGTCCCAACCACTCTTCTACTTCGTCGCGGACCAGACGCCGATCGTTCCGCAGCACATCTGGTCGACTCTCAACCAGAGCAAGCTTCACACGTTTGGCGATTCCAGGCCTGTGGGGACCGGTCCGTACGAGGTCTCGGCCTGCTCCGGGCAGAACATCAAGTACCTGCGCAACCCCCACTACTGGCAGAGCACTCCGAGCCATCCGGTGCCGCAGATTCAGGAAGTCGACTATCCAGCCTTCCTCAGCAACACGCCTGGCAACCTGGCCCTCTCCCAGGGCCAGGCGCAGTGGGGCGGCCAGTACATACCGAACGTTCAGTCCTTCTACGTCGACAAGGATCCGTCGCACCGCCACATCTGGTTCCCGCCGGTGCTGAACGTGGCCCTGGTACCGAACCTGAGCAACCCGCTGCTTGCCAAGTTGCCGGTGCGCCAGGCGATCGCCTACGCCCTCAACAAGCCGAACATCGCGAAACTCGGAGAGGGCGGCGAGCAGACGCCCGCCAATCAGACAGGCGTCGTCACGCCGACCTTCCAGAGCTGGGTCGACACCTCGCTCACGCAACCGGCCTACGACCCCGCCAAGGCTGAACAGATCCTCAAGTCGGCCGGCTTCACGAAGGGCTCGGATGGGATCTACAAGGACGCCAGCGGGAACCGGCTCTCGTTCACGATCAAGACGATCAGCGGCTACTCGGACTGGGACGCGTCGCTGCAGATCATCACCCAGCAGCTCAAGGCCGTGGGGATCGCCGTCACCGTCCAAGACGAGAACTCCGCTCCCTACACCGCCGACATCCAGGGCGGCCATTTCCAGCTTGCCTACGCCGGGAGCGGCGGTCCGGCCGCGAGCCCCGGACCCAGTCCCTACTACGAGCTCCGCGGATGGCTGTTCAGCGGCAACATCGGCTCGACCAACTACTCCCGCTACAAATCAACATCGACCGACGCCCTGTTCAACCAGTACGCCGCGGCGAGCGCGTCCCAGCAGGTCCAGATCATGCACAAGATCCAGAAGGTGATGGTCGACGAGCTCCCGTTCATCCCCACCACTCAGGGGGTCGACTGGTTTCAGTACGACACCACGAACATCGGGGGCTGGCCAACGCCAGCCAATCCGTATGCGCAACCATCGCCCTATTCCTTCCCCGACAATGGCCAAGTCCTGACGCACCTCTATCCCACCGGGTGAGCAAGCGGCCTGAGGCCGACGGAGATTAGGCGGTTGCGGCCGTGAGATACCTGACACGGCGAGTAGGGCTGTTCCTGGTGACCCTGTGGGCCGCACTGACGGTCAATTTCATCATTCCCCGCGTGATGCCGGGGAACGAGGCACAGGCCGTCCTGGGGACCTTCCGGAACATCAACCCGGCGGCGCTGCACGCCCTCGAGATCCAGTTCGGCGTCAACGTACACCAGAACATCCTCGCGAGTTACTTCGAGTACCTGCGCAATATCTTCACGGGCCAGTTCGGGGTCACCGCCGAGGGCGTGCCGGTCATGACCGAGATCACGTCGAAGCTGCCCTGGACGCTCGGCCTCGTTGGCGTGACAACGGTGATCGCGTTCGTGATCGGCACCGTCGCCGGCATCGCCAGCGCTTGGCGGAGAGGCGGCCGGCTCGATGCGATCCTCCCGCCGATGCTGTTCATCATCTCGACCGTCCCGGTCTTCTTCGTCGGCCTGCTGCTGCTCTACGTCTTCGCGGTGAAGCTCAATTGGCTTCCGCTGAGCGGCAACTACAGCATCGGAGCCACGCCGTCTTTCTCGGCTTCGTTCATCTGGGACGTGTTCAAGCACGCCTTGCTGCCGGGCCTCAGTCTGGTGATCGTCACCGCGGGTCTGTGGGTGTATTCGATGCGTAACAACATGGTCACCACGATCTCGGAGGACTACGTGAAAACGGGTCGTGCCAAGGGACTGCCGAATCGGCGGGTCATGTACGACTACGCGGCGCGCAACGCGATCCTTCCCAACCTCACGGGTTTCGCGATGCAGCTCGGCTACGTGCTGGGCGGCGCGATCGTGATCGAGTACCTGTTCTCGTATCCCGGCCTCGGCTATCTCTTCTACACGGCCACCACCGATCACGACCTGCCCCTGATGCAGGGGCTGTTCCTGTTCTACACGCTTGCCGTGCTCGTCTGCGTCTTCATCGCGGACCTGCTCACGGCGGTGCTTGATCCCCGGACGCGCGAGGCGTGAGATGGCGACTGACGCCGCCTCAAACGTCGCGATAGCCGAGCATCCCGAAGACCTCGAGGTGGCCGGTGCTCCGCGGCGTTTCGTTCGCGCGGTTCTGGGCAATCGCAAGGCGGCGGCCGGAGCGCTGATCCTGCTCGTGATGGCGTTCGTCGCCGCGTTTCCGGGACTGATCGCGCCTGACGACCCCCAGGCAACGAGCTTTGCTCCGAACCTCCTGCCGTCGTCGACCCATTTGCTCGGTACGACGCAGATCGGTCAGGACGTATTCTCCCAGCTCATCTGGAGCACGCGCCTGACGCTCGTGGTTACGCTGATCGTGAGCGTCATCGCCACGTTCATCTCGATGATCGTCGGTGTGACGGCCGCTTACGTGGGGGGAGTGACCGACCGCGTGCTGACGGTTACCACCGACGTCTTCTTGATTCTTCCGGTGCTTCCGCTGCTGATTCTGCTTGCCGCCTATCTCCCACCCGGGGTGACCTCACTGGTGATCGTGCTGTTGATCACCAGCTGGGCGTTTCAGGCGCGACAGCTGCGCTCCCAGGGACTGTCGATACGCAACCGCGACTTCCTGGTCGCGGCCCGGGTGCGCGGAGAGCGGCCCCTTTACATCATCCTGGTCGAGATCGTCCCCACGATGGCCTCGCTCCTGGCCGCGTCCTTCCTGGCCCTCGCCGTGTACGTCGTCGGGTTCGCGGCCAGCCTTCAATTCCTTGGACTGGGCAACAGCGGCGAGCTGATGTGGGGGACGATGCTCTACAACGCGCAGCAGGCGGCAGCGCTCGAGGCCGGGAATCCCTGGTGGGCTCTGGCGCCAGGCGCGGCCGTCGCCCTGCTGGGCGCCGGATTCGCGCTGCTGAACTACGCCTTCGACGAAATCGGGAACCCGGCCCTGCGGCCAGTGAGGCGGCGGCGATCGGCAAGGAGGCGGCGTGGCCGAGCCTCTTCTTGAAGTTGACGACCTAGCGGTCGACTATTTGACGGGCGCGGGCGTCGTGCGCGCCGTGGATCGAGTCAGCCTTGCCGTCGAGCCCGGGGAGTTCCTCGGCATCGTGGGCGAGTCGGGCTCTGGGAAGTCCACGCTGCTTTTCGCCGTGGCTCAGCTGCTCTCGCCTCCCGGTGAGGTGTCCGGAGGGAAGGTGATCTTCCGCGGAAGTGACATGGTGCGGCTCAGCCCCGATGAGCTCCGCCACCTGCGCTGGCGTGACTACTCGGTGGTGATGCAGAGCGCGATGAACGCACTCAACCCGATGAAGAGCATCGGCGCGCAGTTCAAGGACACCCTCGAGGCGCACGGCAGCCCCTCGACGCAGGAGATCCGCGAGCGGTCGGCGGAGGTCATGGACCTGGTGGGGATCGACGCCGCCCACCTCAAGAGCTACCCCCACCAGCTGAGCGGCGGGATGCGCCAGCGAGCGATGATCGCCATGGCCCTGCTGTTCACGCCTCAGCTCGTGATCATGGACGAGCCAACGTCGGCGCTCGACGTTGTGGCTCAGCGATCGCTGATGACCAAGATCAAGGATCTCCAGCGAAGCCTCGGGTTCGCCGTCATGTTCGTAACCCACGACATGTCGGTGGTGAGCCGCTATTCGGATCGGGTGATGGTGATGTACGCGGGACAGATCGCCGAGACGGCGCGGACCGGCGCCATCTTCGACCGCCCGCTGCACCCGTACACGCGTGGTTTGATGAACGCCTTCCCGTCCGTCCGCGGCGCTCGCCGAGAGCTGCTCGGGATTCCCGGCGCGCCACCAGACCTCGCTCGACCACCCAGCGGCTGTCGGTTCAATCCGCGCTGCCCAGACGTCATGCCGGAGTGCCTGAGCCAGCAACCAGAGCTGTATCGGGTCGGCGCTGCTGACGTGCGCTGCCTCCTATACACCGAACAGCTGAACGAAGCGATCTAAGACGATGTCCGAGCCGCCCAAGTCAAGAGAGGGCACTGCAGCCGCCGACGAGCCGATCCTGCGCACAGTCGATCTGACGCGGCACTTCCGCCTCGGTGGAATGTTCGCCAACAAGCAGGTGCTGCATGCGGTCGACGATTTCAACCTCGCCATCCGGGAGCGCGAGATCGTTGCCCTGGTCGGGGAAAGCGGCAGCGGCAAGAGCACCGTAGCCCGTCTGCTGGCCCGGGTCTACCCGCCCACCCGAGGCGACGTTTACTACCGCGGACGGCCGGTCCATACCCTTCGCTCCCGGAAGGACCTGCTCTGGTATCGGGGGGAGGTGACGATGGTTCTCCAGGACCCGTTCAGCGCGTTGCACCCGGTGTTTCGGGTCTCCCACGGGATCATGCGAAATCTCGCCCTGCACAGGCCGGATCTGAACCGCCTCCAGCGTCGCCAAGAGGCCGAGCGTGTATGCGAGAGCGTGGGCCTGAGCGCCAAGATGCTCGACAGATTCGCCTACGAGATGAGCGGTGGCGAGCGTCAGCGGATTGGCTTCGCCCAGGCCCTGGCGGTGCAGCCGAAGCTGATTCTGGCCGACGAGCCGGTGTCGATGTTGGATGTATCGATACGCGTCGGCGTCCTCAACATGATGGCCGGGCTGCGCGACAAGGGGGGCGTTTCGATTCTCTACATCACACACGACATCGCCAGCGCGCGCTATGTCGCTGACCGCATCGTCGTGATGTACGCCGGTCATCTCGTGGAGGAGGGGCCGACGGAGACATTGCTGTCGGATCCCAAGCATCCCTATACCCAGCTACTCCTCTCGGCGGCAGCCGACCCTCGAGAAAAGGATGAGTCGGTCTCCGCCGATAGCGGGGAGCCGCCGCGAGTGATCAACCCGAGCGAGGGGTGTCGCTTCCGCTGGCGGTGTCCCTACGCGATCGAGAAGTGCGCTGAGGTCACGCCCCGGCCGACGCCGATCGGAGCGACGCAAGTCGCATGCCACGTAGCAGCCGCGGAGTACGAGGCCTCTACCAACCCCACCGATGCGGCCTCCATCACGAGCAGCTCGTCGGACGTTTCTCGCAGCTAGTGGCCGCCCGCGCGGATGATGCGGGCGAGCGCTCGCTGCGTCGGCTCACCGAGGGTGTTTCTCGATCCATCGAACTGGTGATCTTCGATTGTGACGGGGTGCTCATCGACAGCGAGCGTCTGGCGGTCAAGGTGGACGTGCTGGTGCTGCGCGAGCTGGGTTGGCCGTTGAGTGAGAAGGAGGTCATCGAGCAGTTCGTCGGGCGCTCGGACCGCGACACCCAGGCGGCAATCGAGGCTCAGCTGGGTCGCAAGCTGCCAGCCGGCTGGGAAGAGCAATTCAAACCGCTCTACGACCGGGTCTTCGCCGCTGAGCTCGCTCCCGTCGAGGGCGTGTTGGAAGCGCTGGACGCAATCACGCTACCGAGCTGCATCGCGTCGAGCGGCACTCACGAGTACTTGCGCCAGATGCTCGGGCTGACCGGACTGTACGAGCGGTTCGTTGGGCGAATCTTCAGTGTGGACGACGTCCACACCGGCAAACCCGCCCCCGACCTCTTTCTGTATGCCGCCGAGCGGATGGCAGCCAAACCGGTCGACTGCGTGGTGGTCGAGGACAGCCGCGCCGGCGTCGAAGCGGCACGCGCCGCCGGCATGCGTGTCTTGGCCTTCGCCGGCGGGCTTTCGACGGCCGAGCTCCTCGACGGGCCGAACACGATTGTGTTCGACGACATGCGTAAGCTCCCGTGGCTCCTGGACCGCATCGGGCACACGGCGCCACCCAGTCGGATCGGCGGGACCGGCGAAGCTTGACGCGCCCGTCCCGCCGAGGGCCACGTAGACCCCCCGTAGCCCGCGCAGGACAACCCGCGAGCCGGAACTCAAAGGCAGCTCTTCACGCTGAAATCGATGACCCCGACTCGCCCGGGGGCCGCGGTCTCCAGCGTGCGCGGTGATGTGGCGCGTGGACGCTTTCCATCGGCGGCCTGCGGTGCGGCGGGTGGGCCTCGTACCAGCGGGCGTAACGCCTGGCCAGCGGCGCGGCCGTGATTCCGTGGGCGAACACAGACAGGCCGATGGTCAGGTACGTGGCACGCAGGATCGTGTTGACGCCGGCCAGGTGCGCCTGCTGGACGGTGATCACCGCGAACACGATCGACGCCAGGCCCCGCGGGCCGAACCAGCCGAGGAACCCGACCGTTCGCCACTTGGCGTCGCTGCCGAGCATCGCGATGGCGACCGGCAAGATACGGACGACGGTCAGGCTGAGCCCCGCGTAGAGCGCGATCTGCCAGCTCACGTGCTTGAGAGTTGGCCCCAGGAGGACGGCCCCGAAGAGCAGGAACGTCACTCCTCCAAGCAGCGCGCCGAGCTCCTCGTTCAGGCGTGAGGCCTCCTCGGACTCCTCCGGGACGAGACCGCCAAAGATGGCCCCGGCGAGGAAGGCCGCGATGAACCCCGAGCCGCCGAGTGCCGCCGCGAAACCGTAGGCGAGGGCAGCGCCAGCGATCGGGATCACCTGTAGCCACGATCCGCTGATCAGGTCCCGGCGGTGGCCGATCGCGACAACGGCGGCGGCCGCGAGGCCCGCCGCCACGCCACCGAGGATCCCGTAGCCGATCTCTTCGGCGACGATGCTGACCGCATGATGGCTCGTGGCCGTCTTGGCCTCGACGTCCGCGACCGCCAGCGCGATCAGGAGCAGCGGCACGCAGATCCCGTCGTTGAGCCCGCTCTCGACGTTGAGGCCCTGGCGGATCCGTGACGGGAGTCGCGGCTCGGTCACCACCGCTTGTCCGAGGGCGGCGTCCGTGGGCGCCAGCACCACGGCCAGGACTACGGCCTCACCGGCGTTCAGGTGCGCGAACATGACCGCCGCCAGCAGCGCGCCGATCACGATCGTGAGCGGCAGCCCGATGCCAAGCAGTCGCAGCGGCACCGCGTACTCCTGCCTGAGCACACGGAGCTTGATCCGCGAGGCGTCGGCGAACAGCACCACCGCGAGCGTCGCCTCGGCGAGCGTCCGGACCGTCTCGCCCGCCGGGGACACCGTCACCTCGTCGAGCACGAACGGTCCGACGAGGAGCCCGATGAGCACGAACGCCATGGCCGGCGTGAAGGGCGTGGCGGTCAGCCGGCGCGACACTCCGGCGACAGCCAGCAGGGCGCCGGCGACTATCGGGAGGTCCCATTTCATGACACCGCCGGCGCCGCGTCGCCTCCGGGGGCCCGGCCGATGGTCTCACCGTCGGCGAGGTGCGCCTCGATCGCGCGGTTGGCGTTGCGGTGAATGTGGTCTGAGCCGATCAGCTCCACGGTCCGATCGGCCCGGAGCACGTTGAGAACCGGTGGTTTCACCCGAGCAAGACCGATGAGCATGATCGTATGCGGTACCCCCGAGCGCGACAGCGCGTTTGCAAGATTCCAGCGCTGGTCGCGAGGTGTTTACTTTTAACTCTCGTGGATCGTTTAGCGTGGGAGTTGGGCCGGAATCGGCGGCTGGCGTGGCTATCTCAAGGAGGAAGGGCATCACGGAACGGTTTGAGCATCAGGCACGCGTCGACGTCCGGCCGGCCACGTAGGCCCTGTTGTTGCTGATCGAGCACGCCCCGCCTGATCGGGCTGAGTCGAGGGGCTGAGTGAGCGCGACGCCCTCAGCGCAACCCTCGGCGACGGCCTCCTGGGTTAAGTCTCCGCGCGCGTTCATCGCTCCGCTTGCACTCGCTCAGTTCATCTGCAGCTTCGCCGGCTCGAACATGAACGTGATGATCAACGACATCAGCCACGACCTCAACACGGATGTGAAGGGCGTGCAGACGACGATCACGTTGTTCTTGGTGATCATGGCGGTGCTGATGATCCCATGCAGCAAGCTGACTGACCGGTGGGGTCGCAAGCGCTGCTTCATCGGCGGTTTGATGCTGTACGGCATCGGCACAGTCCTGAGCGCGATCAGTCCGGGTCTTGGCGTCCTGATCCTCGGCAACTCCGTGTTCCAGGGCGTCGGGACGGCGTTTTTGATCCCGCCGATCTACATCCTGACGACGATGGCGTTCACGTCGCTTGAGTCGCGCGCGAAGGCGTTCGGGGTGATCAGTGGGCTCGGAGGGATCGGCGCCGCGGCCGGACCGCTGATCGGCGGAGTGATCACCTCGGCCATCAGCTGACGCGCCGCGTTCGTCTTCCAGGCGTTGGTGGTCGCGACCATCATCGTCCTCGCCCGGCGGGTCGTGGACCCGATCGCGCCAGATCCCGAGCGTCCGTTTGACGCGATCGGAGCGATCCTGTCCGCGGTCGGGATGTTCTTCATCGTGCTCGGAATCCTGCAGGCGGGTGTCAACAACACGCTGCTGATCGTATTTCTGGCGCTCGGCATCGCGTTCCTGGCCGCTTTCCTGGCCTATATCCGCGCGCGCGAGCGAGATGGGAAGCAGCCCCTGCTCTCGATCGAGCTGTTTCGCAACCGCACCTCGAATCTGGGGCTCATAACCCAGAACCTGCAGTGGTTGCTGCTGATGGGGGTCTCGTTCGTCGTCTCGGTGTTTTTGCAGACCGAGCGCCACTACTCAGCGATCAAAACCGGCGTGATCTTCACCGCCGCGACGCTCGGAGTCCTCGTCGCATCACTTGCTGCCGAGCGGCTGGCCAAAAAGCGCCTGCAGAAGACGTTGATCTCGGCCGGATTCGCGATGACCGCAGTCGGGATCGTCCTCCTGCTCGCACTCGTCAAGGCGGCCTCATCAAGCGCTTGGGCGTTCGCGCCCGGGCTACTGCTTATCGGGCTTGGCCTCGGCGTAATGCTGACCCCATCGATCAACCTCGTCCAGTCAGCCTTCCCCGAACAAAAACAGGGCGAGATCTCCGGGTTATCGCGAAGCATCTCGAACCTCGGCTCATCGTTCGGGACCGCGATCGCAGGCACGATCCTCGTCTCTGACCTCGCCTCCGGCAACGGCACCTACGTCGCGGCGATGATCGTCCTCGCCGTCGCTGCGCTCGCCGGTCTCACGATCGCGATCCGGCTGCCCGCCAACCCCCTCCCGAGCACCGACTCTGATGTCGCGCCCCACACCGCCGGACGAAGGGCCCTCGACACGACCGCGTGACACGCGCCATTAGACACACACCAACGGGTGTTCTCGAGGCGATGATGTACCGGGGTGCAACGCGATGAGACTCGTCCCGCCGTTCGCAATCCGGTCTTAGCTCGGCCGCCCGCCTCCGTGTGACGCCTTGGACCGATATCCATGACCGTCGGCCTAGGTTGAGACAGCCGTCAAAACCGCAGTTACTCCCGCTTCACCCAGGTGAACTCGAATCTGGAGACGTTCACGTCATGTTCACAACGGGCGGGCAATTTCTGGCTGATGGTCACTGGCACCGTAGCGGGCGCGGGCCACACGACGATTCACGTTCACCTGGGTGAATGCGCGGCGCCTGGCCGCCGCCAACCCGCGCCGCCCGTAGCCTTGTGGCAGCAGATCGTTGTTGAAGTCAAATGCCTGTTCGCTAGCGGAAGGAGCTACCGAAGATGGACGAAGTCAGAGGCCCTGGCCGAGCGATGTTCGCCGCGATCCTGCTGATGATCGGCGGCGTGCTCAACGTGATCTGGGGCATCGCGGCGATCGGGAACTCGAGCTTCTTCGCGCACAACACCAAGTACCTGTTCGGCGATCTCAAGACGTGGGGGTGGATCACGCTGATCCTCGGAATCTTCGAGCTCCTCGCCTCGGTGTCGTTGTTCCGGGGCGCGACGTTCGGTCGAATCGTCGCGATCGTTGCCGGCTCACTTGCGGCGATCGACGCGCTGCTCGAGATCCCCGCCTATCCGTTCTGGTCGATCGCGGTCTTCGGCCTGAGCCTGTGGATAATCCACGGCCTCACGCTCGCCGGTGACGATGAGTGGGCTGACGGACCGAGGTCGGCGAGCGCGACTGTGACCCAGGGCGGCCCGCCGCCGCCAGCGTAGTTGCGGACTGAACGCTCATTGAAAGGAGATGTGTCTCTCAATGGCAAGTACCACGTCCACACCTCGCACGGCAGTGCATCGGCCGGCAGCGGCGCAGTCTGGGGCGGATTCTGGGGCTTCTGTTCGGGCACTGTTCATGGTGATCGAGCACGCAACTCCTGACAAGGCGATCGCCGCGCTGGAACAGTACGGAGGCACCGTGATCAAGACCTCGCTCGGAGACCTCCCGTGTCCCGGACCCCGGTCAGCCCAGCGCCGTCCCTTCGACGGTGCTCGATGGTCGCGGGTCCGGTAGGCGCATCATCCGGAACGCCGTGGCCACTCCGAACAGCGCCGCGAGGATCGGAATCAGCAGCGCCACCTGAAGGGACAGGTGCCGGGCGCGTGTGTTGATCCTGAGGACCTCGGCCTGGACCTCCTTCGGCTCGCCGGCGAGCTGCTTCTCGAGCTGCGTGTTGCTCATGAACTCCGCGTCGTGCTCGAGCTCCTTCGCGATCTGTTGCTGATCGGCCGGCGGCAGCACCGTGCTCGAGTCGGCCATCTTGGTGAATGCGACCGAGAGCGTCGCCAGCAGGATGGCCCCCGCGAACGCGAGGCCGAACGAGAGGCCGAACGACCCTGCCGCCGAGTTGACGCCGGCCGCCTCGCTGACGCGCTCCTCGGAGATCGGCGACAGCGTGTAGTTGTTCAGCTGCGAGACCAGCAGCCCGAGGCCGGAGCCGGCGATGATCAGCGGCACCACGAGGTACCAGCCCGACGTCGCCCGCGGCACAATCGGAAGCAGGATTACCAGGCCGATCGTCACCAGCGCGAATCCCAGCCGGATCAAGCTGCTCGGACGCCGCTTGCCGGGGCGTTTGCCCGCGAGCAACGCGACTCCGAACATCGTTAGCGACAGCGGCGCCAGCGACAGTCCCGCCTGCAGAGCGTTGTACTCGAGCACCAGCTGCAGGTAGATCGGCAGCGCGATCATCATCCCGCCCAGCGCGATCTGCTGGAGCATCTGACCGGTGATCCCGAACCGGTAGAGCTTCGATTTGAACAACGCCGGATCGATCAGCGTTGGCTTGCCCTCGCGCTTGCGCCGGACCAGCCAGCGCGCCAGGGTCGCGATCGCGATCGCACCGATGAGCAACAGCGCGACGACGGCTTCGCCCCCCTCCTGCCACACCAAGATTCCGAGCACGATCCCGCCCATTCCGAGCGCCGACAACACGGCGCCGACCGAGTCGATATGACGCGGCCCCGTGTAAGGCACGTCGCGCACGAGCCTGATGCCCGTGAGCACGACGATGATCACAAGGTCCTCGAGCGCAAACCCGACGCGCCACGACAGAAACGTGGTCAGAAACCCTCCGAGGAGGGGACCGACCGCCGCGGCGACTGCGGCCGCCGCTCCCACCAGCGCGTAGGCCTTCTTCTGATCGTCGCCCTCGAAGTTCCCATGGATCAGCGACTGCATCGCCGGCAGCATCAGCGACGCGCCGAGTCCGCCGATGATCGCCCAGAAGACGATGATCGCCGTCAGGCTCTGCGCGAGAACCATCGACAGTGCGCCAACGGCGTAGCCGAGCAGGCCCAGCACGTACGCGCGCTTGCGGCCGATCAGATCGCCGATCTTGCTCCCGGTCAAGATGAAC
Source organism: uncultured Solirubrobacterales bacterium (assembly GCA_963744695.1). GTDB lineage: Bacteria > Actinomycetota > Thermoleophilia > Solirubrobacterales > Solirubrobacteraceae > Palsa-465. Next base: position 84,159 of record CAVUUT010000009.1, on the reverse strand, counting down.
GCTGCCGAGACGAGCGCCTCGAGCGCGATCGCCGACTGCACGCCACTGGCCGTCGTATGCAAGTCCTTGATCACCGCTGAGATCGAGACGTTCATCAGCGACGTGTCGACGACGAGCACAAACATCGCCATCGCGAGCAGGATCGCGAGCCGCCGAGTGTTCGCTGCCTGCGGCGGATCGCTCGCGTCGCCGATGTCGGCCGTCCCGGTCACGAACGCATCATGTCGGTCCACTCATCGCGGAGCACCTCTCCACATCGCGCAATGTCGGCGTGGCTATCCAGGCCGACGCCGCGAGCCTATGCCGGGCGCAGGACGGCGCATCCGGGACGAGGGCGATTCACATATGTGAACGCGAACGCCGCTCTTGCTATCTGCTCTGACGAGAGCGAGGTACGCAACTTCATCACCGGCGGCGATGCTGACCTCGATCGCTGCGCCCTGCCGCTCTCGTCAGGGCGGCTAGGGTCGCGGCGTCAGCTTGGACTCGACGAGCTGTCGTCGGCGGAATGAGCGTCGCGCCGCTCTGCCTGGGCTGTGCGGAGGCGTGCTTCTGCTTGTTCGCACGCTCGTTGGAGCTCGCGCATGCGTGCCTCGCTCGTGGGCCGCTGTCCGTAGGCCCTCGCTTTGTACAAGTCGTAGCGCTGGCGGGCGTGTTGGGCCTCGGCGCGCAGATCATCGAGATGGTTGTTGGACATGGCTGGGCTCCGGCGGAAGGGGGTTCGATGCTTACATATCCATCCCCCCGTTGACGCCCCAAATCGCCCCGGTGATGAACGAGGACTGATCGGCGACCAGGAAATGCACGACGCGCGCGATCTCATCGGGTCTCCCGAGCCGCCCCACCGGGATCTTGGCCTTGATCCCATCGAGCACCTTCTCCGGGACGCTCTCGAGCATCTCGGTCGCGATGAACCCCGGGGCGACGGTATTGACGGTGATCCCGATGCCGTGCTCCTCGAGCCTCCCTGCACGCTTGAGCTGCTGCGCGGCCTCAAGGGCGAGCGTTTTGGTCAGCCCGAACAGGCCCGACTTCGAGGCTGCGTAGTTCGCCTGGCCGATGTTGCCCATCTCGCCGATGATCGAGGAGATGTTCACGATCCGACCCGACCCGCGTTCGATCATGTGGGGCAGCGCAGCCTGGCTCATGAAGAACGCCCCTGAAAGGTTGACCGCGATCACCTTGTACCAGTCCTCGTCGGTCATCTTCAGGACGGTTTTGTCGATCGTGATTCCGGCGTTGTTGACGAGGATGTCGAGTCGGCCGTGCTGCTCGATGACCTCGGCGACTGTGCGGCGGCAGTCCTCGGCCGATCCGATGTTTCCCTGATGGATGCTGCCCTTCAGGTCTTCCTGGGTGAGCTTGTCGACGAACGCCTCAGCCGTGTCGACGTCGCGGCTGTAGCCAGCGGCGACGTCGGCTCCCTGCTCGGCGAGGCTCTGGCAGATTGCGCCGCCGATCCCTCGAGTGCCGCCGGTCACGAATGCGACGCGCCCGTGCAATCGGGGACGCCTGACCGTCGACTCGGTTGGATTTGTGGTGACTGACATGTTCTCTCCTTATCTCAGTGGCTCGAGCGGTTGCGGAACCAGCTCGCGATCTCGGGCCAGATCTCATGCTTGGCCCGTTTAAGCGGCTCACTTTCCGCTTTTGGAGGGTGGGCCGTGCTCGCGCACGGGACGGCGGCGACGTCTGTCGCGTCGATGCGCCCGCCCCGCAGCCAGCGAGCTGCGACGTCGGAGCGTCAAGATCGGCAATCGCGGGCGGAGCGTGACTCAAGCCGATGCGACTGCGATGCCCGCGGGTCGGCGTCGATCCGACGGGCGGGCCGGGCCCAGCCGAGCTTGTGCGACCGCTCGGCCGGACCATGGAGGGATACTCAACCCGTTCTCGACGTCGTCGGGGCGCTCGTTCCGGCTGACGGTTCGAGCACTCCGATCTGAGAGGCGGCTAGGCTGGGGCGCCGGCCGTTTCGGGCAAAACGCCGAGCTGCAGCATTAGCGCGGCGGCGTTCCAGTAGTTGCCGCCGCGATGGATCAACCCGTCGTCGCCGAATTCGGCCACCGCGCAACCCCATGTGGTCGCGCTCTTGCCGGTCGGCGGGATGCCCAAGAGCTCGCCGTCGTTGGTCCCGGTGACCTTCCACTCTTGGGCTGCCCGGTTGCCCGAGACGATCGGCTCGCCCAGGTTCACGGCGTGAAAATCCGAGAAAGCCGCAAAATAGCCAGCCGCCGAGTCGCGGATCGCCGCTCGCCCTTGGAGCGGCTCAGGCAGCCCGACGTCGTACAGCTTGGCGTCCTGCGCGTAGCACGCGGCGACGCCATCAGCGTCATGCGCGTTCCAGGCCTCGGTCTCCCGCTTCAGCACCTGGGTGATCTCAGAACTACCCATTGGAATCTCCTGTCTGTAGATCCACAACTCTAGCATGAAGTTTCTAGAAATTAAAATCTAGAATCTGCTAGCCTAATGAGACGCTCAGTGAGCCTTTTGCTCTTCTCGCTTCCCGGGCGACGTATCCGGTCGAAGGGCAAGAGAGGCGGTTGCCATGGCCACCGCAACAAACAAATCCCGCGCCGCTGGTCGACGCCCGCGCCGTGCACCCGAAGTGCGCGTACCGGAGTCGATCGAGTTCCTCATCTCCGAGGACAACAGCGGCGACTACCACTGGACGATCGTCGCCGCCGACGGCGCAACCCTCGCCCGGTCGGGGGACTTTGGTTCCTACGCGGACGCACAACGAGCCGCGCAGCATGTCCGCGACGGAGCCCCGTCGGCGGCGTTTGACCACCCCGCCGCCGGCGCACCGCCTATCGATCTCGCTGCCCGGCGTAGTGCCACAAGCGACGCCACGGACGCCGAGCGATGGTTGGACGAGGGCGGCAGCGTCAGCAGCGCGGCGGTGGCCAAATGACAAGCGCGACACTGATCGCGCCGCCGGACCTGCTTGCGTCCACGAGCGAACCTGATCCGAGACGGACATATACCTGTCCCGAGTGCGGCCACATTCTGCGGGTGTCCGGACTCGGGCACCACCGGGTGCACTTCGCGCTGAATGACGAACGCTCCGACGACTCCGCGATGAACCGCGCCTGCCCAGCATGTGGGTACGGCCTGTCTGGAGAAGCCGCCGTCATCCCATGACCCGCCTCTGCTGCCCACGCTGTCGGCTGCGCTTCACCCCCGCCGCGGCGGCCTACATCACCGCTTGCCCCGAATGCCGTGAATCGCCCCAACCGATCACCAGGCTGGAGCGCACGCTCGGCTTCCGGCTCGTCGGACCGGAGGACCTCCCGGACGAGCTGCCCTGCACAACCGCCGGCTCAATCAGCTCCCCCGAGCCGGAAGTGCGATCGTGACCGACCCGCAGATCCGCAATCTCCGCTTCGTCCCCCACCGCCGCCCGATCGGCGCCTTGTAGACACCGAGTGTCAGGGCGAGGTTGGTGCCACCGCGACGGGTGGCACCCCAACGTCTGGAGTGACGTCGAGCCGGCCTGCGGCGATTCGGTCAGTGATAGCCCACGCGGCGTAGCAGAGGGAACCAACGATGCCGGTGACCGTTAGCAGCACGCCCGCGGCAGCGACCGCGGCGACGCCGCTAGCGCCAAGGATGAGGACAGCTGCAGCAGGCCCGGTACTCGGTCCAATCGGAAGCTGCCCCACCGTGAACATCACGATCAGGAGCGCCATCGAGTCAAACACCGAGATGTTCACGCCGATCGCGTGCAGCATCAACCAGTTGCGCGCGACCTGCGCGCACACCGCTAACACCGCGAACGTGACCAGACGGCCGCGACCCGGGATGCGCAAGATCGCCAGCCCCGCCCAGAGCCCGGTTTGATGGCGCTGCGAGACCCGACGCAGAGCCGCCACGACACCGGCTGCGAGCCCGACGATGATCACCGGCATCCACCAGGGGACGCCGAGCGGTGCGACCAGAGTGAAGGAGAAGATCGCAACCAGCACGAGTTCGACGGTGATGATCGGCACCTCAGCGGCCATCAGCGCCGGCACACGAGGAGAGGTCTGCGGGGCGGCACGGCGTAGGGAAGCGATCCGCGCGGCCATCCCGAACGATCCGTTGATCACGCTCGCGACGTAGCCGACGGCGGCAGCCCGGAACAGCACCCGACGGCTAACCGTGCCGCCGGCGGCGTGGACGCAGACGTTCCATGCCTCGCTGCGAGCAAGCAGCGCGACGACCTGCAGCGACGACGCGACCGCCAGGAGCGAGATCGGAGCAGTGCGGAGCGCGGCGATGAACTGCGAGCCCCGGCCGGCGAGGACGAATGCCAGTATGCCGGTGACAACGAGAGCGCCGAGGATGCTCAGCCCTACTCGCCGCCGGAATGACGACAAGCGCAGGTCACGCCCGTCAGCCTCGATCGAGCCAACGGTCAGCGGGTCAAGCTCGAGCGACAAACAGGCTCCGCGCTAGCTAGTACGGCTTGGCGGCCCGAAGGCTGACGGTTGGGTCATATGTCATGCGGTGAGGTGTGCGCCGACGATCTGGGCGTCGAGGGCTTCTCGAAGGCTCGCCACACGTAGTGCAGGCAGGAGACACGCGCACTGGCTGGGGCGCGTCGCGCGTCCTACTCCGTGCCCCGCCCTGGGAGCGTGTCAACGACCTCGTCGACGGCGTCTTTTGTGGAGCCTTTGGCCTGGTCGCGGGGACCCTCGTTCTTGAAACGGTTGTCGCCGGTCAGCGAGCCCGCCGCTTCCTCCAGACGGCCTTTGCCTTGGTCTACCTGCTTGTTATCCATGCTGATCTTTCCTGGTTTGAGTGGATGATCTTGCTCGGTGCGTGAGAAGGTCAGTCGCGTTCGATCGCGATCTTCCGTCGGGCCGAGAGCTCCGCCGTCCGGGTGTGTCGGCGGCGTGGTCCTCGATCGGCGCTGAGGCCGCGCCAACGCGTGCGATGCGTGCTGCCTGTGTGGCCTCCTCGTAGGAGGCAAAGCGCGTGGACTGAGCGAGGCGCTCGCCGCCGGCAGCGAAGAGCGTCCAGCAGTAGTCGCCGGCGTTGTCCTCAAATATGAGGAACTTCATCGACGCTTGCTCTGACCGAACGCCTGTAGCCCGCTCGTTCTTCATCGCTCTAAGTGCATACGTGACCTGCGAGGAGCGGGTCATGACCGCGCTCCGCTTTGGCGCCGCGGGGCCCGGGTGCGCCACTTGAACCTGGCGCTTGCCATCAGGCCGAGCAGCCAACCGACGATCGCCGTCACGAGGACGAGCCAGACCAGCGAGATGTGGGAGCTGCCGATCAGCCAGTTGACCTTCACCTGCGCGGTGTTCGACGCCGCGAGCGCGATCAGCACCGCGACCAGCGCGACAGCTACGATCGCGTAGCCGTGCAGGCGCCCGCGGAGAGCCTTACGGCGGAAGCGCTCGGCCCGCGTCTCGGTGCCGGTCGCCGCTGCGGCGGCTTCCCGCGCGCGAACCGTGCTCGGGGCCGCGACCGGTGGCTCGTCGCTCAAAGGGCGGGTGATCGTGTCGGGGGTCACAGGGCGGGCGAGGTGACCGTGATGCCGTGTATGTCAGAGCGCATTGTGAGGACCTCTTCAGTGCGATGCGAGGGGATCTTCGGGTCCTCTCTTCGATATAGGATTACCATAGCATGAAATAGAGTGCTAGAAATGCTAGTCTAGGGTTTATGGCTGGTGATGCGGAACCGAACTGGACGTTCCTGACTAACCACGCCCAGGTGTTGGTCTGCATCGCCGACGATCCGGGCGTTCGCCTACGTGAGATCGGTGAACGGGTCGGGATCACGGAGCGTGCCGCGCATCGCATCGTCGTCGAGTTGGCGGCAGCCGGGTACATCACGCGCGAGCGAAACGGACGCCGCAACCGGTACACGATCAACGCTCACCTCCCGATGCATGACCGGATCGCGCGCGAGCGGAACGTCGGGCAGCTGCTCGAGATACTTACCGCGCCTCACGAGTCCCGACATCGCGACGATCGCACGGGCACCGCGTCCGGTCGCGCGTAGGCGGAACTGCTGCTCCCAGGCCGACAGGACCGCCGGTGGTTTCGGTGAATGGGGCCGGTTTTGCGCTCGTGTCCCTGGGTGCTGCATCTCACGAGCGGCGCTCGTCGGCTGCTCTCCCGGGAGGCCGATTGTCTTGGCTTGACGGTGGGGAAGAACAGTCGAGTTTGGCTGCTCTGAAGGCCGGGGGGCGTCACCTGCCAATATCTGGGCATGAGCGAACACGACAGCTTCGAGGATCGGCTGCGCGCGATGGCGGATCAGATCAGCCAGTCGGTACGGCGCATGTCTGACGATGTTGACTTGGAGGAGTTCGCCGACAGGTTCGGGATCGACGCGGAGCGTGCCCGTGCCTTTGCTGACGGCGCCAGCCAGTGGCTAAGCGATCGCGTGTCCAGCGACGAGCCGCTGTTTGGCCAGAACCGGCACGGTGATCCCGACAGCGCGGCGAGCGCGGACTTGGATGCGCTGGTGGCGCAGGGCGCTGGGACCGGGCGGCGCCCCGATAAGGCCGGACCGCATCCGCTGGACCTTCCGAATGGCCGCCAGGGCTTGGCGCTGAGCGCGTTGGACTCCGGTCGCTGGACGGTACGAGCTGGAAGTAATCAGCTGGGCGGTACCGGAGAGGGACCGCCTCCGCCGGACGCGCCGGATCTGGTCAGCGAGATGCGCGCCCGCGATTGGATCACCGCCGACGGAGCGCTGACGCTCGTTGGCCGCCACGCGCTGGGCCGCTGGTGCCGGACCGCAGAGGATCCGCCAGGGCGTCCGCTCGAGCCTGACGCCCCGCCTGCGTAGCGCTGAGCGGTCTCAGCTGATTAAAGATACGGACGCGCTGGGCGCGGTCGGGACGGCTCGTCGCCTCGGTTGACGGCTTTCAGTGGACCTAGTCGGCGGTGCCGAGGTTCTACGTGCCCAGAACACCCGGCGCACGGCTTTCGCCGGCGCCGCTGTGGGTCTGCGCCGCTCGATCGTGACCGAGGCGGAGGGCCTCGGGTCCTGGCCCGGTGAAGTTGGCGTCGAGCGGGTAGTTACCAGACGAAGGTCGCGTGGGTTGCGCCCGGGGGCGGGACGCGAAACCTCTACTAATCGATATCACGACGGAAGGCAGTTTGATGAGCAAGCCAGAACAGAAGGTCGTGCAATATTTGGGCGAAGCGCGTGCCAGCGAAGTAGGCCTGGTGAGCGTTCTTCGGTCCCAGATCGCGATGACCCCGAGCGGTTCTTATCGCGACGGGCTGGAAAAGCACCTGGACGAGACGCAAGGGCACGCGCGTCGGATCGCGAAGCGCTTGGGTGAACTCGAGCAGGGCCGCAACCCCGTCCAGGTGTTCGTTGGCTTCGCGGAGACTCTGATCAGCCAGAGCCTCGCCGTGAGCAAGACGCCGTTTGACCTGCTGCGCGGATCGGGCGGTGAGGAGAAGGTCCTCAAGAACGCGAAGGACGCGTGTGCGACTGAGGCGCTTGAGATCGCGACCTACACGGCGCTGGAGCGCCTCGCGACCCGGGTCGGGGATCAGCAGACGGCCAAGCTCGCCGCGTCGATCCGTGGCGATGAGAAGCGCATGCTCGAGCGCATTGTGCGCGAGATCCCCACGCTCACCGACGCGGTCGTCGGAGCGGACGTCGATGGCAATCCGTCCTACGACATCACAACGACCGGTGCGGCAGACGCCACGCGCGAGGCCGCGAGCGAGGTCAAGCAAACGGCACGCGCAGCGAAAACACGCGCCAAGCGCACCGCCCGGCAGGCACGCAAGGTTCCCGGCGTCGCGCAGGTCGAGGGACAGATAAAGGGCGCAGTCGCCTCCGTGAACGATCTCGCGATCACCCGCTATGACTCGCTGACCGCTGAGGAGATCGTCGCCAAGCTACCCGAGCTCTCGCAGATCGAGCTCGCGAAGGTCGACTCCTACGAGCGCAAGAACGACAACCGCACCACGGTGCTGAGCCGCATCAGCGCGCTGCGCAAACAGGAGCCATGGCCCGGCTACGACGAACTCACCGTCGCCGAAATCGAAGCCGTCCTCGGAGACGGCGACGAGCAGCGCACGAAAGACGTCGCCGCCTACGAGCGCGCCCACAAGAACCGCGCCGGCGTGCTCCGCAGCGCAGAGCTCGAAACCGCAAACGCCTAAACGACGTCGCCGGCGTGTACAGGGCCAACCAAGGTCCGCGTCCGCGTCACAAAGCAGACCACACGAGAGAACCCAGCCGACTCAACCCCTCGATTCAAACCAAGGAGCAATCGGATGACTGACAAGCACGTAGACGAAGGCAAGGGCCGCATCAAGGAAGCCGCCGGCACCCTCACCGGCGACCGCAGCCTCAAGAACAAGGGCAAGGCCGACCAGGCCAAGGCGACAGTTAAAGACAAGGTCGACAAGGCCGCCGACACGCTCAGTCGACGCAACAAGAAATAACACGCAAGTCCGTGCCTGAGCGAACACAATCGAAGCGTGGGAGGTGACATGCTCACGGTGCTCATCATCATTCTGCTGGTCCTACTGCTTACCGGCGGATACGGCGCCAGCCGCCGCGGCCGGCGCCGCGCCTAGTGCATCGTTGAACGCCGTTCGCCGCACGTCTGCGTACTTGGCCGGCGTGCGAGCGAGCGGCGGAAGAGCAGTGAGTGCAGGTCGCAGACCAGCAGCCACCACTCGCGTCAGTGAATCTCGACGAGCTCATCGACCGCGCCAAGCCTCGCGTCAGTGAATCTCGACGAGCTCATCGACCGCGCCAACGCCCAGGAAGACACGCTGGAACGTGAGCGCCTCGCAGCGCGGGACCAGCGGGCGGTCGCGCCGATGCTCGACGCCTCGGGCCATCATCGCCTGAGAGGAGTTGTCATGCCGCCCGCGGCAGCGAGACCTCAGTCGCGGAGGTTATCCGGAGGATCAGCGGGTATTTTCAGGAGTTAATGCAGAGGGTTGACTTAGCTATTGAGGAGGTCTAAGGTTGACGTACCGCAGGACTGTCGCCGCCCGACCGGACTGTGACCGCTTCTGAGACATCCGTGATGGGGAGGTGGGCATGCTTACGCTAGAGCCGCTGTCGGTTCGCGAGACGAAGGCGGGCGGGGTTCACCGCTTGACGCTGGTCGGTGAGCTTGATCTCGCGACGGCGCCGCAGCTCGAGCGCGCGTTCGACGCCGTCTTGAGGGAGGACGATGCCAAAATGATCGTCGTGGACCTCACGGAGTTGAGTTTCATGGACTCGACCGGGATCCATCTGCTGATTCGGATGCACGCGGCGTGTGCGGACGTTGATCGGTTGCGGGTGATCAACGGTTCACGCGCAGTCGAGCGACTGCTGGATCTCACGGGCGTTGGCGCTCTCCTGCCGATCATCTCAAGCGACTGCGACCCGCTCGCACCGCTGCCTTGGTGACGCATCTACCCATCGTGGCGCGTGAACCCCGAAACGCCTCAGACCGGCAATACCCGGGCCGCGGGTAGACCGTACTCTTGACCCGTGGAGCCAGCTCTATACAGCATCGGTGTCGTTTCGCGCATGGTCGGCGTGCCCGTGTCGACGCTACGGACGTGGGAAGAGCGTTATGGGCTCGTGATCGCGGTCCGCAGCGCGGGCGGGCAGCGGCGGTATACCCGCGTCCAGCTCGCGCAGCTGTCGTTCGTCGTCGAGCAGATCGACCAGGGGTTTTCGCCGGGCGATGCTCACCGTCTGCTCGCTGAGCAAGTCGATCAAGGCAGTGAGATGCCTGCTCCCGGGATCGGTGATGAGCAGCCGGGGATTTTGATCCTGATCGCCGAGCGCGACCGTTTTGCGGCGAGTCTTGAGGATTATCTTCTTCGCACCGAGGGATTTCGGGTGGAGATTGCCTCCTCCGCCGACGAGGCGCAGCAAAAATTTGACGAGCTCACGCCACAGATCGTGGTTGTCGAGTTGTTGCTCTCGGGAGGCGTGGGCGGGCGGCTGATCCAACGGCTCACGCAAGCCGGAGCGACGGTGATCGCGGTTTCGCCGCTCGCGGCGAGCGAGGTGGCCGCCGAATTTGGTGCTTCGGCGTTCCTGCAGAAACCAATCGACCCGCTGGTTTTCGCGTCAACCGTTCGTGACCTGGTCGGAACGAGCGCGATCAGCCGGCGACGGTCGATTTCACAGTGGACGACCGTCTCCTAAGCGGAAGCGGCCGACTTGACGCGATCCTCGGCGGCGGCCTGCCCGGGAACGCGATCCACCTGATCGCGGGAACGCCAGGTAGCGGCAAGACGATTCTCGCCGAGCAGTACGCGTTCACCAACGCGACGGTCCAACGGCCTGCGGTATACCTCTCGACGGTTTCGGAACCGCTCGACAAGCTGGTCCGCTTTGGCCAGACCCTCGAGTTCTTCGATGTCGCCAGCGTCGGGGAGCGGGTGTTCTACGAAAGTCTCGGCGAAGATCTCGAGGAAGGAGGCTTGCCGCGAATGCTCGAGCGGCTCCGCGCCGTGCTGCGTGAGCGCCATCCCGGGATCCTGATCATCGATAGCTTCAAGGCACTCGCGGCATACGCGGAGACCCACCGCGACTTTCGAAGCTTCCTGTTCGAGCTGGCGGCGGACACCAGCGCTGTGGCCGGCTCGAGCTTTTGGCTGGGCGAATACGACCTCGACACTATTTCTGGCGAGCCTGAGGCTGCGGTAGCCGACAGCATCCTTGGCCTGGGGTACCGCCAGTCGGGCGAGCGTTCCAGTCGCATGCTTGAGGTGATCAAGCTCCGTGGCAGCAATTACCTCTCCGGCCGGCACGCGTATCGCCTCGGCGCCGCGGGGTTGAGCGCGTTCCCGCGGCTCGCCGATACCGTCGACGCCTCGAACTACGACCTCGGTGCCGAGCGAGCGTCAACGGGCATCGATGCCCTCGATGACATGCTGACCGATGGTTACTGGCCGGGCTCGTCAACGCTATGTGCAGGTCCATCAGGCATCGGAAAGACGCTCCTGGGACTGCACTTCATCGTTGCCGGCGCTGGCGCAGGTGAGCCTGGGATCATCGCGAGCCTCCAGGAAAATCCGACCCAGCTCACGCGCGTCGCCCGAGCGTTCGGCTGGACGCTTGGCGACTCCGTCACGATGATGTACCGCTCGCCGGTCGACCTCTACGTCGATGAGTGGATCTACGAGCTCCTTGATGCCATCGACCGCCTTGGAGCCAAGCGCGTTCTGATCGACAGCCTCACCGACGTGTTATTCGCCAGTGGCGACGAGATCGGTTTTCGCGAATACATGTACTCACTGATCCAACGCTGCTCTCGGACGGGCGTTAGCCTGTTCATGACCACCGAACTCCCAGACCTCTTCGCGGTCAATCGCCTCTCCGAATACGGCGTCTCCCACCTCTCAGACAACGTGCTCATCCTCCAATACATCCGCGATGAGTCAACCATCCGCCGTGCCATCACCGCGCTCAAGACCCGCGCCAGCCGCAACGATCCGCGAATCCGAGAATTTCGCATCGGACCCGACGGCATCACCATCGACCCCACCCCCGGCAAATAACGGACAAGCCCGCTCAACGCGGACACGAGGTCGGAACGGCGTGATGGTCGTCCTACCAGCCACATCGAGCACCGCGGCTGCCGCTCAGCTCGATTGTTTTGGCGGCACACGTCGAAGTCAGCGGTGAAGCGCCAGTGTCCGGTAGCTGAGGGTGTCATCTGCGATGCCGGCATTGATGCTGTCTGGCGCGCCCGCGGCGAAGACGACAGACAGAGACCGCGCTGTGCGGACTGCTCGGCGTGCGCGGCCAGAAAGTCTCAGAAGCCGGTGCATCGTAAAGCCTGGGGTGGCGCTGCGGAGCGAGAGCCGTCCCGGCTGGGGGAGCTCGCTCACTGCTCCCCGCGGCGACGCGTAGCGCCGGCCGTTGAGCGCGTACGCGTATACGCCGACCTCGGCCTGACGGAGGGTGTCGCAGCTGACGCGCGTCCGGATCCCCGACGACAGCGGCCCCGACAGATCGGCCGGTCGCCGGATCGCCAGCGCAGACGGAACCGGGTCATACTCGCCCGAGGCGACCGTGGAGCGCCCGAAGTCGTCGGTCCCGCGGACAGCGAATGTGTATAGGTGATGGCCACGGGCAAGCCGTGCGGGACGAAACGAACCACGCCCAAAGCTGAGCGGGCAGGCAGCCCATACGGGAGCGCGTCCGGCCGGCGTCCACGAGCAATCAGCATGGTCGACGGCGTTTCCGCCGACCGTGTTGCTGTCGCTCACCTCGAACGTGAAGGTTGGGCGAAACGCGTTCGGGAACGTCGATGGGGTTCCGATGCTGTGCAACACGGTGGCCGGCGCAGTCGTGTCAACGTCCAGTTTCAGCCACTGAGAGTCGAGCGTGTCACCACTGGAGTCCAACAGGTCAACGGCCAAAGAGAGCCCCCGAACCCGGACGTGGAGTCCGGGGCCAGCGGCGACGACGGCCGGTAGCTAGCGCAGACCGTAGCTTTACAGCCCGGTAGCGCGGGGCCGCATGGCTGCGTGGCGAACACCGAGTTGGCATGGCACTGCAACTGTGCCCCAGCGTCGGCTTCGATTCCGATCACGGGCTGGACCTGAGTCGTGCGAAATGCATCCGCGGCCTCGGTGTCGCCGACCGGGCCTCAGGGGTCTGATCGGGGTAGGCGTGAGCCCCCGCCAGGGCGACCAACGTGATATCCGGAGCCGCAGCCGCGCCGGCAGGCAATACCAGAGCCAATGCCAGCAGTCCGCCCAACCACCAGAAAACCCAGAGCGACGGTAACAACCTCGGCCTAACCCGAAAAACGCGACTCCCATCTCCCGACCCCCTTTTACGAAGCTTCGTGCTCGGCGCCGATGCGCGGACGTGCAACCTGGACTATCTGCGATCGTCGCGCATCAATTCACACCGCCGCGACCCGCGCCTGCCCCTGCCCGGCCGAGCGCGCTATGGATTCGGCTGGCCCACCAGGTGATCCTGCACGGTGCCTTCGGCAAGCGCCGTCGTGCCGAGCGACGTGGCGGCCCACGTGTCCTGGTGGCGTCGCGTCCGGAGTACCAGCCCCGCGTTTTCAAGCGGCTGCAGACCCTCGCGAACCGGCTCCATCAGCTGACGCGCATCTACGGCGCCGCTGGGGCAGTAAGTCCTACTGACCCAGCGGACCAGCTGTAGGAGATTGATCCCCCAGGCAGGTAAACCAGAAGCAGGTGGACCAGAATCCCGGCCGTGCAGAGGCTGCAGTCCGTCGGGCCCGAACGCCGGCATCAACTCGCTCGCCAAGTCTGTCACCGGCAGCGCCACCAGGCGCTCGAACTCGCCTCGTCCCGCCTCCTCGCGCGCCGCCTTTTCCTCGCTCTTGCGAAACAGTGCGGCCACGTCTGAGCAAGCATACGGCAGGTCCACCCTCGGGACACATACGCGCGACTGGGAGTTGCCCGAAGGCGAGCATACGTTCGAATTCACCGAAGGGTGGTAAGCTTGTGCCTAACAGGACCGGGGGAGGTTCCTATGTGGGGCAGAGCTGTAGTTGGGATCGTTGCGTCGATCGTCATCGCGGGGTGCGGTAGCTCGGCGAGCACCGTCACGCAGACAACGGCGGCATCTTCAAGCGGATCGTCGGCCCCGGCTTTCCAGCAGGGAACGCCGATGCCGAAGGTCACGGCCGATCTGATCGCCCAAGCGGGGTACGGTCTGACGCAGTCCAACACGAGTCTTGGAACAGTCGACGAGGTGTTCGGGTCAGTGACCGCTGGTGTTCACGTCGACCCATCCGCGAAGACCCTCAACGCCCAATATGCACGCTTCGGTCGATGCATGGCCGAGCGCTTGAAGATCCACGATCAGGGGCACGAATTGGCGCTGCTGATCGCCTACGACCAGAAAAACCCGGTTGTCCAGGCGGCGGTCGAGAAGGCATCCACGATCTGCGAGGGATCGGCAATAACGCCCGACGCTGGCTACAAGCAATCACTCGAGGACAACCCGTAGCGTGAACGACGCAAGCGCGCGCCTGCCGTTGGGGAACACCAATTGTTCCCCACTAGGCGTCGAGGTTGTCGACGATCTCGCTCGCGTGTGACCACTGGTCAGACGGGACCGCGAGATAGATGTCGCCGCGTCCAAAGCGGTCCAGCGGATGATCGGCAATGCAGCTTGCATCGAGACCCATGACGCGAAGCTGATCGCGCCAGGCCAAACAGGTTCGTTGATCCTCGAACACGCTCACCGTCTCCCAATCCTCGAATCGAGGATCGCCGATCGATACCTTCTCCTCCTTCGCGGCGCGGCCTTTCAGAAACCGTGGGAACGGCACCGATCAAGCGTACGCTTGCGAGTCTGCGCCAGTCGAGCGCCGTCGGCGCGCTCATCGGCCGATCGGGACGGTGAGCTCGATCCCCTCGTCGACTGGCAGCGTCACGGAGTGAAAGCCGGCGCACGGGTGCCGCACGTGCCGCTGGTAAGCCTCGAGGTCGGGATCGTCGGGGCCGAGGTCAGCGACGACGAGGGCAGTGGGTGCGAGCTGCGGATTGACGAGATCGAAGATCGCGACGTAAAGATCGTTGCGGCCGTCAAGGACGAGCATGTCGACCGGGTCAGCGAGCTCGGCCAAAGTGTCGCGGGCATCCCCGGTTCGTATCTGAACGAGGTCCGACAGACCCGCCTCGGTGAGATTGCGTTCGGTCGCCGCAGCCTTTGCCGGGAGGATCTCGGTCGTGACGAGCAATCCGTCGCTGCCAGTGTCGCGCAGCGCCGCCGCGAGGTAGATCGTCGAGATCCCGTGCGAGGAGCCGAACTCGACGATCGTGCGCGCGCGCTGCGCGACGGCGAGCAGGTAGTACAGCTCGCCGGTCTCAGCGGCGATCGCCAGCGGCGCCTCGCCGTATAGCTCGTACCGCTCGGGAACCGAAAGGCGCTGACCCAACTCGCGCTCGCGGGCAGCGACGCGGTTCTTCGCGATCGGATCCTCGATCCGCGCCTTGGCATGGAGTCGCTCGAGCACTCCTCGAACCTGGGGCGAGCGCAGGGTCGACGCCATCAGCGCATGCTCGCAGTCATACCGTCAGTGCCGTCCGCAGCTCCGCGGGAAGGTCGCCCAGGCGCTCGGGCTCGGTCGAAGGGCGTGCCGCGATCTCCTGGCCCCGCCGCAGGTGCTGGCTCGATGGCCGACACGCCCGGCCGTTGGCGAGGATCACGCCGTCGCTGCAGTGGGCCTCGATCGCTCCGTCGCCGAACTGCTCCCGGTAGAGCCGAGCGTAAAGGCCACCCTCGGCGAGCAGCTCGTCGTGGGTTCCGCGCTCGACGATCGTGCCGCGATCGATCGCGAAGATCACGTCAGCGTTACGGATCGTCGAAAGACGGTGTGCGATCGCGATCGTCGTGCGACGTTGCATCAGCGTCTCGAGCGCCTGTTGCACGACGCGCTCGCTCTCGGTATCCAGCGCGGAGGTGGCCTCATCGAGGATCAGGATCGGCGGGTCCTCGAGGATCACGCGGGCGATCGCCAGCCGCTGGCGCTCGCCGCCCGAGAACCGATAGCCGCGTTCCCCGACGACCGTGTCGTATCCGTCCTCGAGGGCCATGATGCGGTCGTGGATGAAGGCGGCCTTCGCGGCGGCCACGACCTCCGCATCGGTCGCACCGGGCCGCCCGTAGCTGATGTTGTCGCGCACAGTGCCGCCGAACAGGTAGCTCTCCTGAGTCACCACACCGACAGCGCCCGCGATCGTCGCCGACGTGAGGTCGCGCACGTCATGGCCGTCGATCTTGACTGCCCCGCCGTCGACGTCGTAGAGCCTCGGAACCAGGTATGAGATCGTCGTCTTGCCCGCCCCCGAAGGCCCAACCAGCGCTGCGAGCTGGCCGGGCGCAACCAGCATCGACACGTCCCGCAACGCCTCCTCCGGCGCCGCCGGCCCGCCGTCCTCCCCACCGCCATAGCGAAATGACACCTGCTCCAGCGCGACCTCTCCCCGGATCTCGGTCGGGGCCAGGCCGAGCGCATCCTCACGGTCGGCGATCCGGGGGCGGAGGTCGATCAGCTCGAAGATCCGGCTGAACAACGCCAGCGATGACTGGACGTCGACCGACACCTGCAGCAGCTGGTTGATCGGGATCAGCAGCCGGCTCTGCAGGGTCGTGAACGCCACCAGCGTCCCCGCCGAGAGGGCGCCGTGCGTGCCCTGCAGACCGGCGACCAGATAGACGAGCGCGGGGCTGATCCCGAAGAACGCCTGTGTGACGGCGAAGAACGAGCGCCCGACCATCGCCTGGCGGACCTGCAGCTCGGCCTGGTTCGCGTTCTCGACGCGGTAGCGGTCGACCTCATGCGCCTGTCGGCCGAACACCTTCGCCAACAGGATCCCCGACACCGACAACGTCTCCTGAGTGATCGACTGCATCGACGCAAGCGAGACCTGCGCATCGCGACGCGCTCTCCGCCGAGCGCGCCCGACCCGACGGCTGAACAACACGAAGATCGGCGTCACAGCCAACGATATGGCCGTCAGCAGCGGCGAGAGCACGAGCATCGCCACGACCGACGAGATCAGCGTGACCACGTTGCTGAGGACCGACGAGGCGGTCGACGTGATAGTCGTCTGCACCCCGCCGACGTCGTTGTCCAGCCTGGACTGAACCTCCCCGCTGCGGGTCGCCGTGTAGAACGCGAGCGATAGCTTCTCGAGGTGATCGAACAGCCGGTCGCGCAGCTCCTGCAGCACACGATTGCCCACGACCTCTGTCAGATAGACCTGGACGATGTTCAGGACCCCGTTGATGATCGGGATCGCGATCAGCGCGGCGACGAGCGGGTACAGCGCGCCGAGATCGGGGCCACCCACAACAAACAGAGCCTTGTCGAACACCTGGCGGACCAGCAGCGCGCCGATCACGCTCAGCGCCGACGTCGTCAGGATCGTCAGGCTGATCAACGCCAGCGCACCGCGGTGGGGGCGAAACAGGCGCACGATTCTGCGGCCGAGCCTCGGCTGCTCGGCTGGCGAAAGGGACGCAATCATGGCCGCGAGCCTAGCCCACCACTGCTGCGCGCCGAACGGCAAATCGCCGCTGCACCCGGCGTGCGAGGAGCTCAAACGACGTCGCCGGTTGTCCGAAATGCCGCTCGTGACTTTGTTGTGAGCCTGCTGTGAGGGTGCTGTAAGCGCCGTGGACCCGGCGCCCGAGCCGACCTACCATGCGCCCGCGTTGGCCGCGGCCGGCTGGTCGCGATGCTCACCCAGATCAGGGCGGTGCAGGGCCGCCCGTGAACCTAGGCTTGGTGATACTGATGCGGGATGTCAGTCGACGCAGGTTCCTCCAGCTTCAGGTATCAGCTCGCCGGGCGTCTGGAGTCCGGTGAGCGCCTGACCAGCGATCCTCAGCTCGGGCGCACGTAGCGCGTCTCACCGGTACGGCCGTCAAGCCCGCAGCAGCCGCGCGGCTCGCATCCACCGGGGGGCGCAAAGCGTGGAAAATCCGCCGCCGCCGGTCGGATTTTCCACCGAATGCGCGCTGACGAGGACAAACGTGGAAGATCCGCCGCGGCGCGCTGGATTTTCCACATATCGCGCGCGCTCGGTGGGTGGGTGTCGCGGCGCGCGCCGGCGCAGCCAGGACGCCGCTGTTTGCGGACAGCTCGCGGGTCCCCGCTCCTCACGCCGGCTAAGTTAGAAGCGCGGCGGCGCCGGGCACTACGGGAGTGATGGCAAAGACGGCAGGCATCGCCCATAGGAACAGCGGCACGGCCACAAAGAAGGAAGTGGCCGCCGCCGCCGGGGCGCTCGTTGGGACCGCCGTGGTAGGCGCCAAGCTCGCTCTCGATCGGCGTGCGAGCTCCAGGCGCGGCCGCGAGCGCGCGTTTCGCCTTTACAAGGACGAGCCCACGCCCGACGGCATCAGGCGGATTGCGCGCGGCCAGCTCGATCAGGCGCGCGACGAGCTGACTGACGGCCCGAAACGCAAGCTCGCCGCCGCGGTGCACGATACGCGTAAGGGTTTCAAGCGGGTGCGGGCGACCGTGCGCCTGGCGCGCGGTGCGCTCGGCGACGAGACTTATCGGCGCGAGAACGTCGCGTTCCGCGCCGCCGGACGTCGCCTGGCGGCGGTGCGCGACGCGTCGGTACTGATCGAGACGCTCGACGCGCTCGAGAGGGCCTGCGCCGATGATCTGTCCGGCGACGCGACTGCCGAGCTGCGGACCCAGCTATCAGACGAACGCAAACAGGCGCTCGAGTCGCTCAAAGTCGACGACACGCTGATCGCGGCCGTGGTGGACGACATCGACGGCGCGCGCACGCGTACCGCGGCGTGGACCTTCCACCGGGACGGTTTCGAGGCGGTGGAGCCCGGTCTGCGGCGCATCTATCGACGCGGCCGCAAGGCGATGCGGCGCGCGGAGGTGCACCCCACCGACGCCCACCTCCACCAGTGGCGCAAGCGCGTGAAGGACCTCTGGCACGCGGAGCAGATCCTGCGGCCGGCTTCGCCGAAGAGGATGAAGCAGCTCGCGAAGCGCACCCACGGCCTCGCCGACCTGCTCGGCGACGACCACGATCTCGCCGAGCTTCGTCACTACGTCGCCACCCGCCGCGAGTGCTTCGACGACCGCGCCGCGCAGGTGGTGCTCATGGCGGCGATCGACCGTCGCCGCGCCGTCCTTCAGGACGACGCATTCGCCGTCGGGCGCAAGCTCTACCGCCGCCGTCCGCGGCAGTTCGTCAAGGCGATCGGGCGGCGCTGGAGCAAGCGGGCACGGCCGCCTGCGGTCGCGGCGAGCTGAGCGACGCTCAGGCGTCCTCGGCCAGTGCCCGCGGTACGAGCGTCGCGAACGCGACCAGGATGAAGGCGAGCAGGCTGACCACGCCGATCGCGTGCGCCCACGACGCGTCGGCGACGTTGAGGAGTCCGATGCCGACGATCAGCAACGCCACCGCTAGCCGGGCCCCGAGCGTCGGTCCCAGGAGCAGCGCAGCGACAACGCGCTGATCCGCGGCCGCGACCGGCACGACCTCATCGGCGTGCGCACCGAGGTGGCCTCGCAGGGTCAGGGTGAACAGAAGCGCGAGCGCGGGGAACAGCAGGACCGCACCGCCCAGCACTGCCACGAGGACCGCGACCATCGTGTCGTGCGGGGCCGCCGCCTGGTCGACCGTCAGCCCCGGGAGGAGCGTCGGCCACCGCGCAAACGCCCAGTCCGCGACGACGAGCGCGACCGCGAGCGCCGCCGTGTAGCGGGCGAGCTCGAACCGCCGCGCCGCGTTGAGTCCCATCGTCGCGGTCCCCACGATGACCGACACGATCAGGACCGCGAGCGCGGCGCCGTGCACGAGGCCCGTGTACAGCGAGCGGTCATCGGCGTGGACAACGACCAGCCCAGCCAGCGCGAGGCCGCCGGCGACCGCGCCGGCGCCCAATGCCCGCATTCGGAACGCCTCCACCAGGTCGGCCTCGCCGCGCCTCGCGGCATCGGCGGCGAGGTAGACGGCGGCGAGGTAAGCGGAGAAGGCGACCGCCAACAGGCCGATCAAGATCGAGGTCGGGTTCAGCCAGCTGGTGATGAGATCCCCGGCCGCGTTTCCGACCGGGACGCGTTCGGCAGCGATCCCGCCCGCGGCCGCACCGAGCGCGAACGGCGTCACGAGCGACGCCACCGCGAACATCCCATCGATCGTCCGCAGCTCCCGTGTCCCGGCGGCGCCGGAGCGCAGCGCGTAGCTCGCGCCGCGCAGGATGATGCCGAGGGCGGCGATGAACAGCGCCACCGCAAGCGTCGAGGCCACCGACCCGAAGAACACCGGGTACGCGGTCCACGTCACCGTCAACACGAAGATGAGCCAAACGTGGTTGGCTTCCCAGACGGGTCCCATCGAGTGATGGCAGTGGTCGCGGATCCGCTCGCCTCGCTCGCCGCCGCCGCTCATCAGCTGCCACATGCCGGCGCCGAAGTCGGCGCCCGCCAGCACCGTGTACAGCACCAGCCCGATCAGCACGAACACGAGCGGGAGCGCGTCGAGCATCAGGCGGGCTGCGGGGTCGAGTGGGGTTGGGCGTCGGCGCCGGGGGTGTCAAGCGGTGAGCGGGCGAGCCGGCGCAGAATCCACACCATCGCTCCCGCGACGGCGACGTATGTGACGACGAGAGCGGTGTAGCCAACGGGGATCCCGGTCGCGCCGGTGACCGATTGCGCGGTCGTCATCACGTGGTAGACGACCCACGGCTGGCGGCCGACTTCGGTCGTGACCCAGCCGGCGATCAGCGCCACCGTCGCGGCAGGCCCCGACACCGCGACCGCCCAGTAGAACCATTTGGAGAGCGGAAGCCGGCGCCGGCGGATTCGCACGAACAGATAGAACACGCCGAGCAGCGCCAGCAGCGTGCCGATCCCGACCATCGTCTGGAACGAGAGCCGAGTGACGTTGATCGGCGGACGGTGGCTCGCCGAGACCGTCTCCAAGCCGGTGACTTGGGCGTTCCAGCTGTGGAAGGCGAGCAGCGACAAAAGATGCGGGATCCCGATCCCAAACTTGATCTGGCCGTTGGTGTACCAGCCGAGGACGTGCTCGCCGGCTCCGCGGGTCGTTCGATACAGCCCCTCGATCGCGGCAAGTTTGATCGGCTGCTCGACCGCGATCACCCGCGCGATCCAATCGCCGACGAGCGCCTGGACCGGGGCCGCCAGGCAGGCGATCGTGAGCGGGACGGTCATCGCCACGCGCTCGTACCGCGTCCACCGCCCCCGCAGCCGGCAGAACGCGTAAGCGCCGGCCATCACGAACCCCGTGACCATGTAGCCGGCGATGTACATGTGGATCAGCTCGGACCACAGCAGCGAATTGCCAAACAGCGCGCGCCACGGATCGACGTCGACCACCTTGCCGCCGACGAGATGGAATCCTCCGGGATGGTTCATCCACGCGTTGACCGAGATCACCGTCAGCGAACCGGTGAAGCCGGTCGCCACGATCGGCAGCCCGCACAGGAAGTGCACGCGCGGTGAGAGCCTGTCCCATCCGTAGGCATAGATGCCGATGAAGATCGCCTCCATGAAGAACGAGAAGCCCTCGATCGCGAACCCGAGCCCGAACACGCTGCCGAAGGTGGCGGTGAAATTCGGCCACAGCAGGCCCATCTCAAAGCTGAGGATCGTGCCCGTGATGACGCCGATCGCAAACAGCGCGAGCACGATCCGGCTCCAGCGCCGGGCGATCGTGCGATACAGCGGATCGCCGGTCCGCATTCCCAGCCACTCCATGAACAGCACCATCGCTGGGAACGCGATCCCGAAGCACACGAGCGGGATGTGCACCGCGAACGACAGAGCCTGCATCTGCCGAGCCTCGAGCAGATACTGCTGGTGTACCGGGGCGAAAGCCGCAGCGAACGCGCTCATGGTTGCGCCGCACGGTACCGATCCGCGCCACTCGATTCAGTCCGCTCGCGGCAACGCGTTCCGCGGGCGTAAGCTCGTCGGCGATGGCTCACCACTCGCTCGGTCCGCGCCGCTCGCACTCGGTGGAGTCCTATCTGCGCGAGACTCGCATTCTCGCGCTCGTCGCGATCATCGCTCTGGTCGCCGGCATCGTTTCAGACGCTTCCGGCGGCCATTTCTGGGAGCGACACGCGCTCGTTGCAAGCGTCGTCGCAAGCCTGATCGTCGTGATGCTGTCCGGCGCAGTTATCAACGAGGCGCTCGAACGCCGTCGGCGCGGGCGCTGGACCGTGCTCGCCCAGTACGTGATGTTCGAGCTCGCCCGCAACGCGCGAGTCATCTGGACCGGAGCGGCCGAGCTCGCGGGTCTGATGGCGCCCGATGCGCGCACACCGGCAGCGCTCGACGCCGGGTCGCGCGCAGTGCGCGACACCTCACGCCTGACGGACGCGGTCACAGAGCTCGTGGCCGACCCGCAGCGGCGTGAGAGCATGCACGAAGGGCTGGGGCGCTTCGTGACCGGTAGCGACGAGATGCTCGGGCGCTGGGCCGGGGTGATGATCAATGTCGACGTCTACGCGGAGCTCATGGACCGCCACGTCGAGCTCGCGCTTGAGGTCTCCTGGCTCGACGGCCTGCTCGACGACTCCGACGCGCCCGCCGAACCTGACAGCAGGCGACCGAACAACCGCAGCCATCCAACCGTCCAACTCGAGGGTCAGCTCGACGGCGATCGCCTCGTAGCCCGGCTCGTGGCAATCGCGCAGCTCGCCGAGGACCTGGACCGGCTGACGCTGCAGCTGGCACTGCGGCTCGTTCCGGTCCAATGGTGGGCCGAGCGCCTCGGAACGACACCCGCTGTGTGGTCTGCTGATTCGGACGCCGGATCGATCAGGACTGCAGAAACGTCAGCACGTCCGCGTTGATCGTTTCGGCTTTTGACACCGGTCTCGCGGGCGACCAGCAAGCGCTCCCCGACTGATCTGCGGTCGCTTGCCGAGCTTCGCCGGCTTAGGTTGGGATTGCCGCCTGTTGCTTGACCCCGTCGAGCGGTAGCCAGACGTGGAACGCGGTCCGTCCGGGCTCTGACTCGAGGTCGATCGAGCCGTTCAGCCGCTCGGTCACAATCCGGCGTGCCGTGTCGAGCCCCAGGCCCGTGCCCTCGCCGACGTCCTTGGTGGTGAAGAACGGGTCGAAAACACGCTCGCGGATCTCCGCCGGGATCCCGGGACCGTCGTCGATGATGTCGACGCGTGCGCAGACGCCGTCGCGGCTCGTGGCGATCTCGATCGTGCCCGAATCGCCCACCGCCTCGATCGCGTTCGCAAGCAGATTCGTCCACACCTGATTGAGCTCGGAGCCGCGGAGCGTGAGCTTGGGGAGCGAGCGGTCGTATTCGCGCCGGATCTTGATCGACGTGGGCTTGAGCTTGTGCCCGAGCACCACCAGCGTCGTCTCGAGGCCCTCGTGGATGTCGGTCTCGACAAGTTCGCCGCGGTCCATGAACGCGTACGACTTGATCGCCTTTACAAGCTTGCCCATGCGGTCGGTTGATTCCGCGATCTCGGCCGCGAGGCTGCGCGCGGTCAGCGACGCGGCAATCCACGCGGTGGCAGCACTCGCGGCCGGGCCGGCTGCCTCCGCAACCCGGTCGAGCCATGCGGTGTCAAGCCCGGCAGCCGCCAGCGGCTCGGCGACCCGCCAAGGTTCTGCCACCCCGAGCTGATCGAGCGAATCGAGCAGCTCTTCCTCGGCGTCGGCGGCATCGAGTGCCGAGAGTGTGCTGCGCGATTGCGCCCGCTCGATCGCTTCGCGTTGCAGCTCCACGAGCCCCTCGGCCTGTTCGCGCTCGATCCCGGACTCGACGAACAAGCCGATCGTCGAGGAGAGGACGTCGAGCGCCTCGGCCAGATCGGCGGCGGCGCGCCGGGCGGCCGCCGCCGGGTTGTTCAGCTCGTGCGCAAGTCCCGCGGCCATCGTGCCAAGCGAAGCGAGCCTCTCGCGAGTCTGCTCACGGACCGCGATCCGCGTCGCCATCGGCCGCACGGCCCGCATCACCCGGCGGTGAACGGGACGTTGGCTGAGCGCGAGCCGGATGAAATCCTCGGCTTCGATGACCGCCAGCCGAATGTCGGTCTCCGCTCGAAACTGGCCGGAGTAACCGGTCCCGGTCAGGACCGGGATCGCGCCCATCCAGGTCGGCGCCGTCTGGCGCGTGAACGGTTCGATACGCCCCGCTTCGACGACCAACCCCTGGACGACCCCGCTGAGCAGGAGCAAGAATCTCGAACCGTCGGCGTCGCCGGCCTCGGCCACGATGGTATCGGCCGCTACCTCGCGGATCTCCGCGACCTCCTGCCAGAGCGCGAGCTGATCGTCGTCGAGGTCGTCGAACAGGTCAATCGTACGCAGCTCCTCGAGCGTCGGACGCTCCGGCTCGTTCATCCGCTCGCCAGGTACTCGTGGATCAGCGAGACCGCCATCGATCCCTCTCCGACCGCGCTCGCCACACGCTTGATCGAGCGCGTCCGGACGTCGCCGGCAACGAACACGCCGGGAACACTTGTCTCCAATACGTACGGGTCGCGGGGCAGCGGCCACCCTCGGTCCCGGACGTCGGGACCAGCCAGGATGAACCCGCGCTCGTCACGCGCGACAACACCCTCGAGCCATTCGGTGCGTGGGACGGCACCAATGAACACGAAGCAGGCGTCGACATTTTCAACGGTCTCGGTCCCGTCGGCCGCGCGGATCGTCAGCGAGTGCAGATGGCCGTCCTCGCCGTTGGCCGCGACCGCTTGCGCGCCGGTTCGCACCTCGACATTCCCGAGCGCCGCGATCTGCTCGATCAGGTAATGCGACATCGAGTTCGTGAGCGAGTCCGCGCGGACCAGCATCGTCACCCGGCCCGCATAGCCACTGAAGTAAACGGCGGCCTGGCCGGCGGAGTTGGCGCCGCCGATGACCACCACGTGCTGATCCGCGCACGCCCGCGCTTCGATCAGCGCGGCGCCGTAGTAGATCCCGGCCCCGGTCAGCTCAGCGAAGCCCGGAGCGTTCAGCTGGCGATAGGAGACGCCCGACGCGACGAGCACGGTGTTGGCGCTGAGGACGCCGCCGCCGGTCAGATGGACCAGCCGGCCGGATCCTTCGGCCTCGAGCGCAACCGCTTCCTGCACGGTGAGAAGCTCCGCTCCAAGCCGGCGGGCCTGGTCGGTCGCTCGCCGCGCGAGGTCCGATCCGCTGAGTCCGACCGGAAAGCCCAGGTAGTTCTCGATCCGGCTCGACTGCCCGGCCTGCCCCCCGGGTGCCTCCCGCTCCACCATCACCGTCCGGAGCCCCTCAGACGCTCCGTACACGGCGGCCGCCAGCCCCGCGGGACCGCCGCCCACAATCGCGAGGTCGTAGTGATCGCCGATCGGTTGTGCCGAGATCCCGAGCCGCTCGGCGAGTTCAAGCGTCGTCGGCCGCTCGAGGATCGATCCGTCCTCGAGCAGCGCGACCGGCAGTCGATCCGCGTCGACGCCGATAACCGCGAGCAGCTCGCGAGCCTCGCCGTCGCGCTCAACATCGAGCCAGCGCGCCGGGACGCGGTTGCGAGCCAGGAAATCGCGCATGTCATGTGACTGTTTGGAGTACCTGTGGCCGATCACGCGGACACCGCCCGACTCGAGCGCGGCGCCGGCTTCCCACGTCGTGAGCAGGTCCTCGACGACCGGGAACAACTGCTCCTCCGGTGGATCCCAAGGCTTCAGGAGGTAGTAATCGAGCGCGACCTCGTTGATCGCCTGGATCGCCGCCTGCGTGTCGGCGTACGCCGTCAGCAGAACGCGCTTGGCCTCCGGCACGAGCTCCCGCGCCTGCACGAGATAGTCAGTTCCCGACAGGCCAGGCATCCGCTGGTCAGCGACCAGCAGCGCGACCTGCTCCCCCCGGGCCCGAACCTGCTTGAGAAGCTCCAGCCCCTCGGCACCCGAAGCGGCGCGCATAACCCGGTAGCGCTCACCAAAACCGCGCCTCAGATCACGCGATACCGCTGCCAGCACCGCCGGCTCATCATCAACCGCAACGATCGCAGGGCGGCGCCCACGGTCGTGCCCATCTCGCTGATCAAGGTCGCTTGTCGGCGCGTCGATCACGACGGTCGATGCTAGGCGATGGAGGACTGCCCTTGCCGACTGGGCGGGAACTCATCTCGGTTACTAGGATCGGCGCATGACTAGCAAAACATGGTTTATCAGCGGAACATCACGCGGCTTCGGGCGCGAGTGGACGAAGGCGGCTCTGGAGCGTGGCGACCGCGTAGCCGCCACCGCACGGGACACGAGCACGCTCGACGACCTGAAGGCCGAGCACGGCGACGCGTTGCTCGCGCTGATCCTGGACGTGACCGATCGCGAGGCGGCGTTCGGCGCCGTCAAGCAGGCCCACGAGCATTTCGGACGCCTCGATATCGTCGTCAACAACGCGGGCTATGGCCACTTCGGGATGGTCGAGGAGATCTCCGAGCACGAAGCTCGAGCCCAGATTGAGACCAACCTCTTCGGCGCGCTATGGGTAACGCAGTCCGCACTGCCTCTTCTACGCGAGCAGCGCGGCGGTCACATCGTCCAGGTCTCCTCAATCGGGGGGATCTCGGCGTTCGCCGGCGTCGGGATCTATCACGCATCGAAGTGGGCGCTTGAAGGAATCAGTCAGGCGCTCGCCCAGGAGGTCAAGGAGTTCGGTATCAACGTCACGCTGGTCGAGCCGGGCGGCTTCTCGACGGACTGGAGCGGACCGTCGGCCAAACGGTCAGACCCCAACCCCGCCTACGACGGACTGCGCGAGCGTCAGCAGCAATGGCGGGCCAGCAACGTCCCGGGCGATCCGACTGCCTCGGCCGCGGCCATCATGCGCGTCGTCGACGCCGACCCCCCGCCTTTGCGGGTGTTCTTCGGTACGGCGCCGTTGGGTATCGCCGAACACGATTACGAGGGCCGCCTGGCCACCTGGCGCGAATGGCAGCCGGTCGCTGAGTTGGCTCAGGGATCCACCGGGTAGCTCTCCACCGCACGTCCGGTTGCGATGTCGCCGTGGTTGGGCGACGGCCGGCGGAGAACCGAACCCAAAGGCGTCGATAAGCCGACGCGAGTCAAGGGATCGCCCCCATGTGAGGCCGAGGCGGGCAGCACCAGAATCTGCGCCGCGGCGGCTCCATTGGCCTCGGCAGACGTGCCAAGGGTCACCGTGTGGCTCAACCAGCAGACAGGCATCCTGTCGATCACCGGTACTGATACCGAGAACGATTATGCCGCCGTCTCTAAACAGGCATCGGCGAGCGGCGCCCGGCGGCTTCGTGATCGCGATCAACGTCAAGAACGGTCCGGCGGCCAACTTCTCAGCGAACTGCACAGAGGGTGGCGGCACCGGCGACTGGCAGCTGTACTGCCCCGCACTCAACGTCAAGGAGATTACGTTTGACGGAGAGGATCCTCAGCTGATCGCCTGCTTGACGAGCGCGCTGATTCTCGCCTCTTCGGTCGCGGTCAGTTCCGTCAGCGCGAAGTCCGTCGGCCACATGGCGCCTTCGTCGAGGTTCGCCCTGTCGCTGAAGCCGAACGTCGCGTACCTCGTCTTGAACTTATGTGCGCCTTTGAAGAAGCACAGGACCTTGCCGTCCTTGGCGTAGGCGGGCATCCCGTACCACGTTCGCGGCGAGAGCGCCGGTGCGCTGGTCGTGACGATCTCATGTAGCCGCTTGGCCATGCCGCGGTCCGGCTCGGGCATCGCGGCGATCTTTGCGAGCACCTCGCTCTCTCCATTCGACCCGCCGGTTTTTGCCCGCGCGGCGGCCTTCAGCTCGCGGCTGCGCTCCTTCATCGCAGCGCGTTCCTCGTCGGTGAAGCCGTTGGACTTCGTGCCAGACGCAGCCGCGCTCTTGGCGGACTTCTGCGTCGTGTTGCTTGGGCTCATGGAAACCTCCACGTACGGTTAGCGGGTATCTGCGATCGCCGGAACGGCAGCGCAGCGTTCGGATGTCGATCAAGTGGCCTGCGGGACCGCGGACGCCGTGGTCGCGAACGCCACGTGGTGCCCGTCTCGGACTCCCGCGGCCTCCCACGCGAACCCGTCGGGGTCGGTCAAGGGGTCCCTTTCGTGTGGGTACTGTGGACACGGCCCATGATGGTAGCGCCAGATCATGGTGTTTGTCAATCATTGTGTTTCTCCAGCGAATCTGCAAAGCTCTGGCAATGACAGCAGCCGTATCGAGCGACATCGAGGTGGCCGAGTTCGCCGGCCAACTCTTCTTCCGGCTCTGGCGGGCCTCGCATACGCGCACGGCCGAGGCGCTGCAGTCGATCGGCCTCACGCCCGCACTGTTCGCGCTGCTCAACGTGCTCGGGGCCCGAGATGGGGCGATCCAGCAACATCTGAGCTCCGACATGGGCATCGATCCAAGCGCCATGGTCAAGCTGATCAATGAACTCGAAACCGCAGGACTGGCCGAGCGCCGACGGCGTCCAGGCGACCGCCGCGCGTGGGAGGTCACGATCACGCCGAAGGGGCGCCGCACCCTGGAGCGGGCCAGAAAATGCGTCGCGGACGTCGAGGACGAGGTGCTGGGTGGGCTCACCACTGCCGATCGCCGGCAACTGCTGACGCTTCTCCGCCAGGCGCTCGATTCAGCGCCTCCCCCACCTCCCTGGCGTGCCGACGAAACCGAACGAGCGACACGGGCATGACGCACACAAGCCCAGTCAGCGGCCTACCTCTGCGTCGGTACACACGCTAGGCGCGCGCGACGCAGGGACGTCGGCGTCCGTCAGAGCACGGTCGTGATCGGCTGCGGCTCGGCGACCTGAATCGGGGCCGCGGCCTTCTCGGCGCGGCGCTGAAAGAACACGTTGCCCACCGCCAGGGCAGCGCCGAACAGGAAGATCATCGTGCCCATCGCGAACACCTGCGGCGGGATCCCGACCTTCACCGCGCCGTACACCCAGAGCGGGAACGTGAGCGTCTGGCCCGCGACGAACTGGGTGATGATGAAGTCGTCGATCGACATCGCGAAGCACAGCAGCGCGGCGGCGATGATGCCGGGGAACATCAGCGGCAGCAGCACCCTCCGGAACGCAGTCCAGGGACCGGCCCCGAGATCCGCTGCGGCCCGCTCGATCGAGCGGTCGAGGCCGACGAAGCGGGCGCGAACGACGACCACGACGAACGCGACATTGAACGCAACGTGGGCGATCAAGATCGTCGCCAGCCCGCGGGTGACGTTGAGCGTCAAGAACAGCGCCAGCAGCGACGCGCCGACGACGACCGACGGCGCCGCGATGTCGACGAATACGACCGACTCGACTGCGGTGCGGCCCAAAAAGCGATGGCGTGCGAGCGCCATCGCCATTGGCACCCCGATCAGGATCGAGATCAGCGTCGAGGCGCAGGCCACCTCGATCGAGTGCACGAGCGCAGTGGTCAGGTCACTGATTTCAAAGATGTGCCGGTACCACTGGGTCGTGGACCCGTACCAGTGGAAGGTGACTCGCCCATTCGGCGTCTGGTTGAAGCTGAAGATGATCATCACGATGATCGGTATGAGCGTGTAGAGGATCACCAGCCACGTGAACCCGCCGAGTACCAGGACCGACAGGGGGCGGCGCTCGCGGCGACGCTTGGCCTTCGCCGGCGCGCCGACCGGTGTTCGCCGCGGCCGCGGGCGCCTCGACGGCGCTCATGCCACGGCCTCCTCGACCGCCTGGGTCCCGAACGTCCGCGCATACGCCCAGATGATCAGCAGCAGAATGATCATCAGGATCGATGAGAGCGCTGAGGCGAGCGGATAGGCCTGATCTTGCAGGTAGGAGTTCTGGATCACGTTGCCGATCATCGTCGTGCCCGGGCCGCCGAGGATCCCGGCCGCCACGTAGTCGCCGACGTTGGTGACGAACACCAGCAGAAAGCCGGCGAAGATGCCGGCCGAAGTCAACGGCAGGACGATCCGTATGAACGCCATCGCGGGATTTGCGTACAGGTCGCCGGCGGCCGTGATCACACGCCGGTCGATCCTCTCGAGCGCGACGAACAACGGCAGCACCATGTAGGGGATCGCGTCATAGGTCAGTGCCGCGATCACCGCGAAGCTGGTGTGCAGGATCGTGAAGTTCTTCGACACCAGTCCGATGTTCCGAAGAAATGTCAGGAAGATCCCGTCGTCGGACAGGATGAACTGCCACGAGAACGCGCGGATCACGTAGGAGACGAAGAACGGCAGCAGGATGATCAACAGGTAGGTCGACTTGTTGCGCCCGCCGTGGAAGGCGATGAAGTACGCCATCGGGTAGGCGATCACGAGCGCGATCACCGTCGACAGCGCGCCGTAGTAGAACGAGCGCAGGAACTGCGTGTGGTACTGCTTGAGCGCGTCCCAGAAGATCGAGAAGTGCCACGTCAGCGTGAAGCCCTGCTCCGGGTTGCCGGTCATCAGCGCCACCGACAGGACCGATATCAGCGGCACGGCGAAGAACAGCGTCAGCCAGAACGCGGTCGGGAAGCCGAGGGCGTAGGGCGCGAGGCGCTGCCTCCAGGTCATGACTCGATGATCGGGTTGAACACGTTGTTCCAGGCGTTGTACTCGGCGTAGGTCGTGTAGTTGTAGTAGCCCTTGACCAGGCTGCTCTCGGCCTTGGTGGGAAACACGAGCGGGCTGTTGCCGACCGGCGGGTCCTCCTTGCGGAGGATCTTCTGCGCCGCAGGCACGGGGCAGATGTAGTTGACCCAGTCCTCGACCTCGGCGGCGATCTTCGGCTGGTAGTAGAAGTTGATCCACTCCATCGCCGAGATCGGGTTCTGCGCGTGGAGCGGGATCATCATCGTGTCCGTCCACAGCATCACCCCCTCCTTCGGCGCGACGAACTTGAGGTGGGGAAAGCCGCTCGCGTTGGCCTGGAAGATGTCGCCCGACCACGCCTGCGTGATCCAGATGTCACCGGTCTCCAGAGCCTTGATGTAGCTCTGGTCGTAGTACTGGCTGACGAGCCCCGCATCACGCTGCTGGGTGAGCAGGCGTGGCGGCCTTCTTCCAGTCCGAGTGGGTCGACTTCGCCGGGTCGACGCCCGCCGCCAGCAGTCCCGCCGAACCGAGCTCGGTGTTGTCACTCATCATCCCGACGTGGCCCTTGAACGCTGGATCCCAGAGATCGTGGATGCTGTTGATCTCGCGCTCGATCTTGGTCGTGTCGTAGGCGATGCCGGTGAAGCCCGACTGCCAAGCCGCGGTGTAGGTGTTGCTGGGGTCGTAGCCGGAATTGCGGACCAGAGGGCTGGCGTACTTGAAGAAGTTCGGCATCCGGCGGTGGTCGAGCGGGGTGATCCAGCGGTTGAGCTTGACGAGCTCGAACACCGTCCAGTCGTCATTGGTCATCACGATCAGGTCGTAACCGGTCGACTTGCCGGCCCTCAGCGTCGGCTCGATGTTGGCGTAGAACGGCGCGTTGTCCTGGATGACCTCGAAGTAATTGACCTTGATGCCGGTCTGCTTGCTGAACTGCTCGAGCGACGGGTGCTTGCCGTGGCTCGTGTCGATGTACAGCGGCCAGTTGGCGAAGTTCAGGACGCCGGTGGGCTTCTGCCGCTTCCACCACGCCGCCCAGTCGAAGGTGTCGGCCGTGGCGACTGCCTCGGTCCCCTTGATCCCGCAGGCGGAGAGCAACCCTCCCACGCCAAGCGCACCGATGCCGGCGCCCGCGCCGCGCAGAAACTGGCGGCGGCTGTGGCGAGGCTCGGTCAACCCGCGGTACAGCGTCGGCTCGATCATCGCGGGCTCGGATTCGGCGCGGGCGCCGCGCCGCTGGCGTTCAGGGATGTCCATCGGTGAACCTCCAGAGGTGATCTAGACGACGAAGGTGTGCTCGGGGAGCCATGCGAGTCGGACCGTCTCTCCCAGCGTCGGCGGGGGCGTGGCGCCGAGGTTCTGCACGTAGGCGATCAGCTCAGTCTCGGCCGCTCCCCGGACCGTGTACTGGTGGCTGAGGCCCAGGAACGTGCCGAGGATGACCTGGCCGGCGAGGGCGTTGTAGCCATCGGGCAGCGGCGCCGTCATGGGCTCCAGGCGGAGCTTCTCGGGACGGACGCCGATCTGCAGGTCGTCGTGGCTGCCGCTCGGGAGACGGGCGGCGGGCACCCGTACGGCGGTGCCGTCGGCGAGCGCCAGGTCGGCCAGTCCGGGCGCGGCACCCCGGTTGACGACCTTCGCCGAGATCAGGTTCGAGGCGCCGAGGAAGCCGGCGACGAATGCCGTCGACGGGTTCTCGTAGACCTCCTCGGGAGTGCCGAGCTGCTCGATCTTGCCCCGGTTCATCACGGCCAGGCGATCGGACATGACCATCGCCTCCTCCTGGTCGTGGGTGACGTACAGGAAGGTGATGCCGACGTCCTGCTGGATGCGCTTGAGCTCGATCTGCATCTGCTTGCGCAGCTTCAGGTCCAGGGCGCCGAGCGGCTCGTCGAGGAGCAGGATTCGCGGCTCGTTGACGAGCGCGCGAGCGAGCGCAATCCGCTGCTGCTGGCCGCCGGACAGCTGCGCGGTCTTGCGCTTCTCGAAGCCGGGAAGGTCGACGAGCGCCAGCGCGTCGGAGACGCGGTCGGCGATCTCGCTCTTCGGGAGGCGCTTGCGCTTCAGGCCGAAGGCGATGTTCTCGAAGACGTCAAGGTGGGGAAAGAGCGCGTAGGACTGAAAGACGGTGTTGACGTCCCGCCTGTAGGCGGGGACCTTGCTGACGTTTTGGTCGCCGAGGAAGATCTGGCCGCTGGTCGGCGTCTCGAAGCCGCCGATCATTCCGAGCGTCGTCGTCTTCCCGCAGCCCGACGGGCCGAGCAGGCTGAAGAACTCGCCATGGCGAATCGTCAACGTGAGATCGTCGACGGCGATCACATCGCCGAACGCCTTGGTCACGTTCTGCAGGCGGACGTCGGCAACCTCCGATGCGGGCGCGACATCGGGCTCTGGCTGTACGGAAACTGACATCAAGCTGGGAAGGCCAGACAGCCGAAGCTGGCGCGTGGTCCGTCCTCGCGGCGGAATATACCCATCGGCGCCCAGCCCTAGTGCATCTGCCGAGGGAACGGTCGTGTGGGTGCGGCGCGGGAAGGTCGTGGGGGTGCGGCGCCGGAGGGTCATGTGGGCGCAGACGTCTGAACTAGCCCACTATGGACGTTTGAACCCGTTCAGCTGGCAGCGGGCTGCTACTCGACGTCTAGGCGGATTGCTCGGCGTCTGCGTCTCGGTGGGACGCTCGCCCGTTCTGACTTTCGAGACCCAGATGGTGAGCGAGCCCGACGAGTTTGATCACGCGCAGGACCGCTGGTTGGGGGTTCGCGACGGTGAATTCCCACTCTTCGGACTGCGCTCTCTGGGCGGTGCTGATGACCACGCGGATGCCGCTGCTGTCGATGAACGAAAGCTCGGAGAGGTCGAGGACGGTGTCGATCCTCCCTCCGAGCCGTGCTTCGAGCCGGGCCGCGTTTGAGAGGTCCAGCTCGCCGCACAGAGCGATCACGCGTCGTCCGTCAGTGGTGCTCTCGACGATCTGAAACGGTTCGGGCAGCGCTGCAAGATGTCGCGGTGCGTCAACTCCGGGTTCGCGCCCTGAAGTCCCGTCCGCGATTGGACCGATACGAGCGTCCGGATTGCCATTGCGCGCCGTGTGAGGTCCGTCTTGCGTCTCCATAACCCGATACAGTCGAGATGAACGATGAACAGGAGCCGTTCTATCTTGTACGATTTGTAGTGTACGATTGTGGAAGCACCTTTGTCAAGCGATCAGCCCGGCCAGCGTTGGCAGTTCGTCACCAACCACACGCAGGTCCTGCTCTGCATCGCCCGTGACCCGGAAATTCGGTTGCGCGATGTCGCCGACGACGTCGGGATCACGCTCGGATCGGCGCAGCGAATCCTCGCCGACCTCGTCGAAGCCGGCTACGTCAAACGGGAGCGCCATGGACGCCGCAACCGCTACGCGATTAACCGCGATTCGCCGATGCTGCGCCACGCCGCCCAGGACGGCCACAACATCAGCGGGCTGCTCGACCTGCTCCGCCTGGAAAGCCGCGCCTAGACGTCCACCCGGGGACAGTGGCTGAGCTCGTTGTCGTGACAGGGCCTCCAGGTGCCGGCAAGAGCACCGTGGCGCGGATTTTCTCGAGCATGTTCGAGCCAAGTGCCCTGGTAGCCGGCGACGAGTTCTTCGCGATGCTCGATCGGGGCTATGTCGACCCGTGGCTACCGGCAGCGCATCATCAGAACGAGATCGTCGTGGGGGCCGCCGCCGCAGCAGCCGGTCGCCTGGTGACCGGGGGGTACACGGTCATCTTTGACGGTGTGCTTGGTCCGTGGTTCCTCGAGGCGTTCGGCACCGCCACAGGGCTCAGCGAGATCCATTATGTGATCCTCCTGCCCCCGGAGTGCGTATGCCTGCAACGAGTGCGATCCCGAGCACGGCATGGCTTCAGCGACCGCGATGCGACTCGGCACATGCACCGCGAGTTCACCGGTGCTCGAACAGACGCGCACCCCACGATCACGACGACCGCAGCTCCCGAAGCGATCGCAACAATGATCGTCGATCTGCTCCGTAGCGGATCGCTTCGCTGGCCGGTCGACAGACCCTCGTAGCTAGGGGCGTAGGCTTTCCCGAATGAGCTACACGATCAAGAACCTGCGCGATCTCGACGATGTCGCGCCACGGTTTGGCTTTGACTCGATCCAGGAGGCGCGGTTTGCCTTCCGCGCTCTCGATGCCGACGACACGGGCCTCGCGTATCACGTGATCAAAGCCGACCAGCACGGCGGGGCACACCGGCACGAGGCCGCCGAGGAGATCTATGTCGTGATCGCCGGCGGCGGTCGGGTCAATCTCGATGGCGAGATCGCCGAACTTCGGCGACTCGACGCGGTCCGGGTCGCGCCGCAGGTCGCGAGGGCTTTTGAGGCCGGACCCGATGGGCTTGAGCTGCTCGTCTTCGGCCCGCGCCACGACGGCGATGGAGAGATCCTCCCCGACGACCCGTGGACTGACTGAGCCGGTCCGTACGTCGCACAGCGCCCGCCAGGTATCTGATCGAGCGCCGATCCTTCTGCGCGACCTGCCGGCTTGAGCACCACTGATCCAGATTGCGTCACGAACAGATCCGCACCGAGATCGCTGACACGGGCCGCCAACTCGAGCATCGCGGCCTGCTGAACGCGACCGCGGGCAACCTCTCGGCGCGCGTCGAGCCCGAAGCGATCGCGATCACGCCCAGCAACGTTCCGTACCCGGAAATCGCCGCCGTCGATGTCGTCCTCACCGACCTGTCGGGCAACGTGCTCGACGGCGAACTGCGGCCATCGTCTGAGACGCCCTTCCACACCGCGATTTACCGAGCCCGGCCCGAGGTCGGCGGAGTCGTCCACACCCATTCGCCGTTTGCCACCGCGCTCGCCGCTCTGCACCGACCGATCCCGGCGATCCACTACGCGATCGCCTCGTTCGGCGTTTCCCAGATCCCGGTCGTGCCCTATGAGACCTACGGCGGCAGCGAACTCGCGCGACAGCTGGAGCGCGTCATCGTCACCACGGGCGCCAAGGGCGTTCTGCTGGCAAACCACGGCGCCGTCACGTTCGACTCGTCACTCGAGGGTGCCGCGGCGCTCGCGGGGCTGCTCGAGTTCTTGGCCGCGACGTACTATCGCGCGCTGGCGGTCGGCGAGCCCGTCGTCCTCGGCGACGACGAGATCGAGCGAGTGACCGAGCGAAACAAGACGCACGGCCAACGGCCCGGCGCGGCCGGCGACCACGGCAGCGCTACCGCGGCACGACCCTGAGCGACCCGCGCTCAGTCCTTGTGGACGAGCGTGTAACGGACCGTCTGGACACGGATCAGCCCGTCGCGGAAGACGAACGTGTCGATCCCGTCATCGGCCTTGGTCTGCTCGGACTCGGCGTTCCACTCGATCAGCAGGACGTCGTCCTCGAACAGCGTCGTCGGCACTTGCCAGTTGGCGTTCGGCAGGTCTCCGAGCAGTTTCACGAACCCCTGGCGGACCCCGTCCTTGCCGAGTTGCACGCCATCGGGCGTGATGAAGATCGCGTCATCGGCGTAATCGCTCACGATGCCTTCAAGGTCACCGGCCACGAGGACCTCGGCGTGGTGGTGGAAGACCTCTTCGGGGGTTCGTGCCATTGCCTCGCCTCCATGGTTGCGGGTGGTCGGGCGAAGCCTACATCGGCGGATCACCCGGATCGATGCCCGGGACCGGCCGGCGCAGCAGCCGTGGCGGCGAAATGGTATGGATAGAGGACCATCACGATGGCGAGCTCCGCGATATCCCCGTTCAGCAACCATCTCCCGGTGCGGATCCGCTTCGGCGAGGGCGTCGCGGGCGAGCTCGGATCGGTCGTCGCCGGCCACGGTGCACGCAGCGCGCTGGTGATGGTCGACGCCGAGCTCGAACAGCGCAACCCGGGGGTCGCCGCGGGCGTCGGCGCGCTCGCCGCAGCGCAGCTCGGCGTGACGAGATTCGTCAAGACGGAGGGCGAGCCGACGATCGATGTGGTCGACGCCGCCGCGCGGGCGGTGCTCGACAACGCACCGGAGGCGGTGGTCGCGATCGGAGGCGGCTCGGTGATCGACACCGCCAAGGCGGCGAGGCTGTGCGCTCAGCGCGGCTGCACGTTCGCCGAGTTCCTCGCTTCCGATCGCGTCGTGCCCGAGCCCGCGCTACCGCTGGTCGCGGTGCCGACGACCGCCGGCACGGGCTCGGAGGTCTCGGGGGGCGCGGTCATCACGGACCCGGTCGCGAATCGTAAGTCGGGGATCGCAAGCCCGCTCCTGCGCGCGCAGGACGCGCTCGTCGACCCGCTGCTGACCCATTCGGTGCCGCGCGCGACGACCGCGTTCACGGGCGTGGACGCCCTCGCGCAGGCGATCGCCGGCATGGTCGCGCGGGTCAGAACCCCGATCGGCGATGCGATCGCGCTCGAGGCGGTCCGCCTGATCGGCCGCTCGCTGCCGGTGGCGTATCGCGATCCCAACCACGCGGCGGCGAGAGCGGAGGTCGCGTGCGGGAGCCTGATGGCGGGCCTGACGATGAACATCTCCGACTGCACCGCGGAGCACTCGCTCGGCCAGGCGCTCGGCGGCATGTTCCATGTTCCGCACGGTCTGACGATCGGGCTCGTGCTCGCCCAGACGCTCGACCGCGAACGCCGTTATGTGCCCGGCCAGCTTGAGCGGATCGCGGACGCGCTCGGCGTGCCCGACGATGGCTCTACCGACGGGTCGCGCGCGGTCCGGGGAATACGCGAGCTGCTGGCCGAACTCGAGTTCCCGGTCATGAGCTCGATCGGCGTGCAACAGGGACACCTCCGAGAACTGACCGCGCTGGCGCTCGATGACTTCTTCATCACGCAGTCGCCCGAGCCATGGAGCGCCGATGAGGTCACGGCCGCGTTCGCCGATGCGCTGGCGCAGGACCGGCGCTAGCAGACGCCGGTGCAGCCGGCCGAGTGCCGCTCCGAGCTGCGGGCTTGCAGCGCGGCGATCGTCCGTCTCAGGGATGATCCCCGGCGCGTTGTCCTGATCAGACGAATCCGAGAGCCCCATGGAAGCCGCCGAACTGAGCACCGATGAGATCGCCGTCCTGATCGTCGACGACCAGCAGCTCGTGCGCGCCGGTTTCAAGCTGATCATCGACGGCGAGCGCGACATGGCGGTGATCGGCGAGGCCCGTGACGGCCTTGAGGCGCTCGATCTCGCCCGCAAGCGCGCGCCCGACGTGGTGTTGCTCGACATCCGGATGCCAGGCATGGACGGCCTCACCGCGGCCCGGCGGATCATCGATGAGACCGACTGCCGCGTGCTCCTGCTGACCACGTTCGACGCCGACGAGTACGTCTTCGAGGGTCTGCGCGCCGGGGCGAGCGGCTTCCTGCTCAAAGACGTGCCGCCCGAGCAGCTGTGCTGGGCGGTGCGCAACATCGCCGCCGGGAACGCGCTGATCGACCCGGCGGTCACGCGACGGCTGATCCTGCGCTTCGCCGCTGCCGCGCGGGTGACCGGCGAGACCCCCGAGGAGCTCCAGGAGCTGACGGTGCGCGAGCTCGACGTCCTTCGCTTGATCGCCCGTGGGCGATCAAATGCCGAGATCGCGGCCGAGCTCGTGGTCGAGGAGTCGACCGTCAAGACCCATGTTGGCCGGATCCTGATGAAACTCGGGCTGCGAGACCGGGTCCAGGCCGTCGTGCTCGCATACGAGTCGGGATTCGTGACGCCGGATCTGATCGGGCACTGAGGCGGCCGCCGCCGAGGCGCGGCTATCCGCCGATCGGCGCCCGTGGATTGGCGCCCCAGAACAGCTGTGTTCCGAGCATGCCGATGATGTGGACCGAGACGATGTTGACGACCATCGACTTGGCCGTCGCGACCCCCACGCCGACCGGGCCGCCGCTCGCGGTGTAGCCGTAATAGCAGCCGACAAGGACGATGACCGTGGCCATCGTCATGCCCTTGATGATGCTGAATAAGAGGTCCCCGGGGTTCTGGAACTCCCAGAAGATCAGCGAGTAGCCGCCGGCCGACACGTTCGCGACCTGCTGCACGACGGCGACGTAGCTCGCGAGAAAGCCCCAGGCGACGCCGCCGAGGTAGATGAACGGGAGCACCAGCCACGAGGCGAGCAGGCGGGTCGCGCACAAAAACGTGATCCCGCTGATCCCCATCACCTCGAGCGCGTCGATCTCCTCGGAGATCCGCATCGAACCGAGTTCGGCCACGATTCCCGTGCCGACCTTGGCGGCCATCATGTAGCCGAAGGTCAAGGGGGCAAGCTCACGCAGGTCGCACCAGGCCGAGAACAGCCCGGCGTACTGCGGCGCGCCCTGCGATTGGAGCAGATAGGCACCCTCGATCCCGCATTGGAGGCCGATGATGAAGATCAGTCCCCAGATCACGAGCGTGGAGGAGACGATCAGGATCCCCGCCTGGCGGATGACCTCTCCCAGGAAGCGCAGCACGCGACCGCTGAACGTGTCGCGCAGCACGTAACCGGTGAACTTCAGGATCAGGCCGGCGTTGTAGAGCCCGCGGTAGACCGGGCCACGCGACGGCTTGTCGGGCTCGTCGGGTAGCGGCGCCAGCGACGGCGGCAGCGGCTGGGTCTCGCTGAGCGAGCTCACGCGGGCTACTTGGCGATCGTCGTGATCGCGGGGTGGGTGGCGAGCAGCGTCTGCGTGAACGCGTAGTTGAACGCGAAAATGCCGAGGAACGAGATCACGACGGCCTGGTTGACTGCGCGCCCGACGCCGGCGGCGCCTCCGGACGCAGTCATCCCCTTGTAACAGCAGACGATCGCGATGATCGCCCCGAACAGGGTCGTCTTGACGATTGACCCCCAAAGGTCGGTCGTCTCGGCGTTGTTGCCGAGCGTCGCGAAGAACGGCCCCAGCGGGGCGTGGTTGACGAGCGTCGCGAGGACGCCGCCGAAGATTCCGAACAGCAGGGCGAAGATGTCGAACAGGCCGGTCACGATCATCAGCACCAAGAAGCGCGGGACGACAAGGTTCTTGACCGGATCGACGCCCATCACCACCAGCGCGTCGAGCTCGTCACGGATCTTGCGCGCACCGAGGTCGGCGGTGATCGCGGTGCCGGCGACGCCGGCCATCACCACCGCGGTCACGAACGGCGCGAACTCCCTGATCGAGGCGAGCACGAAGAAGCCGCCGAGACGGTCCAGCGCGCCGAGCAGCGTCAGGGCGTTGGCCGCCTGCAGCCCGGGCGCCTCGTAGCCGAAGGCGACCGTCGAGATCAGCATCGGAAACCAGCAGACCCGCAGCGTGAACAGGAACTGCTGTACGAACTCGGTCCCGTACGGATACGGCGGCGTGACCGCCGAAGCGATCGTCTTCGCCGTCAGGACCGTCATGTCGCCAGTCTCCTCGAGCGCGTCGCGCCCGATCTCGTAACCGCGCGTGACCCAGCCGCCCACGCGATCGACCAACCCCGGGCCGGCCGGGCGACGGCGCCGGCGGGGTGCTACCTCCGGAGTCTGAACCGTGGTCGCCATCTCAGGGGCGACAGCTCACGGATCCGTTTTTCGAGATTCGCTGACCGTCGTTGAACAGCGCCAGCGCCTTCCAATTCCACTTGCGACTCGCGGGGCACGACGTCGTCGACAGCCAGTTCCCGCGCCCGGCGGCGATATGCAAAGACTTCAGCACCAGCGGGACGCCGGCGACGATCTGCAGGTTCTTCGGGATCACGACGTGGAGCTTGTACGCCCAAATGCCCGAGAGCTTGGTCACATTGCCGGTGACCGGCTCCTGGACTCGGGCTGGATTGTTGAGCACGGTATAGAAGTACACCACGTGCTGGCCCCCGTTGACGACTGTTATTTTCGGGAACGAGAGCGTGCTGTCGGCGCGGGCGACGCCGCCGCCGTGGCCCATGATCGACCGCTTCGGGCACGCCTGGGGGCCGAACGCCCGCATCCGTCGCGCTGAGCAGGTCGGAAACTTGCTGCCCTGATAGAGCGAGCCACGCGGGAACCAGACGTCGATCTCCTTGACCAGCGGGGGCTCGTCGTTGACCGGGATGCCGATGTCGATCTTGACGCTGAGATGGACGCCCTGCGGGTGCGCCACGGTGCCCGCCTTGCTCGGAGTCACCTTCGGGAACACCGTCACCGTGATCGGCGGCGCCGTCTGGGCGACCGCCACCCCGGCGAACGTGACCAGCAATGCGACGGCGAACGCGATCGTGCGGCGCATATTCTGCAAATAGTACTGTGTTTAGACCCAGCCCGGCGACGCTCGCCGCCTCCGGTCATACGGGCGCCGGAGTGCCCGAGCGCCGTCTGGCAGGCACTCACGGGGCGGCCATCCGCGTGACCGCCCCACGAAATCTCGACTAAGCCTGTGCCAGCGCTACTTGTGGCACGGGAGCGATGACGCGTCCGTGGACGAGCCGGTCTGTCCGGTGTTGTTGTTGAGGTAGTCGGTCGTGAGCTGGAACGGCCACTTGCCGCCCGAGCATCCGGTCGTCTCGAGCCACGTCCCCTTGCCGGCGTTCACCGACAGGCTGGTCAGCTCGATCGGCACGCCCGCGACGACCTGCAGGTTCTTCGGGACGCTGACGCTGAGCGAGTAGGCATATTTACCCGAGGTCTTCTTGACGTGACCGATCACCGGCTCCTGGACCCGCGCCGGGTTGTTGAGCACGGTGTAGAAGTAGACGATGTTCTTGCCGCCGTTGACGACCGTGATCTTTGGATGCGTCCGGGTCGTGTCAGCGTAGGCGGTGCCGGTGCCCTTGCCCATGATCGAGGCCTTGGGGCACTTCTCCGGGCCGAAATTGACCCGCTGGCGGCTGCACGACTTCACGTGGCCGCCGTTGTACTTGGCGCCCTTCGGGAACAGCAGCAGG
Organism: uncultured Solirubrobacterales bacterium; assembly: GCA_963744695.1. Lineage (GTDB taxonomy): Bacteria > Actinomycetota > Thermoleophilia > Solirubrobacterales > Solirubrobacteraceae > Palsa-465. The sequence continues at coordinate 43,343 of CAVUUT010000009.1, read as the reverse complement.
AACTTCGTGACGATCGGCTGGTCGGCCGCGCCGAGGGATTGCCACTTGATCGCCGCCTTCAGCCTGACGCCCTGGGGGTGCTTGGGCGTGCCGGCCCGGTTGGGCGAAACCGAGGGCTTGACCGTCACGGGCGGCCAGGTTGCGGAGCCGGCAGCCAGCGCGGCCGTCGCTCCCGCGGCCAGGACGAGGCCGGCCGCAGCGGCGATTACAAGCTTTCGCATATGTGATCCTCCCTACATAAGGTTGAGCGCCAAAGCGCCGGCCGTGCGAACACGATACCCGACTTGTGCGCAGTCTTGCACACACCGCTGTTCCTAACCTCTCGAACACACTGAAGTTGCGGTCAAATATGCGCGTGGTGGCCGACGGTTACTGGTTGGTATTCGGGAACGCCCGCGTCTATACTGGCGCCGCGGCGAGGGCCACGCCGCTACGGCTCAAGGAGGAGACTCGCGTCGCCGCAAGCCTTGCCCACGCTGACTGACAAAGCCCAACCTCCGCCGGCGATACGACGAACGTCAACGCCCGCAGCGACGCCGCCCCGCCGGCGGCGCTCTCCATGGCGCTGGCCCGCCCTCGGCGCGCTGCTGCTGATCGCCGCGGTCATCGTCTACCTGGCCACCAGGTCCACGACGTACAGCTATCGCCTCGATTTCACCGATGCGGGCCAGCTCGTGACCGGCGACCTGGTGCGGATCGGCGGCACCGAGGCGGGGACGATCAACTCGATCAACCTCACCCAGAACGGGCTGGCACAGGTCGGCATTTCACTGAATTCGAGCTTCGGACCGCTGCGCCAGGGAACGACCGCGACGATCCGCTCGCCGGGGCTGACGAGCGTCGCGAGTCGCTACATCGACATCAGCCCCGCGCCGAGCTTTCGCCCCGCACTCGGCGGCAACGCCGTGATCCCGACCTCGAGCACGAGCGGGATCGTCGACGTCGACGAGCTGTTTGACTCGCTTAACGCCAACACGCGCGAGGGCCTGCGGCGGTTGATCCGCGGTTTCAGCGCCTGGTATGACGGCCAGAGCACGCAGGCGAACCTGACCGCACAGTACTTCCCCCCCGCGTTGCAGGCCTACTCAAAGCTGTTTGAGCAGATCGACTCCAACACGGCGACGCTCAATCAGTTCGTCACCCAGACCGACAAGGCGCTTGGAGCGATCGATAAGCGCGCGCCGCAGCTGACGGACCTGGTCAGCCAGGCCAGGGTGACCGCGCTCGCGCTCTCCTCTGACAACCGGTCACTCTCGACCGCGCTGGCCAACCTCCCGGACGCGCTCAACAGGGGATCGGCGACGTTCGCGCGGCTGCGCACGCACACGCTGCCGGCGCTCTCGCATCTGGTCAACGCGACCAGGCCCGTGACGGCGCCGCTGTCGCAGTTCTTGCCGCGACTGAACCCGGTGCTCCAGGAGGGCGTCCCGACCTTCTCCCTGCTAAAGCAGACATTTGACAAACCGGGCCCGAACAATGACCTGCTCGATGCGCTGGTGCAATTGCCACGCCTCTCGCGGGAGATCACGAGCGACTTCCCGCGCGCGATCCAGACGCTTCATCAGTCGACACCGATCTTCGAGTTCGCCCGCCCGTACGTTCCGGATCTGGTGGCGTGGGTGGTCAACTGGGATGGGATCTTCGCGCCCTACGACGCCAACGGTCACTACGCCCGCACGGTGCCGGTCGTGGGCGCATTCAACTTCGCCGATGACTCGGCCGGCGGCTCACTGAGCCCGATCCCGATCAATATGCGCGGCACGGGGGGCGCACTGCGGACCGGCTTTCTGCAGCGCTGCCCCGGTGGGGCGATCACACCGCCTCCGGACCACTCGGCGCCGTTCGTCGACAACGGCCCGCTCTCGAATCCGCACTGCAAGGCCTCGGAGACGATCGGAGGCAGTCCGTGAGGATCGTCCGCCTCCTGATCGCGCTGCTGGTCTGTGTCGGTGCCGGGGCGATCGTGGCGCTCGCAGCAGAGCGCCTGACCGGCGGCGGCACCGGCGGTGGATACATGGTGCGCGCGGTGTTCGACAACTCCTCGTTCGTGATCCCCGGCGAGCAGGTCAAGGTCGCCGGGGTGACGATCGGGACGATCCATGCGATTGCGCTCACGCAGCAGAACAAGGCGGCGCTCGTTCTACAGATCACGAACCCCAAGTTCGAGCCGTTCCGCACGGACGCGCACTGCGAGATCGGCATCGCCTCGCTGCTCGGCGAGCAGTTCGTGCAGTGCACCCCGACGCAGCCACACGCCAGCGGCGATCCGCCACCGCCGGCCCTGCCGGCGATCAAATCCGGGCCCGACCAGGGTCAGCACGTGCTGCCGGTCCAGAACACGACCACGCCGATCGGGCTCGATCTGCTCAATGACATCACCCGCCTGCCCGAGCAGGAGCGCCTGCGTCTGATCATCTCCGGCCTCGGTGCTGGGCTGGCCGGCAACGGACAGGAGCTGAACGCGGCGCTCTTGCGCGCCGACCCGGCGCTCCAGCAGACCGACAAGGTGATCCAGGTGCTCGCCAGCCAGAACCGCACGCTCGCGCGACTGACGGACGAGTCGGCGCGTGTGCTGGCGCCACTGGCCACGCAGCGCCGGCACATCGCCGGCTTCGTCCAGCACGCAGGCACGGTCGCGACGGCCTCCGCGCAGGAGGGACAGGCGATCCAGGAGAACCTTCGCGACCTACCGCCGTTCTTGCACCAGCTCCGGCCCGCGGCCGCGCGGCTGAGCAACCTCGCCGGGCAACTGACGCCGGCGCTCGGGTCACTGCGGGCACAGGCGCCGGCGATCAACGCCGCCGTGACCAACCTCGGGCCGCTGGCCGACACGTCGATCCCGGTGTTCAAGACGCTCGGCAACGTGGCCGAGCGCGGCGAGACCGTGTTTCCGCAGGCACACGCGGTCACGGAGCAGCTGCTGTCGCTCAGCAAGCCGCTCAAGCCACTTGCGAACGATCTCGCCTCGGTCGCCCAGAGCTTCGACAACGCAGGCGGAATCGAAGACGTGATGCGCTTCATCTACTACTACACGGGCGCGGTCAACGGCGAGGACGCGCTCGGCCATTACATCCGCGCCTTGGTCGAGATCTCGACCTGCGTGGTGCGATCGAGCTTGCAGACCCCGGGCTGCGGAGCGACATTTGGCACCACCACGCTCGGCAGCGCTGCCGAGGCGCGCGCGACGTCCGCGCCCGCCACGCTGACACCGCACTGGACGCTCACCTGGCCGGGGACGAAAGCGGCTCACGCAAGCCCCAACGGCAGCGGGCAAGCCGCCGGCTCGCAGACGGCGGCGAGCAGCCAGACCACGTCCGCTCCCGCGACAACCTCGCCCACGGCAGCGAGCTCGGCGACGAGCACCTCGACGACCCCGAGCGCCGGGACGACATCGACCTCCACGACGGCAGCTTCGACGTCGACCGCATCGGCCTCGTCGACGCCGACCGCTCCGTCTTCGTCGACGTCAACGAACTCGAGCGCCACCGGGACGACATCGACGCAAACGCCCGACGGCGCTCCCGGCACGGTACCGCCCTCATCGGTGCCCGATTCGCAGTCGCTCGCGAGCACCAAAAAGCTCCTCAGCTACCTGCTCTCACCGTGAACGGCCGCCGCTCACAATCGCCGTTTGCCAACCGAATCCTGATCGGCGCGGTCACGGTGCTGGTGCTGGTGATCGCCGTGTTTCTGGCATACACCGCGAGCAGTCAGCTGCCGTTCGTCCCGACGTACGACGTCAACGCGGACGTCCCCGACGCGGCCGGTCTGATCCCGACCAACGAGGTGCTGATCGGCGGAACCCGGGTCGGCTACATCGGCAGCATCACCGCCTCCAAGGATGCGACCGGGAGCCCGATCGCGGTCCTGCACCTGAAGCTCAACACCTCGATCACGGCGCTCCCGGCCGACTCGACCGACCTCGTGCGCCCGGTCTCCCCGTTGGGCTCCAAGTACCTGGCTATCACCCGTGGCCAGTCGTCGCAGACGCTCGCCGCCGGATCGACGATCCCCCTCTCGCACACGACGCTGCCGGTCGAGATCGATGACTTCTTCGACATGTTCACGCCCAAGACCCGCTCGGCGATCCAGACCGGCTTCATCAACTTCGGCGATGGGCTCGCCGGGCGCGGGCCGGCGCTCAACCAGGCGGTCAGCCAACTCGAGCCGTTGGTCGACAACCTGCTGCCGGTGATGACCAATCTGCTCAATCGCCAGACGATGCTCCCGCGGCTGTTCCCGAGCCTCGAGCAGGCCGCGCACGAGGTCGTCAACGTCTCCGGCCCCGAGGCCCAGCTGTTCGTGGCGCTCGATCAGACCTTCACGCCGCTCTCGCAGACCACGCCGGCGTTGCAGGCAACGATCAGAGGCGGTCCGCCGGCGCTCTCGAATGCGACGCGCGAGCTGCCCGCGCAGGGTCGGTTCATCGACGACACCACCAACCTGATCCACCACCTCCGCCCCGCGTTCGTCAAGCTCGGCCAGGCCTCGACACAGCTGGCGCCGGCCGAGGCGGTCGGGATCCCGGCGCTGCGGCGGGCGCCCCAGCTCAACAATCGGCTGCGGGCGACGATCGATGCGATCGACGGCTTCGCCCAGAACCCGGAGACCATGCCCGGGCTCGGCCTGCTGACCGAGACCGCCAAGCTGATCGAGCCGACGGTGGCGTTCATCGAGCCTGCGCAGACGCATTGCAACTACCTCGCGTTGGTGTTCAGAAACCTCGAGAACGCGCTGTCGGAGTCCGACCAGGTCGGCACGATGCTCGCAGTCAACGCGATCGCGCCCCCGCAGCTGCCCAACAGCGAGGCCGGACCCGCGTCGGCGCCGGCGGACGGTCCTCCGGCTACAAGGGGTCCTCAATCCTCGCTGGAGGACGACAGCTACCTGCACTCCGACCCGTACCCGTTCACGGCCGCGCCCGGCCAGCCACACATCTGCGAGGCCGGCAACGAGCGCTACGTCCCGGGCCGGCAGGTGATCGGCACGGCGCCGGTAACGCAGAACGGAACCGAGCACACGAAGCGGGTGCTGCCGTGAGGTGGGCGGAGAGGGGAATCTCGCCGATCAAGGCGAGCCTGATCGGGATCGTCCTGCTCGGGATCGCGGCCTATTTCATCTTCACCAAGGCACTCCCGTTCACGAACCACTACACGGTCACTGCCGTTGTCCACAACTCGAACCTGCTCGAGCCGGGCTCGCCGGTGCGGATCGGCGGCGTGACCGTCGGCAAGGTGACCGCGACCGGTCGCTATCAGAGCTCGAGCCTTGCCACTGTGACGATGCAGATCGACGATACGAGCGAGGAGATCCACCGCGACGCGACGATCGCGATCCGTCCGCGGCTGTTCCTCGAGGGCAACTTCTACGTTCAACTCTCGCCCGGTACCCCGTCCGCGCCGGCGCTCGCCAGCGGCGGCACGATTCCGGTCCAGCACACCGCCGATCCGGTCCAGATCGACCAGCTGCTCGACGCGCTGCCTTCGGACATTCGCCTGCAGCTCCAGCACACGCTGCAGGGGTTGGGTGAGGCGGTCGATGTGGCACCGACCGCGGCCGAGGATCAGCAGCTCGACCCGTCGGTCCGCGGCCTGACCGGCGGCGAGGCGCTGAACAAGACGTTTGACACCAGCGTTGCCTCGCTCAGGGATTCGGCGATCGTGTCCGAAGCGCTCACCGGACCGCGGGGCGATCAGCTCTCGCGCGTCGTCTCGGGACTCGCGCACGCGAGCGCCGGCCTCGCCCGTGCCGACGGTCAGCTGACGTCGTTCATCTCCGACTTCGATCGCACCCTGCAGGCGACCGCCGCACAGCAGCAGGGGTTGCGCGAGACGGTCCGGCTGCTCGGTCCGACGGTGACCAACGCAAACACCGCGTTCGCGGCGCTCGATCGGGCGTTCCCGCCGACCGAGCAGTTCTCGAATGACTTCGCGTCCGCGCTGCCAAAGCTTCCGCCGACGATCACGGCCGCGGATCCGTGGCTGGCTCAGGCCAAGCCGCTGCTGTCGACCTCGGAGCTGCAGGGGCTGTTGCGCGACCTCCAACCCGCGTCCGGGGACCTCGCGTCGCTGACCCACAACACGACCAAGTTCCTGCCTCAGATCGATCTCTTTGACCGCTGCATCAAGAACGTGTTCCTGCCGACCGGGAACATCGTCATCAAGGACGGACCGCTGTCCGCCGGAGTCCCGAACTATCAGGAGTTCTGGTACGCGATGGCGGGCCAGGCCGCCGAGGGGCAGGGTTCCGACGGGAACGGCAACTTCCTGCGGATCGGCGGCGCCGGCGGCCCCTACAAGGTGGAGTCGGGGCAGACCAACTACTCGGGAGACATCGACACCAGCTTTGCGCAGATGCCCGCACCGCCGCTGCGGACGCGCCCGGCGTTCCCGAACAAGGTCCCGCCGCTGCAACGGACCGCGCCGTGCTACAAGCAACCGGTCCCGGACGTCAACGGCCCGGCATCGATCGGCCCCGCGGACGGCTCGCGTCCCAACGCGCCCCGGCCGCCGCTGCCGAACGACCCGACGAGGAACATCCCGTGACCAAGCACCGCGAGCCCGTGCTCAGCAGGAACATGCGCGAGGTCCGCCGCCAGGCCCACACGATCGTGTTGATGGTGCTGGTGGCTGTTTTCGGCCTCGGCGTCGGCGCCTACATCGTCGCGCATCAGCGGATCCAGTGGCCAGACTGGGTCCCGTTTGTCGGGCAGAACTTCTACGTCCTCAACGCTCCGGTCTCGGCGGTCTCGGGCGTCCTCCCGGGCCAGGGACAGGCGGTCACCGTGTCGGGCGTCACGATCGGCGAGATCTCCGGCGTCTCGCTCAAGCAGGGCCAGCCGATCGTGACGATGAAGATCGATCCGCAGTACTCGAACCGGATCTACAGCAACGCGACCGTGCTGCTGCGACCCAAGACCGGCCTCGCGGACATGGTCGCCCAGCTCGACCCGGGCTCGGCGCACGGCGGCAAATTGCTCCACAGCGGCGCTACGATCGCCGCCGCGAACACGCTCCCGACGGTCAACCTCGACGAGGTCCTGTCGCAGCTTGACTCCGACACCCGGGCGGAGCTGATGTCACTCGTCTCGAACGCCGGCCAGGCACTCTCGGGTCACGGCGGCGAGGAGCTCGGCAACGTGTTCCGCGACCTGCAACCGCTGTCGCGCGACGTGCTGAAGGCCAGCCAACTCGTCTCGCAGCGCAGCGCCGAGTTGACGGCAGTGATGGGCAACCTCTCGAAGATCGCGACCACGCTGGGCAACAACGAGACCCAACTGACGTCGTTCGTGCGCGGCAACGCGGGCGTGTTCCACGCGTTCGCGGTCCAGGACAGCAACATCCAGCAGGCGATCAAGGCGCTGCCGTCGACGCTCCAGACGACGAACACGGCGCTGACCCGCGCGACCGCGCTCGGGGACATGGCGCGCCCCGCGCTCACCGAGCTGATGCCGACCGCACGCGCGCTCGGGCCGACGCTGTCTGACCTGCGACCGTTCTTTGCGCAGACGACGCCGGTCCTCCGCGACCAGCTGCGGCCGTTCTCGGTCAAGGCGCAGCCGACCGCGAAGGTGCTCGCGCCCGCGACCGAGCGGCTCGCCAAGGCGACCCCCGGGCTCACGACGCTCGCGCACGAACTCAACAACATCGTCAACGAGCTCGCGTTCAAGCCGGCACACGGCCAGAGCTACCTGTTCTATGTGCCGTGGGCGAGCCACGACACGAACTCGGCGCTCTCGGGCCAGGACGGCGTGGGCCCGCTGCGCCAGGGGATGCTGCTGTTCAACTGCGGAGCGCTGAACCTGGTCAACGGCACCTACGCCCAGGAGCCCAAGCAGAACCCGACGCTGCTGACGCTGCTCGAGTTGTTTGACCTTCCGAACTTCAGCAGCTCATGCAAGTTCAACAAGGCCGGCGAGGCCGTGCCGAAGTGATCAAAACCCCTCCCAGCCCCCTTCGCCTCGCGGGCCTGATCGGCTTCGTGCTCGCCTGCGTGCTCGTGCTCACCTATCTCTGGATCAGCTTCGGCGGCTCGATCCCGTTCGCCGCCCAGGGCTACCGGATCGAGGTCGCGTTCCCGCAGGCCAACGAGCTCGCCAGCGGCGCCGATGTACGAATCGCCGGCGTCAACGTCGGCAGCGTCGTCGGACTGAAGGTCGACGCCAAGGACAGCCGCACGCTCGCAACGCTCCAGATCGAGCGCAAGTACGCGCCGATCCCGACCAACACCCGCGCGACGCTGCGGATCAAGACGCTCCTGGGCGAGACGTACGTCGAGCTCAGCAGCGGCAACCGCAGCGGGCCTGACCTCTCGGACGGCGGCCGGCTCCCCGATGGCCAGGTGCAACCTGATGTCGCGCTCGACGAGATTCTGTCCACGTTTGACCCCACGACCCGCAAGGCGTTCGAGACCTGGATGCAGGGCCAGGCGGGCGCCGTGGTCGGACGCGGCGCCGACATCAACGCGTCGTTCGGCACGCTGCCGGCCTTCGTCGACTCGGGCGAGAGCCTGCTCTCGACGCTCAACTCGCAGTCCGCCTCGGTCCGCGGCCTGGTCGCCCACACCGGCGAGTTCTTCAACGCGATCAGCGCCCGTCGCGGGCAGCTGTCGGGCCTGATCACCGCCGCGAACAGCCTGTTTGCGACGACCGCGCGGCGCAACCAGGATCTCGCCGACGTGTTCAAAGCGCTGCCCGAATTCGAGCTCCAGAGCCGGCTGACGCTGCCCGCACTGACCGCGTTCGCCCACAACGCCGATCCGGTCGTGCGCGCGCTGGACCCGATCGCGCCGCAGTTGACCCAGAGCTTCGGCCTCGCCGATCAGCTCTCGCCGCAGCTGCGCGGGCTGTTCGAGAAACTTGGTCCGACCGTCACGGCGTCCAAGCGCGGCCTCCCAGCCCTGGACCGAATCCTCGCCCACCTGCCGCCGCTCCTGCAGGCGTTCGGGCCCTTCCTGCGCAACGCCGATCCGATCGTCCGCTACATCAGCATGTTCAAGCCCGAGATCACGGGCTTCTTCGGAAACGTGACCGCCGCCTCGCAGGGGTTCAACCACCAGACGCCGTTCGCGCCCGGCCAGGCGGTCCACTACGTGCGTGCGTCACAGACGCTCACGCCGTCGATGCTCGCGTTCTACGCGCGCTCACTCGGCATCGAGCGCAACGACGCCTACCGCTCGCCGGGCACCTACAACCAGCTCAAGTCGGGACTCGACACGCTCAATACCGCACAGTGCAGAGCCGGGAATCCCGCGCCGCCGGCGAGCGCGATCGGATCGGTCCCGCTGACCCAGAACGAGGCCGACCCGAGTCCGCCGACGATCGCTCAGCTGGTCCAGCAGACCGTGTTCCGCACCACCGGGCGCAACATCGCGGCCCCGCCGTGCCGGGCCCAGGGCAAGATCCCTGGCTTCTCCACGCAGTTCCCCCACCTCGAGGCCGACCCGCCGCCGAGCCTCGCGGCGAGCCGCTGACCGGCGATTCAGTCGGCCCCGAGGATTGCCTGCTCAGGATTGACCGGATCGGGCTTGGACTTGGTGGCGACGCGCGGCTTGTCGGGCACCTTGTCGGCCTCGGCGTCGGTGACGAATCGGGCGCGCCGATCGCGCTCGGAGTTGGATGCGGCGATCGCGCGGCGGTGGCCGAGGTAGGGAACGAGCGCGCAGTACACCAGGTCGGGGACCAGCTCGGGCAGTGACTCGACGTCGCCCTCGAGGATCTGGCTGTAGAGCGCCTCGTAGAGCCCGCCGACAACCGCCTGAGCGAGCAGCTCCTGACCCTCCATTCCCTCCGGCAGGCCGAGACCGCCGGCCTCAAAGAATGCCTGGAAGCGGGCCAGCGCCTGGTCGCGGCGCGCCAGCGCGGCGGGCCCCGCCGCGAGCACCTCGACGATCATGAACCGCGCCAGGCAGGGTTCGGCGGCCAACAGACCGGCGAGCGATCGCAGCGCCGATGCCACGCGCTCGGGCCAGGCGAGATCGCCGACAACGTACGCGGCACCGACCTCCGCCACGAGGCGCTCGGCGATCAGGTCATAGGCGGCGAGAAAGCACTGCTCCTTGTCGGCGAACAGATCATAGAACGTGCGCCGCGAGACGCCCGCATAGCTCGTGATGTCCTCGACCGTGACCGTCGGGTATCCCTTGGTCGCGCACACGTGGACGATCGAATCGATGATCCGCTCGCGCTGATTTGAGACCACGGCTGCACGGGGAAGGCCATGACGGCCACGGGGCAGGCGCTTGGCACTCGGCCGATCTGCTGGTGTCCCTGCCATACCGGCCCCGGCCGGGCTAGCCCGTCTCCGCGGTCGGTCGGGCGGGCAACAGACCTGCGCGCGTGGCGGCGTCGGGCGGGCCATCGAACGCGACGAGCACCATATACATGATCGTCGGCAGGAGCTCCTCGAGTTCGCGGTCGTGGCCCGCGAGCACCGATGCGTAGATGAGCTGCAGGATCGCGCCGCCGATCGTCCGCAGCAACAGACGCGGTGCCGGGTCCGGCACATTGACGAACGCCTCGTCGCCGATCAGCGCGGCCAGCAGGCCGACCGCCTCGTCGCGCGCGCCGAGCGCAGCCGAGCCGGCGGCGTTGACCTCGATCACCGCCATGTAGGCCAGGTCGGGATGCTCGGCAAGGTGACGGAGCATCGCTCGCAGGCCAAAGCGCGTGCGCTCGTGCCAGTCACCACCTGCCGCTGCGGCGCCGCCGACCACCGCCACCAGTTCCTGGGCGTGCTGTCGGTAGGAGGTGACAAAGCAGTCCTCCTTGTCACGGAAGTTCTCGTAGAACGTGCGTCGAGAGACGCCCGCCCGCGACGCGATGTCCTCAACCGTTAAGGCGACGTAGCCCTTCTCACGCACGGCCGGGGGCACCGCGCGGATCATCCGCTGGCGCTGATGCTCTACAACCGCCCCGTGTGTGAGACCATGCCGCCCCCGAGGCAACTGGCTCGGATCGTCGCTGATGCGCTCGCGCGCCATGATCGCGAACCGTATCGCTCGGGGGGTGGACAATCAATAAAGACTGGCGCGTTTTTGGACATTGCGGAGTGAGTTTCCGGCCAATTCTTACGCGCCTCATAGATTCGCCGGGTTCATTCTCCAGAGAGGGTGAACTGAACCGGAGAAGGTTCGGGTTCGTGATCTTGCACATATGAGTGTGTCTAATGGCCATCACGCCGTCCCGCTGCGCAGCCGGTCCGTGAGCGCGACTCGCTCGCGTCGCCAACCGCCAGTGTTGCCGGGACGATCGGGAACCGCGCCGCCGGCAGTCAGCGGACTATCTGGCCGGTCGCCAAGCGCCCGATCGTGCGCAGAACGGAATTCCAGACAATCGTGATTGCGATCGCATCGCGTTGGGCATGCGGGCATTGACGGTGAGGCAGTTGCGTCAAACCCACGCCACTTAACGGTGTATCGAAAGTGAGGTCGCCGTAGACATGTATGTTTACCGGGTGCCGGCACAGCGAAAGCCGCGTACACGCGCTCCGCATCAACTGCCGCCCGGGCGGCACAAGCTTTCGCGGGACTACGTCCAGACCAATCAACGGCAGCGCATCTTCGATGCAATCGCCGATGTGACGAGCCTGGCCGGCTACGCCGCGATGAGCGTCGAGCAGATCACGGGCACCGCTGGCGTGTCCCGGCGCACGTTCTACGACGCGTTCACGAGTAAGGAGGATGCGTTCCTCGCGGCGCTCGACTCGGCCATACGCCGGCTCGTCGAGCGCGTTCGCCGCGCCTATCGCGACAGCGACACGTTCCCGGATGGTGTCCGCAACTGCCTGTCGGCGTTCCTCACCTTCCTCGCCGAGGATCCGCGCTACGCGGACATGCTGATCGTCGAGGTGCTCGCCGCCGGGACTGACGCGATCGAACGTCGCAACGAGATGATGCGGCGGCTCGCCGACCTGCTGCGACGTGGCGCCGAGGCCGAGCCGCACGGGCTTCGACCACCGGCCTTGACGGCCGAGACGATCGTCGGCGGGATCTACGAGGTCGTCTACACGCGCATCCTGCAGGGCCAGACGAACGAGCTGACCGAACTACTCCCCGATCTCTCCTATTCGATCATGCAGCCCTACATCGGCCACGAGCGGGCCAAGCGCGAGGCGGCCAAGCCGCCCGCGTCGTCGTGACTAGTGTCGCGCGTCGGCGATTCGGTGCCACCAAAGGCGCAATCGAGACACTAGGCCGGGAATAGCTGCCGCGCGCGTTTGACGATCGCGCCGGATGTCGTCAACTGCCTGACCGGCCGGTAGAGCGCGGTGGGCGCGACGTCCAGATCGGCGGCGTACTCGGCGACCGTCTTGCCCGGCGCGGCGGTGACGGCGTCGACCACGCGGGTGGCGAGATCGCCGGCCGCGGCTTGGTCATTGCTCGCCGCCAGAGTTCGGCGACTGGCCTGTCGCCGGGTTCGCGTCGACCGACGCGGCTGCTCGAGCCCGGACGTTGACCGAGGCGCCGAGCGACTCTGCTCAAGGCCCATCTCGGCGGCCAGCTGCTTGAGCTCGTCGTACTCGCGCACGAGGGGTTCGAGCTCTGCTAGCCGGTCCGCGATGCGCTGGCGCACGGTGCGTGCCTCGTCAACGAGCGACATCCAAGAGGGTATGTAGCACACGCAGCGGCCACCTGCCGAGGTGACCCCCTGCGATCAGCCGATTCCTGCCCCCGACAACACGCCGGCGGTCCACCGTCCTCCCTCGCGGATCATCGAAAGGGTCGCGTGGGGGAACTGCGGCGAGCGGTACAGGACAAATGCGTGATCGCCGTCAGTCCGGACCGCGACGACGCTCGAGGCCGCCTGCTCCTGGCGCTGTGAAGGTGGCGTGTGACCGAGCAGGGCGCCCAGCCCCGCGGCACAGCCGTGACCGGAGATACCGTGTGCGTGCGCGAGCAGCTTCGTCAGCTCGCTCTTGACGGGCGTCGAGAGCAGCGCGCAGGCCGCCGCCCAATTGCCGGCGGCGATCGCCGACAGGTAGCGGTGGAACGCCACCAGCACCGCCGCTTTGTCGCCTCCGCTGGCCGGATGACCAAACGTCGCGAGACTTCCGTAGGCGCCCGTCGACCCCGAGCCGCTGGTCGACCCCGAGCCGCTGGTCGAACCCGAGCCGCTGGTCGACCCCGAGCCGCCGTTCGAACCCGAGCCGCCGCCAGACGTCGAGCCTGAGCTGCCCGTCGAGCCCGAGGCGGCAGCGCCGCCGCTGGACTTCGAGCCGTGGCTGCTCTTGGCGCTCTTTGAGCCGGCGGACGTCGTGGTCGCGGTGCTCGACGAAGTGCTCGGAGTCGCGGTGGTTTGAGCCGCTGCGCTACTGACTGAAGCCTGTGCTGTGCGCGACGTGCTCGATGAGCTCGACGACGACCCACAGGCCGTGAGGCCTGCGAGCGCACAGCACATGACTACAGCCAAAAGCGTCCTGATCAAAATCACCTGCTACCTCGTGCGCTTGTGCGAAGCGTTACTTCTTGTGCTTCTTGTGCTTCGTCACGTGCTTGCAGGGAGTCGCCATCTTGATCGACGACTTCTCCTGCTTGCCGGATTGCGCGTTGAGTGTAGCGGCGGTCTTCTGGGCCTTGCCGCAGATGCTCCGCCCGCGACCGGTGATCACCAGCAGGCCCTTCTTGCCACCGGTGAGGTTGAGCTTGAAGGACGAGACCGGGATGTCGGGCACCGTCGGGAACGTCGTCACCAGCTTGCCCTTGCTGACCGAAGTCTGGGCCCGCAAGTCAAGCGCGACCTGGCCACGCAGCGGGATCAGCAGCGACGGCAGCGTCTTTATCTGCTGACCCTGCTTGTTGGTCCGGATCCCCTGAACCAGATACACGTTCCCGGTCAACGGCCCCGCCAGCAACGGAGTCGTCGCCGACGACGTCCCAACGATCGTGCTCGACGGACACCCCACGGCGCCGCCATGCACCGCCTGGGCGGTCGCGAACGCGCACACGTGCTTGCTGTTATTCGGATCCAACGCCAGCGACAACGGCAACGTCACCTTCGCCGACCCGATATTCGCCTGACCCGACTTCTGCGTCAGGCTCGCCTTCAACGTCGGATGATCACCGCTGCGGGTCTTGCCCTTACCGGTCAGACTCAGCTTCAACTTCGGGCTGAAGCCCAGACTCGAGCAGCCACCCGCCTGGAAGCGTGTGCTCTCGTTCGCCGCTGCACCGCCGGTCGACGTGAGCGCAGCGTTGATCGACATCGGCGCGCATGACGTCGGGTTGACCGTGAAATCAGACCGGTTCAGATCGACGTTGACAGTCCGCAACCTCAGCGGCACACCGTCGAGGATCGTCGGGAACGGCTGACTCGTGACCGTCACATGCGCATCGGTCGGATCGATATTCAACGACTGACGGATCGCCACAACCCCAAGGTCAAGCGGACCCGCCACCGCCGGCACGATCTCCACCAGACCAAACGGAGCACCGTTGAACGGACCCGTCAAATACACCTTGCCCGACAGGGCAAACGGATCAGTACCCGGCCCAGCAGCCGTCTCAACAGTCCCAACCTGGGAAGCCGCCGGACAACTCGGACTCGCCAACTCCTCAGCACCCGTCCTGCTTGGGTTCTGCGCCTGAGCGATCCCAGCCTCCGAACACTCCGGTACACCGGCCAGCTTCGCCGACACACCCGCCGGCAGATTCACCGTCAGACCCGACAAATCCTGATCGGAATCAGAGCGCGTGAACGACAGCTCAAACGGCGAGAACGAACCCGCCTGCGGGTTGACGGTGCCGGCAGTGAACGTCGGCGCGAAGCCACCGACGCAACCGGAGTTGATCGCGAACGCGTCCGATGAGGTCGCGTCCGCGCCCGACTGCGGCGACGAGTAAGGCCTGACGTCGCTCGTCGTCGTGAACGAGCCGCATCGCTCGGGCGAAGCAAACGTCGCCCGGGCGCCGCCGAAGAAATCGAGCTTGAAATCGCTGAACGGCAACTGTGGGTTGTTGGTGAACGTAGTCGTGATCTGGCCCGTTACCGGATTGGTCTGAACGTTCGCGGCCAGCTTGATCAACACGCCGTCGGCCTCGGTCGCGACGTAGATCGCGAACGTGGAGCCGAACGGATTCGCATTCTGCTGGGCAAGGAAAATGCCGCCCGTGAGCGGATCGGCGTTGATCGGCGAGTCGATCTCGGCAGTTCCGATCTTCGAGGCGTTCGGACACGTCGGCTCGGACGCATTGTCGAGTCCGAACTGAGCCTCCGAGCATGCCTGCAGACCATCGGCGGCCGATGGACTCAGTGAGAAGCCCTGCGGCAATGTCACGGATGCGTTCTTCACGTTCGGTGTCGCCAGCGAGCTTGGGACATTCGGTGCCTGGGGGACGTGTAGGTCGACGTTCAGCCCGGAGGGCGAATCGGCGGCGGTCGTGTCCGGCTGCGCGGTGATCGATGGGTCGAACGTCAGCTTCTTGCAGCCGGTCATCGCGTCCTCGGTGGCCGAGTCGGTCGCGAACTGACCCGCGCCCTGCCACGAGTCCGTGCTCAGGGTCGTCGTGAGCTTCCCGTGCACGCGGTCGGGGAGCGTCAACAGCGGCGTCAGCGCCCCACCTGAGGGGCATGGACTCACGAACCCTGGGCAGCTCCGTGCGGCGTCGTGGGACGGATCGGCCGGAACGCCCCAAAGCGTGACGCCTATGCCCGCGAGCGGGAGGAGCGTGGAGATGTTGTTGCTGGTCGTCGTCAGCCCGTAGTCAGAACCGGTCCGAACCGAGACGTCGAGGTAGGCGTTCACCAGCAGGATGTTGGCGCCGAACTGCGCCGGCATTCCCGCCGGCGGCACGACGTTGTAGAGCGGCTCGCTAATCGGGCTGCTGCCGCCCCCGACGTTCAGAGTCACCGTGAGCTGGCCAACCTGTGACGCGACTGGGCAGGTGTTCGAGTCGAGTTGGGTCACCGGGCACCTGGGCGTGGCGTTCGGATTGCCGATCACCCCTGGCGGCAGGCCCACCGCCACGTCCTTGACGTTCTGGGTCGGCGCGCCCGATGCGCTCCTGCGAGAAGCCGATGCTCGTGACCATCTCGTAGGGGTGCGCGCCGGCCTGCGTGGCCGAGCTCATGTTCTGGTTGATCAGCGTGTTGGAGAAGCTGCTGACGCCGAAGCTGGCCATCGCCGGTGTCGCCCCGACGGTGGCGAGCAGGGCGCAGCCGAGCAGGAGCCCGAGCAGCCCCCTGCGAGCCCGCGACCGGCCTCGCTGCCGTGGATTGATGGACGCGTCTGGACGCACCGAGGTCTCCTTGTCGATCTGGTTCATCGCGGCCACCTATGCCTTCGCCGTCGGGTTGACCTTGACCGTCGAGGCGCTTCCCGCGGACGGGAGATACTGCACGCGTATCGACAGCTTGAGCTTGCGCTTGTGCTTGAGCCTGTTCTTGGCTTTGCGCGTCAGGTGCACGGTCAGCGTGTAGGTGCCCGCGCGCTTGACGGAGCGCGAGACCCGGTTGATCGAGCCGCCCGAGGCGACGATCTGCCCGCCCGCCGAGACCTTGACGTGGAGCGAGAAGCGCGCGTGCTTGACCGTGCGCTTGACGACCGTGACCTTGGCGTTGCCGGTGCCCGACTTGGAGTTGCCCGGGCCCGTGAACGTCGAGCTTCCGGCGGAAGGCGTAACCAGTGGCGCCGACTGGGGCGGCTTGCAGCTTTCGCCCTGGCAGGCGGTCGTCGGCGTCGGCACCGGGAACCCGCCGCCGACCCGCGCGTCATAGATGTCGAACGAGCCGTCGATGTCCTGCGGAACCAGCACCTGGCTGGTGGTGAAGAACACGTCGCTGCCGCTCGGCGACGAATCGAGGTACAGCGAGTCGTCGGCGCTCGTGCCGCTCGAGATCAGATGCACCTGGCCGGCCTCGTACTCGTAGACGTTCTGGGCGCCGTTGGCGGCGGTCGGCAGCAGGGCGTCCGAAGTGTTGAAGAACACCTGGCCGGTGTCGGATACGTAGCGCTGCAGGAACAAGGTGTTGCCGGCGATGCCGGCGCCTTCGGGCCCCATGATGCTCGCGCCGGAGGTCGCCGGCGTGCCGCCCGGGATGCAGGAGGCGCAGCTCAGCCCGTCGCCGCTCGAGTCCGACAGGAAGATCTCCGGCGCGCCCTTGTTGTTGTAGCCCGTCAGGGAGCTGGTCGACGTGATCGCGATGAACGCGCCGTTCGACGACACCCTGTCGCAGCCGCCGCCCACGTTGCAGCCATCCGAGCTGCCGAGCGTCGCGATGAACGTGATCGGGTCGCCGGCCGTGGCGGTGTTGACCGCGTAAAGGTTCAGCTCGCCCGCCTGGGCGGTCTGACCGTCTCCGTTCGCGTTCGAGGCGAGGACGGACTCGGCGATGAAGTACACCACCGAACCGTCGCTGCTCATCCCGCTGACGCCTTGCAGCTGCGCCGAGCCGCCCGGGGTCAGGTCAGTCAGATGCGAGCCGGAGCTGGCGAAGTCGTACTCGTAGAGGTTCGAGTCGCCGCTGTCCATGAAGAACACCTTCGAGCCGTCTGTCGACGCTCCCTCGAACTGGCCCCCTCCGCCGATCCCGGCGTCGACCTGCACCGTGCTCGTGCCGTTCTGGCGCACGTACAGGTTGCCGTTGGCGGTGAACGCGACGTTCGAGTCTGTGACGGCGTGCAGCGCGTTCCCCAAACCGCCGCCCGCGATCGACCCGACGACCGCGGTGCACGCGGACCCCGAGCAGCTTGACCCGCTCGACGGGACCTTGGTCACCAGCGACACGGTGCTGCCGTCCCACTCATACAGGTCATCGCTGGCGCTCGGCGCGTCTGAGGTGAGCTGGGCGCTCTCATCGAAAACGACGTGGCTCATGTCGCTCGAGCTCCCATCGAAGTTCGCATCCGCCGGGGTGACCCCGGACGGGGCGCTCTCGAGGTTGTTGACGAGCTGGAAGGTGTTGGTCGTGGTGTCGCGCACGAACAGGTTCTGGGCTTTCGGCGCCTCGCCGCTGCACGGGGTCACGAGCGGCTTCGCCGAGCACAGCGGAAGTCCGCCCGAGGTGGTTCCCGGCGCGAGCAGCGGATGGTCGGTTCCGCAGCCGGAGGCCTGGTTTGCGCCGTCGGCCAGAACGTTCTTGGACATGTCGGCGGACCAGCCGACCGTGCTGGTGAAGGCGGCGCACAGCGCGCCCTGCTGGGTCGACTGCGGCGGGACCTGGTTGGCGGTGCTCCAGCCGCTCGTCCCGCGGGTCGACAGGTACGAGATACCGTTGGACGGGGAGCCCGGGAACCCGTACAGCGACGGGAAGGTGAACGCGTCACCGGTCGCGGCCGCCTGATAGCCGCCGAAGATGCCAGCCCTGAGATACGGGTCGCCGTTGTCCTTGTTCGCCGGCGTGACCTGCTCGTAGGCCCGACCGTCGGGCAGACCGGCCGCCTGCGCCGAGCTGGCCGCGACGGCCAGCACGCCGGAGCAGGCGAGCAGCAACGAGCATCAGCAAGCGCCGGCCCGAAAGCCGGCTCCAGGCCCTTGGGGCTCGACCGATTCCAGGAGCCTCCTGCAGCGTGTGCCGTCTGACCGCCACTTGTTGCCTCATCGCTCCTCCAGGCTCCTTTTGGGAAATCCGACGCGCACGCGCGCCGACGCTCTTACTTGCCTGCCAAGCTGACACTTCGGCAGGAACGGAAACTGTGCCTAATTTAGAAACAGGCTGGCGCACTATATACACCAGCGTTCCTGTATGTCAATACAGTTGTGAAAATATCTGATCCGGCGCGGTCGGCCAACGAACGGTGGTGCCGCGCGTACGACGCCCACGGCCGCAAGCACACCGTTAGGGCGGGTAGAAAGGTTATTCCGGGGATTGGACGATGCGATTCACTGCGTGCCCTCCTCGAGGACGCTGTACTGAATCTGCCGTGCCCCGGCCAGGCGCGACTCGGCGGAACCATATACAACTCTGTGTCTGGCTGTCAAGCGACGGTGGCCGAGCCACACTTGGCGCCGACTCTCGTTGTCCGCAGGGGCCGGTCGAGGGAGCACCCACAACGCGAGCCGGCGCCCTCAGGGCGCCGGCTCGTAGTCATGGCTTTGAGTCTCGCTTTAGCGGTTACTTCTTGTGCTTCTTCACGTGCTTGCAGGGAGTCGCCATCTTGATCGACGAGTTCTCCTGCTTGCCAGATTGCGCGTTGAGTGTCGCGGCGGACTTCTGCGTTTTGCCGCAGATGCTCCTGCCGCGACCGGTGATCACCAACAGACCCTTCTTGCCACCGTTGATGTTCAGCTTGAACGACGAGACCGGCATGTCAGGCACCGTCGGGAACGTCGTCACCAGCTTGCCCTTGCTGACCGAGGTCTGGGCCCGCAGGTCCAAGCGCGACCTGGCCACGCAGCGGGACCAGCAGCGACGGCAGCGTCTTTATCTGCTGACCCTGCTTGTTGGTCCGGATCCCCTGAACCAGATACACGTTCCCGGTCAGCGGCTCCGACAGCAACGGCGTCGTCGCCGACGCCGTGCCGACGATCGTGCTCGACGGACATCCGACCGCGCCACCGTGCACCGCCTGAGCGGTCGCGAACGCGCACACGTGCTTGCTGTTATTCGGATCCAACGCCAGCGACAACGGCAACTTCACCTTCGCCGACCCGATGTTCGCCTGACCCGACTTCTGGGTCAGGTTCGCCTTCAGCGTCGGATGATCGCCACTGCGAGTCTTGCCCTTACCGGTCAGGCTCATCTTCAGCTTCGGGCTGAAGCCGAGGCCCGAGCAGCCACCGACCTGGAATGCGCGAGCTCTCGTTCGCCACAGCGCCGCCGGTCGAGGTCAGCGTCGCACTGATCGACATCTGTTACACGACGTCGGGTTGATCGTGAAGTTAGGCCGGTTCAGGAACACGTCGACCCGCCGGATCCGCAGCGGCACCCCGTCCAGGATCGTCGGGAACGGGTCACTCGACGACCGTCACGTGCGCGTCCGTCGGGTCGATGTTCGATCGACTGACGACACCACGACCGTGCCCAGGTTGAGCGGACCCGGCGAGCACCGGCACCACCACCTCCAGGCCGAATGGCCCGCCCTTGTACGGACCGGTCAGGTACACCTGACCCGGGCAGGAAGAACGGATTGGAGCCCGGCGCCTGCAGCCGATTTCCACCGTCCCCACCTGGAGCCGCCGGGCAGGTCCGCCTGCTATCTCCTCGCACCCGTCCGCCTGCGTTCTGCGCCTGGCGTTGCCAGCCTCCGGGCAGAGCGGCACGTTGCCGAGCTTCGCGAGCACTCCCGGCGGCAGCGTCACCTTCAGCCCCGAGATCTCCTGATCGGTATCCGCTGCGCGCGAACGACAGCACGAACGGCGAGTACGCGCCCGCCTGGGCGTTGGTGCATGCCGCCCGTAAACGTCGGCGCGAATCCACTCACGCAACCGGAGCTGATCGTGAACGCTGTCGGACGGAGTCGCCGTCAGCGCCTCCGCTCCCACGGTCGACCAGACGAGCTCGTCGTCGTGAACGTGCCGCACGAGTCGCCCGTCACGAGCGTTGCACGATTGCCGCCGTAGAAGTTGAGCTTGAAGTCGGTGAACGGCAGCTGCGGGTTGCTTCGTGAAGATCGTCGTGCAGCTGGCCGGTATTCGGGTTGGGCACGAGCTCGCCGGCCAGCTTGATCAGACCCCGTCCGACCTCGCACGGCGACGTAGATCGCCAGCAGCGACCCGAACGGGTTACTGGTCTGCTGGGCCAGGTAGATCGACGCCCGTGAGCGGGTCGGCCTGGATCGGCGAGTCGATCTCGGCCGATCCGATCTTCGACGCGTCCGGACAGGTCGGCTCGGACGTGTTGTCGAGCCCGATCTGCGACTCCGAACACGCCTGCAGCCCATCCGCGGCGGCGGGGTTCACCGCCACCCCGTTCGGCAGCGTCACATCGGCGCCCTGCAGCATCGACGTGGCCAGCGTGTTTGGACTGTTGTTGGACTGAGGAACGTGGACGTCGACGGCCAGGCCGGTGGGCGAGTCCGCCGAATGGGTGTCCGGCTGCACGCTGATCGAGGGGTTGAAGGGCAGGCTCCCGCAGCCGGTCATCGGCCCCATCGTGGACTTGTCCGGCCGGGTGAAGTCGCCCGGGTCGGTCCACGAGTCAACCGTCAGCGTCGAGCTCAACTGATCCGTGCACGAAGTCGGCAGCGTCAGGAGAGGGTTCATCGGCCCATTGCTCGAGCAAGGGTGCTCCCGCCGGGCACGCGCGATCCGCGTCGTGACTCGGTCCGCCGGGACGCCCCAGAGCGTCACGCTTGATCTCGACCAGCGGCAACAGTCCCGAGACGTTGGAGGAGTCGTCTGCAGGCGTAGCCCTGAGGCGTGTGACAACCGAGACATCAAGGAACGAGTTGGCCAGGAGGATGTTGGCGCCGAACTGCGCCGGTTCCCCCGCCGGGGCACGATGTTGTACAGCGGCGCGCGTGAAGCTGCCGGTGTTGAGGAATACGGTCAGATCGCCGACCTGCGAGGTAAGCGGCATCCCGGCCCTGAGCCACCCAATCAGACCGCCGTTGGCCAGCTCCTCGGCCGTGCACCTCGGGAGGGCGTTCGGGTTGCCGACCAGTCCCGGCGGAGCGTCACGTCGACGTCCTTGACGTTGTTGCCGGGTTTCGCGGCGGCGGTGGGTTCCCGGTGCTGGACCGTGTTGAACTTCACGTCGGTAACCATCTCCCAGGGATGCGATCCGGCCTGCGTCGCCGGGGTCCCGTCCTGGTTGATCACCGAGTTCGTGAGGGTCGCGCAGAGCCTCGCATGGCCAGGTTCGTTCGGGCTTGTTGCACGTCGCAGCCATGGCCGGCGCCGCCCCCAGGGCGGCGAGCAGGGCGCCGGCGCCCACCAGGGCGAGCAAGGCCGCCCGAATTTGCCGCCGGCAACGCCGGACCGGATTGATGCTCGCGCCTGAATGCACGGGAGTCTTCTTCTCGATCTGGTTCATCGCGGCCTCCTATGCCTTCACGTGAGCTTGACATCGGCCGTCGAGGTGCGTCCCGCCACCGGCACGTATCGCACCTTCAGCGTCAGCTTCAGCTTGCGCTTGTTCTTGAGCCGGTTCTTCGTCTTGCCCGTCAGGTGCAGCGTCACCGTGTAGGTGGCCGCGTGGTGGGCGACGAGCGTCACTCGCTTCACGCCGCTACCGCTGACCACGACCCGGCCTCCGTCCGGCACGTTCACGCGGAGCTTGATCGTGGTTCCCTTCACCGTCCGCTTGAGCACGCGCACCTTTGCGGTCGTGGAGGGCGAGGCGGGAGTCGGGTTCCCGGGGCCCGAGAAGGTGATGCTCGCCGCTGTAGGCACCGGGGGCGCGGGGGTGGGCGATGGCTTGCAGCCCTCACCCTGGCACGCGGGGGCCGGGGCCGAGAAGGGGAACCCACCACCGACCCGTGCGTCGTAAATGCTGTACGCACCGCCGTCAATGTCCTGTGGGACGAGCGGCTCGACGGTCACGAAGTACGCGTTGCTGCCGTCAGCGGTGTTGTCGAGGTATTGCGCGCCCTCGAGGGTCACTTCCATTCGAGAGCAGCGACACCTGGCCGTTCTCGTACTCGTACACGTCGGACTTGCCGTCGGTGTCACTCGGCAGCAGCGCGTTCGGGGTGTCGAAGAACACCTGGCCGGTGTCCGACACGTAGCGAGCCAGGATCGTCGTGCTTTGGTCCGCGATGCTGTCGTCTGAGTGACGTCGATGAGCGTGTTCCCGACCGGAGCCCCACCGAAGCACGACGCGCAGTTGATCGAGCCGTCGGCGACGCCGTAGATGAAGATCTCGTCGTCCGGGCTGCTCGTGTTGGCGTCGGTGTTGTCGAACCCGGTCAGTTTGTCGATCGAGTTGAAGACCAGGAACTGGCCGTTGGAGGAGGCCCTGGCGGCAAATCCGTTCCAGTCCCCGCTGTCGCTGGGGTCGAGCGCGGTGATCATGGTCGGCGTCCCGCCGTTGTGCGACACGTACAGCGTGGGCGGACCGCTAGTCGTGTTGGCCACGAAGTAGATATACGAGCCGTCGTCGCTGATCCCGGCGAGGCCGTCGATCGCGGCGACGCCGGCCGGAGTCAGATTCGTGATCGTTCCGCTCGCGTACTCGTACACGTTGCTTCCGCCGGTGGTGAAGTAGACCTTCGAGCCGTCCGCGCTGGCCGCGAGGAACTGCCCACCGCCGCCGACCGAGAAGTCGATCTGCGTCGTGCTGGTGGCGTTCTGACGGTCGTACAAGTTGCCATTGGCGGTGAAGAAGACGTTTGTGCCGTCGTCCGACACGGCGTGGTACGGCAAAACCCCCGAAGCGATCGACCCGGTTGTCGCGGTGCAGGCGGCCCTTGTGCAGCTGGCCCCGGATGTCGGGACCTCGGTCACCAGGCTCACCCCGCTGCCCGAAACCCACTCGTAGAGGTTGCTCGCCCCACCTCCGGGCGCGTCAGAGGTCAGCTGCGCCGCCTCGGCGAACACGACGTGGCTGAGGTCCGTGGACCCCCCCAAGAAGGTCGCGTCAGCCGACGAGCCCGTCACCGGGATCGGGTCGGCGAGCTGGTAGGTGCCGTTGGTGAGGTCCGACACGTAGAGGTTCTGGGTGCCCTGCGGCTCGGTGGCCGGGTTAACGCCAGGCAGTGGGTCGAGGTGGGTAGGGCAGCCGTTCGCCGACGATGCGCCGTCCGCCAGGAGCACCTTGGACATGTCCGACGAGTACCCGACGGCGCCGTCGCTAGCCCCGCACAATGCGCCCGTCGTGACCGTCTGCGCCGGGAGCACGTTGGTCGCTGTCCAGCCGCTGCTGGAGCGCGTCGAGAGGAAGGACAGCCCGACGCTCTGCGAACCGGGGAACGTCTCCAGCGAGGGGTAGCTGAACCCGTTCCCGGTGACGGCAGCCTGGTATCCGCCGAAGATCCCGGCCCGGAGATACGGTGCGTCGTTGTCGTTGTTCGCGGGGGTGACCAGCTCGTACGCCCGACCGTCCGGCAGACCGGCCGCCTGCGCCGAGCTCGCCGCGATCGCGAGCACGCCGGCGCACGCGAGCACGACGAGCAGCAACAAACGCCGGCCCGAAGGCCGGTAGGGCGCCTGACGCCCGCCGTCATGTCGAGGAGCCCCCCGCAGACGTGTGCCGTCTGGCCGCCACCTGTTTGCATCATCTGGTCCTCCAGGCTCCTCTAGGAATCCGACGCGCACCGCGCCGGCGCTTGTACTTGCCTCCCGAACTGACACTTTCGGTCGGCATAAAACTGTGTCTAATTCAGAAACAGCCAGTGCACCATATACACCAGCGTTCCTGTATGTCAACACCGTTGCCGTACATCAATGCAAATCTAAAAACTCTGTGCGGTCGGTCAAGCCGACGAACGGCGCGCCGCGCGCACAACACCCGACGGCGACGAACGCGCCGTCAAGGCGGGACGACAGGCTTATTCCGGGGATTGGATGAAGTGATTCAGCTGCGCGCCCCTCCCTGAAGGACGCTGGATTGAATCTGCCGTGCCCCGGCCAGGCGCGACGAGGCGGTAACCATATACAGAGCTGTGTCTGTCTGTCAAGCAGCAATGGCAGTGCCCGATCTGAGCGCAGGGTCTCTTGGCCGCGGGGGGGACGCCTTGGATGGTCTCTTACAACGCGAACCGGCGCCCTTTTTGGGCGCCGGTTCTCCGTCATCCGCTTGGAGTCCTCGCGTGCCAGTTACTTCTTGTGCTTCTTGTGGTGCTTCGTCACGTGCTTGCAGGGAGTCGCCATCTTGATCGACGACTTCTCCTCCTTGCCCGATTGCGCGTTGAGTGTAGCGGCGGTCTTCTGGGCCTTGGCGCAGATGCTCCTGCCGCGACCGGTGATCACCAGCAGGCCCTTCTTGCCACCAGTGAGGTTGAGCTTGAACGACGAGACCGGAATATCAGGCACCGTCGGGAACGTCGTCACGAGCCGGCCCTTGCTGACCGACGTCTGCGCACGCAGATCCAAAGCAACCTGACCGCGAAGCGGAACCAGCAGCGACGGCAACGTCTTGATCTGCTGACCCTGCTTATTGGTCCGGATCCCCTGAACCAAATAGACGTTCCCCGTCAACGGCCCCGCCAACAACGGCGTCGTCGCCGAAGCCGTCCCGACGATCGTGCTCGACGGACAACCAACAGCACCACCATGCACCGCCTGAGCAGTCGCGAACGCGCACACGTTCTTGCTGTTATTCGGATCCAACGCCAGCGACAACGGCAACTTCACCTTCGCCGACCCGATATTCGCCTGACCCGACTTCTCAGTCAGATTCGCCTTCAACGTCGGATGATTACCACTGCGAGTCTTGCCCTTACCCGTCAAGCTCAGCTTCAACTTCGGACTGAAGCCCAGACTCGAACAACCACCCGCCTGGAACCGCGAACTGTCATTCGCCGTCGCACCACCGACCGAGGTCAATGTCGCATTGATCGACATCGGAGCGCACGACGTTGGGTTGACCGTGAAGTCAGGCCGATTCAGATCGACGTTGACAAGACGGAGCCGCAGCGGCACACCGTCGAGGATCGTCGGCAGCGGCTGACTCGCCACCGTCACATGCGCATCCGTCGGATCGATGTTCAGCGACTGGCGGATCACGACGACTCCCAGGTCAAGCGGACCCGCGACGGCCGGCACGATCTCCACCAGACCAAACGGAGCACCGTTGAACGGACCCGTCAGATAGACCTTGCCCGACAGCGCGAACGGATCCGTGCCCGGCCCAGCCGAGGTCTCAACCGTCCCGACCTGACTACCCGCCGGACAGCTCGGACTCGCCAACTCCTGCGCACCCGTCCGACCCGCGCTCTGCGCCTGCGCGATCGCCGCATCCGAACACTCCGCGACGCCCGCGAGCTTCGCCGACACGCCCGGCGGCAGGCTCACCGTCAGGCCCGAGAGATCCTGATCGGTATCAGCCCGCCCAAACGAGAGCTCGAACGGTCCAAACGAACCCGCCTGTGCGTTGGTGCTCCCAGCCGTGAAAGTGGGCGCGAATGCCCCACCGCAGGGCGCACCGATCGTGACGGTCGGCACCGGCGATGAGTCGGGTCCCGAACCGGGGCTCGACCATGGCGCGATATCGGTGGAACCGTTGAACGTTCCACACGTCTCGCCGGTCATCAGCGCGGCACCCGGACCTCCGAAGAAGTTCAGCTTGAAGTCGCTGAACGGCAATTGCGGGTTGCCCGGGAACTGCGGAGTACCGTCGAACGTCGTGGTCAGCTGACCAGTGCTCGGGTTGGCGCTGATCTTCGCTGACAGCTTGATCAGCGTCCCGTCGGCCTCGGTGGCGACGTAGATCGCGAACGTCGAGCCGAACGGGTTGGCGTTCTGCTGAGCGAGCCAGATCCCACCCGTGAGCGGGTCCGCCGAGATCGGCGAGTCGATCTCAGCCGTGCCGATCTTCGACGCATCGGGACATGCCGGCTCGGCGCTCGTGTTCGGGCCGAACTGTGCCTCCGAGCACGCCTGCAGGCCATTGGCCGCGGCCGGGCTGAGCTGGATCCCGGGCGGGAGCGTCACCACGGCGCTCTTCAGTGACGGCGTCGCGAGCGAGCCGGCGTCGTCGGGCGCCTGCGGCACATGCACATCCACCGACACGGCGCTGGGCGAATCGGCGCTCGAGGGCCCGACCCCAACGTTGATTGACGGATTGAACGACAGCGACTGGCAACCCGTGATCGGGTGCGGATCGTTGAACGACCGCACTCGCGCTATCGCCCTGCCACGAGTCGGCGTCGATGCTGTACTGCAGCGCTCCGCACTGGGTCGGCATCGTCAAGAACGGCTTGGTCCCTCCGCCGGATGGGCATGGGGTCGTTCCGCCCGGACACGTGCGCACGTTGTCGTGGCCCGGATCGCCCGGCACCCCCCATAGCGTCAGCGTGCTGCCGAACAGCGGCAGCAGCGTCGACGTGTTGGTCAGCCCCGCCGTCAGGCCATAGTCGCCACCCGTGCGGACATGCACGGTGATAAAGGCGTCGATCAGCAACAGGTTCGTCCCGAACTGCGCCGCGACGCCAGCCGGCGGCACCATGTTGTACACCGGCGTTCCTTGCGGGAACAGGTTGACCGTGGCGTGGAGTACCAGCGTGCCGATCTGGGACGCGGCGGGACAGGCGCTGACGTCAAGCTCAGCGACCGTGCACTTCGGCGTCGCGTTCGGATCCCCGATCAGGCCGGCGGCAGGTTGACCGAGATGTCCTTCATGTTCTCGACCGGCACACCGGCCTTGTCGACGCTGAAGTTGAACGTCGTGATCGACTCAAACGGGTGCGAACCCGCCTGCGTGTCGGCGGTGCCGTCCGCGTTGATCGTATGCGCACTGAAGCCCGCGACACACCAGCTTGCGCGCCGCCGTGACACGCGGGCACCGGCGGGTTGAACGTCCCCGGGGAGCTCGCGCTCGCGCTCGCCGGCAGCACGACCGCTGCCAGGAGGCACACGGCGGCCGCGAGCGTCGCGATCAGCGCCCAGCGCCGGGGTGTGCGCGCGCCGATCTGGTGGTCGGCGAGCATCTGCGTGGTCATCGTCGTCTCCTTGCTCATGGCCGCCACCTACGCCTTCACCGTCACGGGGACGATCGTGCTCGACGACGCGCCCGCCGCCGGCTTGTAGAGGAGATGCACCATGATCTTCGCTCGGTCTTTGCGCTTCGCGACCGCCCGGCGCTCGCGGGCCGTCAGCCCGAGCGTCAGCTTGTAGCTGTGACCGGCTCGCACCTGCTTGCGCATCGTGTTCAGGCCGGAACCCGAAACCGCGAGGCTGCCGCGGGCCGGGACTCGAACGTTGATCGAGAACCTGAAGCCGTTCACCACAGTCCTCGAGAGGACCTTGATCTTGGCCTTCTTCTTGTGGTGCTTCTTGTGCTTCTTGTGCTTCTTGGTCTTGTGCTTGGTCGCCGGCGCGCTCTGGTTACCTGGCCCGACGAACGTCACCGTCGCGATCGTCGGTGGCGCGAGCGGCGTCGACCCTGGCCTGCAGGCATTGCCGACGCAGGCGGGCAGCGGCGACGGCGTCGGGAATCCACCGTTGACCCGAGCGTCGTAGATGTCCTGATTACCGTCGATGTCCTGCGGGACCAGCTGGTCGCGGGTCGCGAAGAACACGTCGTTGCCGTTCGCGCTCGCGTCATAGAAGAGCGAATCGTCGTCGCTCGTTCCCGACGTCAGCACGAACTTCTGGCCGTTCTCATACTCGTAGACGTCGCTGTGGCCGTTGGTGTCGGTCGGGACGATCGCATCGGTCGAATCGAAGAACACCCGGCTCCCGTCGTCGGACAGGTTGTGCTGGAGATACAGGCCTCCGTTACCGAGTAGGCCGCCCTCGGCCGGATCGAGGGTCGAGCTTCCGATCGGCTGCTTGCCGGTGACGTTGCACGACGCACACACGAGCTTCCCGGAGATCGCGTCGTAGAGGTAGACCTCTTGGTCCGGACTGCCGCTGTTCGCGTCGAGGTTGTTGAAGTCGTTGTCCGTTTTCGCGGCCAGAGCAGTGCTGTCGGAGTCGAACGCGACGTGCGTCCCATCCGGGGTCACCCTCGCCGTGGACTCGCCGTCCCAGTCGTTGCCGTCGTCACCGCTGAGTGTCGCGACGAACTTCGTCGTGCCGCTCTGCTCGACGTACAGGTTCTCGTCCCCGGAGGTCGCGCCCGAGGCCAGAACGCCCTCGGCCACGAAGTACACAGAAGAACCATCGCTGCTGGCTCCGAGGACGCCGTCGACCTGGGCGAGGCTATGGCCGCCGGTCAGGTCCGTCGTCGTCCTGGTCGCGGTGTTGTACTCGTAGAGGTTCGTGCCGCTGTCGGCGACGGTGTCGCTCGTCAGAGCGGCAGCGGCGTTGTCGGTGAAGAATGCGACCGAGCCATCGGTCGCGGCGGTCATGAACGACGGGATCAGCGAACCTAGACTCGGGTCGTTGACCTCCTTGGCGATCTGGGTCGGCGTCGACGAGCCGCCGTGGAACAGATCGAGGTTGCCGTTCGCGTCGGTCACGAAGATGTTCGCGCTCGAACCGTTGTTGTCGACCGCGTTGAGCACGCGAGCGGGGAATCCGGGGCCACCGAGCGTGGCGCCGGCGCCGAGCAGGGTCACATTCCCGGTGGCGCTGTTCCACGAATAGAGGTTCGTCTCCGAAGACGAGGCGCCGGCGGTCAGCTGAGCGTCATCGGTGAAGACCACCGTGCTGAGGTCGGGTGACGCTCCGGCCGGCGTGGAACCCGCGTCGTTCTGCGGGGTCGTGCCCGCGGGCGCGTGGGCAAAGCTGTCGACCAACTGCGCCGTTCCGGTGCTGAGGTTGACGAGGAACGCGTTGATCCTGCCCGTCGGCTCGCCGGTGCACGGCGTCGTCCTGGTCGCCGGCGGCGTCGGGAACAGGGGGCTCGTGCAGGTCCCTGCATCCAGGAACGGGAAGTCCTGACCCGCGAGCCCTCCGAGCGTCGCGCCGCCGTTGGATAGGACGCCCTTCGACAGGTCGCTCGAGTACAAGGCGTATCCAGGAAGGTTGAGCGTGACCCCAGGGGCCTGCGGCGGCAGCGTGTCCTTCGTGGTCCAGCCGGTCGGCCCCCGGGTTGCCAGATTGTTGATGCCCGATCCGTTGCCCGACAAGTGGGCTGAGCGCGACGTAGCCGAGCGAGTTGCCGTCCGGCGCGGCCTGGTCACCAGCGACGATCACGAGGTGCTCGACCTCGCCCGCCTTTGTGGCCGGTGAGACGAGCTCGTAGCCACGGTTATCGGGCAGACCCGCCGCCAGCGATTGTGCGGCCCCGGCTCCGAGCGCCATCACGCCCGCGCACGCGAGTACGGCGAGCAGCAACAAGCGCCGGCCCGAAGGCCGGTCAGCAATCCGTCGGCCACCGTCGATTCGAGGAGCCCCCCGAGACGTGTGCCGTCTGGCCGCCACCTGTTTGATCATCTGGTCCTCCAGGCTCCTCTAGGAATCCGTCGCGCGGGTGGGCGCTTCGGCTTTGCATTCGTGTCCCACCGGAGGCGCGCCGCCGGCAGGCGTAGAAACGGGGTTATCTCCAAACAACTCGCGCACCATATACACCAGCGTTCCCGTATGTCAACCGGGGTGTTGCAAAATTTCGCCGCACGGCCAAGGTGCGAGGCCGCGACCCTGGATCCGGCATCGTTCCCCGATCGGCCCCTGACGCTTGCGGGACCGCGCCCGATGCGTCGCGGACGCGAGGCCGGCGCCGGGCGTTGACGAGTTCGACGGTCGACGGTCGACGTCGCGCCGGATCCGCACGTGCGGGATCAACCATGGCTGACGGCATCGTACGCCTAACACCCGGGGCCCTCGTCAAAGCTCGCTTGCCTCTTTCACGATTCGTCGCGTGCCCTCTGGGGGCGCGCCATTGAACGTGCCGAGCCCCGGCCAGGCGCGGCGCGGCGCAGACCATACACAAGTATGTGTCTAGCTGTCAAGTGCGACCCGAACAGAAACCGGGCGCGCGCCCTGGGATCCGCCAGTCAGACTCGAGCGAGCCGCTAAGCCGCGGCGGGCTGGAACACGTAGGCGCGCGACGTGAGCTCGGGCATCATCCCCGGAAGCTCTGTGATGTTGCCGCCGTTGACAGCGCTCGCGATCGCCTGGAAGGCGGCACCGATCAGCAGTTCCAGCTGCATTCTGGGCACTTCGTTGTCGCAGCGCCGGCGCAGCTCGGCAACGAACAGGTCGACGAGCCGGCGCCGTGAGTCCGCGCGCAGGCGCGCGAGCTCGTGGTCGCCGCGGAGTACCTCCACGAAGCAGAAGCGTGCCTCGTCGGGGTTTTCGGCCATCCGCGCCAGCAGCGTGCGGCCCGCAAGCGCGAGCCCGTCATACCAGCTGGGCTCGGCGGCGAAGGCGACCGCGAAGTCATCGTGGATGCTGCGCGAGACCTCCTCGTAGGCGTCATAGAGGCAGCTGGTCGCGCTCACGTAGTGCGTTGCCAGATCCTCTGCCGCGAGTCCGGATCGGAGCTCGAGGCGGTCGCCGTTGAAGGACTCGATCCCTTCCTCCGCAACGATCGCTACGGCAGCGCTCCGCAGCCGGGCGCACGTCAAACACTCGGAATTACAGGACGTCTCTCTCTCCCTTCTCGGATCGCGGATCCTACTAACTCTCCTACCAAGAAACAAGAACGTATACCGAACTTGTCGAGGCCTGCGGCCCAACTCGTCATCTCATTTATGCACCGAAAAGTGGCCTATCAGCAGGTCGCAAATCCACCTGTCGCACAGCGGTGCGATCGCGTATCCTACCCTTCCTAGGCTCACACACATGACTGTGTGCGAAGGGCACGGAGGCCTACGCGACACTTTACTTTGTGGTGTGACGGTTTCAGGAATGCGGGTATGTTTACGTCGGATGCAGGCTGACAATCACGCTCATAGCCGCGAGCCCCACCAGCTCCCGCCGGGACGCCATGGGCTGTCGCGCCGCTACGTCGCCGAGCACCAGCGAGTGCGGATTCTTGACGCGGTCGCTGATGTAGTCAGCTTGGTCGGGTACGCAGCGATGAGCGTCGAGGCGATCGTCGGCGCCGCCGGCGTATCGCGACGGACCTTCTACGACAACTTCAAGAGCAAGGAGGACGCGTTCCTCGCCGCCTACGACAAAATCGGCACCGAGCTGTTCGATCGTGTGCGCGAGGCGTACGCGGCGAGCGACTCATTCCCGACCGGGGTGATCGCCTGTCTGCAAGCGTTCTTCGAATTTGCGGCGACTCAGCCGCAGTACGCCGACATGCTGATCGTCGAGGTGCTCGCCGCGGGCCAGGCGGCGATCGAGCGGCGAAACGCGGTCCTGCGCACGCTCGCCGAACTGCTCCACGCCGGCGCCGAGACGGTGCGCGTGGGCGTCCGCCCCCCGGCGCTGATCGCCGAGACGATCATCGGGGGCATCTACGAGATCGTCTACTCGCGCATCCTCCATGGCCAGGTCAGCGCGTTGCCCGAACTGCTCTCCGACGTCGCCTACTCGATGATGCTCCCGTACCTCGGGCACGAGCGCGCCGCCGACGAGGTCAGCCGCCTCGCTACGGCGCGCTCCTGAGCCGCAGCACTAGCGCGCCTGCTCGGCGCGCAGCATCTTGGCGAGCGACTGCAACAGCCCCCAGGCGATCGCGCCGTTCTCGGCCACCAGCGGGCGGAAGTCCCAGAAGGTGAGCCCGTAGCAGACCAGCTCGGTGGTCGCCGTCACCGTGGCGGATCGCTCGCCGCCATCGATCAGCGCGACCTCGCCGAAATGGTCGCCAGGCTTGAGTTCGGCGCGCCGTTCGCCGCGGACTGAGACGATCGCCTCGCCGGACTGGATCAAGAAGAACGCGGCGGCGCCGGACCCCTCCTTGGTGACGGTCTCGCCCGCGGCGAAGCGCCGCTCCTTGAACAGGCGAGCGACCTTCGCCGCATCGTCGGGCCGCAGCGAGGCGAACAGCGGCACTTCGTTGACGGCCTCGACAGGCGCCCCGTCGTCAGGCGCCGCGACGGCTGGCACCGGCGTCCCCTGACTGCGCGTGACCGCGCGGCATTGGAGCAGGTAGAGCTGGCCTTCGGCAATCGCCCACTCGATGTCGCGCGCGGGACCATAGACCTCTTCGCATCGAGCGGCGAGCCGGTTGAGCTCGGCGAGCTGGTCGTCATCTAGGCACAGGCGTTCCACGAGGTCACGCGGCACTTTTTCCTCGACCGTGCCGCCGTCGGGCAGCGAACGGACCGCGACCTTCTTGAGCCCCGGGGTGCGCTCGACCACTTCGCCAGAGCGGGCAATCCGGTACATGTCAGGGATCACCCGGCCCGCGACGACGACTTCCCCGAGCCCCCAGCTCGCCTCGATCACCCGCTCATCGGCGCCCGTGACGGGATTCTGCGTGAACATCACGCCGGCCGCCTCGGGATCGAGCAGCGACTGCACGACGACGCCGACGCTCGGGCGCTGGAAGAGCCCGACCCGCTGGCGGTAGGTGATCGCCGAATCGGAGTTCGCCGACCACCAGATCTCCGTGACTGCCGCGGTCAGCTGCTGCGACGACGGGACGTTGAGCAACGTCAGGTGCTGGCCCGCGAAGCTCGCGGTCGCGCCGTCCTCGTCGACCGCGGACGAGCGGACCGCGAGCGGGACGGCGAGCGGCCCGACCGAAGCGATGACCTCCTCGATCGCGTTCTCATCGCCGCTCGCGACGGCCTCGACGATGTCGCCCGAGAGCGCGACGCCCGACGGCAGCGGCAAGCCGCCGCGTGCCGCGTCGCCGAGCCCGACCGCCTTGGAGCCGAACAGCGAGTCGTCGCTCGCCTCGGCGAGCGGTATAGCCCGTTTCACCCCAGGACCGTCACTTCCCCGGCATCGCCGTCGACTCGGACGCGCGTCCCGTCGGGGATGCGGTCGGTCGCGTCGCGGGTTCCGACCACGCCCGGGATTCCGTACTCCCGCGAGACGATCGCCGGGTGCGACAGGAGTCCACCGGTGTCGGTCACGATCGCCCCGAGCAGGGGCAGGAGGATGTTGAACGCCTCGCTCGTCGATTCGGTCACGAGCACGTCACCCTTGACGATCCGGTCGAACTCCGCTGGCCCCGCGACGCGGCGCGCCGGCCCCTCGTAGACGCCCCCGCTCGCCCCGAGCCCGCGCAAGCGGCTCTCCTCGTGCGGCTCCTGGGAGGGCAAGAACATCGAGTCCAATGTGATCCCGGCGGCCCGCATCATCCGCGCCGCGGCCGGCGGCAGACCCGACGGGTCAGGCGGCGGTGGCGGCGGCGGCCCGAGGCTCTGCGGCGCGTCCTTGGCCGTATGGGAGGTACGCCACTGATAGCGCTCGGCGAGCTCGTCGGCCGACGGACCGCCGCTGCCCGAGACGAGCGCCGTCATCTCGTCAAAGCCGGCATCGATGAAATGCTCGGGATCCTGGACGCCGCCCGTGGCCGCGAGTCGGCGACCGCCCGCGATCGCGGCGCGTCGCATGATGCCCGCCGCCCAGATGTCGCTGTAGACGCCGCGCTCGTCGCGGATCCGGTACATCAGACGGGCCTCGCCGACGAGCTCGTCGAACTCTGCGCGATGCTCCTCGGGCACCTCCGCCCGGACCTCGGCGACCTTGGCTTCGACCTCCTCGCCGGTCGAGTCGTCGCCTCCACCCTCGACCGTCACCCGGATCGCGCGCAGCAGCGCGTCGGGAAGTTCGAGCGCGTAGCGGCCCGAGATATCGAACTCGTTGAGGAGCCGGTACCCCGTCAGATCCAGATACGCGGAGACCGCGCGCCCGGCCTCGCTGTCGCGCGCACGAAGGTCGGCGAGGATCTGGCCGGGATCGCCGTCTGACTCGAGCAGCTGACGGGCGGCAGGATCGTCGTTGATCGCCGCGATCATCGCCCCGAGCTCACTCGAGGCGCCGGCCGACACGGGTGCGGCGCCGCGCATCATGCTCAGCAGCTCGGCGGGCGGCACATCGGTCCAGTCCGTCGCATGGGCGAGCAGGTCGCCGATCGCCACCATCGCCGCGCCGGTGAAGCGCATGTGCTGGAACACCATCTCGCGGTGATGGTCGCGACAGCGCGTCAGGTAGGCGACCAACGCCTCGTCGTCGAGCGCGTCCGGGTCGATCGCCTGCAGCTCGCGGTGGGTCTTGATCGATTCCGGCTTGAACTTCTCGTCCCAGTCGCGGAGCTGGTCGCGCCAGAGCTTGCCGTCGAACACGTCCTGGGCCCGTTGAATCCGCTGCGGGATCTGCTCGGGTGGCGCCGGCCTCATCGACGAGTAGGCGAAGCCGTTCACGTACCCGTACTCGAGCCCGTCGATCATCATCCCGTAGTAGCTGGCGAAATCGCGAAAGCCGCGCTTCAGCGGCTCCGGGTGCATCTCGCTCCAGTAGCGAGTAGCGGGTCGCGGGAAATGGGTCGCGTCCAGGTTCCACGAACCCGGTCCCGGCGGCTCGAAGACAAGCTCGTTAACCGACTCGGCTGACGTCATGCTGTTGGGTCCCCTTTCGTTTTTCTGCGTCCCTGCTCTGCCCCGGCACTGAGCATTGTCCCGCCTCAGACGGGCATAGGCAAGTGCGCGCGCGGGTGGCTTCGCCCTACAAGCTAGTGGACGCCGCGTACCCGGATCGAGATCGACTTCGTGTGCACGACGCAGCCCGACGAGCGCCCCGATTGCGGGAACGCCTCGGCGAGCGCGTCGGCGATCAGGTGCGCTCGGGCCGCGTACCCGGGCGAGTAGTAATGGATTCCGTCCGGGATGAACCATTTGTCCTTGACGGCCGACGCCCAGTCGTAGATGCGCATATTCGGGTACTTCGAGCACGCCTGCACGAGCGCCTGGTCCCAGTGCTCCATGTCCTCTTCGGAGTACGGGCCGCTCGACAGCAGCGACTTCACGTTGACCCACATGACCGGCTGCTTGCCGATCGCCGACATCATCCGATCGATCCGTGTGCTCAGGCCGACGTTTGAACCGACGTACGCGTCGGCCGTGTCGTTGGTGCCGAGCGCCAGCACCCAGCAGCCGTGGTAGCCGCCGTGCAGGTACTGCTCGGCGACGTCATAGGCGTTGGTCGTGCCGGGCAGCGTCTCGACGATCGAGGTCGCGCCCGTGATCGCGAAATGTGAGTGCTTGACACCGACGCGGGCGTACTGGGCGCCCATCCGCTGGCGCGGGTCCGGCAGGTAATCGCTCGAGGTCAGCCCTTCCGAGGTCGAATCGCCGATGTGGATCACGGACTGACATGCGGTGTGGAGCTTGGTGGCCGCCGGCGGATCGGTCACTGGCTTCCCGCGCGCGGATGCGGGCGCGGCGAGATGCTTGTGGGCCGCGTTACTGGTCGTCGCGTGGGTCTGGCTCGGCTGCGATGCCGCCGCGCCGATCGCGGCCAGCTGACTCTGTGAAACGCCGTTGTTCGAACCGCCGAGGCTCGGGGGCCTGACCCCGGCGAGGGCGACGCCGACGAGCACCAGGATCAGCAGTGACGTAGCGAAGCCGATCTGGAGCTGCTGTGGCATCGCCCGCGGGCGCCATCGGCCGCCCGGGCCTGACCCCAGATCCGCTTCAGGGCCCCCCGGCGGATCGGGTCCTCGACGTAGCGCCACGAGAGCGCGGCGATCACGAACGTCGCGCCAACCTGGAGCGCCGCTCGCAGGGGATCCGTCGCGCGGCCGAAGGCGGGCGTCGTCAGCACGATGATCGGCTCGTGCCACAGGTAGATCGCATACGAGCGCACGCCGATCCAGCGCAGCGGCTCGGATCCCATCACGCGGCCGACGCGGCTGACCGGGTGTGCG
Source organism: uncultured Solirubrobacterales bacterium (assembly GCA_963744695.1). Lineage (GTDB taxonomy): Bacteria > Actinomycetota > Thermoleophilia > Solirubrobacterales > Solirubrobacteraceae > Palsa-465. The sequence continues at coordinate 7,147 of CAVUUT010000009.1, read as the reverse complement.
GCGGCGGCGATCACGAGCACGGTCGCGATCGACAGCAGCACGATCCCGCCGTGGTAGAGGAAGCCTGAATACTGGTTCGTGCGCCAGATCAGCAGGCCGATCGCGATCAGACCGACGATCCCCATGCCGTCGAGAATCGAGCGCGCCGAGGGCCCGACGCGGGTGGTCAGGTCCCGGCTGGGCCACATCATCGCCAGGGCCGCACCGAACAGCAGTCCGAACGCACGCGTGTCGGTCCCGTCATAGATCCGCGTCGCGTCGAACGTCGGGTGATAGAGGACGGCCATCTCGATCGCCGACACCGCGGCCAACACGAGCGTGATCGCCGCCAGTCGCGGGCGGATCCTGATCGGGCGCCGGCGCTCGCGGACCAGGTGGACGCCGGCCAGCAGCAGCCACGGCCAGATCAAATAGAACTGCTCCTCGACCGCCAGCGACCAGAGGTGGCTGAGCGGCGACGGCGGCCCGAAGCGGGCGAAGTACGACATGTGCTGGGTGATCTGCCACCAGTTGTTGACGTACACGGCGGCCGACGCCACTTCTCCCCGAAGCTCGGACAGCTTCGCGTGGTGCGCGATCGCGACCCACAACGTGACGACGATCAGCATCAGGAACAGGGCCGGCAGCAGCCGGCGCGCGCGGCGCAGCCAGAAGTCGCCGAGCCGCAGGCGCTTGTCGTCCCACTGGGTCAGCAGGATGTCGGTGATCAGATAGCCGCTGAGCGTGAAGAAGATGCCGACGCCGAGCAGGCCGCCGGAGGCCCAGCCGAAGTTCAGGTGATACGCGATCACCGCGAGCACGGCGATCGCGCGCAGACCATCGAGTCCGGGCATGTACCTGCCCGAACGGAGCACGGGTTCAGGCACTGAACACCGCTCGCATCGACGACCAAACCTCAGTGATCGGGCCCCGACGCTGCCGACGCAGCACGGCCATGACCATTCGCGTCAGGGTAGAGGGTGTGTCGCCCGATCGTGCAGGCCGATCGTCATGCTGGCGCGTCCCCCGGCGCAGGCGCGAAGCGGCGGCGGAGTCCTCAGACCTCCGATCTGCCCGTGCCGCGCCCGCAGCCGGAACGTTGTTGGGGACTGCGCCGCTAATTCACGATCAGCGAGTGGACCTCGAGCCGCTCTGTCTTGGTGGGAGAACGAGTGAGCTTCAGCGTCACAAGCGCCTTGAGCTGGTGGTGACGCGCCTCAGAGAGCAGCGAGCGGCCCTTGCCGTTGAGGCGCAGAGTCAGGATCCTGGTCATCGCCGACGGCACCTCGCGGTGACCGGCCGCGATCTTCGAGCCCTTCGCGCGAACCGTCGCGCTCGCGTCACAGGAGCCCGTCGGCGCCTCGCATGTGACCGGGAGCTCGAGCAGCCCAGGGTGGTGGACCTTGAGCCGCTCGTAGGCGCTCGTCAGCGGCTCGAGATCGGCTACGTGGAGCCCGCCGCCATCCTCCCAGGTCACGTAGCCGGTGCCGTTGGCGGCGACTGCGACGCGAGCGTTGTCGTTCACCGCGTAGCCGTGACCGACGTGGGCGATCGCCTGGCCGCGCGAGAAGTGGGCACCGCCGTCGGTCGAGATGAACAGGCTCATCAGCCCGTCATCACCGGAGACGTCGGGCCATGCGACCGCCAGCTCGCCGGTCGTGTAACTCTGCCCCAAGCCGCCGGAATCGGCGTCGAGACCGCTCGGGTTGTGGACGGTCGCGAGTCGCTTGGCCGCACCGAAGCCGTGGCTCGAGAGCTCGTATGGGCGGACGTCCACCGCGGTAGGTGCGCCGGCCTTGCCCGGATCATCGCCCGAGAGGAGGAACAGGCCCGCCTTACCTCCCGCCAGCCGCGGGAACTGACCGTTGTCGACGGTCGTCGGACCCGACCAGTTGTCGGCGCCCGAGGGACCGAGGTTGACGCCCGTCGCGCCACACGGGCCGGTGGGCGTGCTCCAGCGGAAGAACCGGACGATCGGGCTGTCGCCGACCTGATACGCCTGCACCTCGTCGCCCGGCTCGTTGAGCTTGCAGGCGACGGTCCCGCCGCCGGCCCAGCCGAGCGTCGTCTGGTCGGTGCTGACGCCCGAGACGCCCGAATGGTCGCCTCCCTGGGTGAACCACTGGGCCGGGATCGACCCGGGGTTCACCGTCACCGAGCTCGAGACGAAGCATGGCGAGCCGTCGAAAGTGAAGCTCCACATCGCGAACGGGTCAGCCGAGGCCAGCTCGAATTCGATCGTGCTGGAACCGAGCGTGCTCGTTCCCTGACTGCGGTCGTACTGGCCCCCAAACGCGTTGAATCCGACCACGTCGTCGGTATCGACCGCGACGTTGCAGGTGTCGGTGTGGGCGAGGGGGTCGGCCAGCGCGGCATCGGTGGGGCCGACGTACGGAGGCCCGAAGCTCGCACCGCCGTCGGTCGACTCCCAGATCACCATCTGCGAGGAGGCGTAGCTCGGGGCCACCACGTACACGTCGGAGCCCGGCCCGAGGACCGGGAATGGCGTGTTCGTGGTCGCGGGCGACGGCAGCGATACCGTCAGCCTGACCGGATGTGCGCAGTTCGTCGTCCCCGCTGCGAGCTTGCAGAACATGTCGGTGTCGCTGGCGCCCGAGCGGTGCAGCCAGGCGACATACCCGTTGCCGCTCTGGTCGACGGCGATCGGACCCATCGAGTCGGCCCCGCGATCGAGTGTCGACTGGTTCGCGGCCGCGGCGCGACCGGCGAGTGCGGCGGCGGCCACCAGCGTCAGGGCGACGATCAGCAGGCCGCGTAGGGCGTGAGCAGTGCGAGTCGTCATGCGGCGATCGTCGTCGTAGGCGACCTGGGCCGCATCGGGCACCGTGCCTGATCTTTTGCCGCGCGCGTGCTGGCGTTGTGAGCGTGGCACGGTGCAAACGCTGCCGCGGTGATCGTCAGAACCCGGACGGGCACTCGTTTGATCGCGTCGGATCCGGGCAGTCCCTGAAGCAGCCGTGGTCTACAGGAGGTACACGATGCTGCTGCGTTCCCGCGTCCGGACTCTCGCCGTTTGTCTAGCCGCGGGGGTGGTTTCGCTCTGCCTGGCGGCCCAGGCCGGCGCCGCGGGATCGTTCGTGCTGACCGCGACCGACACCGGGTCGACGTATGCGCCGACATTCACCGGCAACGGCCTGCTCGGCGTCCGCGTCCCTCCCGAGGGCCAGGGGTACGCGGCCGGGACCGTGCCCGCTCAGTCAGAGCTGGCAGGGTTCTACGCCAAACCGTCGACCGGTCCGGCCTCCAACCAGGTCCAGCAGCGGGCGAACACCCCAACCTGGTCAACCCTGACCTTCTCCGACGGCGGCCAGCCGTTCTCGACCTCGACCGGGACCACGTCGGGCTGGCGCCAATCGATCGACCTGCACACCGGGATCGTGTCGACCAACGCGACCTGGACGGCGCCCGACGGCCATGTCACCGACCTGAGCTATCAGGTGTTCACCGACCGAGCCTCTGAGCACGTCGGAGTCGTTCGCCTGGTGCTCGTCCCGCACTGGACCGGGACCGCGACCGTCACCGACGAGATCGACGGGACCCCAGCGACGCTCACCAACCAGGTCAATAAGGATTGGAATCTGGACAGGCGCCGCGATTGGGTGACCGTGCAGACGGTCGGGACCGATATCAGCGCGACGCTCGCCAGCCAGCTGGGGACCAGCGCGAACGTGACCGCGGCCAGCACCGAGACCGACCAGAGCACCGATCAGAGCGTCGGGCAGCAGGTCTCGTTCCCGGTCACAGCCGGCAAGACCTACACGTTCACCAAGTACGTCGGGGTCGACGACTCCAACGACACGTCGGACACCGTCGGCTCGGCCCAGCAGGAGGCACAGAGCGCCGCCGCGGCCGGATTCGGCGCGCTGCGGTCCGAGAACAAGGCCGCCTGGGCCGCGATGTGGCAGGGCCGGATCGACGTGCTCGGTAACCCGACGGTCGCGACCGATGTCAACGCGAGCGAGTTCTATCTCTGGTCGAGCACCCGCGCCGACCAGGATTGGAGCGTCTCGCCCGCCGGCCTGTCATCAAACGGCTATGACGGACACATCTTCTGGGACGCCGAGACATGGATGTACCCGTCGCTGCTCGCCCAGCACCCGGAGCTCGCGGCGGCGATGGACGCCTACCGGTTCAACCGCCTCCCCGAGGCTCAGCAGCACGCCGCCGCGACGGGCTTCGCCGGCGCGCGCTTCCCGTGGGAGAGCGCGTTCGACGGAACCGAGCAGATCCCGCCGCCGGTGTCGATCAACAGCGAGGGCCTCTACGAGCAGCACATCACGGCCGACATCGCGCTCGCCCAGTGGCAGTACTACCTCACGACCGGCGACAAGCAGTGGCTCTCGGGCCGCGGCTGGCCGGTGATCTCCGGCGCCGCGGCGTTCTGGGCCTCGCATGCCGTGCAGGCGTCCGACGGCAGCTACCACATCAACAACGTGACCGGGCCCGACGAGGAGAACCCAGACGTCAACGACGAGGCGTACACGAACGTGGGCGCCAAGACGACGCTCGAGGACGCGATCCGCGCGGCCCACGTGCTCGGCATCACGCCGCCCTCAGACTGGGCGAAGATCGCCGCCGGGATCGTCGTGCCGATCAACTCGAACGGGATTCACCCCGAGTTCTCCGGCTATGACTCGCAGCTCGTCAAGCAGGCTGACGTCACGCTGCTCCAGTACCCGTGGCAGTTCCCGATGTCGAGCTCGGTCGCACAGAAGGACATCAACTTCTACGTGCCGCGCACCGACCCGATGGGGCCGTCGATGAGCGATGCGGTCAACTCGATTGACAGCTCGGCGCTGGGCTCGCCCGGCTGCGCGAGCTTCGTCTACACGCAGCGCAGTTACGAGCCGTTCATCCGTGATGTGTTCGACCAGTTCTCGGAGACCAAGACGGGCGGCGCGTTCACGTTCATGACCGGGATCGGCGGATTCCTGCAGGAGTTCCTGTACGGGTACTCGGGCATGCGCTGGGAGAACGGCGACGTCGCGCTCGCGCCGAGTCTGACCAGTCAGCTCGGTGGGGTCGTCCTGCACGACATCGCCTGGCGCGGCCGGACGTTCACGGTCTCGATCGGACCCAAGACGACGACGGTGACGCTTGACAGCGGTGGCGCGCTGCCGATCGGCACGCCCTCGGGACGGGAGATCGTCTCGCCGGGCCAGACGCTGCGGCTCGCGACCGCGCGCCCAGATCTGAAGCACACCGGCGATCTGGTTCGCTGCCAGAGCGCGTCCGCGTCGAGCGCCCAGCCGGGCGCGCCCGCGCTGGCGGCGGTCGACGGCAGCCCGGCGACCGGTTGGCAGCCGACCTCGATTCCGGCGACGCTCACCGTCCCGACCGCGTCCGGCCAGCAGCAGGTCAGCCGTGCCGTCGTGCAGTGGGGCAGGGAGTGGCCACCGGCACCGGGTCCGAACATCCCGCCGCCACCCGGTCCGGTCACGACCCTGCGCGCGAGCAGCTACAAGCTCCAGGTCTCCTCCGACGGGAGCACCTGGCATACGGTCGCCTCCGTCAGCGATCAGCAGACCGGCACCAAGGACGTGCTCCAGTTCAAGCCGGTCAGCGCCACGTTTGTGCGGATCGAGATCACGGCGAGCACGAACGGGACGCCGCCGCTGCTGCAGGAGGTGAAGGTCACGGGCTGAGGCGGCGCCGTCGCCGGTAAAGGGTGAGGTGGGCGGCGTCGCGGTAAGGTCACCGCGTGGCCGCAGACCGCGATCCTCTGCAGGGCAAGCCCGGCAGCTCCACCGCCGCCATCCACGGCGGCTCGGAGCAGCCGCGCCCGTGGCCGCGCGGTCTCTCCACGCCGATCTTCCAATCGTCGACCTACGAGCTCGACGAGGAGATCTACGAGGACATCGCGCGCACGGGCGGTGCCGAGTCCTGGTGGTACTCGCGCCTGAGCAATCCGACGGTCGACGCGGTCGCGGCCAAGATCGCGGCGCTCGAGGGCGCCGAGGAGGGCCTCGCGTTCGCCTCGGGGATGGCGGCGATCACCTCCACCGTCCTCACCGTCACGCCGCCCGGCGGCCGGATCGTCACCGCGCGTCAGCTCTACGGCGAGACCTACACGCTGTTCGGCGAGACGCTTCCCGACGCGGGGCGCACGGTCACGTTCGTCGACATCGATGACTTCGATGGATGGCGCCGCGAGCTTCCGGGAGCCGCCGTCGCATATGTCGAGACGCTGTCCAATCCGACGCTCAGGGTCGCCGACCTGCCCGCGATCGCGCGCCTGGCGAGTGACGCCGGCGCGACGGCGATCGTCGACAGCACCTTCGCCTCCCCGGTCAACGTCCGTCCGATCGAGCACGGCTTCGAGCTCGTGCTGCACTCGGCGACCAAGTACCTCAACGGACACTCGGACCTGACCGCCGGCGCCGTCGTCGGGTCCCATGCGCGGATCGCCGAGATCAAGGCGATCGCGAAGACGTTTGGCGGCTGCTTGGCCCCGGCGGCCGCGGCGACCCTCGATCGCAGCCTCAAGACCCTCGTCGTCCGGATGGAGCGCCACAACGAAAACGCGCTCGCACTCGCCCGCTGGCTCGAACGGCACGCTGAGGTCGAGGCGGTCTTCTACCCGATGCTCGACTCCCATCCCGACGCGGCGCTCGCCGCGACGCTGCTGCGCGGCGGCTCGGGGATCGTCTCGGTTCGGGTGCGCGGCGGCGACGAGCGAGCCGGCGCGCTCATGTACGCACTGCGCCTGATCCGCCAGGCGACCAGCCTCGGCGGCGTCGAATCACTGATCAGCGCCCCGTACAACACCTCGCACCGCCAGCTCAGCGCCGACGAGCGCAGCGCGATCGGGATCCTTCCGGGAACCCTGCGGCTGTCGGTGGGGATCGAGGACGCCGCCGACCTGATCGCCGATCTCGACCAGGCGCTGACCGCGACGGCGACCGTCGCCGAGCAGCTGCCCGCGCGCTGAGCCCTACTTCTCGCGCGCGATCACGCGGTCGATCTCGACGATCGCTCCGTCCCGGGTGTCCTCGAACACCACGATCACGCTGGGCGGGCCGCCGAACCAGGCGCTCGTCTCGCCCTCGCCGACGTACTCCGCCGCGCGCTGCGAGCCGTCGGCCTCGATCACCCAGATCGCGTCACCCTTGTGGAACTGGCTGTCGCCGATGTCGGTCATCTCAAA
>CAVUUT010000008.1:0-28261 GCA_963744695.1 uncultured Solirubrobacterales bacterium | reverse complement strand
CGCACGTTGCACGCCCACGACGAGCGCAACGACGCCAACATCGGCGACACCGTGATCGTCCGCGAGGCGCGCCCGCTGTCGCGGACCAAGCGCTGGCGTCTGGTCAGGTCGTGGAGAAGGCCAAGTGATCCAGAACGAGACCAGGTTGCGCGTTGCCGATAACACCGGCGCGCGGGAGATCCTCGTGATCCGGGTTCGCGGCGGCTCCAGGCGACGCTACGCCGGCGTCGGCGACACGATCGTCGCGACCGTCAAAACCGCGAGCCCGCAGGGCTCGGTCAAGAAGGGCGAGGTCGTGACCGCGGTCGTCGTCCGGACCCGCAAGTCATACGGCCGCGAGGACGGCACCTACATCGCGTTCGACGAGAACGCCGCGGTGCTGATCGACGCACAGAACAACCCGCGCGGCACCCGCATCTTCGGGCCGGTCGCACGCGAGCTGCGCGAGCGCAACTTCATGAAGATCGTCTCGCTCGCTCCGGAGGTCCTGTGACCATGCCCGCACGGATCAAGACCGACGACGAGGTGATCGTGATTGGCGGCAAGGACCGCGGCAAGCGCGGCAAGGTGCTGCGGGTCGAGCCCAAGAAGGATCGGCTGTACGTCGAGGGACTTAACATCATCAAGCGCCACCAGCGCCCGACGCAGAGCACGAGGGCTCAGCAGACCGGCGGCGTGATCGAGAAGGAAGGCCCGATCCACGTCTCCAACGTGATGCTGATCGACCCGCAGGACGGCAAGCCGACCCGGGTCGGGATCGAGTTCGAGGACGGCAAGCGCCTGCGCGTCGGCAAGCGCACCGGAGCAAGACTGGACTAGGAAATGGCAGCGGCACGACTCAAGAGCAGATACATCGATGAGATCCGCCCGGCGCTGATCGAGCGCTTCGGATACTCGAGCCTGATGCAGGCGCCGCGGGTCGAGAAGATCACGGTCAACATGGGCTGCGGCGACGCCAAGCAGGACTCCAAGGTCCTCGAGGCCGCCACCGAGCAGCTCGCGACGATCACCGGCCAGCGTCCGAACGTTCGCCGCGCCCGCAAGTCGATCGCGCAGTTCAAGGTCCGCGAGGGGATGCCGGTCGGGGTCGCGGTGACCCTGCGCGGCGAGCGCTCGTATGAGTTCCTGGACCGGCTGATGTCGATCGCGATCCCGCGGATCCGCGACTTCCGCGGCCTGAACCCGCGCGCGTTCGACGGGCGGGGCAACTACTCGCTCGGCGTCCGCGAGCAGATCATCTTCCCCGAGGTCGACTACGACGAGATCGATCAGATCCGCGGCCTCGACATCACGATCACGACCACGGCGGCCAGCGACGAGGAGTCGTTCGCGCTGCTCGAAGCGCTCGGGATGCCATTCTCGAAGGATGGCCGCCGCCCCGGAGCCTCGGGTAGCGGCGCCTAGACAGGATTAGAAGGAGCACATGGCAAAGGTTTCACAGCGAGTCCGCCAGCAGCGGACGCCGAAGTACAAGACCAGGGGCTACACGCGCTGCCGCCGGTGCGGCCGCGCGCGCGCCGTCTACCGCAAGTTCGGCGTCTGCCGGATCTGCCTGCGCGAGCTGGCCCACAATGGCTACGTGCCCGGGATGACCAAGTCGAGCTGGTGACGCTATGTCGATGACCGATCCGGTAGCCGATTTTTTGACCCGCCTGCGCAACGGCGCCAAGGCGCAGCACCATGACGTCGCGATCCCGTCGTCGGGGCTCAAGCGTGAGCTGGCGCGGATCCTCAAGGAGCAGGGCTACATCGAGGGCTACACGATCGAGCCACCCGCTCCCGATCGCCCCGGCGAGCAGATCACCGTCACGCTCAAGTACACGGCTGACCGCAAGCCCGTGATCACCGGACTCGAGCGCGTCTCGCGCCCCGGCCAGCGGACGTATGTCGACCACGGCCACATCCCGCGCATCCAAGGCGGGATGGGTACCGCGATCATCTCGACCTCGAAGGGCGTCATGACCGGCCACGAGGCCCGTCAGCAGGGCGTCGGCGGCGAGGTAGTGGCGAGGGTCTGGTAACAACTCTTAGAGCGATGTCGAGAATCGGACGACAGCCAATCTCCGTGCCCGGCGGGCGTGACGGTCGCGATCGAGCCCGAGCGCGTGACGGTCAACGGCCCCAAGGGCGAGCTCTCCGAGCGAATCCCTCGCGACATCACGGTCGAGCAGGTGGGCGAGGAGGTGCTCGTCAAGCGCCCGACCGATCGCGGCGAGCACCGCGCGCTGCATGGCCTGACGCGGACGCTCGTCGCCAACATGGTCGAGGGCGTGACCGCCGGGTTCGAGAAGCGTCTCGAGATCCAAGGGGTCGGCTACCGCGCCGCGCTGCGCGGCCGCGACCTCGAGCTCGCGCTCGGCTACTCGCACCCGGTCGCGGTCAAGGCGCCGGATGGGATCGAGTTCGAGGTTCCGCAGCCGACCCGGGTCGTCGTCCGGGGCGCGTCCAAGCAGCAGGTCGGCGAGGTCGCGGCATACATCCGCAAACAGCGCAAGCCCGAGCCCTACAAGGGCAAGGGGATCCGCTACGAGGGCGAGTACGTGGCACGGAAGGTCGGTAAGCGCGCATGACCGTGATGAGCGCGCCCCAACGACGGCTGCGGCGCCGGCGGCGCGTTCGCGCCAAGGTCCGCGGCACCGCAGAGCGTCCCCGGATCTCGGTGTTTCGCTCCAACCGAGGCATCTTCGCCCAGCTCATCGATGACGACAGCGGCCACACGCTGGCCGCGGTCAACTGGACCGAGGCGGACGTGCGCAAGCTCACCGGCTCAGACCAGGCCCGCAAGGCCGGCGCCCTGCTCGGCGAGCGCGCCAAGGCCGCGGGCATCGAAACAGCCGTGTTCGACCGCGGCGGCTATCAGTACCACGGGCGCGTGAAGGCGTTCGCCGACGGGGCCCGCGAAGCCGGGCTGCAATTCTGACCCCGCTACCCTCACCTCTGCATGGCCCGAGATAGATCAGTTTCAGCTGCCGGACTCGACCTCCAGGAACGCGTGGTCGAGATCAACCGTGTCGCGAAGGTCGTCAAGGGCGGCCGCCGCTTCTCGTTCACGGCGCTGGTCGTCGTCGGCGACGAGCGCGAGGTGGTCGGGATCGGCTACGGCAAAGCCAACGAGGTTCCGGTGGCGATCCAGAAGGGCGTCGAGCGCGCCAAGAAGAACCTCTACCGCGTCCCCAAGCACGGCTCGACGATCACCCACCAGGTGACGGGCGTGTTCGGCGCGGGCCGCGTGTTCCTCAAGCCGGCGGCCCCAGGTACCGGCGTGATCGCCGGTGGCGGCGTGCGCGCGGTGCTCGAGCTCGCCGGGATCCACGACATCTTGAGCAAGAGCCTCGGCTCCCAGAACCCGATCAACCTCGTCAAGGCGACGATGGCCGGGCTCGAGTCCCTGCGCACCCCGGACGAGGTCGCGGAACTGCGCGGCCTGTCGATCAACCAGGTCCTCGGCCTGACCGGCGAGCGCAGTGACGGCGCCGAGGACGCGACCGAGGAAACCGCCGACACTGAGCCGCCCGGCGAGGTCGCCGCCGAGGCCTGATGAGCACGCTTCGAGTCACCCAGCGCAGGTCCCGCAACGGCTGCGACAGGCGCCAGCTCGCGACCCTGCGCTCGCTTGGCCTGCGCCGGATCGGTCACACGGTCGAGGTCTCCGATTCGCCGCAGATCCGCGGCATGATCCACAAGGTCCGCCACCTGGTCGAGGTGCAGGAGTCATGAGCGTCTCCGACGAGCAGCGCGAGGAGCGCGAGCCCGACGGGCGCGACCGGATCGGCCTGCACAACCTCAGCCCCGCGCCGGGATCGCGTCGGCCGCGCAAGCGGATCGGCCGCGGCGAGGGGTCGGGCACCGGCAAGACCTCGGGCCGCGGTCAGAAGGGCTGGGGCTCGCGTTCGGGCGCCAAGAAGCGCGCGCGCTTCGAGGGCGGCCAGAACCCGATCCACATGCGGATGCGCAAGCTGCGCGGGCCGCACATGAAGAAGTCAATGCCGTTCGAGCCGTTCCGGACCCATACGCAGCCGGTCAACGTCGCCGATCTCGAGGCGCGGTTCGAGGCCGGCGAAGCGGTCACGCTCGAGGCACTCGGCGCGAAGGGACTCGCGACGCGCAAAAATATTCCCGTGAAGATTCTCGCCAAGGGCCAGGTCACGAAGGCGCTCACGGTGCACGCGCACGGCTTCAGCCGCGCGGCCCGCGAGCAGATCGAGGCGGCCGGCGGCACCTGCCAGTTGATTGAGGACTGAGGCCGGCCCATGATTGCCACCATCTTCGGGGCATTCAGGGTCGCCGACATCCGCAAGAAGATCCTGTTCACAGCGGCGATCCTGGCCCTGTACAGGCTCGGCACGCACATCCCGGCGCCGGGAATCTCCGAGGGCGCCGCCAACCAGATCCAGAAGAGCCTCGGCGGCAGCGGCATCTTCGGCCTGCTGAACCTGTTCTCCGGCGGCGGGCTGGGGCGGATCGCGATCTTCGCGCTCGGGATCATGCCCTACATCACCGCCTCGATCATTCTGCAGCTGCTGCAGGTCGTGGTGCCCTCGCTCGAGAAGCTGTCAAAGGAGGGCGAGGTCGGCCAGGCGCGGATCACCCAGTACACGCGCTACCTGACCGTCGGTCTCGCGTTCGCGCAGTCGATCGGCTACGTGTTCCTGTTCCGCAGCTTCGAGAAGTCGGCGGGAACGACGCTGATTTCGAACTTCACGCTGTTCAAGGTCTTCCTGATCGTGATCTCGCTGACCGCCGGGTGTGTGTTGCTGATGTGGATGGGCGAGCTGATCACCCAGCGGGGGATCGGCAACGGCATCTCGCTGCTGATCTTCGCGAGCATCGTGTCCCGGATCCCGAGCGGCGTGCAGTCGTGGTGGAACAACCCCGATCAGGTGTTCCGCGTGATCATGCCGTTCATCGCCCTCGGCGTCGTAGCGGCGGTCGTGTTTGTCCAGGAGGGCCAGCGCCGGATCCCGATCCAGTACGCGAAGCGCGTGATCGGACGGCGAATGACCCAGGGCGGCCAGACCTATCTACCGCTGCGGGTCAACATGGCGGGCGTGATCCCGGTGATCTTCGCCGCCAGCGTGATGGCGATCCCGCCGACGATCGGCCAGCTCGTCGGCCAGAACCGCAAGGGCTTCGCGACCAACATCGCCAACTTCTTCAGCCCGCAGAGTTGGCACTACGTGCTCGGCGAGAGCATCTTCATCATCTTGTTCACGTACTTCTACACGGCGGTGACGTTCAACCCCGTCGACCAGGCCGACAACCTCAAGAAGTACGGCGGCTTCATCCCAGGTGTGAGGCCAGGCAGACCGACGGCTGAGTTCCTGGATCGGATCCTGGCGCGCTTGACGTTCCCGGGAGCGCTGTTCCTGGCCGCGATCGCGGCGCTGCCGACGATCCTGATCAACCAGACGAACGCCAACTTCTTCTTCGGCGGCACCTCGATCCTGATCGTGATCGGGGTCGCGCTCGACACGATGAAGCAGCTCGAAGCGCAGCTCATGATGCGCAACTATGAGGGCTTCTTAAAGTAGCCCGGGGGAGGGCCACGCCAACGGGAGCGCGAAGCGCTAACTCGAGCCCACCGGCTCGGCGCTGACCGGATACAGTGGTCCGGTGGCAGAGCTAAACCTGATCCTGTTCGGTCCACCCGGGGCGGGAAAGGGCACCCAGGCCGACCGCCTGCGCGACGATTTCCAGCTCCCGTTCATCTCGACAGGTGACATGCTGCGCGCGAACGTCAAGCAGGAGACCTCGCTCGGCAAGCAGGCGAAGGCCTACATGGACGCCGGCGACCTCGTGCCCGACCAGCTGATCGTGGCGATGGCCGGCGAGCGGCTGCAGAACGAGGACGCGGACGACGGCTTCATCCTCGACGGTTTCCCCCGCACGCTCGATCAGGCGACCGCGCTCGACAAGCAGCTGTCCGAGCTAGGGCGCAGGGTGACGGCCGTGCTGCTGATTGACGTGCCGGATGAGGAAGTCATCCGCCGCCTCTCGGGCCGGCGCGTGTGCGTCAAGTCGGGCCACAATTACCACGTGGAGTTCGATCCGCCCAAGCACGAGGGGGTCTGCGACCAAGATGGGTCGCGACTGATCCAGCGCGATGACGACAAGCCCGACGTGATCGAGAACCGGCTGCGCGTCTACCACGAGCAGACCGAGCCACTCGTCGCCTACTACGACGAGCAGGGCCTGTTACGCCGGATCGACGGGACGCGGCCCGCGGCCCAGGTCCATGACCACATTCGCGCCGTGATCGCGACCCTGCGGCTCGAGGAGAACGTGTGATCATCAAGAAGAGCCCTGAGGAGATCGATCGCATGGCCGCCGCCGGCGCGATTCTCGTGCGGACGATGAATCTACTCGCCGGCAAGGTGCGCCCCGGCGTGACGACCAAGGACCTCGATCAGGCGGCCGAGCGCTTCATCCGCTCCCAGGGGGCGACGCCGGCGTTCAAGGGTTATCGCGGATTCCCCGGCTCGATCTGCGCCTCGCCGAACTCGATGATCGTGCACGGCATCCCGGGCCCGTACAAGCTCGATCGGGGCGACATCCTCTCGATCGACATCGGCGTCGTCCTCGAGGGCTGGGTCGCTGACGCCGCGCGGACCTTCCCGGTCGGGCCGATCTCGCCGGTCGCGAGCAAGCTGCTGGCGACGACCGAGGAGTCGCTGTTAGACGCGGTACGCGAGTGCCGCGCGGGTAACCGACTCGGGGACGTCTCGCATGCGGTGCAGGAGCATGTCGAGGCCGCCGGCCTGTCCGTGGTGCGCTCGCTCGTCGGCCATGGGATCGGGCGCGAGATGCACGAGGAGCCGCAGATTCCGAACTTCGGCACGCCCGGGACCGGCGTCCTGCTCGAGGAGGGGATGGTGCTCGCGGTCGAGCCGATGGTCACCGCCGGGCGTCACAGCGTCCGCGTCGGCGAGGACCACTGGTCGATCTACTCGCAGGATGGATCGCTCGCCGCTCACTTCGAGTTCACGGTCGCGATTACGGCGCAAGGCCCGCGGATTCTGACCCCCTGGCACGAGGCCACCGGCGGTCGCGCCGCCGCTTGATACGCAGCCGTAACGTTCTGAGCACCCCTGCTAACATCGCCCGTTGCGCCTGCAGCGCGCGCGAGTTGCGCTGCGTGTGCTCCTCGGCGAGGTAGCGGCGGCTGCACCGGTCTCCAGAGCCTCGCCGAAGGTACCACTTAATTGTTCCCACGACGAGAGCGAAGCGAGCGTGAAAGTACGACCGTCGGTCAAACCGATGTGCGAGAAGTGCAAGATCATCCGCCGCAACGGGCGGGTGCTCGTGATCTGCTCGAATCCACGTCACAAGCAGCGGCAGGGTTGAGAGATGGCGCGAATTTCCGGAGTTAACATCCCGCTGAACAAGCGAGTCGAGATCGGCCTGACCTACATCTACGGGATCGGCCGCTCGACCTCGAACGAGCTGCTGGCGAAGGTCGGAATCGAGCCCGACCGCAAGGTACGCGACCTCACCGAGGACGAAGTCGTCCAGCTCCGCGAGCTGATCGACGGCGAGTTGACGGTCGAGGGTGACCTGCGCCGTGAGCGGTCCCAGTCGATCAAGCGCCTGCAGGAGATCGGCTCCTACCGCGGCCTGCGCCACCGGCGCGGACTGCCGGTTCGGGGCCAGAACACGAAGACCAACGCGCGCACCCGCAAGGGTCCCAAGCGGATGCAGGTCGCCGGTAAGAAGAAGGCCGCCAAGAAGTAATGCCAGCACCTCGTAGACCACAGCGCGGCCGGCGCCGCGTGCGCAAGAACATCCCGATCGGGCAGGCGCACATAAAGACCTCGTTCAACAACACGATCGTCTCGCTGACCGATCGCGAGGGCAACGTGATCGCGTGGGAGTCGGCTGGCGGCGCGGGCTTCAAGGGCTCGCGCAAGTCGACTCCGTTCGCCGCCCAGGTGACCGCCGACGCGGCCGCGCGTAAGGGCATCGAGCACGGCCTGCAAAAGGTCGAGGTGTTCGTCAAGGGCCCCGGATCCGGTCGCGAGACCGCGATCCGTTCGCTCCAGGCCGCAGGCCTCGAGGTGACCGGGGTCAAGGACGTCACGCCCCAGGCCCACAACGGCTGCCGGCCCAGAAAGCGTAGGCGCGTCTGATGGCCCGTAATACCGGTCCCCAGTGCAAGCAGTGTCGCCGCGAGGGCCAGAAGCTGTTTCTCAAAGGCGAGCGCTGTCTGACCGACAAGTGCGGCGTCGAGCGCCGCTCGTACCCGCCCGGCGACCACGGTCGCGGGCGCCAGAAGCAGAGCGAGTACCGGGTCCAGCTGCGCGAGAAACAGAAGGCCAAGCGGTATTACGGAGTGCTCGAGAAGCAGTTCCGGATCTACTACGAGAAGGCCTCGCGCCAGCAGGGCGTGACCGGCGAGAACCTGCTCCGGATGCTCGAGTGCCGGTTCGACAACGTGCTCGTCCGCCTCGGTTTCGCTGCCTCCCGGCGCCAGGCGCGACAGCTGATTCTGCATGGCCACTGGACCGTCAACGGGCGCCGCGTGAACATTCCCAGCTACCAGCTGCGGGACAGCGACGTGATCGCGATCCATTCCCGGTCGACGGCGGGCCAGGTGATCCGTGACGCCACCGAGCTGACCGGCCAGGTGCCGGCCTGGCTCCAGGCCGACCACGACTCGCTGACGGCGAAGGTGCTGCGCAAGCCGGAGCGGCGCGAGATCGCCGCGCCGGTGCAGGAACAGCTGATCGTCGAGCTGTACTCGAAGTAGCGACGAGTCTGAGCCGCGCCCGGTCACGAGGCCTGGCGCGGCGCCGAACGCCGCCCCCAAGGCGGCCTCAAAGCAACGATGTTAGGAACGTGAGATGCTTGATTTCCAAGTCCCCCGAATCTCGAGCGAGTCAGTTGACGACACTCGTGGCTCGTTCACCATCGAGCCCCTGGACCGGGGTTTCGGCTACACGTTTGGGAATTCACTGAGGCGTGTTCTGCTCTCGTCGCTCGCGGGTGCGGCGGTGACCAGCGTCCGGATCGAGGGCGTGGCGCACGAGTTCTCCACGATCCGCGGCGTCAAGGAGGACGTCACCGACATCGTGCTCAACCTGAAGGGCATCGTCTGCCGGATGCACAGCGACGCGACTGAAATTGAAGCGCCGCTGGTCGTCACCGGCCCCGGTGACATCACCGCCAAGGACATCGACCTGCCCTCGGGCGTCGAGATCCTCAACCCGGATGCGCACATCGCGACACTCGAGAAGAAGACCAAGCTCGAGGTCTACCTGACGATCGGTCGCGGCCGCGGTTACCGCCCGGCGGAGGAGAACAAGTCGCCCGACCAGCCGATCGGCGTGATCCCGATCGACTCGATCTTCTCGCCCGTACGGCGCGTCGCCTACAACGTCGAGCAGGCCCGAGTCGGCCAGAAGACCGACTTCGACAAGCTGACGCTCGATATCGAGACCGATGGGTCGATCGATCCGCACGCCGCGCTGCGCGAGGCCGCCGAGATCCTGATCTCCCAGCTCGCGATCTTCACCGACGAGGACCGCCTCCAGGAGCTGCGCGACATCAACGCGCCCGGAGCGCTCGACGCGGGGCTCGTCGGCGCCGGCCAGGCTGGCGGCAACTCGCGCCCGCCGAACGCGATGGACGACATCCTGATCGAGGAACTCGAGCTCGGCGTCCGCTCCTACAACTGCCTCAAGCGCGCCGGCATCCAGACCGTCGGCGATCTCGTGACGAAGACCGAGGGCGAGCTCAACGCGATCCCGAACTTCGGCAAGAAGTCGATCGACGAGGTGATCGAGACTCTCCACGCGCGCGGGCTCGCGCTCCGCGATGATTGACGGCTGACCCATGCGCCACCAGCGTCAGCGATACCAACTGAGCCGCAGCGCCTCGCACCGCAAGGCGTTGCTCATGAATTTGTCAAAAGAGGTCATCGAGCACGAGCGGATCCAGACCACCGAGGCGAAGGCCAAGGCCGTCAAGCCCGAGGTCGAGAAGCTGATCACACTCGCCAAGCGCGGCGACCTGCATGCTCGGCGCCAGGCGCTGTCGGCGCTGGGGCAGGACAAGTTCGCCGTCTACAAGCTGTTCGATGAGATCGCTCCGCGCTACGCCGCGCGTTCGGGCGGCTACACCCGGATCATGAAGCTCGGTCCCCGCCGCTCGGACAGCACCGAGATGGTGCTGCTGGAGCTGGTCTGACCGACCGCGGGCGCCGTTGACGTCGCGCCTGACGATCGAGTACTGCGGGACCGAGTTCGCCGGCTGGGCGCGCCAGGACGGGCAGCGCACCGTTCAGGCCGAGCTCGAGCGGGCGTTGGCGGTCGTGCTGCGCCGCCCGTCGATCGCGCTGACCGTCGCCGGTCGGACCGACGCCGGCGTCCACGCCTGGGGGCAGGTCGCAAGCTACGCGGGCGAGCCCGCGCGAACCGACTCGCTCAATGCCGTGCTGCCCGACGACATCGCGGTACTCGAGTGCGTCACGGCCGAGCCCGGCTTCGACGCCCGGCACGACGCCACCAGCCGCGCGTACTGCTACCGGGTCCTCGCCCGCCCCGCGCGGAGCGCGTATGAGAAGGGGCGCGCGCTGCACTGCCCCGATCCCGTCGAGCTCCCGCGCCTCGCTACCTGCGCTGAGGCGCTCGAGGGCACGCACGATTTCACCGCGTTCACGCCGACAGAGACGCACCACGTCCGCTTCTCGCGTGACGTCCTGCTCGCGCGCTGGACCGAATCGGGTGGCGGGATGCTCGAGTTCTGGATCGAGGCCGATTCGTTCATGCGCCACATGAACCGGGTCCTCATCGGGACGATGCTCGAGGTGGCGTCACGGCGGCGTTCGGTGGCGGACTTCGTGGCGCTGCTCGCGGGGGCGCCGCGGTCGGAGGCGGGGGTCACGGCGCCGGCGCGCGGCCTGTACTTCGTGGGTGCGGGCTACCGGGGCGAGCGGGTCCTCGCGTCGCCCACCCGGACGTAGAAATCGGCCACCGACGGACCTCCGGGAGGACTCGATAGGCTGCAATCGTCTGCCGTACCACATCCGGTAACAAGTTGGCCGCTTTTCTGGACGAATGTTCGATTTGGAAGTAGTGCGTAAGGGCTTAGTATTGCGACGACACAAGGGCGCAGGCGCATTTTGGGGGCGGCCGCGGCCCGAGCGGTGAGAGAGAGGTTCACCATTCGGGCCGCGGCGGTGCGCGTCCCGCGACAGGGGCCGGCCACGGATGGCCCAAGTTCGCGGGGCAGCGGTCGGCTGCGCCTCTGTGCCTCATAGCATGCATCTACATGCGGGTGCTGCTGACAAACGACGACGGAATCGAAGCCGCCGGCTTGCAGGCCTTGCGCCGGGCGCTGGCGAACGTCGCGTCGGTGCAGCTCGGCGTGATCGCCCCCGACGGGAACCGTTCGGCGATGGCCCGGTCGATCACGACCCGGCGGCCGCTGTGGGTCCAGGAGGTCGACTTCGATGACGGGACCGTCGGCTACGCGACCGACGGGACGCCCGTGGACTGCGTGCGGCTCGCGAACCTCGGACTGATCGACGGTTTCGAGGCCGACGTCGTCGTGTCGGGGATCAATCACGGTTCCAACCTCGGCGATGACATCAGCTACTCGGGGACGGTCGCGGCGGCGCTCGAGGCGATCGTCCTCGGGCTACCCGGGATCGCGGTCTCGCAGCAATCAAAATCGATGGAGCTCGACTTCCGGGCCGGCGCCGGCTTTGACTTCTCGGTCGCGGCGAGCTTCACCGCGCGGCTCGTGCAGGAACTCGAGAGCATGCCGCTGCCGCCAGGCACCCTGCTCAACGTGAACGTGCCCGGCGCCGCGCCCCAGGGGGTGTCGGTGGCGCGACTCGGCAAGCGCATCTATCGCGACGAGCTGACCCTCGTCGACGAGGGGTCCGGCGGCCGGCGGCTGTACCGGATCTATGGTGACGCGAGCAACGAAAGCGGCGAGCTCGGCACCGACCTGGCCGCCGTCGCCGCGGGCCAGATCGCGGTCACGCCGATCCATTTCGATCTGACCGACCGCGATGGGCTCGATGCGCTGCAGCGCCACGATCTCACGCGCCTGATCACGGCGGCCCCCGACGAGGTGACCGAGTCATGAGCCCGGCAAGAACGCCCGCGAGCGAGGCCCCGGACGCGCGCGCCGCGGAGCTTCGCAAGCTCCTCGAGCATCACGGGTACCGCTACTACGTCCTCGACGATCCGGAGATCGGCGACGCGGAGTACGACGCGCTGCTCGATGAGCTGCGCGCGATCGAGGCCGAGCACCCCGAGCTCGTCACGCCCGAGTCGCCGACGCAACGGATCGGCGGCGAGCCTGTGTCTGACCTCGTCAAGGTCACCCATCCCGAGCCGATGCTGTCACTCGCGAACGCCCGCTCCGCCGAAGAGCTCCGGGCGTGGATCCAGCGGATGCGCAACCACCTCGCGCGCGAGGGGATCGACGACCCCGAGTTCGAGTACGTCGCCGAGCCCAAGATCGACGGCTTGGCAATCTCGCTGATCTACCGCGACGGCGTGTTCGAACGCGGCGCGACCCGCGGCAACGGGGAGATCGGGGAGGACGTCACCCACAATCTGCGCACGATCGGCTCGATCCCGCTCCGGCTCGAGAGTGATGATCCGCCAGCGCTGGTCGAGGTCCGCGGCGAGGTCTACATGTCGCTGCCCGACTTCGCGGCGCTCAACGAGCGGCGGGCCGAGGCGGGGCTTTCGACGTTCATGAACCCGCGCAACTCAGCCGCCGGGACGATCCGTCAGCTCGATCCCAAGCTTGCCGCTGAGCGGCCGTTATCGCTGTGGTGCTACGCGATCGGGGTGACCGAGGGCCTGGGCTTGAGCTCCCATTGGGAGGCGCTCGAGTGGTTGCGTGAGCACCGCTTCCCGGTCCATCCCGATGTCAAGAAGCTAATCAGCGAGGATCAGGTCGTCGCCCAGTGCCGCTCCTGGGAGGAACGGCGCGGCTCGCTCGAGTTCGAGATCGACGGGGTCGTTGTCAAGGTCAACCAGTTCGAGCTCCAGCGCCGGCTCGGGGTCGTCGGGCGCGATCCCCGCTGGGCGATCGCGTGGAAGTTCCCGCCGACGACCGCGGTGACCAAGCTCCTGGAGGTCGGCTGGAACCCAGGGAAATTCGGGGACCTGCACCCATTCGCGATGCTCGAGCCGGTCCACGTCGCCGGGGTGACGATCAAGCAGGCGACCCTCCACAACGAGGAGGACCTGGCGCGCAAGGACATTCGCGAGGGCGAAGACGTGATCGTCCTGCGCGCCGGGGATGTGATCCCGCAGGTCCTGTCACCGGCTCCGCACGTCGCCGAACGCGATCATCGCCCGTCGCCGCCGCTGCCCCCGGAGCGCTGTCCCGTATGCGACACGCCCACGGTCAAGCCCGATGGCGCGGTATTCACGCGCTGCCCCAACCGTGACTGCGCGGGTCGCCGGTGGCAGCTGCTCACGCACTTTGTCGGCGCGATGGACATCGACGGCCTGGGGGAGAAGCAGGTCAGCCTGTTCATGGAGCTCGGCTGGGTCAAGACGGCGGCCGACTTCTACCGCCTCGACGCCGAGCGGATCGCGCAACAGCCAGGGTTTGGCGCCGTGTCGGCCGAGAAGCTCGTCAACGCCGTCGAGGCGTCCAAACGCCAGCCATTCGGGCGGGTGCTGTTCGCGCTCGGGATCGAGGAGGTCGGGTTCGTGACAGGGCGCAACCTGGCGCAGCAGTTTCGAACCGGCGAGGCCCTGCTCGCGGCCGACACCGAGGTGATCGAGCAGACGCAGGGCGTTGGGCCGAAGATGGCCCGCACGATCCACGACCAGCTCCACGAGCCGCAGATGGTGCAGCTGATCGCGGACCTGCACGAGCAGGGGCTGAGCTTCGCGGAGGAGGGGCCTCCGCCGGGTGAGGGCCCGCTCGCGGGCAAGACGCTCGTGCTCACCGGGACCCTGCCGGACCTGACCCGCGAGCAGGCGACCGAGATGATCACCGCCGCGGGCGGCCGCGTGACCGGCTCGGTCTCGCGCAAGACCGACTACGTTGTCGCCGGCGCGAGCGCTGGATCCAAACTCGCTCAGGCCGAGCGCTTCGGCGTCGAGGTGCTCGACGAATCGGCTTTCCGCGCGCTACTCGCGGGCTGACGCGG
The DNA here is from genome assembly GCA_963744695.1 of uncultured Solirubrobacterales bacterium. Taxonomy (GTDB): domain Bacteria; phylum Actinomycetota; class Thermoleophilia; order Solirubrobacterales; family Solirubrobacteraceae; genus Palsa-465. The sequence goes on along the minus strand of CAVUUT010000008.1, from coordinate 14,130 downwards.
GGCCTATCCGCCGTAGCGGGCGACCGCGACCGCCATCCTGTCCTGGATCGGGTGTGTGTAGTAGGGGATGATCCCGTTCATCAGCAGCGCGAACGCGAGCGTGTGGCCGTCGCGGGCGTGGCAGTAGCCGACCAGGTTGGAGACGTCGTGCAGGGTGCCGGTCTTGCCGCGACACCTGCCTTGGGCGTACGTGCCGTTCATCTCGTCGACCAGCGTTCCGGTCCGCCCGGCGGTCGCCAGCGAGTTTGTGAACGGGGCGTTCGAGGCCTGCTGGCGCAGCAGCGACACGACCTGGAAGGGCGTCGTCCGGTCAAACCGCGAGAGCCCGGAGCCGTCATCGAGGCGCGGATGGAGCCCGAACTTCTCGGCGATCGTCGCCCGAACGACGGCCGCGCCGGCTGCCGTGGTACCGCCGGTGCCGAAGCGAGCGCCGATGTCCTTGAGCAGCGTCTCGGCGAAGTAGTTGTCCGATGGCGTGTTCGTCAGCGCGATCAGTGTCGCGATCGTCGGGGAGCGCACGCTCGCCAACGTCTGGACGCCGGGCGGCGCCGTGCCCGGTCGAACGCGCTTGGTCGAGAGCTTGACCCCGGCCGCCTTGAGCGCTGCGGCAAACTGCTGGCCGGCCTGGAGCGCCGGATGGGCCACCAGCGCGGTGCCATCGCTGTTGGCCCAGCCGCGGTTGAAGGTGAGCGCGCCCAGTTCGCCCTCGACCTCGGTCGACGGGGCGTTGCCGGTCGCGGGCGTGCCGCGTAGCGAGTCGAACATCGATTGGTCGGCGACCACGGGGCCGTTGAGTCGTTTGATTCCGGTCGCGGCGATCAGATTCGCCGCCAGCTGCTGGACCGTGGCGCCGGTGCCGTAGCTGGTGTCGTCAAACGCGGCCGATCCGAACGTCGGGTCGCCGCCGCCGTGCAGGTACAGCGTTCCCGAATACGTCCCGCGATGGAATCGGCCGAGGCCGAGCACCGTCGTGGTCAAGGTTCCGTTAGGCCCGAACTCGCTGAGCGCGGTCGAAGTTGTGTAGAGCTTCTCCACCGACGCGGGCAACCGCGCGACGCGGGCGTTCTTTGAGTACAGCACCTGGCCGCTGGTCAGGTCGACCACTTCCGCTCCGCTGAATTTTCCCACGGCTCGCATCCCGGCGTTCAGCGCGCGGTCGAGCGATCGCAGCGCCGACGAGGTCGTACGTGCAGAGCGCGCCGAAGCACCGGTGGCGGCGCCCGCGAGCAGTCCCGCGACAGCCAGAAGCGCGGCCAACCGTGATGCGATACGCAGCATCGAAGGTATGTAACCGCTCAGAGCGGCGAAAGCTTCGGTCGGCCTCGGCAAAAGCGCTGGATCCGCTCTCCATCAACTGGACCGTGAACGAGTTCGACGTGTTTGTCGGCACGAGCGCCGGCGAAAGATTCTCGAGCAGATGTCCTCGACGCTTCTCGCCAGTCTGCCCAGCAGTGACAACCGCCCGGCCGGAGCGGCCCGTACTTCCATCGGGTGCGGGACCAGGATCCCGCTGCAAGCGGTTTTCGGGCTCTAGGCCCCGGCAGCCTGTGGCTGCACCTGCTGGCCAGGGACGACCTCGCCCAGACACGAAAGGAACAGAGTCTTGTCGATCCGACCGTTGAAGATCGGGACGCCCAATTCGACGCATTTGACGATCACGTCGCGCCGATCCAAGCCGGCCTCCCGCGCTAGCTCGGTGGGCGTCAGGTGATTTGCCATCGGTGGAATCCTCCTTTGCCGTTCACGGAAGCTCCCAAAGTATGACTTAGAGGCCGGACGGGGGCAACGAAAACGGACACCTTTGGGTGGTTTGCGTGATCGTTTTTGGCTCAGAACGGGTACACGGATGCTTGTCTGCGTATCGGACCGACGCGATGCGGCGCACTCTTCAAACAAACGTTGGAGTTCAGTCGAGTATCGTCGACCCCGAGCGGCGGTCCTCGTACTGAGGTGGTCAGATGGCGCTGATGCTCGATACGGCCTCGACTGCCGCGCTCGCCGGCGAGCATGAGCTGATTGACGCCGCGCGTGCCGGTGACGATCGCGCCTTCGAGGAGCTGTACGCGCGCTACTCGGAGCGAGTCCGGGTCTTCATCCTCGGCCGGGTGCATGACCACGGCCGCGCCGAGGACATCGCGCAAGAGGTCTTCATGTCCGCTCTGCGGCGGCTGCGTACGAGCACCCAAGAGATCGCGTTCAGGCCGTGGATCTACGAGATCGCCAGGAACGCGTGCATCGACGAGTACCGCCGCAGCCGGCGGACCCGCGAGGTGTCGCTCGACGCCGACGAAGAGCTCGTCAACGGCCGGCGAGCCCTGCACTCGCTTGCGCCCACCCCGGCCGCGGCGGTCGAGGGCAGACAGGTCCTCGACGACCTTCGCGGGGCCTTCGGCGGTCTCTCGGAGACCCACCACAAACTGCTCGTCATGCGCGAGCTCGAGGGCCTCTCATATGACGAGATCGGGAGCCGCACGGGGATGTCGCGCCCGATGGTCGAGAGCACCCTGTTCCGCGCCCGACGCAAGCTGGCCGAGGAGTACGACGAGCTTGCCAGCGGCAGACGCTGTTTGCACGTCCAAACCGTGGTCGAGGGCGGTCGAGCCCTTTCAGCCCGCGCGCTCGGCGTCCGCGAGCGCCGCCGGCTTGCCCGCCACCTCGCGCACTGCCAGCCGTGCCGGGTCAAGGCGCACCTCGCGGGCGTCGACGAGTCGCTGCTGCGGCCGAGGAGCATCGCCGACAAGATCGCCGCCCTGCTCCCGTTCGGGATCTGGAGGTGGTTCTGGCGCGGGGGCTCGAGCGGGAAGCGGCCGTGGCCGAGCGGCTCGAGCGCCAAGCGGGCACTCGCGAGGACGGGCTCGCACCCCGTCGCGCTCCAGTCGGTTCAGGCCGCGGCGTCGATGCCGGATCCGGCGGGTCCAGCGTCGTCGGTCGGCGCCGCCGCCGCCGTCGCCGCCGCGGTCATCGCGCTCGCGGGAGCAGGTGGCGCGATCGTCAGCGCCGACGCCGGGCCCGGGCACGCCCGGCGCACGCCGGCAGTCGTTGCGCCGACGGCCCATCGGGCTCACGTACCAAGCGGCTCGACCTCTTCAACGTCACAGCGCGCGCGTGCTCCACGAGCCGCCGGCCGTGCGGGTGCGGTCGGCTCGACCGGCCTGCAGGCCCGGCCCAAGCGCTCGCACGCGACTTCGAGCAACCGCCATCCGGGCGTCGGGTCGGGCTCCGGCGCCGGGCGGGGATCGGCAGCGGGCGCGGGCACCGCGAATCCGGCGCACGGCTCGTCGACGTCAACCGCAACCGCGAAGACGGCCTCGAACCCGACCAACTCCGCGGCGCCGACGGTGAACCAGGCCGGCTCGACCGTCCACAAGGTCGTCAAGACCGTCAAGACCACGGCGCAGCAGACGGGCAGGACACTGTCCAAGACCCTGTCCTCGGTCTCAAAGACCGTCTCTTCGACCACGTCATCGCTGGGCAAGACCGTCTCGTCGGCCGGCTCGTCGCTGGGCAAGACGGTCTCGTCGGCCGGCTCGTCGCTGGGCAAGACGGTCTCGTCGGCCGGCTCGTCGCTGGGCAAGACGGCCTCGTCAGCCGGGTCGTCGGTCTCCAAGACCGTCTCGAACACGGCGTCGTCGGTGTCGAAGACCGTCAACGGGACGGTCTCGTCACTCACCTCGCCGCCCGCGAGCTCGTCAAAGGGTTCGTCCGGGGCCGCCGCGGCGTCGACCGTCACGAGCACGGTCCAGAAGGTCGGCGCGACCGTCTCGAACCTACTCCCGTAGGCGTTCATTACACTGGCTCCCATCGGGGCGTGGCGCAGCCTGGTAGCGCGCACCGTTCGGGTCGGTGAGGTCCCCGGTTCAAATCCGGGCGCCCCGATCAAAAAAGCCCCGCAAATGCGGGGTTTTTTCTTGCTCTGATACCCGCTGCTTCAGGGCTGCTTCAGGGCTGCTTCAGGGCTGCTTCAGGGCTGCTGGAGGGCGACTGCGGTTGTTGGTTTAAGCTCGGTCCAGGCGAAAAGCCCTGCAAGATCGAGGTTTGACGTGTCGTGGTGGCGCACACCGGCGCCGTCGGTGAGGGTCCCCGGTTCAGCGCTGACGCCCGATCTAAGAAATCCCTGGTAAACCGCGATTTTCGCCATCGCGGGCTGAGAGGGCCTCGGCAGCCTCCCTGGCCATTCCCTGCCTAAAACCCATGCTCTCGTTCGGATCGGATGCGGCGCTGGTCCGATTGCGCGCAGCCCGCCCCGGCGGCTCCAGTCGTGCCATTGGCGAACCGGAGGTCCTGGGGCTGCGCCCGGGTCGAGAGTCGCTTTCGTTCTTGGCCTCAACCGGTCAGTGCACCACCCCTGACGTTGCGGATCGTCTCATCGCACCCCGGGCGCTGTCGAGCGAAGGCCGGAGGCCGAAGCGAGATCAGCGCTCGGGCGCGCGCGTGTGGAGCCCGTCGATCAGGTCGGTGAGTTTCTCGGCGGGGGTCCGGAAGCCGAGCGTCTGGCGGGGCCGGCCGTTGAGCTTGCGGGCGACCTCGTCGAGTTCTGCTTGTGTCACCCCGGCGAGACTCTTGCCCTTAGGGAAGTACTGGCGCAGGAGACCGTTGGTGTTCTCGTTCAACCCGCGCTGCCACGGGCTTCGGGGATCGCAGAAGTACACCTCGACGCCGGTCTGGACGCTGAACCGCCGGTGCTCTGCCATCTCCTTGCCCTGGTCTCAGGTCAGCGAGCGGCGAAGCTGGGCGGGCAGCGTCGTGATGCTCGCCTTGAGCGCTTCGCAGACCGGCTCGGCGTTGGTTCCCTCGGGCAGCGCGACGAGCTGGCAGTAGCGGGTCTGGCGCTCGACCAGGGTCGCGATCGCCGAGTCGCGGGTTCCGATCAGCAAGTCGCCCTCCCAGTGCCCCGGGACAGCCCGGTCAGAGACCTCTGGTGGACGCTCGGAGATCATCACCATCTCGGCGACCCGGCCCAGGCCTTGGCCGCGGTTGGAGTGTGCCCGGGCATAGCGCTTCTGGCGCCGGGTTCGCAGATGCCGGGTGAGATCGCGCGCAAGCGACCCGCGCGCCTGGACGTACAGCGCGCGGTAGATCGTCTCGTGCGAGATCTGCATCTGCTCATTGTCGGGGTATGCGAGTCTCAGCCAGCCCGAGATCTGCTGCGGCGAGTGGTCCTGGCCACGCGGGTCGTCTCGTCGACGCTCGCCGTGATGGCTGGTTTGCGCGGGAAGCGGCAGCGTCGGGAGCTCGCGAAGGCCCTCGTGGGGTGCTGCTGGTTCGTGGGAGCGGCACTCTAGGTGGTCTCTCGTTGTGCCACGATGCGTGGGTGGGGTGGTGAGCCAGCGGTCACAATGAGCTGATGGCGTCGGTGTTGATCGAGCTGCCCGGGGGCGAAGGAATCGTTCGCCAGGAGGATGGCGAGATCGCGCTCACACACGACGTGAGCCTGGAGTCGGGTCAGCCACTTCAGCCGTGGGACAGATACCGACCGGCCCGCGTGTGGCTCAGCCAGGAGCGGATGCTGTTCGGTGGATTGCTCCCTCCGGGGCGGTCAGCGTCGAGGCGGTCGAGGCGACGGGGCTACGGAAGCCCGCCGCGGTCGGCGGCGGCACCTATGCGGTGATCTTGGAGGACGGCGAACACGGCGAACCGGCTTTGGGCTGCCGCGACGCGGCCGGCTCGTTCATTCACCGCCCGATGCCCGCCGAGTACGCGCATCAGCCCGTCCCCGATGCCGAACAGCCTTGCCCCGTGTGCGGCGCGATCCAGTACGACGAGTACTTCCCGACCGAGGAGTGGCGCGCCGGTCGGGGCAGAAAAGGTACTGACACGTATCGCGCCCAGCCCGCTCGTTGTCTGCTGCGTCTGCGGACATCAAGAGCAGGAGGGTGCGATCACGCGCTATGGGCAGCCCGACAACTCTGACGAGGATCCGGCTGAGGGGGAAGCGCGAATGGCTCGCATCCGTGCAGAGCAGGCAGTTCAGCGCTGGTACTCGACCAAGATGACGCTTATGGCCGTGACGTTCCCGATCTATGCGGCCCAGGACTGGCCCGCCCGAATCCACGGAAGCGGCTCACGCGGTGACAATCCCACGCACCTGACGATCCGCACGCGGAGACGCTGCCCGACTCGATGTTCGTCGCGCAACCGCGCATCGAGATCAGGACCTCGATCGACTCTTACCAGCAGAGCGAGCTCGCGATTGCTCGCGATGCGTTTGGATCGGGAATCGAAGCCGACGACAACAGACGAACCGACGGTCTCTCCGATGCCGCCCTCACGCTCTGGTTTCGCGCCGATCGCCGCCAGCGCGTGGCTGGCTCCAACGAAGCGGCCGTCACCAAAACCGAGCTCACGATCGACGGAGCGCGCGAACCGTTTCTGACCGTCGGCGTCCCGAACGCGCACTGGGTCGCAGTGCGTCGCCACCACGACGTGACCATCACGATCGCGGCACGTGAGATCGACCCAGCGTCGCTCATCATCGAGCCGATCGCGGACCCAAATGCCCGCCTCCTCGGCCCCGAGCCCAACGAGACGTGACCGACTCCCAACCCAACCGAGGCGCGAGCGGCGGGATGGACCTGCCGCAACGTCGCCCAGGCGGCCACGGAGTCGGGTGGCGGAAGTGGTCGCGGAGCTAGTGCTGCCAGGTCATGCTGATGGAGCGCTCGAAGTTGTCCCAGCCGGCTCTGGTGAACGCCCGTGCCATGGGAGCGTTGTCAAGGTCAGTGGACGCACGGATGCGGGGTGCGTGGTGGGCGGCGAGGAGCTGGGTGCCGTGCGCGAGGATCTCGTCGATGTACCCGTTTCCTCGGTGGGCTGGCAGGACGCCGAGGTAGGCGATGATCGGGCCATAGCTGTTGTGGGCGGGGATCACGAACCCGACAGGCTCGCCGCCGGCCAGGCTGGCGATCTGCCACCACTCGCGCGGCGTTGTGTAGGACGCTAGCTCTTCGCGCAGATGACGCGCGGCGGCGTCCCGGGCCGTCATCCGTTTCAGGTCGCGCCGGCTGTGAGCGTCGAGCGTTCGGTCCATGACTGCCGTCATCAAGTCCAGCAGTTCGCGATCGTCGAGCACTGACCGGAACGTCAGCCGACCGGCTGGCACGCCGATCGGAGTTCCCGGTCGCCACTCAAACCGAAACCGCTCGGCCACGAACTGTCCGCCCGTCTGACCGATGATCGTGGTGAGATCGTCAATCAGCCTGCGGGTCGCGGGGTGCTCGCGCCAGTCAGGCGCGACGAAGCGTGTGTAGTCCGGCGGCGGGATGCCGGGCGGGACGATCTCGTTCAGCGCTCGTGTTACCAAGCGAACGGCGACATCAACGCGATCAGGCATCTCGCCGAGATCGAGGAAGTCAAACACCGACGGTGCATCATCCATCGCGCTGCCCCACCAGGCCGCTCGCGCCACGAGCCGTTTGCCGTGTAGCGCGATCCACATCCACGACGGGCGCCGAAGGCCGCGAATCAAGTCGTCCTTCAGCTCGTCATCGAGGACGTACTGAAGACCGCAGAACAACCCCAGCTCGTCGACGCCCGACAGCGCACGGATAACCACATCGTCCGGTTGGTCAACCACGTCGGCTTCCTACCACGTTCGCACCGCGCACGCCGCTGGAGCGCAAACCCAGGCGGTCCGCACGCCAGATCCGGGACACCGGCCAAACACCGGCCTCCACACCGCCGCGACACAGCCACCAAACCTGGACCACGCAACCCCGATCATCTCATTCGCGGGCTGCGATGCCACCCCCCCGCCACGTCCCAGTCATCGTCTCGAAACGGCCTCATTGTCACCGAGACAAGTCTGCCCGCGACGCTGCCGCCCCCGTATCCCCCAGCCCGGGGCCTGATCGCCGGCACCATGACGCTCGAGGCGACCGGTCGTTCGTGGAACCGTAGGTCAGGGCCGTGACGGCCGAGACTGCTCCCGCGTGCGGATACGGGCAGGATCACTCTCGTCCGCCGTTCTCGGCATGCGATTGCTTCTCGCGCGTTGCCATCCCCGGTCTTGGGTGGGCGCAACGAGCGCGTTTGTGGCGAAACGAGACTGCGCGCCTGAGGAGAGGGAGGAAGCGGCGCGTGGCGGCCGGCACGGTTGACGTCTGGTTTAGCGCACGCCGCGCGGTTCGCCGGGTCGCTTCAGGCAGTCGTCTGCATTCAGCGGCCGGCGCACCCAGAACGCGGCTTACGCGTCCGCGTGAGTCCGACCATGCCACGCGGGGCGTCCGACGCGCGCGTCCCGTGGGGGCGCGGGGCGAAATCCTGCGACGCCGACGCCGGACGCGCACTCCGCGCAGCGTGGACCTGCGACAACCAGCTCGATCAGGTGCCGGGGCTCTTCAGGCTTGCACGGGACGCCTTCGCTGGGAGTCGCTGAGAAGGTCTCCGCGTTGTAGCTCGGGGTGCGCGGCGAGGAACGCGTCGGCGTTGGCCTCGAGTCCTCCGCGGTTGATTTCGGTCGCGAGCGCGTCGGCCCACCGCTCCGTGAGAGCGGCGTCGAACTTCTCAGAGCAGCCGTGGACGTCGCACGCTCGTCTGGTGCCATCGATCAAGCGGCCTTTCGCTCGGTCGGGTCCGTGGCGCCGGTGAAGGATCCAGGCGATGCGGAAGTGCTGGACGTGACTGACACCCCCGGGGAACAGAGCGCCGGCTTCCCAGGCATCGGTCAACTCGTCGTCGGTCACGGGATCACAGCCTCGCAGCAGGCCCCGGTCTAGCAGAGTGCCGTCACTGTCAAAGTCCTCAAGGGCTGGGCGGTGACGTCCGGCCGTTGCGGTTTGTTCTCGGGCTGGCGGTGGGCTGACTCTAGAGTGCCGCGTCGTCTGTCTGGTTTGACTGGCAAAGCTTTTGTCGCCCGCCGCCGCCCGAGGACCTTCGGCGTGACCTGATAGGAGCGTGGCATCGCCCCAAGTGACGGCTGTCCGCCGAAGTTCCGCTTCATCGGTGGTCAACCAAACGAAGGGACGGTCCATATGATCGTGATCGGGACGGACACGCACAAGTCTTCGCATGCGCTGGCGGCGGTCGACGAGGGCACGGGCCGGGTCCGCGGGCACCGGGAGATCAAGGCGGATGACTCGGGTCATCTCGCGGCTGTGAAGTGGGCGCGCGGCCTGGATGACGAGCGGGTGTGGGCGATCGAGGATTGCCGGCATGTCTCGCGTCGGCTCGAGCAGGCCCTGGTCGCGGCTGGTGAGCGGGTCGTCAGGGTGGCGCCGCACAGGATGGGCGCTTCGAGGCGTGGCGAGCGCGAGCCGGGCAAGTCAGACGAGATCGACTCGCTCGCGGTCGCCCGTGCGGTCGTCAAGGACGGGGTCGAGAAGTTCCCGTCGGCGTACCTGGACGAGCACGCGATGGAGATCCGGCTGCTCGCCGATCACCGCACGGACCTCGTCGTAGAGCGAACCCGAATCCAGAACCGCTTGCGGTGGCATCTGGTCGCGCTGTGCCCCGAGCTCGAGCGCTCACTCAGGCGCGGCTCGCTCGCCGACCCCCACCAGCTCGACCGGATCGACCGACGCCTGCGGCGGATGGAAGCCTGTGCCCGCGTCAGGGTCGCGCGCGAACAGGTCCAGCAGCTCCGCAGCCTCACCCGCCAGGTGAACACGCTCCGAGACGAGCTGCTCGCACTGATCAAGGCACACCGACCGCAGCTGCTCGCAGAAACCGGCTGCGGGCCGCTGACAGCCGCGATCCTGATCGGCCGTACCGCCGGCGCCGAGCGATTCGCGAGCGACGCGAGCTTCGCACTTTTAGTCCGGAACCGCACCGATCAAATGCTCCTCGGGGCAGCAAACCAAGCACCGGCTCAACCGTGGCGGCGACCGCCAACTCAACCACGCGCTGCACATCATCGCGATCACCCGCGCCCAACACGACCCCGCCACCCGTCAATACCTCGCCCGCAAACAAGCCGAAGGCAAAACCACCAAAGGCGCCCTGCGATGCCTCAAGCGACACCTCGCCAGACGTTTCCACCGCCTCCTCTCACTCCCAGCCAACAACCCTCACCACGACCACGAGAGCGTCGGCCACGCGCCCCCCGAGACACCCCAACTCGAGGGCGCCCACATCGCCGGCGCTGCCCCCACACTCATGCCATGCATCAGATGAAGAACCCCGCTACGAGCGCACATCACTTGACATAGGAGCAAGCTCCGTCGCCCACGCGGGTCTGGCGGTGGCGCTGCTGCTCTCGCTGTCCGACAGGCCGAAGGGGAAGTCAGATCGCTGGCGCGATGACGCTCGACGGGACGTGGTGGTTCGTGAAGCGGAGCCCGTGACGGCAGCGCGTGGTCGACGTGGTGGCCGCTTTGGGTGGCGATAGCGACCTTGTTCGGCTTGTCGAACGTGATCGAGCGCATCGGCTCTCCGCTCCCCAGATGCGGGCTTGACTTTGCTCTCGAGATCAACGATGTCGTCGAAGATTCTTTCGACCCCGTTGTGATCGCGCTCCCGCGGAAGCCGACCGGAGTCGATCGCGTGTCGCAAGGGACGCGTCCTTTAGAAGCTTGCGGTCTGGGTCCTCGGTGACCACGCGCGAACTGGACCGGCGCGTGCTGACGCTCGTCTCGCGGCTGACTCGGTCGCCAATCGATGCGTGTTTGCCGCGCTCGGGTCGTCGCGGCCCGATCGGAACGCTCAGTAGGTGATCTTGCCTGTGACGCTTATTGTGGCGACGTTACTATTACCGTTTGCGGGCGCATCACCCGCGACGTTAACGGTCCGTGCGCATTCCTATAGAGGCCGGAGCCGCCCGTGACCTTGAGTTTGCCAGTGTATGACTCCGTTGCGTTGGGGTTGACCGTCCACGTCGCCGTGGCCTTGAACTTGATGCTCCCGAGCGGGTTAAGACTCTGCCGCTTCCCACCAGCGTGAGCCCCGGCCCCCACGTCGAAGTCTGATAGAAGGCGGCTCGCCCGACCGAGCGACCGGACAACTTCCCGTCGAGAATCCCAGAATCTGTATCCCTGGTACCAGGCACACCAATGGCGCCGGTCGACGAAAGCGTCTCGATCAGACCGGACAATTTCACCGTATGGCTCTTTGCGTGCAGCTTTGCGCTCGCAAAAGCGGGTGTCACAGCCAGGCTCGCGACGACTGCGATCGCGAACACGGTGCGCTTGGACACAATGGTCCTCCTTGCTAGAAGCCCCTCAGCCTCCCCCCGGGAGCCTGATAATAGCCCGCGACCCTATATGAGCCGGTGCCCGAAAACAAGAGCACGCCGCCCCTCCTTCCGTTCAGGACCGTCCTGAAGGTGCTAGACGCCGGCCGCTCCCACAAACGGGACGGGACTGATCACATCGACGCGCTCGCACGACTGCCTTCACTGCGCGCCTGATCGTCGCCAAGGCCCGGCGGGCTCCGCCGACGCGAGGCAGGAGCGCGACACGGCCAGGGGGTCGCTCCAGCTCAGTCGCCCGACCGGCCACCGATCCGGGATTGGATTGCTGCTTCCGATTTGCCGAGACCTGAAGCAGCAGTGCGCTCGCGACCTCACACGGCCCGTGACGTGCCTGGTGTTTTCAGTGAGAAGCTGAGGAGGCGTTGCGCTTTTGGCGCGCGTGGTGGATTGTCCTTGACGGCTTCGGGCTGACTCACTCTGGTGGTTGTCGCCATGTCTGGCTGACCTTCCACGAAGGTGTCGCCCGTTGCCGTCAAGGACGTCCTGGCGTGACTTGATAGGAGCGTGGCATCGCCCCGACTGAAATATGTCCGCCAGGAGTCCGCTTCATCGGGTTCATTCGACTGAAGGGACAGATCAATGGTGACGATCGGGATCGATCCGCACAAGCAGACCCATACCGGGGTAGCGGTCGACGCGTTGGGCGCGGAGCTCGCCCAGCGGACGGTGCCGGCGCGGCGTGAGGGGTTCGGTCAGCTGTTGGCGTGGGGCCGCAAGCTCGGCGAGCGGGTGTGGGTGATCGAGGATGTCCGGCATGTCTCCGGTGGGCTTGAGCGGTTCTTGCTTGACCACGGCGAGACCGTGGTGCGTCTGCCGCCGCGTTTGATGGCCGACGCCCGTCGTGGAGTACGTGAGCGCGGCAAGTCAGATCCGATCGATGCGCTGGCGATCGCTCGCGCTGCGCTGCGTGAAGGCGTCGAGACCCTGCCGACCGCGCGGCTGGCGGGCCCGGAGCTCGAGATTCGGCTGCTGGGATTGCATCGCGAGCGGCTGGTCGCGGCACGCACCCGGATGATCAACGAGCTGCGCTGGCAGCTGCACGATCTCTGGCCCGACTTCGAGCTGCCGCCCAAGGCACTGAATCACCCGGCGTGGCAGACCAAGGTCTCTCGGCGCCTGGCGCGTGCTGAGCGCTCTGTCCGGGTCCAGATCGCACGGGACATGATCCGCCGGCGTGCGCGAACTGACCCAGACGATCGCTGACCTGCGCGAGCAGCTTGCCGACCTGGTCGGGCAGACCGCGGCTCAGCTTTTGGCCGAGCGTGGAGTCGGCGTTCTGCTGGCCGCCAAGTTCATCGGCGAGATCGCCGCTATCAGCCGCTTTCAGTCAGACGCGCAACTCGCCCGCCTGGCGGGCTGCGCGCCGATCCCTGTCTCCTCGGGACGCACCGACCGCCACCGCCTAGACCCCGGCGGCAACCGCCAGCTCAACCACGCCTTCCACATGCTCGCGGTCGTCAAGATCCGCCACGACCCCCGAACCGCGGTCTACCTCGCCAAGCAACGCGCCGCTGGCAAAACCAACAAAGAAGCGATCCGCAGCCCCAAACGCCACCTCGTCCGCCGCATCTACCACCTCCTCAAGACCCCCGACAGCCACACCACCACCGTTTGCTTGACATAGGAGCCTTCGTGGCAGCAGAAGCGCTGACGGGGCTGGATACCGTCGAGGTCGACGCCGCCGACGGCGAGATCGTGCTCGAGGGCAGCGGCGTGCCTGCCGCGGTGTAGGAGTGTTGCCCGCCCGTGTGGTCCGGTATTGACCACGCAGGCGACCATAGGCGTGACACGATCCCCGCATGCGCAAGGTGAACCTGCTCAGCTGCGAGCTCGGCGAGCGGTGGGCGCGTGGCACGATCGCCGGCCGCGGCGCGATGCTCGGCCCGACGCTCGGGGCGCGGAAGATGGGCGCAGGCCTGTACGACGCCGACCCGGACAGGTGGATTTGGCCCTACCACTACCACTACGGCGTCGAGGAGTGGCTGTACGTGATCGACGGCGCGCCGGTGTTGCGCGACGCCCACGGCGAGCGGACGCTTGCGCCGGGTGACTTCGTCTGCTTCCCCTCAGGGCATCGCGGCGCCCACGCAACCGGCGGCCCCGGCCGGATGATGATTCTCTCGGAGGGCGGCTCGCCCGACGCGTCCGTGTGCGTGTATCCCGACTCCGACAAGGTCGGCTCGCGCCCCGGAGACACCGGCGTCCCCGGGCTCGACAACCTCGACTTCCGCCGTCAGGACGCCATCGACTACTGGTACCGCGAGGGCTCGGAGGAGCCGGTCGAGCCGCCCGAGTTGGTCCGCCCGCCGCTGCCGGATCATCGCCCGCCGGTCGTCAGCGCCGGCCGGGTCGAGCTGGAGTCGTTCCCGCCCGAGGAGACCCCGGAAGGGTTCCGGTGCAGCCGCGCGCAGCTCGGGCCGCTGGTCGGCTCCGAGCGTCTCGGGGCGACGCTGTGGGCATTCGATCCAGGGCAGGGCAGCGCCCCCTACCACTGCGAGCACGGCCGCGAGGAGTGGCTCATTGTGCTCGCCGGGGCCCCGACCCTGCGCCATCCCGAGGGCGAGGATCGGCTGGCGGCGGGGGACGTCGTCTGCTTTCCGGAGGGCGCCGCCGGCGCCCACCGCCTGCTGAACCCGGGCCCCGACGTGGTCCGCGCGGTCATCATCTCGACGATGGAGCTCCCATACGCGGTCGAGTACCCCGACAGCGGCAAGCTGATGGTCAAGTACTCGCGCGAGCGCGAGGCCGCGATCTTCCGGCTCGCCGATACGGTCGGCTACTGGGACGGTGGGACCCAGTAGCCCGAGAGATTCGGCCTGACGGACTCAGCGACGCGGGCGGGGCGTCTTCCCCGCCCGCACATCCAGTCGACTAGCGACGGGCGGGGAAGATGCCCCGGTCGCGGCCACCGCGCCTCCCGCCCGCCGGCCCGGTAGCCCGTCGCC
>CAVUUT010000007.1:0-144669 GCA_963744695.1 uncultured Solirubrobacterales bacterium | reverse complement strand
ATGCAGCCGCTGGCGGAGATCGTCAAGTTCGCGACCAAGGAGCCGTTCAGGCCGACGACTTCGGTCGGCTATCTGTTCCGGATCGCGCCGATGATCGCGATCCTGACCGCGGTCGCGTCGCTGGCGCTGATCCCGTTCGGTGACGTCCAGCACATCTTCGGCCAGAAGGTCGGCCTGTACGGGATCGACGTCTCGATCGGCGTCCTGTACGTGTTCGCGTTCAGCGGCATCTCGTTCTACGGGATCATGCTCGGCGGCTGGTCATCGGGCTCCAAGTACTCGTTCCTCGGCGCAATGCGCGGCGCCGCGCAGCTGATCTCCTATGAGGTCTCGCAGGGCCTGGCGCTCGTCGGCGTGCTGATCACCGCCGGGACGCTCTCGCTGACCGGGATCGTCGCCGCTCAGGCGGGAATGTGGTACTTCATCCCCCAGATCGTCGGCTTTCTGATCTTCATGACCGCGTCGATCGCCGAGATCAACCGCACGCCGTTCGATCTCATCGAGGCCGATGCCGAGCTCGTCGGCGGCTATTTCACCGAGTACGGCGGGACCGCTTTCGTCGCCTATCTGTTCGCCGAGTACGCCAACATGATCGTCATCTCGGGGATTGTGGTGACGGTGTTCTTCGGCGGCTGGCTGCTGCCGTTCGGGATCGACCCACCCGGCTGGGTCGACCCGTTCGTGGTGCTGGCCAAGATGTTCCTCGTGATCAGCTTCCTCATCTGGATCCGCGCGACGCTGCCGCGGCTTCGCTACGACCAGTTGATGTCGTTCGGGTGGAAGATCCTGCTTCCCCTGGCGACGCTGAACATCATCGTCACCGCGGTACTGGTGGTCACATGAGTCCTCCATACGATCCTGGCGCAGACGTCATCCAGGTGATCCGCTCGCCCGGCGCGGGACCGGTTCGCGGCGCCTACCGCGTGTTCGGCGAGACGCTCCGTGGACTGAAGACGACCTTCGCGCGGATCGTCGAAGGTCCGGTCACGCTCCAGTACCCCGAGGAGAAGACGCCTGTCTACCCGCGCTTCCGCGGCCGCCACAAGCTGCACCGCTTCGAGGACACCGGCCTTGAGAAGTGCGTCGGGTGCTCCCTGTGCGCCGCTGCCTGCCCCGCCGACTGCATCCGCGTTGTCGCGGCGGAGAACACGCCCGAGCACCGCATCTCCGCCGGCGAGCGCTACGCCGCCGTGTACGAGATCAATTTGAGCCGTTGCATCTTCTGCGGCTACTGCGAGGTCGCGTGCCCGTTTGACGCGATCACGATGGGCCACGACTACGAGATGTCGGACTACACCCGCTCGGACCTGATCTTCACCAAGGAAATGCTGCTCGCCGAGCCGATCGAGCGCACGCCACTGCGGCGCGAGGGCGAGTAGGAGGCAGCGGGCAAGTGTCGGCCGTCCTGTTCTTCATCGCCGCGATCTTCGCCCTGACCGGGGCGATCGGAGTGGTGATGGTCCGCAACCCGTTCTACAGCGTGCTCGCGCTGGTCGTCCACCTGATCGCGCTCGCGGCGCTGTTCTTGCTGCTCGAGGCGCAGTTCGTCGCCGCCGCCCAGGTGGTCGTCTACGCGGGCGCGGTGATGGTCCTGTACGTGTTCGTTGTGGCCTATATCGGCGGCGCCGACCAGCCGCTCGGCAGCGGCGGCGGGGCGCTCAAGATCCTCGGGCCGGTGTTCGCGCTCGCGGTCGCGATCGAGCTCTGCATCGCGATGCTCGGCTCGGCGCTCGAGGGGATCTCGAGCCGCGGGGCGCACCTGGACACGACCTTCGGGACGCCCAGGGACATCGGACGCCTGTTCCTCACCTCGTATCTGTTCCCGTTCGAGCTCGCTTCGCTGCTGCTGATGGTCGCCGCCGTCGGCGCGGTCGTGCTCGCGCGGCGCCGCCGCGGGCTCGAGGCCGACGAGGTCCAGTTCGAGCGCGGGATCGTCGCCGAGCACCGCCCGGTCTACACCGGCACGCAGGCCGAGACGACCGGCGTCCGGCGGACCGTGGCGCTAGAAGCAGAAGCCGAGGCCGAGGCCGAGGCCGAGCGGGAGCCCGCCGGCACCGGCAGCGGATCGGAGGGCGGCTGGTAGTGGATATCGGCTGGTACCTGGTCGTCTCGGCGCTGATCTTCTGCATCGGCGCGGCGGGCGTGCTCACGCGGCCCAACCCGCTCGTGATCCTGCTCTGCCTCGAGCTGATGCTCAACGCGGCGAACCTCGCGCTGGTCGCGTTCTCGCGCATGTGGGGAACCGCAGCGGGGCAGGTGTTCGCGCTGATCGTGATGGTCGTCGCGGCCTGCGAGGTGACCGTCGGGCTCGGCCTGATCGTGGCGATCTACCGCCGCCAGATGGCGATCAACGTGGACGAGCTCAACGAGCTACGCGGGTGATCGTGCCCGCCGCGGAGCGTAAATGAGCCCGACGACGTTCGGCTGGCTGGTCATCCTCTGCCCGCTCGTCGGCTGCATCGTGATCGCCGTCGGCTTCCGCGAGGAGCGCGGCAACGTCGCCGGCTGGATCGGGACGCTGGCGATCTTCCTCGCATTCGCGTTCGCGATCGGTGCTTTGATCTCGATGCTCGGCCGGGCCGAGGACAGCCGCGAGGTCACCTCGTCGCTGTGGAACTACGCGTTCACGGTCGGGCGTCGACGCGAAGCTGTCGATCCTCGTAGATCCGCTGTCGGTCCTGATGATCCTGATCGTCTCCGGAGTCTCGGCCCTGATCCACCTCTACTCGGTCGCCTACCTGAAGTCCGATCGCGGCTACTCGCGCTTCTTCTGCATACCTGAACTTCTTCGTCTTCTCGATGTTGCTGCTCGTGCTCGCGGGCAACTTCCTGGTCCTGATCGTCGGGTGGGCGTTCGTCGGCGCCGCCTCCTACATGCTGATCTCGTTCTGGTACCGGCGCACGACCGCCACCAACGCCGGATCAAGGCGTTCGTGATCAACGTGATCGGCGATGTCGGCCTCGTGCTCGGAACATTCTTCATCTTCCGCCACACCGGGACGGTCGATTTCGTCAAGACGTTCAGGATGGTGCCGCACGTGTTCGGTCACAACAGCACCGATCTCGTCGCCGGGTGCCTGCTGCTGCTCGTCGGCGCGTTCGCGAAGTCCGCGCAGGTGCCGCTGCACACGTGGTTGCCCGACGCGATGGAGGGTCCGACCCCGGTCTCGGCGCTGATCCACGCCGCGACGATGGTGACCGCCGGCGTCTACCTGATCGCGCGCATGCACCCGCTGTTCGAGCAGGCACCGACGGCCGCCGACGTTGCCGCAATCGGCGGCTGTGCGACGCTTCTGATCGCCGCCTCGATCGCGATCGTTCAGACCGATATCAAGCGCGTGATCGCCTACTCGACGATGTCCCAGCTCGGGTACATGATCATGGGCGTCTCGGTCGGGGCCTACTCGGCGGCGATGTTTCACCTGATGACGCACTCGTTCTTCAAGGCGCTGCTGTTCATGTCGGCCGGCTCGCTGATCAGCGCGATGGCAGGTGAGCAGTCGCTTGACCGGATGAGCGGCTTCCGCAAGGCGCTCCCGTTCACGTTCATCGCGTTCATCGTCGGCGGCCTCGCCCTCTCCGGCCTGCCGCCGTTCTCGGGCTGGCTCTCGAAGGACGACATCATCGCCTACCTCGATCATCGCGGCGGCGGCTTCGAGGTCCTCGGGATCGCCGGCTACGTGGGGGCGTTCCTGACCGGGATCTACACCTTCCGGATGATCTTCCGCGCGTTCTTCGGCGAGCCGTGCGAGGAGGCGCGTGAACTCGAGCATGGCCATCTCGCCCACGCCGAGACGCCGACCAACCCTCAGACGGGAGAAGTCGAGGACACCGACGTCGGCTTCCCCGGCCCCGAGCACCACATCGCCGAGCGCGATCTGGCGATGAAGGTGCCGATGGCGATCCTGGCGATCCTGGCCGTCGTCGGCGGCGTCTTCCAGATCCCGGGCGTCGACAACTCGATCAACCGCTTCCTATCGCCGACGTTTGCCGGCTCGGCGCTCTACACCGACGACCCATCGACCGGCGCCTCGTGGCTGGGGCTCGTGATCGGCGCCCTGGTCGCGGTCGGCGGGATCGGGAGCGCCTACTTGATCTGGGTCGCGCGCCGGGGAACGGCCGCCCGCATACAGCAGCGCTTCTCGGCGGTGCACACGTTCCTGTTTCACAAGTGGTACTTCGATGAGCTCTACGACGTCGGCATCGTCCGTCCGATCCAGTGGATGGGCCGGTTCGCCGACTCGGTCCTCGAGCAGCGCGTGATCGCCGGTGGTCTGACAGGCGGCACGCTCGGCCTCGTGCGCGCGTGCTCAGCCGCGGTCCGTCGTGCGCAGACCGGGTTCGTTCGCTACTACGCGGCCGCGGTCCTGCTCGGAATCTCCGGCCTCGCCCTCTACTTCCTGATCTCGGCGACATGACGCTCTCGATCCTGATCTGGCTCCCGCTCGCCGTCGCCCTGGTCGCGGCGCTGTTCCCGGTCAAGTTCGTGCCGCGGATCTCGCTGCTCGGCAGCGTCGTGACGCTGGCGATCGCGATCTCGTTCGTCGCTCGCTTCAAGAGCGGCGTCGGCTCGCTGCAGTTCGTCACCGATGACGTGTGGATCTCGGCGCTCGGGATCCATTACAAGCTCGGGCTCGATGGGCTCAACGTGGTGCTCGTCCTGATGGCGACGATCATCTTCTGCGCCGCGCTGCTGTGGTCCGCGACGCGCGAATGGGAGCGCACGCGCGGGTTCTACTTCTGGTTCGGGCTCGCGGAGAGCGCGGTGCTCGGCGCCTTCTGCGCGCAGGACCTGGCGCTGTTCGTCGCCTTCTTTGACCTGATGCTGATCCCGTTCTACTTCCTGTCCGGGATCTGGGGAAGCGGTGACCGGGTCCGAGCGACGACCAAGCTCGTCGTCTACACGCTGATCGGCTCGTTCCTGATGCTCGTCGCCGCGGTCGCGACCGGCGTGATCGCCTCCAGCGAGCACGGGACGCCGCTGACGTTTGTGATCAGCTCGCTGCGCGCACTGCCGCTCTCGCACACGTCGCAGGACTGGATCTTCCTCGGCTTCGCGGCCGCCTTCCTGGTCAAGATGCCGCTGGTCCCCTTCCACGGCTGGCTGCCGGACGGCTACAAGGCGATGCCGATCCCAGCGGTGGCGGTCTTCTCGGCCGTGCTCTCGAAGGTCGCCGCGTACGGATTCCTGCGGATCGTCCTGCCGCTGTTCCCCTACGCGTCGGCGCACTTTCAGACGCTG
This sequence comes from uncultured Solirubrobacterales bacterium, assembly GCA_963744695.1. Lineage (GTDB taxonomy): Bacteria > Actinomycetota > Thermoleophilia > Solirubrobacterales > Solirubrobacteraceae > Palsa-465. The sequence goes on along the minus strand of CAVUUT010000007.1, from coordinate 139,427 downwards.
ATGCTGCTGATCGCGCTGGTCTCGATCCTGTGGGCGACGCTGGTCGCGTTCACGACCCCCGACGCGCGGCTCGTAGTCGCCTACTCGAGCGTCGCACAGCTCGGCTTCATCACGCTCGGGATCTTCTCGCTGAAGCCGACCGGCGCCCAGGGCGCGCTGCTGCAGATGGTCAACCACGCATTCGTGACCGCGCCTCTGTTCTTCCTCGTCGCCGCGGCGGCGGCTCGGGCCGGCGGCTCGGAGAAGCTGGCCGACATGGGCGGGATCGCGTTCCGCGCCCCGGTCATGGCGAGCCTGTTCTTGATCGTCACGCTCGCGACGCTCGCGATGCCGGGCTCGTCGAACTTCGTCGGCGAATTCATGATCCTGCTCGGCGTCTTCCAGTCCAAGCTCGCGGTCGCCGTGCTCGCGACGCTCGGCGTGATCGGGGCGGCCGTCTACGCGCTGCGGCTCTACATCCGCGCGATGCACAACCGCGTCTCGCCGACCGTCACGTCGAGGGAGATCGGGTTCGTCGAAGCGCTCCCGATCGTGCCCGTGGTCGCCCTGATCCTGGTGTTCGCCTTCTACCCGCAGTTCGGGCTCAAACGCTCGCAACAGACGGTCAAGAGCACCGTCGCTCCGGCGGAGATCCAGCAGCATGCGCTCGTGGCTGAGCGGGTGAGCCCATGAATTACGTTCGCAACGTGTCCCTGCTCGCCGCCAGCAGCCACCACTTGAAGGGACCGCCGATCGACTGGGCGTCGTTCTCGCCGATCGTCGCGCTGTCGGCGGGCGCGCTGATCGTGCTGCTGTTCGGCCTGCTCCCCGGCCGGTTCGCGCGCGAGCGGATCGTGCCGCTGCTGACGATCGCGACGCTCGGGGTCGCGATCGGCTTCGAGATCGCGCGCTTGAACCACCCCGCGACGATCATCCACGGCGCGCTTCGGATCGACGGCCTCGCGATCGTGCTCGACCTCGTCTTCTGCGCCGCCGCCCTCGCCTGCGTGGTGATGTCGCTGCCGAGCAGGGCCCCATCGAGCGCCGGGCACGGCGAATATCACTCGCTGCTGCTGTTCAGCGTGCTCGGTATGTCGGTGCTCGTCTCGGCGCAGGACATCGTGACGCTGTTCATCGGCTTTGAGCTGCTCTCGATCCCGCTCTACATCCTGTGCGCGTCGGAGTTCCGCCGCGAGGGCTCGCTCGAATCGGGCCTCAAGTACCTCGTGATCGGCTCGGTCGGCTCGGCGACACTCGTCTACGGGCTCGCGCTGGTCTACGGCTCCACCGGCCAGACCGGGTTTCTCGGGATCGCCAACGCGATCTCCCAGGGCCAGATCGCCGGCGGTCTGCTCGGCGACCCGATGCTGCTGACCGGGCTCGCGCTGGTGATCGTCGGGTTCGCGTTCAAGGCATCGGTGGCGCCGTTTCATCAGTGGACGCCCGACGTCTACGAGGGCGCGCCGACCCCGATCACGGCGTTCATGGCGACCGCGACCAAGGCCGCCGCGCTCGGCGTGATCCTGCGCTTCTTCGACGTCGCCGTGATCGACGCGCAGGGCACATGGGCGCCGGCGTTCGCGGCGATCGCGACGATCACGATCGTGGTCGGCAACGTCGGGGCGCTGGGGCAGTCCTCGCTGAAGCGGATGCTCGGCTACTCGAGCGTCGCCCAGGCCGGCTACATGCTGTCGGGCGTCGTCGTCGGGACCCAGCTTGGCGTCGAGGCGACGGTCCTGTACCTGATCGTCTACCTGTTCATGAACATCGCCGCGTTCGCGGTGATCGTCGCCCAACAGGAGGCGCGCGCCGACGGGGACCAGATGTCGGGGATCACCGGCCTCGGCGCCCGCAACCCGTGGCTCGCGTGGTCGATGACGATCGCAATGCTGTCGCTCGCCGGGATCCCCGGCACGGTCGGCTTCATCGGCAAGTTCCAGCTGATCCACGCGCTCGTCAACGGCGACTACACGTGGCTCGCAATCGTTCTCGTGATCGGCTCCATGATCTCGCTCGGGTACTACCTGCGGGTCGTGGCCGCGATCTGGATGAGCGCGCCGACCCCGGTGCCGGTGCCGGCGGTCAGCGCGGTCCCCGCTGGGCTGGCGCCGATCGCGGGCGGCTCGCCCGAGGCCGACGCGCTCGCGGATGCCGGCGACGGGGGCGACGCGGGCGCGGATGCCGGCGACGTGGCGACGCGGGCGCCGGCGGTGATGTCAGCGGTGGCCGTGGTGCGAGTGCCGGTGCGGGCGGAGCCGCTGGAACGCTGCCGAGCCCGTTTGAGCCGGTCACGTTGGTCGCGATCCTGTTCGCCGGCGCGAGCGTGTTCTTCGGAATCTTCCCGACGCCGCTGTTCCAGCTCGCCGCGCACGCGGGCCGGGCGATCACGGGCCTCTTCTAGCGAGCCTTGGAACGCTTGCCTGCGTAGTGGCGCAAAGCGTTCCTAGGATCGCGCGGCTCAGGCCCAGGCGGCCGCAGAGACTTCGAGGCTCAGGCGGCCGCGGTGACTTCGAGGCTCAGGCTCACGCGGCGGCCGGGACTTCGAGACGGGGCGCGGGGACCGCCGGGCGCGAGAATCGCAACACGCCGTCGTCGACCTCGCCGAGCCGCAGCGCCATCACGTCGAACGCGTAGTTCTGGTACATCTTCCACGGGCGCCGTGACCCCTGCTGCGGGAAGCGGTCAAGCGAGCGCAGCACGTAACCCGAGCTGAGGTTGAGCAGCGGCTCGGGGGTGATCGACGGGTCGCTCTGAACGGCGACCACCTGCTTGTAGCCGTGGCGGTCCATGTGGTTGAGCACCCGGCAGGCGTACTCGCAGGTCAGATCGCACTTCAGCGTCCACGAGGCGTTCGTGTAGCCGATCGCCATCGCGGCGTTCGGGACGCCGCTCAGCATCGTCCCCTTGTAGACCATCTGCTGGGTCAAATCGAGCGCCTCGCCGTCAACGGCGAGCTGCACCCCGCCGAGCGCGACCAGGTTCAGCCCGGTCGCGGTCACGATCACATCGGCGTCGAGCTCGTCGCCGCTCTCGAGCAGGATCCCGCCCTCGGTCAAGGTCTGGATCCGGTCGGTCACGATCGACGCGCCGCCGTTGCTCAGCGCCCGGAACAGATCACCGTCGGGACACACGCATAGGCGCTGATCCCAGGGGTCGTAGCGGGGCGTGAAGTGGGTGTCGACCTCGAACTCCTCGGGCAGCTGGCTCAGGGCTCCCTTGCGGATCAGCGCCTTCATCAGCCGCGGGCGCCGGCGGCTGAGCTGGTAGCTGAGCGCCATCAGCCCAACGTTCTTGAAGCGCACGGCCTGGTAGGCGGCCATCGGCGGCAGCACGCGGCGCAGCATGCCCGCGATCGCGTCCTCGGCCGGCAGGCTGACGACGTAGCTCGGCGAGCGCTGCACCATCGTCACGTGCGCGGCCTTCTCGGCCATCGCCGGCACGAGCGTGATCGCGGTCGCGCCACTGCCGATCACGACCACGCGCTTGCCCTCGTAATCGAGGTCCTCGGGCCACTGCTGGGGATGGACGATCGGACCGGCGAAGCGGTCGGTGCCCGGGATCTCGGGCGTGTAGCCCTGGTCGTAGCGGTAGTAGCCGCTGCAGAACATCAAAAAGCCGGCGCTCAGCTCGACCTGCTCGCCGCTGTCGGTGCGCTCGGCGGTTACGTTCCAGCGCGCCTCGTAGCTTGACCATTCCGCGCGCACGACGCGATGGCCGAAGCGAATCCTGTCGGTGACGCGGTACTCCGCGGCGGTGTCCTTGATGTAGCTCAGGATCGATGGGCCGTCGGCGATCGACTTGGCGGCCTTCCACGGCCTGAAGGAGTAACCGAGCGTGTGCATATCGGAGTCAGACCTGATCCCCGGATAGCGGAACAGGTCCCAGGTGCCGCCGATCGAATCCCGCGCTTCGAGGATCGTGTAGCTCTTGGACGGGCAGCGGCGCTGGAGGTGGCAGCCCGCTCCGATCCCGGAGAGTCCGGCGCCTACGATCAGCACATCGACGTGTTCAGGAGCGATGGTACGCACGCGTATCACGCTCCATCATAGCTGGGCGCGCGAACGACGGAGGTCAACCGGGGGCGTCGCTACGATCGGGCGTCAGTGCAGTATCCAGTCGAGAGCTTCACACCCGAAGAGCAGGCTCTGCTGAGCGCGTGCTGCACGAACCTCGACCGACCGGTGTTCGCGCTCACCAATCTCCCCGAGACGGTCAAGGGCGCGCTGTTCGCCCGTTACTCCCGCTATCCGGGGACGCTGCGTCGGCTGCTGCTCGATGAGTTCGCCGACGATCTGCCCGCGGGCGCGCCAACACGGGGGTCGGGCGAGGGCCAGCGCGCGGCGCAGCTCTACGAGCGCATCTTCGTCGGTTATGGGGACGACTCGGTCGCCCAGCTCGGCGGTGCACACGTGGCGTGCGAGTGGGTCTCCAACGTGCTCACCAAGGTGCTCCAGAGGCCCCGGCTGGCGGCCTACCTCGAGCAGTCGACGCGCTACATCGCCTACGACGCGCCGATGCCGACCGGCGGGTTTCGCTACTACAGCGACCCCGAACTCGGCCCCGACTACGCCCGCGCGATGAACGACCTGTTCGAGACCTACGCGGCCGCGCTGCCGCGGGTCAGGGCCTGGGCCGATGAGCAATTTCCGCGCGCGCCCGAGGAGCCCGAGGCGGCCCATGCGCGCGCGATCAAGGCCAAGGCGCTTGACCTCCTGCGTGGCCTGCTGCCGGCGAGCTCGCTCTCGCACATGGGCATCTACGCCAGCGGCCAGAGCTACGAGCAGCTGATCCTGCACCTGCTCGCGCACCCGCTGCCCGAGGCGAGGTCCTACGGGACGATGATCCTCGAGGAGGCCCAGGCGGTGATCCCGAGCTTCGTCGCGCGCGTGCAACGGCCCGACCGTGGCGGCGCTTGGGTCGGCCACCTCGAGCGCCGCGCCCGCGCCGGCGAGCGCTGGGCGACACGGCTCGGGCTGCGCGAACCCCATGACGACGACGAGCGGCCCGGGCCGTCGGTCACACTGCTCGACGTCCAGGGCGACGAGGACGACCTGCTCGCGGCACTCCTGTTCGAGGCCGCCGCGGGTTCGGAGCAGAGCATCCGCGAGGCGATCGCCGGGCTCGATGACGGCGAGCGCACGGTCCTGCTCACCGATCTGGTCGGCGAGCGCTCGAACCGCCGGCATCGCCCCGGGCGGGGCTACGAGGCGCTTCGCTACCGGTTCGAGATCGTCGCCGATTACGGCGCCTTCCGGGACCTGCAGCGCCACCGGATGCTGACCGTCCAATGGCAGACGCTCGGGCCCGAGCTCGGTGCCGGCGTCCCCGAGCAGGTCGACCTCGCCGGCGTCGGTGACGACTACCGTCGCGCGCTCGAGGTCTCGCGTGCCGAGTACGAGCGGCTCGTCGACCTCGGGCTCGCGAGCGCGGCGTCGTATGCGCTGTGCCTCGGCTACCGGTTGCGGTTCATCCTCGATCTCAATGCCCGTGAGGCGATGCAGCTGATCGAGTTGCGCTCGGGACGCGAGGGCCATCCGAGCTACCGCGCGGTCGCGCACGAGATGTACGCGCAGATCGCCGCCGTGCACCCGGCCGTCGCCGCGACGATGACCCACGTCGACTTCGACACCGAGCCGCGGCTCGAGCGGATCCTGGCTGAGATGCGCACGCAGGCGCGCGCCGGGGCTCGCGGCTCGGCCTGAGCGGGCGGCCCGCCGCGAGCCGCGGCCCGGCCTGGGCCGATTTCAGCCGAGCCGGCGCGGGCGGTGGCGCCGAATCACGCGCACCGACACCGGCTTGGTGCTCGTCGCGGTCAGCTGCGGCGATCCGCTGAACACCAGGCGGTAGTGCGTACCGTGGCGCGGCCTGACAATGGGCGAGGCAGCGATGGTCAACTCCGAGTCAGAAATGGACCGCTTCGGTCACTTTTTGACTCAGAGTCGGGGAGCGGGTCAGGTCGGTGCCCCCCGAGCGGCGCCAGCGAGCCGCTTGACGGCGCCGGACACGGTGGACGGCCCCGGCCCGCTCAGGCGCGGACCGGGGGCCTGCCGGTCAGAGAACTACCTCATTCGCAGGTTCATGACGGTGGTCGCCGGGGCCTAGTGAGCCCGTGCGAGCACGATCACGACCGTCCACTGGCGTCCCTGCGCCCCCTGTGCCGGGCTACGAAACGCGGGACTGATTGCGCTGGCGCAACTCGATCCGCCTGATCTTCCCCGTCAGGGTCTTGGGCAGATCGGGCACGAACTCGATCTCCCGCGGGTACGCGTAGGCCGACAGATGCTCGCGCACGTAGCCCTTGATCTGTTCGCCGAGCTCGTCACTTGGCTGCGCACCGGGGCTCAGGACCACGAACGCCTTGACGATGTTCCCGCGCCGTTCGTCGGGGACCGCGATCGCGGCCGCCTCGGCCACGGCCGGATGCTCGAGACACGCCGACTCGACCTCGAACGGTCCGATCCTGTAGCCCGCCGAGATGATCACATCGTCGGCGCGGCCTTCGTACCAGAAGTAACCGTCCTCGTCGGTCGAGGCCGCGTCCTTGGTGTGAAACCAATCGCCGCCGAACACCTCGTCGGAATCCTCGGGCGGCCGGTTCCAGTACCCGAGGGGGTAATGAGGGTTGGAGCGAGCCCGCAGACATATTTCGCCGCGCTCACCGGACTCGACCGGGCGCTCGTCCTCGTCCAGGATCGCGATCTCCCAGCCGGGCATCGGCCGCCCCATCGATCCTTCGCGGACCTCCATGAACGGGAAGTTGGCGCACAGCGGATAGGACTCGGTCAGGCCGTAGTAGTCGAGCACGGTGACGCCGAACTGCTCACGGAACCAGCGGATCGCCTCGGGGTTCAGCGGCTCGCCGGCCGAACACACGATCCGGAACTTCTGCGGATACCGCGTCCCGGCGTCGGTGATCGACATCATCGAGCGAATCGCGGTCGGGGTCCCGAACACGTTCGTGACGCCGTGCTTGGACAGGAAAGCCAGCTGCTTGTGGGGATCGAAGCCTCCTTCGCGCTGGTAGACCGCCTGGACCGCCCCGTAGCGCCACGGGCCGAGCAGGGGCGCGATCCCGGCCGCCCAGGCCCATTCACCCATGCCGTGAAACAGCTCGCCGTCGCGGACGTCGTGGCAGTAGACGAACTCCTCGTGGCCGAGGATGTAGCGGTGCGCGTGCAGAATCCCCTTCGCGAGCCCGGTGGTCCCCGATGAGTAGTACAGCTGCCCGGGGTCATCGGCGGCCGTGTCGGCGGTCTCAAACGAAGTCGAGCCGTTGCTCAGGAGCGCGTCATCGAGAACCAGCACGTGCTCGACGAGGGAGCGCTCCATCCGGTCGGCGTTTGCGGCATTGGTGACCAGCACCTTGGAACCGGAGTCGGTCAGCCGGTGGCGGATCCCCTCGTCGCCGTACAGGACCGACATCGAGAGCAGGACCGCCCCGGCCTTCCAGGTCCCGAAGAACGCGGCCGCCGTCTCCGGCGTCGGCGGCAGCAGCATCGCGACGCGGTCGCCCTTCTCCACGCCATGGGCGACAAGCACGTTCGCAAAGCGGTTCGCGTTGTCCTGGAGCTCCCCCCACTGCACTCGGCGGACGTTGCCTTCGTAGTCCTCGTGGATCATCGCCGGCTTATCGCGAGGGTGGCGATCGCAGACGTCGGCCGCGATGTTGTAGCGCGCGGGCACCTCCCACCGATGCTCGGCACATGCCTGTTCGTACGACGTTACTTGATTCATAGTGCGCATCATGACTGATGCAATCGAGTGCAGGGTAGGCTTTGTGGTGTTTCATGAGCATCGCACTCGGCGTTCTTGTGGGGGCCGCCGTTGCCGCCGCGCTAACGGTGGTGTGGAGATTTGCGCGCTCGTCGCGAGCGACCCGGACACCCGAGGCCGCTGGGATGCAGTCAGCGCTGCACGCCGCCACCTCGACGCTCCCCCACCTGCGCCGCGGGCTCAATGCACGCTCGGCTGAGAACGTCGTCGAGCATCTGCGCGCTCTGACCGGCGCGGCCGCAGTCGCCGTCGCCGACACACACGCGGTACTCGCGATCGAGGGCGAGGGCCGTGATCAGGTGCGGCCCGGAGATCTGCTCTCGCGGCTGCTCGAACGCACGCCCGACGACCGCCTCCATGTCGTACCGCGGCTGGTCTCTTCAGACCCCGGCTGCCCATTGCGATCAGCCGTGCTTGCGCCGCTGACCGTCCAGGGCCGGCGCGCCGGAACACTGATCGCGTTCTACCGCAATGTTGGGCGACCGCGGGGCGACGAGCTGCGCGTCGTGCAGGAGGCGGCAAGCCTCGTCTCGGCGCAACTCGAGCTGTCGGTGATCCGCGAGCAGGAGGAGCGCCTCGCCCAAGCCGAACTGCGCGCGCTGCGGGCGCAGATCAGTCCGCATTTCATCTACAACGCGCTCGCCGCGGTCGCGGGCGACATCCACGCGCGGCCCGAGGAGGCACGCGAGCTGCTGATCGACTTTGCCGAGTTCACCCGCTATCTGTTCCGTGATGGCCGCTCGTATGTGACCGTCGCCGACGAGCTCGCCCACGTCGAGCGGTATCTGCGCCTCGAGCAGGCTCGCTTCCGCGATCGACTTCACGTCAGCTTCGATGTCCCGCCCGAGACCCGGACGGCGGTCGTTCCCGCGCTCTCGATCCAGCCGCTGGTCGAGAACGCGGTCCGTCACGGCGTCGAGCGCGGCAGTGACAGTTGCCGGATCGCGATCGAGGCGCGCGTGGCGGGCGGTGACATGGAGCTGCGGGTCTCGGACGACGGCGACGGAATCGCGTCCGAGCGCGTCCCGGCGCTGCTCGCCGGCGCCGGTGGCGGGATCGGTCTGGCGAACGTCGACGCGCGCCTGCGGGCGACATTCGGCGACCGCTATGCGCTCCAGATCGAGTCCGAGCCCGGCCACGGGACGACCGTCGTGATGACTGTTCCGAACCTCGCCGGCGGCGAGGACGCGCAGCTGTCGGCGTTGACCGCGGCTGAGCCGGTCGCGGGCAGATGAGGGGCCGCCGCCTGGTCGTGCTCGCGGTCGACGACGAGCGCACGCAGCTCGAGGATCTCGCGCGGCTGCTGCGCGGCTCCCCGATCGTCGGCGAGGTCGAGTGCGCCTTCGACGGCCGGGAGGCGCTCGCCAAGGTCACGCGGCAGGGCTTTGACGCGATCTTCCTCGACGTGCGGATGCCGGACCTCGACGGGCTCGAGCTCGCGCGCGTGCTGCGACGCTTCGCCTCACCGCCGCAGCTCGTGTTCGTCAGCGCGTATGACAACGCCGCGGTCGATGCGTTCGAGCTGCACGCGCTCGACTACCTGCGCAAGCCGGTCGCCCGGCGCCGCGTCGAGGAGGCGGTGGAGCGGGTCGCGGCGGCGATCGATGCCGCCCCGCCGGCGGCGCGGAGCGCGGCCCCGACCGGGGCGCCGCCCGCGTCCGATGATGAGATGGTCGCCGTCTCGACGCTGCACGGTGACTCGACCAGGCTTCTGTCGCGCAGCTCGATCGAGTTCGTGCAGTCCTACGGCGATTTCGTGCGGATCGTGACCGCCGACGGGCGCTACCTCCTGCGCGCGCGGCTGGCGGAGATCGAACGACGCTGGGAGCCGTTTGGGTTCGTCCGCGTCCATCGGCAGTACCTCGCGAACCTGCGCAGCGCGACCGAGCTGCGCGCGCTGATCGGCGGCACCGCCGAGCTGGTGTTCGCGGACGGCCAGGCGATCCCGGTCTCGCGCCGTCAGACCGCCGAGCTGGGGCGGCGACTCAGCGTCTGAGCCGCCGCCCGTGCCCGCTAATCCTCGGCCTGCTCCTGGTTGATCTTGTCCTCGAGCTGCGCCATCACGGTCGGATCGCGCAGCGTCGTCACGTCACCGAGCGCGCGGCCCTCGGCGATGTCGCGCAGCAGCCGGCGCATGATCTTGCCCGAACGCGTCTTCGGTAGATCGTCGGCCCAGATGATCCGCTTCGGTCGCGCGAACTTCCCGATCCGGTCCGCCACGTGGGCGCGGATGTCGACCGACCAGCTCCTCGGTGCCTTCGAGATCGCCGTTCAGGGTCACGAACGCGCAGATCGCCTGACCGGTGTCCTCGTCAGTCTGACCGATCACGGCCGACTCGGCGACCTTCGGGTGCGAGACGATCGCCGACTCGACCTCGGCCGTCGAGAGCCTGTGGCCGGAGACGTTGACGACGTCATCGATCCGCCCGATCACCCAGAAGTAGCCGTCCTCGTCCTTGCGGGCGGCGTCTCCGACGAGATACGTCTCCCTGCCGAAGCGCGAGAAGTAGGTCTCGACGAAGCGATCGTCCTCTTTGTAGAGGGTGCGCAACATCGACGGCCACGGACGTGTGAGGACCAGCAGGCCCTGACCGGACTCGATCGGCTTGCCCTCGCGCTCGTCGACGACGTCGGCAGCGATGCCCGGGAACGGCAGCGTCGCCGACCCGGGCTTGGTCGCGACGATCCCCGGCAGTGGCGTGATCATGATCGCGCCGGTCTCGGTCTGCCACCACGTATCGACGATCGGGCAGCGCTCGCCGCCGATCACCTTGTGGTACCAGAGCCATGCCTTTGGGTTGATCGGCTCGCCGACCGATCCGAGCAGGCGCAGCGACTTGAGGTTGAACTTCTCGGGGTGTTCGGCGCCCCACTTGATGCAGGCGCGGATCGCCGTCGGCGCGGTGTAGAAGATCGTCACGCCGTAGCGCTCGATCAGCTCCCACCAGATCCCGCGGTGCGGGTAGTCCGGGGCGCCCTCCCACATCACCGACGTCGCGCCGTTGCACAACGGCCCGTAGACGATGTAGGAGTGGCCGGTGACCCAGCCGACGTCGGCCGCGCACCAGTAGACGTCCTCGTCGGGCTTGAGGTCGAACACGTACTTGTGCGTCGCGCTGACCCCGGTCAGGTAGCCGCCGGTCGTGTGCAGCACACCCTTCGGCTTCGCGGTCGAGCCGCTCGTGTAGAGCACGTAGAGCGGATGCTCGGCGTCGAGCTCTTCGGCCGGGCACTCGGGATCGGCCTGCTCCATCAGCTCGTGAAACCAGACGTCGCGGCCCTCGCGCATCTCGCACTCGTCGCCGGTGTGCTTGACGACGACGATGTGCTCGAGCGTGTCGAGATCGTCCATCACCGCGTCGACCTGTTGCTTGATCGGCGCCGTCTTGCCCTTGCGCCGCGCCCCGTCGACGGTCACCAGCGCCTTCGCGTTGGAGAACTCCATCCGCTCCCTGACCGCGTCGGCCGAGAAACCGCCGAACACGACGTTGTGCGGAGCGCCGATCCGCGCGCACGCGAGCATCGCGACGACGACCTCGGGGATCATCGGCAGGTAGATCCCGACGACGTCGCCCTGCTGGATGCCGAGCCCCTTCAGCGCGTTGGCGAAGCGCTGCACGTCACCGTGCAGGTCCGCGTATGTGATGTCGCGCTCCTCGCCCTCCTCGCCGCGCCAGTGGTAGGCGACCTTGTCGCCTCGTCCAGCCTCGACATGGCGGTCAAGGCAGTTGTAGGACGCGTTGATCGTGCCGTCGCTGAACCACTTGTAGAACGGCGGATTTGAGTCGTCGAGATCCTGCGTCGGCTCCTTGAACCAGTGCAGCTCCTTGGCCTGCTCGACCCACCAGCCCTTCCAATCCCGCTCGGCTTCCTCATAGACCGCCGGGTCGTTGAGCAAAGCCTGCGCACGGAAGGCTTCGGGGGGGTCGAACTTCTCGATCTCGAGCATCTCCTCGAGCTGCTGCTCGAGCGTGCTGCCCCCTGCCTCAGTCGATGCCGTGTCTGCCATTGCAAGCCTCTCCTTCGTACGAACCTTGCGTCTCGCACTGGTCAGCCCGCGGGCGCCGGCGTGGTGGCCGGCGCCCGGGCTGCCGCAGATGTGCGGCTGTGTCTAGTAGTTGTACCCCACACCGGCGGGCGGTATGGGCTGTCCGTTAGCGGGCCAACGGGAAGACCGGCAGCACCGTCCTTCCGAAGGTCGCGTTCGTCACGCCGGCGAATGACGCGTACCAAGCGGCGATCGCGGTCGCGATGCCGATATAGCCGCCGAGCTTGACGGTGCCGTTGGTCGTATGGAGCGTTCCGGCGAGCGCCGAGTTGCCGATCCCGAGCACGATGAACGTGATCGCGAGCAGCAGGAACACGAGCGCGACGGCGCCGGTAGTCCGCAAGCGAGGCGACGAACATGTAGGCGGTGAAGATTCCCCACGCCCACAGGTACAGCCCGAGTGAGCTGAAGATCTCGGTCTTGGGGAGCGCGCCGACGGTCACGTGCAGCAGGACGTAGAACGAGATCCAGAACGCGCCGAACGAGCAGAACGCGACCGCGCCGAACGTGTTACCCGTCCGAAACTCCCACAGACCGGCGGCGAACTGAGCGATGCCGCCGTAGGCGAGCGCGAGTGGGGCGACGATCCCAGCGGCGGTCAGCGCGCCGCCACCGATCAGGTTGGCGTTGATCATGCTGAGCACGAACGTGGTCAGCGCGAACCCGGCCAGCCCGAGCGGCCCGGGATCGGCCGGACTCCAGCTGATTGCGCGCCCGGAGGTCGGGTCCTGCTCCGCCGCCGGCGCGACATCCGCCTCTCGCCGCGGCAAACCGCTTGCTTCCATCTGTCCCCTCCTGAGTGGATGTTTGCGAGACAGCGGCAGGGTCGTGGGCGCGCCGCGCTCGCGCAACCGCGGATCGCTGAACGGTCCCCCGACGACGCCGAGCGGTCTGCCAGCCGCGACGAGCGGCGACCGCTCGTCTGACCGGGAGCCCCGCTTAGTTGCGCCGCTTGCGCTTGCGCTTTGGCGTCGTCGCGCGGGTCCGCGACGGGATCGCCGCCGGGGCACCGGCCGGTTGGGGCTCGGCCTTCGGCGTCGGCTTGGGCGTAGGCTTGGCCGGACCGCCGTTCGCGCCCCGACCGCGACCGGCGCCGGCCGCCCCCATCCGCCGGGCGCGCATCTCCGACGACGGCGGCCACGGCTCCGAGCGGCCCGAGCGCCACGCCGGCGGCAGCCCGGTCGGCCAGCGGCCCGAGACCAGGTAGCCGATCGCGACCAGCCAGAAGCCCTGGACGACCGGGATCTGCGTGATCTGGAACAAGACCAGCACGCCAGCGAAGATCCCCAGATACCCCATGAAGCGGCTCAGCAGCCCCTGGCGCAGGGCGTTGAACGAAACGAGTGCGAAGCCTACGGCGAGCAGCAGCGCCGCCGCCTGGCCGACAAGTTGGAGCGCGAGCAGGCCGGTGGCGCTCGTCAGCCGGTTGGCTTCGGCGTATGTCTGCGCGCCGGTCGTGACGAACTCGTGCACCTTGATCGCGACGATGATCGCGTACACGATCCCGGCCAGGGCGGACAGCACGCCGCCGGCGATCGCGACGATCCTGATGAACGGCTTGACCTCGGCGTTGCGGGCGCGCGAACAGACGTAGAGGTAGTTCAGCGTCCACGCGACCAGCAGCGAGCCGATCCCGTTGACGACCGCCGCGATCAGGTCGAGCGGGAAGCGCTTGTTGGCGGTGATCAGGTCGATCGTGAGCTCGTCGACCTTGGTGTGCGGGCCGACGAGCTGTAATCGCCGAGGCGACCACCAGGAGCACGCCGGCGAGCACCGCGGCGATCGCCTGGCGGTTGCGGACGCGGGCCTCGTACTGGAGCTGCTGCTCGGGGTTCATCGGGGGGCGAATGGTAGTGGGGTTCGGCGGCTGGGACGTTGATCTGCCGGCGATCATGCCGTGGCCGCGAGCCAATCAGCCGGGCGAGCTACCATTGAGCTATGGAAGGAAGTGGCTTCGGCGGTTTGTTCGGTGACCCCGACGATCTGCAGCGCCGGCTCGGCGAGTTCGCCGAGCAGATGCAGGGCGCACAGCGGATCGCCTGGGCCGACAACGCGATCAAATTGGCGGTCGATCTGACGGTCGCGGCGATGAACCGGGCCAACATCCAGGGAACCACCGAGCAGCAGGCGGAGCAGATGCGCTCCGTGATGGCGGTGATCTTCCCCGAGGCAGTGACGCTCGTGCGCGAGGCGCGCGAGGGCCTGCAGTAGTCCGACCGTCAGGTCTCCAGCAATAAGTGACGGCTGCACCAGCGGCCGGTGGCGTCGTGCGCGGCGCGGGCGGCCGTGATCGCCCGCGTGGCTAGCCGGACGCGAGCGCTGCGAGCACGAGCGCGTCGTGCTCGCCGGGCTTGACCTTGCGAAACACGTCGGTGATCACCCCATCGGGCCCGATCACGAACGTGCTGCGCTCGTTGCCCATGTACGTCCGGCCGTACATCGACTTCTCGACCCAGACGCCGTAGGACTCGGCGACCGAGTGATCCTCGTCGGCGAGTAGCGGGAACCCGAGCCCGTACTTCTGGTCGAACTTCGCGACCTTCTTGACCGGATCGGGCGACACCCCCAGCACGACCGCGTTCGCGCTCGCGTAGTCCGGGCGGTGGTCGCGAACCCCGCACGCCTGGGTCGTACAGCCGGGCGTGTCGGCCTTCGGGTAGAAGTAGAGCACGACCGTCTTGCCCCGCATGCTCGAGAGCGAGACCGGGTTGCCGTCCTGGTCGGGGAGCGTGAAGTCGGGCGCGAGATCGCCTGTTTGCGGAGCCATAATCGCCACCCTAGCGGACCACAGGTGGGCGCCGGCTCGCGGCCTGCTCGCTACTTCAACAACCGGCTGAGCCGGCGATCCTTGAGCTGCTTGCCCTCGGTCTGGCAGGTCGGGCAGTAGCACATCACGTAGTCCTCGTAGAAGACGGCCTCGAGCGTGTCACCGCAGCGCGGGCACGGCTCGCCGTTGCGGCGGTGGACCTTCAGCGGCATCGGCAGCTTGTCGGGGATCGGGAGCGCGATCGTCTGCTCGTAGTGGGCGATCGCCTCGCCGAGCTTGGTGATGATCGCCTCGCGCAAGCGCGCCGCCTCGTCGTCTGACAGCTCCGAGCCGCGCTTGAACGGCGACAGCTTCGCGCAGTGCAGGATCTCGTCGACCCAGGAGCGGCCGATCCCGGCGATCACGCGCTGGTCGCGCAGCATCCCGTGCAGCGGGCGCGGCGCGTCGAGCAGCTCGAGCAGCTCGGCCACCGACGGCGGGTCGGGGAACGCCTCGGGCCCCAGCTTGGTCAGCGTCTCCTCGGCGTCGAGGTCCTCCGCGCGCAGCACCTTGACCCACGCCGCCTGCTTGGTGCCGAATTCGCGCAGCCGCAGCTCGCGCCCATCGTCGAGCCGGACGAGCAGCCGCGACGTCCGGTCACGAAGTGACGCACGCGTATCGAACAGCTGCAGGCGGCCCGCCGACATCAGGTGCACGAGCATCGCCAGGTCGTTGTCGAGCTCGATCACGAACAGCTTGCCGCGGCGCGTCACCGACGCGATCCGCGCACCCTCGATCGCCTGCAGCGGCGGGTCAAACGTCTTCAGCGCGTTGACGCCCGGCGCGAGCGCGGACTCTATTCGCGCTCCCGCCGTCGCCGAGCCCGATCAGGCGGGCGGTGATCTCGACTTCGGGTAGTTCTGGCATCGCTGAAAATGAGGCTACTCATGCGATCCATCGGGACTTGTTCGATCGCGTTCAGGAACTCTTTACCGTTGAAAAGAATGCTGGCAGTCATGAGTGATCTACTAGCAATTTTCGGAAGCGCCGACGGCGACGCGGAGGTCCTCGCCGAGATCGCTGCCTTCCATCCGGACCGCGTGACGGTGCTGCTCGAGGGCAGCGAAGCCGAGCTCGTGGCCGAAGAGTCCAGCGCCGGTGACGCGGTTCGCAGCCGCCTCGCGGAGCTGATGGCATCGATCGAGGGGCGTACCGGAGCGACCGTCGTCGGACTCGCGGGCGACCGCTCGCAGCTCGCGGGCTGGCGTTTTGACCGCGAGCTCGCACCGCGGTTGCCGGTCGCCGCCTGATCGGACCCGTCGCGCCCATCGGGTAAGGGGCGATCGCCCTCGTACAGGGCCGATCGCGCTCAGAGCCCGATCGGGCCCATTGCGGCGGTCGCCGTCGGTAGGCTCCGCGACCGACAATGAAGGTCGCAGCCGCACCCGACGACATCGTCGAGACGCACGAGCAGGGCGCCGCCAACGAGCGCGAGCCGCTGCTGGTGCTCGGGCCGCTGCGCGAGTTTCTGGCCGGCGCCGGGCTCGACGCGCCGGCGGAGCTGTCGGCGACGCCGTATGGCGACGGCCACTCGAACGTGACCTACTCGCTCTCGACCGGGGTCGTGCTGCGTCGCCCGCCGCGCGGGCCGCTGCCCCCGAGCGCACACGATGTGTTGCGCGAGGCGCGCGTCCTGCGCGCGCTGCAGGACACCGCCGTGCGCACGCCGAAGGTGCTCGCCGTGTGCGACGACCCGAGCGTCATCGGCGCGCCCTTCTACCTGATGGAGGAGATGCAGGGTGACGTGATCACCGACGCGATGCCGGCGCAGCTCGATGACGCCGAGCAGCGGCGGCGGACGGCCGAGGAGCTCATCACGGCGCTGGTCGAGCTGCACGCGGTCGAGTGGAGCACGCTCGGGCTCGAGGGGTTCGGCAAGCCGACCGGCTATCTCGAGCGCCAGCTGCGCCGCTTCAACGGGATCTGGGAGTTCAACAAGACCCGCGAGATACCCGAGTTCGAGCAGGTATCGCAATGGCTCGCCGCCAACATCCCCGACTCGCCGCCAGCCACGATCGTCCACGGCGACTATCGGCTCGGCAACACGATGTTCGCCCACCGCGCCCCGGCGCGACTGATCGCGATCTTCGATTGGGAGATGGCGACGATCGGCGATCCGCTGGCCGACGTCGGCTACATGATGTTGCACTGGCGCCAGGTCGATGATCACGACGAATCGAAATTTGCCCTGCAGAGCGTCACGACGATGCCGGGATTCCCGACCCGCCGCGAGCTCGTGGCGCTCTACGAGGAGCGCTCGGGACGCTCGATTGACCACCTCGACTGGTACGTCGCGCTCGCCTACTGGAAAGCGGTCGCCTTCATGGAGGGCAACTACCGCCGCGCGATCTCGGGCGCAACCGACGACCCGTACCTGAAGTCGTTCGGCGACGGGGTCGTCGAGCTGGCACGGCGGGCATTGGAGGTCACTCGCGATGGCTTCTAGCGGCGACGGCGCCCAGCCCCAAGGGCTGCTGGTCGATTGGGGCGGCGTGATGACGTCGAACATGTTCGAGACGTTCGGCGGGTTCTGTCTGCGCGAGGGCCTCTCGCAGGACGTGGTCGCAAAGCAGTTTCGAAGCGACCCGGCGAGCCGGGAGTTACTGGTCGGGCTCGAGACCGGAGCCATGCCCGAGGAGGAGTTCGAGGTGGCGTTTGCCGCGATCCTCGGCGTGCAGGCGCCGGGCCTGATCGACCGGATGTTCGCCGACGCGCGGTTGGACGAGCCGATGCAGCGGGCGGTCCGAAACGCCCGCCGCGCTCAGATCAAGACCGGGCTGCTGTCGAACTCGTGGGGAACGCGACGGTACGACCGCGCGCTGCTGGCGGAGCTGTTTGACGGGATCGTGATCTCGGGCGAGGTCGGGATCCGCAAGCCGACGCCCGAGATCTACACGCTCTCGGCGCAGACGCTCGGTCTCGAGCCCGACCAGTGCGTGTTCGTCGACGATCTGCGCTTCAACCTCGACCCGGCCGCCGCGCTCGGCATGACGACGATCCTGCACCGCGAGAGCGAGCAGACGATCGCCGAGCTCGAGCAGCTGTTCTCGGTGGATCTGCGATGAGCGGCGCCGGGCGCCGGGTCGCACGCGCCGGGCTTGGGGCGCTGGGCGTGGCGGCACTCGCCGGCTGCGGCTCAAGCTCTTTGAGCACCGCCCAGATCCGCAGCCGAGCGACCAAGATCTGCACCGTGACCGCGCACCGCACTCGCAAGATCTCGACGCCAGCGTCGCCGATCGGCGCGGTGGCCTTCCTGCACGGCGGGATCGCGGCGATCGGCCAGGAGGTCGTCCAGCTGCGAGCGATGGACGTGAGCGGGACGGCGAAGACCGCCGTCGACGGGACCGCCGCCGAGCTCGCGGCGCTTCGCTTCACGCTCAAGGGTCTGCAGGCCGACAACGATCCGGTCGTGGCGATCAAGACGCTCGAGGCGCGCCTGAAGCCGATCGAGCGGCGCACCGACGCGGCCTGGCGCTCGCTCGACGTCCCGGCCTGCGTGACGGGCTAGGACCGCCCCGGACGCCGGCCTGCCCGCGCCGCGAGCGCCTCGGGGGGCCCGGAAACAGATGAGCCGCCGACGCCCGGGGGCGCCAGCGGCTCACAGTCCGGCCGAGAGTGGACCGCCTGCCGCGGCGAGCGATCCACTCCGGTTGACGGGTCTGACTAGTGCAGCGAGTTCGCCGCCTTCAGGTCCCCCTTCTTGACGAACTTGGGGAGCTTGGCGAAGTCGAGCGCCGGTCCATACACCTGACCGGGTCCGACCGCGTAGCGCACCAGGGCCTTCAGCGTCGAGGCGTCGCTCGACGAGTTCGGGAAGATCCCGTACGTGAAGGTCGACAGCGGATATGCCTTCTTGTACTTCTTCGACGGGTCGACGATGTGCAGCGCGTGGCTCCTCGGCAACTTCTTCACCGACGCCGCCGCGCTTGAGATGTTCTTCAGGTTCGGGAACTCGAACTTACCGGCCGAGTTCTCGAGCGCTGCCGCCGGCAGGTGAGCCTGGATCAGGAACGCCGCGGCGATGTAGCCGATCGACCCGCTGGTCGTCTGGACGGTCGAGACCATGCCCGAGTTGTGAGCCGCGCCCACGCCCTTGGGGAAGCTCACCGAGGTCGCGAATCCGATCCGGTGCGCCCACGACTTGCTCTCCTTGGAGAGGAAGTTGGTGAACGCATAGGTGTCGCCCGATCCGTCGCTGCGGAACACGGGCGTGATCGTCAGGTTCGGAAGGTGCGCCTTCTTATTGAGCTTCTTGATGGCCGGGGCGTCCCAGTTGGTGATCGTCCCCTGGTAGATCGACGAGATGATCGGGCCCGTCAGCCGGAGGCTGTGGACGCCTGGGATGTTGAACGTGATCCCGGTCGCGGTCAGCGCCCACGGAATCTGGGTGCAGCCGTTGCACTGCTGTGCCTGCTGTGAGGTCAACGGCGCGTCCGAGGCACCGAACTGGACTGAGCGGGCGGTGATGTCCGCGATTCCGTCACCCGAACCCACCGCGCCGTAGGTGATGCTGATCCCCGAGTGCGCTTGCCATTGCGCCATCAGCGGCTGGATCAGAGTCGAACCAGCACCGGTAAGCGACCCCGCTGCCCACGCTACGGCCGTCGCGACGCTCATCGAAGCGACGAGCGCCGCCACGACAAGACCAACCAATCTCTTGCGATGCAAGATAGTGCTCCTTTTGAAGTTGATGAGTCCGGCCGACGTTGGGATGGCGGCATACCGCCGATCGGTGGAAGCGGGCGTAGCATCGGGCAGGGGCGCCGGGCGGCTGTTGCGCCCCTGTAATCAAGATTTGAAAATCGTGTGATTAAAGTTCCGGCGTCGCAGCACCCGGGAATCGCTTTGATCTAGCCTGGCGCGCCCAATGTCCACGCGCGCGCGAGCGATCCGGATCCCCGCCGTCCGCCTGAGCAGCAGCAGACGTGGCCGGTCGGTCGGCGACGGCGTGCTGTTCGGCCTGTGCGCGTTTGCCGCCCTGGTGACGATCGCGATCATCGCCGAGGTCGGCTACCAGGTGATCAGTGGCGCCGCTCCCGCGGTGTCGCGATACGGACTGTCGTTTCTGACGTCCCAGACCTGGGCGCCGAACTTCAACGAGTTCGGTGCCGCTGCATTCATATTCGGCACGATCGTCAGCTCGGCGATCGCGCTCGCGATCGCGATGCCGATCGGCGTGGCGATCGCGGTCTTCCTGGCGACCCTCGCTGGGCCGCGACAGCGAGCGCTGATCGGCCCCCTGATCGAGCTGATCGCCGGCGTGCCGAGCGTGATCATCGGCCTGTGGGGGATCCTCGTCCTCGCGCCGTTCGTGCAAAAGCACGTCGAGCCGTGGCTACATCACGCGTTCGGCTTCATTCCGCTGTTCGGGCCGCCGCAGACCAACGGCGCCAGTGTGTTCACCGCCGGGCTCGTGCTGACGATCATGATCATCCCGATCGTCGCCTCGCTCAGCCGCGATCTGTTTCTGACCGTCCCGAGCGAGTTGACCGACGGAGCCGAGGCGCTGGGAGCGACCCGCTGGGAGGTGGTTCGCGGCGTGATCCTGCCGAGCACGGCGCCGGGTGTGATCGCCGCTGCAGTGCTCGGACTCGGCCGTGCGCTCGGGGAGGCGATCGCTGTCACGCAGGTGATCGGCGCCGGAAGCGCGATCCACGCATCGCTGTTTCTGACCGGCGACACGATGGCGAGCCGGATCGTCGCGAATTTCCCTGGTAATACCTCGATTTATCGGTCGGCGCTGTTCTACCTCGCGCTGATTCTGCTCGTGATCGGGCTGGTAGTGAACCTGATCGCGCAGTGGCTCACTCGGCGCTTCGACGTCCGCCGGACGGTCATGGCATGAGTACGCACCCGTTCGATCCATCGGCGCCGCTCATCGCGTCGGGCAACCTCCGCCGCCGTCAGTTCGTCTCCCTGCTCGCCTCGGGCGGTGCCAGGGCAGCGGCCTATCTCGCCGTGCTGGTCCTCGGCATAGTCGTCTACGCGGTTGTCCGGCGAGGGGCGAGCGTGCTGAGCCTGACCTTCTTGACCAAGCCGCCCCCACTGTTTGGTGGCAGCGGAGGGGGGATCGCTCCGGAGATCGTCGGTACCGTGATCCTGGTCGGGCTGGCGGCGCTGATCGCGACGCCGCTTGGCGTCTTGGCGGCGCTGTACGTGACCGAGTTCGCGGGCGCGCGCGGGGCCCGGCTGATCAAGACGTTGCTCGACCTGATGCAGGGGTTGCCGACGATCATCGTCGCCGTACTGGTCTTTGGACTGCTGGTCGCGGGCAGCGGGCAATCCGGGCTCGCCGCATCCCTGGCCCTCGCGATCATCATGCTGCCGCTGATCTCCCGTTCGGCGCAGGAGGTGATCCTGCTCGTCCCGATTACGCTGCGCGAGGCGTCGCAGGCGCTCGGGATGAATCGCTGGCGGACGATCACCGGAATCGTGCTGCCCTATTCCCGCCGCGGCATCGTCACCGGTACGATCCTGGCGATCGCGCGCGCCGCCGGGGAAACGGCGCCGGTGCTGATTCTGTCCTCGATCTTCAATGCCTCTCAGTTCTCGCTCAACCCGTTCCTCTCCAACCATGCCGTCCCCAACATTCCGGCTTACATCTTCGCCCTCTCCGAACAGGGTGACCCCGCGAGCATCTCTAACGCGTGGGGCTCTGCGCTGGTGCTTTTGATGATGATCCTGCTGTTGAACGTCATCGCCCGCGCCCGGCTCCCGAAGCGCAAGCACGGGGCTGCCTGATCATGGTCCCGGACACGAGCGACCCCGAGGCCCGGGAGACACCCGGCCGCCGCGTGCGGATTCAGACCACGCCGCCGTCGGCGGCGCGGCCGGCGGTCAACGGAGCCGGCTCAGCGGCCACCGAGCACCGGGTCGTTTTCGACGTTCGTGACCTCGCGATCTCGTACGGAAACCATCTCGCGGTCGACGGCGTCACGATGCAGATCCAGAGCAACCTCGTGACCGCCCTGATCGGCCCGTCGGGGTGCGGCAAGACGACGTTCCTGCGCTCGCTGAACCGCATGAACGACTCGATCCCAGGGTTCTCGATCAAGGGTCAGCTCCTGTATTACGGCCACGACGTCTACGGCAGCCGCGTCAACCGCGTCGAGGTCAGGCGCCGGATTGGGATGGTCTTCCAGAAGCCCAATCCGTTCCCGAAATCGATCTACGACAATGTCGCCTGGGCCGCGCGGAACCAGGGCATGAGGTCCGGCCTTGACGGTCGCGTGGAGCGTGCGCTGCGCGACGCAGCGCTCTGGGACGAGGTCAAGGACCGGCTGCGGGCACCGGCGCTCGGTCTCTCCGGTGGGCAGCAGCAGCGCCTGTGCATCGCCCGCGCAATCGCGATCGAGCCCGACGTGTTGTTGCTCGACGAACCGGCGTCGGCCTTGGACCCGATTTCGACGATCGCGATCGAGGATCTGATCTCGGTCCTCAAGCGGCGTTACACGATCGCAATCGTGACCCACAACATGCAGCAGGCTGCCCGCGTGGCCGACCGGACCGCGTTCTTCAGTCTCAACGCAGCGCGCGTCGGGACGCTGATCGAATACGACGACACCGACCGGGTCTTCACCAACCCACGTGATCCCCGGACGCGGGACTACGTGACCGGCCGCTTCGGCTGATCTGGTCGCCCGCCTAGGGGGCGACGATCGAGTCGCCCGTGACCTGCTCGAGCAGCGGGTGACCGCACTGCCAGCAGAAGACGGCACCGCTGCTGTGAGGGGCGCCGCAGGAGCTGCAGGCACCGGCTGTGCCCGTCTGTTCCATACGCAGAATCCGCTCAACCTCGCTGAGCTCGGCATCGGCGTCCTGCAGTTGCGCCGCGCGCTTGACGAGGACGTCGACGCGGATGCGGTCGCGGATCGCCATCTCGTAGACCAGCCCGCCGAGGTCCCACTGGAGCTCTGCCACCTGCGCCGTGAGCTGATCGCGTCGGCGCTCGAGGTCCACGGTCGAAGCTGCGGACCGCGCCGGTTTGGGGCCGGCGCCGGGCGCGCTCTCGCCCGCTGGCATCTGGGGCTCGTGATATGCCGACGCGGGCTCGCGGGTTGTGTTCGATCGGCCGTTGAAGGGATTCTGCATCCGCGTCCTAACCGCCGCCGCCGAAGAAGTTGCCGGTGAATTTGCCGTGCTGGTAGCCCGCGCCACTCCCCTTCTGGCCGAGCGTCACCGTCGGCGGCGGAAGCGCCGTGACCGTCTTCGCAGTCTGAGACGCGGCCGTGGCCGCCGTGGAGCTCGAGCTGGAGTTGCCGGACTTGTTGTTGGAGCTCTTGCCCGAGTTCGCCTTGCCGCTCGGGCTTGGCGTGGTGGCCTGGCTCGCGCCTGTCGTGGCTGCCGCGGCCGCGACGCCGCCGCCCCCATTGATCTTGATGACCTGCGCCTTGGGGCTCGACGACGACGGTGACGAGTTCCCCGAGCGGCCGATCAGCACGCCGATCCCAAGCGCCAGTAGGAGCGTCGCGACGCCGGCGATCAGCGTCGCTCCGGGAGACCATCTTGAGCCATGCTGCGCGGGAGCGGTGCGCGTCGACGTGGCCGTGGTCGAAGTGGCCGCGGGGGGCGCGGCGAAGCGCGCCTGGCCCCGTCGTTCCCCGCACTCGAGGCAGTACCGCTGGTCGGCGGCCATCGGCGCTCCGCAGACCGCGCAGTGGTCGCTGCTCGCGGTCACCAGCGCGGGCGGCCCGGTCGACGTCGTCGCCGGGATGTCACTCGTGTCGGCAGGTGCCGCGGCCATTTCGGCGGTCTGCTCCGACGACGACGAGACATCTCGGGGGGGCGGTTGCGGGCCGCCGCCGAACGGGCCGTCGAACGGCTTGGGATCCTGTTCCCCGGGCTCCTGCTCGGTGATCTTCGTTGGCGGCACCATGCGGTCGGGTCGCTAGTATGGGGCGAAGCGTCGGGGCCTGTTGTTAACAACTCGTAACCCTGATTTTTCGGTCTGCGGTCGCCGACTACGAAATCGTCACATTTTCACGGCCGTCCCGGGAGACACTGTGGGGTTTTATCAGCGGTCTTCCGACACCCGAACGCCCATCCGTGGCGGCCAGCTGTGCCGAGTGCGGCGCGTCACTTGCACACGATCAGCGCTACTGCGTGTCATGTGGAGCCCGCCGCGGGCAAGTGCCGCCGGCCGTCGCCGGCGCGATCACCGCACTGGCGTCCCGGTCGCGTGCGGACAACCTGACCGCGGACCGGTCGGTGACCGCGGACGGCTCGAGCCGGGGTGGCGCCGGCAGGTCTGACCCGTTTGCCGGCGCGGCGGCGTTCCTCGCGTCGCTCTCGCCACGCGCCGCCGCGATTGCCGTCATGTCGACGCTCGCATTCGGCGTCGTGGTCGGCTCCGGCGCGAGCTCGCTCGCATCGGGCTCCAACGCGCCGTTGTTGGTCGCCCTCTCGCCCGCGGCGACGCCGGCTTCCCCGTCCGCCCCGAGCGCCGGTCCAGCGCCGACCTCCTCGCCCGCGTCGTCGGCCAGCCCGGCTGCGGCAGCGACACCCGCAGCGGTGGGTCCGCCGCCGACGGTTACCGAAACGATCGCCGCGCAGACTGTAACGTCGCCCGCGTCGGGAGGCGGCGGTGGTGGCGGCGGCGGCGGCTCGAGCCCACCCCCGACGACGAGCTCGGTCCTGCCCCCGGTCAAGCACGTGTTCATCGTGATGCTCTCCGGCCAGGGCTATAACCAGGCGTTCGGCCCACAGTCGGACCTCCCCTACCTGGCACACACGCTGCGCCGCCAGGGCGAGCTGTTCCCGGATTACTACGGGGTCGCCCAGAGCCAGCTCGCAAACGGGATCGCGCTGATCAGCGGCCAGGGCCCGACCGTCCAGACGCAGGCCAGCTGTCCCGAGTTCACGGACATCACGCCGGCGAAAGCGGGCTCGACCGGTCAGGTGCTCGGCCACGGCTGCGTCTATCCCGCCACGACCCCGACCCTGCCAGCCGAACTGACGACCGCCGGCCACACCTGGAAGGCGTACGTCGACGGGATCGACAACGGCCCCGCAGGGAGCGCCAAGACCTGCCGCCGCCCCGCCATCAACGGCGCTGACGCCGACCAGGGGCCCCAGCCAGGCGATCCGTATGTCACCTGGCGCAATCCGTTCGTGTACTTCCACTCGCTGACACAGGGCAAGGCCTGCGCTAACCAGGACGTCAGCCTGCACCAGCTTTCGTCCAACCTCAAGTCGGCCAAGACGACCCCGTCGCTGTCCTACGTCGTCCCGACCCCGTGCGAGGACGGCAGCGGCACGGTCTGCCCACCGGCGCAGCCCAGCGTGCCGGCCTCGATCGCCGCGGCCATCGAAGCCGCCACGACCGGCACGACTTCTACGGGCACAACGTCGACCAGCACGACCACGGCCACGCCTCCGACGACCACGACCATCAGTTCGCCACCCACGACGAGCACGCCGACCACTCCCACCGTGACGCCGACGACGCCGACGACGACTGCAACCTCGCCCGTCACCTCGCCCGACATCCAGGCGAGTAACGCGGCGACCGACAAGTTCCTGCAAACCGTCGTGCCGGAGATCGAGCATTCTCCCGGCTTCAAACACAACGGCCTGATCGCGATCACATTCGACGAAGCGCCGCAGACGGGCCCCAACGCTGATCAGACCGCGTGCTGCCAGACCCCGGCGTACCCGAACCTGCCGCGCCCCAGCTCATCGAGCACCAGCACAAGTACGACCACGACCAGCACGGCCACCTCCCTGGCGTCGACCACCACGACGACCGCCACTCTGCCAACGATCAGCAGCCCGTCGAGTAGCACGACCTCGACCAGCTCGACGACCACCGCTCCGCTCGTGCCCAATGGCGAGACCACTCCGACGGGGGGTGGCGGGCAGGTGGGGCTGTTGCTGATCTCTCCCTACATCAAGCCCAACACGAGCGACACGATCGACTTTCTCAATCACTACTCGCTGCTGGCGAGCATCGAGCTGCTGTTCTCGGTCCAGCGGCTGGGCTACGCGTCGATCGCGCAGCTCTCGACCCTCGAGCCCGGCGTCTTCAGCGCCTACAAGGGCGGGTGAGCCGGGTCAGTCGCGCGACCCGCGACCGTAGAAGAGCTTGTAGAAGCGGCGCAACAGCAACGTCGTCCGGCGCGTGTAGGGGAACATGAACGGCTCGCGCTTGAGCGCGTGGCGCGTGACCAGCAGTGACTGGACCTTGGTGTACTTGCGAATTCCGTTGGCGCCGTGGCGCGTCCCGAGCCCGGAGGCCTTCCAGCCCCCCATCGGCAGATTCAGCGCGGTGTAGTTGACCTGCGCGTCATTGACGCACACGACGCCGGCCTGGATCCGCCGCGCGAGCGACTCGCCGCGCTCGACGTCATTGGTCCAGACGCTCGCCTGCAGGCCATAGCTCGAGTCGTTGGCGAGCTGCACTCCCTGCTCGGCGTCGGAGATCTTCATGATCGGCAGCGTCGGGCCGAACGTCTCCTCGCGCATGATCTTCATCGAGTGGTCGACGTCGACGAGCACGGTCGGCTCGTAGAACCGTCCCGGGCCCGTCTTCGGGTGCCCGCCGGTCAGCACCTTGGCTCCCTTGTCCACGGCATCACGGACGTGGTCATCGACGATCTCGAGCTGCGGCGGGAAGATGACCGCCCCGACGTCGACGGTCCCGACGTCGGTCGGCGCACCCTGGCGCAGCGCGCGCACGTTGTCGGTGACCTTCTCGACGAACTCGTCGTAGATCGGGGCCTCGACGTAGCAGCGCTCGACGGAGATGCAGACCTGGCCGGCGTTGTTCATCGAGTAGAACGCGGCCGCGTTCGCCGCCCGATCGAGGTTGGCGTCAGAACAGACGATCATCGGGTCCTTGCCACCCAACTCGAGGTAGCAGGGCACGAGCGCATCGGCGGCGGCCTTCATCACCGCCTTGCCGGTTTTGGTCGAGCCCGTGAACATCACGCAGTCGACCTGGGCGATCAGCGCCGCGCCGGTCGAGCCATCGCCGGTCGCGACCGCGAAGACGTGTTCGGGGATGCCGCACTCGCGCAACATGTCGGCCATCAGCAGCGAGCTCAGCGGGGTCACCTCGCTCGGCTTGAGGATCACGGTGTTGCCCGCCATCAACGCCGGGATGCAATCGCCGAAGGCGTTCGTGATCGGGTAGTTCCAGGGGCCGATCACGCCCACGAGCCCGACCGGCGCATAACGGAGGATCAGCTTCTTGCCGGCGGTGCCCGGGTTGTTCCACGACGGCACCTGCTCGTCGACGAGATACTTCGGACCCTCCTTGGCCCAGAAGCCGAGCGCCGAGACCGTGTAACCGAAATCGGCGACCTGGGCGTCCTCGTAGGTCTTGCCGGTCTCCGAGACGACCGTGTCGAGCACCCGGTCGGCGTTGTCGAGCATCCACTTCTGAGCCCGGCGCATGATTCGTGCCCGACCGGCGAAGCCGATCGCCTCCCACTGCGGCTGGGCCTCCCGGGCGCTTGCGGCGAGCTGCTCCAGCGCCTCCCCGTCGAGCAGCGGGACCGTCGTGATCAGCTCGCCGGTGGCTGGGTTCTCGACCGCGATCGTCTCGGTCGCGGCGCCATTTGAGTCGGCGGTCTCGGGCTGCGCTGTGCTCGTCATCATGCTCCTCCTACGGCTCTCTCTGTTAGGGCCGGGAGGCTAGCGGGCTCAGCGCGGGCGCGCGCGACCGACGCAGGCCGGACGCCGCCGGGCTCAGCGCCGGCGCGCGATCGACGCCGCGGGGATCGAGTTACTCGGGATCGAGCTCGATCGACTCGATCGACGGCGGGTCAAGCGGACGGTCCTGGGCTCCGGTTGGGAGCCCCTCGATCGTGTCGACGGCGTCCATCCCGGCCGTCACCTGCCCGAACACGGTGTGCTTGCCGTCGAGCCACGGCGCGCTCTGGGTCGTGACGATGAAGAACTGCGAGCCGTTGGTGTTGGGGCCGGCATTGGCCATCGCGAGCGCGCCGCGGACGATCTTGTGCTGGTTGAACTCGTCGTCAAACTGGTAGCCCGGACCACCGGTGCCGGTGCCCTGCGGGCAGCCGCCCTGGATCATGAAGTCGGGGATCACGCGGTGGAAGATGATCCCGTCGTAGAAGCCGTCAGCAGCCAGCTTGCGGAAGTTGGCCACGGTGTTGGGCGCGTCCTCGTCGAAGAACTCGATCGCGATCGTGCCGTGGGAGGTGTTCATGTGCGCTGTGCTCATGCCCCAGACCCTACCCCCGTGGCCCGGGCGGCGTCTCACCGCCCGGACGCACGAAGGTCGGCGGTGGGTCAGCCCGCGATCTGGATCGCGTTCATCGAGGCGGTCACGCTCACCGGTGGGGCGGTCGCGGTGCCGGTCGCGGTGCTCTGGCAGCTCACCGAGGCCGTCCCCGACGGCCCGGTGGCCTGGAGCGGGATCGACGCGCTGCTCTTGTCGCCTTCGGTCCCGTCGGTGGCGATCGTCACCGTCCGCATCTGGGTGTTCGAACCGACCGTCAACGTGCAGCTGACCGTCACGTGGCGCACGTTTGGTCCGCTGGTGACGGTCGCCGACGCGTTCGCCAGGTCGAGGTAGGAGGCGCCGGTCGGCAGGACCGCGCTCGACACCGTGGTTGCCGTCGACCCGACGGTGGCGGTGCTGTCAGTCGTCCCGACCTGCGTCGGGAGCGCGGTGTTGCAGGCGACCTTGCCGCTCTTGTTGACCGTGCCAATCGCCGAGCCCGCAGCGCAGGTGCCGGTCACGCGCTCCTGCAGCTGTCCAGTATTGGCTCTGACACGTCCGACGGCGTTGGGCCGGATCTTGCGGAAGCTGACGGCCTCGTTTTGCAGCTGCGAGGTTCCAACGCTGTTGCGGGGCAGTTGCGTGGCCGCGTAGCCGACGCCGCCAAGTGACATGAACAGCGCCGTTACGGAGATTGCGATCGCCAGTGATGGCCGGCGGTTGCGCAGCGATCGAAGTCGCATCGAATCACCTCCGGTGGTTGAGTTCCCCCGCCAGGGGCTTTCTCGTCACAACAGCGAGCCGCGCCCGAAGTCGCGGCCCATGGCCCTGTCCCTGACGCGGATCTGACGCGGTCGGGTCAGGCCTTGGCGCGCTCGAGGACGAGCGCGTGGCCTCGCACCTCGGTGCCGCGTGTGCGCTCGATCACCCGCTCTGCTTCTGACTCGGGCACCTCGACGAACGTGAACAGCTCGAGCATCCGCACGTTGCGCACCGCCTCGCCGTCGAGCTGAGCGGCCGACGTGATCGCGTGGATGATGTCGGACGGCTCGAGCCCGGCGGCGCGCCCGCCGGACACGATCAGCTTGCTCAAGGGGCCCCTCCCGTTGGCCGACACGCGGGGCTTGGAATGGCGGCGCGGCGGCGGCGTGACAGGCGTCGGTGCGACGTGCGCGTCCTTGACCCAGGGCGACAGCTTGACGCCGGCATGACGCTCGATCGCCTCGATCTCGCGCCGCTGACGACGCTCGTAGAAGGTGATCGCACGTCCGCTGCGCCCGACCCTTCCGGTGCGCCCGATCCTGTGCACGTACACGTCCGGCGATGTCGGGACGTCGAAGTTGATCACGTGCGAGATGCCGGAGATGTCGAGCCCGCGCGCCGCGACATCGGTCGCCACCAGCAGCGGCAGATTGCCGCTCTTGAACGAGATCATCACCCCGTCGCGGGCGCCCTGCGTCATGTCACCGTGCAGTGCGCGGACATTCAGCCCCCGGTCGCGCAGCGTGCGGTAGAGCTGGTCACAGCGGATCTTCGTGCGCACGAACACGAGCGCCTGCTCGGGTCGCTCGGCCTCGATCACCTCGACCAGCGCGTCGGGCTTGTCCCTGGGAGCGACCTCGAGGGCGAACTGCTCGACGGTGTCGACCGTGAGCGTTGCCGTCTTGACCTTCACGGTGACGGGGTGATACAGGTACTGGTCGGCGAGGCGCCTGATCTCGAGCGGCATCGTCGCCGAGAAGAGCGCGGTCTGGCGGCTCGACGGTGTCAGCGCGAGGATCCGCTCGACGTCCTCGAGAAAGCCGAGATCGAGCATCTCGTCGGCCTCGTCGAGAACCACGAACCGGCACCCGTTCAGAATCAGCGAGTGGCGCGAGATCAGGTCCTTGACGCGTCCCACGGTCCCGACCACGATCTGGCCCCCGGCGCGCAGCTGCGCCTGCTGGCTGCGGATCGGAGCGCCGCCGAAGACGGCGACGACGTCGACCCCCTTGCGCTTGCCGTACGCACGCAACGCCTGCGTGACCTGGATGCAGAGCTCGCGCGTCGGCGTCAGCACGAGCCCCTGGACGTCACTCTCGGAGGGATCCACGTACTGGAGCATCGGCAGGCCGAAGGCCGCGGTCTTGCCCGAGCCGGTCTGCGCCTGGCCGATCACGTCGAGGCCCTCGAGCAGCGGCGGGATCGCCTGCTCCTGGATCGGGCTCGGCGATTCGTAGCCGACGTCGTGGACGGCGGACAGGAGATCCGGCTCGAGCCGGAGGTCGGCGAACGTAGTCACGGCGTGGACGATAGACGCCACGCGGCTCTGAGGACGGACGGGTCGGCGGCGAGGGCCGGGGTTCCCAAGGCGTTCACAACGCGTCGGCGACCGCCGTGATAAGGTTAGGGACCGAATGATTCGGTCCCTCAGCAATTTTCTGAGATGAGCGCGGCCGGCTCGAACCGTATCGACGCCTACGTGTGGCGGATCAGCGCCGTCGTGATCGTCGGCTCGATCATGTCGATCCTCGACACGACGATCGTCAACGTCGCGCTCGCGACGTTGTCCCACGAGCTGCACGCGACGATCGACCAGATCCAGTGGGTCGTGACCGGCTATCTGCTCGCGCTCGCCGCCGTGATCCCCGTGACCGGCTGGGCGGCGCGGCGGTTCGGCGCCAAGCGCGTCTACATAACGTCGCTGATCCTGTTCACGGCCGGCTCGGCGCTGTGCGGGCTCGCGACCTCGACCACCGAGTTGATCGCCTTCCGCGTCCTGCAGGGCGTCGGCGGCGGCATGATCCTCCCGATCGGGCAGCTGATGATGGCCGAGGCCGCAGGCCCGAAGCGGATGGGCCGCGTGATGAGCATCGTCGCCGTTCCCGCGATGCTCGCGCCGATCCTCGGCCCGACGATCGGCGGTCTGATCCTCGAGAACGCGAGCTGGCACTGGATCTTCTTCGTCAATATCCCGATCGGCGTGATCGCCGTGATCGCCGCGGTCCGGATTCTGCCGAAGATCAAGCCCGAAGCCGTCGAGCGCCTGGACTCCCTCGGCCTCGCGCTGATGGCGAGCGGGCTCGTGCTGCTGACCTACGGGCTCGCCGAGATCGGCGCGACCGGCACGATCGGCTCGGTCAAGGTGATCGGGCCGGTGCTCGCCGGCCTCGCGCTCGTGGCCGCGTTCGCGGTCCACGCGCTCCATGTCCCACGTCCGCTGCTCGACCTCCGGCTCTACCGCCGTCCGACGTTCTCGTCGGCGTCGATCGCGATGTTCTGTCTCGGCGCGGCGTTGTTCGGCGGCATGATCCTGCTGCCGCTCTACTGGCAGGAGATCCGCCACGAGAGCGTCGTCGACACCGGCCTGCTGACCGCGCCCCAGGGTCTCGGGATGGCGCTGATAATGCCGCTCGCCGGCAAGCTCACCGATCGCTTCGGCGGCGGGCCGCTGGCACTGTTCGGGGTGGTCGTGACGACGGTCGCGACGATCCCGTTCGGACTGATCGGCGCGCACACGTCGATTCTGTACCTGTCGGTCGCGATGTTCATCCGCGGGATGGGGATCGGATTCGCGTTCATGCCGGCGATGGCGGCCGCGTTCGCGGCGCTGGACAGATCCGAACTCTCCGACGCGACCCCGCAGCTCAACGTGCTCCAACGCGTCGGCGGATCGATCGGTACCGCTGTCTTAGCCGTCGTCCTGCAGCTCGCGATGACCGGCGTTCACACCCTCGCCGGGCAGGCTGCCGCCTACGGAACCGCCTTCTGGGTGTCGGCCGCGATGACCGCCGCCGCGATCGTGCCATGCATCGTCCTGATGCGCGCCGAACGTGCTGTGCGGGCACGTGCGGCGGCCCGCGAGGGGCCGCCCGACCAGGCGCTGGCCGAGGCGATCGCCGCATGACCGCGGCGCGCACGGAGGCAGAGGTCGCAGGGGCTGCGACGGCCGAGCCCGAACATCCGGCCGCGCCCACCCCAGAGGTCGATCCGCTGACGACCCTCGGCGAGTCGTTCAAAGCGACGATGGGCGCCGTCCGGCGCCTGCGCGGACGCGAGACGCAGCGGATCGGCAAGCTCAGCTACGCCCAGTACAGCCTCCTGTTCGGGCTCGCCGCCGAGCCCCAGCTCTCGGCCAGCCAGCTCGCCTGCGTCGCCGACCTCGCGCCTGCGACGGTGACCGAGATGCTCGACCACCTCGAGGCCGACGGCCTCGTCGAGCGGGTTCGCTCCGACCGTGACAAGCGCGTCGTACTCGTCTCGCTGACCCGGCGCGGGCGCACGCTCGTCGGTCAGCGACGGGCGGAATGGGACCGGCGCTGGCAGACGGCGCTGGCGGAGTTCGACGACGAGCAGCTGCTCACCGCGGCGGCCGTGCTCGATCGCCTCGCCGACCTGTTCGACGAGCACGCGGAAGCACGCTTAATCGGCGCCGGCCGCGGCAACCGGTCCACGGCTACTGGCCGCAGGACGCCGTCCAGGTGCGATCGGTCGCGCTTGGCGTCGCGGACGCCGAAACGGATCTGATCGCCTTCCCGTCGCTCGGCGAACTTCACCGTCGACGGCAGCAGGATCGGGCGCTTGAACGCGACCTCGATCGAGCACGCGTCCGGGACCTCGGGACCGAGCGCCGCCAGGCAGCGGGCCTTGGTCCACATGCCGTGGGCGATCGCCGACTTGAAGCCGAACGCGCGCGCCGTCAGCGCGTGGATGTGAATCGGGTTGAAGTCCTTGGATACCGCCGCATACCGCCGGCCGAGGTCGCCGCGCAGGCGCCAGGTCGCGGTCGCGGGCAGCTCGGTGCTCGACGGCGGGCCCGACGGCGCCGGCGCGTCGGGGTCACCGCCGCCGCGACTGAGGTTGGTCGAGACCTCCTCCCAGACGAGCTCGGACCCGACGCGCGCCTGCGAGCGGATCGAGAACTGGATGCCGCGTGGGTGCGGCTCGCCGGGCGTCGTCCAGACCCGCAGCGACAGCCGCTCGCCCGCGCCGATCGGGCGGTGCTGGACGATCCGGTTGGCGATGTGAACGAGGCCGATCGCCGGAAACGGGAAGCTGCCGTCGGTCATCAGCGCCAGGTGCAGCCCGAACGCCAGCATGTGGGGGTAGGTCGCCGGCAGCGTGTCGCCGACCGCGAACCCGCACACGCGCTGGTAGGCCACGAGCCGGTCGCGGTCGATCTCGGCCCCGTCGAGCGTCAGCGCTGATCCCGGGCCCTGGTCGCCGTCGCCGCCGACCGAACGGCAGCCGTGACGCGCCGGGGATCGCCCCGATCCCGGCGCGGACGAACAGCGCCGCGATCGACGGCGCGCTCGCGCAGCTCGGCGTGTTCGGCCATCGGCGCTCATGCCCCGATCAGGCTCTGGCCGCAGACGCGGACGACGTTGCCGGTGACGCCGCCCGACGCCGGGCTCGCGAACCAGGCGATCGTCTCGGCGACGTCGACGGGCAGGCCGCCCTGCGCGAGGCTGTTCATGCGCCGGCCCGCCTCGCGGATCACGATCGGCATCGCGGCCGTCATCTGCGTCTCGATGAACCCGGGCGCGACCGCGTTGATCGTCACCTCTCGCTCGGCGCCAGCCGCGGCGCCCATTCCTGGACGATCCCGATCACGCCCGCCTTCGAGGTCGAGTAGTTGGTCTGACCGGCGTTGCCGGCGATGCCGCTGATCGACGAGACGCACACGATCCGGCCGTTGCTCGCGCACCGCCTCGCGCTCGAACAGCTCCTGGTCGATCCGCTGCGGCGCGATCAGGTTGATGTCGATCACCGTGCTCCAGAGGTCCTCGGTCATCCGGCCGAGCGTCTTGTCGCGGGTCACGCCGGCGTTGTGGACGACGATGTCGACGCCGCCGTGGTGCTCGAGCAGGTGCGCCGGCGATCTCGGTCGGCGCCTGCGTCGGCGGTGATGTCGGCGGCCAGCACTGAGCCGCCGATGCTCGCCATTGCGCTCGTCAGCTCGGAGCTCATCGCGGGCACGTCGAGGCCGACCACGTGCGCCCCGTCGCGCGCGAGGACCTGCGCGATCGCGGCGCCGATCCCGCGCGCGGCGCCGGTCACGAGCGCGACCTTGCCGGCCAGCGGCACGCTCCCAGTCGAGCGTCGCGTCGGACGCCGGCGCCGCGCCGACCCGGACCACCTGGCCCGAGACGAACGCCGAGCGCGGCGAGAGGAAGAAGCGCAAGCGTCGACTCGAGCGCGTCCTCGGCGCCCGGACGCGACGTACAGCAGCTGCGCGGTCGCGCCACGTCGCAGCTCCTTGCCGACGGCGCGCACGAGCCCCTCGAGCGCGCGCTGCGCGATCGCCTCGGCCGGCGATTCGCAGTCCTCGGGCGGCGTCCCGAGCACGATCACCCGCCCCGACCCGAGCACGCGGCGGATCGTCGGGTGCAGAAACGCCCACGCCTCGGTCAGCTGCTCGCTCGCCTTGATCCCGGTCGCGTCGAACACGAGCGCCTTGAAGCGCTGCTGCTCGGTCGCGGCGTCGGGATTCCAGATCCCGGCGTGCAGATGCGCGTCGGCGGCGGCCGCGCGCAGCTGCTCGTCCATCGGCGTCATGACCTCGGCGTGCACGGCCGCGAGCACCGTCGCGAGGCCGCGTCCGAGCCGCGAGCCCGGCGCCGCCCGAGCGCGACCGGGCCCGAGATCACCGGCTGGCCGGGCTCGTAGCGCTCGAGCTGGGCCGGGTTCGGAAGGCCGATCTGCTTTGAGACGAGCTGCCCGACCGGCGTGTTGACGAGCTGCTGGTATCGGTCAGCCATCGATCGCCCTCCGCGTCTACGGCCTGTCGGGCATCAGGCTGCCTCCATGATCGCCGTCACGCCGAGGCCGCCGGCCGCGCAGATCGAGATCACGCCGCGACCCGAACCGCGCTCGCTCAGCTCCTTGGCGAGCGTCGCGACGATCCGCCCGCCGGTCGCGCCGAACGGGTGGCCGGCGCCGATCGAGCCGCCGTGGACGTTGAGCCGCTCGCGGTCGATCGCGCCGAGCGGCTGGTCGAGGCCGAGGCGCTCGCGGCAGTACACCGGGTCCTCCCACGCCTTGAGCGTGCACAGCACCTGGGCGGCGAACGCCTCGTGGATCTCGTAGAAGTCGAACTCCTGCAGCGTCAGGCCGTTGCGCGCGAGCATCTTCGGCATCGCGTACGCGGGCGCCATCAGCAGCCCCTCGCGCTTGTGGACGTAGTCGACCGCCGCCGTCTGGGCGTCGGTGATGTACGCCTGTACCGGGATCCCGCGGGCCTGCGCCCACTCCTCGCTGGCGAGCAGCACCGCCGAGGCGCCGTCGCTGAGCGGCGTCGAGTTGCCCGCGGTCATCGTCCCGTCGGGACCGCCGAACACGGGGCGCAGCTTGGCGAGCTTCTCGAGGCTCGAGTCCGGCCGCAGGTTCTGATCGCGTTCGAGCCCGAGGTACGGGACGACCTGATCGTCGAGCCAGCCCGACTCGTAAGCGGCGGCGAGCTTCAGATGGCTGGCGAGCGCGAGCTCGTCCTGCTCTTCGCGGCCGATCCCCCACTCGGTCGCCATGATCGCGGTGTGCTCGCCCATCGAGAGGCCTGTCCGCGGCTCCGCGTTGCGCGGGATCTCGGGGACGATCTGCTGCGGGCGCAGCCTCGTCAGGCGCGCGCTCGGGCGGTATTCGATCTCGTCCGGCTGAGGTCGAGCAGAATGTTGCGAAGGTCCTCGTTGAGCGCGAGCGGGGCGTCCGAGGTCGTGTCGACGCCGCCGGCGATCCCGCTCTCGATCTGCCCGAGCGCGATCTTGTTGGCGACCAGGATCGCCGCCTCGAGCCCCGTCGCGCATGCCTGCTGAACGTCGTAGGCGGGCGTCTCCGGCGCCAGTCGCGAGCCCAGGACGGTCTCGCGCGTCAAGTTGAAGTCGCGACTGTGCTTGAGCACCGCGCCCGCGACGACCTCGCCGAGGACCTCGCCGCCGAGGTCGAACTTCGACACGAGCGCGTCGACCGTCGCGGTCAGCATGTCCTGGTTGGACGCCTTCGCGTACGGGCCGTTCTGGCGCGCGAAGGGGATCCGGCTGCCGCCGAGAACTGCGACGCGGCGGACGCTCTGATTCATCGTTTGCTGCTCCTGGATCGAATAGTTACACCACCGTAGCTTAATGAGCTACCCGCGAGTAGGATCGCGCACGCGCGGCGTGCCCGGGTCAGTCGCGAGGCCTCGTCGAGGTCGAGAATGCGCCGCGGGCGATCGCGCTGCGGATCACGCGGGGGGCGACGATCCGCAGCGCGGCGGGGATCCAGTAGTAGCGCGGCACGTAGCGCTCGGGCTTGCCGCCGGGCCCGGCCTCGATGATCGCCTCGGCGACGACCTCCGGCGTCGACACCAACCACCGCGTCGCCGGTTTGGCGAGCAGCTCGGTCGCCGGAAAGCCCTCGGTCTTGACGAACCCGGGCAGCACCAGCCCGACGTGGACCCCGTGCTGGCGCTCCTCGGCGTACAGCGAATCGGTCCACCCGACCATCGCGAACTTGGCCGCCGAGTACGACGCCCGCGTTCGGGCGCGCGACGCGACCGGCGGTGCTCGCGACGTTGACGATCGAGACGCGCCGTTCGCCGCCGGATCTCGCGGCCGTCTCGCGCAGCAGCGGCAGCAGCGCCTCGGTGAGGCTTACCGGAGCCTCGAAGTCGAGCTTCATGTGGCGCTCGACGTTCTCCCAGCCGACATCGGCGAACCGGCCCCGCCACGAGGCGCCGGCGTTGTTGACGAGCATGTGCAGCTCGCCGTGCTCGCGCTGGACCACCTCGAGCACCCTGGCCGGCGCGTCGGGCTCGGTCAGATCGAGATCGATGACGGTCGCGCCGCCGAGCTCCGTCGCGAGCGCCTCGAGGCGCTCGCGTCGCCTCGCGACGAGCACCAGCTTCGTGTCGGGCTCGCGCGCCAGCCGTCGCGCGGTCGCCTCGCCGATCCCGGCCGATGCCCCGGTGATCAGCGCCACGAATGCCATCGCGGCGCAAGCCTACTTGGCGCTCGCCGGGCTGGCGCGCTCTGCGCTACCGGCCGAAGCCGACGCCCGCGAAGGCGACGTCGATCGTGAGCTCATCGGGCCCGGCATCGGAGCCGGCACCTCGGCCACCGCCATCGCCTCGGCCGGCCCTGGCCGCTCGATCACGACTGCGCGCACGGCTCACGTCGATCCTAGCCGCGGCGGCTGAGTAGGCTCGGCCGGGCCCGACCCCAAAGCGATCAGGGAGAACCGCGATGGACTACGTGAATCTGGGAGCCACCGGCGTGCGCGTGTCGCGCATCTGTCTGGGGATGATGAGCTTCGGCCCGCACGAGAGCCGGCGCTGGGCGATCGACGAGTCCGAGGCCGAGCCGATCGTCCGCCGCGCGGTCGATGGCGGGATCAATTTCTTTGACACCGCCGACAGCTACAACGGCGGCCAGAGCGAGGTGATCACCGGGCGTCTGCTGCGCAAGCTGTTCGGCATGCGCGAGGAGTACGTGCTCGCGACCAAGGTCTTCATGCAGACGATGCCCGGCCCCAACGGCGGCGGCCTCTCACGCAAGCACATCATGGCCTCGATCGACGCCTCGCTCGCGCGGCTCGAGCTCGACTACGTCGACCTGTACCAGATCCATCGCTGGGATCCGAACACGCCGATCGAGGAGACGATGGAGGCGTTGCACGACGTCGTCAAGTCGGGCAAGGCGCGCTACATCGGCGCCAGCAGCATGTTCGCGTGGCAGTTCGCCAAGGCCCAGCGGGTCGCGAGCACGCCGTTCGTCTCGATGCAGAACCACTACAACCTGATCTACCGCGAGGAGGAGCGCGAGATGATCCCCCAGTGCATCGACCAGGGCGTCGCGGTGATCCCGTGGAGCCCGCTCGCGCGCGGGATGCTCGCCGGCAACCGGACCCGGTCCGGAGAGAGGCTCACGGCGCGCGCGCAGACCGACTCGTTCGGCGACACGCTCTACAAGCCCGAGATCGACTTCGACGTGATCGAGCACGCCGATCAGGTCGCCGCCGCTCGCGGGGTCCCGACGCCGCAGGTGGCGCTCGCGTGGCTGCTGCACAAGCCGGGCGTGACCGCGCCGATCGTCGGCGCGACCAAGCTCGAGCACCTCGAGGACGCGCTCGCCGCCGAGCAGCTGTCGCTCGACGACGACGAGATCGCGGCGCTCGAGGAGCGCTACGTCCCGCACGCGATCGCCGGGCACCGCTAGTTCAGACCGGCGGAGAAGATCGAGTTCGGCTCTGACCCGTCCGGGATCACGCTGCGATGCCAACGGGAGCTTGGACTTGACGATCACGCAGTAGTCGCGCGTTCCAGCACGGTTGGCGACGCACGTCCGGTACATCGTGCCCGCCTGGATCGTGTAAGTGTCGGTATGGCCCGCGTTGGCGCGGAACTCGGCCGGCGCGCGGTCACCGATGAACGCGATCGCGCGCACGATCGCATCGTCGAGCGCCCGCTTCTGCGAGACGAGCGTCGAGTGATGGGCGAGCCCGAGCGCGAGCATCACCGCGGTCACGAACGCGACCGCGCCCGCGCCCGCGTAGTTGCGCGCCACGCCGACCGGCATGTCCGTTCGCCACCGACGCAGCAGCGCGCCGCCGGGCCGGGACAGGAGCAGCACCGCCAGTACGTTGAAGACCATTCCGGCGACGATCCCCCCGACGAGCGTCTGCGTCGAGCCGGCGGCCGGCAGCGCGTGCAGCAGGAAGCCGTCGACGACCGTCAGGACGGCGAATGTCGGCCACAGCCAGGCGCCGCGCTGGCGCCAGCGTAAGCGCGCGAGCCAGGCACCTTCCATCCGATCAAGATTAAGGCCGTTTGAGGGTAGGAGTAACCTCGACACCCCGGACGAGGGGCCGCGACGGAGATCCCGGAGCGGCTTTTGGATCGGGGCCGCGACGGAGATCCCGTGCCGGCCCAAGACACGAAAGGGAACAATCGAGATGGCGACTGACACGGCCGCGCCGGCCTCAGTTCCTACCGGCGAGTCCGAGCATCTGCAGCTCGACGATCGGATTTGGCTGCTGCGAGCGATGCTCCTCATGCGCGGGATCGAGGAGCGCGCGATGAGTCTTTACCGCCAGGGCAAGGTTCCTGGCTCTTTTTATGACGGCTTCGGCCAGGAGGCCGTGTCGGCGGGCGCCGCGTTCGCGATGTCGTCGCAGGACCGGCTCTGCATCCTGCACCGCGACCTGGCCGCCCACCTGATCCGCGGCGTCACCCCCAGCCGAATCCTGTCGCAGTACATGGGACGCGCGGATGGGATCACCCGCGGGCGTGACGGCAACGTGCACTTCGGTGACCGGCACCTCGGCTGCGTCGGGATGGTCTCGATGCTCCCCGACATGATGCTCGTCGCGACCGGGATGGCGATGGCCTTCAAGATGCGCGGCGAGCGGCGCTGCGCGCTGACCTGGTTCGGTGACGGTTCGACGTCCCGCGGTGATTTCCACGAGGCGATGAACTGGGCGGGGGTCCAGAAGCTGCCGGTCGTGTTCGTGCTCGAGAACAACCAGTACGCCTACTCGACGCCGCTCGACAAGCAGTTCGCGGTCGACCCGGTGCAGCGCGCGACCGCGTACGGGTTCACCGGCCTGACGGTCGACGGCAATGACGTCGAGGCGATGTTCGAGGCCACCCGGGAGGCGCGCGAGCGCGCGCTGCACGGCGGCGGCCCGACGCTGATCGAGGCGGTGACGATGCGCATGCACGGCCACGCCGCCCACGACGACATGAAGTACGTCCCCAAGGAGCTCGTCGAGGAGTGGCGCCAGCGCGATCCGATCGACCGTCAGGAGAAGCGCCTGCGGGCACTCGGGGTCGATGTCGACGCGCTGCGGGCCGCGGTTTCCGAGGAGATCGCTGCGGCGGCCGCCGAGGCGCTGGCGGGGCCGATGCCATCGCCCGAGGACGCCGCGTTGGGTGTCTTCTGCGAGGGCGAGGCCGAGCCGCTCGGGGACGGGCAGGCGCCGTGGAGTGGCTTTCAGTCGGGAGGTGAGGAGTGATGGCGACGCTCACCTACCTGCAGGCGATCTCGGCGGCGCTGCGCGACGAGCTCCGGGCCGATGAGCGCGTGGTCGTGATGGGCGAGGACATCGGCGTGTTCGGCGGCGCCTTCAAGGTCACCGACGGGTTCGTCGAGGAGTTCGGCACCGACCGCGTGATGGACACGCCGCTGGCCGAGTCGGCGATCATCGGCTGCGCCGTCGGCGCCGCGGTCGTCGGGCTGCGGCCGGTCTGCGAGATGCAGTTCGCCGACTTCATCTCGTGCGGCTTCGATCAGCTCGTCAACGTCGCGGGCAAGATGCATTACCGCCAGGGGTTGGCGGTGCCGCTGGTCGTCCGGCTGCCGTCGGGGGGTGGCTTCTCCGGCGGACCGTTTCACTCCCAGAACCCGGAGGCGTTGTTCATGCACACGCCGGGGCTCAAGGTCGTCGCCCCGTCGACGGCCGCCGACGCCAAGGGGCTTCTGCACGCGGCGATCCACGACCCCAATCCGGTCTGCTACATGGAGCACAAGCACCTCTACCGGCGGGTCAAGGGTGACGTGCCCGAGGGCGTGTTCGAGACGCCGTTCACGGCGCGCGTAGCCCGTCCCGGGTCTGACCTGGTGGTGATCTGTTACGGCGCGATGGTCGACGTGGCTCTGGAGGCGACCGCCGATCTCGACGGTGCCTCGGTCGAGGTTCTCGATCTGCGATCGCTGGTGCCGCTCGACGAGGACGCGATCCTCGACTCGGTCGCGCGCTGCTCGAAGGTCGTGATCG
Source organism: uncultured Solirubrobacterales bacterium (assembly GCA_963744695.1). Taxonomy (GTDB): domain Bacteria; phylum Actinomycetota; class Thermoleophilia; order Solirubrobacterales; family Solirubrobacteraceae; genus Palsa-465. The sequence goes on along the minus strand of CAVUUT010000007.1, from coordinate 98,903 downwards.
TCGACGAGGCGAACATGACCTGCGCGGCGGGCGCCCAGGTGGCGGCGCTGATCGCCGAGAAGGCATTTGAGGACCTCGACGGGCCGGTCGTCCGGGTCGCGACACCCGACGTGCCGATCCCGTTCTCGCCGCCGCTCGAGCAGGCGGTGCTCCCCGGCGTCGACCGCGTGAAGGAGGCCTGCCGTGAGCTCCTTGCGTACTGAGAACCTCGTCGACGTGACGATGCCCCAGATGGGCGTCTCGGTCGCCGAGGGCACGGTCGTCGCGTGGCGCGTCGAGGTCGGAGACCGGATCGAGGCCGAGCAGACGATCTGCGAGATCTCGACCGACAAGATCGACACCGAGGTCCCGGCTCCGGTCACGGGCATCGTCGCCGAGCTCCTCGTCGACGTCGACACGACGGTCGAGGTCGGCGTCGTGCTGGCCCGGATCGCGACCGGCGACGGGGCTGTGGTCGACGAGCAGCCGACCCCGGCGGCTGGCGCTGGGGGTGTCGTTGCCGCGAGCGAGCCTTCGCCTGCTCCGGCGGCTGCCGCTGCCCCGGCCGCGCACCGCGAACCGACCCCAGATCGGCCGGCCGCAGGCCGGCGGTACTCCCCCGTCGTGCAGCGGATCGCCGCCGAGCACGGGATCGATCTCGACGGCGTCGCTGGGACGGGTCGCGGCGGGCGCGTGCGCAAGCAGGACGTGCTGGCGCTCGTCGAGGGCAACGGCCACGCGCCCGCCGGGGCGCCCGCCGAAGCCGAGCCACCGCTGCACATCGAGAGCCCGTACCGGCCCGATCCCGAGCCCACGAAGGTGACGGCCTCGGGCGACGGGCTGTCACGGATGCGCCGCCAGATCGGCGAACACATGAAGCGCTCGCTCGAGACGGCTGCCACGTGCACCACCTGGATCGAGGTGGACATGAGTCGCGTCGAGGCCGCGCGGCGCCAGCTCGGGGTGACGGCGCTCGCGTTCGTCGCGCGGGCGACGATCGCCGCGCTGCGCGAGCACCCGGCGCTGAACGCGTGGCTCGAGGGCGAGAAGTACACGCGCGTGCGCGAGGTCAACCTCGGGATCGCGGTTTCGCTCGGCGACGACGGTCTGATCGTGCCGGTCGTCCACAACGCACACGAGCTTTCGGAGGAGGGACTGGCGGCCCGGATCCGCGATCTGGCGATGCGGGCCCGGGCCCGCCAGCTGACCCCCGACGATGTCCAGGGCGGAACGTTCACGATCACCAACCCTGGCCAGTTCGGGTCGATCATGGCGACGCCGATCATCAACCTGCCGCAGGTCGGGATCCTCGACTTCGAGGCGGTCATCAAGCGCCCGGTCGTCGTGACCGACGGCGATGGCAACGACTCGATCGCGATCCGGCCGATGACGATCCTCGGCCTCAGCTGGGATCACCGCGCGCTCGACGGCGCCCTGTCAGCGCAGTTCCTCGCCACCGTCAAGCGCGAGCTGGAGGGCAGGTGACGCCCGAGCTCTGGGTGTGCCAGCTGGGAACGGTCGAGTATCGGTCGGCGTTACGGCTGCAGGAGCGCGTCCGGGCCGCCCGCCAGGCCGGGACGGTCCCGGACGTGATGCTCGTGCTCGAACACTGGCCCGTGTACACGCGCGGCCGGCGCTCGGGCACCGGCGAGCTGCCGATGGGCGAGGATTGGTATCGCGCGCAGGGGATCGAGATCGTCGACGTCGACCGCGGCGGCAAGATCACCTACCACGGGCCCGGCCAGCTCGTCGGCTATCCGATCGTCGCGGTCGATGACGTGGTCGAGTACGTGCGCACGCTCGAGCGAGGAATCGTGTCCGCGCTGCAGGGCGAAGGCATCGACGGCGCGCGGGCTCGGCCCGAGGATGGTCCGGACTACACCGGCGTCTGGGTCGGCGAGCGCAAGATCGCGTCGATCGGCGTTCATGTCGCGCGCGGCGTGGCCACGCACGGGTGGGCGGTGAACGTCGAGAACGACCTGCAGCCGTTCTCGTGGGTCGTCCCGTGCGGGCTCGACGGAGTCCAGATGACCTCGCTGATTCGCGAGACCGGGCGGTTGGCCGGGCAGATGCGCTGCTTTCGCAAGCGCGCCGCCTACGAGGTCGCGGCCGCGCTCGGACGCCGCCAGCGGCTCGTGTCGGCCGCGCGCCTGCAAGCCGCGATCGGCGACGTCCTCGCGCCCGCCTGAGTGACGTCCTCGCGCGCGGTGGAGCGACGTCCTCGCGCACGGCGGAGCGACGTCCTCACGCATGTTCGAGCATCCTGCGCACCGTCTCGACGATCCGCTCGGGCTCGTCGACGAGCTGGCGCCAGGTGATCCTGAGCACACGCCAGCCGGCGAGCGTCAAGCGCTGGTCCTTGCGGCGATCGGACTCGAACTTCGCGCTCGTCCGGTGATAGCGAGCGCCATCGGTCTCGACGATCAGGCGCTGGGCGCGCCACACGAAGTCGACCCGAACGGCCGGCTCGCCGTCACCGGGGTCGATGTAGACCTGACGCTCGGGCAGCGGCACCCCACCACCCTTCAAAGCCGCGTACATCAGCTCCTCGAGTGCACTCTCGGTCGGAGCGGCGCGGTCGAGATCGGCGAGTACCGCCCGTAAGCGCGTCGCCCCGCGGGTCGTGCGGTTGCGCTCGATCTCGTCGTTGAGGGCGGTGCCGTCCAGGACCTCCTGGATCTCGGCCTGTTCGATCGCCCGCTCGAGCGGGCGGCGGCTGATCACCCCCGCGAGGTCGAGCACGGTACGGGCCACGGTCGTGCAGGGGATGCGGTCGACGATCGTGACGTCCCGCGGCGTGAGGGTCGTGGACCGGTGGACTTCGACCCCCTTGACGGTGCGCCGGCTGCGACCGGGCACGATCACGTCGATCCGGACGCGGTCGGTCGCTCGCAGCTCGTGGAGATCTGCGGCGGAGCGGTGGCTGAGCACGGCGCCTTCACCGCAGGCGAGCACGGCAGCCATATAGTGCCCCCTGCGTGTCAGGAGCGCCGGCGGGGCTATCGAGTAGACGCCACGGTGCATGCGATATATCCGCCCGCTCGAGGCCCGCTTGTGCACGGCCCGCGCCCCGATTCCGATCGGATCGAGCTGGTCCAGCGAAAACACGCCGTGCTGCTGGGTGGCAAGCAGGACCAGGGCGTCTGAGCGAACCATAGGTTCGCTTGCACGCCCAGGTTGCGGGGATTCGGCCGCGATAGCCTTGTTAAGAGTGTCTGAGCGCTCGTTTTCCACCCGGTCGCGCCTCAATCCCGGCGGAAGCGCCGACGTTCTGTCGGTGCTGGGCGGGACCGTCGTCGAGCACAAGTCGCGCAAGCCCCCGTGGTTCAAGGTTCCGGCCCCGGGCGGCCCGCGCTATCGCGAGCTTCAGAGCCTGATCGAGTCAGAGAATCTGCACACGGTCTGCCAGGAGGCGGCCTGCCCGAACATCGGCGAGTGCTGGCAGCGCGGCACCGCGACCTTCATGATCCTCGGGGATACGTGCACGCGCAGGTGCGGCTTCTGCAACGTCAAGACCGGCAAGCCGACCTGGAACGATCCGCTCGAGCCGGCCCGGGTGGCCCGGAGCGTCGCGAGGATGGGCCTCCGGCACGCGGTGATCACGAGCGTCGACCGCGACGATCTACCCGACTATGGCGCGCACGCGTTCGTCGGGGTGATCCGCCAGATCCGCCGCCAATCGCCCAGCACCAAGGTTGAAGTCCTGACGCCGGACTTCCGCGGCGCCGAGATGCCGCTCGCCAAGGTGATCGCGGAGAAACCGGACGTCTTCAATCACAACGTCGAGGTCGTGCCCCGCCTCTACCCGGTGGCCCGCCGCGGCTCGACGTGGGAGCGCTCCAAGCGGGTGCTGAGCAACGCCAAGGAGTACGCCGGCGACGCGGTCACCACCAAGTCAGGGCTGATGGTCGGGCTCGGCGAATCGTTTGAGGAGATGGTCGATGCGCTCGGCGAGCTGCGCGAGTGCGGCGTGCAGGTCCTCACCGTCGGACAGTACCTGCGCCCGACCGAGCGCCACCTCCCGATCGTGCGCTACTGGCACCCCGATGAATTCAAGGCGCTCGAGGATGTCGCCTACCGGATCGGCTTCGAGCATGTAGCTGCGGGCCCGCTTGTCCGGTCCAGCTACCATGCAGATCAACACGTAGTGCAGAGCGAGCCCGGTGAAGGCCCGCTCAGAGAGGCAATTCCGGCATGAACCGCAAGCGCGCAATCCTGATCCTCCTGGCCGTCGCGGCACTTGCGCTGATCGTCGCCCCGGCGGCGTTCGCCGGCGCGGGGGGCGGTTCAGCCGGATTCAGCGGCGGCGGCGGCGATGGCGGCGGCGGTGGAGGCGGCGGCAGCGGCTTCGCGCTCTTCATCCTGTTGGACCTCTTGTTCCACATCGCGCTGCTCGGTCACGGGCTCGGCGCGCTGGTCCTGATCGGGCTTGGCCTGCTGTACCTGTTCGTGACCCGGGTCGTCCCCCACATGCAGGCGGCGTACGCGACCCGCGCCGGTTCGCGCAGCGGCGGGCGCCACCACACCTCCAACCGTGAGCGCCGCGTCGAGCTGGCCGCCGCGGAAGCCGCCGAGGACGACCCCGAGTTCGCGCCCGACCAGGTCCGCGCGACCGCCCGCAACCTGTTCCTCGAGATCCAGAAGGCATGGGATGCCGAGGACCGAGTCCACCTGCGCGGGCTCGTGGCGCCTGACCTGCTCGCCGAGTGGGAGCGTCGGCTCGATGACTTCGACCGGCGCGGATGGCGCAACCACGTCGAGCCGATCGGCGAGCCGCGAATCGAGTACGTGGGCCTCAACCACAAGGGCGATCGCGACAACGACCGCGTCGTGGTCAAGATCGACGCCCGGCTGAAGGACTACGTGATTGACCGCTACGGACGCCATCTGAAGCGCAGCGGGAGGCTCGGCGAGACGACCCGGATCAGGGAATTTTGGACGCTTGGCCGGCGCGGCCCGCACTGGGTGCTGATCTCGATCGAGCAGGGCGCCGAGGGCAAGCACGCGCTGGAAGAGCAGATCGTCGCGACGCCATGGGCCGACGAGCGCGGGTTGCGCGACCAGGCGATGGTCGAGGCCGCGGTGGCCGACGCGGTCCCCGCCGGCACCAAGGTATCCGAGGTCGCCGACCTCCAGTTCGAGGGCGACGCGCACAGCGCGGCCAACGACCTGAGCCTCGCCGACGGGCGGTTCGCGCCCGACGTGCTCGAGATCGCCGCCCGCCGCGCAGTCGAGGCGTGGGAGCAGGCGATCGACGGCGATGACGCCAACCTGCGCAAGATCGCCACACCGGCCGTGACGCGCGAGCTCCTGTACGCGGGCGACGCGAGTGGCCGTACGCGTGTGGTCGTGCGCGGACCGGTCGTCAATCGGATCCGAATCGTCGGGCTCGACGCGGGCGCCGAGCCGCCGACGATGACGATCGCGGTCGACATCACCGGCCGGCGCTACCTCGAGGACCGCGATACGACCGCCGTGCTCTCCGGGAGCCGCTCGCGGTCGACGAGCTTCACCGAGCGCTGGACGCTCGCCCTCAACGGTGACCAGACCGAGCCGTGGCGGATCACGTCGGCCACGGCGCCGGTCGGCCTGGCATAACCAGTCGGCACCGGACAAAGCGATCTGCGGGCCGCCGGCGTACACGGTCCGCCGCCGTGATCCCGTTCAAGGACAACATCCCCACCGAAGCGACGCCGGTCGTCACGCTGGCGCTGATCGCCGCGAACGTGGTCTTCTACGTGATCGCGGCCGCGCACGGCGGCTCGCTGATCAGCGGTCCTGACGCGCAGGAGCTTGCGAAGTACGGAGCGATCGCCAATGAGCTCACGTGGGACAAGGTGTTCACCTCGATGTTCGTGCACGCATCGATCGTGCAGCTGCTGGGCAACATGGCGTTCCTGTGGTGGTTCGGGAACACGATCGAGGACGCGGTCGGCGGGATCAGGTTCTTCGGCATCTACGTGGTCGGCGGGGTCTGCGCGGTCGCCGTGCAAGTCGCGGTAAACGCCGACTCGACCGCGACGATCGTCGGCGCCGCGGGCGCGATCTCGGCCGTCCTCGGCGGCTATACGGTGCTCTACCGCGGCGCGCGAGTGCTGACGCTGGTCCTGATCCCACTGCTGTTCACGGTCATCGAGGTCCCGGTCCTGGTGATGCTCGTGCTCTGGTTTGCGATGCAGGCGGGATTCGCGATCGCGGGGCTGATCGATGGCGCCGCGTTCGTCGGAACGGTCGGCGCGTTCGCGCTCGGGGCGCTGACGATCAGGCTGCTCGCGACCCACCGCAAGCCGGTTCCGCCGACGCGGGTTGTGTGATGCGCCAGATCGTGCTCGTCGTCTCGCTGCTGTTCATCGCGTTGATCGCGGTGCTGACCGTGCTCGACATCGTCCACAACGGCGTCAACGCGCTCGACGCGGTGGCGATCCTGATTCTGGCGCTATTCACGACCGGGATCGTCGGCGCGCTGAGACAGCCGCCGCCACCAGATTGAGGCATCGCTGCGCCGACGACGCCCGCCCGAGTGACCCTGTTGGTAGATTCGGCACGTGTCTGCGCTGGATACACCGGCACGCACTGACGCGCGCGAGCGGTTGCTGACCGCCGCATACGAGCTCTTCTCGCGCGACGGCGTGCAGGCGACGGGGGTCGACGCGATCATCGAGCGCTCGGGCGTCGCGCGCCAGACGATGTACCGCCACTTCCGCTCCAAGCAGGACCTCGTGCTGGCTTTCCTCGCGCGGCGCGAGCAGGTGTGGACGCACGATTGGCTCCAGGCCGAGGCGGCGCGGCGCGCCCAGGATCCGCGCGAGCAGCTGCTGGCCATCTTCGACGTGTTCGACGGCTGGTTTCGCGAGCCCGCGTTCGAGGGCTGCTCGTTCATCAACGTGATGCTCGAGCACCCCGACAAGCACCACCCGCTGCATCGGGCCGCGGCGGAATACCTCGCCCGGATCCGGGAGTTCATCGAGGAGCTCGCCGTGCGCGCCGGCGTCGGCGAGCCCGAGCCGTTCGCGCGCCAGTGGCACATCCTGATGAAGGGCTCGATCGTCGCCGCCGGCGAGGGCGACCACGATGCGGCGCTGCGCGCGAAGGCGATCGGCGAGCCGCTGCTCGCGCGCGCAATCGATTAGCGAGGCGCCACCGCCGCTACAGCGAGCGGGGCACGACGCGCCGGATCTCGATCACGAAGCGAGTTCGACCACGACGTGCTCGAAGTGGGCGAACTCCCAGAGGTTCTCGACGCGCTCGGTCACCGCGGCCGAGCCCAGGCGCTGGACGGGTTCGGTGCCAAAGCCCTCAACGTTGAACGAGGCGAGCGCCGTCCCATAGGCCATCGCGTTGCGCAGCACGTCGCTCGAGAGCGGCTCGTCGATGTGGCGCGCGATGTAGCCGACGAAGCCGCCGGCGAACGTGTCCCCGGCCCCGGTCGGGTCGACGACCCGCTCGAGCGGGTAAGCGGGGAGCGCAAAGAACTCGTCCTCGGTGACGAGCGCCGCGCCGTACTCGCCCTGCTTGGCGACGATGATCTTCGGGCCGAGCCTGAGTACCTCGCGCGAAGCCGAGATCAGGTTCGGCTTGCCGGTCAGCTGGCGCAGCTCCTCGTCGTTGAGCACCAGGCAGTCGACCTGTGCGATCACCTCGAGCAGCTGATCGCGGGCGATCTCGATCCAGAGGTTCATCGAGTCCAGCGCGACGAACCTGGCCGACGTGCACTGCCGGCGGACGTCGAGCTGGAGTCCCGGCTGGATGTTGGCCAAAAAGAGGACGTCGGACGCGCACGACCGCTCCGACATCTTGGGCTCGAAGTGCTCGAACACGTTGAGTTGCGTGTCGAGCGTCTCGCGCGTGTTGAGGTCCCAGCCGTACCTGCCCTTCCAGAAGAACGTCTTGCCGCCGGGGACGCGCTCGACGTCGTCGATCGAGGAGCCCCGCGTCGCGAGCACCTCGAGCTCGGCGTCGCCGAAGTCATCGCCGACCGGCCCAACGATTCGCACGTGGTCAAAGAACGAGGCCGCGAGCGCGAAATGGGTCGCGGCGCCGCCGAGCATCCGGTCGCGCACCCCGGAGGGCGTTTCGACGGCATCGAACGCGATCGAACCTACGACGGTGATGCTCATGAGCGGCGGAAAGCTATCGGGTCGGGGCGGTTGACGTTCCGGACACGGTCATAGTATGTTGACGGATAGGAGGGAGAATGGTCAGTCACAAGAGAGGACAGCATGCCTATCCCCACTGAGTTGGTCGGGTCGCTTCCGCGTCCCATGAGCCTCCAGCAGGCCTACGCTGATTACGACGACGGCAAGATCGGCTTCGAGGAGCTGCAGGCCGAGCAGAACAAGGCGGCCGAAGACTCGATCAAGCGGCTCGAGGCGACCGGCGAGTCGATCGTGACCGACGGCGAGCAGCGCGAGTCGAGCTTCGCGACCTACAACCTGACCGATACGCTGGCCGGCACCGGCCTCGCCGACGGGTTGGCGGGCGACGGCCAGTTCTTCGCGATCTTCGACGACGGCCACAACCGCCAGCTGCCGCGGATCACCAAGGGCCCGTTCCACTACAAGACCTATGCGTCGGAATTCGTCAAGCAGAACAAGGCGATCGCGAGCAAGCCGGTCAAGCAGGCGGTGATCTCCCCCTCGATGATGATGTTGCTCTACCCGCTCGAGGGCGAGGTCGACGGCTATCCGCGCGAGCAGTTCCTCGAGGACTGCATCGACGAGGCCGAGAAGGACATCCGCCAGTGCTTCGCCGCCGGGGCGGCGCGGGTGTCGGTCGACTTCACCGAAGGCCGCCTGGCGAACAAGAACGACTCCCGCAACCCGTGGACGGGCAACAACATGCTGCAGGAGTTCATCGACCTCAACAACCGGCTGTTCGCGCGCTTCAGCCCCGAGGAGCGTAGGAACATCGGGATCCACACCTGCCCGGGCGGCGACTGCGACTCGGTGCACTCCAAGGAGGTCCCCTACGAGCTGCTGCTCGAGCACATGTTTGACATGAACGCGGGCTACTTTCTGATCCAGTGCGCCTCCGAGGACGACCGCGAGAAGGTCTACGGGCTGTGCGGCAAGTACAGCCGCGACGACGCCGACGGCGTCGCGCAGGTGTGCTTCATGGGCGTTATCAATCCGCTCTCGCCCGAGGTGGAGACGCCCGAACACGTCCGTGACGAGCTGCTGACAGCCGCCAGACACATCCCGGTGCAGCGGCTGGGAGCGACCGATGATTGCGGCTTCTCGCCCTTCAGCCGTGATGTGAAGCCGCAGCACGGCTCCCCCGACTTCGCACGCGACGTCGCGATGCAGAAGATCTCCAACCGGGTCGCCGGGGCCAGGATGGCCTCCGAGGAGCTCGGCGTCTGACCACGCGTCGTCCCCGCGGCCACCGGGCGCTGTGGCCCGGTGGCCGCACAACCTCGGGGCCACCTAGCGCCCGTGGCCGCACGGCCTCGCAAACGTTGGCGTCGGCTTGCTATCAACTGACGCCGTGCCCCTGCGAGCGATGCCCCGGGTCGGCGGCGCGGTGGTCGTCAACTTCCTCGGATCGACGGTCCGGGGAACGGTCGACGAGATCGCGGCCGATGGCCGGCGGCTGCGGGTCACGACCGAGGAGGGCGACACGCTCTGGTTCGCGCTCAACCGGGCGACCGCGACCTTCACCGCCGAGGGCCACCAGACCGGAGCGCGACTGAGCTTCGAGCCGGGCGCCGGTCAGTAGGCGGTGCCGACCGGGCCGCGGGCTCCCTCGCTCGCGCGGACGACCTCCGCAAAGCGCTCGAACACCGGGCGGACGGCCTCGATCTGGATCGCGAGGAGCTCGCGGGTCTCGTCGCGGAAGGCGTCAATCTCGTAGCCCATCGCCTCGACGTCGGCGATGCCCGACTCGTCGGCGAGCCAGCCCTCGAGCAGCATCGACTCGGACACCTCGATATGCGGCTGACTGCCCCACGCCGCCGAACCGAGGCGGAAGAGAGCGTCACCCGGCCCGGGCGTCGTCGCGAGCTGGACCGCGCCCGGCCCGGCGCTGAGCACGTCCTCGTGCCACTCGAGTGCCTGCAGCCCCCCGTTGAGCGCGCCGAACACCGGGTCCTGGCGCGCGGCCGGGAGCGGCGAGAGGCGCGGCCAGCCGACCGACATCGGGCCGAGCCGGGAGACCTCGCCCCCCGACGCGACGGCCAGCAGCTGAGCGCCGAGGCAGAGGCCGAGCACGGGGGTCTCGAGCGCCAGCGCGTCGCGCATCAACCGCACCTCGGCCGCGAGGAATGGGTCTCGGTGGGCGTCACGGGCGCTTTGGCGACCGCCGAACGAGACGATCGCGGCGATCTCGTCGATCGACCATGGCGGCAGGCCGTCGGCTGGGTTCGCCTCGACCATCGAGCACCCGGCGAGCTCGAGCCCCTCGCCGACCAGTCCGGTCCGTCGATCGTCGAAGTGGGTGAACATCAGCACCGGGCGCATCGGCAGGGCCAGCATATAGACGCGCGGTGCGCTGCCTTGGATCGGCGGCGCGACAAAGCTGAAAGACTGGCCGCCATGACAGAGTTTTCGCGTATAGGGGTGGTAGGCGCCGGCTTCATGGGCTCGGGGATCGCCGAGGCGGCTGCGGCGGCAGACGTCGCGGTGACGGTGTATGAGCCCGAGCAGACACCGCTCGAGCGTTCGCGCGCGTCATTGGACGCGTCGGTCGCGAGAGCGGTCTCGCGCGGCAAGCTGAGCCGCGAGGAGGGCGATGCCGTGATCGAGCGCGTCAGCTACACGACGACGTTCGAGGATCTCGATGACGTCGATGCCGTGGTCGAGGCGGTGACCGAGGATCCGCGGATCAAGGGTGCGCTCTTTCAGCGCCTGGACCGCGAGCTTCCCGGGGCGCAGTTTCTGGCATCGAACACGTCCTCGATCCCGGTCGCTGAGCTCGCGGCGTGGACGCAGCGCCCCGAACGGGTGATCGGACTGCACTTCTTCTCGCCGGTTCCGGTGATGAAGCTCGTCGAGGTCGTGGTCGCGCTCGACACCTCGGTGCAGACCGTAGACAGCGCCGAGCAGTTCGCGGTCAAGATCGGTAAACGCGCGATCCGCACCAAGGACCGTTCGGGCTTCATCGTCAACATGCTGCTGGTCCCGTACCTGATGGCGGCCGTTCGGATGTACGAGGATGGGTTCGCCTCGCGCGAGGATATCGACGAGGGGATGCGGCTCGGCTGCGGGCACCCGATGGGGCCGCTCACGCTGTGCGATTTCATCGGGCTCGACGTCCTCTACGCGGTCTGCGACTCGCTCTATGAGGAGTTCAAGCGGCCCGAGTACGCGCCCCCGCCGCTGCTCAAGCGGATGGTCGTCTCAGGCCATCACGGTCGCAAGGCCGGCCAGGGCTTCTACACCTACTGACCGAGCAGCCGAGTTCGTAGCGCGGCAATCTCGGCGCGATCGAGGCCGCCCGCGCACATCAGCGCGGCGACGTCGAGCGTCTCGAGCAGCGACACGATCAGATCGGCCGCCGTCGTCTCACGCTCGGCGAGGAACTCGGCGTTGACCCGCGCCTCGTCGGGACCGCCGCTGGCCGCCCACATCGGGGCCAGGCGCTCGTCGCTGCGCTCGTAGTCGGCGACGATCTGATCGGCACCGACGCCCACCAGGGCGAGCAGCAGGATCGTGATCTGACCGGTCCGGTCGCGGCCGCCGACGCAGTGAAACGCGACGCCGCCCGGCCGCGCTCGTGCGATCGCGCGCAGCACCGCGGCGCTGCGCTCGGGCATCCGCTCGAGGTGACCGCAGTAGTAGATCGGCGTCCCGAACTGCGGGCCAGAGACGATCGGATCCCAGAATTCGCGGTCCTCGATCCCGTCGAGCGGCAGCTGCACGGTGACGACCTCCGATGGCCGTGCGACGACGTCGGGGGCGCGCTCGTAGTCATTGCGCAGGTCGATCACGGTCCGGACGCCGTGGTCGACGAGCGCCGCCCAGCCGTCGCCGCTGAGCTTGTGCAGCGAGTCGGCGCGGACCGCGGCTCCCCACAGGGTCTCGCGCCCGTCGGCGAGTCCAATCCCGCCGAGATCGCGGACGTTGTAGCAGCCGTCCCACTTGAGATCACGGGCCACCGATGGGAGTCTGTCAACCGTGATGGGTTTGCCGCCCGCGCGTTGATGGCCAACTGCTCGGCTGGGCGGCGCGGCGTCTGACGCCCGGGTTGCGCGCGGTCAGCTCAGCGAACGGCTACCCGGCGGACGGGTGCAGCAGCGGGACGGCGCCCTCCCACCCCGTGCGGAGCACGTCGACGAGTGACGGCGGCGTGATCAGCTCGACGGTCGTGCCGCGGTCGCGGCTGCGGCCGGCGCCATACCCGGACGGGGTCCAGCGCCGCAGCTCGTCGTCGAGCACGAGCCACGGCACGCCCTGCTCGAGCACGAACGCGCCGGCCGGGAGCGAGTCGAGCTCGGCGGGTCGGCGCAGCTGCAGGCGCGTCGCGGGATCGACGCGCTCGGCGTGGAGCTGCGCGTCGATCGCGTCGGCTCCAACCTGGCCCGGGTGCAGCTCGCCCCAGATCTCGCCGAAGCGGGTGTAGTCCTCGCGGCGGCAGAGCGCGCACGGGCGGTGGCCGGCCGCGAAGGCAGTCGCCTCGTCGAGGAAGAACAGCTCCGTGAAGCGCCCGGGCATCATCAGCCCTGCGCGCTGCCAGCCGCGGAACTGCAGCCGGCAGGCGATCCAGCGCCGCCCGTTGTAGCGACGGCGGATCCGGCCCTCGTCGTCGTGGAGGCAGCCACGGTTGGCGTACACCAAGCCGCGCGCCGGATCTTCGATCAGCTCGCTGAGCGGTGTGACCCGGTTGCGTCGTGGCACGCTACTGCCTGAACGCGCGTACGTTCTCAAGCCGGCGCGCGGCCAGGTCGGCTTCGTGGATCCAGAGGTAGAGGCGCGCGTCCTCGGAGCCCCACGACCAGCCGAGACGGGGGTCGGCGCTGAGCTGGGCGAGCAACAGCCAGCGCGCCGCGCCGGCCTCGAATTCCCGCGCTCGGGGGTGGGCCGCCGCCGGCTCGTCGCCGAGCGCGATGCCGTTGGCGAGCATCTCGCAGACGAGCGGCATGTCGCCGCGGCGCTCCTCGGGATAGCCGAGCAGGCGGTGAAGCATTTGCGGCCGCGCCGAGGCGTCGAAGGTAACCGTCGACTGAAGCTCGGCCAGCCGCCGGCGCAGCGTCTCCCACGCCTCGAGCTCGCCGGGGTCGAGCCCGAGCGCAGCGACCGAATCAGACCACGCCCGCGGCAGCACGAGTTCGGGCGCGACTTCGAGCTGGCGCCCGCCGGCGAGCGCCGGCGAGCCGCCGAGCGTCTCGGGGGGCGCCACCCACTCGGGGGGCCCCTCGGCGTGCAGTCGCAGAACGCCGCCGTCGGGGAGCAGCCCGGACTCGCCGAGCGCGGCGATCCACGTGAGGTCGAGCTCGACGATGCACTCCGGCTCCGGCTCCGGCTCCGGCTGCGGCTGCGTCTGCGGCTCGGGCGTGGCGACCTCATCGTCGGCTGGACTGATCCGCAGGCTCCAGCGACAGATCGACAGGACCGCGTCCTTGCGCGGGGCGAGGCCGAGCTCGTCGGCCAGCGCGCAGACCTCGTCGAGCGAGGCACACCGCGCCGGCGCGGGCACCGGCCACAGCGGCGCACTCGTGTCGGCTGCCTCAGCGGGCGCGGCGATATCGGGCGGGAGCGCCTGGCCGACGAGCTCCCCCGCCCCGCGCGCCACCTGGCCGACGAGTTCGCGGAGAAAATTGCGTCGATTCGTTGCCATGGTCCACTAGTGATAGCTAATCGCTGTCGCCGGCCATCGACCGCAGGATCGTCTCGACGAGCTCGATCGACGTGTTCGGGTGCAGGAACGCCAGCCGGGCGGTCGGCTCTCCCTCCCACGTCGTCGGCGCGACGAACGCGACCCGCTCGGCGAACAGGCGCTCGGACCACGCCTCGTACTCGGCCGCGCTCCACCCCTCGCGCCTGAACAGCACCACCGAGAGGCCCGGCCCACGGACGAGCTCGAGGTAGGGCAGCGACTCGATCAGGTCCGCGCACGCGTGCGCGGACCGCAGTCCGGTCGCGATCGCATCGCGATAGGCGTCGGTGCCGTGGACGGCGAGCGAGAACCAGAGCGCGAGTCCGCGCGGGCGACGAGTCAGGTGAAACGCGTAATCGGCCGGGTTGAACCCTTCGGCGTTGGTCAGCGTGTCGAGGTACGACGCGCGCTGGGTGAGCGCCGCCCGCGCGAGCTCGGGCTCGCGGTAGAGGAGCGCGCCGCAGTCGTATGGCGCGAACAGCCATTTGTGCGGATCGATCACGAGCGAGTCGGCGCGCTCGATCCCCGCGAACAGCGAGCGGTACTCGGGCACGAACAGCGCCGCGCCGCCGTACGCGCCGTCGACGTGGAGCCAGAGGCGGCGGGCGCGGGCGACGTCCGCGATTGCGTCCAGCTCGTCGACGATCCCGCCATTCGTGCTCCCGGCGGTCGCGACGACCGCGATCACCCCCTCGGGGTCGGGATCTGCCGCGAGCGCCGCCTCGAGCCCGGCGCCGGTCAGGCGGTGGTCATCGGTGTCGACGACGAGCGCGTCGACGGCGATCACCTTGAGCGCGAGCGCGATCGAGGCGTGCGCTTCGGCGCTGACCGCGATCCGGGGCCGTCGCTCGCGCTGCTTGCTCTGCTCGCGCGCCACGATCAGCGCCGACAGATTTGCCGCCGAGCCCCCCGACACGAAGCAGCCGCCCGCCCGCGGCGGCAGGCCCGCGAGGTCGGCGAGCAGCCGCAGCGTCTGGTTCTCAGCGACGACCGAGCCGGCCGCCTCGAACCAGTGGCCGGCGCTCATCGACGCCGACGTGACGAGCATGTCAAACAGGCGCGCGGCGGGCGTCGGCGCTTGGGGGATGAACGCGAGGTAGTCGGGGCTGTCGGCCGGGATCGACGACGGGACGACCTCGTCGAAGAACGCTTCGAGGACGGCTGCGGGATCGTTGCCCTCGGCATTGAGAAGGCCCCCGAGGGCTCGTACGTCAGGCCGGCTCGACGCGCCCCTGCCGATCGGGATCGGATCCATCGAGAGTCGCTGGCGGCCGTAGGATAGAACCAGATCGGCGAGCTGCTCGTCGTAGGCGAACATCGGCGAAACGGTCTGCCTCGGGGCCGACCCTCCCGAAGCGCCGATCAACGAACGCGCCCAACCGGCATTCCCTTGTGAACCCATCGGTCGTCCTTTCTCAGGTAGGTGAGCACGCGCGAGCGGTCGGCGGCGATTATGCACTGACCGCGTGCATCCGGCCGACACGGATAATTGCCGCGTGAACGAGTTCGCGCTGCCGTTACGCGAGGAGGACGTCGACCGCGATCCCCTGCGCCAGTTCGAGACCTGGTATGCGCAGGCGCGCGAGTCCACCCTGCGCGAACCGGCTGCCGTCGCGGTCGCGACGAGCACGCCGCAGGGGGCGCCGTCGGTCCGGATGGTGCTGCTCAAGCGCTACGACGAGCGGGGCTTTCAGTTCTTCACCAACTACGAGAGCCGCAAGGGGTGCGAGCTCGATGCCAATCCCCGTGCGGCGCTGCTCTTCTACTGGGACCCACTCGGCCGCCAGGTGCGGATCGAGGGGCCGGTGCAGCGCACCTCGGCCGAGGACTCGGCGGCCTACGTTCGCAGCCGCGCCCGGGGCAGCCAACTGAGTGCGCTGGCGTCACCGCAGAGCCGGCCGATCGAGAGCCGCGGCCGGCTCGAGCAGAGCGTGTCCGAGCTCGCCGAGCAGTACGCCGATCGCGAGCTGCCGCTGCCGGCGGCGTGGGGCGGCTTCTGCCTGGCGCCCGAGCGATACGAGTTCTGGCAGCACCGCGACGATCGGCTCCACGACCGGCTCGTCTACACGCGCGCGGACGACGGAAGCTGGCACCTGGGGCGCCTGGCGCCCTGACGGGCGCCCGACCGTCGACTGACTAGAAGGCGTCGAGCTCGTCCCGAGCGCGGCGATGAGCCTCGACCGCCGCCTCGGCCTGCGAGGTCGCGTTGGCGAGCTTCTCGTCGGCGTCGGCAAGCGCCTGGGCCGCGTGCTCGCGCCGTTCCTGGGCGATCTTGAGCGCGCGCGCCGCGCGGTCAGCCTCGCGCCGAGCGTCGGCCTCGGCCAAACGCGCGGCCCGGCGGGCGTCGGCGCGCTCGCGCTCGGCGCGCTTTGCGTCGGCGGCTCGCTTGGCGGCGGGCGCGTCGGTCTTGGCCGCGCGCGGAGACTTGGCGACGCGCTGCTGCCTGGCGCCGGAGCGCTTGGCCGGACTTGGGGCTGACTGCCCACCGGCGCCAAGTCCGACGTGGCGCAGCTCGCGCTCGAGCCGGCCGTCATCGACCGCCGAGCGGGCATCGTCGTCGAGCGCGGCGGCGTGCAACGTGTCGGCGACCCGATCGAGCACGGTCGGGCTCAACTCATGTCCTCCAGACGTGAGCAGGCCTCGAGCCGGCTCGATCAGGGCGTCGACCGCGGCCCGTTCCTCGCCTGCGGCGTCGCGGAGCGCCTGGGCGTCCTGGCGGCCGTCCATCACCGCCGCCTGAACCTCGCGCAGACCGTCGCCGGCGGCGAACAGCTCGTCGACCGCGCGGCGCTGCGTGCGGACGAGCTGGTTGACCGCCCACGCGGCGACCGACGGCTTGCGCAGGCCGGTGACCTCATCGGCCCGCTCGCGCTGTCCATCGGCACGCAGCCCGCGGGCGAGCTCTTTGCGCTCGGCGATGAACTGATCGAGCGGCAGCCCGTACAGCTGATCGGAATCCATCACCGCCCATGTTGACGGCTCGGCGGCCGCGGCGCGAACGCCGCCAGGGCCGCTTCACTGCCATCCAAGTTCGCAATCGGGCCACTAGGCTTGCCATCGTGTCCGAACTGACGCCCGGCATCGAGGCATCCGACGAGTTCGAGGTCACCGGTCCGCTGCTGACCGACGTCGGCGGGACGCTCGGCGCCTCGGTCCTCTCGACGCCGGCGATGATCGCGATGATGGAGCGGACCTCGTCGAACCTCGTGCACCCGCTCCTCGAGGAGGGCCACACGACGGTTGGGTTCGAGGTCTGCGTTCGGCACGTCGGCGCCGCGCCCGAGGGCACAAAGTGCATCGCCCATGCCCGCCTGGACGAGATCGTCGATGGCCGCAAGCTGCGCTTCACGGTCGATGTGATGACCGACGACGGGCGGACGATCGGGCTCGGCACCCACGAGCGGCGCGTCGTGGCGGCCGTCAAGCCGGCCCCCGCGTGATGCGCGCCGCCCGGTACTTCGCGGCGGTCGACTCCCACACCGAGGGCATGCCGACGCGCGTGATCACCGGCGGGCTGGCACCGATCCCCGGCGAGACGATGCAGGAGCGCCGCGTCTACTTCGAGCGCAACCTCGACGATCTGCGGCTGATGCTGATGCGCGAGCCGCGCGGCCACTCGGCGATGTCGGGCGCCTTCCTGCAGCCGCCGACGCGCCCGGACGCCGACTGGGGCGTGCTGTTCATCGAGGTTTCGGGCTGCCTGCCGATGTGCGGCCACGGTGCGATCGGGGTCACGACGGTGCTCGTTGAGTGTGGCCTGGTGGCGGTCACCGAGCCCGAGACGACGGTCAGGCTCGACACGCCGGCGGGACTCGTCGAGGCGCGCGTCGAGGTCGTGGACGGCCACGCCGAGCGGGTGACGCTGCGCAACGTGCCCGCGTTCGTGGTCGATCTCGACGCGACCGTCGACGTCGATGGGCGCGGAAGCGTGAGCTACGACATGGCCTTCGGTGGCAACTTCTACGCGCTCGTCGACGCGGCATCGGTGGAGCTCGAGCCCGTCCCCGCGCGGGCCGACGAGCTGATCGCGTGCGGGCTGGAGATCATCGACGCGATCGAGGCGACCGCGCCTCCGGTGCACCCGCTCGATCCCGCGATCCGCGGTTGTAAGCACGTCGTTTTCTACGCCGACGGCCAAAACGGAGCCGACGCGCGCAACGCGACGGCGATCCACCCAGGGTGGCTCGACCGGTCGCCGTGTGGGACCGGAACCTCGGCGCGGATGGCGCAGCTGCACGCCCGCGGACGTCTGGCGCTCGGGCAGGACTTCAGCAACGACTCGGTGATCGGGAGCCGGTTCGTCGGCAGGCTCGTCGAGGAACTCGCGGTCGCTGACCGACAGGCCGTGGTCCCCGAGATCAGCGGCCGGGCGTGGATCACGGGCATGGGCCAATACCTGCTCGACCCGACCGATCCGTTCCCGACCGGATTCGAGCTTTGACCGCGTCGGCGGTCGTCGTCGGCGGCGGCGCCGTCGGCCTGTGCGTGGCCGAGGCGCTCGCGACGCGGGGGGTGTCGGTGACCCTGATCGAGCGCGACCGGTGCGGGCGGGCGGCCTCGGCCGGGAACGCGGGTTGGGTGACGACCGCCCTGTCGGCTCCGGTCCCGGGTCCCGGCGTCGTCGGGCAGTCGCTGCGCTGGCTCGTGGACCCGTCGGGACCCCTGTGGATCCGGCCGACGCTCTCGCCGGCGATGCTCGCCTGGCTCTCGATGTTTCTCCGCTGCTGCCCGCGGCGGGTCTACCGGCGCGGGCTCGCCGCCCTGCAGGAGATCGCCGGACGCGCGCCAGGGTCATTCGATCGCCTCGCCGAGCGCGGCGCGGGGTTCGAGCTGCACGATCAGGAGCTCCTCTACCCGGCGTTCTCGGACGCCGAGCTCGCGGAGCTGGCGAAGATCGCCGACGAGCTCGCCGAGATTCGCTCCGGGGCATCGCTGCGACGACTCACGAGCGCGGAGCTGACCGGGCTCGAGCCGGCGATCAGCGGGCGGACGATCGGCGGCATGGTGGGCAGCGTCGAGCGCCGGGTGCGGCCCGAGTCGTTCACGGCCGGAGTGCTCGCTCGGGTCAGGACGCTCGGGGGTTCGGTGTTCGAGCAGACCCCCGCGATCTCGCTGCGGCGCGGCCGTTCGGGCTGGATCGTGAGCGGCCCGACGCGCGAGTGGCATGCCGACACGGTCATCGTCGCGAGCGGGGTGCCGACGCAGGAGCTCGTCCGCGGGTTCGGAGTGCGCCTACCGATTGCGACCGCCAAGGGCTACAGCCGCACGTTCGCGCGGGTGCCGACGGGTCCGTCACGATCGATGTACCTCGAGGAGCCGAAGGTCGCGGTCAGCGTCTACGACGGCGGCGTCCGCGTATCCGGGACGCTCGAGCTCGGCGCCCGCGGGCTGGCGCTCTCACAACGCCGGTTGCGCGCGATCACGGCGGCGGCGGCCGAGGCGATGCCCGGTTGGGAGATGCCGCCCGACCCCGCCGACTGGGCGGGGATGCGGCCGCTGTCGCCCGACGGTCTGCCGTACATCGGCGCCCTGCCCGGGCTCGACGGACTCCACGTCGCGGCGGCGCACGCGATGCTCGGTGTGACGCTGGCGCCGATCACCGGCGAGCTGCTCGGCGACCTGATCGTCGCGGGCAAGCGCGACCCGCTGCTGGACGCCTTCGATCCCGGACGGCGGATCGGTCGCTCGAGCGGGTAGCGGCCGCGCGGTCGCGAATCGCGCGCCGGGCCGCTAGCCCACCGCCAGCCTCACTCTTCGGGCGGCTCTCCGGCGTCGGCCACGTGCGACGCCGGGAGCCCGGGGGCACCGGCGATCGTGTCCGCGATCCACCGCCGCCGGCCAGCGATCCGCCGCCAGCGCGCCTGCGCGCGGGCCATCTTGCGCCCGCTCGGGTCATAGCGCCGTCGCGCCCAGCGCGAGTTTGGCGCCGCCAGGCGGACCGCACCGAAGAGCGAGATCGGCGGCACGAACAGGCCGATCAAGCCGAGCAGCGGCTTGCCCTTGAAAATCGCCAGGGCACTCAACAGCACCGCGGTCGTGACCGCAAGCGCGACGGCGCTGATCGAGGACCCGTTGTCGGGGAGATCGAACGGCGACAGGCCGAGCACGACGAGACCGCCGAGGACCGCGGCGACCACGACCGCGTCAAACGACGAGCGCCCCTCCTCGGACCAGTAGACGTCGCGCAGATAGACCCAGAGCGCGAACTCGTCGAGCGTGAAGCCCGCGCCAACGCCGAACATCGCGGCGAGCATCTCGTTCCAGGGGCTCACCGGGGAGGTCGCGAACTCGAGGAACCCCGACAGCAGCATCAGCACGATCCCCCAC
Organism: uncultured Solirubrobacterales bacterium; assembly: GCA_963744695.1. Classification (GTDB taxonomy): domain Bacteria; phylum Actinomycetota; class Thermoleophilia; order Solirubrobacterales; family Solirubrobacteraceae; genus Palsa-465. The sequence goes on along the minus strand of CAVUUT010000007.1, from coordinate 78,785 downwards.
ACGAGGTGGTGGAGGTGGAGCCCACCCTCGGTCGTCACGCTGCCGGGCCACCACGGGACCTTCGGACTGCGCATCAGCCGCGCGCTCGTGCGGATGAACAGAAACGAGAGCAGGAACGACGCGAGCAGAACGAAGCCCGCGCGCTGACCGCGGACGTCGAGGAAATGCGCCGGCAGCTCGAAAGTGATCGTGATCGCGCCCATCACCGACCTCAAAGCGTAGATCGAGTTGCCGGTTGCGGCGGATTACTTGCAGGAAGGGTCGGGATCGAACGTGGCCGTCGACTGGGCGAGCGTCAGCGGACCGGTGTTCGGGATCAGCTGGACGTGGTTGACCTCGGTGTTGTTCTGATCGTCGGACGGGTCAAACGGCCGGTAGAGCCCGTACTGGGCAAGCGCGGCCTCGCTGATCTGAGCGGCGCTCGAGCGCAGCAGGCTGTTGACGCCGATGTCCTCGGCTTCGCCCTTGGTGTGCGGGTCGTCGGCGTAGCCGCCGACCGCGACGCTGTGGGCCGGGGTGCGGTAGCCGCTGATCCCGTAGATCGTGACGCCGAGCGCCTTGCCGAGCGCGTTCAGCTGTCCGGTCAGCTCCGGCAGCTGGCCAACGTCCTGGATCGTCCCCGGGTCGGCGACGAAGCCCGGGGCCGCCGACTTGACGATCGGCGTCGCCTCGGCGGCGGTCACCGCGCCGCCACACAGGTTGAGCTGTTGGAGCTCGTGCTTGACCTTCGAGAGCGGCGGAGCGTGGGCGTTCACGTCGCCGACGACCTCCGCGCCGCCGGCCGAAGGCGACGCCTGAACGCCGGCGGCCGGCTGAACGGCCTGCGGGTGCGATTGCGGGATCGACACCGTCGCGGAGGCGGGGTCGGGCGCCTGGCTCGTCGGAGCGGGATCGAACGCCGTCGACGGCGTTCCCTGCGACCCGCAGGCGGCAACGGCGATTGCCACCGCCACGAGCAAGACGATCTGCGTCGGAAAGCGGCTCATAGATTCGGGCAGCGGCCAACGGGCCGACTGCTTGAGACCTTATCGGCCACTTTAGGCTCCCGCGCTAGGTGCGAGGATTTCAATACCCCGACCTAGAAGGGACATCGATGACACCGGCGCGACTTTGGTACCAGAGCTTCACCGACCCCGACGTCGACGCGCCCTACTTCGAGCGCCTCGGCGATTACGTCCAGTCGGTGGCGAGCGCCGGAGTCGAGGTCTCGATGCACGGGATCCAGCCCGGCGACCGCTATCTGCATCCGATCACCGAGTTCCGTTGCGCCGCGCAGGTGATCTCGAACGCGATCTCGGCCCAGGAGCAGGGTTACGACGCGGTCGTGATCGGTCACTTCCAGGAGCCCGGGTTGCGCGAGGCCCGCGCCGCCGTCGAGATCCCCGTGATCGGGCTCGGCGAGGCGACGATGCTGTACGCCTGCACGCTCGGCCGCAAGGCCGGTCTGGTGACGATCAACCCGGTGTTCATCCCCTACCACGAGGATCAGATCGCGCGCTATGGGCTGTCCGCGCGCGTCGTCGCCGTCCGCGCGATCGAGGCCCAGGTGGAGGACTTCAACCGCGCCTTCGAGTCCGACCAGGCGTACCAGCGGATGCGCGACGAGTTCGTCCGCCAGGTGCGGCCGATGGTCGGGCTCGGGATCGACGTGGTGATCGCGGCCGGGGGCTATCCGATGCTGCTGTTCGGCCGGGAGCCCGCGTTCACGGTCGACGATGCGGTCGTGTTAAACGGGCTGCCGGTGGCGGTAGCTGCGGCCGAGACCGCCGTCCGGCTCCGGCGTCTGAACGGCACCTGCACGAGCCGCCGCGGGGCGTTTGCGCTCCCGGTGCCCGAGGCGGTGGCGGAGTTTCGCCTCTGGTCTGGGTCTGAAGAGGAGGAGAGCGCTTGTTGAGCTATGTGGTCAAACATCGCGCTGCCACGATCGCCGCGGTGGTGCTCGTGGGCGTCGCGTCGGGATCCCTGCTCGGCGGCGCCTCCGCGGCCGGCCGCCGGCCGCAGGCCGTCAATCGCGCCGCGGTATACGCGCTCGCCGGAAAGTGCTTCGCGCTGCGCTCGCTCGCTGACGGCCGCTTCGTGGCACCCCGGTCGGCCTCGTACGCGGCCGACGCGCGCCTCAGGTCCGCCGCCGCCGCGTTCTACCTCAAGGCCGCCGGCCTTGGGACCTACATGCTCTACGACCGCCGGGCGAAGCTGGTGAGCGTCGCTTCCGGCGCCAGGACAGTCACCGCCGCGTCGAGCGCGGGGCCGCGCGCGGTGTTCAGCGCGCGGGCGGTCGCCGGCACCAAGGCCGAGTTCACGCTGCGCTCGACGCTCGACCACCGCCGTCTCGTCGTGCGCAAGGGCGTCGCGAGCCTCGGGCTGACGCGCGCCGCCAACGCGGCGGGGCGGTTCGTATTCGTCGCGACCGGGGGCTGCCGGACCTTCCCCGAGGCACGGGTCAACGCGACGGTCCACGGTCGCCCGACCGTACTCAAGCACGGACGGATCTCTGGCTTCATCGACGACCACGTCCACATCACCGGCAACATGCGCGCCGGCGGCGATGTGATCTCGGGCCAGCCGTACAGCCCGTACGGCATCCCGACCGCGCTCGGCGAGGACGCGAAGATCCACGGGCCGGACGGAAAGCTCGACATCACCGGCAACTTGCTCCGCACCGGGCTCCCGTTCGGGACCCACAACACGCACGGCTGGCCAAGCTTCAAGGGCTGGCCGACGTACAACTCGATGGACCACCAGCAGGTCTACTACGTGTGGCTCGAGCGCGCCTGGCGCGCCGGCCTGCGGATGGTCGTCGCGCAGACCGCCGACGACGCGCCGCTGTGCCGGATCGAGCCGCGGCGCATGACCAAGACGTGCTCGGAGACCGCCTCGGTGGAGGCCCAGATCCGCACCCTGAAGGCCATGCAGAACTACATCGACGCGCAGAACGGCGGTCCCGGGCGCGGCTGGTTCCGGCTCGTCTATTCGCCCGCGCAGGCCCGTCGCGTGATGGCCTCGGGCAAGCTCGCGGTGATGATCGGGATCGAGTCCTCGGACCTGTTCGGCTGCAGCGAGTTCGACGGCAAGCCGCAGTGCACGCGCGCCGACATCCGGCGCGGGCTGGCCAACTACAGGCGGCTCGGCGTTCGTGGCATGTTCGTCGCCCACTGGGTCAACAACGCCTTCTCGGGCGCGGCGCTCGAAGGTGGCACCAAAGGAACGTTCATCAACATCCTCAACCGCTTCCAGACCGGGAGCTACTTCGCCACCGGCCGCTGCCCCCACCCCGGCCAGGGCGCCGAGGTGACGACGCTCAGCCCGGCGCTACTCGGCGTGCTGGCGACGTTCTTCCCCGCCGCGAGGTCGATCGCGAACGACCCGATGCCGAATTACCCGAGCGGACTGCAGTGCAACTCGCGGGGGCTCACGTCGCTCGGGCGCTACCTGATCAGGCAGATGATCGCCAACCACTTGTTGATCGAGGTCGACCACCTGTCAGAGAGCGCGCGCGACGAGGTCCTCTCGATCGCGGCCAAAGCGCACTATCCGGTCGTCTCGAGCCACAACGGCACCGGCGGAACGTGGGCCCCGTCCGAGCTTCGGCGCCTGTACAAGCTCGGCGGCTTCGCGGCTGTGACCCCGGACACCGCGCCGAAGCTCGCCCACAAGATCCTGACGATGGCCCGGTACGACAAGCCCCGCAAGGGCTTCGTCGGCGTCGGCCTCGGAACCGATACCAACGGTTTCAGCGCGCTTCCCGGTCCGCGCCCGGACGCGGCGCACCACCCGCTGCGCTATCCGTTCCGGTCCTACGACGGCAGCGTCACCTTCGGTCGCGAGCACACCGGCACGCGGACGTTCGACCTCAACAAGGACGGCGTCGCGCAGTACGGGCTGATCGCCGACCTGATCGCGGACATGGAGCGCACGAAGAGCGGACGGCGGGCGCTGCCGCTGCTGTTCAACTCGGCGCAGGCGTACGTCGACATGTGGCGGCGAGCGTTTCGCCACAAGTGAGCGCTTGTACGCGCCGCTGACCCCGTTTCACCGTGGCGGTTCGGGCCCGCCGCTGGTGTGCCTACACGGCTTCATGGACACGTGGCGCGCGTGGGAGCTCGTGCTGCCGGCGCTCGAACGCCACCACGAAGTCCTGGCACTGACACTCGCGGGGCACGCGGGCGGACCGCCACTCGGGGGCGACCCGAGCGACATGGCGCTCGTGCAGGCCGTCGAGCAAGCGATGGACGCCGCCGGCTTCGCGGTCGCGCACCTCGCCGGCAACTCACTCGGCGGCTACCTGGCGCTGAAGCTCGCCTCGCGCGGCCGCGCCCGCACGGTCGTCGCGCTCGCCCCGGCGGGCGGATGGGCGCCGGGCGACCGTTCGTGGGAGGCGCTGCTCGAGCTCCAGCGACGGCTGCATTACCAAGCGCGAACCGCTGCGCCGCAGGCCGAGTCGGTCCTCGCCACGCCCGAGGGCCGGCGCCGCGCGACCGAGCTGCTGACGATCAACTACGAGCACATCCCGACCGAGCTGCTCGCCGCGCAACTGCTCGCGGTTGCGAGTTGCCCGGCGGCCGCGGCGCTGATCGAGTACGGGCTGCACAACGAGTGGACGCTGGACGCCGAAGCGATCGCCTGCCCCGTGCGGGTCGTGTGGGGCGCCGAGGACCGTCTGCTGCCCTGGCCGCAGGCCGCCGCGCGTTACCGCGAGCACTGGTTGGCGCACGCGGACTGGGTCGTGCTCGACGGCGTCGGTCATTGCCCGCAACTTGACGTGCCGCTCGAGACGGCCCAGCTACTCGTCGGCTTCACCGGCGGCTGACACGACCTGACCGTGACGCACGCCGCTGGGTCAACCATGCCGCCGCCCGGAGGCGTCGGGGCCGACTATCTATCGTCCACGGCGATGGCGCAACCGCCGCAGCCCGCGCAGGAGCACTCGTCCGCGGCCCAGGACCGCACCGCCGAGCCCGAGGAGCGCATCAGCGACGACCTCGAACAGTGGCTCAAGGGCGACGGGGACAAGACGCTCGGCGGGCTGATGGACGTCTTTGGACCCAAGAGCTTCGCGCTCCTGTTCGTGCTGTTGCTCGGCGTCCCGGCGCTCCCGTTGCCGACCGGCGGCGCGACGCACGTGTTCGAGATCATCGCGGTGCTGCTCGCCTTGCAGCTGATCGCCAACCGCAAGGAGATCTGGCTGCCACAGAAGTGGCGCGGGATCGAGTTCGGCGGCGACAAGCAGCAGCGCTTCGTGGGCGGGCTGATGAAGCTGATCCGGTGGCTCGAGCGCTTCTCGAAGCCGCGGCTCAGCTTCCTGTTCGACCACCGGTTGAGCAACATATGCTTCGGCGTGCTCGTGATCGCCGGCGCGGTCGCCGCCTTCGTCGCGCCTCCGTTCACCGGGCTCGACACGCTGCCGTCACTCGGCGTGGTGCTGCTGTCGCTCGGCGTGCTCCTCGAGGACATCGTCGTGGTCGTCATCGGGCTGATCGTCGGCTGCGTCGGCGTCGTGCTCGAGATCGTGCTCGGGACGGCCGCGATCAACGGCATCAGCAGCTTGTTTTAGGGAGGTCAGCCGTCCTGCTCGATGTCGATCCCCGCGGCCTTGTACTGGTCGATCAGCTGCTTGCGCATCGCGGGATCCTTGACGTACTGCAGCGCGCGCTTTGCGTTCTCGGCGGCGAGCTGTTGCATCTGGGACGCCATCGCCCGCGGGTCAGATGCACTCTGAGCCGCTGCGTCGAAGGGCGCGAAGCTCGTCGCCCGTTGAGCCGCAAGCGAGCCGGAGATCCGGTCGGCAAGCTGCGCCTCGTGTCGGGGAACCTCGCCCCACAGGATCTCGACGTCGCTTGGGTCCGCGGCTGACACCAGCGCCGGGAGCGGCATCCACATCGGCTCGAGCAGATCCACCTCGCACTTGAAGGCCGGGGCGTAGACGGCGTATGGCGCGCGTCCGGGGACGGTGACCGAGAGCACGGCCGCGCTCTTGCGCTCATAGCTGACCGCGTCGTGTGTGGCGACGTTGTCAGCGTCACCGACGATCCGGCGCCTGCCGCGAATCGTCGCGATCAGAGCGACCGCTCGCACTCTGCCCGCAGGCGCCGACTTGGCCCTCGCCTGCTCGACCGCGCGTTCGAAGCGTTCCGTCCGCGCGGTTCCGGTGTCGGCCTGGGTCATGCCGAGCGCGTGCGCGACCCGCCGCCGCGCGGCGATCGGGTCCGCGAGCGCCGCCTCGTTGGCCGCTGCCCGCGTCTCCATGCTCGGGACCGACTCCCAGTCGATCTCGAACGCGTCGGGCTTGCTGGGGTCGAACTTCACCCGCACGTCCATCCCCTGCACGAGCCAGTGCGCGTCGCTGAGCCGGACCTTGCATTGGTGCACCGCCCTCCCCGCTCCGAAGTCCGCCAGCACCTTGATCGGCAAGCCTGAGCCCGGCCCAAGGTGCGGGCCGCCCTCCGGCGGCGCCGGCGCCTCGATCACGAGTCCGGTCGTCGCCGACATACGCGCATCGCGCGAGCCATCACCCCTGCGAAGAAACCCCATGCCTCCCCCTTCCCGGCCTCTGTCACCGCCATCGTAGCTTCGCGCGACGGCCGCTTCCAGCCCGTTGTGTGGTTCAGGGCGTCACGGCGAAGGTCCGCGCCGCGCGCGTGGCCCGCTCGTCGCCCGCGCGCTGCGCGAGCCACGCGGTCGCTTCGGTCATCGCGACGATGTGATCGAGCTCGGGCGTCGTCTCGAGCACGCCCGCGAGATCGTCGAGGCCGAGGACCTCCATCGTCTCATCGCGCAGGACGCTCTCGGGCCAGAGCTGGGAATCGAGCGCCAACAGGATCCGCTCGGCGTGTGCGAGCCAGCGCCCGGCGTCCTCGGGAGCGACGGCCGCGGCGTAGCGGGCGACCAGCCACAGCGCGAACGCAGCCAGCGGCGCGACGCTCGGCCGGCGCATCAGCTCGAGCGCCTCGGCCAGGTCAGCGTGAGCGATCTCACCGTCGCGAGCGGACTGGGCGAGCAGCCGCGTCCCAACGCTGCTCGCCAGCATGAACTCGTGTCCGATCGCCTCGGCCTTCTCGGCGGACAGCGTCGCGTGGTCGCAGGCGGGCTCGAACTGGCCGTCGACATATGCGTCGAGGGCGAGGAAGTAGTGCGTCCACCCGAGTGCCTTGTCGCCGGTCTCGGGGCCGACCAGGGCGAGCAGATCCGGGCGCAGACGTCGCATCGCGTCGCGGTCGCGCGCGTTGAGCGCCCGCCCAAAGAGGTTGCCGGTCGCCATCGCCAGCGCCTCCGGATCGCCGATCTCGCCCGCGCAGTCGGCCAACCGGCGGTTCCAGCTCCCGTCGCCGGCGGGAAACCCGTCGAGGAACGCGGCCGCGCGGAGGAGCGCAACCTGCTGCGCGCCCGGCAACCGGAAGTGCTCGAGGACGCGATCGACGAACTCCTGACACTCCTGACGAAGCATGCCCGCGAGCCACAACGGCCGCATCCCGAGCGTGAGCGCGACCGCCGAGGATTCGTCACCCGCGCCCAGCGCGGCGGCAAGCGCAGCGCGGAGGTTGGCGTGATCGGCGAGCAGGGGGGCGGCGATCTCCCCGGGCGCGGCGCCCTCGTCAAACGCCTCGCTCGCCCCGTCGACACTGCGCACGAAGTAATCGCGATGGCGGTCGCGTGCGCGCTCGCGCTCGGCGCCCGACTCGAGCCGTTCGAGCGCGAATGCGCGAACCAGTTCGAGCAGCTCGAAGCGTCCTTCGACGAGCTGGCGGCGGACCAGGCTCGCCTCGAGCAGCTCATCGAGCGCGGCGCGCGGCGCGTGACCCGCGATCGCGCCAAGGGCCGGTTCGGTGAAGCCGCCGAGAAACACGGCCGCGTGTCGGAGCAGCTCCTGCGCATCGTCGCCGAGGAGCTCATAGCTCCAGCTGATCGTCGCCTGTAGCGTCTGCTGGCGTTCGGGCAGGTCGCGTAACGCGCGCGCACCAATCGAAAGCGGTTGCGCCAGCTGGTCGGCGATCTGCGCGGGGCTCAGCGACTGCGAACGAGCGGCGGCGAGTTCGATCGCCAGCGGCAGGCCGTCGAGCGCTCGGCAGATGGTGGCAACAGTCCGCGTCGTCGCCGCGTCGATCTCGACCCTGCGACCGGTCGCGAGCGCGGACTCCATGAATAGCTGGACCGCCGGGCTCCGCGCCAGCTCAGCCTCGTCGTCGTCGATCGGCAGCTCGAGTGGCGCGACCTCGACCACCCGCTCGCCACGAATGCGCAGCGCCGTCCGACTCGACGCGAGGACCCGGATTTTCGGCGCCTGCGCGAGCAGCTCGGCGACCAGGACCGCGGCCGAGAGCAGATGCTCGAAGTTGTCGATCACCAGCAACAGCTCGCGCTCGCGCAGGTACGCCGTCAGGCCGTCGGCGTTCGGACCCTCGCCGTCGCGCAGCGCCAGCGCGCTTGCGATCTCGGCTGCCACGAGCGCGGGGTCGGTCAGCTGCTCGAGGCGCACGAACACGGCGCCGTCCGCGTATTCAGACTCCTGACGGCGGGCGAGCTCGAGCAGCAGACGCGTCTTGCCGACCCCGCCCGGCCCGGTCAGACTCACCATCCGGACGTCGGGATCCGCGGTCAGGCCGTGCAGGTACTCGAGCTCGCGCTCGCGCCCGACGAGCCTGGTCAACGGCCGCGGTAGGTTCGATGCCGGGCTGCGCGCGACCGCCGGAGCCGCTTGGAGGGCGCGCAACGTCGAGTCGCCCTCGAGGATTTGTCGTTGCAGGCGCACGAGCGGCTCGCCGGGGTCGAGACCAAGCTGTTCGGCCAACAGCCGACGCGCGCGTTGGTAGGCGTCGAGGGCATCGGCCTGGCGACCAGCGCGGTACAGCGCGAGCATCAGCTGACCCCACAATCGCTCCTCGAACTGGTGCTCGGCGGTCAGGAGCTCGAGCTCGGCGACGAGCTCTCCGCCGGCGCCGGCTTCGAGTTCGGCATCGATTCGCAGCACGAGCGTCTGGAGGCGCTTCTCTTCGAGCGTGCGGCGCCATTGCGCGATGCTCCCCTCGCAGGCGACGTCGGACAGGGGCTCGCCCCGGAACAGCGCGAGCGCCTGGGCGAGCAGTTCGCTCGCTCCTGTAGGCGCGGCACGTGCCCGCTCCACCAGCGCCTCGAAGCGCCACACGTCGAGCTCAAAGTCCCCGGCGCTGAGCGCATAGCCGGCGGGCTCGAGCACGAGCAGTCCACCGAGCAGCGCACGGAGCTTTGACAAGTGAACGTGCAGCGCCGACACGGCGCTCGCCGGCGGGCGCTCACCCCACAGTTCGTCGATCAGGCGATCACGCGACAGAGGCACGCCGCCCCCGAGAAGCAGCAGCGCGAGCAGCGAGCGCTGGCGGCCGCTTGGCAGCGGCACGGCCTCGTGATCGCGCTCGAATACGAGCGGACCAAGTACCCCGAAACTGCAATCGGTCCCGGCCACCCCGGCAACAGAGTACCCGTCCTTCGCCCGAGCGCAAAGCCGTCGCTTTGGCGGTCCTTTGGTGCGCCTTAGCTGGCGCGGCTCAAGCTGCGGCGCATCAAACACTCGTTCTCGAAGGAGGGACAGCAATGGGGCTCCTCAACAAGATGAGAAACCTCACCGGATCGGTTCCAGAGGAGCTGCTTGAACAGGGTCTTTTGGGCCGCGGAATCATCGTCAGCATCCAGCAGACGTCGGTCAGCACCGGCGCGGACTTCAACCCGGCACACGTCTGCGTGTTCACGGTCGAGGTGGCGCTCGACAACGAGCCGCGTTACGCCGCCACCTGCCGGCAGGCCGTCAGGGCGACCGTCCTGCCGCGGCTGATGATGCCCGGCGTGACCGTCGCCGTGCGCGTCGATCGCGATGACCACAGCCGCATCGCGCTGTCGCTCGGCGAGGAGCCGCCGACCGTGACGATGGCCAGCTCGGGCGATCCGAACACCACGTCGGCGTCACGGGTCCTCGAGGACGGCGTGCCGTGCAAGGCGGTGATCGTCGAGACGCAGCCGCTCGGGATGCGCAACGCGAAGGGCGACGACATGTATGCCTTCTCGCTGACCGTGATCGCCGCGGGGCGCGCGCCGTTCCAGATCCAGGTCGGCAACCCGGTCCCCGCCGCCGCCGTGCCGCTGCTGTACCCGGGCAACACCGTGCCCGCGAAGCGGATCCCCGACGGCGACGATCGCCAGGTGGTGATCGATTGGGAGGCCGCGCTCGCGCAGGTTTCAACCACGGCCGCGTGATCTGAGGCGGCCGATCTGTCGTTCCACGGTGGCCGTGAAGCCGCCGTGTCATCAACAAATACCTAATCAATGAAGGAGTAGGAAATGGTTCTAGTCACAAACAGCTGGCGGCTCTGGCTGATCGCCATGGCCGCATCGCTCGCGATCTTCGGGCTGGTGTACTTCACGGTGATCGCGCCGAGCGAGAACACCGCCAATCAGGCCGTCAAGACGACCCTGCAGCAGAGCCAGCAGGCTCTCAACCAGGCCTCCAAGCAGCTCAGCAGCGCGACCGGACAGGCGGCGGGCTCGAACGGTCAGGCGAACTCGGCGGCCGGGCAGGCAAACTCGGCGGCCGGGCAGGCGAGCGCGGCGGGCAGTCAGGCCGGCGCGGTCGGCGCCAACGCGCAGCAGACGGTGAACAAAGCCAGCAAGCTCGCCGGGTGCATGGCCGCGGCCGGTACCGATACGGGCAAGCTCCAGGCCTGCACCGCCAAGTACGGCAGCAGTTGAGCAGGGCGGTCACGTTCGCGTGAGCGTGGGCGCCAGCGGGTGCGAGGGCGGGGGGGCATGGGCGATCTTAGGCGCATAGCGCAATAAATCGCCCAAGGCCCCCTTCAGGCTCGCCCCCGAGCCTCACCGTGCAGTTCGAAGTAGAGCACCGAGGCGCTCAGCGCACTGATCGGGGCGACCGCCGAGTTGACCGCCCACGAGACGAGCGCGCGCCCCACCGAGCCGAGCGAAACCGCCGCGAGCCCGACGACCAGGCTGATCACGATGACCGCGAGCGAGACGAGCAAGATCACGCGGAAGACCGCCCAGCCGTTGCCGCGAACGAGCTCCCGGCTGCGGCCGAAGGTGGCGAGCACTCCGGGGCGTTCGAGCACCATGACGGGCGCGACGACGGACCACATCACGAGCAGGATCAGTCCCGGGATGATGAACAGGACGAAGCCGATCGCGACGCCGATCGCGAACACGATCGAGACTCCCATCAGCTTCAGGAGCACGGGCTCGACGCTCCGCAGCAGCTCGCCGACGGAATGGTCGCGTCGTCCGCCTTGGACGTCCTGCACGAGCTTGACGACCATGCCCTGGTACAGGATGCTGAGCGCCCAGAAGAGAATCCCGATCGCGATCGTCGCTCCCGGCACGAGTACGACGAGGATGAACTCCAACCCGAACAGCAGGAGTGCCGCTCCGATCAGGACGCCTGTGTGCGCGCGGTAAATCTCCCAGATGCGGGAGACGACATGCCGCGCGCTGATGGGTTGCACGCTCACTGATGTAGCTGCGAATAGTTTGCGCTCTGGTGCGGCGCAGCGCGAATCGTACAGTCAGACCTCTAGGGCGTCACGGAAGTCGCGCGCAGGCCGGCGGCCTCGAGCGCGGTGCTCGCCGGCACGCCGAGGTCCTCGAGCGCGCCGCCGAGGCGGTCACCGGCGAGATCCGCGATCTTGCCCGCGAGCTCGGACTCGCCGACGGGGCGCTCAGGCGTTCCGCGCGGACCCGAGAGGCGCGCGAGTTCCGTGCCGCCGCTGACGAGGATCGTGCCGAACTCGGGCAGTGTCGCGTCGACGATCACGTTCACGAGCGCCGACCGCTCGCGTGTCTCGGGGTCGATCGCGACGAAGTCCCTGACGCCCGGGGGGCGGTGATCGAGCGTGTATGTGACGCAGTACGGGATCGAGAACTTGCCCGACAGCCCGTCCCTGACGAGGTCCAGGTGCGCTGCCTGTCGCGCGACCGGATGGACCACCACGTCGAGTCGCTCGGCGTCGAGCCGGAGTGCGCCGGCGGCGAGCGAAGCCGCGGCCTCGATCGGCGCGTGGGTCCCGAGGCAGCTCGGATAGAGCTTGATCCAGTTGCGTTCGATCGCCCGTTGACGTTCCGGGGGCGCGTCCGCCACCCGCGCCGCGTCCACCGCAGGCCATGCCGCTCCGAGGACCTGCTCAAAGCCAAGTGGACCGTGGATCGAACGCGGGTCGACCGATGCTCCTTCGCGGGCGATCAGCGCGCCCTGCACGCCCGCCGCGGCCGCGAGCCCAACCTGAATCGCCTTGCCGTCGGAGCCGAACGCGCCCCGGGTACCTCCCGCACGCAGCAGCGCGACGGCGATCGCCGTCTCGTGCTGCGCGGGCGATAGCCCGAGCAACCGCGCGGCGGCGACGGCCGCGCCGACCGGCGCGCAGACCGCGGTCGGATGCCAACCCGCGTCGTACAGCGCGGGATGGCTCGCCGCGGCCACGGCCGCCATCGCCTCAAAGCCCGCGGCGTAGGCGTCGAGCGCCGCGGCGAGCGTCATGCCCTGCCGGGCCGCGACCACGAGCGCCGCCGGCGCGCACGCCGCGCTCACGTGGGCGACGCCGTCGGCGAACGTGTCGTCGAAATCGAGCACGTGGCCGGCGGTCGCGGCGAACGCGACCTCGGCGAGCAGATCGTCACCGCAGCCGCGCACCGCGCGCACGGCACGCTGGTCCACGCCGGCGCACGCGCACGCGAGCCAGTCGGTGAAAGCGACTCTGTAGGCGGCGTTCAGCGGCGGTCTGCCGTCGTCGGACATCACGCCCTCAAGGCTAACCCCCAGAGCGACCGCGGCGCGAGGCGTCGGCGTCGAGAAGCCGGACGTGAAGCGGCGGCCGCGTTTTCGGCGATACTGCCCGCGTGCTCAGGATCGCCGTCCTCGACGACTACCAGCGCCGGGCGCATGAATTCGCCGACTGGGACTCGCTCGGCGAGCAGGCACAGGTGACCTTCTTCCACGAGGCGATCGAACCGGCGGCGCTGCCCGAGACGCTGGCGGAGTTCGAAGTCCTCGTCCTGATGCGCGAGCGCACCGCGTTTGGGCGCGCGGTCCTGGAGCGCCTGCCCAAGCTCGCGTTGTTGGTCACGACCGGGATGGGCAACGCGTCGGTGGACGTCGAGTACCTGCTCACGCGCGGCGTCGTGGTGTCCGGCACGGGCGGCGTCGGCGGGCCCCCGCAAGCTGGGGTTCCGAGCACCGCCGAGGTCGCATGGGCCCTGATCCTCGCCCTCTACAAGCGGGTTACGGTCGAGGACCGCGCGCTGCGTGGCGCTAACTGGCAGCTCGATCTACCCCAGAACCTGGCCGGCGCGACGCTGGGGCTCGCCGGGCTCGGACGACTCGGTGGGGCGATGGTCGCTCCGGCGCGCGCCTTCGGGATGGACGTGATCGCCTGGAGCGAGCATCTGACCAAGGAGCGGACCGCCGAGCTCGGTGTCGCGAAGGTCTCCAAGCGAGAGCTGCTCGAGCGCTCCGACGTGCTCTCGATCCACCTCGTGTTGAGCGACCGGAGCCGGGGACTGTTCGGAGCGTCGGAGCTCGCGCTGATGAAACCGAGCGCGGTGCTGATCAACACCTCGCGCGGTCCGATCGTCGACGAGCCCGCGCTGATCGAGGCGCTGCGCTCAGAGACGATCGCCGGCGCCGGGCTCGACGTCTACGACCGCGAGCCCCTGCCGGCCGGCCATCCGTTGACCACGCTCGAGAACACGGTCCTGCTGCCCCACCTCGGCTACGTCAGCGAGCCGGCGCTGCGGGCGATGTATGCCGACGCGGTGCAGGACATCGCCGCCTTCGTCGAGGGCGACCCGATCCGGCTCGTATCCTGAACTGACATGGACCCCGGCCGAATCGGCGTCTGGACGAGCTACCGCGCGATCGGCGAGGCCAACGCGAGCGAGGCCGCGACCCTCGTCGAGGAGCTCGGCTTCGGGACCTTCTGGCTCGGTGGCTCCCCGCGGCTGCCCAGCGTGCGGCCGCTGCTCGCCGCAACTCAACGGCTGACCGTCGCGACTGGGATCGTCAACGTCTGGCAGTACGAGCCCGCGGCGCTCGCGAACGAGCACGCCGCGCTGACACGTGAGTTCCCGGATCGATTGCTGCTCGGCATCGGCGTCGGGCACCCGGAGGCGACGGCCGAGTACGCGCGGCCGCTGACGACGATGCGCGCGTTCCTTGACGGTCTCGATCACGCGCCGACGCCGGTCCCGCGTGACGAGCGTTGCCTGGCGGCGCTGGGGCCGAAGATGCTCGATCTGTGCGCCGAGCGCGCCCGTGGCGCTTTGCCGTACTTCGTGCCGGTGGCGCACACTCGCTTCGCCCGTGACCGGCTCGGTCCGCATGCGCTGCTGGCGACCGAGCTCGCGTGCGTGATCGACACCGATGTCGACCGCGCCCGGGCGACGGCGCGCGAATACGCGAGCCTGTACCTCGGGCTGCGCAACTACACCGCCAACCTGAAGCGCTTCGGGTTCACCGACGCCGACGTCGACGGCGGTGGCTCGGACCGGCTGATCGACGCCGTCGTCGCGCACGGGAGCGCCGTCGAGATCGCCGAGATCGTCGGCGCCCACCTCGAGGCGGGCGCCGATCACGTCTGCCTGCAGCCCCTCGGGGCAGACGGCATGCCGCGTGACCAGTGGGCCGCGCTCGCGGCTGCGCTGATCGCCTAACGGTTGCCGGCGGCTACTTGTTCTTGTTCTTCTTGTGCGACTTGTGCTTCTTGCCGTGCTTCGCCGCGCCGCAGGCCGACCTGCCGAGCTTGACCGAAAGGTCCTCGACCTTGCCCGAATGCGCGGTCAGATCGCCGGTCGCCACCTGAGAGCCCCTGCAGATGCTCCGTCCGCGGCCGGTCACGACCAGGATCCCCTTCTTGCCGCCGTTGATCGTCAGCTGGAAGTTGGACACGGCCGCATCGGGTACCGGCGAGAACGTCGACACCAGCCGGCCCCCGCTGACCGCCGTCTGGGCGTGCAGGTTCAGATCCACGTCACCCTTCAGCGGCACCAGCAGCGACGGCAGCGTCTTGATCTGCTGCCCCTGCTTGTTGGTGCGGATCCCCTGCACGATGTAGACGTTGCCCTTGAGCGGATCCGGGAGCAGCGGCGACGTGGCAGTCACGCTGCCGACGATCGTGTCCGCCGGGCAGTTGATCGCGGCGGCGGCGGCCACCGAGCAGACGACCTTGGTGTTGTTCGGGTCAAGCGCGAGGCTGAGCGGCAGGACGACCCGCGCCGACGAGACGTTCGCCTGGCCGGAGCCGACCTTGAGCGTCGCGTGGAGCGTCGGGTGCTTGCCGCTCTTCGTCTGTCCCTTGCCCGTCAGCTTGAGGCCGAGCGAGGGGAAGAACGGGAGGCTCCCGCAGCCGCCGACTGCGAACGGCGATGACGTCGAGTCGACCGTGCCATTGACCGACGTGATCGACGCGCCGATCTGCATCGGGCTGCATGAGGTCGGGTTGACGATGAAGTCCGGCCGGTTGAGCGACAGGTTCACCGTCTTGATCCGCAGTGGCACGCCCTTCAGGATCGTCGGGAACGGGTCCGACACAGCCGTCACGTGCGCATCATTGGGATCGATCCGCAGCGACTGGCGCACGACCACCGTGCCGAGGTTGTAGGGGCCGGCGATCGCCGGGACCACGGTCGCAAGACCGTACGCACCGCCGTTGTACGGACCGGTGAGGTAGACGGAGCCGGTCAAGAACAGCGGCTGCGAGCCGGCGCCTGAGCCGACCGTCGCGGTGCCGACCTTCGACGCGGCGGGGCATGTGCCCGCGGTCGCATCGGCGTTCGAACACTGTGTGACCCCTGCGATCTTCGCGAACAGTCCCGGCGGGAGCGTCGCGGTGATCGTCTTGAACTCCTGGTTGGAATCCCCGCGCGAGAACGTCAGCGTGAACGGCGAGAACGCACCGGCGGTCGCATTCGTCGTCCCCGCCGTGAACGACGGCGCAAACGGACTTCCTGAGCAGCCGGTGATGTTGAACGACGACGACGGCGTCGCGTCCGGTCCACCGCTGTAGGAGGAGATGTCCGACGTAGTCGTGAACGCGCCGCAGGTCTCCGGGTTCGCGAGCGCCGCGAGCGGGCCGCCGAACAGCTTGACGTCGAGGTCACTGAACGGCAGCTGCGGGTTCTGGTCGAAGACCGTGGTCACCTGACCTGTGACCGGATTCGGGATGGCCTGGCCGGCGAGATTGAGCGTCACGTTCCCGCCCGAGGCGATGATGAAGAGCCGGTACATCTGCGTGGCGTTCGGTGCGCCGATGTAGACCGACCCGGTGAGCGGGTCATGAAGCAGCGGCGTCGTGATCGAGACGGTGCCCACCTTCGCCCCGTCCGGGCAGCCGTCAGCATTGAACTGCGCGTCCGTACACGCCCCGAGGCCGTTCGCGACCGGGGCCGAGAGCGACACGCCCGGTGGCAGCGTGAACGACACGTTCTGCACGTTCGGCGTCGCGAGACTGTACGGCTGTTCGTTTTGAGGCACACCGAGGTTGACCTCATAGCCCGCGGGCGTGTCAGCTTGCGAGGTGTCCGGCGCCACCGTCAGGGTCGGCGACGTCGACAGCTGATTGCATCCCGTGCGTTGGGCCAGCGTCGTCGTTCGCGTCGGAGAGGATACGTTCGGGAACCCCTCCACCGACAGAGTCGACGTCATCGGGGCTGCGCAACTCGTCGGGTTGGTCATGAACGGCGCTTTTGAGACGGCCGAGGGTTGCCCGCAGGCCTCCCCGATCTGACCGCACCGGAGGCTGTCATGACTCGGGTCTCCGGGCACTCCCCACAGCGTGATTGCAGTTCCCGCGAGCTGGAGCAAGGTGTTCGCCTCGCTCAGCGTGGCGGTCAGGCCGCAGCTCGGCCCCTGGCAGTTAGTCGTGCCCGGCGAATGCGCGTCGACCTCGATGATGATCGTGCCGATCAGGAACGTCGCGGCGAGCGTCGCCACATGGCCGGGGTCCGGCTGCATGTTGAAGAGCGGAACCGGGGCCGACGCAGTCGACGCCTGGTGGATCACCGGGTCTCCGGAGTGGTGGACCTTCAGGAGCGGATCGTTGAGCTCGAGCCTGTTCGACGAACCGGGGAAGAACGCCACCGTGTCCGTCTCGACATCCGACGTCCCCGGCTCCCCGACCGTGATTTTGTTGCCGCCCGCGAAGCCCTCAAAGCCCGCCGTGTTCGCGACGTAGATCGTGCTGTCGTATACGAGGTCACCGGAGAGATGCTCGTAGTACATCCCCGACAATGGGCAGAAGGCGACGCTCGTCGGCAGGGAGGTGTTCGGGCCGCACGTCCCCTGCACTGGCCCTCCGGTCAGCGCGGTGATCGTGTTGGTGGAGGTGTCGATGCTGAGCACCGTCGCGTGCTCGGCCTTGCCGCCGGGTCCTATGTCACAAGTCGTCGTCCGTCCGCAGATGGTGAGGTAGTCCCCGTTCTGGATCCCGTTCGTGCTGGCGACCGTGAAGGTCACCGTGTCACAGAGTTCGTTGCAGGGGGCCACGTCCTCTGTCAGGGTCGTGGGTCCAGAAGTGGACTGCGTGAGCGAGGTCGCGGTCCCCGGCGCGGTGATGAACGACGCGTTCACAATCCCCACCTGCGCATCGGCCGGACAGTTGAAGTCCTGGAACTCGTTGTCGGTGCACTGCGGCATCGCCTGCGGGTTGCCGACCTCGCCGGGCGGCAGGTTGACGGCCACATTCTTGAGCTGGCCGTTCGGGTTGCCGCACGGGTTCGTGCTCAGGGTGAACGCGGTAGTGAAGTCACCGTGGGCGCCGGCCTGAGGCGTCGAGCTCGAGGTGCTGAACGCCTTGGCGCCGAAGGCCCCCTGCTGGGTGCAGTCGGGCACGGCGGCGTGGGCCGACGTCGCGGAGAGTCCGCCGGCGAACATCAGGCCGGCGAGCGCCACCAGCAGCACCAGCAGCTTTGGCCGTGCGGTGAGCGTGAGTTCGTTAGCCCGCATGGTCAACCCCTCGTCCTTACTCGGTGAACAACTACGGTGGCTCTCGCGTGGGCGGCTCGGACCGCCTTCTTGCTCTTGCCCTTGGAGGCCTTGCCCTTCGTCAGCTTCAGCGCCGCCATCTCCACCTGGCTGCTCTCCGAGTAGCTCACCGTGATGTCCAGGGACAGCTTGTGCTTGGAGGCGAGGCGCTTACGTGCCTGCTTGTTCAAGTGCAGAGTCAGCTTGGCCGTGCCGCCGTCGGTGGTGAAGAACGAGTGCTTCGCGGTCGCGACGATCACCCGTGACCCACCGATCTTGGTCGATGCCATCGAGCTGATCTTGCCCGCCTGGCTCACGCGCACCTTCAGCGTCAGCTTGCCCGTCTTGGCGAACTGCTTGCGCTGCTTGGCCGAGATCTTTGAGACAGAGAACGACGCGGTCGACGCTCCCTGCCCGACGAGCGTCGCGCTCGATGGGATCGGGAAGAATTGCGTCGGTGAAACCGACGTCCGACAGCTGTTAGGCGAATTGCATGCCGGCCCAGGCCCCGGCGGCGCCGGGAAGCCGCCATCGACGCGCGCATCGTAGATGTCGTCGTAGCCGTCGGTGTCCTGCGGGACCAGCTGGTCCTCGGTCGTGAGGAACACGTCGTTGCCCGACGGCGTCGTGCTGCCCAACGACGAGCCGGTGGTCGACTGGCCGTCGGAGATCAGCGAGACCGTCCCGTTGTTCCACTCGTAGACGTTCTGGACGAACGTCAGACCGCCGAACAGCCCGATCGGGATCGGCGGCGAGCTGATCACTCCCGGAGTCAGCGGGTCGGGGCTATCGAAGAAGATGCGTGAACCGTCTGAGCTCATCGGCACGCCCTCGTACGCCGGGCCGTAGCTGCCGCCGTAACTGGCGCCCAGCCCCGCACTGCCGGTTGGCGTCACCCCCGCCTTGCACGAGACGCACGTCAGCGAATTGTCGGCCGTCGCATACCGGTAGACCTCGAACGGCGGCCGCTGCACGATCGCGTCGCCGGCCGAGTGGGGGAAGATCAACCCGATCCCGCTATCGCTCACGAGCAGATGGGTCGAGTCGGGGATGCCCAAGATCGTCGCGGACTCGGTGAAGATCGGGCTCTCGATCTGGATCGACCGTCCAACCAGGAAGCCGGCCGTGCTCGCAACATCGATCGAGATGGGCTGCTGGGTCGACTGCGAGTCGACGTCGGCCGTCAGGGTGGTCGTCGGTCCAACCGGATTCTTATTTGTCAAGTTGGCGCTCGACTCAAACACCAGAACGCTGCCGTCGGGCGTGGGGATCGCGGCCCGATTGATGTCCGGCTCGGCGGTCAGCGCGGTCCGCTCGCGGTTGTCGCCCGCGATGCCGTCCCCGAGCTGTGCGATGAATTTCGTGTTCCCGGTCGCGGTATTGACGACGTAGAAGTTCATCGCATCCTGCGTGGCGGTCTCGCCCTGGGCGCCAGTGTTGTTGGCGAGCACGCCGTGGGCGACGAACCAAATGTGTGATCCATCGTTGGAGATCGCCGTGACGCCGACCACATCACCGTCGGTTGCGCTGTCACCCGAGAGCGGAATGACGGACATCGGGGGCGCCGGGCCGAGCTGCGCGCCCGTGGTGTTGAACTCGTACAGCTCGTTGTCGGTGTTGGTGTCGCCGCCCAGCCCCTCGTCGCTGGTGAAGAACACGACCGAACCGTCCTGCGAGGCGCCTTCGTAGATCGCCTGGTCGGGCGCCATGGGGTTGGCGTCGAGCTGCGTGGTCGTGTTGGTCGCCTCGTCCCGCATATACAGATGCGGCGGCCCCACGCCCTCCGCGCTGCCGCCACCGCCGGCGAATGACGGCGGCGTCTCGAAGAAGATCTTCTGGCCGTCGCCCGAGATCGCGTTCGTAGTCGTCCCGAACACGTCTGCGGGCTGGAAGCCCTGCGCGAGCCAGTTGCCGTTGCCGAGAATTGCGCCATCGGGGCTGATCAGCGCCTCGACCGGATCTCCGGACGCGTGGTTCTTGACCAGCGCCGTGTTGAGACTGATGTGCGTCGAATCGTCAACCGAGGCGATCGAGTCGGTCTCCTGCGAGCTGCCCGTCCCGATCGTCACGTTCTGGCCCGCGGCGAACGCGCTCGTCGTCCTGACCGTGATCGTCATGTCGCCCGAGGACGCACCGGCGGCGAGCGTGGTCGTTGCGATGTCGACCAGATTGGTCGTGCCCTCTGAGACGTTGCGCTCGTAGAGGAATTGGGCCGGCGTATTGAGGTCGGCCAGGCCGGTGGCGTCCGGGGTCAGCTGCTCGGCCGTGTCGAAGCCGACGTGGTCGCCGTCGGACGACGCACCGTCGAACGTGGCCGTCTGGGCGGCCGTCCCCGCTCCCGGAGCCGGGCCCTGCGTGAGCCAGCTCATCGTGCCATCAGCGCCCTGCTCGTAGAGATCGAGGAAGCTGGTCGAACCTGGCCCGGCGGGGTTCTGGACCCCAGGCGGATAGAAGGCCGGCGTGGTGTAGATCGTCTTGCTCAGGTCGCTGCTGTACCAGACCGGCTGCTGCTCCTCGAACAGGCCGATGAGCGGGGAATTGGGTGGCTGCGGCGTCGGCGTTTTGGCCGTCGTCTGCCAGCCCGCGGCGGTGCGGTTTGACTGGAATAGCGTCGACGCCGCGGAGGTCGATCCACAGCAGCCGCCGATCGCCTGCCAGTTGACGGCGTTGCCGTTAGTGGAGCCGATCCCGGGGCCGACCTCGATGCCGTTCTTGTCCAGCGGCGTGACCATCTCGTATGCCCGGCCATCGGGCAGCGTTGGTAGCGCGGCGGCGAGCGCAGGAAACCCGAGCACGCCGAGCACGGCGGTCAACGACGCAACGATCGCGCACCTTAGGGCGCAGCTACGCTGGCCTCTCGTCCAATGGAGACTCACCCGAAACCAACCCTTTCCCTCATGCTCACGCCCGGCCAAGCGCGAGTCCTATACACAAACCATTTCCTAAACAGCCTCTGAAAACGTGGGGAACGTACACAGGCGTGTCTAGAAAGTCAACCCCAGCTACACACAAAAATCGCACGCACACAATCGTGCGCGCCGATCGGGGTACCGGGTTGTACACCAATCGCCGCTTCGACCGCGACCGCGGCGCGCGCTTTTGCTACGCGGGCACGGCGCCCAAACGCTGTCCGGTGACGGCCTCGAGCGCATCGCGCAGCGCGGCGATCCGCTCTTCTCCGAACCGCTCGGCCCACTCGCGCTCGATCTCGTCGATCAGGTCGCGGCCGACGCGCTGCGCATCGCGGCCGCGCTCGGTCAGGCGGATGATCTTTGCTCGGCCGTCGGCCGGGTCGGCGACGCGCTCCACGTAGCCGCGCTGCTCGAGATCGCTCGCGACCTCGCCGACCGACTGCTTGGTCATGTGGGCGCGCTCGGCGAGTTCGGTCAGGCGCGTGCCCTCGGGATCGATGTACCCGAACACGCATCCGTGGGTCACCCTGATGTCCGCGTATGCGGTCGTCGCGACCCGCTGTTGGAGTTCGGCGACGAACTCGCCGTGGGCCACGTCAAGCAGGCGGATAAGCGGCTGGCGCGACGTTATTTCAAGATCACTTGCCATTTAGTCAGGACTCCTGATAAGGTAGCCGAACAGTCAGAGCGCCTTACAAGGCTTCCTGACTAGTTTAGCATCGAATCCGGAGGAAATCCAATGGCTAGAAAGTGGTGGACCCTAATCGCGGTGAGCGTCGCGACCTTCATGCTCCTGTTGGACATCACGGTCGTCAACACGGCGCTTCCGTCAATTCAAAAAGACCTCTCGGCGAGCTTCACGGACCTCCAGTGGGTGATTGACGCTTACACGCTCTCGCTCGCGGCGGTCGTCCTGACCGCGGGCTCGATCGCCGATCGCATCGGGCGGCGCGCGGTGTTCGCGGTTGGACTCGGGATCTTCGCGGCGGCGTCACTCGCGGCCGGACTCGCCCCCGACCCAACGTTTCTCAATATCTCGCGCGCCGTGCAGGGGATCGGGGGCGCGGCGATGTTCGCGGTCTCGCTGGCACTCGTCGCCCAGGAGTTCGGCGCCGGTAGGGAGCGGGCAACGGCGATGGGCATCTACGGCGCGACGATCGGCGCCGCGGTTGCAGTCGGCCCACTGGTCGGCGGCGCGATCACCGACGCCTTCGGTTGGCGCTGGGTGTTCTTCCTCAACGTGCCGATCGGCATCGCGGCGATCGCGGTGACGTTCGCGAAGCTGCGCGAGTCGCGTGACCCCAATGCGACCCGCGTCGACTGGCTCGGGCTTGCGACTTTCAGCACGGCGCTGCTGGCGCTGGTGCTGGGACTGCTGCGCGGCAACGACGACGGCTGGTCGAGCACGCCGATTCTGGCGCTGTTCGCGGTCGCGGCGTTGATGCTGGGCGCGTTCACCGTGGTCGAGCGTCGCGTCGCCGAGCCGATGCTGCCGCTCGGGCTGTTCCGCAGCCGGGCGTTCACAGGCGTGCAGCTCGCGGCGTTCGCGGTCTCGGCGTCGCTGTTCGCGCTGTTCTTGTACCTGACCCTCTACCTGCAGAATTATCTCGGCTACTCGCCGCTGCAGGCGGGGCTGCGCTACCTGCCGATCACACTGATGCCGTTCTTCGTCGCGCCGGTCGCGGTCGCGCTGATGTCGCGAGTCCACGCCCGGGTCGTGATGGCGATCGGCCTCGCCGGAGTCGGCGCCGGCCTGCTTCTGATGTCGGGACTAACCCCGGACTCAGGCTGGACGGCCTTGCTCCCCGGCTTCCTCGTCGCCGGCGTCGGCGTCGGCCTGTTGAACCCGGTGATCGCGGACGTCGCCGTGAGCGTCGTGCCCAAGGAGCGAAGCGGCATGGCGGCCGGAATCAATGACACGTTCCGCCAGGTGGGCGTCGCCGTCGGCGTAGCTGCCTGGGGCGCGATCTTCCTCGGCCGTGGCGCCGACAGGATCACGAGCCTCGCCGGGGGCACACCGGCGTCCGCCGGCGATCATCCGCGCCAGCTGATCGAGGCAGCGTCCGATGGTCGGCTTGGGTCGGCCTTGGCGGCGGTGCCGCGCGGCGCCCGCGGACTCGTTGAGCACGCGACCCGGCAGGGATTCCTGAGCGGGTTGAACGCGATCCTCGTGATCGGTGCGGTGCTCGCGCTCGCGGGTGCGGTCGTCGCGCTGTGGCTGGTGCGCGAGCATCAGATCGAGCGCGAGCGGCCCGAGCTCGTCGCGCCGGCCGACAACGCGGTCGAGTTGGTCGCGGGCTGATCGCGATCGCCGGCCGGCGGTGCTCGTGGCCGTCGGCCGGTACGAGTTGGCCCATACGTACAGCGGAGCCCGACAGGATCAGACGCCTGCCGGGCTCCCAACCCCCGAGCGGGGGTCGGTGTCGTCCAGCCGCCCTACGCGGGCTCGGTCTCGTCGAGCTGCACGAGGCCCCAGAGGATCCAGAGGCACAGTGCGAACACGCCCAAGGACCAGAACGGGTAGCTCCCACCGATCGCCAGCATCGCCTCGAGCGCGCCCAGCGACGCGGCGATGATTCCGATCACGCGTCCGTACTCGTTGCCGCCGAACAGCGAAATACCGGCTGTCAGCTGGATCACGCCGAGGATCACCGTGATCCATCCCCAAGCGTGGAGACTGGCGAACACGTATGACGAGTTCGCCGTGAAGAAATGGGCGTTTCCGACCGCTCCGAACCCATAGATGATGTTCAGAACGCCCGCGATCAACAGCAGGATCGCGACGAAAAGCGCCCTACCGCCGCCCTTCATAGTCAAGCTCCTCTCTGCCGGTCCCGTGAAGAACCTGCAATGTCCGGTTTGTCAGCAACGTTCGCGGGCTGACCGCCCGCTCCTGCGCATGCCAGGGTTCGCCCACTCAGACGTCGCCCGCGCGGTCGGGCCGGCTGTCGCGGTTCTTATAGTCTTGTGCGGTTTCTCGCAGGCTCCCCTTCACCACTCCGAGGATCCTGAGTCGAGCTAGGAAAGGAAGCTCTCCATGACCACGATCCTCGTCATCAACGCGGTTTCATCGCTCGTCGCCGGTTGCGGCATCGTCATCTGGGGCAAGCGTCGCGCGCGCCGGCAGGCAGCCGTCGAGCCGCTCTACGTCACTGCGAGAAGACCGCCTCGGGAAGCACCGCGCTGACGATGTACTGGCCGGCGTCGACGATTTCGGAGATCTTGAGGTCGACGACGAGGCTGCAGAGCAGATAGGAATCCTCGCGGGGAAGGTCGTAGGTGGTGGCGATGTGATCGACCATCGCGCGGACCGCGTCCTGCGCGGCGACGTACAGGTCACCGCCGACGCCGGTGGTGCCGTAGAACGGCGCCGAGTCGACGCGCGGCGTCAGCGGCGCTGGGGTGCGGTATTGCGGCCCGGGGATCTGGCGTCCCTTCTCGAGTGTGAACCGCAGCGCCGCGAACATCGGCGCCTCGAGCCCGGTCACGCACACCTCACCGTCCCCCTGCGCGCCGTGCGCGTCACCGCAGGAGAACAGCGCCCCCTCGACCTGCACCGGTAGGTACAGGGTCGCGCCGCGCACGAGCTGGCGCGTGTCCATATTGCCGCCGAAGGTGCCCGGCGGCATCACCGGCTGCGCGCTCGCGCCCGCCGGGCAGACGCCCATCGTGCCGAAGAACGGCTCGAGCGGGATCGCGACGTCGTCGCGCATGTAGGCGGCGTCGCCGCGGGAGAGATCGAACACCCGCAGGTAGGCACTCGGGAAGTCGTCGGGCAACAGGCCGAGCCCGGGGAGGATCGCCGTCCACCCCCACCCCTGCGTGTGGATGTCGAGGATCTCGATCGCGAGCGTGTCACCGGGCTCGGCACCCTCGATCGCGATCGGCCCGCTGAGCGGGTAGACGCGGTCCCAGTCCAGGCCGTCGATCACGCTCGTGTCGGAGTCTGGCTTGATCTGGTTGTCACTTACGTCCCGCGTCCAGACCACGACCGTGTCACCTGAGTCGATGCCGAGCACCGGCTGATTGCCCGCGTCCCACGTGAAATGGACCTGTTTGTCGTGCAGGTGATGCGTGCGGGGCATCGGGCGACCTCCAAGGTTGAGTTTGCGAGCAACGCTAACTGAGATGTCGCGCCCACGGCAGTAGAGTCAGCAGACCAGCCAGCGAACGAGGAGGGCACGATGGCGAGCCTGCTGGATTTGACCGTCCAAGGTGACGTGGGGACGATCACCGACGAGTCAAAGCTGCCGCAGATCAAGCTGATGTCACCGCTTGAGCTGTACCGGTTGTGGGAGCGACAGAACTGGGCCTCGCACCAGATCGATCTGAGCACTGATCGCCGTGACTGGGAGGCGCTCACGGAGATCGAGCGCGAGCAGATGCTGTACGGGCTGTCGGCGTTCTTCGTCGGCGAAGAGCGCGTGACGGCTGAGTTCTCGGGACTCGTACTCGCCGCCGAGGACAAGCACGAGGAGGCCTTCCTGCTCACTCAGCAGGTCGATGAGGCACGCCACGCCCAGCACTTCAACCGCCTCTACGAAGAGGTGCTCGACTTCGACGGCGGCTTCGAGGGTCGCCTCGAGCGAGCGCGTACCTACCTCGCCGACGACTACTTCCAGCTCTTCGATGGGGTCCTCGTGGAGGACCATCGCAAGCTGCTCGCCGATCCGAGCAGCGTCGAGGCGAAGATCGACTTCATCACCACGTACCACATGGTGATCGAGGGCACGCTCGCGCTGACCGGGCAGAACTTCCAGACGATGCGCTTGGAGCGACGCGGGATCCTGCCCGGTCACCTGGAGGCGTTCAAACGCATCGCGCGCGACGAGCACCGTCACGTCGCCTACGGAACGTGGTACCTGCAGCAGAAGGCACGCGACCCCGAGCTCGCGAAGCGCGTTCAGGACAAGCTCGTGCAGACGCTGCCCGCCGCGGCCGCCGTGATCGTCCCGCCCGGGCTCGACGCCTACGACGAGGTCGAGTTCCTCGGAGCAACCCCCGAGGAGCGAAGCGAGTACGCCTACCGCGCGCTCTCGCGACGACTCAAGGTGATCGGGATCGGCCTGCCCGCGGTGACCACATAGGCGATGCGGACCGACGGCCGGCGCGCTCGCCGAACCGGTCGTCTAGGGACAGACGTCGAGTTCGGTCGCCACCGCGCGTGACAGCGAGGCGACCGGGCAGGAGTAGCCGGTCGCGTCGAGCACCGGTCGCCACTCGCCGCCGACGCGGTGAAAGATCGCCGTGACGGTTCCGTCATAGCGGCCGCAGGCGCTCACGCGGTTGTAGTCGGCACGAGCATAGGACCGGTTGTCCGACGCGATCGTGACGCTCAGGCATCGGAGCGGGTATCCGTACGCGGCCGCGACGCCCGCCGGTCCGGACTCGCGCGCGGCCGCCGGGTTGGCATGGACGCTCTGTGCGGGGACTGGCTCCGGGGGCGTCGGCTCGGCAGGAGACGGCTGAGCGGGCAGCGGCTCGGCGGGGGCCGGCTTGGCGGGGGCCGGCTTGGCGGGCGTGCTGTGATGGCGGCCGCCGAGGACGGTGGTGAGCACAATCACCACTAACGCCGTGACGAGCAACGCCGTCACGCCTGCCTGAGCGGGGCCGATGCCGCTCGAGTGATGCGAGCCGTCCCGAACACCCGGGTCGTCGATCACCTCGACGTCGCCCAGGTGCGGCATGCCCGTCGGTCGATCGGGGTCATGAGGGGGTTCACCCCTGGCCATGCGGCCAGTATTGCGCAGCCGAAAAGGTCCCCGGGCGGGCTCGGGTGGGGATTATGCTTGCAGGGGTGTCGCCCCGCTGTGGGCGGGGCGCGGGATCTGAGGGGAGTTGTCATGAGGATGGTGGTCAGGGTCGCGGTGGCGGCGATGGTGGTGTTGGGCTTGTTGGCCTCGGTGGCGTGGGGTGCGGTGACGCCGGGCTGGGAGTGTGTCCCGACGTCGGCGGGTCAGGCGGTTGTGTCGGGTGGGACTGGTTCGAGTCCGTCGTGCGCGGCTGGGACGACGGCGGTGTTGGCGCCGACGTTTGTGTCGTCGGGTGTGGGCGGTAAGCCGACGGTTGAGTTCTCGCGCGTGAACGTGCAGATCGTGTCGGGCTCGGGGTCGACGAGCGGTGCGGTGAACGGGGAGGGCAATCTGATCGTGGGTTACGCTGAGAACCCGGGCAAGCATCTGCAGACTGGCTCGCACGATCTGATCGTCGGCTCGAACAATGGCTGGTCCTCTTACGGGGAGTTGGTCGGTGGCACTGGCGATCAGGCGAGCGGGCCGTTCGCGGCGGCGTTTGGTGATCGGAGTGTCGCGTCGGGGGCGAGCAGCGTGGCGGCGGGGCTCACCAACGAGGCGTCGGGCGCTGAGTCGTCGGCGATCGGCGGCGAGAACGGGCTCGCGTCGGGGGTCGCGGCGTCGGTCACCGGCGGCAACCATGACATCGCCTCTGGCGCCAGTGGAGCGTCGGCGACAGGCGGCATTCAGAACGTCGCGAAGGGCAGCGCGAGCTCGGTGACCGGCGGCAAGTCGAACACCGCCGGCGGACTCGACGCGTCGGTTACCGGCGGTCTGTCAAACGTCGCCCGCGGCCTCGACGCGAGTGTGACGGGCGGTATTTCCAATCTCGCCAGTGATCCGTTCGCGAGCGTGGTCGCCGGCTGTCAGAATGTCGCCGGGACGGGTAGCCTGCCGGTGGGCGACTGCGAGACTGGCGCCGAGGCCGTCCTTGGCGGGTTGACCAACCTCGCCACGGGCACGTTCTCGACCGTCAGCGGGGGCGATGCCGACACTGCCTCGGGTAACAGCGCGTCGGTCCTCAGCGGCCTGGCCAATGTCGCCAGCGGGCAGAGTGCGGCCGTGTCGGGCGGTGCCGACAACACCGCAAGCGCCAGGTTAGCCTCGATCCTCGGCGGCGCCTCGAATACCACGCCGTCGGCCACTGGCTGCCAGGCGATCCCGGCGGCGCCGAATTCCTGTTAGAAGCGCCACGCGCCGGCCCGCCACGCGCGGGCCGGCGCTACTCGAACGGCGTCTCGAGGTCGAGTTCGGCCAAACGATCCGGCTCGGCGATCAGATCGATCGACGTGATCGCGCCGTTTGCGACCGCGAAGCGGAACGCGACGCGCAGACGGCCGCCCGGCATCCAAACCGCGCCGGCCGCCCCGTCGAGCAGCGCCGGCTTGGCTCCCCGGGCCTGGCGCGTGAACTGGGCCACGCCGGTCCGCCCGCGGGTCTCGGCGGTGGCGCCGAGCCGCACCGCGATTGGATCGGCGCGCAGCACGACCTCGGGGTCGAGGACGGCAAGCAGACCTTCGAAGTCGCCGCCGCGGGCGGCTGCGAGAAAGGCGTCGACGACCTCCGCCTGCTCGAACCGCTCGGCGTCCGGGCTCGCGGCCGGATACCGGACCCGCCGGCGCGCCCGGCTCGCGAGCTGGCGCGTCGCGGGCTCGCTGCGCCCGACGATCGCGGCGATCTCATCGAACGGCACCGCGAACATGTCGTGCAGCACGAGTGCGACCCGCTCGGCCGGAGTCAGCGTGTCGAGCACGACGAGCAGCGCAAGGCCCACGGAGTCCGCCAGCAGCGCCTCGTACTCGGGGTCCGAGCCGCCGTCGACATCCGCGGCGGGCTCGGGCATGTCCGCGCCGAGCAGGACCTCGGGTCGAGCCCGGCGCGCCTGCAGCATGTTTAGACACACGCGCGAGACGACCGTCGTCAGCCAGGCGCCGAGGTGGTCGATCGACTCGGGATCCGAGCGGCTGAGCCGAAGCCACGTCTCCTGGACCGCGTCCTCGGCCTCGGCGCGCGACCCGAGCATTCGCATCGCGACCGCGGTCAGGCGGCCGCGATGCTCTTCGAAACGGTCGGCCAGCCAGTCGTTCTCGGTCATGATCGGAAGCTCGGCACGTGAAGGCCCATGTACCCATAGACCGGCGAGCCAACGCCGATGTGACCGCCTATGCCTTGCCCCGACGGTCGACGGTACTGTGGTTGGCGATCGCGGACGTGCTCGATTTGCGCCGGCGGCCTGACCCGGTGACGCCGCCGGCGCCAGCGCCGCTCCCGGCACTGGCGCCTTGTCGATTCGGCGGCGCTTTCAGTTAGCCGCCGACGCGGATCAGCTTCTTGTTGACGAACTCGTCGGCACCGAAGCGCCCGAGCTCGCGGCCGAATCCAGAGCGCTTGACGCCGCCGAACGGGAGCTCGGCACCCTCCGCGCCGACGGCGTTGACGAACACCATCCCGGCGTCGATCTTGTCGGCCACGCGCATCGCTTGATCGGGGTCATTGGTCATCACGTATGACCCCAGCCCGTACGGCGTGTCGTTGGCCAGCTCGACCGCGTCGTCCTCGTTGGCGACCCGGTAGACCTGCGCGACGGGACCGAAGAACTCCTCGTGCGATGCATCGCTGCCGCGCTCGATGTCGGTCAGCACGGTGGTCGAGTAGAAGTTGCCGTCGTGGTCGCCGCCGGCAACCAGCTTCGCGCCCCCATCGACCGCGCGCTTGACCTGGTCGGCGAGGCGCTCGGTCGCGATCGACGACGAGAGCGGCCCGATCGTCGTGCCCTTTGACGCGGGATCGCCCGGTGTGACTGCCGTCAGAGCCGCGGTGAACTTCTCCAGGAACGGCTCATAGAGCTCGTCGACGACGATGAACCGCTTCGCGGCGTTGCACGCCTGGCCGGTGTTTTCGAGCCGCGCTCCGACCGCCGATTCGACGGCCGCGTCGAGGTTATCGGTGGCGAGCAGGATGAACGGGTCCGAGCCGCCGAGCTCGAGCACGACCTTCTTGAGGTTGCGCCCGGCGATCTCGGCGACGGCAGCGCCGGCGCGCTCGGAGCCGGTCAGCGATACACCGCGCACGCGCGGATCCGCGATCACGCCCTCGATCTGCTTGTTCGTCGCGTAGATGTTGATATAGGCGTCCTTGGGGAAGCCCGCCTCGTGGAAGATCTCCTCCATCGCCGCGGCCGACTCGGGGCACTGCGGCGCGTGCTTGAGCAGGATCGTGTTGCCGATCACCAGGTTCGGACCCGCGAACCGGGCCACCTGGTAGTACGGATAGTTCCACGGCATGATTCCGAGCAGGACCCCGTACGAGCTGCGGCGGACGACCGCGGTACCGGTGCCGTCCAGAAGCTCGATCGGCTCGTCGGCGAGCAGCTTGGTGGCGTTGTCCGCGTAGTAGTCATAGATCGCGGTGCAGAACTCGACTTCGCCGACGGCCTGCGCGATCGGCTTGCCCATCTCGCGCACGATGATCTCGCCGAGCCGCTGGCTCTGCTCACTGTGCAGCTGCCCGACCGCCGGATCAGCTCCGCGCGCTCCTCGACGGTGGTCGAGCTCGCCCACTCGCGATGCGCCTTGTCAGCTCGTGCGATCGCGTCGTTGAGGTCCTGGTCACTGATCGTCGGATACTCCTTGACGACCTCTCCGGTGGCGGGATTGACCACTGCGTAATCGCTCATTCAGATCCTCTCTCGGTCCGCTTGGAAACTGCTGCTCACGATACGCCTTACTAGGCCGCAGGCGCCATCTCGATCACGATCTTGATGTCCTCGGGGCGCTTCTCGAGCGCGCTCGGCCACTCGTCGGCCGGCAGCCGGCGCGTGATCAGCCGCGCGAGCCAGTCCGGGTCAGCCTGCGCGAGCGCGTCGGCCGCCTGGTCGTAGTGGCGCCGCGCGGCGTTGACGGTGCCGAACACTGCCTTGTTGCCGAGCACCAGCGCCTTGTTCATGACGTCCGGGTGCGCCTCGGTCACGCGATCGCTGTGCGAGATGCCGGTCAGCGCGACCACTGCGCCCGGGGCTGCGAGGCGGGTGGCGGCAACGGCAAGCTGGCCGATGCCGGTGCACTCGATCACGATGTCCGGCGCGAGCGCCAGCATCGACACCTCGGTGCTGTGGTACTCGGCACCAAGGTCCGCTACGAGCCCGGGCTTCGCGCCCTCCGTGACAAGATCGACGACGTGGGTCTCCAGCCCGCGCTGGCGCGCCAGCAGTGCGGCGAGCAGACCGATCGGGCCGGCGCCGGTGATCAGCGCGACCTTCGGATCGAAGTGGGCGCGCGCGCCGATCCGCTCTGCTTGTTCGAGCGCCTTTGCGACGACCGACGTGGGCTCGAGCAGCACCCCCAGATCGCCGAGGTCAGGCGAGAGCGCGATCGCGAACCGCGGGTCGACGCGGAACCGTTCGCTGCCGTAGCCGTGATGCGCCTTGATCCCGCGCTCGACGAAATCGCCCGTACGGCACATGTCCCACTCGTCCGCGGCGCAGGCGGCACACCCATCGGGGCGCCGCACGACGCCCACGACGAGGTCGCCGCGCTCCAGACCGCTGTCCTCGGGCGCATCCAGGACCTCGCCGAGTGACTCGTGGCCGAGCACGAGCATCTTCTCTCCGGGCGGCGGGACACCGTATCCGTCGCGAGCGATCTCGACGTCCGTTCCGCACATGCCGATCAGGCGCGTCTTGACGAGCACCGAGCCATCGGACTCGGGCGGCTCGGGCAGCTCGACCACCGCCGCGGTCTCCGGGCGGCCCGGGACTATCGCGATCGCGCGCATCGACTCGTGGTGGCTGTCTGCGACAGACCGACGGAGGGCGCCAAACTGGGCAGACGGCTCCGGTCAGCGACGAGATCCATGGTCATCCTCAGGACATCATGCCGAACTCGCGAGGGGTGGCGCCCGCGAAGCGCGACGCGACGGTAGGGTGCACCAATCCTCGCCTCGCATCGCACATCCCCGTCGATTACCTAGGGCGGATCGTGGACCTCGGAATCAGCGGACGTGTGGCGCTCGTCGGAGGAGCGAGCCAGGGCATCGGCCGCGCCGTCGCCGAGACGCTGGTCGCCGAAGGCGCGACGGTCGTCATCACCGCGCGCCACCGGGACCGCACCGCGCAGGTGGCGGCCGAGATCGGCGCCGCGGCGGGCCTCGGCTGGGACAGCGCCGACCTCGACGCGGCCCCGAGCCTGATCTCGCAGATCACCGAACGGGTCGGACCGATCGACATCGTGGTCACGAACACCGGCGGCCCTCCCGCCAACGCGGATCCACTCGGTCTCACGACCGCCCAGTGGGAGCAGGCCCACCGGACGCTGCTCCTGGCGCCGATGACGCTGCTCGGTCTGATCCTGCCGGGGATGCGGGAGCGGCGCTGGGGCCGCGTGGTCGCGATCGCGTCGACGTCGGTCCGCGAACCGATCCAGGCGCTGATCCTCTCCAACGCCGAGCGTTCGGCCGCGCTGTCGGCCTACAAGACGCTCGCGCGCGAGGTGGCGCGCGACGGGGTCACGATCAACTCGCTGCTCACCGGGTCGATCGCCACCGAGCGGATCGCGTCACTGTCGGGATCGCTCGAGGCCGCCGAGGCATACGCGGCGCAGACCGTGCCGGCCGGCCGGCTCGGGCGGGCCGAGGAGATGGCCGCCGCGGCAGCGTTCCTGTGCTCGCAGCAGGCTGCCTACATCACCGGTACCGCGCTGGCGGTCGACGGCGGGTCGCTGCGCGCTGTCTGAGCGTGGCGCACGACGGCCCTGCCGCCTTCGCCCGCGGACCAGACGACCCCGGCGAACGACCACGGCTCGTCGGGCGCGGTGGTCGGGAGCAGCTGCACGCGCTCGAGCAGTACGCGCAGCACCACGTCCATCTCCATCGCAGCGAAGCTCGCGCCGATGCAGCGACGGATGCCGCCCCCGAACGGGATCCACGAGTACGTGTCGGGAAGCTTGTCGAGGAACCGGTCAGGATCGAAGCGCTCGGGATGCGCGAACAGCACCGGGTCGTAGTGCGTCAGACACGCGGCGAGCACGATTCGCATGCCGGGCGCGAGCAGATAGCCGTCGAGCTCGAACGGCCGGCGCACGACCCGGCCGGCGAACGCGATCACGGGCCGCGAACGCTGCACCTCGCGGATCGTCGCCTCGCGCAGCGCCTTGCCGCCCGCCTGCGCCTCGGCGACGAGCCGATCGAGGATCTGCGGATGGCGGCGCAGGCGCTCGACCGCCCAGCTGAGCGTGTTGGCGGTCGTTTCATGGCCGGCCACAAGCATCGTCACGAGCTCGTCGCGGATCTCGGGATCGCTCATCGGGGTCCCGTCGTCATGCCGGGCCTGGACCATCAGCGCCAGGACGTCCACCCGGTCGGCAAGCGCTGGGTCGGCCCGGGCGGCGGCGATCAGCTGATCGAGGATCGCGTCAATCCGGGCCCGCAACGCGAGGAACCTCCCCCACGGCGACCAGCGCCCGAAGTCGTGGCGCAGCCATGACGCGAGCCCGACCTGGTTGCCGAGCGCCGTCCACGGTGGCAGCAGCTGTTCGAGGCGCCGCATCCGCTCGCGGTCGGCGCCGAACACCGCCCGCAGAATCGCGCGCAGCGTGATCCGTTGCATCGGCCGCGTCGTCGCGAACTCGAC
Source organism: uncultured Solirubrobacterales bacterium (assembly GCA_963744695.1). GTDB lineage: Bacteria > Actinomycetota > Thermoleophilia > Solirubrobacterales > Solirubrobacteraceae > Palsa-465. Next base: position 45,476 of record CAVUUT010000007.1, on the reverse strand, counting down.
GTCCTCTGGCCAACTGTCGATCTCCTCGGCGGCGATCTCGGCGATCATCGGCTCATAGCTGCGCATCCGCTCGCCTTTGAACGGCGGCAGCAGCAGCTTGCGCTGCTCCATGTGCTGGCCCTCGTCGATCCCCAATAGCGAGTTGGGCCCGAGCAGTTCGCGCAGGGGGCTTCCCGTTCCCGCGTGCAGCACCGCCGGCTCGGCCCGGAAGACCTCCTTGACCAGCGCCGGATCGGACACGACCACCGTCGCGCCGAAGCCGATCACCCGGACCGTGAACAGTGACCCGTACCGGCGTCTGCAGCGTTCGAGATACGGACGCTGGCGGGTCATCATCGCGAGCGTCTGCACGCCGACCGGCATCCGCGGGCCGGCGGGCACACCGGCGCCCGGGTGCGCGGTCGCTCGGGCGGTTGCGCTCAAGCCGTCTCCTGCTCCCCGTTGAGTGCCGCGAAACCAAGCGCCGCAGCACCGAGTGCTGTCCCGGTGACGAGCACGGTCGTGCGCGTGTTCAGCTCGCCGCGGCGCCCGGCCAGGATGCCGGCGGCGGCGTCGGCCAAGTCACAGGCGAGCCCGATCCGCAGCCAGCTGGCGCGCTGGGCGCCTGTGGCCGAGCCCAGGCCAAACGCGAGCGCGACATCACGGGCGCCGAACAGACGCCCGAGATAAGCGGCCTGGGGATTGGCGTCCGGGTCGAGGCCGAACAGCCGTCCCGAGAGTCTGGGCGCGAGCCATGCGCCGGCGCCGATCGCGCCGCGCACGGCGATGAGCTGCTGGATCACTTGTTCATTCACGCTGAGTGCTCCTGTATCCGGTCGTGTGTTGACGTCTGCCGCTCGGCGGCCCGATCCGAGCCGGAACGTACCGCGTCTGCGGTCGGCGCCGCCTTGAGCGCGACCAGTGCTTCGTGCTGCCTGTCCACGTGAGCTCCCGGTACGACCAATCTGTACGCGCGTACAATACATACGTACGGCCGGGTGTCAAGATAGACTCGCTCATATGGCCCAGATCAGTCATCGCGAGCGGCTGCTCGACGGCGCGATCAGCTGCCTCCAGACCAAGGGGTACGCGCGCACGACCGCGCGCGACATCGCCAGCGCCGCGGACGCCAACCTCGCTTCGATCGGTTACCACTTCGGTTCCAAGGAGGCGCTCCTAAACGAGGCTCTGATGCGGTGCTTCGAGGAGTGGACCGCCGACATGGTCAGGCGCACCCTCGAAGCCGGGGACACCTCACCGATCGCACGGGTCGCGACCTCGTGGAGGGTGATGTTCGAGTCCTTCGAGGAGTCCCGACCGCTGCTGATCGCGTTCGTCGAAGCGATCGCCCAGGGCCAGCACTCCGACGAGCTCCGTGCCCAGCTCGCCTCTCATTACGACCACATCCGCCGGACGGTCGCCGACACCGTCCGCGCCAGCCTCGGTGAGGATGCCCAACAGCGGGGCGCCGACCCCGCGGTGATCGCCTCGTTCTTGATCGCGGTGTGCGATGGCTTCGCGGTGCAGTTCCTGCTCGACCCGGCGCGGTCCCCCGGCGGTGACCGGCTGGCCGAGTCACTCGGATCGGCATTCGCCAGCAGCCTGGAGAGCGCGGCGGGCGCCGGGTAACTCGCGGCGGCAGTCCGCCGATCCTCCGCACCCGATCGACGATGCGCCGTTTGCGATCGCGATCGTGGGCGCGGTAGCCGCCTACCCGGCGAGCACCATGAAGCCATGGTCCCACGCACCCCGCGCGCCGCCGATCTTGACCCACGCGATGCATATCGCCTCGAGCTCACGCGCGCCTTCGATCCCGCCGATGTCGATCGTGTCGGCCCAGCCGAAATCCGCGAGCACGTCCTCGACCGTGCGCTTGGCGCTCTCGTCATCGCCGGCGATCAGCATCGTCGGCGTGCCGGCGCCGAAGCTGGGATCGACGAAGTACGGACTGCCGATCGTGTTGAACGCCTTGACGACCTTGGCGTCGGGGAGCGCGCGTTGGATGCGCTCGCCGAGCGAGTCGTCCCCCGCGATCGAGAGCTTGGGCGGGAACCCGGCCGAGAAATCGAGCGGGTTCATCGCGTCGATGACGACCTTGCCGTTGAAGTTCTCGACCCCCGCGTCGGTAACCGCCTGCTCCGCAACGTTGCCGAGCAGCGCCAACACGAGCAACTCGCCATGCCTGGCGACCTCCGCGAATGTCCCCACTTTCACGCCGGTACCATCGCCCGACAGCCATTCCTGAAGCTCGGGTTTGCCGGGGTCACGCGAACCGAGCATCACATCGTGGCCACGCCCACGGAACCCCGCCGCCAAGCACCGCCCGACCTCTCCGCTACCGAGCACGCCAACTCGACTCTGCGCTAGCCGACCACTGGCCATATCTGTTCCTCCTGCGTGGGTGAACCGGTCTGAGTCAGTCCCGCCATGCACGATACGGACGTCGGCACCTCGCCTGACCAGGCGCCGCCGTTGCAGCGCGGCGTGCAGTCCGTTGCACCAAGCGCCGGGGCGCGCGAGGATTAGCGGACGAGCCGCGCTGCTGCGGCCGGTGAGCGGATCACCAGCGTCACTGCACAAGGAGGATCAGCTTTGGCTGTCAAGCTTCACCGCTGTCCCACGATGTGGGTGAAGATCGGTGGACACCCCTGCTGGAAGGTTCAGAAGGCACTCGACCAGCAGGGGATCGAATACGAGGTGGTGCGCGGGCCGCTGGGCCGGGGCAAGCGCGATGAGCTTGAGAAACTCAGCGGTCAGCGCATGTACCCCGTGATCGAATTCGAGGACGGCACCGTCTACCGCGCGAACTCCAAGGAGATGGCCGCTCGGATCTCCGCCGGGAAGCTGTTCGAGCCCGAGACGACGCCTCCGTGACCGGGCTGATGCGTCAGTCGAGCCGCGGATGGCGCTCGGTCAGCCCGCTCGCGGCCTCCCACGCCGCGGCATGCTCGAGCAGGCGACGGTCGTCGCGGTAGCGGCCGACGAACTGCATTCCGACCGGCAGTCCTGCGGCCGTGAACCCGGCCGGAACGGCGACGACCGGGTGGGCTGAGACCGTGATCCGGGAGCACACCCGCATCCAGCCGAGGTAGTGCGGCATCGCGACGCCGGCGACCTGCGACGGGTACTCGAGCTCGACGGCGAACGGCACCACCTGCGCTGCCGGCGCGATTACGAGATCGAATCGCTCGAGCAATCCCGCGACGCTCGCGAACGCGGCTGACCGAGCCGCGACTGCGCGTGCCACAGCCGGCCCATCGAGCTCGAGGCCCTGTTCGATGTTCCACACGAGGGTCGCCTTCGCCGTCGTGCGCAGCGTCGGCAGGATCGCGGCGAAGGCGCGCACGAAGGCGACCGCGCGCAGCGTCTCGAACGCCTCGTCGGCCGCGCGGAGATCGAGATCGACGTCGTGGACGTCACACCCGAGCGCCTCGAGCCGGGCGCGAGCGCCGTCGAGCGCCTGCAGGACCTCGGGCTCGATCGGCAGCCCGCCGAGATCCGGGCACCAGGCGATGCGCAGGCCGGCCAGCTCACCGCGCAGCGGCGCAGCGAACGCGGCCGGGTCACCGTGCGAGAGCGGGAAGCGCGGATCTGGTCCGCTGATCGCGGTCAGCATCAGCGCCAGGTCACCGACGGTGCGCGCCATCGGCCCGAGGACCGACGCCGCGTCCCAGACGTCGCGCTCGCTGCTGTCAGGCACGAGCCCAGGGGTGGGGCGCAGGCCGACGACGTTGTTGAACGACGCCGGGTTGCGGATGCTGCCCCCGTGGTCGGAGCCGTCGGCGATCGGCAGCAGGCCCGCGGCGAGCGCTGCGCCCGCTCCCCCGCTCGAGCCGCCCGCCGAGCGATCGAGCGCCCACGGATTGCGTGTCGCCCCGAACACCTCGTTGAACGTGTGCGAGCCGACGCCGAACTCAGGCGTGTTCGTCTTCCCGATCACGATCGCCCCGGCGGCCTTCAGTCGCTGGACGATGAGGCTGTCGAACGTGGGCACATTGTCGGCAAACGCGGTCGAGCCATACGTCGTCCGGATGCCGGCCGTGTCCTCGAGATCCTTGATCGCGATCGGCAAGCCGTGCAACGGCCCGAGCCGCTGATCCCGTCTCGCCGCGCGCTCGTCGGCGGCGGCGGCCTCCGCGAGCGCCGCCTCCGGCGTCAGGGTGACGATCGCGTTCAGCCGCGGGTTCACGGCCTCGATCCGCTCCAGATGCCAGGTCATCACCTCACGCGCCGACAGCTCACGCTCGCGCATCGCTCTGGACAGCTCGCGCGCCGTCCACCAGTGCAGCGCGGCGGGACGGTCACCGTCGCTGTGCCTCATACAGAATCGGGGACCATCTTCTCGGCGACGAAAGCGAGCTTGCGGACGCGCCCCTCCCGGAGCCAGCTGCTCCAGAGGCGGTGGGCGCCGAGGAGCTCATCGAACGCCCGGCGTCCGAGCTGGGAGGAGATGGCCGGCGCATCCGCGGCAAACGCGTCGATCAAAAGATCGGCGATCGCCGCGTGGGATCGGGTGCAGTCGTCCTGCCAGCGGACGACCAGCCCGACCTGCTCCAACCATATGAGCATCTCCTCCGGTGGCGCGAGCCACACCGTGTCGGCGTCGGGCATCAGCTCTCGCTCCGCGTCGGTGAGCGGGAGCCCCGCTTCGAGCGTGAAAGCGAACCGACCGCCGTTTGTCAGTGCCTGCGATATCTCCCGCAGGAGCGGCTCCTTGTCGGCAAATGCGAGCATCGTCTCGAGCAGGAGCACCGCGTCGAATGGCCCGGCTGGGATCGGCGGGATCCGCGCGAGCTCGAAGCGACAGGGAAGGTCTCGAGCTCGCACCCGTGCGATGTCGATCGCACTGGAGCTTGAATCGACCCCGAGATAGGAGCACCCCAGCTCGCGCGTGATCCACCGTCCTGGCCCGGCGACTCCGCAGCACAGATCCAGCACCGAGACACCCGGCGCAATCGCCGCCCGACGCGCGAGCGCGAGAATTTCTGACCCACGCATGAAGCTCTCCTGCTCGACGTACTCGCCGACCGGATACGCGGACACACGCGCGCGCTCGAGCGCCCGGATGAACGGGACACGCTCGTCCTGCTTCACGGCTGATGTACGCCGGCTGACCTCATCCCGCGCAGGATGTCAGCCCGTGAACCGGGAAGTCTTGCCCTGATGCGAGCGTCATGTTTGGCATGAGGTTCACAACGCTCGAGGTGGACCGTGCGCTCGGCGCTCGGCGCTCGGCGCGACGTCGCGGTGGCGAACAGGCCACGACGACCGACGACTCCTGACAGAGAGGCACCATGCGAACGGATCAGACTGCCCCGATGACCGCCCTGCTCGCCCAGGTGCTGTTGATCGCTGGGCTCGCGCTCACCGTCGGCCTCACCGGCGCCGGCCTCAGCCCGGTCGCTTGGGCAGTCGGAGTCAGCTGCGGCGTAGTTACGAGTGCGGGGCTGGCGCGTGGACTCTCGTACTACCGGGCCGATCGGCTCGGCCCCGCCGACTGGGTGACGCTCGCCCGGGCCACGCTCGCCGTCGGTGTGGCGGTGCTGGTCGCGGATTCGTTCGGCGAGCCCGCGCCAGTCACGCTGTTGGTGTCACTCGCGGCAGTCGCGCTCGTGCTGGACGCGGTCGACGGCTGGGTCGCGCGCCGCACAAAGACGATGGCGACCCTGGGTGCGCGCTTCGACGCCGAGGTAGACGCGTTTTTGATCCTCGTGCTGAGCGTGTATGTCGCGCGCACGGTGGGCCTCTGGGTGCTTGCGATCGGCGCGGCACGGTACGCGTTCCTCGCCGCCGGCTGGGTGCTCCCATGGATGCGCGCGCCGCTGCCGCCGCGGTACTGGCGCAAGGTCGTCGCGGCGACGCAGGGGATCGTCCTGACCGTGGCAGCCGCGGCCATCCTCTCGCCGGCTGTGACAGCGGGGGCGCTCGTCGTCGCCCTCGTCCTGTTGGCCGAGTCGTTCGGTCGCGACGTGTCGTGGCTGCGGAGCAACCGACACCGGCTTGCGCCGGGCATGGTCACAGGCCCAGACCTCACCCCCGGCGACAAGGCCGACCCGCCCGCGAGCCACGGCCCGGTACGGCAAGGGATCGCCGTGGCGCTCACGGTCCTCGCCGGACTGCTCGTGTGGGTCGCCCTGGTGGCCCCTGACCAGCCTCAATATCTGACCCTGAGCGGGTTCTTGAGGCTCCCGCTCGAGCTCCTCGTCCTGATCGGGCTGGCCCTCGTCCTGCCTCGTACCCCTCGACGCATCGTCGCCGTGATCGCCGGACTTGTCCTCACGCTGGTGGTCGTCCTGAAGGGCATCAACTACGAGATCTTCAAGACCTTCGACCGGCCGTTTGACCCGCTCGGCGACACGAGCCAGCTCGGCAACGGGCTCGAGACGCTGCGCTCGCTCGTCGGGCGGACCGAGACGGAGCTGATCGAGGTCGGGGTCGTGGTTGGCGTTGTCGTCCTCGCCATCCTGCTCGTCCTTTCAATGCTTCGGCTGACGCAGGTCGCGGCGGACAACCATCGCTGGGCGCTGCGCGCAGTCACCGGGGTCGGCGCCGTCTGGGCGCTCTGCTGGGTGTTCGGCGCGCAGCTGATCTCTCACACGCCGATCGCCTCGACTATTTCCGCCGGCTTGGTCGTCGACGAGGTGCACGCGGTGCAGGCCGACATCCACGACCGGGCCGTGTTCGCCAAGGAGATCAACCACGACCCCTTCCGCAAGACGCCCACCAACCGCCTGCTGACCGCTCTACGGGGCAAGGACGTGCTGCTCGTGTTCGTCGAGGCCTACGGCCAGCTCGCGGTGCAGGGCGCCCCGTTCTCGCCCGAGGTCGACTCCGCGCTGGCTGAGGGCAACAAGCGCCTGGCTAGCGCCGGCTTCTCCTCCCGCAGCGGCTTCCTCACCTCGGCGACGTTCGGCGGCATCAGCTGGCTGGCGCACTCGAGCCTCCAGTCGGGACTCTGGGTCGACAGCCAACTCCGCTACAACCAGCTCATGTCGGCGAAGCGCTTCACGCTCGCCGAGGCGTTCAAGCAGGCCGGGTGGCGGACCGTCGACGACGTGCCATCCAACGACCGACCCTGGCCGCAGGGAGAGAAGTACTACCACTACGACAAGATCTACAACCGTTATCAGGTCGGCTACCACGGCCCCACCTTCACCTATGCGTCGATGCCCGACCAGTACATCTTCTCGGCGCTCAACCGTCTCGAGCTCGGCAAGCCTCATAAGCAGCCGCTGTTCGCCGAGGTTGACACGGTGTCCAGTCACATGCCGTGGAACCGCATCCCCGAGACGATCCCCTGGAACAAGGTCGGCAACGGCTCGATCTACAATCACACTCCGGAGATCCACGAGACGGGCGCGTTCTGGAGTAACTCCCCGCGTGTGCAGGCCGCGTATGGCAAGTCGATCGTGTACGCGTTGAACACGCTGACGTCGTTTGTCCAGAAGTACGGCAAGAAGAACCTCGTGATGATCGTGCTGGGAGACCATCAGCCGCTGCCGGTCGTCAGCGGCCAGCACCCCAATCACGACGTGCCGATCTCGATCATTGCCCACGACCCGAAGGTGCTCAAGCGAATCCAAAGCTGGGGCTGGGGTCCTGGCCTGAGGCCAAACCCACATGCGCCGGTGTGGCCGATGAGCGCCTTCCGCAACCGCTTCCTCACCGCATTTGACACGCAACCGCCGGCCCGGTAGCTCGTCATGAATGTGGATCCGCAAAGCGATCAGGTGCTCGCGTGCCCGAGCCGAGTGGCGGTCCGGCGGTAGCCGCCGTCGCGGCGCCTGCGCGACAGCGGCTTGCCGGCCTCGACGGCCTGCGCGGCCTGGCGGCCGTGTACGTCGTGATCAACCACGTCTTCCTGCGGACGTTCCCCGGCTACCCGGCGGACCACGCGCCGTTCTGGGCCGGCTGGTTCATCTACGGCCGCTTCGCGGTCGTCGTGTTCATCGTGCTGTCCGGGTTCTCCCTCGCCCTCTCGCCGGCCCGTCACGGCTGGCGGCTCGACGCGATCTCCCGGTACGCGCAACGGCGTGCCCGGCGCATCCTGCCCGCCTACTGGGCCGCGCTCGCGTTCAGCCTCGCGGTGGCGTGGCTGATCGTGCCGCAGCCGGGCAACGGCGTGCCCGACGCAAAATCGGTCATCGTCAACGGTCTGCTCGTGCAGAACATCGTCGGGGCGCACAGCCCCAACGCGGCGTTCTGGTCAATGGCCGTCGAGGCCCAGCTTTACCTCCTGTTCCCGCTGTTGCTGCTGATCGTGCGCCGTCGGGGTGCGATCGTCATGCTCGCCGCCGTCACGCTGATCGTGGCGGCGGTTGGAATCGTAGGCCCGCATGTCGCGCGCCTGGACACGTTCGTGATCGATTCTGCGCCCGACCTCGCGGCACTGTTCGCGGTCGGCATCCTTACGGCCGGCATTGTCGGCGCCAGCAGCGCCCGCCGGGCGTGGCCGTGGCACTGGCTCGCGCTCGCCGCCGTTACGCCCGTGCTCGCGACGATCTGGTGGCAGGGTTCGGTGTGGACGCTCGACAACCTGTTCTGGGTTGATCTCGCAATAGGCCCGGCGATCGCGTGCCTGCTGGCCGGCCTGGCCACCGGCCGCCCAGCACCGCTCCTGAAGCTGCTCGATGCGCGCCCGATGCGCAACCTCGGCGGAGCGTCGTACAGCCTCTATCTCACGCACGCCCCGATCCTGATCGTCGTCTACAAGCTGATCGTGGCCGGCCACGTCCATCAGGGCGTTCCCGCGTTCCTCGTCATGGTCGCGCTCGTGCTGCCGATGACGATCGCGTTCGCGCGGGTGTTCGCGTCGGTGTTCGAGACACCGTTCATGCACCGCAGCCAGTCGCGGGTTGCCCGGTTGCGCCACGCCCGAGCGCAAGGGGTGCCGGGATGAGCCGCAGAGCGTGGACGTGGGGCCGCCTGGTCGGATCCGCTCTGACGCTGGCCGTCGTGGTCTGGCGCCTGGGCACGGGCCCGTTCCTGGACGGTGTTCGCGCGGTGAGCCCCGGGGCTCTCGCTGCGGCGGTAGGAATCACGGCGCTGACGACGGTCTGCTCTGCATGGCGGTGGAAGCTCGTGGCGGGCGGTCTCGGCGTCGATCTGTCGCTGCCCGCCGCGGTGGCGGCGTATTACCGGTCGATGTTCATCAACGTCACCGTGCCCGGCGGGATCGTGGGCGATGTCCACCGCGGGGTCAGCCACGGCCGCGAGGTGAACGATGTGAGCCGCGCCTTGCGGGCGGTCGCGTGGGAACGCTCCGCCGGGCAGGTCGTGCAGGTTGTGCTGACCATCGTCGTACTGCTCGTGTTGCCGTCACCCGTCCACTCAGCGGTGCCGTTGGTGGCGATCGCGGTCGCCTTGGCGGCGCTCGTCATCGCGATCGTGGCGAGGGCGCGACCCGGTCGCGGCCGGTCCATGTGGGCGCGGTTCCGGCGCGCAGTCGCGGCCGACATCCGCGACGCGCTGCTCGCCCGGAGAGCGTGGCTGGGGATCGTGCTCGTCTCAGCGGTCGTGGTCGCGGGCCACACCTCCACGTTCCTGATCGCCGCGCGGACCGCCGGCACCTCCGCCCCGCTCTCGCAGATGCTGCCGATTGCGTTGATCGTGATGATGGCGATGGTGCTGCCCAGTATCGGTGGCTGGGGTCCGCGCGAGGGGATCACCGCGTGGGCATTCGGCGCAGCCGGCCTCGGTGCCCAACGGGGAGTCGCCACCGCTGTCGTCTACGGGATCATGGTGTTGGTCGCCTGCCTGCCTGGCGTCGCCGTCCTCGTGGTGGCATGGTTCCGTCCTACCAGCCCTCCGCAGCGGAACGAACCACCGCTCCGGGAACGCGCAGTCCATGCCTGAACGCCCCTACATCCTGTTGAGCTGTGGCATGTCGATCGACGGCTATCTCGGCAGCGCGTCGCCGCGCCGCCTCGAGCTGTCCAACAACGCCGACTTCGACCGAGTCGACGCCGTGCGCGCCTCGTGCGACGCGATCCTCGTGGGCGCGGCGACCGTGCGCAGCGACAACCCGCGCCTGCTGGTGCGCTCGAGGACCCGCCGCGAAGCGCGAACGGCTCGTGGGCTGCCACCGTCGCCGATCAAGGTCACCGTTACCGAGCGGGTGGAGTTGGACCCGCACGCCGACTTCTTCACTACCGGCGACAGCGAGAAGCTCGTGTACTGCGCGAGCCCGCGCGTGGTCGACGCCCGCTCACGACTGGGACGGGTGGCGACAGTGGTCGACGGGGGTCAGCGGGTCGAGATGCGCTCGCTCACCGAGGACCTCGGTGCCCGCGGCGTGCAGCGGTTGATGGTCGAGGGCGGGGGCAAGGTGCACACCCAGTTTCTGACCGACAACCTCGTCGACGAATTGCAACTCGTCGTCGCTCCCTTCTTCGTCGGTGACTCCCGGGCGACACGGTTCGTGAGCGATGGCCGCTTCCCCTGGAACCCCGGTCGCCGCGCGACGCTCGCCGCTGTCCGCCAGATCGGCGACGTGGTGCTTCTGCGGTACGCGCTCTCGCCGCGCTTCGAGACCGACTGAGGACGGGAATCGATGCCGCTGCCACTGCCCGCCGCGACCATCCGTACCCAGGTGTCGGTCCCCCTACGGGTCACCGACGGCTTGGAGACGGCCGCCCGCGTATTCAGCTTCGATGGGCTCGTCGACGATCTGGAGCACATCGCCTTCGGGCTGGGCGATCGCGCCACCGCCGTCACGCCCGTCGGGGGTGGCAGCGTGCCGTTGGTCCGACCGCACAGCGAGTGCCTGACAGGAGACGTCTTCGGCAGCCAACGGTGCGACTGCGGGCCGCAGCTGCGCGAGGCCGTCGAGCGGATCGCCGATTCCGGTGGCTACCTGCTCTATCTGCGCCAGGAGGGACGCGGCATCGGCCTGTACGCCAAGCTCGACGCCTACGCGCTCCAGGACGCGGGGCTTGACACCTATGAGGCGAACCTCGCGCTCGGCCACCGCGAGGACGAACGCAGCTATCTCGTGGCCGCGCAGATGCTGCGCGCGCTCGGGGTATCACGGATCGCCCTGCTCAGTAACAACCCGGACAAGGCCCGGCAGCTGCGTCAGTTCGGGGTGACCGTCACGGCGCGGGTGCCGACGGGCGTCCACCTGTCCGCCAACAACGCCCGTTACCTGGCGACGAAGGCGCAGCGGGGCGCGCACACGCTCGACGTCCCGCTGTCGGCCGGCTGAGCGTCGCGGCACACCCTTGCGCCTGCCGCCGCGGGGCCGGGGTCCCGTCGTATCGTCTGCGAATGCTCTCCGGGGATGAACGGCTGATCGCCGGCCCGACGGAGCTCTTCGGCTCCGACGGCGTTCTCGCCGGCCGCTTCGCCGACGTCCTGGCACAGCTCCAGGGCGCCGTTGACGCGACCGGTGACGACGCGATCTTGGACATCGATGCCGAGCAGTGGTCGCAACGCCTTGTCCACGGGCTTCGAATCGCTCCACCGCGGGTCGACGTCGTGGCGGCCCAGCTCGAGCTCGAGCGGCTCGCAGCCGTGACCGCGGAGTCCGGGCCCGAGAAAGGCGATCGGCCGATCGCGGAGACCTATCGGCTGCGGATCTCGATTCCGGTGACCGGTGAGATCGAGCTTCTGCGCTCCCGGTCAAGGGCGGGGACGGCGCCGCTGCGGGGCGACCTCGAGGCCGGTCGCGCGGTCCGCGAGTGGATTTGGCCCGCCGAGCGCGGCGCGGACGCCTTCGAGCGCGAGGTCGAGACGTTCACCGCCGCGGTCGGCGACGGAGCCGGGGAGATCGCGCGCGAAGTCGAGCGCTTCAACGCCGCGCTGCCAGACCGAGCACGAGCGACGATCGCGGACCGGCGGACGGCGATCCTCTCCGAACGCGAGTTCGTCGGCGCGCTCTCGCTGCCGGTCAGCCGTGCCGCGGATCCCAGGTCATCGGTGCGCGGCCGGCTGCTTGCCCGCGTGACGAAATGGCAGGCGCCGCCGCGCAACCTGTTGCTGAGTGCGTTGGTCCTGCTCGTCCTCCCGTGGGACGACGTCCTGATCGACGTGCTCTACGCCGGCGACCCGAGGGCGCCCGCGCTCGCCGTCTACGTGATCTGGATTCTGTTCGACATGTCGCTGATCTGGGTCGTGCTGGCGAGCGGCCGGATGGTCCGCCCCGCGTTTGTGTACGCCGGCATCGCCGCCGCGCTCGACGTGATCTTCGGCGTCGTCTACTACGGGCTCACCGAGTACGGCGCCGCCTACATGGTGATCACCGGGCTTCTGCAGATCGGCTACCTGGTGATGATCACGACCATCATGTGGGTCCGTCTCAAGGGGCCGGTCCGGGAGGATCGCTGGCAGGGACGCTGGCTGGGACTCGGACATCCGCTCGACACGACGGAGGCGCAACGACGCCCGTCGCTATTTATGTTCGTCGTGCCGCTGCTCGTCTCGATCGCGGTTGCATACGCCGCGGCGTACGCGGCGTCGCTGACGTGCGTCACCGGCGCCGGTGCCGGCGAGCACGCCTGCGGTTCGTACGGCCCGCGGATCGGGTCGGCATTCTTCGACGAGAGTGCCCACATCATCGCGATCCTGCTGGTCGCGCTCGCGATCGAGGCGCGCCTGCTGGTCGGCGGCCGCCTGCGGGAGGAGCGCTCGCTCGTCGCCGTGACGGCGCTCGGTCTCGCGGTCGGGATCGCCGCCTCGCTGACCGCCGCCGCCGCGCACTCGGAGACGCTGCCGCTTACCTTCTGGCTGACGGTGCAGGCGCTGGCGCTCGGTCTGACGACCCTGCTGATGCTGCCCTTCCTCGGCGACCCGGCCCCGGCCCCGGAGCACGGACCGTAGCCCGTACGCGAACGCCGCCGGCGTGGCGCGCCTGCACTGTGTCACGGCGCGAGCGTGACGGCCGGAGATTTTCCAGCGCGCCCGTCTGATTGTCAGCGGCGTGGGCGTCGCGGCAGCGCCAGCAGATCGGCGTGCTCGACGGTGACCGCGAGCCGTCCGTCTCTCGCCTGCGCCAGACGCCGGGTCGTATAGAGCTCCGTCTCGGCGGCCAGCTCGACGTGCTGCTCGCACGCGGCGCGCACCCACCCGGTGAACCACTCCGTCGCGAGCTCCGCCTCCGACGCGCCGAGTCGCCAAGGGCTGGGCCGGACGAGCACGTCGACATCGAGCCGGCCGAATTCCTGCATGGCGAACGTGACCGCATCGGGCCCGAGCAGGCGCCCGCGCTCGGTCAGGCGCCGCTGGTGGCCATCAAATGCGGCGGCCACGCGACGGTCCAGCGGATCTGTGGGCGTCAGACTCACGCGACCGACGACGGAGATCGTCAGCAGAACCGGACACCCCGCTTGCGTACAGACGGCGATCAGGCCCGCGAGCTCGTCCTCGGTCAGCATGTCCAGCAGCGCCGATGCGGTGATCAGGTCGGCGCCGGCGAGGTCCCCCGCGTGCAGCCGGGCGATCTCGGAACGCCGTCCCTCGACCGTGACCGCGGCCCCGTCGGCGCCCGGGCCGGGGCGGTCGGCGGCGGCGACCTCGAGCAGGTCCGAGTCCCGGTCGTGCCCGACCCAGTGTTGGGGGCCGGGCAGCAGCGGCGCGAGCCAGCGTGCCATCGCGCCGGTACCGCAGCCGAGGTCGTGGATCACCCAGCGGCCGCTCGTCGGAGGCCGTCGCGCGACCTGGTCGGCGAGCTCGCGCGCACGGGCCGCGGCGTCAGCGGGCTCGCGCAGGGCGAGCCAACCTCTGCTGACGCGGATGCCTTCAGCGGTCATCGCAACGCCGCGCTCAGGACGTCCGCGATCACCGACGTCGTGCTCGACCATCCTGGCAGACACGCACGCCGCTCACGGGCGGCGCGGCGCCAACGTGCCCTCAGCTCCGCGTCACCGAGCCAGGCGCGGAGCTCTCCGCCGAGTGCCGCGGCGTCGCCCGGGCTGACCAGCAGCCCGGGTCGGATCCCGTCAGCGCCATATCCGAGGGCCTCGGTGAGGCCGCCGACCTCGGTTGCGAGGACCGGCATGCCACGGGCCAACGCCTCGGTCACGACCATGCCGTAGGTCTCAGCGCGGGAGGCCAGCACCAACAGGTCGGCGGCGGCGTAGCTGCGCTCCAGATCGGCCCCGGTCCGCGGCCCCGGGAACGCGACGCGACCGTCCAGCCCGCGCTGCCGTGCCCGCCGGCGGATCTCGTCCGCGAACGCCGGGTCGCGATCGAGGCTGCCCACGCACGCGCACTGCCAGGACAAGTCGGCGATCGCAGCCAGCGCATCGACCAGCACGTCGTGGCCCTTGTCGAAGGTGACCGCCGCCACGCACAGCAACACCCCGCCGGCCGCGGTCCCGGTTGCAGCCTCGGCGGCGTCGACGCCCGGGCTCGCTACGTGCACGCGGTCGGCGGGCAGCTGATAAAGCTCCACCAGCTTGCGCCGCGTCCAGGCACTCGTCGTGACGACGGCAGCGGCGGCCGCCAGAACGGCGCGTTCGGGCGCGCGGACCTCGTCAGCGCGGTCGGCTGCGGGATCCAGACCGAGCGGCATGTGGACGAGGACCACCAGGCGCAGCCGGCGCGCCTCCGGCACGAGCACCGCGGGCGCCGTCGAAGCGACCAGCCCGTCGACCAGCACCACCGCGCCGTCGGGGATCGGCGCGATCGCACTTGCCAGAGCGGCGACGGAGGCGCGGTCGGGGCGCGGCCAGGAGCCGGGGACGGCGTGCTCGCGTACCGACCAGCCGAGCGCGGCGAGCCCGCGACAGACGCTGCGGTCATAGGTGTTGCCCCCGCTGGGCAGGGCAGGGTCGTCGATGCCGTCGGGCACCACGACATGCACCGTCGTCACAGGGGCCGCTCGTAGCTCGCCCAGGCGACGTGTGACTCGTGCAGGGTGACGACGAGCCCCTCGAGCTCCCGCGCGCCGTCGCCCAACTCGCCGGTGTGGACCCTGTCGGCGAGACGGTCCGCGATCACCCGCGCGAGCGCCTCGGTCGAGGTGTTGATGCCCGCGAAGGCGGGCTCGTCATCGAGGTTGCGGTAGCTGAGCTCGGCCACGACGGCGTGCAGCGCCTCGGACGCTGCACCGATGTCGACGACGATGTTGTCCGCGTCGAGTGCAGGGCGGCGGAATGTGGCGTCGACGACGTATGTCGCACCGTGCAGACGCTGCGCCGGCCCGAACACCTCGCCGCGGAAGCTGTGGGCGATCATCATGTGATCGCGAACGGTCACGCTGAACAAGAGCTACTCCTCGTCGTAGGTGATCGTGTGGCAGAGCGCCGGCAGACTCCCCGCGGCGAGCCGCGCCATCACGTCGGGCAGCTCGCAGAACCGCGACTGACCGGTGATCAGCGCATCGAAGGCGGGATCGCGCAGCAGCTCGAGTGCGAGTGCCAGCCGGTCTCCCGTCGTGCGGCTCCCGCTGCGTGCCGGTGACACGGTGCCGACCTGGCTCGCCCGGATCCCGAGACGAGCCGAGTGGAACGCGCCACCGAGCGAAAGTCGGACCTCGGTGTCGCCATACCAGCTCAGATCGATGACCGTGCTTTCGCGCGCGAGCAGGTCGAGCGACAGCTGGAGCCCGGCGGACGTCGCGCTCGTGTGCACGACGAGGTCGCGATCGTCCGCGGCGTCGGCCGGCAGCGCGAACTGCACGCCGATTGCGGCCGCGACCTCGGCCCGGCTCGGATCGACGTCCACGAGCGTGACGCGCACGGCCGGGAACCGACTCAGCACCCGTGCGACGCAGCAGCCGACCATGCCGGCGCCGACTACGGTGACCCGATCGCCGAGCAGTGGCCCGGCGTCCCAGAGGGCGTTGACGGCGGTCTCAACCGTGCCCGCGAGCACGGCCCGACCGGGTGGCACATCCTCGGGCACCACCGTCACCGCGCTCGCGTGCACCACGTACGCCGTCTGGTGGGGGTACAGGCAAAAGACAGTGCGCCCGCGCAACTCCGCCGGTCCCTGCTCCACACTGCCGACGTTGAGGTAGCCGTACTTGACCGGGGCCGGGAAGTCACCCTCCTGAAAGGGTGCCCGCATAACGTCGTACTGGTCGCGCGGAACGCCGCCACGGAACACCAACGCCTCGGTGCCCCGACTGACGCCGGACCACAGGGTACGCACCGACACGTCGTCCGGCCCGAGCTCGGGCAGCGTCACCGGCCGGATCTCCCCAACGCCGGGCGCCCGCAGCCAGAACGCGTGCGCGTCCGCCCGAACCATGGCTCACATCCTATGGGCAACGCTCCTCGCGGCGAGCTCGGTGATGAGCTCGGCGCTCTCGTCATTCCACCCCCTCGTGGACACGAGCAGGCCGTCGGCTGCGGTAGCCTCCGGCCCAGTCTGCGGCTGACGGGAGAGGAGCAACGATGTCTTGGGGCAAGACGATGAATCCTTCGCTGCACGTGCTGTTGATCTCCGGCAGCCTGCGGGGTGGCTCGACGAACACCGCGGTCCTCAGGACAGCGAGTCAGATATCCGGCGCTGAGATCCGAACGACGCTGTACGAGAACATGGCCGAGCTGCCCCATTTCAATCCCGACGACGACCGTGAGGGAGAGCCGGTGGATCCCGCCGTCGCACAGCTCCGAGCTGAGATCACGGCGGCAGACGCGCTCTTGCTGTGCACGCCGGAGTACGCCGGCGCGCTTCCGGGCGCCCTGAAGAACCTCCTCGAGTGGACGGTGGGCGATGCCAGCACCTATCGGAAGCCGGTCGCGTGGATCAACGCCTCGGGACCGGCTGCGCCAACGGGAGGTGCGGACGCGCACGACTCGCTGCGCAAGGTGCTCGGCTACGTCGACGCCGACATCGTCGAGGCGGCATGCACCCGGATCCCGCTGACGCGCGACGCAGTCGGCGCGGACGGGATGATCACCGATCCCGAAGCGCGCGAGCAAATCGCGCACGCGCTCGCCGCGCTGGCGCAGCACGTTGCCGATCGCCGTTCGGAGTGATCGGGCTCACCCGGCGTGACGAGCCCGAGCTCGCCGCCCCCCGGGACTACTGCTCCTCAGGTGCGGATCGAGAAGCGCGCGTGCACCGGCTTGCCGAAGCCGCCGCCCGCGTCCCGTGCGCGGGCCACGAGGCGGTAGTCGCCCGGGGTGAGCTTGCGGCCTGCGATTCGCCCGGTGAACGTCAAGCGGTCGGTCCCTCGTTTGCCCGCGGCGCGGAAGCCGCCCGGGACGGTGCTCCATGTCGTGCAGCGCCTCGCCGTGCGGTGGGCCCGGGCAACGTGCCGGCAGCGGCCGTCGATCTCGTGTCCGGTGCGCGCCCGCTGAGCGGTGAACGTGACGGTCGCGCGCTTGTCGAGACGGAACGTCACGACCCCGCCACGTCTGCCTTTTCGGCGCTCGCTCGGCCCGGAGTTCGCGGCCCGGAATGCCGTGGGCCTGATCCTCAGGGCCGACAGTCTCGGCGCCGCGCGCCGGACACGGACCGCTGGAGGGGACATATTGACGGGCGCGCTCGATTGCGGCGCAGGCACGGGTGACGGGGGCGGTGGTGACTGCGATGCCGGCGGTGATGGTGGCGCGCAGCGCGAGTCGGTCGCGGGGTTGCCGTCCGACTCGATCCTGTACACGTCGCCGCTCGCGATGTCCGCGGCATAAAGATGACCGCTCGCGTCGAGTCCGAAGCTCGAGAGGCTGCCGATCTGCGGTACCAGCGCGACCGACGGCAACGCCGACGGCTGCGCGAGGTGCACCATCCGCAGCCCGGGGGTACCGAGGTCGCCATAGACGTAGCAGCCGTTGAGCGACGGCAGCGTCGGATCGTGCATCACGTAACCGCCGATGATCCCGTCACCGCAGAACAGAGTGCCGTCACAGTTCTGCGGGTGTGGATATGTCAGCACCGGGGAGACAACCGGCGAGGGAAGCGGCTTGCACTCTGACGGCGGTCCCAGGGAATCGAGTTCCGATCCCTCGTAACAGGGCCAGCCGTAATCGGCGCCGACGTTCTGGCCGGGATGAGCGAAGTCGATCTCCTCTTCCGCGCTCTGGCCGACGTCCCCGATCACCATGTCCCCCGTCGCGTTGTCGAACGAGAAGCGCCACGGGTTGCGTAGACCATAGGCCCAGATCTCCGGGCAGTCCGCCGATCCGCTGCTCGGTCCGGTCGAGCACTCCGGCCCACCGTTGAACGGGTTGCCGGCCGGGATCGAATAACCGTTGGGCTGTGGCGAGATGCGCAGGATCTTTCCGAGCAGCGTGGTCAGACGCTGGGCGTTGCCCTCGGTGTCGTTTGCGCCGCCGCCGTCCCCCACCGAGATGTAGAGCTCGCCATCCGGTCCGAACTGGAGCTGGCCGCCGTTGTGGTTGCTCTGGTCCGGATGCCGGATCGTGATCAGCACCTGCTCGGAGCTCGCGCTCGCCGTGTCTCCACCGGGGTTGGCGGTGAACTCGCTGACATGCTCGTCACAACCGGGCGAGTTGGGGCAGTTCTTGCTCGTGTAATAGACGTAGAACCTGCCGCTTGTCGCGTAATCGGGCGAGAAGGCGACCGACAACAGCCCCTGCTCGCCGCCCACGAACGTCACCTCGTTGGAGATGTCGAGGAACGTCGTCGGCTTGCCACCGTTCTTGATCAGCTCGATCTGTCCGGACTGCTGGACCACGAACAGCCGATGGGTGTCGCCGGGCGGCGCCGCGATGTAGGTGGGTGCGGTGAACGTCCCGACCACAGTCGCCCTGATGCCCGCCGACGCCGACGCGGGAAGTAGGACCCCGATCAGGATCACGAGACAGAGCGCGCGGCCCATCACTCCGACGAACGCTACCTCCTCGACCTCGGCTACAGGAGCCGGGAGGCAGACACAGCTCTAGCCGGCGTCGCCGAAGCCGGCTGGAGGCCAGGTCGGAACATCGCGTGTCCTCCCCAGCGCCTTGATCACCCTCTCGTCGTAGCGAGGATCGCCTGCCAGGTCGAGCCGCAACTGGCGCTGCTCGGGGTCCCAGCGCGCGGGCACAACCTCGCCAGGATCGGGCGCGCGCCAGTGATGCGTCCGACCGTTGAGCTTCTGCCGAGCGGTGATGCGCTCCACTCCCGCTCCACGGATCTTGATCTCGGCGACGATCTCAAACCGAGGATGAGGCGCCCTCAGCGGCTCGTCCCACGCGCGAAAGCATTCGACGATCGTCGCGTCAACTTTGATCCAGCGACTGCCCGGCATGATGACGCCCTCAACTCCGCGGCCTATCAACAGCGTCAGGCTAGCCAGATCGCCCGGGCTACTCAAGAACAGTCCGAAGCGAGCTCGGGTTGTCAACGGGCGCGGCTGCTGGCAGGATTCGGGTGTGTCCAGGTGGCTGCGGCGTTGGCTCGTTGCGAGCGCGGTTCTTGCGCCAACCCTATGGTTGTCATGCAGCCCGGCCGGATGACCAACGACCGGACGTTGATGCGGCTGCTCGTCTCCTGCCCGCGGCGGCCGGGGATCGTCAGAGCGATCTCGGGGCTCCTGTTCGACGCAGGCGCCAACATCGTCCACTCCGACCTCCACGGCACCGATCCCGACGGCGGCACGTTCTTCGTGCGCATGGAGTTCACACTCCCTGTCGAGCAGTGCGATGATCTCAGGGAGCACTTCGCCGAGACGGTCGCGCCACCGTTCGACATGGACTGGCGGCTATGGGACACGCGCAACCGCAAGCGCTTGGCGCTCCTGGTCTCCCGCGAGGACCACTGTCTGCTCGACCTGCTGTGGCGCTGGCGCCGCGGCGAGCTGGAGGCCGACGTGACGCTGGTCGCCTCAAACCACGAGCACGTCCGCTCAGACGTCGAAGGCTTCGGCCTCCCCTATCACCACGTCCGCGTCGAACGCGAGCGCAAGTCCGAGGCCGAGGAGAAGCTCCTTGAGCTTCTGCGAGACCGTTGCGATCTGGTCGTGCTGGCGCGTTATATGCAGATCTTGTCCGGTGACTTCCTTGAGCGGGTCGGGGTGCCGGTGATCAACATCCACCACTCGTTTCTGCCCGCGTTCGCCGGCGCGCAGCCCTACGCCCAAGCCAAGGCACGCGGCGTGAAGTTGATCGGCGCCACCGCCCATTACGTGACCGAGGAACTCGACTCGGGCCCGATCATCGAGCAGGACGTGATCCGTGTCTCTCACCGCGACGACGTCGAGACCCTGCGCCGCCGCGGCGCCGACATCGAGCGCGTCGTGCTGGCGCGCGCGGTGGAGTGGCACTGCGAGGACCGCGTCCTACCGGACGGCAAGACGACCGTGGTGTTCTAAGGACTTGATCCGCGAGCTGGATCATGATCCGTCGTCGACAACGCCCTGGCCAACCGTCCAAGCCGTCGGATCGGTGACCGGGACTACCTGACGCGCAGAAGGCGACGACGGAAGATCGTCGCGCCGGCAGCGCGAGCCGCGCCGACCGCGGCGAAAACGGCAAACGCGGTCAGCGAGAGCGCGCCATGACTCGTCACCGCGAGCGCGGTCCCGCCGCCCACCGTGACGAGAGCCGCCCCTTGGGCGACGCGGTCCGCCCACACTTCGACCGACCGCCATTCGCGCTGGAGGGACGCGAGCCATTGCGCTATCTGCAGGTTGTGGCGCCGAAGCAGCTCGAGGTCCGCGACGGAGTCCGCCGTCGCCCTGGTCACGATGTCGCCGTCGGCCTGCACAAGCGAGCTGATCCATCGGCCTGGCGGATCAGCGCCGGTCGTCACGAAGAGTCGGCCGCCGTGACCAAACAGATCGCGCGCGCCGGCGCGCAGATCGCCGCGCGCCGGCTTGACCTGCGCGGGCGGAGCGACGTCACCCTCGGGACCCGTGAGCGTGCTGCCGCCGCGGGTCAGCCTGGTAATAAACGGGCGAGCGTTCCCAGGAAGGTTGTCAAGACGCCAATCAGCGCCGCCCAATGCGTCAAGCTGGCGGCGACCATCTGCCCGTGAAACGCGACCACCGCGTCCGATGGTGGCGTGCCGCCGCGCGACGAGAAGCGCGTGACTACGTCGCCCTTGAGTGACACGTTGGTCGCGAGGTCGATCGGATCGAGCGCCAACTCCCATGCCTTGCGGATCGTCGCCGCCTGCGCCGGCGTCAGCTTGCTCTCGTCGAGTTCGACTCTGCCGTCGTCGTTGACGGTGCCGCCGGCCGTGTCGAGAATGTCGTGCAACTCCCCGCTGTTGCGAGCGACGCGGTCGAGCAGGCCGTGCTGAGGGTGGTGTGTGCGCTGCTTGAGCGTTTCGTCTGCCGCCTTCTTGACCTGGCTGAAATGCGCCTTGTCACCGGCGCCCGAGAACCAGCGGTAGTTCTCGGCGAGGTCCTGGACCATCAGCGGCATGCTCGGCGCCTTGATACCCGGCGGGTCCCGACGCGTAATGCCGTCGCGGTTTGCGGCGGGCGTGTCGATCACCGTGTTGATGTCGAGGCTTACAAGCTGATACGCGAGGCGCCGACCCTCGCTGTTCGGCTTCGCAGACATCGGGGCTGTACCGCTAGATGATCTTGCCGATGACTTCTTCGACGAGCTTCGCGAACGCCTTGATGTTGTTCGGCAACACGGTAACCGCCTTGTCGACAAGGCCCTGATGGAACGTCCTCAGAGCCTCGTCGTCCTTGAGGCTGTTGGCGATCTCAGTCGTCGCGTTGCCGTTGACGAGGTTGATATTCGAGACGATCGCCGCGATGTCCGTCGTCGGTACGCTCACATCCTCCAGCCGCCCGCGCTCGTCGATTTGCACCGTTACGTCCGTGACGAGCGTGGCCACCGTCACATCGGCGAGGTTCGAGATTGCTCGTTTGACCAGGTCCTCAAATCCCGCCTTCGTCGTCGGCTGATCCTTGTCGCCGTCGAAAGTCTTGATCGGCTGACGTTTGGCTGCGGCCGGTCGGCCTTTGCCGCCGGCTTGCTGTCCGGTCGTCATGTCTCCCCCCTGGGTAGTCGCGTCGCCCTACGGTGATTCAACCAGAGCCGGGGGCCCGCAGTCAACGTTTTCGCTTTGCCGCTACGAGGCCGCGAGCGTTAGAGTCCTCGAGCGGCGGGGGAAATGTGGATCGGGCCAAAGAGGCTGGTCATGGGGGTGGTTGGGGCACTCGTCGCGATCGCCGGCGTTGCGATCGGTGGGTACTTTGTGTCGGGCTCATCCGGAGTGCACCCGTACACCCTTCAGGAGACGCTTCCCGAGATGGTGGGCGCCTTCGGACCCGACGCCCGCGTGGTCGAGTCAGAGATCGGGGCCGGGACCTACGGCTACAGCCGCATGACCCGCAACTACGTCCATGCTCCGACCGGCGCTGAGTCACGCGGCGCCGTCCTGACCCTGCACCAGATCGATCCGCGCGTCGTGAACAGCCTCTACGGCAAGGTCGGCTCGCGTGCCACCGGTATGGCACAGGTCCGGGCAGCTGCGTCGCGCGTGGTCATAGGCTCTGTTGGATTGCCACGACCATGCGCGCCTGGTCGTTGACGACCTTCAGAAAGGCGGTCGGCGTGTTGATCGGAACGTTGCCGACGGCGATCATGAACACCACCCGCCGCCCTCCCTTGGTCTGAGCGTAGCCAGCCAAACTGTTGCCGAGCACGAGGATCTGACCGGCCGGGTTCCCCACCACGCGGTTGCCGGTCTTGACTTGCGCATGTCCGGCCGCCGGTGACTTCGGGAACACGTTTGCCAGCGTGCCGTCGCGCCCGAGGATCGGAAGGGCTCGGGCCCGTGGTCCCTACGACGTTCGTGCGACCCGGCGAAGGAACGTCGCGAGCGCCGCCGGCGTGCTGCGGCCCTGATCGTCGGAGCCCGCGCCATCCTGCGGAAACAAGGCGTTGCGCGCGACGCCGAGGCTGGTGGCCGTCTTGACCTCGGCGCGCAGCCCGGTCTGGCAATTGGTGCTTCCGAGCTTCACGGCGGCCAGGCACACCATCAGGTCGGCACCTCGGTTGTAGCTCACCTTGAGGATCAGCTTCGCGTACTGGGCCATCGGCACCGAGACACGCTCACCGATCAGGTCAGACCGCTTGTAGCTCTTCTTGCGTGGCAGGAGCGCGGTGGGATTGGGACCCGTCGCCGGCGCCGTGACGGTTACGCCCGCTCGCTGCAGCGCTTCGATGAATGCCGTGCGCGCGAACTCCGAGGGGTGGTCGATTTCCCATACTCGCAGCGTCGGCGAACTGTGGGCAGCGATCTGACCGGATATGACGAGCTGGCCTGGTGTCGGCTCGGCGACGTTGATCGTCGTCGCCTTCTTAGCGCCGACCGTGGTGACGCGGTTTGTCACCGTGTACTCGCCCAAGACCCCCTCCGATGCCACCAGGACATCCTCCAGCAGAGAAACAGGAGCGGGAGCCAGAGCCAGAAGATGTGATGCCCGATGGTCACCGAGATCACGATCACCACGATCAGGATCGGAGCCAGCGGCGCCAGCGGCAAGCGCCGCGGGAGAACCCGCCCCAACGAGCGTCGGTCGTCGTACTCGTCTTGCCGCGGGAGATCCGCGACGAGAGCGTCGAGCTCGCCGACGGTCTTGGCCTCGTAGCAGCACTCCAGGCGCTCTTGGAACTCGGCTAGGTCGAGCCGGCCCTCGGCGTGGCTCTTGCGAAGGCGCTCTCCTATTTGCTCGCGATCCGCGTCGGCGGCGCGCAGGTCAGGGTTGCGACCCGCGATGCGATCCAAGAAGTACTGGTTGGCCATTCTCGAATCTCCCTTCATATTCGATAGCTCAACGATATATCGTGAGCGCTCGCTTGTCAAGCCGCCGCGCGACGACGACCGCGCTGCATCAGTTGACCGTTGCGACCTCCGGGTCCGGCTTGTCGGCGATCGGAATGTCCACCGCCTGCGTCTCGCGCACGCTGCGGCCGCTCGCGTAGCCGACTATCACCACCAGCACGATGACCGCGAGCGTGCCGAGCGTGAGCGCCTCGAATGTGCCGCGGCTCACGCCCCAGGTCCCGTTGAAGTCGTAGCTGAGCCCGAAGAGCTTCTCGAGCGTCCCTGGGAACACGGCAACCCAAGAGCCGAGCGCCACGCCGACCGTGATCAGCACGGTCGAGATCCATATGCCGAGATCGCCGCCGGGCACGCGATAGGGCCGCTCGACATGGCCGTGGCTGTAGCGGAGCTTCAACGCGGCCGGGAAGATCCAGAGGTAGGAGATCAGCGTCGTCGAGATCGCGATGTCCAACACCACGACGAACTTCGAGTTGGTCCCGCCGTTGAATGCGGCCACGGCGACGACCATGAAGATGCTCGCGACGATCCCCGACATCGTGTTGACGCGGATCGGGGTGCCGAGCCGCTTGTTGAAGCGCGCGAAGAACGGGTGAAAGGCACCGTCGTAGGCCGCCACCGCCAGGATCCGGTCAGAGCCCATCATCCACACCGCACCGGAGGTCATGATCGCCCCGATGAAGCACAGCGCCATGATGTCGCGCAGCGCGTGCCCAGCGCCGCCGTAGACGGTGAAGACTGCTGTGACGGCGTCCAGGAAGCTGCCGATCCCAGTCAGGGAGTTACCCGGCAGCACGAGCAGGATCCCGAGCATCGGGACCACGTACATGAGCACGCCGATGATTCCGCTGCGAACCACGGCGCGAGGGACGTCGCGCTGCGGGTCCTCCATCTCCTCGGCGGCACCGTTCTGAAGCTCGAATCCGACGTAGTTGAAGAGCAGGAGCGGGACGAGCGCCAAGAAGACAAGGCCGGTGGGCTTGAGATCCGTGACGGGGAAGCCATTCACACCATGGTCGATGCCGTAGATGATCACGGTGATCGTGAAGAACCCCAGCACGAACAGCCGTAGGAACGCACCCACGTTCGGGATCCACTTACCGCGGCGCAGCGAGATGATCGCGGCGCCAATCGAGAACCAGATGAACAGGAGCTTGAAGACGTAATCCCAGACCGAACCCGAGGAGATGTGCGAGATGTTGTCGCTCCACGCAGCCGTAGCGATGAAGGCGAGCGAGCCGCCAACCCACAGTGGGTTCGTGACCCAATACAGGACCGCGGCGAGCGCCCCCTGAAAGCGGTTGAAGGCGAGCTTGGTCCACTCGTAAGGGCCGCCCTCCTGAGTGAACGCGCTCCCGACCTCGGCCATCACCAGCGCGTATGGCAACACGAACACCACGGCCAGCAGAACGAGCCAGAAAAACCCCTGTGGACCGTTCGACGCGACCGTCCCCAGCGTGTCCAGCCCCACGAACGCACAGACCGTGAAGAAGACCATGTCGAAGCGCCCAAGCGACTTGATCAGCTTGGACTTCTCCTCGACCGCCAGCGCGGTCGTGTGTTCGATGAACTCGTCGCCCGTCGTCACTGCAGCCATATTGGTCCCTCCCCCCAGAGCGCCCCGACGCACGGGCACGCCCTCTTGACAGTCACCTCCCGCGCGGCCGCGCTCGGGCAGTCTAGACCTTCCAGGCTGTGGTCGGGCACACTTGCGGCATCCTCAAATCGAGCAGACTTGTCACGACCGGAGCGGAGATCGAAGCCGCGCGATGATCGCGGATCCGCCCGTTGCCAGCATCTGCCTGATTGCCCCACTCCATGGACTCCGACAGACAGCGGCCCGCCTACGACACGATGGGTCGTGGATACGGCGCGGTGCGACGTCCGGACCCCCGCCTCGCCAGCGCGATCGCGGGCGCACTCGGCGATTGCCAGACCGTCGTGAACGTCGGCGCGGGCGCCGGCTCCTATGAGCCTATTGACCGATGGGTTCTCGCCGTAGAGCCCTCCGGCGTGATGATCGCCCAGCGACCGCCTGGCGCCGCTCCCGCGCTGCAGTGCTCGGTCGAGGATCTGCCGTTGGCCGATCGCACGGTCGACGCCGCGATGGCGGTTCTTACCGTGCACCACTGGCCCGACATCGAGGCCGGCCTGGGGCAACTGCTTCGCGTGGCGAGGCGCCGGATCGTGATCGTGACGATGGACGTGTCGGTGCTCGCGCGCCTTTGGATCGTCGCGGACTACCTCCCCGAGCTTCTCAGCCAGCATGCCGCCCGTTTCCCGCCGATCAGTCGGCTGTGCGAGATCCTGCCGAACTCGACGGCAGTTACGCTCTCCGTCCGGCGCGACTGCACCGATGGCTTTCTCGCGGCGCTGTGGGCACGACCACAGGCGCTGCTTGACCCTGCCACTCGTGCCGCCACCTCACCTTGGTACGATCTCCCCGCGGCGACCGTCCAAGCAGCACTCACCCGCCTGCAACGTGACCTTCGGGACGGCACCTGGCAGCAGCGCTATGGCGACCTCCTGCAACGGTCCGAACTCGACGTCGGGCTGCGGCTGATCACGAGCCGGGTCGCGGTCTGACGGGAGCTCAGCGACGAACGCGGTCGTGCGGATCGCTACCGCGAGATGGGGGTAGGGTGGAGAAACGTGATGGCCGGCTCAGGCGCGATAGCGTGACCACGGGAGTGTCGTAATTGTGGATCGCGAGGGCGGCGGGAGTGAGGTCGTCCGGCGAGCGGTGGCGCAGTTCCCGCCGCCTGGCCGAACGACTAATCCCTACGGTGAGCTTCTGTATGCGGCGCTGGCCGAGCGCGGGATCCCCCGGGTGTACCTCCCGGGCCCGGCGTGTCGATCGCTGGGGCGCTCAGGCACACGGTGCCATTCCTACACTTCCACTTCGCTTGGATACCAGATCGTCTGGACCGTCCACGACGTTCGGGCGCGGCGCTGGTCGGGGATTGATCGTGCCGATCGAACCGTGTTGGCTCGAGCGAGTTCGGTGCTGCTCGTGCACAACGATGCGATTGCGCAGCGCCTCCGGGCAGAGCTCGGGCGGCAGCTGAGGATCGACGTCATCCCGGCACGGGACCTTCGAGGGCGTCTACACGCTCGGTCGGTCTGCCGGCGAGATCCGGGCGGAGCTGGGGATCTCGCCCGAGGTCTTCGTGTTCCTGTGCTGTGCTTTGGCCAGATGCGAGCCGACAAGCAGGTGGGCATGCTGCTCGATGCGTTCGCGTCGGTTGCTGCGCTCTCCACCGTCCGCAGCCGCCTGAGGGTCGCCTCGCCTAGGCGCCGGTTCATTTGGCCACCGGTTGATGGTGCGGTCGATCGCCCGCTCACGCACGAGCGCCAGGGTCAGCCGATCCCGATACGATCCCGGCGCGACCCCGGCATCAGCCGCGGGTTTGCGCGCCGCAATCTAAACCGCCCATCAGGTGCGATCATGTAGTGGCCGGTGCGGAAATCCTCGCGCGACAGTCTGGCGACGAGCCTCGCGCTCTGCTCGCTGGGCTCCGGGCGCGGCAACCCCCCGGTCAGACGGATCGAGATCCACCGGGCTGCCTGGAGGCGTCCCGTGGGGCTCAGGGTCACCCTCAGGATCGCGCTCTGGGACAGGACGCCCCCGCCCGCGAGCGTGTGGTAACCGACAAAGTTGCCCAGCGAATAGGCGATCAGATGTCCGCGGTAGCGCTCGATCCCCCGGATCACATGCGGTCCGGAGCCGAACACGATTGATGCGCCGGCGTTGATCACCCCGTGCGCGAACGCCCGCGCGTTGCCGCGGTTCTCGCCCAGGTAGAACTGCGTGCCTCTCGGCGTGTGCAGCTGATCGGCGCCTTCGGCTCCGGCGTGCATGATCACCACCACAATCGCAGCGCTGCGACGCGCTCGCCGCACCAGGGCCTTCGCCCCCGGGATATCGAGCAGGTTGGCGTCATAGCTGTACGGGGCAAAGCCGAGAAACGCAACCCGAACGCCGCCGACCGTCAGCCGAGTGATCTCGCCCGGCAGCCCCGTCTGTGCGATGCCGGCCGCTCGCAGAGCATTCAGCGTCTGCGCACGACCCGACGGTCCGTAGTCCTCGGAGTGGTTGTTGGCCTGGTTGAGCAATCCAAAGCCCAGCCGGCGCAGCTGGTGGGCTGTCGAGGGCGGCGCCTGAAACGCAAAGCACGTCCCGCCGCCGATCGAGCCCGGACCGCATTTGGAAACTCCTCCCCGCGACAGCGTGCCCTCGAGGTTGCCAAGCGTCAGATCCGCGTCGTGCAGCCGCGGCGCGACGGGCTCGAGCGCGCGGACAAGACCACCCGGGGGCAGCCCGCGCTGCGTGCTCAACGCGATGTCTCCGACCCACTGCAACGTGACCCGGCGCTTGTTGACGCGCGACCGGTGACCGTGACCGCCAGTCCCCGTGTGGCCGCTCGCTCCGGCTGCCAGCGCGATCGCCAGCCCAACCGCCAGCACGACAGCGCGCTTCATGCACAAAGACTAGGTTCAGCCGCGCGGCATCGTCACACCCCGGCCGCGCATCGGTGCGGCCGAGTGCACTATTTTCGAGGCTTGCCTGGGGATCTCGGCTCGATCACCGTCGTCGAGGCTCGCGCAGCGATCGCGGCGCGCGAGTTGTCTGCGGTCGAGCTGCTCGATGCCGCTCTCGACCAGGTACGCGCGCGAAACGAGGAGCTCGTCGCTTATCTGCTCGTCGACGATCAAGGCGCGCGGGCCGCGGCGCGGGCCGCCGATCGCGCTGCGCGAGCTGGTGATCAGCGCCCGCTGCTCGGCATTCCGATCTGTGTCAAAGACGTAATCGACGTCGCAGGGCTTCCGACGACCGCGGGAGCGGCGGGCTGGCGGCGGTTGCCGGGCGAGGACGCGACCGCGGTTGCGCGCTTGCGGGCGGCAGGGGCGGTGATCGTGGGGAAGGGGAACACCAACGAGTTCGCCTACGGCATCGATGGGCGCAACCCCCATTGGGGTGACGCTCGCAACCCACATGACCCGGAACGGATCAGCGGCGGCTCGAGCTCCGGACCGGCGGTCGCGGTCGCGACCGGCATGGCGCTCGCGGGGCTGGGCACCGACACCACCGGTTCGCTGCGGGTGCCGGCCGCGTTGTGCGGGATCGTCGGTCTGCGCCCGACGCTCGGGGTGATACCAACGGACGGCGTGGTGCCGTTGGCTTTCTCCTACGACGTGGTCGGCCCGCTCGCCAAGACGGCCGCCGACGCCGCCGTGCTCTGGGCAGTCCTAAACGGTGACGTCAGAGGTGACGTCAACCAACCCCGCGCGACCCAACCACATGTCCGGCTGCTCGCCGTGCCGAGCGTCGCCCTCGACCCGGCGATTGCGCACGGCACTCGCGCAATCGCCCACCTGCTCGGAGCCGAACCGATCGAGCTTCCGGCGCTTGCAGACGCCGACGCGATCCACGCCACCGTGCAGCCGGCCGAGGCGAGCGCCGCGCACGCCGACTGGTTCGGGCAACAGCGCGAACAGTACTCGTCCGTCGTCCGCGAGCGGCTCGAGTTCGGCGCCAAGATCCGCGCGATCGACTACATACACGCGGGGCGTGCTCGCCGCGCGCTGACGCAGCAGTTCGCAGCGGCGATGGCACGGGAGCGGATCGGAGCGCTACTGATACCCACCACGACGACCGTGGCACCGCGACTCGACGGGGACCAGGCCGCCCAGCGCACGTCCCTCTTGCACCCGGTGCTCCCCCTCAGCCAGACCGCCGGCCCGGTCCTGGCTATCCCCGCCGGGACCGACGAGGCCGGCCTGCCATACGGGGTGCAGCTCGCCGGCAGCCCGGGTGACGAGCCGACGTTGCTACGGCTGGCCGTGATGATCGACGACCACCGACGCGCCTAGCCGCCAGGGGGACCCGGTGCGACGAGTGCAGGCTCAAGCTCAGGCAGCTGTGGAGCGAGCGATGCTCAGCTCCCAGTAGGCGAACGCGAAGTGTGCTGCCGCCGCCGCCAGGAACACCATCATCCATCCGTAGGTCTTCCAGTCGTCGCCACCGAAGGAGAGCGTGACGACGCCGAGGCTGGCCAGGACGATGCCACTGGCAATGCGCACGCGTGCGAAGGCCCGGAGGTGGCGGTACTCCCATGGCGCGATTATGAGTCGCATGCCGGAGCGCGCTGGAGATGTCCACCATCCGCGCAGACCTTTCGGAGCGGTGTTGTTGTTCGGTGCGTACATCGGGCGGTCTCCTGTCAGCGGTTGCGTCGCCGTTCGATTACCTATCAATGTGATATCACTTTGATGGTAGGTCGTCAAGGGCAGCGGTCGCAAGCGCCCGACCAGGCGGGCACACCGTGCCCTGCGCTTTCGCGGAGCTGTTCCGCGCTCTCTGGTCAGCTCAACTGACGTTGATCGGGGCAGACAGCGGCAGGTCGTGCGAGGACGTTCCGACGTATACCCGGTATCGGCCTGATGCGGTAATCCACCGGTTGCGTTGTGCGTTGTAGTACTCAAAGCTCGATCGCGGCAGGTCGAGCCGGATCGTCGTACGCGTCCCGGGCTTGAGCAGCACTCGGCGGTAGGCCTTCAGCTGCCGCGGCGGCTCGCCCGCGACGGCCGGGAACTGAACATAGGCCTGGACGACCTCGGCGCCGGCCCGATGACCGCTGTTGCTGAGCCGCACGGTCGCACGAACGGCGCCTTGACGCAGGCGCTCGACCTTAAGGTGGCTGAGCGCGAAGCTCGTGTATGAGAGCCCGAAGCCGAACGGGAACAGCGGGCGCTCGTGGTGCTCGTCGTAATAGCGGTAGCCGACGAAGATCCCTTCGGAGTACTGGCTCAGAGTGTTGACTCCGGGGTACTCAGCCTCGCTGGTGGCCGGGCCTTGGCGCGCGGACCTCGGGAAGGTAACGGGCAAATGACCGGACGGGTCTGACTTGCCAAACAGGGTCGCGGCGATTGCGGTGCCGCTCTGCTGGCCGGGGTACCACGCTTCGAGGACGCCGGCGACCTTTGACAGCCACGGCATCAGCACCGGGCCGGCGGTGTGCAGCACGACGATCGTGCGAGGGTTGGCCGCCGCGACCGCGCTGATCAGCTGGTCCTGGTCACCCGGCAACGCGAGCGAGGGGCGGTCCATCCCTTCGCTCGAGACATCGTTTGCGAACATGACCGCCACCTTCGAGTGACGGGCCGCATCGACCGCCCGTGAGAGCAGCGATGGCTGCGGCGGCGCCCAGCCGAGTTGCAGTGCGGCACCCCCGATCGAGGACCCTGTCGCGTAGCTGATGCGGATCGACACCGGGCGACTCTTGGCCAGGCGAGCCTGTCCCTGAAAGGTGATCGCGGGGCCACCGGGATCGTTGATGAACCCGCCCTTGGCGGCGCTGGCGAACTCGGCATTTGCGCTGACGACCAGGTGACCGTTGAGGTACAGGTGTGCGACGCCGGCAGCCTTGAGCGAGAACCTATACAGCCCGCTCTTGGGCGGGGTCAAGGTCCCGGTCCACTGGCCCGCGGTCGCGCCGTCGGCGTTCGGGATTGGCATCAGCGGCGTCGGCACGCTCGCGAAATCGACCGTCGGCTCGATGCGCGTGAGTAGTGGCGTGCCGGCCGGTGACTGCCCGCCGTAGTAACTGGCGCTCAGTCCGTGACCGGTGCCGCTGCCGGGCGTCAACGCGCTGGATGGGATCGTCGGCAACGGGACCACGCCGAGCGTGCCTGGAGCGTAGGTGATCCGCGACCGGTGCCCGACCAGCCGCCGGATCCCGGTAAGCGGCGAGATCACCGGACCCCCCGGCCGGACCGCCGGCGATCCGTTCTCCTCGGTCTCGGTGCCCTTGCCGGCGTCGTGGCCGATGACCGCGATCGACCCGCCCCGCCGGCGCAGCGGCAGCACGCTGCGGCGGTTTTTGAGCAGCACCGTCGCGTCCTCGGCGACCCGCGTCGCGAGCGCCAGATGGGCCGTGCTGCTGACGCGACTGCTCGGACCGCCGGTCGGGCGATGATTGAACAGGCCCACCTGGAACATCGCGGTGAGGATCCGGCCGGCCGCGTCATCCAGACGCGCGGTGGAGATCTGACCCTCGTTGACGGCGTTGGTCAGGATCGTCAGCTCGTTCTCGCCCGCGGCGGTGGCGAGGCTCCCCAACTGCATGTTGTCGACCCCGGCGTTGACGGCGGCGACGTCGTCGCGTACCGCCAGTTCGGCGTCGGGGCCGACGAACCCATGTAGCCCGAAGCCCTTGAGCGTTCGCAGCGTCTCGGGGTCCTGGCACGAATAGATGAGATCGATCCGGTTATAGGCGCACATCACCGACGCGACGTGGCCCTGCTGGACCGCCGCCTTAAACGGAGCGAAATAGATCTCCTGCAGCGCCCGCCAGCTCACCTGATCACTCACGGCCGTGGCACCCAGCGGCTGCCCGAACCGATCGATCTCCTGGTCATTGCCCACGAAATGCTTCACCTGCGAGATCACGTGCTGGCTCTGAATCCCGCGGATCTCGGGAGCCGCCAGCGAGCCGGCCAAGAACGGATCCTCGCCCAAGGTCTCCGGCTCGCGCCCCCACAGCGGCGTGCGGACGATGTTGATCGTCGGGGCCGCGATCAAGGTGTCGCCCTTGCCGAACGCCTCCGCCCCCAGCGCCCGGCCGTAGGCCTCCGCCAACCTTCTATCCCACGACGCCGCGACCGTCTGCGCATCCGGGAACGCCGTCACGTGCGTGCTGCCTTCCCCCACGCCATTTGGCCCGTCAATGAATCTGATCGGCGGGATCCCGAGCCGCGCATCACCGCCACCGCCGTTGGCCACCAACTCGAGCTTCTCCGCCGTCGTCATCGCCCCCAGCACCAGCGACGCGCGCTCTCTGACCGAGAGCGACGGGTTGCACCACGGATGCACTCCGCACGACGCTCCAGCCGAGACGGCCGGAACCGAGAGCACCACCGTGACCCCGAGCGCGACGGCGAGCGCACGAACCAGCGGCATCATCCGATACGAGAACGGCATGGGCATCCCTTCCCCTCCCGTTCACGACGGAAGGACCTCGACAAGCAAAGTTTGTCATCGCCCGCGCGCTTTCGGGCTACATAACCTTGCCGACCCGGCGTTCACGGGTGATCCGCACGCCGTGAGCCCGAGACGTGTTGCGCCGCCGGGCGGTCCGTGCCAGCGGCCTGCTGAGTTCAGCCAGCCGGGATCGAACCGGCGACCTCCTGCTTGCAAGGTCGACGCGAGGTGTTGTCAGTGCACGTCGAACGTTGCCAACACCCGCAAACACGGGTCAACGACTCTGGGAGTGACCCGCACATTGCCACGGTTTGCCGCAAGTGCTCGATCCAGGCTTTGATCCCGCAATCTGTTTGAGACTGCCACAGTTACCGCTGCCGGCCGGAAGCGGCGGTCCGTTGCAGAGTGCCCCAAAGGTGAGTAGCCGGCCAACGCTGTTCGTCGTGCGCCACATGTTGAGCACGCGTACGGTGATTGCTCGAGCGATTTGACGGAGTCGTTCTGTTCTCACAGTGTCTCTGGCGACCCATAGGTTTTCGGAGAGAACGGTGGTCGGACAACCTGACTGAGGTGCCCGCCTTCGTGCTGGGCGAGGGTTTTGCTCGAGTCGGTGACTGTCAGTTGCCCGCCGGTCGAGCCATGTGTCTGATGCGTCCACGGCAAGGTCTGGCCGTACGCGTGTAAATCGGGGTCCCGCACGCCTGTCGGGCTGTTGCCGCACGGTTGTGGTGGCGCTACAGTAGGCCGTCGCTGGGAGCCGGGGTCATGATCGGACGAGAAGCAGAGCTTCAGCGGATCGAGCAGGTGCTCGATAGCACTCCGCGAGGACCGGCTGGGATCGCGCTTGAGGGCGACCCCGGGATCGGCAAGACGACGCTGTGGCACGAGGTGGTACAGGCGGCTTGGGAGCGTGGCTATCGGGTGCTAGTGACGGCGCCGGCCGAGCCGGACGCATTGCTGTCGTTTGCCGGTCTTGGGGACCTGTTCGACGCCGCTGTCAGCGAGGTCACGGCGGCGCTTCCGGATCCGCAGCGCCGCGCGCTCACCGCGGCGTTGTTGCTGGAGGAGGCCTCGGAGCCGACTGCTCCGGAGGCGCTGCCGCGCGCTGTTCTGACCGTGATCCGCCGCCTTGCGGCCGAGAAACCGTTGGTTCTGGCGATCGATGATGAGCAGTGGCTTGATCGCGCGTCCGCGCGTGTGTTGGCGTTCGCGCTGTGCCGGCTGCGAGACGAACCCGTCTGCGTGGTGCTCGCGCGCCGACCAGAGAGCGAGAGCGCGCTCTGGCCCGAGCTCGAGAGGGGCTTCGGTGAATCTGGCCTTGAGCGGATCGCGATCGAGCCGCTCGATCTGCGCGCGACCGGTTTGCTGCTAAGAGCGGCGCTCGGTCGGGGGATTCCACGGCCCGTGCTGGCGCGCGTCCACACCGCGTGCGGAGGAAACCCGCTGTACGCGCTGGCGATCGCTCGGGAGCTTTCTACCGATCGCGCCATCGCCGCGGAGATCCCGATTCCGCCGACGGTCACGGACGCCGTGCGGCAGCGCCTTCGTCGGATCGACGACCGGGCGGGCAATCCCCTGCTCCGGCCAAGAGCGCACCGACGCGGTCACGATACCCAGCGAATAATTTTCTCCTCGCCACTGACAGGCGCCCGCCATGTCGTGTCGGGCTCGACGTAGCCACCACCCACAATCGTCTGAGACGCCTGCTTCACGAACCCGGCGGCGACGTCACGGGCGGGATTAGGCCCAGGTCTAGCTCCCGCTCTCGGTCAGCGGCAGGCCGAAGGAGACGTGTCCGCGCTAAGCACCAACGGGTCCGGCCCGCATGCGGGGGCCACCTAATCCCAGGCCGTCGCGCCTAGGACCCAAAGCACGAGCCGAGGCACGCCCGCCGGCGCCGAAACCTGACCGGCGGCACCACGCGCGATCGAAGCACCGCCCAGACGGCAGAGCAGGTCGTCACGCGCGACCTGCCCGACACGGCTGAGCTTCGGACGGGCGGCATGTTTCGGCATCCTGTTGTGTCTGTGGCCCTTCATCCGAGCTATCCGCTTCGGTCCCCGAGATTGGCCCTTCGTCCCGTCTCGGAGCAAGACGTCGAGTCGCTTGTCGCCTACCGATCGGTCCCGGAAGTATGTCGGTACGTCCCGTTTGAACCCATGGACGCCAGCGCGATCCGCGATCGCGTGGAGGGGATGTGGGCGCGCCAAGTCCTCGAAACCGAAGGTGACGCACTCACTCTCGGCGTCGAGCTCCTCGCATCGGGCGAGTTGGTCGGCGACGTGATCCTGATGTGGCATTCAGTGGAGCATCGCGGCGGGGAGATCGGCTATGTCGTCAATCCCGCCTTCGCGGGCCAGGGATACGCCACCGAGGCCGCGCACCGGCTCCTGCACCTTGCCTTCGACGATCTCGGCCTTCACCGCGTCATGGCCCGAGTTGACGCCGACAACCACAGCTCCGCTCGTCTGGCGGTCCGGCTCGGCATGCGCCAAGAGGCGCACCTAGTGCAAAACGAGTGGTTCAAGGGCCGGTGGAGCGATGAGCTGGACTTCGCGATTCTGGAACACGAATGGCGGGCCATGCGCCACGATCGGTGCACCTAGCCGGCGGAGCGTTCCGTCGCGGCCGACGGTCGCGCGAATCTGCGGGGCGCGAAGCCCGACTGCCGCACGCCAGCGACGGCCTGCCCGAAGCAGGAGCCCAGGGTCGGAGCGTTCCTGGGGGCGACTGAGAGCAGAAGCGATGGCGACGGCCACCCACGCCTTGCCGGCAGCCCGGAAGGCGGCGAGGGCTGTGGTCGCGGGGGCTCGTCGACGACGATCGCCTCCATGCCGAGCTCGCGAAAGATCGAGCCAGGCGCGCGCTCGAGCTCCCGAAGCTTGCGCAGCTCGTCGCCGCGCGCGGCGCGGATCACGCCTCGATACTGCCATTGCTGAGCTGGTGTCCGCTTCTCATCCTCGCGCCGATCCAAACGACACAGAACGTGAGCGCCCCTCTACGCCGGCGGTCAACTGAAGCGGCAGACTGCGCCACGGGTTCTGCAGCGGCCATGAAGGGCGCGTGACGTTGGCACCGACACAGACCCGCCGAGCTCGTTCCGATGCCTGGCGTCCGAACCGAGGAGACGGCCGACTGTCGGCCGCAAGGTCTGCGGCGCTCGTTGATCGAGTGGCGGCTACCGAAAGCGCTTGCGGCTCGGGGGCGGGAGAATGCTTGCGTGGAGATCACGCGCTCCTACCCGGTCTTGGCCGTGCATGACCTTGACCGTTCCGGCGCGTGGTACCGCGACGTCCTGGGGTGCGAGCTCGATGACGTTGCCCCTGGCGACTGGCGATTTTGTCGCGCAGGCGCGGTCATGTTCATGCTCGGTCGCTGCCCGGACGTTCCCCCCGCAAGCGAGCTTGGCGATCACAGCTATGTCGCGTATCTGAGCGTCGACGACGTTGACGCGTTTCACGCGAGAGCCGTCGCCGCAGGCGCAGGGGTACTCCAGGCCCCCCAAGACCAGCCGTGGGGCATGCGTGAGCTGGCGCTTCGGTCGCCCGACGGCCACCGATTCACGCTGGGCCAACCGATCGAATCGGGCTAGCCGCGGGCACCCGGTCACCCGTAACGTGATCGCAGTGCTGAGGATCAGAGACGCAGCGGTGACAGAGGCGGCAGTGTTGGAAGACTTGCAGCGGCGATCCTCGAACGTCTGGGAGGCCCACCGCGAGCAGCTCGCCGCAAACCCCGATGCGATCGAAGTGCCTCAGACCTTTCTTGATAACGGGTGGGTCCGAGTCGCGGTCGACGACAAACGCGCGCCAATCGGCTTCTCAGTCGTGATTCCGACGACAGGCGGCTCCTACGAGCTCGATGGGTTGTTCGTCGATCCGGCTCACATGGCTCGGGGTGTCGGCAAAGCGCTGGTCGAAGACGCAGTCGAGCGCGCGTCATGTCAGGGTGCCGCGTGTCTTGAAGTGACCGCCGGGCCCGCCCAGGGGTTTTATGAAAAGGTGGGTTTCGGCCTGATCGGCGCGGCGCAGACGCGGTTCGGGCCGGCGGTGCGTATGCGCCGCGAACTTGAACGCTTTCGGTGAGACGCGCGTCTGCCGGAGGGACCGCGTCCGCCCCATCAGGACTGTTGTTCAGGCTCGGATCGAGCCAAGCGGTGCCTTGTTGCGTCATTGGAATGACGGGCTTCGACCTTTAGCTTGGTACGGCGGCGTGGCCGTGTCGCGAACTTCAGTTGCGGCCGCAGTCATCGCCGGCGGTGATGAGCGGATCTGGCGCCGGCGATGCGCGCGTTTGTCAACCGGGAGGCTCTGGGCGGGGCCTGTCCCAGCCGCATCGTAGGGTGGGAGGCGTTTCCCCGGCGGTGGCGAACACGCGGGTGATGAACGCTCGCGCCGCCGAACTGGAGCGCCGGCTGGAGCCAGTCACGATCGCGGCGGCGATCTTCACGATCCCGTTCCTGATCCTCGAAGGCCAGCCCACACCCAGCACCTGGAACACCGTCGGCTTCGTGGGCGACTATGCGATCTGGGTCGTCTTCCTAGTTGAAGCGATAGCGATGCTCGCGCTCGCCGACTCGCCTCGAAAGTGGATTGTCGATCACCCGCTCGAGGTCGCGATCGTGGTCCTCACGCCGCCGTTTCTCTTTTCGATCCCGGCACTTCGCGCACTTCGGCTCCTGATCCTGGTTCGGCTCGTGCAGCTCGGGCCTCTGATCAGACACTTGTTCACCCGGCGAGGCCTCCGCAACACCTCGCTGCTGACGCTCCTGGTCCTGCTGGCGGGCGCTGAGGCGTTCCACGCCGTCGAGGGAGTGCCGTTTGGGGACGCCGTGTACTGGGCAATCACGACGATGACCGGCGTCGGCTTTGGAGGTTTCGCCCCGCACACCACGACCGGCAAGATCGTCGCCAGCATCGTGATGGTCGTCGGCGTCGGGTTTGTCGCGCTGCTCACCGGGGCAATCGCCCGGCAATTCCTGACGACGGACGTCGTCGCCCTGAAAGAGGAAGAGCGCGACGTCCTCACGCGGATCAGAGAGATCAACGGACAACTACGCGAGCTCGAGGAGCAGGCCCGTCGAGAGGCCGGCCGATCGGTCTGATCTCGAATGCCTCGTGCGGCCGGACCCCAGCCAGAGGGCTACCAGGGTTAGCCGCCTGCGAAGAAGTCGAGGTAGGCCTGGGCGAGGGCAGCCGGGTTCTCTAGCGCGATGTTGTGACCGGACGCGGGGATGACGGCGCCGCGGACCTCGCGGGCGACTTGCGCGAGCTGTTTGGATACTTCGTCGCCGAGATAGGCCTGCGCGCCAACGGCCAGGACCGGGCAGCTGATCGGGTCGGCGTAATGCGGGCGGTTCTGCTCGGCGTCGGTCTGGCGGGCGCGGTACATCTCCAAGATGGCCCGGTTGCCGGCCGGCTGCTCGGCCGAGTGCACTATTTCGTCGATGTCCTCCTCGGCCAGCGCGCTCGGGTCCCACATCTGCACTAATACGTGCTAGTCGACGGCGGGTATCGGGTGGGGAGGGCCGGCTTGGGTTTGGGTGGCGATGCTTCGGGTCCAGACCTCCACGCGGTGGCCGTCGGGATCTTCCATGTAGGCAGAGCGCATGCCCGGCGCCTTGGGGTCATCACCGAAGTAGACCTCGTCGACGTGCACTCCGTGCGTGCGGATCTGCGCGACCATCGCGTCGTAATCCTTCTCGGTGACCGTGAGCGCGAAGTGCACGTGGGCTCCGGGTCGGGCGCCGCTGATCCCAACGGCGGGCTTCCAGAGCCCGATTCTCGTCTGCTCGCCGGACTGCACCCACACCGCCTCGCGACCCGTCCACCCCTCCCCCTCCCAGCGCAGGACGACAGGCAGACCCAGCGCCTGGCTGTAGAAGCGCTCAGACGCCGCGAGGTCGTTGGCCTCGAGCACCAACTCGCTGACACCGTGAGTAGCGATAGGCATCGGCATCACTCCTCGATTGTTCGCTAGTTGCCTATATAGGAGTATCACGATACGGTTCGTCCGTGCAAGAGGACGGGAACGCGGTTGCCATGGTTCTTCGGGCATTGGGGCATCCCACCCGGCTGGGGATCGCCCGGCGCTTGGCGGTCGAGGGCGAGATCTGCGCGTGTGACTTCACCGAGCACTTCGGGGTCAGTCAGCCCACGATCTCAGGACATCTGAAGGCGCTGCGCACCAGCGGTGTCGTTCGTACCCGCCGTCGCGGCACCCAGGTCTGCTACTCGCTGGACCCGAGCGCCGCCGAACTGCTCGGCGAGCTGGCCGACACTCTGGACGCGGCGCCCAAGACAGCATTGGCTCGATAACGCCGCACCATCGCGCCCCGACAATGCTGCCGCTTCCGATCCGCCGAGCCCTGGAGCAGCAGCTAACTCCTTGTTGCTGCAGCGGCGACGAACCCGGCAGTCTGCCGAGAATCTTAATTTCCGCACGTCGAGGGACGCAGCCCGGCTGCGTCGAAAGCTGGCCTGATCCGGGAGGCGGGTCGCGGCCCCGCCTGTTGGCAGCGCCCGTTCGATCACCCGCCGGCTGATCTCATTCACCCGGCCGCAATACCAGCTCCCCGCCTCGAACAACACCTCAAGCGCCGGAGCGATCTCTTCGAGCAGCCCAGGCCCAATTGTCACGTCGAGGTCGCGCATGCAATCGAGGTAGCAAAGCGTCCGCGCGCCATAGGCGCGGCCCGCGTTGCGCACCGGCTCGCGGCCGGTCAACTCCACGAACACGGCGTCCAGGTCAGCCAGCGCTTGCAGCAGGCGCGCGGGCGCCGCGGACGCAACAGCATCGCGCGCAGCTTCAAGCCGGTCGAGCGCCGCCAGACCACGCTCCCGGACCCCGGCGTCTGGATGCTGCTCGAGCGCGATCCGCAAATCGTGCTCGGCGAACGCTCCGGCGGCAATCTTCAGCTGCGGATCCAGTGCTTCAGCCAGCGCCTGCACCGGCCACGCCTCCAGATGCGCCGCACGATCGCGGACCAGCGATCCCGCGCGCGAGCGAAGCGCCGGCCCGTCATCGGCGATCCGCCCCCACGCCAACGGACCGAAGAACCCGATCGTGTCGTTCTTGGCGCAATAACGCTGCCAGTAACTGGCGACGATCTCCTCGCGGCCCCGGGCTCGACTCGGCTTGGTCGCCGCGTTCTCCGCAACATTGAACACAGCATTGACCAACGCCGCCGGGTTCTGCCACGTCACCGCCTCGCGAAACCGGGCCAGCCGCGCGACCGAGCGCAGCCGCTCAGTCTCATCCCCGAGCCCGAACACCTCCAAGCCCGAGACCGGGAAACCAGCGCTCCGCACAGCGAAATCGCGCTGCAACGCCCAACCACCCACGATGGGCGCGTAGTCATCGTTCACCTGTCGCACCCACACCCCAACACCAACGCGCGGACACCGCGACCGCCAAGTATCGTCGCCATGCCTACATCGAGAATCACGAAGCAGACCTCCCCGACACCCTCAACCACGTTGTGCGCCCTGTGAGTAACCCCCGATGCCCTCGAAAACGCAGCTGAAGCGACCTCTCTGAGACGCACGGCGCCACGGATACCCCACGAGTTCCGCTCGCACGAAGCTGCGGCCGCCTCGCCGTGTTCAGCGGTCGGCGTGTTTGTCGCGACGTCGCAATCCGGAATGACATCGCAGGTCGCGCGGGCCACCATCCCCGAGGCGCGCTCGGGCGGTGTCCGATTCAGTGACGTGGGCTCGTGATTAGGGGCGGGCGCGGATCCGTGAGACGGTATCGGTAGTGGGGCTCGTGGCCCAGATCGCGGTGCCGGCCGGCGCAATGGCGTAGGCGGCCGAGTAGTTGGAGTTGGTGGTCGAGGGCGCAATCCGGATCGGTGGCCCGGCTGTCTTGCCGGTCTGGTCGTCGATGCGCGTGATCGTGCCGTTCGCTTGGTTGGCGATGAACACGTACCCGCCGGTTGCGCCGAGGTAGAAGGCGCCGCCGCTGGGCGTAGGGATGGGCTGGCCGATCGCTCGCAGGGTGTTTGGGTTCAAACGCAGAATCGTGTCGTTGGCGTTGTTGATGACCCACACGCTGCCGCCGGCCAGGACGATGCCGATGGGGAAGCCACCAACGTGAGCGCGGGTGATCGTGCGCGTGGAGGGATCGATCCGGAGGACGTCGCCGTTGTCGCCGGCGGTCGCCCACACGTACCTGTCACCCCACGTGAGTCCGAACAATCGGCCGGTGCCGAGTGCGAGAGGGGGCGCGAGCGTGGCGAACGTGTTGGGGTTCAGGTCGAGGATCTTCGCGGGCTTCTCCACGACCGCCCACAGGCGACCGCCGCCGACGGCCAGTGGACCGTCGCCTGGCTGCTCGTGCCGGCGCGCGACGATGCGCCCGGTTTGCCAGTCGATTGCGAGCAGCTCCCCGGGCGACGCGTACACGTTCTTGTAGACGCCGGCATACGCGGGGTCGACGATTAGGTGATTGCCGTAGCGCACAAG
The DNA here is from genome assembly GCA_963744695.1 of uncultured Solirubrobacterales bacterium. Taxonomy (GTDB): domain Bacteria; phylum Actinomycetota; class Thermoleophilia; order Solirubrobacterales; family Solirubrobacteraceae; genus Palsa-465. The sequence goes on along the minus strand of CAVUUT010000007.1, from coordinate 4,403 downwards.
GCCGGCGGTCTGCCCTGGCAGCCCCACCGTACGCCGCACGGTGCCGGTAGCGAGATTGATCTGCACCAGCCGTCCCCAGGCAAACCCGTTCGAGGGAACGTTGCGACCGCGGGTCGAGATCCACAACGTGGTCGGGCCGGCCGCGGCGAACTCCGGAAGTCCGGGCGTATGCAGCGTCGCCGTCACGCCGCGAGTCGTGGCCCTTTCTTCGCGGCCGTTCGTGGCTAGCACGACCGACCCGGCGATGGCGGCGGCAAGTGACGCGATAACAACGGCAATTCGCAGTCGCCGCCGGCCGGTGGTGTTGGGTTGCGATGCCACGTGGCTGATCATGATCCGCGCTCCTGTTGGTGTCCAACTACTTGGCGGCGTTCTCGTCGACTGCCGTGCCAGCTCGGTCAGCGGCTCATGCGAGCTTGACGGTCACGTGTTGGTGGGTTTTGGGGTCGACCATCAGGGTCCCTTCGCGCGTGCACGCCGCCGCGACATAGCCTTTTGACTGCAGCCGATGGATCTGCCGGTTGGCGCTCTGCCCCCGGGCGCTCGCGTTCGCCGCTTGGTCGTTGGCTGTGAGCGCTGCTGCTGTGGCGACGACGGCTGCCAGCAGGATGAACGCGATCGCGACGCGATGACGCAGCCAGTGGCCGACGGGTTCGAGTGCTGCGGTAAGTGCGGTCATCGTGATCCTCGCTCATGTGGGGTCCAGACAGTCGTGCGAGCAAACCAGGCAGTGGTCATGGCCGCATCGGGGGTAACCCTGGGAGCGCTGTCATTCCAGGGAAAACCCCGAGGCGCTTGTGGCGGCGTGTGCGACGATGAGCCGGTGCCGATCCGCGTGCTGATCGTCGATGACCACCCGGATTTCCGAGCGGTTGCGCGAGAGCTCTTGGAGGCGGCCGGCTATGTGGTGAGCGGCGAGGCAGCTGGCGTCGGGGAGGCGATCGCGGCCGTCGGTGCCCAGGCACCGGACGTCGTGCTGCTCGATGTCAGCCTTCCCGACGGGAGCGGGTTCGATGTCGCCTCTCAGCTATCGCGCGACCCGAGTGGGCCGGTGGTCGTGCTCGTGTCCTCCCGCGCGGCGGAGGATTACGGACGGCGTATCGCGCGCTGCGGCGCGCGCGGGTTCCTGTCCAAGTCTCGGTTGTCGGCAGCGACGCTCGCGAGCGTGCTCGGGTGATTTCCCGGGCCACATCCGTTTCGCCGCCTTCCCCGCCCCTCTTGCGCGACCCGATCCTGATCCTGCCACTCGCCGTCGCGGCTGGGTTGGCGCTCGGCTGGGGGGGACTACACAACGGCGTCTCAGGCAGTGAGGTCGCCGTTGACATTGCGCTGTGCTGGTGCCTGGTGGCGGCTTCCGTGGTCGCCCTCGGGTGGGCGCGCTGGCGGCACGCGCGGCTCTTGCTCGCGCTCGCAGCGATGCTCGTGCTGGCCGGCGACCTCCAGTGGTTAAACGCGGCCGGTCCGTGGACGGTGGGACTCGTGCTGCAACTGGCGTGGGTTGCCGTCATGATCCAGTTGGTCCTGACCTACCCCGATGGGCGGCCGTGGTCGCGGGCCACGCGGGTGACGATCATCGGTGGATATCTGGCTGCGCCGATAGGCGGTCTCGCTGCCGCGCTGGTCACGATCGATTCGCGTAACGCGCTCTCGGTCCTGCCCAGTCAGAGCGCCAGTGACACGGTCGGCCGGGTGCGAGCTGCGCTGGGCTGCGCGGTCCTTGTGTCGGCGTCGTTGCTCGTGTTGTGGCGTTTGGTATCACTGCGCGGACCGGCCAGACGGGCACAGGCACCACTGCTTGTGAGCGTCGTGCTGGCACTTCCTCTGACCGCGGCCTGGCTCGCGCAGGAGGCGCTTACCGGCCACGATCCCTCGACCACGGTGGCCACCGCCGCGCGGGGGTTGATGGTGTTGATCCCGCTCGGCTTCGTAGCGGCGATCGGGTGGTCGCGGCTTCGTCGCACGCAGGCCAGCGATCTCGTGGTCGATCTGCGGTCCGCCGGCGCCCAGACACTGCGCGACCGGCTGGCGCGAGCGCTTGGCGACGCCACGCTTGAGCTCGTCTACAGGCTCGCCGACGGGCGCTATGTCGATGAGTCCGGCGAGCCGGCTGTTGTGCCCGATGTTCCTGGGCGGGCCGTGACGCTGCTGAGCTCAAGCGACGAAGTGCTCGCCGCGCTCGTGCACGACCCGGCGCTGCTGGACGAGCCCGCTCTGGTCGAGTCCGTGCGAGCGACCGCTGGGTTGGTGCTTGAGAACGAGCGCCTCGCGGCCGAGGTACGAGCGCAACTGGCGCAGGTGCGCGCGTCGCGGGCGCGCTTGGTCGCAGCGACCGACGAGGAACGCCGTCGCATCGAACGCGACCTGCACGACGGCGCCCAGCAACGACTTGTCGCCGTTTGCGTCGCGATCGGACTCGCAATCGGCCGCGCGGACCCGGCGCTCGCCGAGGCGCTACGGAGCGCCCAGGACGAGCTCGAGGAAGCGATCGCCGACTTACGCGCATTGGCCCGTGGAATCCATCCGACGCTGCTGCGCGAGGACGGCCTCGACGAAGCGCTGGAGGCGCTCGCACGACGCGCTCCGGTGCCGGTCACGATCCAAGGATCCGTCGACGCTCGCCTCACCCCAGAGGTCGAGCTGGCCGCCTATTTCTTCGCCACCGAGGCCTTGACGAACACGGTGAAACATGCCGCCGCCACCCGGGCCACCGTCCACGTTCAACACAGCCACGACAGGCTCCGCGTGACCGTGAGCGATGACGGCGTCGGTGGCGCCACACTCTCGCCGAGCGGCGGGCTCGCCGGGTTGCGCGACCGTATCGAGGCACTCGACGGGACAATGACCGTTCGCAGCGACCCAGCGGGCGGGACGATAGTCGTAGCGGAGCTCCCGTGCGGGTCGTGATCGCCGACGATGCCGCGCTCGTGCGCGAAGGTGTCGCGCTGCTGCTCGCAGAGAATGGCGTCGAGGTGATCGCACGGGTCGCCGACGGCCAAGCGCTTCTCGGATGCGTCCGCGACGCCCACCCAGACGTCGCGCTAGTCGACATCCGTATGCCGCCCACGCATACCGACGAGGGGTTGCGTGCCGCTGCCCAAATCCGAGCCGAGCACCCCGACACTGCGGTGCTCGTGCTGTCCCAACACCTCGAGCCGCGCTACGCCCTGCGACTGATCGAGGAGAATCCCAAAAAGGTCGGTTACCTGCTCAAAGAGCGCGTCGGTCGCGTCGAACAGCTGCTTGAAGTCCTCGACCGCGTCGCGAGTGGCGAATGCGTAATCGACCGGGAAATAGTCGATGAGCTGATGAGCCGCTCGCGCCAACCGGACCCGCTCGACGAGCTCACGCCCCGCGAACGCGAAATCCTGGCCCTGATCGCGGAAGGACGATCAAACCAAGGCATCTGCCGCACCCTCTGGCTCAGCCCGAAAACAGTCGAGAGCCACATTCGCAACATCTTCGCCAAACTCGACATCGAACCCGCGGCACACGACAACCGACGCGTCCTCGCCGTACTCGCCCACCTTCGCCACTGAGCTCACAGCGTCCATAGCGATCACCGAGCTGGCCGCTCACGCAAAGCGATTGCCCAAACCGAGTTGTCTTGACCACCAGACCGGCGGGACCTCGCCCGAGAGAACCTGACGTTGACGGCCACTCTCGTGTCGCCAAACCTAGGCTTCCCCAACCACGAAAACCGGGCCACCTCGAGCTTGATCGCACCGGCGATCAGGGCTGCCGCTTCGACCCGGCGGATGGCGAGAGCAGCAGCGCGGCGATCAGACCCGTGTCGGCGACAATCCGGGAGTAACGATTTAGTGCCGAGGAGTGGCGTCGGGGTGGGGTTGTGCGAGTGCGGTCGTCGTGCGCTCAGGCTGTGGGGGCTGCGGCTGGTTTGGGGGGAGGGTTGAGCGGCGGGACGCGGCTCGGTCGTTGCGGGGCGGTGTGTTGTTGTCGGTTGAGTCGGCGCCGCAGCATTGTGTAGCCGGTGAGGCCGCCGAGGGTTGGGATCCAGAACGCGATCGCGTGGTAGACGATGACCGCTGCGGTGGCCTGCGTTGGTGGGGCGCCGTAGGCGATCAGGGTGCCGGCGAGTCCGCCATGGGGCGAGGTCCAGCCCGCAGCCGACACCGAGAACGCCTACCTGGACAACCACGAGGGGAGGCGTACGGATGCTGGTTCTCGCGCTCGCCGACGGTGCCAACGAGGGAACCAAGGCGCGCTACGCATTCGTGTTTCGGGACTTTCGGCGTATCCATCGCTCGGGGCTGATCGCCTGCCACTATCGCGCCGCCGAGTGGCGACACAAGACGATCGAGCTCGCCGCACACGACCTTCTGCAGGAGCCGACGAAGCCACCGCGTAGTGTCACTGACGCCCGCCCAACCTGCCTGAGTCGTCCT
>CAVUUT010000006.1:0-456736 GCA_963744695.1 uncultured Solirubrobacterales bacterium | reverse complement strand
CGTGGTGTAGGAGCCGGTCGACGGTCGCGGTCGCGATGCTCTTGGGCATCAGCTCATCGAACCCTGACGGGTGGATATTGGAGCTGATCGCGATCGATCGTTTCTCGTAGGCGGCGTCGATCACGCGGAACAGCGCCTCGCCCGGTGGTGTAACCGAGAGTCACACGCTGGGTTACTCTTAGCTGATGCCCTCGACTTCTTACAGCTCTTCTCGGGCCGCGCACCGGCGTGCTCGCCGTGCCTCCCGTGAGCAGGTGATCGTATCCGCGACGCGTGAGCTGTTTGATCAGCGCGGTGTCCGCGACGCCCGCGTGGACGACATCGCGCGTGCTGCGGGGCTCAACAAGGCGCTGATCTACCGGGCGTTTTCCTCGAAGGATGAGATCTTCCTGCTCACGGCGACGAGCTACCTGGACGAGCTAGGAGCGCGGACCGACGCGCTCGAGCCGGTCCCGGATCCCGGGGCGCAGTTGCGCCGAGTACTGACCGTGTTCGCGGATTTCTGCCTCAGCTATCCCGCGTTTTTGGATTGCGGTCTGGCGCCCCTGCGTCGTCCGGCGCTCGAACTTCGCGAGACGGTGTCTGACTCGACTTGGTTTCGTGTCTCCCGTGCGGCTGGCAGATGCGTGGGTGCTGTCCAGCGTGTGCTCGAGGCTGCGGCGCGGAGCAGGGGGTTGTCGAGGTTGACGACGCGGGGTTCGCCGCTGGCCGCCTGTTGACGCAGATGATGGGTTCGATGCACCTGGCGCGCAGCGGCGTGTCTGTGAGAGAGGCGGCTCCCGGAGTGCCGGTCGCCGTCGCGCTCGATCCCGAGCAGGTCAGGGACGCCTGCGTCACAGACGCGCTCGCCGTCGTGGGCGTACGAGACGGAGTTCGATCGTGAACGAAGACAACCGCCAGACCCTGACGCTGCACGGGCACTCGATCACCTACCTGCAGGAGGGAGCCGGGTCGGTTGTCCTGCTGATCCACGGCATCGCGGGGTCGCTTGAGACATGGCGCTCTGTCGTCGACCCGCTGGCTCGCAACGCCACGATTATCGCGGTGGATCTGCCGGGGCATGGCGCGTCCAGTCCCGCCGGCGGCGACTACTCGCTCGGATCGCTAGCCGCCGGCCTGCGCGACCTGCTGACGGCCCTCGGGCACGACCGCGCGACGCTCGTCGGGCACTCCCTCGGCGGCGGGATCGCGATGCAGTTCTCCTATCAGTTCCCGGAGATGACCGAGCGCCTGGTGCTGGTCTCAAGCGGCGGGTTGGGGCTCGAGGTCAACCCGGCCCTGCGTGCAGCCTCGCTACCAGGAGCAGGTCTGTTTCTGTCCGTTACAGCTGAAGCAACGCGCAGGGCGTCCGGCATCGCAGGACGCGTGCTCCGCGCCACCCATTCGCCTTCAAAGCCCAGGCCTTGACGAGCTCGTGCGCAGCTACGCCTCGCTGGCCGACGCGGACCGTCGCTCCGCGTTTCTCGCCACGGTGCGCGGCGTGGTCGGTCTGACCGGGCAAACGGTTCGCGCCGGGGATCGTCTGTATCTCGCACAGGACCTTCCCGTCCTGCTCATCTGGGGGTCAGAGGATCCAATCATCCCGGTCGCGCACGCCCGGTCCGCGCACGAGCTGCTGCCCCACAGCACCCTCGCAGTATTCGACGGCGTCGGTCATTTTCCCCACGTCGAGGCGCCACAGCGGTTCGTCACGACGCTTGAGGACTTCCGCGCCGCGACCGAGCCAATGACCTTCGACGCCGAGCGGTGGCGGGGACGCATCCGCCTCAAACAAGCGGCTGACTGAGTCGCGCAGCCGCGAACCAGCTTCGCGACGGTGGATCACGAGCGGCTCGGCCAGCGTCTCCAGGGCGTAGCCGCCGGCCAGCAGCACGCTCACGTCGCAACTGCACAAGCGAGCGCGTCGACCCGGCGTCTTTCACATCGGCCTCGCGACAGAAAGGGGAGTGCTGGGCCGGTGGTGAGCTGGGACCCGCTGTGCGCGCGGAGTGCGTCTGCGACCGAGAGCGGTAGGACCTGTCGGGTGACGAAACCGGGCCTCTCTGTCCGTGTTCATTGCTCGCGCAGCGTTCGGCGGCGAGGGCGCGGGCGCCCAGCGACCGACGGCGGGTCGCCGGCACGCCGCACGCGCTCGCCGTTGCTCACGCGCGGCAGCGCGAATCGCCGCACTGCCACGTTCTCCGAGGGAGGGCAGGGGAAGTGGGGTCCCGGGGTCGAGCTCTGGCGGCCGCGTTGCCTGCCTGGTGGTCGTCACAATGTGGCTGACTGGGAGTCCTATGCGGCAGACTTGCACCTTTGAGCACACGCCCGAGTCAGGTAGATGATGGCGAGGCGATTCGCGGTGGAGGCGTTCGGTGGCGCGCCTGCCGAGACGCTTGAGACAGTCGAACTGATGGTCTCTCAGCTGGCGTCTAACTGCGTCCTGCATGCCGACAGCCGGTTTGATCTGTCGATCATTCTCACCGCCGGTGAGATCCGTGTCGAGGCAACCGATCACGGTGGCGGAGAACCGTGCTTGCGCTCGCCTGAGCCGACCGATCTGACGGGGCGCGGGCTGTTGATCGTCGACGCCCTCGCGTCAGTCTGGGGTGTCGAGCACCGCGGCGTGCCGGGCAAGACGGTGTGGTTCGCGATTACCTCAAACCCGGCTGCGAACCAGGGCGCTCGCTCGACTAGCCAGCCTGCGAGCTAGGTAGATCAGAACGGGGCACTGGGCGGGCGCTGCGGCGTCCCAAGCCCAGCGTTGGGTGTGGCGATGTCTGCTCTGTCGGCGCTCGGATTACGGTTAGCGCTGCCGGGTCCGGCTGTCTTCGGCGCTGTTGGCACGGGCGTTTGTCGCGCTCGTTTGCGGGTGGTGATCGGCGAACGGGAGGGCATCGATCAGGCCGCAGATCTCGAACACGCGCTGCACGGCGCGGGGCCCTGGGATGATCACCAGGTGCGCTCCTTGCTTAGCGCATCGACTGCTGGTGTTGATCAGTACGTGAACGCCGGAGGAGTCGATGAAGCTCAGCCGGCTGAGATCGAGCAGCAGACATGCCGGACGGCGGTCAAGCGCTCGTGTGATCGCGTCTGTCATCACAGCCTGCTGGCTGAGATCCCATTCTCCTTCAAGCTCGATCGTGCTCGTGGTGCCCTGCTCGGTCGCGTCAATCCGCAACCCGAATGGCGACTTCTTGGGGCCGTTGGTGGCGGTCATAGAACCCCCGACGTAACTCGTGTTCAGTCTCGCCAAGCGCCAGCGCTCGCCGGTCGCCAGTCGCCAGTCACGGGCTCTCCTTACTCCGTTCGGACGGGGCCAGCCCCGCTGGACCGGGTGAGGAAAAATACCAGCCGTTTCAGCCCCTGGCCAGATTAAGTTCGCCTCCGGACGAGAGACCGTGCTCAGCATCTCGATCGGCTGTTTGCTCGAAAGGTAGTCGTGCGCCGCAGCGGCTCCGTGATCACCTTCGTGATGGATCGGTGCCGAGCACAACGCGCCCACGGTCCCGGACCCTCATCGCCCGAGCAACCCAGGCGCTCTTCGGGGAGCCTCGAACATCGCTGACCGCATCCCTTACATCGAGGCAGCACCAAATCAGGGCTCACTCCGTGCGCCAAGCTGCCGCTGTGTCGAAATACCCGCCCCACACGACGCCCCGCTTTCTGGTGCGTAGCGGCTATGTCACCGCCCCGGCGGGTGGCCGAACGCCCGTGACTGCTCTCACGAATCAATGGCCACGTCATCCGCGGAGATGAGCCGTAGCGTGGCTTCTCTCCCAGGCGGCGGCCCGCCCGGCAGTCGGTGCTGACTTGTGCGCTGGCGCGGAGCGGCATTCCGCTCGGCGATGCCAGGTCCCGGGTCACCTTCTCGGGCGGTAGCAGTTGCTGGACGCGTGGATGCACGAGGTTTCGAGGGTCAACCAGCGAGCTTTGCGTCAGCCGGCGGCGGAATCTGCGTGCGCGCCGCGACCGCCCCCGGTGTGCATCCTCCCGCCGGGCGCGCGTCGTTCTGAAGACCGGGACCCGTGTGTGGAAGCGGGACGGAAGCGCCCGTATTCCGTTTGCGGATCGATCAGCGAGCCGGCGCAAGGAGCCTTGGGCCGGTGGCGGTCGGGCGCCCGTGGTGCTGGCGGCGTGTGCATGCGGTGAACGCGTGGATGGCGGTGGCGACGGGCATGGTGCGTGGGGTCTGGAAGTGGTCGAAGGCGTGCTGGGCGCCGGGCAGCTCGACGAGCTCGACGGGGGCGTGTGAGATGGCGCGCAAGGAGGCGGCGAACTCGCGTGCCGATTGGACTGGAATGACGGAGTCGTGGTCGCCGTGTAACAGCAGGAAGGGTGGCGCGTCGTCGCGTGCGTGGGCGAGTGGGGAGGTCTCGGGACGGGCGGCGTCGAGGGGTCCGTAGTAGCCGCCCAGGCCGACCACCGCGGTGACGGTCGTGTCGGCTTGCTCGAAGCCGGGCTGGTAGGCGGGGTCATTTGTGGTCAGTCCAGCGAATGCGGCGAGGTGCGCGCCCGCGGAGTCGCCGGCGATCACGATCGTGGACGGGTCGCCGCCGAACGCCGCGACGTGCTCACCGACCCACGCCAGGGCCAGTTTGGCATCGATGTGGGCGTCGGGGAACGACGCGGCGGGAGCGAGCCGGTAGTTGGCGCTGATCACTACCCAGCCGTTTGCGGCCAGCCGGGAGAGCAGCGCCAGCGCCTCGCGGCTCTTGGAACCCGAGTGAAAGTGGCCGCCGTGAAAGTAGACAAATACCGGCGCGTCGTCTGGCCGCGAGCGGTGCCGGTAGAGGTCCAGCCGCTGAAATCGCCCCGCGCCGTAGGCCAGATCGGCCAGGCGTTGCACGTCGCGGCGACGTCTCAAAAACGGCACCAGCAGCGCAGCGGCCACCTGGCGGGTGCGCCGCAGCGCACTCGCCGACAGCGGGTCAAGTCCGCCGGGTCGATCCTGCGGGAGCCCGTAGGCCATTAGTGCCTGCACGAGCACCCGCCGGGTGCGCAGGGCACGAGCCACCAGCGTCCCCAGCCCAGCCAACGCGCAGACCGTCACGGCGAGGCCGACGAGGCCGGAGCCCGACCACAGCTCGCCCTGCGCAAGGCACAGCATGGTGGACGCCAGCAGGTAACCCGCGACGGGCACCGGCAGCTGGCTGGGCGCAAAGCCCGCGACATAGGTTGCCGTCCCGAACCGGCGAACCGCGCCACCGACCGGCGACACGGCACACGCCGTGGCGACCGCGACCGGCACGACGGAGAAGAGGTATCCGGAAGCTTGCATGCCCACAGGATCCGACCGGCAAGCCCATAAGTCAAAGACCTATCTCAGCTAACAGCTAGAGTGATCCGCTATGGAGCTGCGCCAGCTTCAGTACCTCCTCGCCGTCGTCGAAGAGCAAAGCTTCACCCAGGCCGCTGCCCGACTGCACGTCGCCCAGCCCTGGGTCTCAGCCCAAGTCCGCCAGCTCGAGACCGAACTCGGCCAGACCCTGATAGACCGCTCGCCCAGCGGCGCGCGCCCGACCACGGTCGGCGCGGCTGTGCTCCCGCACGCGCGCGCCGCGCTCCAAGCCATCACGGCGGTCAGCGAGACAGTCGACCAGCTCGCGGGCCTGCTACGCGGCCGCGTGACCGTCGCCACGGTCCCGTCTGTCGCGTCGCTCGCCGTGAACCTGCCGCGCGTACTCGCCGACTTTCACCACCAGCACCCAGACGTCAGCATCGCGCTGCTCGAAGACAGCTCAGACCAGATCATCGCCGCACTCCAAGACGGCCTGATCGACCTCGGGCTGATCGGTGACACCGGCCCCGCACCCGCCGGGATCGAGACTCAGATCGTCGCCGACGAGCCACTCGTCGCCGCCGTCAGCCCCAACCACCCGCTCGCTACGCAGACCGCGATCGCGCTCGGCAGCCTCAAACACGAGCCGCTGATCAGCCTCCCGCGCGGCACCGGACTGCGTCAACGCCTCGAACACGCATGCGACACCGCAGGGTTTAATCCCCGGATCGCTTTTGAAGCCTCAGACCCCCAGACGCTCGTCGCCCTCGCCGCCCAAGGACTCGGGATCGCGATCATCACACACGCAGCGGCCGACACCCACGCCCCCGAGGTCCAAGCGGTGAAGATCACCCGTCCCGAGCTGCGAGCCCGCCTCAAGCTCGCGTGGCGCACCCGACAACAGCCCACCAGCCCCGCCGCCCACGCGCTCACCGACCACGCCCGCCGGCAACTCAGCAGCCAAGCCATCCCCTCCCGGTGACCCCGGGCATCAGAGCGGCAGCCTCGCCGCCGTGGCGGCTCGGCGACTGAGCGGACTCGCGCGCTAGGGCCCTCGACGCCCGCAACGATGAGACATCCCCGTCCACCGAAGCCGACCGCGCACGGCCCGCGGCGCAGAGGTCAGACCGGGTAGCCCGGCGGTTCTAGACTCGCCGTCGTGACCCCTGACGTCGCCCCGATCCGATGCGCGTATACCCGATCGAGGGCCAGGACAGAGTGGTCCTGCTCAAGCCATTGATCACCAGCCCGCTGATCGAGGTCGGCGAGTACAGCTACTACGACGACCCCGAGCACGCGCTCGAATTCCAGACGCGTAACGTGACCCACGCCCTGATCGTCTGATTATCGGATCGTTCTGCGCGATCGCGGCCGGCACGACATTCATCATGAACGGCGCAAACCACCCCGGACTGCTGAGCGCCCTCTCACGACGGCGAGCTGGACCGCTTGACGACGAGCGACGGTGCTCCAGGCGACGAGCACAGCCCGTGCGGGCGCGTGACCCCACGAGCCGGTCAGGTGAGGAACCGGCGCTCGTGGCGACCGCACATAGGCTTACAGCACATCGGCTCGGTGCTCGAATCTCGGGACACAACGGGGACACATGCGGTTTGTTACAAGCAACGTTTCCCCTGCTAATCGCGCAAGGCGACGACCGGAATCGAACCGGTGTACACGGCTTTGCAGGCCGCTGCGTAGCCACTCCGCCACGTCGCCGCAGGCGCCTAGCCTAGCGCCGCCGCCCGTTATCGCTCGGGCACGCAGAGCTCGACGGCGTTGCCCGACGGATCGCGAACGATGTGGGTGCCGCGGTCGGTGGCGGCTCGGTCGTCAGGCCTGCGTCGTCGATTCGCCCGAGGACTGCGTCGAGCGCCGGCCTGTCGGGAAGCTGCACTTCGAATGAGCGCAGTCCGACCGAGCCCGCGGGCGCCGGCCCCGATCCCCGGCTGTGCCAGGTGTTCAAGCCCAGGTGATGGTGGTAGCCGCCGGCCGAGACGAACAGTGCGCCCGGGTAGCCGCGCACCATCACGTCGAAGCCGAGCACGCCGGCGTAGAAGGCCTCGATCTGCTCGAGCTCTGAGACCTGCAGGTGGGTGTGTCCGATCCGCGTGCCCGCCGGCGCCTCGCGCCTGCGGCTCGGCGACGGCGGAGAGCTCGCGCGCAATCGCATCCAGATCCAGCGGCAGGGTCGCCATCTCGAGCTGGCCGTTGGTCTGACGCCATTCATCGCGAGGCCGGTCTCGGTAGATCTCGATCCCGTTGCCGTCCGGGTCAGACAGATACAGGGCTTCGCTGACGAGGTGGTCAGACGCGCCGTCAAGCGGCCAGCGGGCGGAGGCGAGCCGGGCCAGCGCGAACGCGAGGTCGAGCCGCGACGGGACGAGCACCGCGAGGTGAAAGAGGCCCGTGTTTCGCGGATCGAGCGGCAGCCGCGGAGCTGTCCCCGCGCAGCTCCACGAGCGCGGGCCCGTCGGCGGCGTGCAGCGCGACCGTGCCGTCGTCGCGATCCTTCGCTCGCAGTCCGAGCGCCCGCTCGTAGAAGAGCCGCGAGCGGTCGACGTCGGACACGGTCAGGCGGACCGTGCCCATCGTCGTGCGGGGATCGATCGCGACGTGCTCGCTGGCCGCAGAAGAGAGCCGTCATGTCCCTCGAGCTTACGCCGCCATCGCGTGGACGTGGTGGTGTTCGAGGAGGTCCGCGAGCAGCTCGGCGACGCGTTCGCGGGTCTCGGGGTCAGACAGATTGCCGTCGCCGTCGAAACGCTTGTGGGCGTTGTCGATCGCGAGCTCCTTGTCGAGCACGCGCGCGCCCGCGATTCCAAGTGCCCGGCGGAGGTGGTCCTGTGCCCACATCGCGCCGTAGTCGGTGATGCTGGCGCCGATCGCGGCCGCCGGCTTGCCCCACAATGCCGAGTCGGGACCATGGGGGCGAGACGCCCAGTCGACCAGATGCTTGACCTGGCCGGGCATCGTGGTGTTGTACTCGGGCGTCGCGATCAGCAGCGCATCGGCCGTCGCTGATCGCGTCCCGCAGCCGCCTCGACCTCGGCGGGCGGGAAATCCGTGTCGCGGTCCTCGTTGTAGGGCGGAAGCGACTCGAGCCCGTCGTAGAGCTCGAACTCCACGCCGGCCGGGGCGAGTTCGGCAGCCGCCGCGAGCAGCGCCGTGTTGTACGACGCCGCCCGCAGGCTGCCCGAGATTGCCAGGATCTTCATCTGCCTAGTTCTTGATCGCCGAGACGCTGACCAGCAGCTTGACGTCGTTGGCGACGAGCAGGTTGCCGTTCGGAAGCGTCTGGTTCCACTTGAGGTCGAACTCGCGTCGATCGATCGTGCCCTCGAGCTCGAGCCCGATGCGCTCGTTGCCCCACGGGTCCTGACCGTTCTCGGCGATCGTGCCGGTCAGCTCGATCGGCTTCGAGATGCCCTTGATCGTGATTTCGCCATTGAGGACCACCTGGCCGCCGTCGGTCGAGCTCGCCGCCGGTCGAGTGGAAGGTGATCTGCGGGTACGTTGCGACGTCGAAGAAGTCCGGCGCCTTCAGATGGCCGTCACGGTTCTCGTCGCCGGTGTCGACGCTGTCGACTGCGACGGTGCCGTCGAGGACGAGCCCGTCGTTGGCGTCGATCGTGCCCTCGAAGCTGCGGAAGCTCCCGCGAACGGTTGCGATGCCCATGTGGCGGACGTCGAACGAGACGTTCGAATGGGCCGGGTCTACGCTGTAGGTCCCCGCCGGAATTCGGTCGGGGGAGAGGGTTGTAGCTGACACTTGGAAGACTCCTGCTTCGGATGGTTGACTGTGCAACAAATAATAGCTCGAATAGGTTGCGAAGTCAAGTATTGAGGAGTCAAGCGCTCGTGGCGCGAGAGAGTCCGCTGAGCGATCAGCGCGCGATCAGCTGACCGTGCACTCGCCGCCCGGGTGCGCTCCGGGCAGGCGGCTGAGCAGCGCGGCGAGCTGCTCGACCTCGTCGGGCGTGAAGTGCTCGAGGAACAGGCGTTTGATGCTCAGAACGTGGGCGCAGCCGGCGCCCCGGAGCTTCTCGTAGCCGGCATCGGTCAGGTGCGCATAGGAGATGCGGGCGTCCCTCGAGCACGCGACCCGCTCGATCAGACCGGCCTGCACCAGCCCGTCGATCAGCCTCGTGATACCCGATCGGGTCAGCATCGTGCGCTCGGCGAGGGCGGACATCGGGAGCTTGCGTTCGTCAGCCTGCGCGAGGTAGAGGAGCACCTCGTAGTCGCGCGTGGTCATTCCGTGCTCGGCTACAAGCTCCGCGTCCAGCATGCGGACGATCGAGGCATGGCTCTGGAGATAGCTGCGCCATGCGTCGAGCGCTGCCCCTTCCAGCCGGCCTTCGGTGATCGTTTCCATAGGCAACAATCCTAGTTGATGGGTCAACGTTTGCTTGATCCTCAGGCTAGCCCGGACGACCGGATCGACTCTCGGTAGGGTGGGGATCATGACCGAGGAAGTCAGCCCCGGGCTGTGGCATTGGAGCGCACCGCACCCGCACCACGGCCAGCAGGTCAGCTCGTACTACCTCGCGCAGGAGAGGGTGCTGCTCGACCCGATGCTGCCGCCCGACGGGGTCGGATTCTTTGAATCCGTATCGACGCCCGAGCACGTGCTGATGACCAATCGTCACCATGATCGCGACGCCTGGAAGCTCCGCGAGCAGTTCGGGTGCGAGGTCCACTGTGTCGCGAACGGGTGCTACGAGCTCGAGGGTCGCGGGCCGGTGACGCCGTTTGAGTTCGGTGACGAGCTGCCGGGCGGGGTTCACGTTTACGAGGTCGACTCGATCTGCCCCGACGAGACGGCGCTCTTCATCCCCGCTCACCGTGCGCTCGCCTGCGCCGACGGCGTCGTCCATTGGCCCGGCGTCGACGGGCTCACGTTCGTCTCTGACGAGCTGATGGACGACCCTCCCGAGACCAAGCGGGGCCTCGTCGACGCCTACCGCTCGCTGCTCGATCTCGACTTCGACCTGCTGCTGCTCGCGCACGGCATGCCGGAACGCGACGGCAAGCGCGCACTGCGTGACTTCACGCGCGATCACGCCGGCGCCTGACGCGCGCCGGTACGCCGCATCCCGTGGAAAATCCGGCGCCCGGGCTTGGATTTTCCACGTTTGTCCCGCCCACGCGGCGATCGGTGGAAAATCCGGCGGCCACGCGTGGATTTTCCACGAAAATCGGTCATCTCGAGCCCACCAGACGAGCGAGGTCAGTCGACCGGGCCGCGCACGGAACGCGCCGGGGCGACGACGATCCAGAACAGCACCGCCTCGCTCTGGCCGATGTTGCGCCATCGCTCGACCCGATCACTGTCGGCGACCAGGACCTCGCCCGAGCGCACCGCGGGCGTGCGGCCGGCGATCTGCACCTGGACCAGACCGCTGGCGATCGCGACGATCCCGGTGCCGCTGCCCTGATCGCTCGGCTGCGCGGCCTCGCGGGCGTTCAGGTGCACGAGGTCGATCCGCAGCGAAGAGTCGACATCGCCGAGCAACGTGATCGTGCGCTCGAGGCCGCGCTGGGGGTCCTCGCTTCGCCGCCCGATCCGGTAGACCTCGGGATCCTCGCCGTGGAGCAGGTCATCGATCGTGATGCCGAGTGCGGAGCTGAGCCGCGCGAGCGTCGCGAGCGAGAGGCCTCGTTCGGCCCGTTCCGCCTGGGAGATCGCGCTCGCCGTCACCCCGGCGAGCAGGGCGAGGTCGTGCTGGCTGAGTTCGCGCCTGCGCCTGATCGAACGCAGCGAAGCGGCGACGCGGGCGATGATGTCCGCCGGGGACAGCACCGGCCGGCCGTCCTCGTCGTGCCAATGCAGCACTGATCCGCGGGTGCCCTCTGGACGCCCCTCCGCCTTTGCGACGCGGACACTGCGTTCGTCGACGCGCAGGATGCACTGCGTCACCGACTCGACCGTGTCGCGGACCGTCAGCGGGGTCGCCCGCGCGCTCATCGACCAGTAGGCGATCGCGCCGACATCGAGCAGCATCGGACAGCAACGCCCGAAGAAGCCGCGCGTGCTGCTCGTGCCCCACGCGGCGACCATGCTGTCGAGCGATTCGAACAGCAACAGGCGCCGTCCGCCCGGCTGGCAGATGCGGTGGATCTCGCGCAGCAGATCGGCGGGGTGCTCGAGCCCGCTTCCGGCGCCCGCGGAGATCACGTCCAGCCCGGCGACGTCGAACGGGGCGACGGGGCCGCTGAGCGAGATGAACGTCCGGCTGTCGTAATCCTGGCTGCGGCTCGCGATCGCCTCGTAGAACGGCTCCCCGGGCGCGGAGTCAAGCTGCCAGACGACGTTGTCGCCCCAGTAGAGGCCACCGAGCACCGCGTCGAGTGCTTCGAGACCGGTCGTGACCCTCTGTTCAGAGCGGGATTCGTCAAGCATTGCTGTCGCCCACGCATAGAATCCCACCAAACCGCCGCGCAGGTCGGGTCACCGGTCGTCCGCAGGCATACACGAGCGTCGGCCGTAGGCATACACGAGCGCGCTCGCGCTCACCGCGGCGCCCGTCCCGGAACAATCGGGGCGTTAGATCAACAGCAGCGCTGTAGGAGACTGGCCTTTAACGCAGGCTCGCTGTACAAACGTTTGCAGCACGACCGTGCGGGCCGATCCGATGGCGACCCTTCTACTGACCGAGCAACCAGGTGGCAGCTATGTCACCTCGCATGAGCGCGTTACGCGCCTGCGGGTGCGTGTGCGCCTGCGTGCCCGCGAGCTCGACGAGGCGCTCGCTCGTGGAGCGTGCCCGGACTCGAGCGCGGCGCTGTCGCTTCGCGCGCACCAGCTGATCGGCTGGACCGCGCGGCGGCGGCTGGCGCGGGAGATCCGGTCACTGCTCGCGCGGGCTGAGCGTCCGATTCATCCGATGCATTCGAGCGCCCCGATCTGCCGCCACAAGATCGTCGATGCCCGCCAGGCTCTCGAGGAGCTCGCCGATCGGCTGGCCAGCCCCGGCCCGGTCGACGCAAGGGGCGTTGCACAGCTCAAGCGGCTGCTGCGAGAGCCCGACGGACCGCTCTTCCGCCGCCCGCGCGACGACGATCTCGAGCCCGAGCTCGAGGCGGTCAACGACGCGCTCGTCGTTCGCTGCGAGTAGGCCGAGACCTCAGTCGTCACGGCTGCGGACGATCCGCGGGTCTCCGCGCCGACCGACGACGAACCAGATCGCCTCGACCGGTCCGTTGCCGATCGTGAACAGGCGGTGCGGCATCGATGACTCGAACGAGACCGAGTCGCCAGGTCCGAGCTCGTAGGTCTCAAAGCCGATCGTCACGCCGAGCCGTCCGCTGAGGACGTGGCCGTACTCCCTGCCCGAGTGACGGATCAGCGAGTCCGGGGGACATGACGCGCCGCCGACCTCGTAGACGACGTGAAGGAAGTCGACGTCCTGCGGGGTCTCGGGCGCGAGCCGCTCCCAGCGCACGCCCGAGGCGAGCTGGATCGCCTTCCCGCCGCCGCGGCGCACGACCGGATCGACGGGCATCCCCTGATCGCCGGCGCCGTCCCGGGCGGCTCGGCCTCGCGTTTAGCTCGGATCGGCCCGGACCGGCGCTCCCGCGCCGCATCCGGTGCGGGCGGCTGCTCGAAGAACAGCTCGTCGAGCGACAGCCCGAGCTCGTTGACGATCGCGTACAGCGTCCCGACGGAGGGCGACGCCTTGCCGAGCTCGACCTGGGACACGAGGCTCGCGGAAACGCCAACCCGCCGGGCGAGTTCGCGTACGCCGATCTTCTGGCGCAAGCGCTCGGCACGGACGCGGGCGCCCATCGTCTCGGGGCCGATCCCGTTGCGCGGCGACTGGTGCTGACGCGACGCTCAGCCTCGCCCGGTGCTCATCGCCTCCCGTCTCATCCCCATGTCGGCCTCCGTCTCGGCCGGGCGACTGTAGCGATGGCACCGCTCGACGACAATCATCGCCGACGACCCAACCTGAGCGGGCCCGGGCACGATCAGCCCTGCGCGGTCGCGCCGATGCCGAGCCGCTCCTTGACCGATGCGACGATCGCCTCCGGGCCCGGCAGAAACGCGTCCTCGAGCGCCGGGCTGTACGGGATCGGGTGATCGGCGGTCGCCAGGCGCCAGACGTCGTCGATGTCGTCGAGGCCGTGCTCGGCGACGAGCGCGACGATCTCCCCGCCCCAGCCGCCGGTGAGCGGGCCCTCCTCGACGACCGCGAGGCGGTTGGTCTTCGATACTGATTCGAGCACGAGCCCGATGTCGAGCGGCCGCAGCGTCTGCAGGTCGATCACCTCGACGTCGACGCCGGCCGCAGCGAGCTGGTCCGCGGCTTGCACGCAGTCGTGGACCCCCTTCATCGCCGACACGAGCGTCAGATCGGTGCCCGGACGCGCGATCCGCGCCCGTCCGATCGCGCCGGGTGCGCCCGCCTGCTCGAGCTCTTCGTGCGTGCCGTAAAGGCGCTTGTGCTCGAGGAACAGGACCGGGTTGTCGTCGCGGATCGATGCCTTGAGCAACGCCTTCGCCGCTGACGCCGTCGACGGGCGCGACGATCTTCATCCCAGGGACGTTCTGAAACCAGCTCGCAGGGGTCTGTGAGTGGATCGCTCCGAAGCGCCCGCCGGCTCCGACCGCGGAGCGAACGACGAGCGGGACGCTCGCCTGCTCGGCCGAGATGTAGAAGAACTTCGCGGCCTGGTTGACGAGTCCGTCCATCGCCAGCGCGAGGAAGTCACCGAACATGATCTCGATCACCGGTCGCAGCCCGCAGACGGCGCTGCCAAACGCGGCCCCGGTCAGCGCCAGCTCCGAGATCGGCGTGTCGAACACGCGCCTCGGGCCGTGCTTCTCGAGCAGGCCGCCGGTGACGGCGAACACCCCGCCGGCGGCGGCGACGTCCTCGCCGAAGAACACCACGCGCTCGTCCTCGGCGAGCGCCTCGTCGAGGGCCTCCCGGATCGCGTTGCGGAACTCGAGCGTTGCCATCAGGTCTCCATCTCGTCAGACGAGCAGCTTCAGCGGCTGCTCGAGCGTCGTCCGAATGCTCTGCAGGAAGAGGGCGGCGTCGGCGCCGTAGAGGATGCGGTGATCGCAGGTCAGGGTCAGCGTCATTCGCCGGCGCGGTACGAGGTCACCGTCGTCGACGACCGCGTGCTCGCGGATCGACCCGACGGCCAGAATCGCCGCCTGCGGCGGGTTGAGGATCGCGGTGAACTGCGTGATCCCGTACATCCCGAGGTTCGAGATCGTGAACGTCGCGTCCGCGACATCGGACGGCGTCAGCGCCCCGCTCCGAGCCCGCTCGGCGAGTGCCCGGGTCTCCGCCGCGAGCTGTGCGAGTGTCTTGGTGTCGGCGTCGGAGACGACCGGCACGAGCAGCACTCCGGGCGCCGCGACCGCGACCGCGACGTTGACCCGCCCGTGGATCTCGACCGTGTCATCGGCGTAGCTGGCGTTGACGCCCGGGTGCGCGCGCAGCGCGATCGCACAGGCGCGGAGCACGAGGTCGGTGATCGACGGGAGCGGGTCGAGCTCGAGCTCCGCCAGGCGCGATCGCAAGCTCGAGTGCCGCATCCATCTCGACCTCGGTCGTGAGCGTGAAGTCGGGCACGGTCGCCTTGGATTCGGTCATCCTCGTCGCGATCGTCGTCTGCACCGACGTCAAGGGCTGGACCGTGATCGGCGCATCGACGGCGTGCGGCCGCGGGGTCTCGGCCGAGCCGGCCGTGGCCTGCGCGGACGCGCGTTCGATGTCAATCTTCACGATTCGCCCGCCGGGTCCGGTGCCGCCGAGCCCATCGAGCGCCACGCCAAGCCGGGCGGCGAGCCGGCGCGCGACCGGCGAGGCGTTGACCCTGCCGCCGCCGCGGGCACCGTTGGCGTCGCGAGCGGTGTCCGGCGCCGCGTCTGAGTCGACGGCGACGCGTGCGATCAGCGCCCCGACGGCGATCGTCTCGCCATCGGGCGCGACGATCGTGAGGACGCCGGAGTGCTCAGACTCGACGCTCATCGTCGCCTTGTCGGTTTCGACCTCGACAAGCTCCTCGCCGGCGCTGACGAACTCGCCGTCACTTCGCAGCCAGCGGATGATCGTCCCTTGCTCCATTGAGCCGGAGAGCCGAGGCATCGTTATCTCCGCCATCGGCTACTCCTTGAATTCGCGCGCAGGGCCGGGTGCGGGGAAGGGCGCCGCCAGCGCGTTTTCGGTTATCTGAGCGATCTCGTTCTCGACCCGCTCCTCGACCTCGGCGAGCGTCGCCTCGGGCATGGTTTGCGCCAACCGTGCACGCGCGACACTCAGTGGATCGCGCTCGCGCCAGGCGTCGAGCTCGCCGGGCTTGCGGTACTTGCCCGGATCGCTGCGGGAGTGTCCGACGAAGCGGTAGGTGAGCGCCTCGATGAACTGCGGACCCTCGCCGCCGCGCGCGCGAGCGACCGCCGCCTCGGCGTGCGCCCGCACCTCCCAGAGGTTGTTGCCGTCGACGCTCTGCGCCTCAAAGCCGTACGCCGCGGCACGGCCACCGATCGAACCGGCGGTGACCTGCTCCCACGGAGTGAATTCCCCGTAGAGGTTGTTCTCGCACACGTACACGACCGGCAGGCCCAGCACCTTGGCGAAGTTCAGGCACTCGTGGAAGTAGCCCTGGTTGGTCGCGCCGTCACCGAAGAAGGCGACCGCGACGCCGTCGCGGTCCTTGAGCGCGAGCGCGGCGCCGGTCGCTGCCGAGACGCTCCCGCCGACGATCCCGAAGCAGCCGATCAGGCGGTGCTCGAGGTCGACGACGTTCATCGATCCGGCCCGTCCCCGGCAGACGCCGGTCTCGCGACCCAGGAGCTCGTCGAGCAGTGCCTGAGGTTCGACGCCGAGCGCGAGCGCATGGCCGTGGCCGCGGTATGTACCCGCGGCTCGATCCTGCGGCGCCAGCGCCGAGCAGACGCCGACCGCCACCGCCTCCTGACCCGAGTACAGGTGCGTGGTGCCGTGGACCTCGCCCTTCTCGAACAGCGACTGGACGGTGTCTTCGAAGCGGCGGATCAAGAGCATCCGGCCGTATAGCTCCAGCGCGCGCGAATCCGACAGGCCGGCGCCGCCCGCGGTTTCCGTCGCGCCGCTGCTCACTCGGCGCTCACCGTGTCTGCGTGCTCGACGAGGTCGGCCCCGCGGACGTAGCGGCGGCCGGCGACGAGCAGCTCTTGCGCCGGGAAGCGGGTGAGGATCTCGGGGCCGTCGGCCGTCACCAGCACCTCCTCCTCGATCCGGGCGGCCGATCGACCGTCGCTCGCCGGGCAGTAGGTCTCCAGTGCGAACACCATTCCCGCCTCGATCTCGACCGGACTCTTGAACGAGTGCAGGCGCGAGATCATCGGCGCCTCGTAGAGCCCGACACCGAGCCCGTGGCCGAACTGGAGCCCGAAGCAGGCCTCCTCGCTGGCGAATCCGAGCTCCTCGGCCGTCGGCCAGACGGCCGCGATCGCGTCGGTCGAGACGCCCGGGCGGACGAGCTCGATCGCGTTGTCGAGCCATTCGCGGCACTGCTTGTAGGCGTCGAGTTGCGACCGGCTGGCGCTGCCGACGCAGAACGTGCGGTAGTAGCACGTCCGATAGCCCATGAACGAGTGGATGATGTCGAAGAACGCCTGGTCGCCGGGGCGGAGCAGGCGGTCGGAGAAGACGTGCGGGTGGGGGTTGCAGCGGTCGCCCGAGACGGCGTTGATCGCTTCGACCTGCTCGGAGCCGAGCTCGAACAGCAGCCGGTGGGCTTCGGCGACGATTTCGTGCTCACGGACGCCGGGCCGGAGCAACTCGTAGATTCGCTCGTAGACGGCGTCGACGATTCCGGCCGCGTGGTCGAGCAACGCGATCTCGTCTTCGGTCTTGATTTTGCGGGCGCTCAGCATCACCGGCTGCGCGTTACCGGTCGGGATCTCGCGACGATGTAGCGAGGCGAGCGTCTCCATGTCGGTCAGATCGATACCGAGCGGCTCGCGCTCCAGGCCGTGCTCGCGCAGCTCCTCGAACACGTGACCGGCGAGCAGGTCGGGGGCGCCGGTGCCCTCGGGCATCGCCCCGCGCATGCTGGTGACGCCCGGACGCCAGCTCGATGCCGGCAACCACGGGGCGTACAGCTGGTGATGGCGCGCCGCCGAACCGAAATCCCACAGAACCGGATCGCCGACGCGCGGGACGAGCACGCAGCGGGCGCTCTTGTCGCGCGCCCACTCGCCGATGTGGGTGCTGGTCACGTAGCGGATGTTGTTCTGATCGAACAGCAGCAGCGCGCCGAGGTCCGAGGCGTGGAGCGCGTCACGGGTCTTGCGGAGGCGATCGGCGCGCAGGCGCGCGAAGTCGACGCGTTGCTCCCAGTCGACGGCCATCGTCGCTCCACGGGAGGCGATCATCGATCGCCGATCGAGTCGAGGTGACTAGAGCTAGAGCTGATCGGCAAGGTAGTCCCAATCACGGTTGAAGCGGTAGGAGTAGTTGGTGGGGGGTTGGGGTGACTGCGTCTCGAGCCACCTGACCCGCCCGGCGCTGCGGTTGAAGAACGCGTGCACGCAGCCGACGCCGGTCCAGAAAACGTCTCCGGGACCCAGCGTGAACACCGTTCCGTCCGCCACTGCCTCGACCTCGCCGTCGAGCATATAGTAGGTCTCCTCGAATGGATGATCGTGGGGCTGCGCCGCCCCGCCCGGCTGGTACTCGACCATGAACATCGTGTGCAGGACCGCGCCGAGCCGCTGGTCGACGAGCATCTTGACCGCGATGCCGCTGTAGGCCAGGAGCGCGGTCGCCATGCTCGCCGAGACCGTCGGCGCGTCGACCGCGGCGCCGATCTTGAGATTGTCGACGTCCATCTCGCTCGCGCCCAGCCGGAAGAAGGTCCGCGTCCGGGGATCGCGGATGTCGAGTGGCTCCGGCACGTCGCTGTGAGGCGCGCGTCCCGTCCAGAAGGTATCCGGCGGGCCCCCCAACCGCGGCGCGGGGGCGTTCATCTCGAGCCACAGTGCCTCAGCGTCCGACGGTGTCGCCCACGCGTGGGGCACCCCGACCGGTAGCAGCCCGCATTCGTTGGCTGCGAGCCGGTAGGTATGCCCGTCGACGGTCAGCAGTGGAGCGCCGCGCAGGACGAAGAAGCTCTGCTCGGTCGAGTGCAGGTGTTCGTTGACGGCGCCCGAGGCGGCCAGTTGCACCAGCGCAAAGCCCGTGTGTACCGAGCCGACGTGCCGACCGACGAGGGTCGAGCGCCGCAGCCCGCTCGTGTGATCCTCGAGTCCGGGCGCCGGAATCAACTCCTGATCCGCTGCCTTCTCAACGTAGTAGGCCGCAGCAGGAGTCACGTGCCCGGACATTACCGCCGCGTTTCAGAGGCGTCAAGTAGCGTTTGACACGATGATCGTATAGTGCTGTTATACGTCGAACCACGCCCTCTTGTATCAACGCCCTCTTGTAGTTCCGAAGCGCACTTGGGCGGTGCAGTTGGCCGTTGTCGGCGATCAGGCGCCTGGACCCGATCGGGCGGCGCTCGTCAGAGCCCTGCTTCACGGCGCAGCCGCGGCAGCAGAGCGGTCATATCGAGGTCACCCATGCCGCTCCCGATGCACCCTTCGACGAGCTGCTGCGTCGAGGCGGTCAGCGGCAACGGCAGCTCTCGATCGTGTGCCGCCTCGAGCGCGAGCGCCAGGTCCTTGTACAGCAGCCGCGTGGTGAACGTCGAGGTGTAGTCGTCGGCGATCAGTGCCTCGGTCTTGTATTTGACGAATGGGCTGGCGATCGCCGAGCCCCCGATCACCTCGAGCATCTGGCCGCGCTCGATCCCGTACTTCTCGCCGAGGACCAGGGCTTCGGCGAGCAGCTGCGTGGTGCCGCCGAGCATCAGGTTCAGCGCGAGCTTGACGATCCGCGCTTCGTGCGCCGCGCCGACGTACATCACGTTCGGCCCGATGTCACCGAGCATCTCGCGGACGCGCTCGAACTGCGCCCGCGGGCCCGAGACGATGATCCCGAGGTTGCCCGCAACGACCACCGAGGGGTTGCCCGTGACCGGCGCGGCGAGCAGGCAGCCGCCGCGGCGCTCGCACTCGCTCGCGATCTGCGCCGACACCTGAGCTGAGATCGTGCTCATGTCGATCACGAGCCCGGGCTCGTCGGAGTCCAGCAGCCCGCCGGAGCCGAGTACGACGTCCTGCACCGCGCGTCCGTCGGCGAGCATGGTGATCGACACGTCGGCGTGCTCCCACGCCTGCGCCGGCCGGTCGAGCGCCCGGATACCGCTGGCGGAGAACGGCTTAGCGGCGCTCGGCGAGCGGTTCCAGACCGAGAGCTCGTGCCCCGATCTCTCGAGCCGCTCGGCGATCGGGGCGCCCATGTGGCCGAGTCCGAGGACCGCGATACGCATCAGCGATCGCCCTGTCGGCGACGGGACCACCCGCAAGCCGTTGCCGGCATCACATCATCACCCAGCCTCCGTCGACCTCGAGGTTGACACCGTTGACGGCGCGGTTCTCCAGCAGGAACAGCGCCGCGTCGGTGACCTCGTCCATTGTCACAAGCCGGCCGGTCGGCGTGCGCTGACGCGTGCGCTCCAGCACCTCGGCGGCGTTTTCCCATGCCGGGCTGTCGCCGACGATCCCCGGGTGGATCGCGTTGACCCGGACCGGGGCGAGCTCGATCGCGAACGTCCGCACCATCGTCGTGACGGCCCCGTTGACGCTCGTTACCGTCGTCGAGCCCGGATACGGACGCTCCTTCGCCTGGCCGCCGAACAGCAGGACCGAGCTGTCGTCGTGCATCCGCGTGCAGAGGCAGTGCAGGACCTCGGTGTAGCCGACGAGCTTCAGCGTCGCGAGCCTGATCGCGCGCTCGATGTCGTACTCGCGGATGCTGTTGGAGTCGCGCTCGATCGCCGCCAGCACGACGTGGTCGACGGCGCCGACGCCGTCGAAGCAGCCATCGATCAACGTCGGCTCTGCGAGGTCCAATGCCCTTGCGTGAACGCTGGCGCCGATCTCCTGCGCGACCGCACTCGCGCGCTGCGCCTCGCGCCCGGTGATCACGACGTCGCGCCCGCGCTCGGCGTAGCGCTCCGCGAGGCGCCGGCCGAGGCCCTGCGTTCCTCCGACGATCACGACTGCTCCTTCTGCCACGGTCTCCCTCCTCGTCAAGTAGAAATGCACGTCGGGCCGCTCGCTCCACACCACGGACAGCCAGCGTCGACGGCTTGCTCGTCGAGTAGCACATCGATGGAAGGCCCTGGACCGCTACTGTAAAATGTTATCGGACAGGGGTTTGCCTCCGACGATCAGAGACTAGGCTTCCCTGACTGGCCCCGACCCCCCGGAGGTGGAGAGAAATGTCCGGCACAGACGATCGGATCCTCACGACGCATGCGGGCAGCCTCCCGCGGCCGGCCGAGGTCGCGGACATGATCTGGGCGCAGGCCGAGGGCAATGAGGTCGACCAGGTCGAACTCGACGCCAGGGTTGACGCGGCCGTCAAGGACGTGGTCGCCAAGCAGCGTGCTGCCGGCATCGATGTGGTCAGCGACGGCGAGATGAGCAAGACCGGCTTCAGCACCTACGTCAACGAGCGCTTCTCGGGGTTCGAGGGCCGCTCGGAGTTCCAAGCCGACGATGTGGCGGACTTCCCCGACCTGGCGATGCGCCTGTTCAACACGCCGGCGATGGCGCACCTCGTGTTCTCCAACTGCGTCGGGCCGGCGAAGCTCGAGGACAAGGACGCCGTCCATCGCGACATCACGCGGCTGAAGGGAGCGCTCGGCGACAGCGATCCGTCGACCGCGTTCATCGGCGCGATCAGTCCGGGGCAGATCGCATTCAATTACCCGAACCACTACTACGACTCGCACGAGACGTACCTCGGCGCGCTCGCCGAGGAGCTCTCGTATGAGTACAAGGCGATCACGGACGCCGGGCTGAACCTCCAGATCGACTCGCCCGACATGGCGATGGCCGCCCACTGCCGCTCGGTCGGCTCGAGCGTCGGCGACTGGCACACGCACCTGCCGCTCGCCGTCGACGCGCTCAACGCGGCGCTCGACGGAATCCCGCCCGAGCAGGTCCGCTTCCACGTCTGCTGGGGCAACTACGCGGGCCCACACCACAAGGACGTCCCGCTCGCCGACATCGTCGAGCAGGTGCTGCGGGTCAACGCCGGGACGATCTACGTGGAGGGCGCCAATCCGCGCCACGCGCACGAGTGGCGCGTGTTCGAGGAGACCCCGCTGCCCGACGGCCGCTCGGTGATCCTCGGCGTGATCGACGTCAAGTCCAACCATGTCGAGCATCCACGGGTCGTCGCCGATCGGCTCGTCCAACTCGGCAAGATCGTCGGCAGGGACCGGATCATCGGCGGGACCGACTGCGGCTTTGACACCTTCATCCGGTTCTCGCTCGTCGATCCCGATGTCGCGTGGCTCAAGCTCCGTGCGCTCGCCGACGGCGCTGAGATCGCCTCGGCCGAGCTCTGATCTCGTCCAGGTTGGCAACGACCCGGCGCGGCGTGTTCGCGCCGGGTCGCCGGGTTGTCCACCGTGGCGCGGCGGTCCGGCAAACACTGCACCGCTGGCGTGAGTGATCACTTGACGTTGGCCGCCGACTGTTTATCGTTGCGCCACAACAGGGTGTTTATGGCTAACGGACGCTTGAGCCCGGGGGTTGAGGAGTCCTCGGCCGGCCGGCCAACTTCTGCGCGGACGCGTTCGTCACGCGGAGGCGCCGGCAGACTCCTCGTCGAGCGGGATTCCGAGCGGCCGCCCGGGTTCGCCCGCCGGCGCAGTCGGAGACACGGGCGCGGGCTCGAGCACCAGGATCAGCGCGGCCCCGCTCGGCGGGTCAGACGCGGCCAGCACCTGCCACGAGTGCGCCGGCGCGATCCACAGCTGACCGGGTGCGAGCTCGGAGAACGACCGGGCCTGCCCGGCCTCCCGGGTCGTGACGTTCTTGCCGCCGATCCGGGAAGCGAGTTCGGCGGCGAGCGCGACGGCGCCTTCGCCGCCGGACGGATCGAGCTTCGGCGTGCGGACGAGCACGACCTCGCCGATCTTGGTCGCGTCACCGATCACGATCCCGACCGGCGCCGTGATCGTCGCGGCGACGGCTTCGCCCGGGCCGCCGAATGCCGGGTGCGCGGACGCGCTGCGCTGGCCGACGAGCACGAACGAGGGGCGCTCGACGGCGGCGGCGTTGGCGATCCCCTCGGCCAGCGACGAGTGAACGAGCAGTCCCGGATCGGCGTCGACACCGACGGCAAAGCCGGCGCTGCGAAGCTCGGCGAGGCTCTGCTCGCGCCGCTCGGTCTCGGACGGGCTGCTGCTGAGCAGCCCGTGCACGACGCCACTGTCGGGATCGGCGATCCGGGCGCCGATCGCGAATCCGAGCCGCGCCTGGGCCGGGTCCTCGAGCGCCACCAGGACGCGCTTGCCGAGCGCTTGGTGGTCGCGGTGCGGAACCGGAACCGCCGCCTTGGCGCGGTCGACGATCAGCGTCGAGGCCACGATCGTCACGAGGATCAGGACGAGGACGGCGTTCACGACGCTCTGGTCAAAGAGCCCGATGTCGAACCCGATCACGGTCGCCGCGAGCGTCGCGGCCGCCTGCGGGATCGTCAGCCCGAGCATCAGTTCCGCCTCGCCGCGGGTCAGGCCCATCGCCTGTTTGGTGATCAGCGAGGCGATCGTCTTGCCGCCCAGGGCCGCGAGGCAGAAGAAAGCGGCGAGCTTGAGCGTCTCGCCCTGGATCATCACGCTCGGCTCGAGCAGCATCCCGACCGACACGAGGAAGATCGGGACGAACACGGCCGAGCCGAAGAAGTCGATCCGCTCCATCAGCGGCCCCTCGTTGGGCACCAGGCGGTTGAGCCCAAGGCCGGCGAAGAACGCCCCGACGATGCTCTCGATCCCGAGCATGCTGGCGACCGTCCCGGCCGCCAAGAACGAGGCGATCGCGAGCAGGTAGCGGACGATCCGATCGGTGCCGAGGTACCTGAACGCGAGCCGCACGAGCCGCGGCAGGACCGCCAGCGAGAAGATCACCAGCACGATCAAGCCTATGCCGACCTGGACCCCGATTGACGCGGGCGAGCCGCCGTCGAGCTGCGAGCCCGACACGAGTGCCAACACGATCAGAGATGCCGTGTCGGTCAGGACGGTCGCGCCGACCGCGGTCGCGACCGCGGGCGTGGTCGAAAGGCCGGCGTTGCGCACGGTGGGATAGGTGAGCAGCGTGTGGGAGGCCATCAGCGAGCCGAGCAGCAGCGCCGCCGGCGTCGACCAGCTCATCGAGAACCCGACGATCGACCCGAACGCGAACGGGATCAGGAAGGTGATCACCCCGAACATCGCGACGTAGCGACGGTGCACCCTGAGCAGCGCGAGGTCGAGCTCGACGCCGGCCACGAACATCAGATAGAGGAGGCCGAGCTGGCCGAGCTCGGGCACGGTCGTGTTGCCGGCTCCGATCACGTTCAGGCCGTTGGGCCCGATGATGAATCCGCCGAGCAGGAGGCCGATGATTCCCGGCAGCCGTGCGCGCTCGAGCAGCGGCGGACCAATGATCACGACCAGGAACAGAACCAGGAACTCCCACGCCGGACCGGTCGGGGAGGCGATCTGGAATGCCGCGATCGGCAGCGGGACGTGGGCGGCGATCATCGGGCCGTGCGCAGCAGCCGAGCGTGGACGGCGATCATAGGGTCGTGCGCAGCAGCGGGATCGATTTTTCGGCGTCGGCCGCCTTGGCGCCGATCCAGGTCCGCAGGAGCCTCGTGATCGTGCCGTCGGCGGTGAACGCGCGCATCGCCGAGTCGACCGCCTGGACGTTGTCCGAGCCCTTCGGGAGGGCCGCCGAGATCGCCTCGGTCGCCGGAAGCTGGGCCGCGGCTTCGAGCCGCCCGTGGGACTCGTTGGCGGTCACGACCGCCTGCGGCATGTCGAGCAGGATCGCGTCGACCTGGCCGGACTCGACTGCCGAGACCAGCTGGGTGTTGTTGTCGTAGAGGCGGACCGGCTGATCTGGCGCAATCTGATTGTTGATGACGTCGACCAGCGTCGTCTCGCGGACGGCTCCCCATTGCAGCGCCTGCGCGGTGGCGAGGTCGGGGACCCCGATCAGTGAGCGCACGACCACCGTCGGCGCACCGTTCAGGTAGGGGGATGAGAAGTCCAGGTGCTCGCGTCGCTTGTCGGTCGGGGTGATCAGATCGAGCGCGAGGTCGGCGCCGTCGAGCTGGCCCTCGACGACCTTGTGAAAGTGCTGCAGCTTGACGCGGACGGACTTCAGCCCGAACCGTGTCGCCAGGTCGCGCGCGAGCTCGTACTCGAACCCGCCGGTCGGATGAGTCGCGGTTCCGGTCCAGAAGCCGGGGCTCGGCACGTCGGTCGTCACGACCGTCAGCACGCCCTTCGTCCGGGGCGTGAACGTGCCGGCCGCCGGAGACGTCGAGAGCGTGCCGCAGCCGCCCGCCAGGAGTCCCGCCACCACCACCGAGGCGACTGGTCGCGCGAGGCGCGCTCGCGATCTTCTTCTGGTTAAACCCCTCAGAGCTACACCCAGCCGTGGCGACGGTCTGCCCGACCCTCTCTACAACGGACGCTCAGCAGTCACCCCGCAGTGAGCGTAAACGAAGGCGGGGTCGTTTGGCTAGGCAGAAACCGCCGCGCCGGCGACGCACGGGCTCTCGGGCAGGCGGGCGGGCTCTCGATATGCTCGGCGCGACCGGCGGGCCTCGAGGCAGGACAGGGCGACGGCCGGGCGAAAACCGTCGATCGGACGGGCCCGGTGCGGACGGCAAACGAGGGCGTGGTCCTCGCGAGGCTGGTCGCCGACGTTCGCCCTCGGTCAATCTGCAGATGATCTCCGCGCGACGACACCGACTTCCCGCAGGCGATGCCAAGACCAACTGAGTCAGGGCACCGCTATGTCCCTGGGCTGGACGGGATGCGCGCGATCGCGGTGCTGTGCGTGATCGCCTACCACCTGAACGTCGGCTGGGCACAGGGCGGTTTGCTCGGCGTCGGCGTGTTCTTCACCCTGTCGGGGTATCTGATCACGGACCTGCTGCTCGCGCACTGGGACCGGTTCGGGAACTTGGGTCTCGGAGACTTCTGGTTGCGGCGCGCGCGCCGGCTGCTTCCGGCGCTCTTCCTGATGCTGATCGTGGTCAGCATCTGGGTCGCGCTGCTCGACACCGCGCAACTCGATCAGGTGCGCCGGCAGGTGATCTCGGCCTCGCTCTACTTCGCCAACTGGTCCACGATCGCCGCGCACGGCTCGTATTTCTCGCGCTTCGCCGCGCCGCTGCCGCTCGACCATCTGTGGTCACTGTCAATCGAGGAGCAGTTCTACCTCGTGTGGCCGTGGTTGCTGCTCGGCCTGCTGTACGTGATCAGGAGCCGCCGCGTGCTGGCGGCGGTGACCGTCGCCGGCGCGGCCGGCTCGGCGCTGTTGATGGCCCACCTCTATCACCCCGGGTATGACCCGACGCGCGTATACGAGGGCACCGACACGCGGGCATTCGGGTTACTCGTGGGCGCCGCGCTGGCGATGGCCCGCCCGACGCGGATCTCGCGCACATCGCTTCGGCGGGCATTCGGGAGCCCCGCTCCCCTTGATTGCGCGGGCGTTGTCGGTCTGATCGTGATCCTGGTGCTCGTCGCCAGGACCAACTCTCTCAGCCCGTTCCTGTATCCGACAGGTCTGATCGTGCTGACGCTTGCGACCGCGGTCGTCGTGGCGGCGGTCGTCAATCCGTCGAGTCTGCTCGGCGAGGCGCTCGGCTGTCGCCCGCTGCGCTGGGTCGGGGTCCGCTCGTATGGCATCTACCTCTGGCACTGGCCGCTGATCGTTCTCTGGGGCGGGGCGCAGGCCGCGGGCGTGGATTGGGGCAGAGCGGCGCTGCAGGTCGGCGCGACGATGGTGGTCGCGGCTTTGTCGTGGCGGTATGTCGAGGAGCCGATCCGTCAGGGAGCGCTCGGCCGCCTGCGCCGCCGCTCGCGCACCCGCGCGGCGGTGGTCCGGGCGCGGCGCCGGGCGTTGGTGCTGCTCGGCACCGCGACGGGCGTGATCGCGCTCGTGGTCGGAGGCCTGGCCGGCGTGCTGCCCGCGATCTCGGCGGGCGACACCGGGGTCGCGAAGATCTCGCAGCTGCCGCCGAAACTGTCAGGCGGGCGCCCGGCGAACGGCAAGCCGAACGCGGAGCGCGCCGCCCGCAAGCTCCCGCCGCCGACCAAGACGGCCTGTCGCGCGGTCGTCTACATCGGTGACTCGACGTCGGAGGGCGAGATCTCGACCGACTACATCCCCAAGCCCCGCCAGCGTCTCGGGGCGCGACTGGCGGTGGTCGGCGTCAAGAAGCTGTACCCCGAGATCTCCGGCGCACGGTCGATCGTCGAGACCTACGACAACTTCCCCAACGCCGCCACCGTCGCCGAGGACCACATCTCGGCCGGCTTTCATGGATGCTGGATCCTCGCGCTGGGAACGAACGACGTCGCGAACGCGACCACCTCGCCGATCGGGATCGTGCCCCGCATCGACCGCATGATGCACGTCATCGGTCACCAGCCGGTGCTGTGGATCGATGCGATCACGCTGCTGGGTTCGGGCCAATACTCCGAGGCCGGTATGCAGGCGTGGAACGAGCAACTGCTGTCCGCGTGCCACCGGTACCCGAACATGCGCGTCTACGACTGGGCCGCGCACGCGAAGCGCAAGTGGTTCATCCCGGACGGGATCCACTACTACTCGCCGGGCTACGTCGCCCGGGCGCACGATTTCGCAAACGGGCTCGTGAGGGCGTTCCCGAGAGACCGTTCGCCGAGCGGCACCTGCCTCGTGCGCTGAGCGCTACCGGAGCGCCAGGCCGAAGCCTCCGTCGACCCGCAGCACCGCGCCGCTGATATAGGCGGCCGCAGGCGAGAGCAGGAACGCGACCACGCCGGCGAGCTCCTCGGGCTCCCCGAACCGCTGCAGCGGGATCTGGGCGACGGCCGCCCGCTGAACCGCGTCGGGCATCGCGCGAACCTTAGGGGTGGCGATGAAGCCCGGCATCACGATGTTGCATCTGATCCCGCGCGACGCCCATTCCGCGGCGAGCGTCCGGCCCATCCCGACGACCCCGGCTTTCGAGGCGCCGTAGGCGACCTGACCCGGAATCGCGTTTTCGGCTGCGACCGACGAGATCAACACGACGCGGCCGTCCCCGGACGCCACCAGCGCTTCGAACGCCGACTGCGCGAGGAAGAAGCCGCCGTAGAGGTTCGTCTCGATGTCCTTGCGCCACTCGTCGACCGCGAACCGCTCCGCACGGTGGATTGTGTCGACGACACCGGCGTTGGCGACGACGGCGTCGCAGCCCCCGAGCGCGGCGATCGCGGCCGTGACGCCGGCGTGGACCGCTTCGTGGTCGCGGACGTCGAAGGTCGCGGTCGTGGCCGCGCCCATGACCTCAGAGACGGGCGCTCCTGGCGCGTCACAGGCTGCGACATGACAACCGTGATCGGCGAGCAGGCCGACGATCGCGCGGCCGATTCCGCCTGCGGCACCGGTCACGATCACCCGGCGACCGGCGGGCGCGACGCTACTCGGCATCGCCCGCGCCTTCGGAGCGGTCAAGCCCGTAGCGCTCGAAGTGGCGCTCGGGGATGTCGGCCGGGTCCTTGTACCAGTACCAGGTGCAGGGATCGCGACCGAAGTCATCGGGCGGGTCGCTCGGATACAGCGGGTAGCCGATCCACCGGATCGGGAGCGATTCGTTCATGAACGAGCAGTGCGTGCAGTACAGCGGGAACCCCTCGCGGCCGTAACTCCAGTCGTGTGCGGAGGTCGTCACGCCGAGTGCGTTCGGGCCCTGGTAGCGACCCATCCGAACGAGCCGCTGTCCCGATCCACACGGGTTCATCGTGAACGTGAACTTCTCGTCGTCCTCACTGATCGTGAACGCGCCCGGGTGCGGCCCGGTGCCGCTGCATGAATGGGCCCGCCAGGTCGCCGCGAGCGCATGCACGATCTCCTTGCGGTCGCGGGCGGCGATCGCGTCGACGTCGCGCCGCCATCCGCGCCCCTGACCCGATGTCCAGGCGTCCGCCACCCCGTCGTCGCCGAGTCGTTCGTGGATGAACGAGATCAGGCCACCGATCCCTTCGACCATCAGGTCGTGGAGGTAGCGCCACTCGTGCTTCATCGCCTCACACAACGCGCGGGCCTCGTCACCGTCGCCGCGGTCGAGCGCCTCGATCGCGCGGTCCATCGTCGGACGCGACATCTGTGCAAGCTGCTCATCTGAGAACCAGCGCTCCGTCATCACCTCTCCTGTTGGGTCGGAGTCCACGAAGCGCGATCCTATGCGGATCGAGCGGTCGGGGCGGCCGGCTGTTCCGGCCTCTCGAGGACAACATTTCCGCGCCCGCGTCGGCGGGCTGACAGTGGAGGGGGCAGACGTGCAGAGAGCTGATGTCGACCGCTGGCTGCAGGCATACGTCGAGGCGTGGAAGACGTATGACCGCGCGCAGATCGCGGCGTTGTTCACCGAGGACGTCACGTACCGATACCACCCCTACGACGAGCCCCTGCGCGGTCGCGCGGCAGTCGTGCAATTGCTCCGGCCGGACCCGAGCGCCGCTCCGTGACCTGACCGGCGGCCGAGCGCGCGCGTGCGGCCGGCCCGCGCGGCACCTACTGCGCCCCACGACTGGCGTTAGGGTACCCTAACTCGCCTTAGGGATCCCTAATCTCGCGGACGAAGAACAAGGAGACGTGCGTGGACGGCAGCCGGGGGAGAGCGAACAGGGCGCTGCGGTGGGCGTTGCTGAGCACCCTGATCGTGCTCGGGGCGCTCGCCGCCGCCGGCTGTGGCGCGACGTTGGGCAACGGCGACCCGAGCTCGGGACAGACGCTGACGCTCTATAACGCCCAACACGAAGAGACCACGAATGCGCTGATCAAAGCGTTCACCGCGCACACCGGGATCCAGGTGCGCGTCAAGAGCGACGACGAGAGCGTGCTGACCGCGCAGCTCGAGCAGGAGGGCGACCGCTCGCCCGCGGACGTGTTCTACACCGAGAACTCGAACTGGCTCCAGCAACTCGACAACCGGGACATGCTCGCGAAGGTGAACGCCTCGACGCTGGCTCAGATTCCCGCGCGTGACAGTGCCACGAACGGAAATTGGGTCGGCGTGTCGAAGCGATTCAGCGTGCTGATCTACAACCCGAGCAAGATCAGCCCCTCGCAGTTGCCCTCCTCGGTCATGGAGCTCGCGAACCCGCGCTACAAAGGCAAGCTCGAACTCGCGCCCGGCGAGACGGATTTCTGGCCGATCATCCAGTCGATCATCGCAGCCAAGGGTCGGGCGGCCGCGCTGAAGTGGCTCGAGGGGCTGAAGTCGAACGCCGGCTCAGACGACAACGCGCCCGACAACGAGACGCTCGTCAGCGACGTGAGCAAGGGCCTCGCCGCCATGGGCCTGATCAACCACTACTACTACTACCGACTACGCGCCGAGCTGGGCGCCTCATCGGTCCACGCCAAGCTCGCGATGTTCGCGCCCGGCGATCCGGGGTCCGTGCAGGACGTCTCCGGCGCCGCGATCTTGAAGTCTTCCAAGCACATCGCGGCGGCGCAGAAGTTCCTCGCGTTTCTGACCAGCACAGAGGGTCAGCGCGTGCTCGCGCGCAGTGACAGCTTCGAGTATCCGCTTGCCTCGGGCGTCGCACCGAACCCGGCGCTGCCGCCGGCGAGCAGCTTCCACCCCAACCCGATCACGCCGGCGCAAATTGGGACCGGGCTCGCCGCTCGCAACCTGCTTCGCCAAGCCGGGTTGATCTAACCCCAGGAGCCGGCAGGTTGGCGACACTTTCGCAAGCCCCAAGAGCCGGTTCGTGGCGGCGCCGAGCCCGCCGTCGGCTCCCGTCCGGTTGGCGCCTTGTCGTCGTCAGCGCCGTGATCGCGGCGCTGCTCCTCGCCCCGCTCGTGCTGATCGTGCTCGACGCGCGCAGCGCAGGCTGGAGCGAGATCCATGCTGCGCTGTTCCGGGAGCGCACGCTCTTCCTGCTGCGCCACACGGTCGTGCTGTGCCTGATCGTCGCCACCTGCGCGGCGGCGATCGGCACGGGCGCGGCTTGGCTGACCGAGCGCTCGGCGCTGCCGGCGCGGCGGTTGTGGACGATCTTGCTCGTGCTGCCGATCGCGATGCCGGACTTCGTCGTCGGCTACGCCTGGCACTCTTTCGCCCCGCGATTGAACCCGCTGTTGGGTGCCTCGCTCGTGATGACGCTCGGAACGTATCCACTCGTCTATCTCCCGGTCGCGGCGGCGCTGCGCCGGGCAGACCCGGGCGCCGAGGAGACCGCCCACTGTCTCGGCGTCGGGCGCCTCGCGGCGTTTCGCCGGGTGACCCTGCCGATGCTCAGGACCGCGGTCCTCGGCGGCTCGGTGCTCGTGATCTTGACGGTGCTTTCCGAGTACGGCGCCTTTGAGATCCTGCGCTACCAGACGTTCACGACCGAGATCTTCAACGAGTTCCAGTTCGACGCGCAGGCCGCGGGAGCGCTCTCGGTCCCGCTGGTGCTGCTCGGCCTGCTCGTGCTGCTGATCGACGGGATCGTGCCGCGCCGCGTCACCTCGCGGACCGCGCCCCGCCGCTCGCTGGTACGCGTGCCGCTCGGGCGGATGACCGTCCCCACGCTGCTCGGACTCGTGGCTCTGGTCGTGCTCGCCACCGGAGTCCCGATCGTGACGATCGTCTACTGGATGACCTCGAGCCAGCAGACGACGCTGCCGGCGACCGCGACGCTAGCCAACGCGGCGTTCACAACGTTCGGATACAGCGCGTGGGGCGCCGCGATCGCCGTCGTCCTGGCGATCCCGGTCGCGATGATGACCGTGCGCCGCTCGACTGCGGTTCGGGTCACGCTCGAGCGCAGCACATACGTGACGCGGGCGCTGCCGGGCGTCGTGATCGCGCTCAGCCTCGTGTTCTTCGCGACGCGATACGCATACGGCCTGTACCAGACCGGCTTCCTGCTGGTCGTCGCCTACGCGATCCTCAACTTCCCGCTCGCGCTCGTGTGCGTGAAGACATCAGCGGCGGCGCTCCCGCCGCGCCTGACCGATGTCGCGCGCTCGCTGGGTCGAGGGCCGATCAGCGTGTTCCTACGTGTCACGCTGCCGTTGCTCGTGCCCGGCCTGATCGCCGGTTTGTGCCTCGTGTTCCTGACCGCCGTCACCGAACTGACCGCGACGCTCGTGCTCGCGCCGATCGGGGTCGAGACGCTCGCGACCCAGTTCTGGGCGTTTCAGCAGAACGTCGCCTACGGCGCGGCGGCACCATATGCGCTGGTGATGGTCGCGCTGGCGCTGATACCGGGCGTGGTGCTGGGGCTGTGGTTCGACTTCGAGCGCCACGGCCGCTCGACGCGATGAGCGCGATCGAGTTGCGATCCGCCGCCAAGAGCTTTGGCGACACCAAGGTCCTGACCGACGTCGACCTGACCGTTCCGGCCGGCTCGATCACCGCCGTGCTGGGGGCGTCGGGGAGCGGCAAGACGACCCTGCTGCGGCTGATCGCGGGCTTCGAACGGCTCGATCGAGGCTCGCTGTCGATCGGTAACCGGGTCGTGGACGACGGCGCGCGGGTCGTGTCCCCGCAACACCGCGGCGTCGGTTACGTGCCCCAGGAGGGCGCGCTGTTTCCGCATCTCACCGTCGCCCGAAACGTCGGTTTCGGGCTCGCCCGCGGCGAGCGCGGCAGGATCGACGATCTGCTCTCGCTGGTCGGCCTCGGCGAATTGCGCAAGCGCTTTCCGCATCAGCTCTCCGGCGGTCAGCAACAGCGCGTCGCGCTAGCCCGCGCGCTCGCCGTCCGCCCCAACGTGCTGCTGCTCGACGAGCCGTTCGGGGCGCTCGACGCGGCGCTGCGAGCCGAGTTGCGGCGCGACGTCGCCAGGATCCTGTCGGAGACCGGCGCCACGACGATCCTCGTCACACATGACCAGGACGAGGCGCTGTCGCTTGCCGCCCAGGTCGCGCTGCTCGATCACGGGCGCGTGGTCGCGGCCGACGGGCCGCGCGAGCTGTACCGCGATCCACCGACGATCGACACGGCCACCTCGATCGGGGAGGCCAACGTGCTGGCGGCGAGAACGCACTCCGGTGTCGCCGAGTGCGCACTCGGTCGCGTGCCGGTCAGACAGAACGGTTCGCAGCCGCCCGATGGCGCGTCGAATCTGATGCTGAGACCCGAGCAGCTCGAGCTCCACCTCGACGATCCCGGCGGTTGCGTCCCGGGGGAGGTGGTCGAGCTCCAGTACTACGGTCACGATGCGCTCGCGCGCGTGCGGCTCGACGCCGGCGGCGATGTCCTGCTCGTGCGGGTGTCAGGCGAGCTGGAGATCGAGCGCGGCCAGCGGGTCTGGGTCAAGGTCCTTGGTTCGGGCACCGTGTGGCCGGCGCCACGACCTCCTAGGTCTGACGCGGGCCGATTAGGCGCCGCACGACCAATGTCCGGACCAAGTCGGGGGTCGCTCTGAGGAGGAGATTGCGCGCGCGCTCGTGGCGGTTGAGAGCCAGCCGTGCCATCCGCGCCGACTCGCGCTGGATCATCGTCGCACGACCGCGGCGCGCGGCAGCGTAGGCACTCAGCGCTTGCGGCAGGTCGTCGTCGGCGCGCAACGCGTCCAGCAGGGCGACCGCATCCTCGATCGCCTGCGCGGCGCCCTGGCCGAGATTGGGCTCCATCGCGTGAGCCGCGTCACCGAGCACGGCGACCCGTCCGCGATGCCAGGAGCGCAGCGGCGTCACAGTGCGGATCGCATGGACCAGGAGCGCGGCGCGGTCGGTCGCGGCGACGATCTGCGGCCACGGCGCCGGCCAGCGGTCGCCGTCGACCGCCGCCAGCGGGTCGTCGCCGTTGACGCGCTCGGTGGGGCTTCGTAGAACCAGTACGTGCGTTCGTCGCGCAGCGCCGCGGCGCCGATCAGCTCGTCGCGGCCCCACGCCTCGCACACGAGGCCATCGGCGAGCGCGTGATCGCCGATGCCACGCACGACGGTGTAGCCGACGTCGACGACGCGGCTCTCGGGCGCGACGTAGCGGCGAATCATCGACCTCAGGCCATCGGCGCCGATCGTCGCGGCCGCCCCGACGTGCTCACCACCCGCGAGCGTGACGCCGCCATCGTCGACGCCGGTGACGGTCGCGATCCGCGGCGCATCGATTCCCTCGGCAAGCAGGCGATGGAGCTCGGGCCGGTCGATCAGAACGGTCGGGGCGCCGGCCGACCGTCCGATCGCTTTCACGTCGATCGTCGACAGCTGCCGACCGTCGGCCGATCGGACCAGCATCCGCGTGCTGGCGATCGCGCCGCCCCGAACTGCGTCCGCGCACCCGAGCCGATCGAGC
This sequence comes from uncultured Solirubrobacterales bacterium, assembly GCA_963744695.1. Classification (GTDB taxonomy): domain Bacteria; phylum Actinomycetota; class Thermoleophilia; order Solirubrobacterales; family Solirubrobacteraceae; genus Palsa-465. The sequence goes on along the minus strand of CAVUUT010000006.1, from coordinate 423,080 downwards.
CCACGGATCGCGTTCGGCCACAGTCCCAGCGCCGCGCCGATCGCGACCTGCTCGTTGCGTTCGATCAGGAGCGGGCGGTGTCCCGCCAGCCTGACCGCGCGGGCGGCGCACAGTCCGCCGATCCATGCGCCGACGATCACAAGATCAGCCACGACCGACAGTTTCTTCGATCACCGCTCGATCGCTGCCCCGTTCTCCCCAGCGGGGTTGGGCCGCAGCCGAGGTCAAGGTTTCGGCACAACATGCCGAAAGGCTGACTGAGGCCTCAACCCGCCGAGAGAGAGTTGTCTGCTGTCCGGAGATGCCCCCTAGATGCATCTCAGGTCTCTCGGCGAGTTGAGGTGGGCTCAATCGTATGGCTGATCACGCCCTCCGCCCTCGGAAGAACGTCCAGACCTGGGCTAGACGAAGGTCTGGGCACATGCGACCGTTGACCCCGCGGATGACCTTTCGCGACGCCAGGCGTGTGGTACGGTGCCCGTTGAACGGGCGGGGCGGCCAGGTCGGCCGACAATGGGACCGCGGGCTCTCCGCCGGGGCCGAGCCGGTGGGGACCTAAGCGTTGACGGTCACGGGCGATCGCTGCCCGCGCCGTCTCCGCGAGATACTTCCCGCCATGCCAGGCCTCCCGATCAACGCGCGATGAATCCCTCCGCCGACCTCTCGTCCGAGCTCGCCGAGGCGCGCCGCCGGCTGGCAGAGCTCGAGGCCGTCGAGGCCGAGCGCGCGCACGCCGCCAAGGTGCAGAACGCCCTGTACCGGATCGCCGAACTGGCGAGCGCGGCCCGGGACATGCAGGAGTTCTACCTGGCGATCCACGGCGTCGTCGGCGAGCTCATGGACGCAAGGAGCTTCTTCATCGCGCTCTACGACGACGAGCGCCGGCTCATCAGCTGGCCCTACTACGTGGACGACCTCGACCGCGACCCTCCCGACCCGAACCAGTGGGTTACCTTCGGCAGCCGTGATGCCCGCGGGACGACGGGGTACGTGCTGCGCACCGGCGAGCCGCAGCTGCTGAGCGCCAAGCGGCACCTGGAGTTGATCGACCAGGGCGAGATCGAGCTCGTCGGCGCGCTCACCGAGGACAGCAGCTGGTTGGGCGTCCCGCTCAAGTCGGAGGGCCAGACCGTCGGCGTCCTCGCCGTGCAGTCGTACACCAGGGACGTCCAGTACAGCGAGCGCGACAGGGATCTGCTCGCATTCGTCGGCCAGCACGTCGGCGCCGCCCTGTCGCGCGCGCGCGCGATCGAGGAGACGCGGCAGCGAAACGCCGAGCTCGCCGTCATCAACAGCGTGCAGGATGCGCTCGCGGGCGAGCTCGAGCTGCAGGCGATCTATGACGCCGTTGGCGAGAGGATCCGTGACGTGTTCGATGCGCAGGTCGTCGACATCGCCATCTTCGACGAGACCTCCCGGCTGCTGCACTTCGCTTACACGATCGAACGCGGCGTGCGCTTCCCGGACGAGCCGATTGAGCTGATCGGGTTCCGCAAGCACGTGATGGAGACGCGCGAGCCGCTGATGATCGCTGAAAGCACGCCCGAGGTGGCCGATCGCTATGGCAACCCCTACGTGTTGACCGGGGAGCCCAGCAAGTCGATGCTCTACGTCCCGCTCGTCGTCGGCGGGCGCGCCACAGGCGTGATCTCGCTCCAGAACCTCGACCGCGAACACGCGTTCAGCGAGTCCGATCAGCAACTCCTCGAGACTCTGGCGGGGAGTTTGAGCGTCGCGCTGGAGAACGCGCGCCTCGTTCACGAGACGCGGCAACGGAACGCCGAGCTTGCGCTGATCAACAGCGTCCAGGCGGCGATCGCCGGAGAGCTCGATCCACAGGCGATCTATGACCTCGTCGGCGACAAGCTCCAGGAGGTCTTCAGCGCGCAGGTCGTCGATATCGGCGTCCACGACGAACAGGCGGGGATCCTGCGGTTCGTCTACCAGATCGAGCGCGGCGTCCACTTCCCGAACGTGACGGCGCCGGTGGTGGGGTTCCGTAAGCACGTGATGGAGACGCGAGCGCCGCTCGCCATCCTCGAGAACATGGACGCGGCGCTCGTCGAGTACGGCAACCCCGAGACGATTGTCGGCGAGCCCTCGCACGGGTCCGGGATCTTCCAGCCGCTCATCGTCGGCGGACGGGCGACCGGCGTCATCTCGATCCAGGACCTCGACCGCGAGCACGCGTTCGGCGAAACTGATCAGCGCCTGCTTGCCACGATCGCCGGCAGCTTAGGAGTCGCGCTCGACAACGCACAGCTCGTTCACGAGACGCGGCAACGGAACGCCGAGCTTGCGCTGATCAACAGCGTCCAGGCGGCGATCGCGGGCGAGCTCGATCCACAGGCGATCTATGACCTCGTCGGCGACAAGCTCCAGGAGGTCTTCGACGCCCAGGTCGTGAGCATCTCGGTCTACGAAGAGTCGAGCGGACTGCTGACTTTCCCGTACGTGATCGAGCGCGGCGAGCGCCTCGACCAGCCGCCGATCCCCCTGATCGGCTTCCGCAAGCACGTCATCGAAACCCGCGAGCCGCTGATGATCGATGAGATCACGCCGGAGGTGGCCGATCGCTATGGCAACCCCTATGTGTTGACCGGGGAGGCGGCCAAGTCGGCACTGTTCGTGCCCCTGGTCCTCGGCGGGGGTGCCACCGGCGTCGTTTCGCTCCAGAACGTCGACCGGACACACGCATTCGGTGACGACGACCGGCGGCTCCTGGCGACGCTCGCCAGCAGCCTCACCGTCGCGCTGCACAACGCTCGCCTCGTCCACGAGACACGTCAGCGCGTGGCCGAGCTCGCAACAGTGAACAGCGTCGGCCAGGCGCTCGCGTCGCAGCTCGATCTCAACGCGCTGATCGAGCTCGTCGGCGAGCAGGTGCGCGAGCGCTTCGAGGCCGACATCGCGTACGTCGCGCTGCACGACCGGCAGTCCGGTCGGATCGACTTCGCCTACTACTACGAGAGCGGGCAGCGCCCGGACCAGCCGTCGATCGCGTTCGGCGAAGGGCTGACCTCCCGGATCCTCAAGTCGCGCGAGCCGCTCCTGCTCAACCGCTCGCCGCAGTTCGAGAGGCACGAAATGGTTGGCACCCGCGTGCGGTCGTTCCTGGGCGTTCCAATCCTCGTCGGAGAGGCGGCGATCGGGGTCATCAGCGTCCAGAGCATCGAGCAGGAAGGCCGTTTCGGGGAAACCGACTCCCGGCTGCTGGCGACGATCGCCGCCAATGTCGGCGTGGCAATCCAGAACGCACGCCTTTTCACCGAGGTGGAGCGGCAACGCGGATACCTCGAATCCCTCGCGTCCATCAGTCCCGCCGCGGTGGTCGTGATGGACGCCGAGGAGCGGGTGACCGACTGGAACCCGGCCGCAGCCGAGCTCTTCGGCTACTCCGCCGCGGAGGCTCTCGGCCGGCCGATCGACGACCTCGTGTTCGGCGAGTCCGGCCGCGAGGAAGGGCGCGAGATCACACAGGAGGCGATACGAGAGCGCCGGGCCCAGCGGATCACCCGGCGCCGGCGCAGCGACGGGACCTTGGTCCACGTCGAGCTGATGCTCGTCCCGCTCACCGCCGATGGCGCCGACGTCGGCTTTCTGGGCGTCTACCACGACGTCACCGAGCTCCAGCGAGCCCGCCAGGAGGCCGAGGCGGCGACCCAGGCGAAGAGTGCCTTCCTAGCGACGATGAGCCACGAGATCAGAACGCCGATGAACGCCGTGATCGGGATGACCGACCTCCTGCTCGGCACGGAGCTGACGGGCGAGCAGCGCGAGTTCGCCGAGGTCGTCCGGACGAGCGGAGACGCGCTGCTGCACGTGATCGACGACATCCTCGACTACTCGAAGATCGAGGCCGGCAAGCTTGACCTCGAACGGGAGCCGTTCGGCCTGCGTGAGTGCGTGGAGGGAGCGCTGGACATCGTCGCGCCACGCGCGTGGGAGAAGGGAATCGAGCTCGGCTGCCTGATCGACGAGGCCGCGCCCGCCGGGATCCTCGGCGACGAGGCCAGGCTGCGCCAGGTGCTCTTGAACCTGCTCTCGAACGGGGTCAAGTTCACCGAAAAGGGCGAAGTCGTCGTCGTCGTCCACGCCGAGCCGACCAGAGCGGGCTCCTATCGCCTCGAGCTCCTCGTGCGAGACTCCGGCATCGGGATCCCACCGGACCGGATGGACAGGCTCTTCACGTCGTTCAGCCAGGTCGACGCTTCGACGACGCGCCGGTTCGGCGGGACGGGACTTGGGCTCGCGATCTCCAAGCGCCTCGTCGATCTGATGGGCGGCACGATCTCGGTCGAGAGCGAGCACGGCCGCGGTTCGATCTTCCGCATCACCGTGCCGGTCACCGCGGCCGAGGTGCCGAGCCAGATCCACCTCCAGAAGGGTCTGCCGCAGCTCGCCGACAAGCGGATCCTCGTCGTCGACGACAACGCGACGAACCGGGAGATCGTGACCCGGCACGCCCGCTCCTGGGGGATGGAGCCGGTCGCGGTCGAACTCCCCTCCGAGGCTCTGGCGCTGGTCGAGGCCGCGGAACCGTTCGACGTTGCGGTGCTGGACATGACGATGCCGGAGATGGACGGGCTCGCCCTGGCGAGACAGATCCGCAGTCGGCGGAGCGAGCAGGACCTGCCGCTCCTGCTTCTGACCTCGCTCGGCCGCCTGCCGGAGGCACAGTTGGCCGGGCTGTTCTCGGCCCAGCTCGCTAAGCCCTTCAAGGCCTCGCAGCTCTACAACACGCTCCTGCGCCTGCTGACGGCGGGCGAGCTAGAGCAGGAGACGGCCGAGGTGGCGCCGGACGAGAAGCAGGAGATGTCGTCCGTGCGAATCCTGCTCGCGGAGGACAACGCGATGAACCAGAAGGTCGCCCTCCGTCTCCTCGAGCGGCTCGGCTACCGGGCGGATGTCGTGTCGAACGGTCGCGAGGCGCTGGCGGCGCTCGAGCGCCAGCCCTACGACATCGTCCTGATGGACATGCAGATGCCGGAGCTCGACGGTCTCGACGCTTCGCGGCTGATCTGCGAGCGGTGGCCGCCGGAGAGTCGGCCCCACATCGTCGCGATGACCGCGAACGCGCTGCCCGAGGATCGCGAGGCCTGCTTCGCGGCCGGCATGAACGACTATGTCGCGAAGCCGATCCGGCGGGACGAGCTGGCGACGGCCCTGAAGCGCGCGCGGCCGCTCGGGGACCGTGATGGCGCTTCGGGAGCGAGCGAAGTCAGCCTCGAGGCCGCAGCACTCCAGAACCTGCGAGAGCTCGGCGGCGTCGAGTTCGTCACCGAGGTCGTCGACGCCTTTCTCGCCGATGCGCCCGCGCTGATCACAAGCCTCCGGAGCTCGCTCGAGCGCCACGACACCGACGAGCTGCGCCGAGCGGCGCACACGCTGAAGTCAAACGGCTCGACGCTGGGCGCGGGGGCTTTCGCCGAGCTCTGCCGCACCGTCGAACAGCACGCCAAGGACGGCCGCCTCGACGGCGTCTCGCAGCTCGTGGATCGGATCGAGCAGGACTACGCGACGCTCCAGGAGACTCTGGCCTCCCTTCGTTTCATTCCGCCAACGCCGCCGACTTCAGCGCGCTGACCCAACTCATCGACCTACGCGCCGTCAGCCTAGGTCGCTGACACGCGTAGCTATTCACCCGTTGCCCCATCACGCGCGACGACGCGAACGTCGGCCGCGGTCGATTTGCGCAGCGTGGCTGCCAGCGGGTGCCCTCCTCGAAAGAACAGCCGCCGACGTGCCGGTAGCAAAATGATGTTGAACGCGCCGTCGGCCGCCCAGGCGGCCAGCGACGCATTACCGCCTTCGACGACGACCTCGAACACGATCCGCTCGGCTAGCGGACCCAGCAGTCGGCGGGCCTCGTGCAGGTCCCGTTGCGCGCTGTCGCGGACCGCATCGTTGTAGTCACGAGCGCTGATACCGGTGCCACGGACGCGCGTGTCCCTGGGCGCGACGGTTACGACAGTCAGCTGTCCGTCCTGGGCCTCGATCAGTCCGCGGGCTTGATCTAACGTGCGGGCGCCCGACGTCCCCCGCTCGTAGAGCACCAGCACACGCGGTCCGTCGTTGGCCAAGTCCGCAGCCGCCTCATCAGGTTGGCACGCGCCCGGGACACGCGTGGCGACCGTGGACGTTGCGCCCGGGCCTCGGGTGCTGGCAGATAAGTGCGCGCACGGCGTGACGGATCTTCTCACGAGCTACACCACGCGCAAGCTGGCTCGCCCCCGGCTCGACCGCGCGCCGCAGGCGGCCATAAAACCGACCGGAGCGCGGGCGAGAGATAGTGGGCGCGCGACCAGCCAGAAGCGCGATCAGCAGCTCAGGCGGCAACGGATGTGGAGGAAGTACGGCCTCCGCGAGGCCTTGACGAGTGATTGGTCTGCGCGGCAGTCCTCAGCCGAGGGGCTTGGCTCGGTCAACCGGTCGATCGCGAAACCGTGTGCGGTGAGCGCCGCCGTGTAGTCGCTGAGTGGCCGATTGACTCCCTCAAACGTCATCTTGAGCGTGCCGCGGATCACCTCATCGTGAAAGCGCCGTCGCTCGAAGTACCGATCGAGATCCTCGTCGGCGCGGTTGAGGGGGTGGATGATCGCGATCGCTAGTTGGCTGCCGGGACAGAGCACGCGCGCGATCTCGCCGATCACAGGCTCGGGGTCGGACATGTCGTGCAGCGACATGTAGGCGACCGCGAGGTCAAATGCGCGATTCGGCCATGGCAGCGACGCGGCGTCGCCGCACGCGACCTCGTCATAGCCGCCGGCCGTTCGCGCGGCTGCGGTCAGCGTCGGCGAGCTATCAATGCCAGTAACGCTGTGGCCGTGCGCGGCCAGCCACCGGCCGACGCGTCCCTCGCCACAGCCGACATCCAGGGTGCGCTGGCCCGCGTCGGGCAACAGCGCGACGAACTGCGGGAAGTTCAAGCGCCAGTGATAGACGTCGTGATCAGGCGTCCGCGCCCACGCCAACCAATCCTCCGCGTTCCGTTCCCACGCGTCGCCCACATCTTGGACACGCGCCATCGACCAATCATCGCACGCAGACCCGGCCGCTTTCTCCATCCTCGAACGCTCACCCGTCTTGACGTCGCCGCCATCCTGGCCGGCGACCTCTTCTTCGCTCAACGCGCCGACGGAGATGGAGCCAGTCGCTGGCTCCCCGAGCGCTTCCAGCCGCTGGTAGCACGCGTGCTACGCTTTGCGTGTGGCCCGAGCTCTGACCCAGCGCGAACTTCGCAACGAGAGTGGCGAGATCATGCGCGCACTCGACGCCGGCGAAAGCTTTGTCGTGACACGCAACGGTGTCCCGGTCGGCGAGCTGACGCCGGTCCGCCGGCGCCGGTTCGTCGAACGCGACGCGGCCATCGCCGCGTTCCACGCGGCGGCCCCTCTGGACCCGGATCGCTGGCGCGCTGACCTTGACCGGCACGCGTCCCAGGATTCGGCGCCGCGTGCCTGACAGCAGCCCGAAACGAGGGCTGATCGACACGTCGGTGGTGATCGGATTGGAACGGATCGACGCCGAGGCGCTCCCGGAGCAGCTGGCGGTCGCCGTGATCACGCTCGCCGAACTGGCCGCTGGGCCGCACGCGACAAGGGATTCGTCCGAGCGGGCGCGTCGCCAGCAGCGCCTGCAACTGGCCGAGGCAACCTTCGACTCGCTCCCGTTTGACACCGATTGCGCCCGCGCCTATGGCCTGGTGTACGCCGAGACGGTGCGCGCCGGCCGCAAGGCGCCCCGCGCGCGAGCCCTCGACCTGCTGATCGCGGCCACCGCCTTGGCCGCGGAGCTCCCCCTCTATACCGCCAACGCCGCCGACTTCAGCGCGCTGATCGCACTCATCGACCTGCGCGCGGTCAGCCTGTCCCCGGGTTGAGCCTCCGCCTGCGCCTGGACATGGACAGTTCTCCTTCGAGCCGCCGAGCGCGCTAAGCGGCAGCAGATCGCTCACCGCTCAGTCGGCGACAGGCAGAAGCCGAGGATTTGCCGGCCCAGTCCATGTGGGAAGTCCGGGATTCGCGCGGGGCGGTGGTCATCGCAGTTGCTTTCGTCAAGAGGTGAAGGGCGGGTTATGATTTGGGGGCGCGCAGGGCGTTGCCGGTCCGCGGAAAGGGCGAAGCCCACCTGCATTTGATGGTTGTGTTGTGGTCGGTGTCTCCTTTCCGGCCTGTGATTGCGGACTCCGGGCCCTGGTGAAAGGAGGCCTGTGTGCCACCCCGCGGTCTTCCCGGCAACGCCAACCTCGAGCAGCTGAAGAAGGGCGCCAAGTCCTTCCAGCGCGCGGTCCGCGCCGGCGATTCCGGCGCCGCCGCGATCGTCAACGAGTTCCACCCCCGGCTCGCCTCAGCCAGGCCGGGCTCCCCGGAGCTGGATGACTTCAAGCGCGCCGATGCGCAGCTGGTCGTCGCTCGCCAGTTCGGGTTCTCCAGCTGGCCGAAGTTGAGGGCGCATCTCGAGCTCGTCGAGCGCTATGCCCGCTCGCCGCATGAGCAGCCGGTCGGCGGTCCGCTCGCGGATGAGAGGGCGATCGTCGATGAGTTCCTGCGACTCGCGTGCCTGAACTATGGTGACGATGACCCCGATCGGTTCCGGCGCGCGCAGGCACTGCTCGGGCAGCACGAGTGGTTGGCGCGCGCGAGCATTCACACGATCGCTGCGACCGGCGATGTCGGCGGCGCGCGGGCGCTGCTTGACCGCGACCCGTCCCATGCCTCGCTGGTCGGCGGGCCATTCGGGTGGGAGCCGCTGCTGTATCTGACCTACTCGCGCATACCTCTCGCGCCGGGTGCCTCGGGTGTCGGGGTCGCGCGGCTGTTGTTGGAGCACGGTGCGGATCCGAACGCCGGGTATCTGTGGGAGGGGCTGATCCCGCCGTTCACCGTGCTGACCGGCGCTCTGGGCGGCGGTGGCACGATCCCGAAGCACCCGGAGGAGCTCGCGCTCGCGCGGCTGCTGTTGCGGGCGGGTGCTGACGCGAACGATGGGCAGGCGCTCTACAACCAGGGCTGGGGCGAGAGCGCGGGCGAGGAGTGGCTCGAGCTGCTGTTCGAGTTCGGGCTTGGCACCGGCGACGGCGGGCCGTGGCGCCAGCGGCTCGAGGAGCGCCAGGACTCACCGCGGAAGATGGTCGAGGATCTGCTGATCGCTGCGGCGAAGCACGGGTTCACGGACCGGGTGGGGCGGCTGCTCGCCCGCGGGGTTGATCCCGGGGGCCGCGAGATCAAGCATCCGATCTACCGAGGACGCTCACCTGTGCAGGAGGCGGCGCTCAACGGGCACATGGACATCGTGGCGATGCTGGTGGACGCAGGCGCGGTCTGGGAGCACGATCAGGTCGACGAACTGATCGCGACCGCGATGTCCGGCGACCGCGACGCGATGGAACGGCTGCTCGCGGCCGACGCCGGCCTCCGCGAGCGTGCGATCGAGCGCTGCCCCGACCAGCTGGTTCGCGCCGCCGAGCAGAACCGCTATGACGCGGTCGCGCTGCTGATCGAGCTGGGGTTCGACGTCAACGCGCGCTCGCGGACCGCGCCGCTGCACGAGGCCGCGATGCGCGGAAATGTCCCGGTGATCCAGCTGCTGCTCGACCACGGCGCGGATCCGACCATCCGCGACACCGGGTATGACGCGACCCCGGCGGGATGGGCCGAGCACCACGACCAACCCGACGCGCATCAGCTCCTCGCCGCCCTCGAGCGCCCCGACACACGAGCCACGCGACCAGCGGCCCCGGAGACCACCGGCGCGTCGTCGCCGCTGGGAGCCGCGATGCGAACCGTCGCCGCGGCGTTCACCGCCGTCGCAGAGGGACGCTTCGACGACCTCGAACCCATGGTCGCGCCCGACATCGACTGGCGCGGCCTGCCCGACGCCGACGGGTCCGTCCCTCGCTGCACCAGCCGCGAACAGGCACTCGAACGGATGCGGATCGGACTACTCGCCAACCGCGAGGTGTCAGTCAGCGCGTTTGTCGAAGACGGCGATCGCGTGCTCGCGCGCGTCCACCGCGCGCACGACGACGGTCAGGGCGATGACCGAGACACGCCGGTCGAGCGGTTCGTGGTCGCGGAGGTTCACGCCGGGCAGATCACCGACATGCGGGGCTACGCAACTGAGCCCGAAGCGCTCGACGCGCTTCACGCCGAACCGCTCCCAGGCAGCGAACAGCGATAGCGGACGCCAGGAGGCTTGCATGCGACGTTCAGAACAGATGAAAAGCGCGACCGTCAATTTGCGGCCGCTGACGCGCGCAGACCTGCCGGTGATCCGATCGTGGTTCGAGGACCCCGACACCATCCCGAAAGCGCCGGCGGCGGATCTGATCTGGGCCGCACGAAAGGAGGTTGCGTCGGCCCGAGGGACGCGTACGGGACGCACAGTCTCTAACCACCCCGACGCAAGAGCGAGAAAAGCCCTGCTAGTCGCCGATGGACGATGCTGGGCTCGAACCAGCGACCTCCGCCTTGTCGAGGCGGCGCTCTCCCAGCTGAGCTAATCGTCCTGGGAAGCGGTAACTCTAGCGTGACACGCGCCGCGGGTCACGGCGTCCGATTGGCGTTCGCGGCGACCCGCGGGCGGCGGCGAATATGGCCGCTCGGCGGCCCGATCGGGGGTGCAAACGAGTCCGGCATAGATCTGGCGCGCCGAGGGTACACTCGTTTTCGAGGATGAGGCAGCGGGTTTTTGCGATCGTGTTCGCGCTAGTGGCGCTGCTCGGTGCCGTGCACGCGTCGGGCGCGGCGGCCAAGCTGCGGGTGTCGGTCAGACCGTCGATCGGCAAGCAGCGGACGAGCTTCGTCGTGCGCTTCCGCGCGCCGAGCGCCACCGGAAGCTCCGCCACGCTGCGGACCCACTTCGAGGTCTCGGCGACAGCCCGCAGGGGCAGGCGGTGCACCGCGAGCGTGTCGGTGACGATGGGCCCGACCGAGCGCGGGCAGGCGGTAGGCGCGACTCTGACGCCGAAGGGCCCGCGCCACATCTGGTGCGCGAGGAGGTTCCACGGGCGGATCGTTGAGATCTCGCGCGTCGTGTGCCGCCCGCTCACACAGATGGAGTGTCCGGACATCGAGATCGCGCCGATGACGATCGCTCACTTCTCGTTCCGAGTGAAGAAATCGACCCATGGCTCGACCGGGACGCCCAGAGTCGGCCCGACGTTCGCGGGGCTGGTCAGCGCGGTCAGCAGATGCCCGCCGATCCAGCCGCAGATCATTCCGGTCCTGACCCACGTATATCTAACCTGGACGGCGGCGACGGATCCGAACACGTCCAGCTCGAAGATCGTCTACGACATCTACTACTCGAGGACCTCCGGCGGCGAGAACTACTCCAAGCCGACTTGGACCACCGCTCCCGGAGTGACCCACTTCACGGGCGTGCTTGACAACTTCGAGAGCGCCTTCTTCGTCGTGCGGGCGCGCGACACCGCGGGCCGAGAGGATCACAACACGGTCCAGCGGATGGCCAACAGCCTCTGCATCGGCCCGCCCACGTAGCACGGCTTTCAGCCCGTGGCGCTCGGGTAGCCGCGGGGCCATTAGCATCAGCTGCGATGCAGTACGAGCTCCCGGACGGGACCCAGCTAAGCCTGCCTTCCGAGGCCACCGGCGCCGACGCGGCGGCGGCGATCGGCCCTGGGCTAGCGCGCGCTGCGTTGGCGGTCAAAGTCGACGACGAGGTCCGTGACCTCGGTCGGGCGCTGCCGGATACCGACGGCATCGCGCCGCCGCTGCAGATCGTGACCGACCGCAGCGGCGACGACGCGCTGACGCTGATCCGCCACGACGCGGCACACGTGCTCGCGACAGCAATGCTCGAGCTCTACCCGGACGTCAAGATCTCGATCGGGCCGCCGATCCGTGACGGCTTCTACTACGACTTCGAGTTCCCGCCCGCCGTCACCGTGAGCGACGCCGACTTCGAGCGGATCGAGGCGCAGATGCAGCGCCATATCGACGCCGACGAGCCGTTCGTCCGCGAGGAGGTGACGGCCGCGGACGCCCTGGAGCGGTTCCGCGCCGAGGATCAGCCCTACAAGGTCGAACTGATCGAGGACCTGATCCGCGATCAGGGTGTCGACACAGTCTCGCTCTACACCAACGGGCCGTTCACGGACCTGTGCCGAGGGCCGCACGCGCCCACCACCGGCCGGATCAAGGCGTTCAAGCTCCAGTCGGTCGCGGGCGCATATTGGCGCGGCGACTCCAGCCGCCAGATGCTCACGCGCGTCTACGGAACCGCCTTCTTGACGCGAGAAGCGCTGACCGAGCACCTCGAGGTGCTCGAACGGGCGCGGGCCAACGATCATCGCCGGCTCGGTCCGCAACTCGGTCTGTTCACCTTCGCCGAGGTTGCTCCCGGAATGGCGTTCTGGTTCCCCGCCGGCACCCAGATCTTCAATTCGCTCGTCACGCTGAGCCGCGAGATGGGGGCCGGGCGCGGCTATACCGAGGTCAAGACGCCGCAGCTTTATGACAGCTCGCTATGGAAGACATCGGGCCACTGGGACAAGTACGACGAGAACATGTTCCTGACCGAGTCCGAGGACCAGGCGATGGCGCTCAAGCCGATGAACTGCCCCGGCCACGCCAAGCTCTACTCGCTGCGCCCGCACTCGTATCGTGACCTTCCGGTGCGCTACTCCGAGCCCGGTCTACTGCATCGTGACGAGCCGAGCGGCACGCTGCACGGCCTGCTGCGCACGCGTAGCTTCGCCCAGGACGACGCCCACATCTTCTGCACCGAGGACCAGATCCAGGACGAGGTGTCGGCCTGCATCGACTTCGCCTTTGCGACCTACGATGTGTTCGGGTTCGACGTGCGGCTCGAGCTCTCGACCCGCCCCGAGGTGCGGATCGGCGCCGACGAGCTGTGGGACCTCAGCGAGGCGGCGCTTCGCAACGCGCTCGAACTGCGCGACCTGCCCTATGAGCTCAACGAGGGCGACGGTGCCTTCTACGGCCCCAAGATCGACATGCACATGACCGACTCGCTGGGCCGCTCATGGCAGCTCGGGACCGTGCAGCTCGACTACAACATGCCGGCGCGCTTCGGCCTCACCTACACCGGGGCCGACAACGCCGAGCACCAGCCGGTGATGATCCACCGCGCGCTGATGGGCTCTTACGAACGATTCATCGGGATCCTGCTCGAGCACACCGCGGGCGAGCTCCCGGTCTGGCTGACGCCGGTCCAGGCGATCGTGCTGCCGATCGCCGACCGTCACAACGACTACGGCACGGAGGTGCTCGGCCGCCTCCGTGAGACCGGCGTCCGCGCCGAGCTCGACGAACGCACCGAGTCGGTGTCGCGCAAGATCCGCGACGCCGAATTGCGCAAGATCCCGTTCATGCTGGTCGTCGGCGACCGCGAACGGGACGCGGCCGTCGTCAGCGTGCGCGAACATCACGGCGGGGACGCCGGCACCGTGTCGGTCGGCGAGTTCGCGCAGCGGATCGAGAAACTCGTAAAAAGTCGCACGAAGCGCTAGCTCTCGCCGCTATACTCGAATCGTTGATCCAACTGCACCACACACGGCCCGGCAGCGCTTGAGCCACCGCCGCGCCTTCAACTAGTGCCGGTACCCCGAAGGTTCGATCGGCGCCCGCCCGAGCGGGACTTGACTCGGATCAACGATCGGATCCGCGTGCCCGAAGTCAGGCTCGTGGGCGAGGACGGCAAGCAGATCGGGGTCGTGAAGACGTCTGACGCGCTCGTGTACGCGCAGGAGCGCGATCTCGACCTGGTCGAAGTTGCCCCTGACGCTCGGCCGCCGGTCTGCCGCGTGCTCGACTACTCCAAGTACAAGTACGAGCAGGCCCAGAAGCAGAAGGCCGCGCGCAAGCATCAGCAGCAGATCACGATCCGCGAGATCAAGTTCCGCCCGAAGATCGCGCAGAACGACTACGACACCAAGAAGGGCCACGTCAAGCGCTTCCTGCTCGGCAAGGACCGGGTCAAGGTCACGATCATGTTCCGCGGACGCGAGGTCACCCACCCCGAGCGTGGGACCGCGCTGCTTGACCGTCTGGCCGAGGAGCTGTCAGAGATCGCGACCATCGAGCAGACGCCGCTTCAGGATGGCCGCAACATGACGATGATGCTCGCGCCGTCCAAGGCGGTGCTCGCGGGCGAGATCGACGGCGCGAAGGAGCCCGACAGCAACGACCACGGGTCGAGCCGCCGGGAGCGCGCGCGTGCTAACGGCGCCGGTGACCCCGAGGCGGCGACGGCGCCAGACGAGGCAGCGAGCGCGCCCGACGAAGCCGCTGGGGCGCCCGGCGATGCTCCGAGCGCACCGAACAACGCGGCTGGGGCGCCGAGCGCACCGAACGACGCGGCTGGGGCGCCGAGCGCACCGAACAACGCGGCCGGGGCGCCGAGCGCGCCGAACAACGCGGAGGGCGCGGCGAGCAACGCGGCCGGGGCGCCGAGCGAGGTCGCCGGCGCGCCGAGCGAAGCCGCTGGCGCGCCGGGCGATACCGCGCCCTAGCCGGGCTAGGTCACCTTCACCGCGAAGGTCGTTGAGCCCGTCTGGCCGTCGCTGTCGGTCACTGTCAGCGTGATCGTCCGGTTGGCGGCCGCCGCGTACGTGTGAGTGGCGGAGCCGGTGGTGGTGACCGTGGCGGCAGTGCCGTCACCCCAGTTCCAGCTGTAATGAGACACCGTCGCACCCGGAGTTGGATCTGTGAATGTCGCGGTCCAGGTGCCACCGTTGCCATGCACCACCGTCGCCGGACCGGCGATCTTCGGTTTCGGTCCCGTCACGGCGAACGCTCCGAGCCCGTTTGGCGTTCCGACTCCCGTCGGACCGTCGTAGCCGGTCAGGGCGTCGCAAGCGCGATCACCGGCGCTCGGCGTCGAGCCGGTGGCCGGGAACGAGCAGTCCACCCGCCCAAATCCGTAGGTGTTCGGGTTCGGGCTGCTCGGGGGCGGCTCACCGCAGTTGGAGGCGCCGATCCCGTCGCAGTAGCCATTGCCGCCGACGGTCACGTCATACAGCGACGCAGTACCGAGGTGGCCGTAGAGGCTCAGCGACGGATACTTGACACCGTGCGCACCGCCGGCCAGGGCCCACATCGAAGCGATGATCGGCGAAGCCAGCGATGTTCCGCCGATCGTGAAGTAACCCGCCGACGGGACGCAGTTATTGGCGCACGTGAACGAGTCGAACACGTCGAACCCGGTCAGGTAGTCGGCGTCAGCCGAGACGTCGGCCGAGAGCCGGTGCGTCCCGCACACCGTCTGGGCCCAGTTCGGGACGTGATCCTGCCACTGTTGCGCCGCGATCAGGCTGCTGCAACCTCCGCCGCCGGCGCCATCCTGGCCGAATTCTTGCTCGAATACGTCCCTCGGCCCATTGTCGTTCCAGACCGTCTCGGACTGACGCGTACCCGTCTGGCCGAGATACAGCGACGTCCCACCGACCGCAACCACGGTGTTGAACGAGGCGGGCTCCTCGGGGGCGTTGACCGCCGCGAGCTTGTCGAAGCTGAAGTAACCGTCATCGCCCGCCGAAGCGGTCGTCACGATCCCTGGGTGGTTGTAGGCCGCTTCGTCGGTCGCCGTCGAACCCGTCTCGGGAGCACCGAACGAGTTACTGATCTCGGTCGCCTTGAGAGTCGCCGCCTCGTTCTCGGCCGCCTCGAGGTTGGCGTCAGAGTTGCTCGTCGCCTCGATCAGGATGATCTTGCACTTCTGACAGACCGAATGGACGGTTTCGACGTCGAGCGACTCCTCGACAGACCAGCCGGTCGTGTCATTCGGGGGAAGCGTCGTGGTTCCGGTCTGACTGACCACCTTAAGACAGCCGTTGGCCGTGCTGCATGCAGCGAGCCCGTAGTGCGTATCGAAGGTCTGCAGATCGGCGTTGATCTTCGGGTCGTTGAAGGCATCGACGATCGCCACCGTCTGGGTCGTCGCCGCCGTCGAGTTGAAGCCATAAGCCGTCGACAGGTCCGCCGGAGTCAGGCCCCCGTCGGGACCAATCGTCGAAGCGCTTGGCTTGGCGCCGGCCCCGCGAACGAACGGCAGTGCGTCGGCGGTGCTTGCTTTCACGACGACGCGCCGCATCGCCATGCATTCCGCAAAGCCGGGCTTGGGCGCTGGGCACGCCGGCTTGCCGACCGCAAACTGGATGGTCTGCGCAGAGGCAGTGGGTGTCGCGGCGAGCGTGACGGCCAAGGCCGCCAACGAAAGGACTGTCAGGCCCAGACGCGCCGGTCGTGCTGCCGTGTCACGACCGATCCGGTGCAGCGCACGGCGCACGCCAAATCGGGCTTCCCTCATTGGGTTACCTCCATCGAAATCATTTCCCCAAGGCCTCACCAGTCCGGCGGCCCGCCCCCGTCCACGGTTTGCCCCTAACGCGCGCCAGCCTACCACATGCCGGCAATGCCATTGAGCGTCTCCAGTCGCCGGCGGGGTGCTTCACCAAGTGGCGTGATCGTGGTCCCTGTCGTGATTAGACTGGGCGACGTGAGGCGTAGGGCCCGAGCATCGCGACTGGCAGCGCTGGCCCCGCTCGTCGCCGTGCTCGCGCTCGCGAGCGGCGCGCTCGCTCAGGTCCGCGTGACCCTGAATCCGCGCAGCGGTGGCCCGGCGACCAGGTTCATGGTCATCTTCGACAACCCGGGCGCCACCGGAACCACCGGCTCGCTCGCGCGCCACGAGACGCTCGTCGTCAACGGACCGAGGTCGGGCAGGCGATGCGTCTCGAGTGCTGCGATGCAACTGCCGTCGACCGGCCAGGGCGATCGCGTTCGTGTGATGCTTGACCCGAAGCGGCTCGGCGGCGTCTGGTGCGTCGGGCGCTTTGCGGGGCAGGTAATCGAGCGCCAGAGCAGCGTCTGCCCCCCGGGCCACGCCTGCCCGCAATTCATCATCGCTCCGCGGACGATCGCCCGCTTCACGTTCCGGGTCAGGCGCCGTGCCCATCGGGCGAAGGCCGGCGTCGCGCCGGGCCGCGATCGTATGTCGGTTACGGCGGCTCGGTCCCGCGACTCGTAGCCTCCGAACCGAGGCCGATCCCGCGCCGCCCGGCAGCGGGCCGGGACGAGCCAAGGGTCTGCTTTACTCTTGCCTCGCGATGCCGAAGATGAAAACTCATTCGGGCGCCAAGAAGCGCTTCAAGGTGACCGCCACCGGGAAGGTCCGGGGACGGCACTCGTACACGACCCACATCCTCGAGAAGAAGTCGCCGAAACGCAAGCGCCAGCACCGCAACCCGTCGGTGGTCTCCAAGCACGACGTTCCGCGCGTAAAGGTCCTGCTCGGGGAGAAGCGCTCGTGACCCGCGTCAAGCGCTCGGTCCACGCGCGCAAGAAGCGCCGCGCGACGCTGAAGCTCGCGAAGGGCTACCGCGGCGATGCGAGCCGCCATTACCGGACCGCCAAGGAAGCGGTCCTCAAGGCCGACCAGTACCGCTACCGCGACCGTCGCAACCGCAAGCGCGACTTCCGCCGCCTGTGGATCACGCGGATCAACGCCGCGGCCCGTCAGAACGGCCTCTCCTATTCGCAGTTCATGCACGGACTACAGGGTGCCGGCGTCGAGCTCGATCGCAAGATCCTGGCCGACATGGCAGTCCACGACCCTGACACGTTCCGACGCTTTGCCGACCGCGCCCGCGAGGCGCTGGCGGCCGGCTAGAGCGAACAGCCGACCACACCAGCACCGCCACTCGGGCGCCGCTCCCTTCGGAGACGGCGCCTTTTTTGTCTCAGATGCCGATCACAAGTCACCACAACGAAAAGCTCAAGGAGATCCGCAAGCTCAACCAGCGGCGCCGCTGGCGCGAGCGCAGCGGCCGGTTCGTGGCCGAAGGCGAGGACCTGCTCGCCGCGGCCGACGACGCGGGCTGGTCGGCCGTCGAGCGTTTCTGCGCCGAGGGGAGCGGCCTGCCCGGAACCGCGGTCCAACAGTCCGTGCTCGCCTCGGCGTCGGGGCTCGGATCGGGTACCCGGGCGCTCGCGGTCTACGAGGAGCGCTGGGCGCCCGTGCCAGTCGGTCCGGTGTGCGTGTACCTGCATGGGCTCTCCGATCCCGGCAACGTCGGTGCAGTGCTGCGCAGTGGGCAGGCGTTCGGCGCCGCGTCCGTGGCGCTGGGCCCCAGGACCGCCGATCCGTTCAGCCCGAAGGCTGTCAGAGCGAGCATGGGGGCGGTCTTCGCCGTGCCGCTCGCGCGGGTGGCAGATGTTGAGGAGCTTCCGGGCCGCAAGATCGCGCTCGTCGCCGGCGAGGGACGCCCGTTGCGCGAGCTCGAGTTCGAGGAGCTGACGCTGCTGATCGGTTCCGAGCGGGACGGACTGCCCGAGGAAGTTGTAGCGGCGGCGGACGAGACGGCTCAGATCCCAATCCGGACGCACTCGCTGAACGCCGCGATGGCGGCGACGATCGCGCTCTATGAGGTGACTAGGATGGCCGCCAATGAGTGAGGATGGCGCCCCGGTGAGCGAGCGGATCGGCCAGATCGCGGACGAGGCGAAGGCCGCCGTTGCGGCGGCGACGACGACCGATGCGCTCGAGCAGGTCAGGGTCCGCTACCTGGGACGCAAGGCCGAGCTCCCGAACCTGCTCAGGGGCGTGGCGCAGCTTGCGCCCGAGCAGCGCGCCGCGACCGGGAAGGCGGCAAACCAGGCCCGCCAGGCGCTCGAAGCGGCGATCGACTTCAAGGGCGCGGCGCTCGCCGCCGGCGAGCTCGACGCGCGCCTGAAGGACGACCGGATCGACGTGACTCTGCCGGCCGACCCGGCGCCCCAGATCGGTCGCCTGCACCTGATCACGCAGACATGGCGCGAGATCGAGGATGTCTTCGTCGGGCTCGGGTTCGACGTCGCCGAAGGCCCCGAGGTCGAGACCGTCTACTACAACTTCGACGCGCTCAACCACGCCCCCACGCACCCGGCGCGGCTGATGACGGACACCTTCTACGTCGAGCCCGCCGACGACATCTTCGACCCGCAGGCGAGGCTCCTGCGCGTGCACACGTCGCCCGTGCAGATACGTGCGATGGAGCAGCAGCCGCCGCCGATCTACATCGTCGTCCCCGGTCGCGTGTACCGGCTCGATAACGACGCCACCCACACGCCCCAGTTTCACCAGGTCGAGGGTCTGGCGGTCGACGACGACATCACGCTCGCCGACCTGCAGGGCACGCTGCTGACGTTCGCGCGCGCGATCTTCGGCGAGGAGCGCGAGGTCCGGCTGAGACCGCACTTCTTCCCGTTCACCGAGCCGAGCGTCGAGGTCGACGTCTCGTGCTTCAACTGCCAGCAGGGTGTCACCGGCGATGGTCAGCGGTGCCCGGTGTGCAAGGGCAACGCGTGGATCGAGATCCTCGGTGCGGGGATGGTGGACCCGAACGTGTTCGAGCACGTGCGCGAGCACGGCTACGACCCCGAGCGCGTGCAGGGATTCGCCTTCGGGATGGGGATCGAGCGAATCGCGATGCTCAAGCACGGGTCCCGGACCTGCGGTTGATGTACGACAACGACATCCGGATGCTGGAGCAGTTCTAGTGCGCGCAGGGAACTGGAGACACTGCTGATGCGGGTGCCGATCGACTGGCTGCACGAGTACTGCCGTCCCGATCTCGACACCGCCGCGCTCGCCGACCGCCTGGCGATGACCGGAACCGAGGTCGAGCGGATCGAGCACCACGGCGTCGGCGCGCTGGACAAGTTCGTCGTCGGCCGCGTGCTGAAGACCGATCAGCACCCGGACGCCGATCGGCTGAGCGTCTGCCTGGTCGACGTCGGCGACGGCGAGCCGAGCCAGATCGTGTGCGGCGCGCCGAACGTCGCGGCCGGCCAGACGGTCGCGGTCGCCAAGCCGGGCGCGGTGATGCCCGACGGGACGCGGCTCAAGGTCGCCAAGCTGCGCGGCCAGGCATCGAACGGGATGATCCTCGCCGAGGACGAAGTCGCGATCGGGACCGAGCACGCCGGGATCATGGTGCTCGACGACGACGGTCTCGTCCCCGGGACGCCGCTGCGGGGCGTGCTGCCGATCTCGACCGACGTGCTCGAGCTCGAGATCACGCCCAACCGGCCCGATTGCCTCGCGATCTACGGCGTTGCGCGCGAGGCGCACGCCGCCACCGCAGCTGCGCTCCAGCGACCGCCGTGGGCCGACGACCGCGGGACCGCGGGCGACGTGCAAGGCGCGCGCGGTCACCGTCGAGTGCCCGGATCTCTGTCCGCGCTTTACGGCGCGGGTGTTCGAGGACGTCAAGATCGGCCCCTCGCCGTGGTGGCTGAAGGCGAGGCTGATGGCGGCCGGGCAGCGCCCGATCTCAAACGTCGTCGACATCACCAACTACGTGATGCTCCTGACCGGCCAGCCGCTGCATGCCTTCGACCTCGATCGCGTGGCCGGCGCGGAGCTGACGGTGCGGCGCGCCGGGCCCGGAGAGCGCGTCCAGACGCTCGACGGTCAGACCCGGACGCTTGACGAGCAGATGGTGCTGATCGCCGATGGCGACGGCCCGACGTCGATCGCCGGCGTGATGGGCGGCGCGCGCAGCGAGGTCCACGACGGCACCACGCGGGTGCTGATGGAGGCAGCCAACTGGAACGGCGCCAACACGCACCGCACATCGCTGAAGCTGGGACTGCGCAGCGAGGCGTCGTCGCGGTTTGAAAAGGGGCTCCAGCCCGAGCAGGCGATGGACGGCCAGGCCGTCGCGGCCGCGTTGATGATCGAACTGTGTGGCGCGCGATTGCTCCCGGGGACGATCGACGTTGGCGGGCCCGGCCCGCCCCCGAAGACGATCCCGTTGCGCGACGCGCGCGTCAGCGGTCTGCTTGGCGTCGACGTTCCACGGGCGCGGTGCGCGGAGATCCTGGAGGCGCTCGAGTTCAACGTCGGCGCGGCGTACGACGGCCTCAACGTCACTGTGCCCGCGTTCCGGCGCGCCGACGTCACGCGCGAAGCGGACCTGATCGAGGAGGTCGCGCGGCTCGGCGCGCTCGACACGCTGCCGTCGACGCTGCCGTCGCGCCACGGTGCCTCCGGGAGATTGACGGAGCGCCAGCGTCTGCGACGGCGAGCGAGCGACGCGCTCGCCGCTCAGGGCCTCGACGAAATCGTGGGGTGGAGCTTCGTCAGCCCGGAGCTTCGGGCACGGCTGAGGCTCCCCGAGCGGCCGATGGTCAAGCTCCAGAACGCGATGTCGAGCGAGCAATCGCTGCTGCGCACGACGCTGCTCGGCTCGCTGCTCGACAACGCGAGCCGCAACCGCGACCGCGGAGCCGCGACGATCAGGCTGTTCGAGGCCGGCGCCGTCTACCTGCCCGGCGGCGAGCCATTGCCGGACGAGCCGTACCACGTAGGGGTGCTGCTTGCCGGCCCGGTCCGCCCGGCGACCTGGCGCGCCCAGTCGCCGCCGACGGTCGACTTCTTCGCCGCCAAGGCGGTGCTCGCCGGCCTGCTGGACGCGCTTGGCGCCGACTGGACCGTGCAGGCCGTGCCCGAGCCGGCGCCCTTCCTGCACCCCGGGCGCGCGGCGACGATTGTGCTCGGCGGCGAGGAGATCGGCTGGATCGGAGAAATTCATCCCCAGGTCGCGGCCGGGTGGGACTGGTCCGATCCCCTAGCCGGCTTCGAACTCGATCTCGACGCCGTCGCCGCGCGGCTGCACGGATGGATTGCGCAATACCGAGATGTGACGAGCTTCCCCGAGGTCCGTGAGGACCTCGCCGTGATCGTCGCCGAGGCGGTCAGCGCCGCCGCGGTGATCGAGGTCGTGCGCGAGGCCGGCGCGCCGTTGCTGCGCGACGCGACCGTGTTCGACGTCTACCGCGGCGAGCAAGCGGGGGAGGGGAACGTCTCGCTCGCGCTGCGCCTCACCTACCGCGCGCCTGACCGAACGCTGACCGACGAGGAGGTCGCAGCCAAGCGGCGCAAGATCGCCGACTCGCTCGCCAAGCGGCTGGACGGGAGGGTCCGTGACTCCTAGCGTCGCGGTGTTCGGCGCCGCCGGTTACGCCGGCGCGCTGAGCGCGAGGCTGATCGACCGCCACCCGGCCTTCGAGCTGCGCACGGTCACCTCGCGATCAGACATCGGGCGCCGGCTCGACGAGCTCTATCCGCACCATCGCGTCGCGCTCGAGCTCGAGGAGCTCGACCTAGATCGCCACGGCGATGTCGACGCGGCGATCGTCGCCTATCCGCATGGGGCGGCGGCCGAGCTCGTCGCCGACCTTCACCGCCGAGGGGTCAAGGTCGTCGACCTGAGCGCCGACTTCCGGCTCCACGACGCCGCCGTGTACGAGGAGTGGTACCGGCCCCATCCCGAGCCCGGCCTGCTGCCCAGCGCGGTCTATGGGCTGCCCGAGCGCTACCGCGAGCAGATCGCCGACGCGCAGATCGTCGCCAACCCGGGGTGCTATCCGACCGCCACCGTGCTCGCGCTGGCGCCGCTCGCGCGCGCGGGCGTGATCGGCGACGTGGTGGTCGACGCCAAGTCGGGCGTGTCGGGCGCCGGCCGCGCCGCGACCGACAAGACCCACTTCGTGACCGTCGATGAGAACGTCAGCCCCTACGGGGTGCCGCGCCACCGCCACACGCCCGAGATCGAGCAGGAGCTCGCGGCGCTCGGCGCGGATCTGAAAATCACGTTCACAGCGCATCTTTTGCCACTCGACCAGGGGGAGCTTGTGTCGTGTTACGTGACTCCCCCAAGTGGGGGCTCCTCCGTCGACGCTAGAGCGATCTATCTAGAGGAGTACGCCGACGAGCCGTTCGTCGAGCTGTCCGATGCGCCGCCCGGGGTGCGCGACGTGCGCGAGACCAACATCTGCCGCATCTCCGTTCACACCGACGAGCGCACCGGACGCCTGCTCGTGTTCGCGGCGATCGACAACCTCTGGAAGGGCGCCGCGTCGCAGGCGGTGCAGAACCTCAACCTGATGTTCGGACGTCCCGAGGGCGAGGGCATCACTTGAGCACCTTCTTCACGAGCCGCTGGATCGAGCCGCCGGCGCACGTGTCCGACCTCGGCAGCGGGACGGGGCTCCCGGCCGGCTTTCGCGCCGCCGGCGTCGCGGCCGGGATCAAGCGCAGCGGTGCGCCCGACGTCGGCCTGCTGGTGTGTGACGCGCCCGAGCCGACGAGCGCCGCGCGCTTCACTCGATCCGGGGTCCAGGCGGCGCCGGTGCTCCTGTGCCAGGAGCGCTGCGACCTCGGGATGGTGCGAGCGGTGGTCGTCAACTCCGGGAACGCCAACGCGGCGACCGGCCGCTCGGGGTTCGAGAACGCGATCAAGATGCAGGGAGTGGGCGCGATCGCGGCCGGGGCGCCTGAGCGGCTCGTCGCGGTCGCGTCGACCGGCGTGATCGGGGTGCCGCTGCCGATGGACGCGGTCAACCAAGGGATCGCGAGCGCCGCTCACGAGCTGGCGGCCGACGGGGACGCGGCATTTGCGACCGCGATCCAGACGACCGATGCGTTCGAGAAGCGAGCCCGAGCCTCGGTCTCGCTGTCCGGAGGCGCCGTGACCCTGACCGCGCAGGCCAAGGGCGCGGGGATGATCTCGCCCGGCTTCGCGACGCTGCTGTGCTTCGTGCAGACCGACGCGGCGCTGCGGCGCGAGACGTGTGACCTGCTGCTCGCGGTGTGTGTCAAGCGCTCGTTTGAACGGATCAGCGTCGACGGGCAGCTGTCGACCAACGACACCGTGATCCTTCAGTCCAGCGGCGCCTCCGGGGTCGCGGTCGAGCCCGAGTCAGACGACGAGCTGCACTTCGGCGAGGCGCTCGACGCCGTCATGCGCCAACTGGCGCTGTTGATCGCGCGTGACGGCGAGGGGGCGCGACGGGTCGGACGCGTCGTCGTGCGCGGGGGCGACGAACAGACTGTCGGCGCCGTCGCGCGCTCGGTCGCCGACTCGCAGCTGGTCAAGACCGCGCTCTACGGCGCCGACCCCAACTGGGGCCGGATCATCCAGGCCGTCGGCGCGGCAATGCCCGGCACCGCGCCACTGCCGGTCGACATCTCGATCGAGGGCGTCCAGGTGTGCGCCCGGGGCGAGTACCTGCCCCACGACGCGGCGACCCTGGCGCAGTCGGTCCAGCGTGACGAGGTCGAATACGAGGTCGGCCTCCCGGGCGAGGGGGCCGAGGTCGAGCTGTTCTTCTCCGACCTCGGGCACGAGTACGTGACGATCAACGCCGAGTACACGACCTGAATGGGGCACGAACTGACGGGATCGACAGACGCCCAGATGGTTGATTTCAGACGGCTGACCTGCGCGTCCGCTCGGCCGACGTCAAGATCGGCCGCGTGCGCCCCTCAGCTTGTGGAAAATCCGGCATTCCAGGGTGGATTTTCCACGCCGATCGCGCCCACGCAGCGGTCGGTGGAAAATCCGCGGCGCGCCGGTGGATTTTCCACGGAATGCCGGCGGTCTGAGACGGCGCGGCTGGTACAACGCGCGCGGCGCGCCGGCTTGGGCCACGGCTGATGCGCGACGTCGCAACGCTGCTCGAGGCGCTCCCGTACATCCGGGAGTTTTACGGCAAGACGGTCGTCATCAAGTACGGTGGCGCCGCGATGACTGACGGAGCACTGAAGGAGGAGTTCGCGCGTGATGTCGTGCTGCTCAAGTACGTCGGCATGAACCCGGTGGTCGTCCACGGCGGTGGCCCGGAGATCACCGGGTACATGAAGCGGCTCGATCTGCCCGTCGAGTTCGTCGACGGCCTGCGGGTGTCCGACGCGGCGACCGTCGAGGTGGCCAAGATGGTGCTCGTCGGCAAGGTCAACAAGGACATCGTGCTGCGCCTCGGGCGCCACGGGCAGCCGGCGGTCGGCCTGTGCGGCGATGACGGCATGCTGTTCCGGGCCGCGCGGCAGGCGGCCCCGAGCGGCCAGGACATCGGCTTCGTTGGCAAGATCGAGCGCGTCGATGTCGACGTCCTCACGCACGTCGCGCAGGACTACATCCCCGTCGTGGCGAGCGTTGGCGCCGATCGCGAGGGCAACTCCTACAACATCAACGCCGACGAGGCGGCCGGCGCGGTCGCGCGCGCGCTCGGCGCCTACAAGCTCGTGTTCCTGACCGACGTCGCCGGCTGGATGCGCGATCCGAGCGATCCGGCGAGCATCATCTCGGAGGCGAGCGCGGATCAAGTTCAGACGGCGCTGAAAACGGTCGCGGGTGGCATGCGGCCGAAGCTCGCGGCGTGCCTCGACGCGATCCACGGCGGCGTGACGTTCGCGCACATCGTTGACGGGCGCGTTCCGCACTCGCTGCTGCTCGAACTATTTACCGACGCGGGCCAGGGCACGAAAATCGGCGGAGGCACGAGAAACGGAGCGGAGGCGTGAGCGAGACCGGTGGTGTGAGCGAGAGCGGTGGTGTGCAGTGTGGAGCGAGAGCGGTGGTGTGAGTGAGAGCGGCGGCATTCTCAAGGGCGACGGAGCAAGCGGGCGCGATGGCGTCGGCGGCGCATCCCTGGCCGAGCTCAAGCAGCTCGAGCGCGAGTATGCGATCCCGACGTACATCCGCAACCCCGTTCAATTCGTGCGCGGCGAGGGGTGCAGGCTGTGGGACTCAGACGGCAACGAATACCTCGACTTCCTCGCCGGGATCTCGGTGCTCAACGTCGGTCACTGCCACCCACGGGTCGTCGCGGCGGTGCGTGATCAGGTCGGAACGCTGACCCACGCGACCAACCTCTACTACACCGAGCCGGCGTTCAGGCTCTCGGCCGAGCTCTCGCGGAGCTCGCTGGCCGGCAAGGTGTTCTTGTGCAACTCGGGCGCCGAGGCCAACGAGGCGGCGATCAAGCTCGTCCGCCGCGCTCGCCCGCACGGCAAGGTGATCGTGCTCGAAGGCGCCTTTCACGGCCGCACCTATGGGGCCCTGTCGGCGACCCCGCAGGAGTCAAAGCAGGCGCCGTTCGCGCCGCTGGTGCCCGGCTTTGTGGTCCTCCCCAAGGATCCGGTCGCGCTCGCGGCGGCCGTCGACGCCGACACAGCGGCGGTCCTGCTCGAACCGATCCAGGGCGAGACCGGGATCAACGTGATCTCCGACGAGTTGCTGCTCGCCGCGCGCACGGCCTGCAACCGGGCCGGCGCGGCGCTCGTGTTCGACGAGATCCAGACCGGGATGGGGCGCACCGGCAGGATGTGGGCCTACCAGCAGACGCCGGTCGTGCCCGACGCGCTGACGAGTGCCAAGGCGCTCGGCGGAGGGCTCCCGATCGGGGCCCTGGTGACCGGCCCGCGGCTCGCCGACACACTCGGACCGGGTGACCATGGGTCGACGTTCGCGGGCGGCCCGCTGGTCTGCTCGGCGGCGCTGGCAGCGGTTTCGATCTGCTCCGACGAACAATTGCTCGCGCGTGTGCGGGCGCTCGGCGAGCGGCTGCGGGCCGGTCTGGCGGCGCTCCCGGGGATCGCCGAGGTACGCGGTCGCGGGTTGATGGTGGGCTTCGACGTCGCCGGTGGCAGGTCGGCGCCCGACCTGGCGCGTCGCGCGCTGCTCGAGCAGCGGCTCGTGGTCAACGCCACCGGCCCGGCGACGATCCGGCTCGAGCCACCGCTGATCGCGGACGAGGCCGAGATCGACGAGGCGATCGCGCGGCTCAAGAAGCTGATCTGATGGCAGCGGCGCCGTTGTGATGACCGCCGCGCCGACGTCGAAGGTCGTCGTCCCGCTCGCGTACGAGCAGCGCTCGGATGCCGCTGCAGCGGCGGTCTCGCGGCGTCTGCTCGGCGTGATCGCCGGCAACCGCGAGGGGGCGATCGCCGACGCCGACACCGAGTTCCTGCACCGGCTGCGGATCTCCGTGCGACGCTCGAGGACGGTCCAGCGCCAGCTCGGAGGCGTGTTTCCGGCGCTCGAGCTGCCCGGGTTTCGGCAGCGAGTTCCGCTGGCTTCAGCGCGCGACCGGCGAAGCGCGCGACCTCGACGTGTACCTGCTCGGGTTCGAGGACATGCAGGCGCTGGTCCCCGAGCCGGTCGGCGCCGACCTCGCGCCCCTGCGCCAGGTGCTCGAGCACTGGCGGCTGAGCTCGCACTTCGAGATGGCGCGCGCGATGGCTTCGCGCCGGACCGAGGATCTGCTCGCCGATTGGGAGATGCTGCTCGAATCGCTGGTCGAGATGCCCATCGATGACCGGCCCGACGCGATCGACGCCGATCGGGGAGCTCGCGGGCAAACGGATCAGCAAGGCCTACAAGCGGGTCGTCCGGATGGGCGAGAACATCGACGCCTCGAGCCCGCCCAGCGAGTACCACGAGCTGCGCAAGAAGGGCAAGGAGCTGCGCTACATGCTCGAGCTGTTCGGGACTGCAGCTGCACTCTCCCGAGGTCGTGGATCCGATGGTCCGGGCGCTGAAGGCGCTGCAGGACGTGCTCGGGCGCCACCAGGACCGCGAGGTCCAGATCGCGATGCTGCGCTCGCTGGCCGACGAGGTGTCGAGGTTGCCGCGCGGCCCGAAGGCGGTGATGGCGATGGGCGTGTTGGTCGACCGCCTGCGCATCGACGAGGCCGCGGCGCGAGCCGAGTTCGGCGAGCGCTTCGCGGCGTTGGCGTCGGCCGAGCAGCGGCGGCTCGTTAGCGAAACGTTCGCGTAACGCACACGCCCGGCAAGACTCACCGTCCCTCGAGTCGGCATCCATGCGTCCGAGCGCGTCCGGGGCGCGGAGCCGAAGGCTCGCAGGGTTGGCGGTGGTTGTCGCGGCTCCCGACGCAACGGCGCCGGGCGTGGCGGACGAATACGCTTCGTCGATGCCGAGCGAGATCCGCGTCGCCTCCTACCAGGCCGATCCATCCGAGGTCCACAAGGTCCTGCTGCTCTACAGCGGCGGGCTTGACACGAGCGTGATGCTGAAGTGGATCCAGGATGAGTACGCGGCGGAGGTCGTCGCGCTGACGGTCAACCTCGGCCAGCCCGGCGAGGACTACGAGACGGTCAAGGGCAAGGCACTGCAGATCGGAGCCGTCGAGGCGCACGTGATCGACGCTCGCGAGGAGTTCGCCCGTGAGTACGTGCTGCCCGCGATCAAGGCGAACGCGATCTACGGTCTCGGCTACCCGCTGTTCACGGCGCTCGGCAGGCCGCTGATCGCCAAGCTCGCGGTGCAGTACGCGCTGCGGACCGGCTGCGACACGGTCGCGCACGGGTGCACCGGCAAGGGCAACGATCAGGTCCGGATCGAGGCGACGATCGCGACGCTGGCGCCCGAGCTGAAGGTGATCGCTCCGGTGCGCTCGTGGCGCATGGGCCGCGACGAGGAGGCCGCCTACGCCCGCAAGCACGGGATTCCGGTCAAGGGGGGGACCGAGATCGCCCCGTACTCGATCGACGACAACCTCTGGGGCCGCTCGAGCGAAGGCCGCTGGATCGAGGACCTCGCGCACGCCCCCGAGGACGACGTGTTCCAGCTCGTGACGCGGCCCGAGCAGGCGCCCGACGAGCCCGAGATCGTCGAGGTCGAGTTCGAACGCGGCGTTCCCGTAGCGCTCAACGGCGACCCGGCTCGAGCCGGTCGAGCTGATCGAGCGCGCGGGCGAGATCGGCGCCCGGCACGGCGTCGGGATCGTCGATCACATCGAGGACCGGATCGTCGGACTCAAGGTCCGCGACATCTATGAGGTCCCGGCGGCCGCGATCCTGCTGCTCGCCCACCAGGAGCTCGAGAAGCTGGTCGGCACGATCCACCAGAACCAGCTCAAGCCGACGCTCGACCAGCGCTGGGCCTATCTCGTCTACGCGGGGCTGTGGTGGGAGCCGTTGCGGAGCGACCTCGACGCCTACATGGACGCCGCCAACGCGCTCGTGACCGGCACGGTCGGGATCAAGCTCTACAAGGGCTCCGCGCGGGTTGTCACGCGCTCCTCGCCGCACGCCGTGTACGACCCGCAACTGGCGTCGTTCGCCGAATCGGGCGGGCTCTTCTCGCAGGATGCCTCGCCGGGATTCATCGAGTTGTGGTCGCTGCAGTCGCGGATGGCTTGGCGACTGCGACAGCGGGCTGGCGTCCACGACGAACAGTAGGATCGCGAAGGTGCGTTCCATGCTTTTCGGCAGCGTCGCGGCGCGCATCGCCGGCGCCTGCCGCCTGACGGTGGCGGCGCCGCGGCCGGCCGGTCGAGATGAGTAACACGTCGTCGCCGCAGGGCCCGCGCCCGCTCGAGCTCGAGCGCGTCCAGAGCTCACGGGCCGAGGCCGGGGAGCTCCGTCTGCGGCTCAGCGGTCGCTGGGTGGACCCCAAGGCCGAGGTCGCCGAGGACGAGGAGCTGCTGGTCGTAAACGTCGAGGGCCGCCGCCACCGCTTCCCCGCCAGCCGGGACGAGCAATCCGACACCGAGCTCAAGCCCGGCCACTGGAGCGCGAGCTTCAGGATCCCGACCTGGGCCGAGCCCCGCGAGCAGGGTCAGGCCGCGCTGTGGCTCGGCAACGCCGTGATCCCGGTGCCGCCGCTCCGGGAGTCCGGCGAGGCGACCGCAATCCGCGCCGCGCTCGCAAATGCTCAATCCGGGCTCGAATCGCGGTCGTCGAGGCACGATCAGCTCGAGACGACGCTGGCGGAGCTGCGCGGCGAGCTCGAGCGGCTGCGCGGTGCCGTGCAGGAGCAGGGCAACGCGCTTCGCGAGCGCTCGGCGGAGGTGGCGGAGCTGCGCGAGCAGGTCACGAGCGCCGAGGCGGCGGCCGAGCTGCGCAACGCCGAGGCCGCCGCGCTGCGCGGTGACCTGGCCGCTGCCACGGTCTCGCGCGAGGCCGCGGTCAGCGAAGCCGTGGGGTTGCGATCCGAGCTCGAACGGGTCGGCTCCGAGCTCGCGGTCACGCGCGAGCAGGTCGACGCCGAGTCCGGGCACCTGCAGGAGGCGAGCAACCTGCTCGCCGACGCGCGAGCGCTCGCCGAAGAGCTCCGCGCGGCCGACTCCGGCGCCTGACAGCGCCCTCGCGCGACGCCCGCGGGAGTGACTCGAGTCCGTCCGCAGCGACAAATACCGTCGGGAAGATGAACGACCCGCCCGGAGTCCCGTCGCCGTTCGGCATCGAGGTCGTCGAATGGTTCTCGGAGGGAGGGGAGAACCTGACCGTGCGCGTCACCGGCCGCTGGCGCCGCCGGCGCCCGGCCTGGAGCGCCCAGCCGACGCTCGTGGTCGAGGCTCCCGGACGGAGGTACCGCTTTCCGGCGATGCCCGAGCCTCCGAGCCTGAGCGGCACGCCGCCGGGCAAGTGGCGGATCAGCTTCGCCGTGCCGGCGGCACTGGCGCCGGAGCTCGGCGGCCGCGCCTGGCTTCAGTTCGGCGCCGTCGCGGTGCCGTTGCCGGCCGCCGTTGAGCCACTCGGGGCGACGTCGCTCGCCGCCGCGGCGGTCGACGCTGAGCCTGAAGCGCCCAAGGAGGCCGCCGCTGACGCCGAGCCGCCGCGCTCGGGCGAGGCACCAACTGAGCGACCAGGGTCGACCAGCGAGCTCGACGACGCGACCGCGCGGCGGCGGGCCGACGAGGCCGAGGAAACGCTTGCCGCGCTCTCGGCGCGCGTCCAAACGCTCGAATCAGACCTCGCCGACGCGCGCTCGGAAGCCGAACGGCTGTCGTCCGCACTCGCGAGCGAGCAGCTCACCGGGCGGGCCGCCGAACAGCACGTGCACGCCGAGCGGGCCCAGCGTCTGGAGCTCGCGCGACAGCTGACCGAGCGCAGCAGTGAGGCGCACGGCGCCCGGCAGGCGCTCGGCGACCTGGCGGCCCGGAGGAGCGCGTCAGAGGGCTCGAGCTCGAGCTCGCCGCAGCCCGGCGCCGGATCGACGAGGCCGAGCAGGTCGCCGCGGCGGCGACCACGGCCCGCGAGCGGGCCGAGCGCGCCGCGACCGAAGCGGCCGACAGCCTCGCGCAGCTGCGCGGCGCCGCCGGGCACGGCTGCCGCGGCGGTCGAGCAGGAGCGGCTCGGCATCGAGCAGACGTTGATCGTGCGCCGGGCCGGTGGCGCCTCGCGGGTCCCGAGCGAACCGCCTGGGGCTGCTGTCGCGGCCGCCGTCGCCGAGCGCACGGCAGCGGTGCGGGAATCGACCCCGGCGGCCGCCGCGCCGGATGAGGAACTGCTCGCCGCCCTGCGTGCCGAGCTCGAGCAGCGCGCCCGGTCCGAGGCCGGGTTGCGCGCGCGGCTGGTCGAGTCCGAGACCCGGGTCGCGGCCAGGCAGCTGCTCGAACGTCAGACCGCGGCGACGCTGCGCCAGCTCGGCGACGAGCTCGGCGGGCTGAAGGGCATGCTCACGCGCGAACGGGCGGCGCGCGAGGCCGCCGAGCGCCAGGCGCAGGGACTCGAACGCGATCTGGCGCGGCTGCGCCTGCAGACCGGCGAGGCGTATGCGGCGATCGCCGAGCTCCGTGGCGTGATCGAGTCGCTGCGCGCGCTCGTGCCCGAGGCGCCGCCGACCGTCGACCTGCCGCCGACCATGGACCCGCCGCTCGTGGACCCGCCGCCGCCCGTCGACCCGCCGGCCCCGCCCGCCGACGAGCCTCCGGCGAACCCGGCGGACGACCCGCCCGCTGACAAGCCGCCGACAACACCGGCCGACGATCCGCCCGCTCACGTCGCCGACGACCCGGTCGCCGACGCCGAGCCCGCCGAGCGTCTCAGCGAGGCGCTCGTCCGCCTGCGCGACGCGATCGCCCCGCTCGAGACCGCGGTTCGTCGGCCCGCGGCCGCCAGGTCGACGAGCGCGCCGGCGGCGCCGGCGCCCGCGACCGTCGATCGGGCCTGGCTGCGGCCGGTCTTCGCGGCGCTCGCGAGCAGCGTCCCCGATCGCGCGGGGCGGCTGCTCGTCGATCTGCTGCCCGCGCAGCGGGCCGTCGATCCGACGCCGGTGGCGTATGACCTGATGCTCGGCAAGGGACTCGGGTGCGTGCGGGTGACGGTCGACGATCCCGGGTCACGGGTCGTGTTCGATGACGAGCCGCGACCCCGCAAGGACGTCGATTTCCGGATCAGCGGCGATTACGCAGCGCTCGCGAAGCTGATGGCGGCGGGCCGCCTGCGGCGTCGCTTCGGTTGGGGCCTGGCGCGGGTGCGGGGCGAGCAGCGGCGCTTGGCGGCACTCGACGCGCTGCTCGACACGCGGCTCAGCTTCGGCGGCCTCCACGCGGCCGGCGTGCGGATGCATCCTCGGACGGCCCTGACGGTGGTGGCCGAGCTGATCGAGCCCGCCTGGACCGAGGGCGCGAACTTCGTGCTCGGGTACGAGTCGCCGCCCGAGAAGGCGGTCTACCTGGTCGTCGCCGGCGGCGCCGCGGTCGTGGTCAGCGATGACGCGCCGGAGGGAAAGGCAGCGACGAGAATCTCGGGCCCGGCGGGCTCGCTCGAGCTCGTCCTCGCGGGCATGCGGGACGAGGCCACGCTCGTGCTCGGCGAGGACGAGCCGCTGACTCTGCTGCGCGAGTGGATCAACCGCGCACAGTGCGGTTGAAACGTCCGCGCAAGCCGGCCGCGCGGGCGACGGCGTCCGCGGCGGACCCTATCCTCGAGGGTGACGGTCGCCGTCGGAGTTTGCCGGCGGCCGGTTTGCGTCAGCGGTCGAGTCGGCCGTCGGCGCTAGGACTACGACCGACCAGATGCCAACCCCCTGCGCCCACCTACACGTCCACTCCGAGTACTCGCTGCTCGACGGGGCGTGCAAGATCGACGCGCTCGCGGAGCGCGCGGCGTCGTTCGGCCAGCCGGCGCTCGGACTCACCGACCACGGCGTGATGAACGGTTCGGTCGAGCTGTTCACGGCGTGCCGCAAGCACGGGATCAAGCCGATCATCGGCTGCGAGGTCTACGTCGTCGACGACCACGCCCGCCGTGGTCCGGGGCGCTTCGATCGCTTCCACCTGACGCTGCTGGCCGCCGACCCGGCCGGCTACCGCAACCTCGTCAAGCTGTCCTCGGCAGGGTTCCTCGAGGGCTACCAGCGCGGCAAGCCGGGGGTCGACATGGAGCAGCTCGCCGCGCACGGCGACGGCGTGATCGCGCTCACGGGCTGCCTGCAGTCGCGCTTCTGCCAGCACCTGATCGACGGTCATCCCGACCGTGCCCGGGCGCACGCCGATGAGCTGATCGGTGCCTTCGGAGCCGACAACGTCTATTTCGAGGTCCAGCAGAACGGTCTGCCGGTGCAGGACGCCTGCAACGAGCAGATCATCGCGATCGCGCGCGAGTGCGGCCGGCCGCTGGTCGGCACGGGCGACGTGCACTACCTGCGCCGGGAGGATTACCAGCACCACGCCGCGCTGCTGTGCGTACAGACGAAGTCGATGCTCAGCCAGCCGAAGATCAGCTTTGACACGAACGAGTTCTATCTGCGTTCGAGCGAGGAGATGGCCGAGTCGTTCAGCGCCTGGCCGGAGGCACTCGCGAGCACGATCGAGATCGCGCGAGCGATGTGACGTCGAGCTCGAGCTCGACCGCCAGCTGATCCCGAGCTACCCGACGCCGGACGGGAGCCCGGAGGTGAGCTACCTGCGGCGGCGCGTCGAGGAGGGGCTTGCGGTGCGCTACGGCGACCCGGTCGGTGCCGCGGCGCTCGAGCGGGCGCACTACGAGCTCGGCGTGATCGACCGGATGGGCTTCAACGCGTACTTCCTGATCGTCTGGGACTTCGTCAAGTACGCGAAGGACTCGGGGATCGCGGTCGGCCCCGGACGCGGGTCAGCGGCCGGCTCGATCGTCGCCTACGCGCTGCAGATCACCGACGTCGACCCGCTGCGCTACGACCTCCTGTTCGAGCGCTTCCTGAACCCCGAGCGGGTGTCGATGCCCGACATCGATATCGACTTCTCCGTTCGCGGCCGTGAGCGGGTGATCCGCTACGTGACCGGGAAGTACGGCAAGGAATCCGTGGCCCAGATCGTGACCTTCGGCAAGATGTTCCCGCGCGCCGCGACGCGCGACGCCGCGCGCGTGCTCGGTCACGACTACGGTCAAGGCGACCGGCTCGCGAAGCTGATCCCCGACCCGATCATGGGGCGCGCACCGAGCTTCGAGGACTGCCTCAAGGCCGGGCAGCCGCTGCGAGCCGAGGTCGACCGCGACGGGACCGCCAAGCAGATCATCGACGTCGCACGGGGGCTTGAGGGGATCGTGCGCAACTCGTCGATCCACGCGGCGGCGGTCGTGATCGCCGACCGCCCGCTGACCGACATCGTGCCGCTCCAGATCGCCGACGCCGGCGCCGACGAGAACGGCGAGCGCGTGTTCCGGACCGTGACGCAGTTCTCGATGAAGCCGGTCGAGCAGATCGGCCTGCTCAAGATGGACTTCCTCGGGCTGCGCAACCTCGACGTGATCGAGGACGCGCTCGACATCGTCCAGCGCTCGACCGGCGAGCGACCCGACATGGGCGCACTGCCGCTCGACCACGCCCCGACCTACGAGATGCTCGCGCGCGGCGAATCGGTCGGCGTGTTCCAGTTCGAGTCCGAGGGCATGCGCGAGGCGCTCAAGAAGGTCCGCCCGGACGAGTTCGACGACCTGGTCGCGCTCAACGCGCTCTACCGCCCGGGCGCGATGGACCAGATCCCGACCTACGCGCGCGGCAAGCACGCGCCGGAGTCGATCACCTACCCCGATGAGCGGCTGCGCCCGATCCTCGAGTCGACCAAGGGCGTGATCCTCTACCAGGAGCAGGCGATGCAGATCGCCAAGGAACTGGCCGGCTTCAGCGGCGCCAAGGCGGATGACCTGCGCAAGGCGATCGGCAAGAAGAACCGCGAGGCGATGGCGAAGCTCAAGCCCGAGTTCATCGCCGGGTGCCGCGCGTCGGGGACCAGCGAATCGGTGATCGAGTGGCTCTGGAACACGAACGAGCGCAGCGCCGACTACTCGTTCAACAAATCGCACGCGGCGTGCTACGCGCTGATCGCCTACCGGACCGCGTGGCTGCGGGCCAACTACCCCGCCGAGTACATGGCGGCGCTGATCTCATCGGTGATGGACACCAAGGACAAGGTTCCGTTCTTCGTCTCCCAGGCCGAGCAGATGGGGATCGCGATCCTGCCCCCCGACGTCAACCTCTCAGACCACAAGTTCGTCGTCGTCGACGGCAACATCCGCTTCGGTCTCGACGCCGTCAAGGGCGTCGGTTTCCAGGCCGTCGAGGCGATCAAGCAGGCGCGCGAGGACGGTCCGTTCACGAGCCTGTTCGACTTCTGCGAGCGCGTCGACAACCGCGCCGTCAACAAGAAGGCGATCGAGGCGCTGATCAAGTGCGGCGCGTTCGGGTCGACCGGCGCATCGCGCAAGGGGATGCTCGCGGTGCTCGAGCAGGCCCAGGCGGCCGGGCAGAAGGCCCAGCAGGACGCGCTGATCGGCCAGGGGTCGATCTTCGACCTCGGCCCCGCGGAGGGCGGCGCGAGCCCGGCGGCGCAGCGCCTTCCAAGGTCCGAGCCACGCTCCGATCCCCGGCGAGGAATTCAGCCGCTCGGAGCTGCTGGCGGCCGAGAAGGAGGCGATCGGGCTGTTCATCTCCGAGCACCCGCTCAAGCAGGTCGGACCCGCGTTGCGTTCGCGCTGTGACAGCTCGCTGGCCGAGCTCGCCAACCGGCGCGACGGTGACTGGGTGACGGTCGGGGGAATGGTCACCCAGGCCAAGCGGATCAAGACCAAGAAGGGCGACTGGATGATGTTCGCGACGCTCTACGACCTCGATGCGTCGGTCGAGATCATCGTCTTCGACAAGGCCCTGAGCGCCAGCCAGGACGCGCTCGAGACCGACTCGATCGTGCTCGTGCGCGGCAAGGTCGACCACAAGGACCGCGACAAGACGTGTCTGGTCGCCCAGCAGGTCGAGCGCTTCGAGCCGAGCGAGACCGAGGTGCTCGCGGCCCAGGCGCAGGCGGCCAAGCAGGCAGCGGCGGCGCCGCCGAGCGCGCTCCGACTGCGTCTCGATGCGACGGTGCTGCCCGCCTCGGCGCTCGGCCAGCTCAAGGACCTGCTGGCCGACTACCCCGGCGACTCAGACGTCGTGATCGAGCTCAGCACGTCCGGCGGCCATCGCTGCCTGAAGCTCGGACCGAGCTTCCGCGTCACGCGCAGCGTCGGCCTGCACGCCCAGCTCGACCAGCTGCTCGGCGCGGCGCTGCTCGACGGCGATCGCGGCGCGTGAGGCCGCGCCGGCGGCGGTCGCCTGAGAAGGCCCTCCTGGGCCTCGGGCGCGGCTACTCGGGCAGCCAGGGCGAGCGCCAGCCGCCGAACCGCGCGACCAGCTTGTCTGCCTCCGCCGGCCCCCACGAGCCTTTCGGGTAGGGGCGCGCCGGCGGCGGCGAGTCGAGCAGCGGCTGCACGACGCGCCAGGTCTCCTCGACGCTGTCCTCGCGGGTGAAGTGGCTGCTGTCGCCGATCAGCGCCGCGTGCAGCAGGACCTCGTAGGGGGTCGGGTCCTCGCCGCCCTGGCGGTCGAAGCGCATCTCGAAGTCGATCTCTGACGGAGCGGGGCGGTCGGCCCGGTGCGCGTCAAGCACGATCTCGACCCCGGTGTGCGGATCGATCCGCACCACGATCTGGTTCGGGGCAGGCGCGCGATGGCGGCCCGAGATGAACTGCAGCCGCGGGGGCTCCTTGAAGATCAGGCGCACCTCGGTCTGCGTCACCGGCAGGTGCTTGCCGGTCCGCATGAAAGAACGGCACCCCGCCCCAGCGCCAGCTGTTGACCTCGAGCCGGAGCGCGATGTAGGTCTCGGTGGTCGACCCCGCCTTGACGCCCTCGGTGCTGCGGTAACCGCGGTACTGACCGCGAACGCACTGCTTGGGATCGGCATCGGCCATCGCGCGAAAGACGTCGTACTTGGCGTCCTTGAGGGTCTCGGCGTCGGCGGCCCCGGGCGGCTCCATCGCGGCCGCGGCGAGCAGCTGCATCATGTGGTTTTCGACCACGTCGCGCAGCGCGCCGACCGGATCGTAGAAGCTCCCGCGTCGCTCGACGCCGAACTCCTCCGCCACCGTGATCTGAACCGAGGCGATGTAGTTGCGGTTCCAGACCGGCTCGAGCATCGTGTTCGCGAACCGCAGGTAGGCGAACTCCTCGAGCCCCATCTTGCCCAGGAAGTGATCGATGCGGTACAGCTGCGACTCGTCGAGGTAGCGGTGCAGGTCGCGCGACAGCGCCCGCGCCGAGCGCAGATCGTTGCCGAACGGCTTCTCGACCACGACGCGCTGTCCGTGCGAGACGAGCCCCTGGTTCGAGAGCCCCTCGACCACGGTCGCGAACAGCGACGGCGGGATCTCGAGATAGAACGCGGGATACGTGGCGTCGCCGAGCGCCTCGCTCAGGCGCTTGTAGGTCTCGGGGTCGCCGAAGTCGCCGCCGACGTACGTCAGCCGGCGCGCAAAGCGCGAGAACACGCGCTCTGAGACCTTCTCTCCGGTCTCCTCGATCGACTGTGCGGGCGTGCTCGCGCAGCCGCTGGTCTGACCAGTCGCTGCGCGCGACCCCGATCACCGGGCAGTCGAGCTGGCGGCGGCGCTCGAGGCGGTAGAGCGACCGCAGCGTCTGCTTGCGCGCCAGATCGCCCGTGATTCCGAAGACCACCAGCGCGTCGGCGTTGCGGCTCGTGCTGCTCATCGCTGCGGCACGCTATCTGACCTTGCGGCGGCGTTGTGCCGCGACCGGAGCCGCGCTTGTTCGCGCGCGCGCGCCGCGCGCCGCTTGCGCGCCGTCTGTCCCGCGCTTGCGCAGCTTGAACGCGAGCGCGACCTGCTCGGCGGTCGGATCGGTCTCGAGCACGACCGGAACGCGCTCGAACCGGGGCTCGGAGAGGAACGCGGCCAGCCCCCGCTCGCCGAGCTCGCCTTCGCCGAGCAGCGCGTGGCGATCGCGGTTTGAGCCGAGCCCCATCTTCGAGTCGTTGACGTGCAGCGAGCCGAGGCGCTTGAGGCCGACGACCCGGTCGAGGTCGTCGAGCGTCTGGGTGATCCCGTCGGCGGTGCGGATGTCATAGCCCGATGCGAACATGTGGCACGAGTCCAGGCAGACGCCGAGGCGCGGTCCGCCGCCGGCGGCGTCGAGCAGCGCCGCGAGTTCCTCGAACGAGCGCCCGAGCGTTCCGCCGGCGCCGGCCGTGTCCTCGAGGTGCAGGTGGCAGCGCTCGGATTCCGACAGCGCCTCGCCGATCACCTTGCCCGCGCGCTTGATCGCGCGGCCGACATCGCCCTGCTTGGCCGATCCTGGATGCAGCACCACGCCAACGGCGCCGATCCCGGCGCCGACGCGCAGCGATTGGATCAGGGAGGTCCGCGACTTGGTCCGGATCTCGCGGTCCTCGGAGGCGCAGTTGAGCAGGTAGACGGCGTGGATCAGAACCGCTTTGATCTTGCTCTGCTTGATCGCGCCGCGGAAGGCGGCAAAGTCGTCCTCGTCGTACGCGGTCGGGCGCCACATGCGGGGCGACTGGTTGAAGATCTGGATCGTTTCGCAGCCGCGCTCGGTGCCGCGCTCGACGGCTTTTGACAACCCGCCCGCCGGGGACACGTGGGCGCCGATTAGCATGCTGCTTCAGATTTTCATGCGTGTTCGCTTTGCTCCGTCTCCGACCGGGGCGCTGCACATCGGCGGCGCCCGCACCGCGCTGTACAACTGGCTGCTCGCCCACGGGCCGGGCGAGGCACCCCAACACCGCGCGGGCACGCTCGTGCTGCGGATCGAAGATACAGACCGCGAGCGGTCGACGCCTGAGAACGTCGACCAGATCCTCGACGCGCTGCGCTGGCTCGGACTCGACTGGGACGAGGGGCCGATCTTCCAGTCGCAGCGATCCGAGCGCCATCGCGAAGCGCTCGCGCAGCTGCTCGCCGACGGCCACGCCTACCACTCGAGCGCGACCGCGGACGACGTCAACGAGTTCAAGCGCAGGCACGGCTCCGATCGCGGCTTCCGCGGCGAGCCCGAGGACGAGGGCGCCGTCCGACTGCACGTCCCCGACGGGGGCCAGACCGTCGTCGACGACGTCATCCGAGGCGAGACTCAGCTTCCCGAACGTCAGCATGGACGACCCGGTGATCGCGCGCGCCGACGGATCGCCGCTATACAACTTCGCGGTCGCGATCGACGACCTCGACGCGCGAGATCACGCACGTCGTCCGCGGCGAGGACCACCTCTCGAACACGCCTAAGCAGCTGCTGGTGCTCGAGGCGCTGGGCGCGCCGTCGCCGCGCTACGCGCACCTGCCGTTGCTGCACGGGCCAGACGGCCGCAAGCTCTCAAAGCGCCACGGCGCCGCGTCGGTGCAGGAGCTCCGCGAAGCCGGGTACCTGCCCGAGGCGGTCGACAACTACATCGCGCTGCTCGGCGCGGGCTTCGCCGCCGACGAGGAGCATTTCACGCTCAGCGAGCTGGCGGAGCGCTTTCGCCTCGAGCGTGTGTCCCGCAACCCGGCGGTGTTCGATGAGCGCAAGCTGCGCCACATGAACGGCCGTCACCTCCGCGAGCTCGATCCCGACGAGCTGACGCGACGGCTGGAGCAGTTCACCGGCCGCTCCGGACTCGCCGGCGCGGTCGCGATCTCGCGCGAGAAGATTCAGACGCTGGCCGAGTTCTGGCCGCTGGTTTCGTTTGTGTTCGACGGGCCCGTCGACGACCCGGCTGCGTTCGAGAAGACGATCGGCAGGGAAGGGGCCGTCGAGGCGCTGACCCAGGCGCGCGCGGCGCTCGCCGCCGCCGACCCATTTGACGCCGAGACGGTCGAGAGCGCGCTGCGCGGGGTCGTCGAACGCACGCAGAACAAGCCCGGCCAGGTGTTTCAGCCGGTCCGGGTCGCGATCGCGGGCCAGACCGTGTCACCGGGCATCTTCGAGTCGCTTGCCCTGCTTGGGCGCGATCAGAGCCTGGCACGAATCGACGACACGCTGCGCCGCGCGGGGGCGGGCGGCGAGGAGGCGCACGGCGCGGGCTAAACCGAGATCGAGGAACTGCCGATGATTGAGCCTATGGCGGGGGAACCTCCCCCGATGAATGGCGATGAGGCTAATCGCTGGCAGAAAGGCTGTGTGAGCCAACAGTGGCGACGGCTGGAGCTGTGAAGACGACCCCTACCGATCCATACGCGAGCCGCGAGCGCCATCACAACGAGGGCCACGGTCGGAGGCTGACCGCTGCCTTCGAGGCGCTCGAGGTCTACCCGGTATTGGTCGAGTCGCGCAACCGCCTGCTGCGGCTGTTCGAGGACGGTGAGCCGTCGACCGCGGACGTCGTGTCGGCGGTCGAGGCCGACGTCGCACTTGCCGTCACGGTGGTGCGACTTGCAAACCAGGTTGCCGGGCCCAAGGAGGGTCGCGTCGACAGTGTCGTCGCCGGCGTCGAAGTGCTCACGCCGCGGACCGTGCACACGATCGCGACCCGGGCACGGACGTTTGACTTCTTCGAGCGCTCGTCCATCTGGCAGGGCCTGCCCGAGCGCTTCCGGCTGCATGGGGTCGCCACGCAGCGCGCGGCGGACCGCCTCGCACGCGAGACCGGGTACGAGGCGCGCGACCGCCTGATGGTTACGTCACTGCTGCACGACATCGGCAAGCTGGTGCTGATCCACGCGTATCCCGGCTACCCGGGGCAAGTCCACGGCGACGCGACCACACCCGAGGACCGCGTCCAGCGCGAGCGCCGTGAGTTGGGCGTCGACCACGCGCTGGTCGGCGGCGTGCTCGCCCGCCGCTGGGGACTGCCGCGCTCGGTCGCGAGCGTGATCGAGCACCACCACGCCACCGAGGCCGAGCACGAGGCGCTGCTGGTGAGGCTCGCGGACATGCTCGCCCACTACGTCCTCGGCAGCGCCATATCTCCCTCGGAGCTGCTCTCCGGCGCGCGGGCGATCGGGGTCAGCCCGGCCGGCCTGCGCACGGTCATGTACGAGCTGCCGCTGCCGTCGTCGAGCGGACGCCCGCGCAAGGTCGAGCCGTGTCCGATGTCCGGCCGCGAGATCGACGTCCTGCGCCGCCTCGCGCGGGGGATGGTCTACAAGCAGATCGCGACCGAGCTCGGCCTATCGACGAGCACCGTCCGCACCCACCTCCACAACGTGTACGGCAAGCTCGGCGCGATGGATCGCGCCCAGGCGGTGCTGATCGCCACCGAGCGGGGCTGGATTTAGCGCGCAGGTCGCGTCGAGTCGCCGACCGCGCTCCTGCGACGACGCAGCGTCCGGCTACGATCGAGCCGCGATGATCTCGATCACGACCAAGTCCCCGTACGCACTGGGTGCGCTGGTCGAGCTCTACCGACATGGCGACAACGGTCCCGTGCCGATCGCCGAGCTCGCCCGGCGGCGGCAGATCCCGGTGCAGTTCCTCGAGCAGCTGTTCGCGACGCTGCGCCGCGCCGGCGTCGTCCGCTCACAGCGCGGCGTCAAGGGCGGCTACAGCCTCGCTCGGCCGGCGGCCGAGGTAACCGTGCTGGAGCTCGTCGAGTTGCTCGACGGCCCGCTCGGACGCGGAGCCCAGGGAGTCTTCTCGGACGCCGCCGAGGCCGCCGGGGCGGTGCTCGCCGAGGCGACGGTCGCGTCGGTCGCCGAGCAGGAGATCCAGGCCGCCGGCGCGCCGATGTACCACATCTAGAGCGAAGGGCCGTCAGCCGCCGCGGATCGTCAGTCCGCTCAGGAACGAGTTCGCCACCGCCGAGTACCACCGTCCGCAGCCCTTGCAGGCCTTGCCCGAGCCAGGGTCGTTGAGGGCGAAGCCATCGACCAGCAGGCGGCTCTTGATCGCCGAGTTCAGGAGCTTCTGGGCGGTCTGCTTGTGCCCGTTGGGATTCGTGCTCAGCCCCGCGAGCAGTTCAATGCCGGGGTGGGCGGCGATCGCCTGGGCGCTGACGCTGGTCACGAACGACGCGTACTTGCTCGGGCTCTGCTCGTTGCCCTGCGCGTCAATCTCGAACACGTCCGCCGACCTGGCGACCGCTCTGGCGATGTTGAGCTTGACGAACTGCGAGTAGAGCTGGCTCGGCTGTGTCGTCGGCGCCTTGGCATACACCAGGGTCGCCGACGGCGCGGCGACGAGCAGCAGTCCGGCGCTGTGCGCGACCTGTGCGGCGCGGGCGAAGTATGTCCCAGGATGCACCTGCTGGGCATGCGGCGTCTGGCTTGTCGAACGCGTCATCGAACATCACCGCGCGCGTGCCGGGCGGCAACGTGCGGCTGTTGACTTCAGACGCAAGCGTCGTCTCGTTGGTGAACTTCGCGGTCGCCAGCGCGGCCGGCGCCGAGAGCGTCGTGAGCGTCGTCGCATTACCGCCGATCACGTAGGTGCGCGGCGAGTCGAACAGCTGCACGGCCTGGGCCGGGTCGAGCCGCTCGAGTGACCGCAGCGCCGTGTTGGTCACCGCCCACGCCGGAGCACCGACCACCTGCGCCGAAGTGTCGGCTTGGGCGAGGCCCGCGTACTCGCCGAACAGCAGCTCGCCGGGACCGCCATTGGGTACGCCGCAGGCGAAGGCGGTAAAGCTCGTCGGCGCGTAGGACGCGTAGTCGGCAGATGATCGTCCCCGGCAGGTCGAACGCGAAGCCGACGAGCCCGATCTCCTTCGACATCAGGTAGCCGAGCAGGAGCGTCGATTCGGTCGGTGCGTTGGCGATGCAGTCGTGGGTCGAGTTCTGGTCCCACTCGGTGATGATCACCGGGTGCACCGCGGCGAGGTTCCCGAACTGCTGGTTCCAGCGCGAGATCCCACCCGTGAGCGTGGGGTAGTGGATCCCGTACGCGAGCTGCGGGTTGCCGGGGTCTGCCGGATCGACGACCTGCGGCATGCCACCCAGCGTCAGCTCGCCGCTCAAGCCCGGGAGGACGATCACGTTGAGCGCGCCTTCGCTGCGGATCACGTCGACGAGTGACTGCACGCCGATCGCCTGGCAAGGGGATCCGTTGCTCTGCGTCAACGTGCCGCCGTTGAGCCACAGCTGCCAGTTGCGCGCGGTGGCTGCCAGGCCGGGCTCGTTGTAGAGCTCGAACATGACGCCAGGGTCGTTCTTGAACATCGACGCGAGCTGGGTCCAGACGCGCTCGGTGCCGACGTCCGGCAGCGGGCAGCGCGAGCTGAGCCCCGCCGGCCCCTCCGCCTGGACCGACACGATCACGCTCAGGCCGAGGCTCCGCGCCAGCTCGACCCCGTTCTGGACCTCGCGCACGTACGCCGGCGAGTAGAGCGTGCTGTCGGGGTCAAGCCCGAAGTTCGAGACCTGAAAGCGCACGGTGTCGGCGCCGTCGGCGACGGCCTGGCTGAGCTCGTGGGCGCTGAAGTTCTGATGCGCGGCGACGTATTTGCCGCTGAGGGCGTTGTCGGGAGCGACGAGCCCGACGATCTGGACCCCTCGCGGGATCCACGGCACGCCGTTCTTGAGCAGCTGCGGGCCGAGCACCGTGATTCCCGGCGGCCCCGTCACCCTGCGGCTCGCCGCGCGGGCATCACCGGGCCAGGCGAGCGCCGGCGCCGTGGCAGCGATCGCCGCCATGGCCAGCAGCAGCGCGCAACTAAAAGCGCGCAGGAGCCGGGCTAGCCCGCCGGCCGGCCGCGCACGCAAGACCCCGTTGAGCGTTAGGTCTCCCATCCAAATAGCTCTGCCGCCCGACGCTGGTGGTCGGAGTGGCTCCGCGTGCAGAACACGCCGAGGGTGCCAAAAGTCGCGGTCAAAAGACCGCATTGCAATCCTGGTATGGCCGGGCTTCGCTTAGTGAGCAACTGAGATGTTGGTCGCCTGCGCAGGAAGGCCCCGTTCGATGGTAGGCGAGCTAGCCGCGCACCGACGCCGATCGGCCGAGGACCTTGCCCGATCCGTCGAGCGCCTCGACGGCGAGTTGCGGCGGGGCATTCGGGACTGAGATCTGCGTTTCGAAGCCCGCGACGCCGGCGGTGCCGATCGGCGTGAGCTGCTTGGGATCGGCACCGCCGAGGATCCCCCAGTGCGAGACGCCGGTCGCGCCGTTCCAGCTGACGTGCAGCTGCACCTGCGTGCCGCTGCGCTGCGCGGCGACGTTCGGGGCGGCGGCCGGAGTGCCGTTCCAAGTGTCCTTGAAGG
Source organism: uncultured Solirubrobacterales bacterium (assembly GCA_963744695.1). GTDB lineage: Bacteria > Actinomycetota > Thermoleophilia > Solirubrobacterales > Solirubrobacteraceae > Palsa-465. The sequence continues at coordinate 379,075 of CAVUUT010000006.1, read as the reverse complement.
CCCGGTAGGACGAGGTGCCCGGCGTGAGCCGGCCGTCGAACAGGACCTGGCCGCCGCGCCCGTATTCGGTGAAGTAGCTCGACGTCCCCCAGCCGACGAACGTATGACCGTGGCCGAGTTCTTGCACGCTTCCAAGCGCTTGCGAGAGCACGGCAGGGTGGTGGTGGTATTGGTGGCGGATCGTCGCTCGCCGGGTCTTCTCGTTGATCGACAGGACAAGGCCTCGCGACTGGCTCGCCTCGTTAGGAGGGCCGCCCTCGTTGTCAAAGATCGTCAGCACGCCCCCGGGGTGCAGCGTCACGTGGTGCTGGAAGGCGAAGTGCGTCTGCGGCCCCATCTTGAAGTTGCTGCCCTTGCCGCCGAGCTTCCAGAGCACCTTGCCCGACTTGCGGTCGACCTTGTAGACGGCCCATGTGTTGCGGCTCGAGATGATCAGATTGCCATCGCTGGGGTCGATGCTGATCGAGTTGACGTGGAAGTAATCCCACGAGTTGCCTCGCTTGGTCGGGACCCGCTCGTAGGAGGCTCCGAACCCGATGTGCTGGTCACTGCGCCATTGGAACAGCACCTTGCCGGTCGCCACATCGACCTCCTGGACGACCCCGTAGAAGTACGGGCCGACCCTCCCGCCCGGCAGGTGACTGGTCGCCTTGCCGTAGGCCGTGAACAGCGCGGTACCGCGATCGGTCAGCAGGAACTCGTGCAGGTCGGCCTGGTAGCCGTTGCCGGCGTGGACCTGGGCAACCTGGCGGTACTGCTCGTCGTAGATCTCGTAGTGGCCGACGCCGTGCGCCGACACGACGGCGCCTTCGAACCACGTGATGACCGGCTGACCTTGGTAGCTCTGCACGCGAAGGTTGAACGCCCGCTGTCCCTTGGGGAGTGGGTTGAACCAGACCATTCGCCCGGTCGTGTCGAGGATCAGCGGCCCTTGCTGGGACGGCCCGGCATGGGCATCGGTCAACACGACGCCCGCTGCGATCCCCTTCGCACGGTGGTCGATGTGGATCTGCGGCGGCCGCATGCTCGTCGAGACGAGGTGTTGGACGCCGTGCTTGTAGGTCCCGCCGGGCGTCGATTTGAACCTCGGAAGTGCGGCAGCGGCCTTGACCGTGCGGCTCGCGCGCGACGATCCGGACGCCGTGAACGCCAGTGCGGTGCCGCCTCCGACCGCGGCGGTCGCGTAGCGGAGAAACTCGCGGCGGTTGCTCGCGGGCGCCGATTGATCGCCGACGGACGGCGTCCCGACTGCCTCGGGGGCCGCTGAACGGCGCGTGTCCGGGCTGGCCGGGCGTCCGTTCGCCGGGCGACCGTGATCCGTGCGAGACCTCATGCAGCGCCAATGGGTAGCAGATCGGGCGGGCGAGGCGGCTGACTCGGGCGCCGGACTTGACGATAGACTTACATCGTCTCGTCTTCGGACTTGACGCTGGTCTTACGTTGCGTCGCGTAGCATCACTTCGCGTCCCGTTAGGTTCGTGTTAGATTGCCGTGCCTGTCTCGTTAGCTAGATTTGGCGCTCGAAATCGCGACGGACAGCCGAGATCTGGGCTTTCGCTGATGCACGAATCCGTTTCTGGACATCTGACAAGCAGGGGGCTTGCCTCGATGATCAACTTCGCACGCAACAGTTGAGCTGCTCCCCCCACCTCGCAACCCCGAGGAAGACAAAGATTAAGGCCACGCTCCTAGCGGCGCTTTTGACAGGCGCGATCGTGCTGACCGCATGCGGCAGCTCCTCGAGCGGCAACTCGGGCGGCTCCGGATCGTCGTCGTCGGCAACCGTGATCACGAAGAAGGTGGCCGGCTACGGCTCGGTGCTCGCGACCCCGTCCGGCAAAACGCTGTATCTGCTCACCGCCGATCCGTCGGGTCAGAGCAAGTGCACCGGATCGTGCACGTCACAATGGCCCCCGCTGGCGGCCAAGGGCTCGCCGACCGCGGGGCCTGGCGTCAACTCCTCAATGCTTTCGACGTTGAAGCGCGGCGACGGCACCGAGCAGGTCGTCTACAACAAGCACGCGCTCTACACCCACACGGGGTCGGGTCTGACCTCCGGGGCCGGAGTCGCCCAGGACGGAGGGATCTGGTACCTCGTCTCTCCTTCCGGGAACCCGATCAAATCGACGACCGGCGGCGGGTACTGACGGCCGTGAAATCGGGACGGTCGACCTCCGAGGCCTTTGCCGCTGCCCGTTCGGGTGACGCGCCCGCGTGCGCTCCGGGGACCCGGCTGTGAGCGTCGGCCTTCGCACGCCCAGCAGCGACCCCGCGCCCGAGCCGCCCCAGGAACGCCGGATCTCGAATAAGGGCCTGCTGCTCGGGGTCTGCTGCATCGCGCAGTTCATGGTGATCCTCGATCTCTCGATCGTGGTCGTCGCCCTGCCGTCGATCCAGGAGAGCCTGCGCTTCTCATCTGCCGACCTTCAGTGGGTCGTCGACGCGTACGCGATCGTGTTCGCGGGCTTCTTGATGCTCGCCGGACGCGCCTCGGACATTTTCGGCCAGCGGCGCACGTTCGTCGCCGCGCTGCTGCTATTCGGTCTCGCCTCGCTGAGCGGCGGTCTGGCACCGACGAGCGGTGTGCTGATCCTTGCGCGCGCGATCCAGGGTCTTGGCGGCGCGGCAATGGCGGCGTCCTCGCTGGCGATCATCACCTCGTCGTTCGCCGCGGGGCCCGAGCGCCATCGCGCGATCGCCCTCTGGGGAGCGATGAATGGCGCCGGCGGCGCCGCCGGAACGCTGCTCGGCGGGTTCATCACGCAGGAGCTCAGCTGGCGCTGGGTCCTGCTGATCAACGCCCCGATCGGTCTCGCGGCGGCGTTCGTCGCGACCGCCGTCGTGGCCGAGCGCCGCGCCGGGGCGCGCAAGGGATTCGACCTCGCCGGCGCGCTGCTGCTGACGACCGGTCTGCTGATCTCGGCCTACGGCGGGGTCACCGCCGGGAGCCAGGGCTGGGGGTCGGCGCAGGCGCTGGTCCCGATCGCGGTCGGGGCGATCCTGTTGACGCTCTTCCCCGTGATCGAGAAACGCGCGGCCGCTCCGCTGGTGCCGCCGAAGGCGTTCACCAAACCGCTGCGGGTCGTGAACGCGATCGTGCTGCTGTTCAGCGCCGCGCTGTTCCCGATGTGGTACATGGGCTCGCTGTACCTGCAGCAGGTGCTCGCCCTGTCTCCGCTCACGACCGGGCTCGTGTTCCTGCCGATGGCGCTGACGATCTTCGCCTGCGCCTCGCAGGCCGGCAAGCTCGTCGGACGGGCCGGAGTGCGGACCGTGCTCGGCTGCGGCCTACTCGCGATGGCCGCCGGGATGGCGTTTTTCGCGCGGATCGCCGACGGCGGCAGCGCGATCCAGTACATCATGGTGCCGGGCATCCTGACCGCGATCGGGATCGGCTTCTCGATCGTCCCGTCCACGATCGCCGCGACCCAGAGCGCGGCTCAAGGACAGGCGGGGCTCGCGTCGGGACTTGTCAACACCTCGCGCCAGGTCGGTGGCGGACTCGGGCTCGCGGTCCTGATCTCGATCGCGACGCTCTTCACGAGCCACCTGGTGGGCGAGGGCCATCCGGTCCCGCAGGCGCTGACCGACGGATTCAGGCTCGGCTACCTGATCGCCGCCGGGCTGGTGGCGGTCGCCGCCCTGCTGACGTTCCTGCTAGTCCCCGGCGCCGAGGCCGAAGCGCAGCATCGATCGGGACGGCGCGTGGCATCGGCGGCAATCGCGGTGATCGCGCTGTTCGCGGTGGTCGAGTTCGCGGTGCCGCGCTCGCACGCTGCGCCGATTGGGGCCTACACGACCAACGGCGCCTACACGTTCGCGTCCGCGCCGGGCCTGCACCCACCCAAGATGCAGCTCGAGACCTCGGCCCCGGGCGCCACGCCGCTGCCCGGCTACATCCTGGTCGCCAACTTCTATGACCTGACGCAGACGCCGATGGTCGGCCAGAGCGGACCGCTGATGCTCGACGCCAAGCTGCACCCGGTGTGGTTTCACCCGGTCCCGACCAACGTCCTGGCGGGGAACTTCCATGCTCAGGTCTACGCCGGCAAACCCGTCTTGACGTGGTGGCAGGGTAACGTCACCGCCACGGGTCAGATCAACAGCGGCGAGGATGTGGTGGTCAACCAGCACTACCAGCGGATCGCCACCCTGAAGGGCACGGACGGGTGGATCCCGACGCTGCACGAGATGGTGATCAGGGGCGACAACGCCTGGGTCACGTCGAACCGCAACGTGCCTGCCGACCTCGCGAAGTACGGCGGCGTCAACGGCGGCACGATCGTCCAGTCGGCGATCCAGGAGTACAACCTCAAGACCGGCAAGCTGCTCTACACGTGGAACGCGTCGGACCACATCAGGCTGTCGGACTCCTATACCCAGCCGCCGCCGAACGGCTTCCCGTGGGACGCGTATCACGTCAATTCGGTCAGCCTCAATAACAACGGCACGTTCGTCGTCTCGATGCGCAGCACCTGGGCCGCCTACCTCGTCGACATCAAGACGGGCAAGATCATCTGGACGCTCGGCGGCAAGAAGTCCAGCTTCACGCTCCCCGATAACGCCAAGTTCCAGTGGCAGCACGACGTCCAGCTGCACGGCAGTTCGGACGTGACGCTGTTCGACGATCACTGTTGCGAGATCACCGGCGCCGGTCAGTTTCTGTCGGCCACCGGGCCGTCGCGCGGCCTCGAGCTCAAGCTCAACACCGCTCAGCACACCGCGACCGTCGTCGCCCAGTACTCGCACGGCACGACGTTCCACTCGCGTTACATGGGTAACACCCAGATCCTTCCGAACGGCCGCGTGTTCGTCGGCTGGGGCGAGGTCCCATTCCTGTCGGAGTACTCGAAGACGGGCAAGCTGCTGTTCGACGCGGCCTTCCCGACGCCCGACATCAGCTACCGCGCCTACGTGCAGCAGTGGGTCGGGCTGCCGCTCTATCCGCCGAGCGGCGCCGCCCGCAAGCAAGGCTCGCGGACGACCGTGTACGCGAGCTGGAACGGTGCCACCAAGCTCGCCGGCTGGAAGGTTCTGGCCGCCAACGGCAGCGGGGCGATGACGACCGTCGCGCAGAAGTCGAAGGCCGGGTTTGAGACCGCGATCCCGGTGCGCGCCGGCTACTCGCGCTTCGAACTGCAGGCGCTCGACGCCAAGGGGCACGTGCTCCGGACTTCCAAGGCCTTCGGGCTGACCGGGTAGGGGCGGGGCGTTGGCGACGACCCCGAAACAGAAGGGGATCAGTCGGCGGGAGTTCCTGCCCAAGGCCGCCGGGGTCGCGGCGATCGGCGCGGCCGGCGTGATCGGCTACGAGCTTGCCCCCGACAGCGGCTCCTCGAAGCCCAAGCCAGCGCCTGCTCCGGCTCCGGCGTCGAAGCCTGCGCCTGTCAGCTCGTCCGAGGTCCGCACTTTCGTCACGCGGCCGGACCTCCGTCCGCCGGCGGTCACCGTTACGGCGGTCGGGAGCCCGGCTGGCCAGTCGAGCACGCCGCCTTACATCTTCATCGCGCCGACTAACTACGTGCCGGATGCGCCCGCGCAGCAAGGTCTGATGATCGTCGATCGCCAAGGAAGGCTGATCTGGTTCTCGCCGATGACCGCGGACAAGCCGTTTGACTTCGACACGCAGTTCGATCAGGGCCGTCCGGTCCTCACCTGGTGGCAGGGCAAGGTGACCGGCGCCCACGGCCTCGGCGTCGGCGAGATCGCCGACGGTTCATATCGGACGATCGCCTCGGTCAAGGCCGGTGACGGCCTGATGACCGATCTGCACGAGCTCAACCTGACCTCCTCGGGCACGGCTCTGATCACGGCGTACGAGACGACGACCGCCGACTTGTCGTCGGTCGGCCAGAAGCGCACCGGCAAGGTGTTCGTCGGCCACGCGCAGGAGATCGACCTCCAGACCGGCAAGGTCCTGTTCGATTGGCGCAGCCTGGACCATGTTCCTCTCTCGGAGAGCTTCCAGAACCCGCCGGCGAACCCAAAGGGGACCTTTGACTACTTCCACATCAACTCGGTCGCCGAGTTGGACGACGGCAACCTGTTGATCTCGGGTCGCAATACGTGGACGCTCTACAAGGTCGACCGTTCGAGCGGCAAGATCATCTGGCGCCTGAACGGCAAGCGCTCGAATTTCAGCGTGTCGACGGCCGCCGAGTTCTACTGGCAGCACCACGCGCGCCAGAACGGGAGCAGCGGGCTGACCGTGTTCGACAATGCCGGACCCAAGAAGGAGCGCCAGTCACGCGGACTGGCGTTGAGCGTCGACACCAGCGCGATGCGCGTCGACCTCGCGCAGGCCTACATTCACCCGGCTCGGTTTCTCTCCAACACGCTCGGGAGCGTCCAGGTCCTGGACGATGGGCGGGTGTTCGTCGGCTGGGGCGATCAGCCGTACTTCTCCGAATTCGCGCCGGATGGCACGCTGTTGCTCACTGGCCAGCTCCCGGTCGGCGTTCGCTCGTACCGCGCGTTTGCCGCCAACTGGGTTGGGCTGCCGGCCGAGCCTCCGCAGGTCGTGGCCAAGGCCAATCCCGCGAGCGGCTTCGTCGTCTGGGCGAGCTGGAATGGGGCGACGGAGATCGACAGCTGGACGGTGCTCGCAGGTCCCAACAAAACGTCGTTGACCCCAGTCGGCTCGCAGCCCTGGGGTGGTTTCGAGACGCCGATCGCCGTCAACTCGACGGGCCCGTATTTCGCGGTCGCCGCGATGGACCGCAATGGGAAGGAGCTTGCGCGCTCAGCGGTCGTCTAGGCCGCGGCGCGAAACAAGTCATGCAACCGCTGACCGACAAACTGCCGGGTGGTCCTGAAGAGACTCTGGGGGGTTGACCATGGAACGCAGCAGTAACGTCACATGGCAGAACGGCAACATCTCGCGCGCCGAACGCTGGCAGGCACTCGGCGCACGCGGGGCGACGGTCTGGCTGACCGGCCTGCCCGCGTCGGGCAAGTCGACGATTGGGGCCGGGCTCGAGGAGCGCCTGATCAGGGCGGGCCGCTTCGCGTACCTGCTCGACGGCGACAACCTGCGTCATGGCCTGTGTGGCGACCTTGGGTTCAGCGAAGCCGATCGCGCTCAGAACATCGCGCGGGCCGGTGAGCTCGCCCGGCTGTTCGCCGACTCCGGCGCGATCGCGATCGTCGCCCTCGTGTCGCCGGTCGACGCCTCGCGTGCCGCGGTCCGCGAGAGCCACGAGCGTTGCGGACTGCGTTTCATCGAGGTGTTCGTTGACACCCCGCTCGAGGTCTGTAAGGCGCGCGATCCGAAGGCTCTGTATAGACGGGCGCAGGCGGGGGAGATTCGCGGCTTCACCGGCGTCGACTCGCCGTATGAGCCGCCGAGCGCAGCCGAGTTGACGCTGACAGATGGCATGACCGCTTCGCGGGCCGTGAGCGCCGTGCTGGATCTGCTCGACGGCTCCAACGGAGCCGGCAGTCACGTGGGGCATGAACGAGTTCAAGCGGCCGGCGCGCCCGCGACGGCCGGCATCCGCCTTATCCACGAACAGAATGGAGCCAGGAAATGAAACTGATCGGAGCCGGCTTGCCGCGTACCGGCACGCTGTCGCAGAAGATCGCGCTCGAAATGCTCGGCCTCGCGCCGTGCTACCACATGGTCAACGTCCTCGGAGAGCTCGACGAGACTGAGCGGTGGCGTCAGGTGCTGCATGACGAGCTGCCGATCGACGAGGTCCTGGGTGACTTCGAGGCGACCGTCGATTGGCCGGGGTCGTTCTTCACCAAGAGCCTGATCGAGGTCTACCCGGACGCCAAGGTGCTGCTCAGCGTGCGCGGTGGCGAATCGTGGGCGCGCAGCATGCGCGACACGATCTGGGGCGTGCTGTACGGCGACATGTTCATCCGTCACATGTCGCAGGCGTGGCGCGACATCGACCCCAAGTGGGACTCGTACATGTCGCTGATGGACCAGATGTGGAACAAGAGCGGGCTGATGGAAGACGAGAGCACCACCGCCGAGTACATGAGCGACGCGATGGAGCGCTACAACGAGGAGATCAAGCGGGTCGTGCCCGCCGACCGGCTGCTGGTCTGGTCAGTCGCCGATGGCTGGGAGCCGCTGTGCGAGTTCCTCGAACTGCCGGTCCCCGACCAGCCGTTCCCGCGCGTCAACGACAGCAAGCAGTTCGGTGAGCGGATCGTCGACGGCGCGCTTCTGGCGATCCAGCGCTACCGCGCTCAGGACCCCGACCAGGAGACGGTTCCGGCCACCACCTGATACGCCAGCCGGTCAGGCCGCGATCGTCTTGCTCTGCGCGAGTCGACCGCCGAAGCGGTCGAGCGCGACGACGGCCACGTGGCCGTCCGCCGTGCCGAGCGCGATCGCGGTCTCAAAACCGGTCCGCGGGGCCGTGCCAACCGGCGCCAGGGCACTCGCGCGCCGGCCCATCAGGACCTGCCAGTAGGCGGTCTCGGTGGAGCCGTTCCAGCTCGTGTACAGGGTGCGGGCACCCGTGCGCGGCTTGCGGCGTACCGCGACCGCCGGGACCGAAGCCGGTGCTCCGAGCCACGGCTGGCGAAAACCACGGTAAGAAAGCTGGCCGGGCACGAGCCTGAGGTCGGCGGTCGCCGCCCCGTCGGGCGTGAACTCGCTGATGAACGGCTCCGCGCCCCAGCCGACGACCACATGCCCATTGCTCAGGATCTCGACGCTGCCCATCGACGAGGCGAGCAGCGGATCGGGGTGCTCGTAGGAGCGCGCCAGACGCACCGTCCGGTTGCGTTGATCGAGCGCGAGCTTCAGCGCTCGTGACTGGGCCGCTGACCGCGTCGGCCCATCGGAGCCGTTATCGAACACGGTGAGGATCCCCGGCAGCGGGTTGCGCGCGTCGTGCTGCCACGAGAACCGCGCCTCCGGCGGGACGGCAAAATCGCTGCGCTTGCCGCCGAGGCGCCAAATCACGGCTCCGGTGCGGCGGTGGACCTTGTAGAGCGCCCAGGTGTTGCGCGCGGAGATCAGCAGGTGACCGTCCGCCAACGGCTGGATTGAGTTCACGTGCAGGTAGTCGACGACCCCGCCCGGCGCACGGTAGCTCTCAGCGACGCCGACGTGGTCCAGCCCGCGCCACTGAAACACGAGCCGGCCCGTCCGGACGTCGATCTCCTGGACGATCGACTCGTACACGGTCCCCTTGCGGGGGCCCCCGATCGCGCTGACGTCGGCGCGGACGATCGGCGGACGGCACGTGATCAGCGCCGTGCCCTCCGGCGTGAGCAGGAATTCGTGCAGATCGACGGTGTGGCCGTTGACCGCCCGGATCCGGGCGACTTCGCGGTAGGAGCGATCCACGATCACGCCCTCGCCGGCACCGTAGCCCTGCTTGTCGACGACACCCTCCCACCAGGTGAGCACCGGCTCGCCCCGGTACTGCTGGACGCGGACGCTGGTCGCCCATCTGACGACCGGACGGAAGAAGACCGGTTGGCCGTGAGAATCGACGATCAGCGGCCCGCCCTGGGCCCCATGGATTGCCTTCGGGCCCAGGAACAGGTGGCTGCCGATCCCGAACGAGCCGGCGACCGACGCCGCGGCCGGGCGCAGGTCCGGCCGCGAACGAAAGACATGGATCGCGTCATTCGGCGCCTGGATCTGTGGGCCGCCAACGAGGAGCGACTCCGAGCTGCTCAGCAGGTGCGACCCGTCGAGCGCCCACGCTCCGACCGCGACGACGCCGGCGGTCTTCAGCAGCTGTCGCCGCGAGAGCCGCGGCTGTGGCTGCGGGGTATGTTCGTCTACTGACATCCAGTCCGATCGTGTTCGCGCTCGATCCGTTACTGCTACCGCACTGAGAAGAAGGCAAACTAGGGATGAATCGCGGTCGGGCTGGGCTGCCGGCGAGTACCGCTTTCCGGCGATTTCGATACGGAAAGTGACCGGGCCACCGGCCGAGATGGTAGTCCATGCATGAGCGCGACCCCGCGATCACCACTACGCTCCTTGCGCTATGACCAGGGTCTCGTCCAACGTGGCCGACCTCGTCGGCCACACGCCGGTGGTGGTGCTCGAGCGGATGACGCAGGGGCACGATGTCGAGCTGTTCGCCAAGCTCGAGGCGTTCAATCCGGGCGGCAGCGTCAAGGACCGGATCGGTGTCGCGATGATCGAGGCCGCCGAGCGCGAGGGCAGGATCGAGCCCGGGCGCACGACGATCGTCGAGGCGACCAGCGGCAACACCGGAATCGCGCTCGCGTTCGTGTGCGCGGCACGGGGCTATGAGCTGATCCTGACCCTGCCTCAGGGGATGAGCCGCGAACGCGAGGGGCTCCTGCGCCTGTACGGCGCGCGGGTCCAGGTGACCGAATCTCTGGGCGGGATGACCGAGGCCGTCGAGGCGGCGCGGGCGCTCGCGACGCGCGATGACGTGTTCCTGCCCGATCAGTTCTCGAACCCCGCCAACCCGGACATTCACCGCCGCACGACCGGTCCTGAGCTGCTCGAAGCGCTCGACGGGCGAATCGACATATTCGTCGCAGGCGTCGGCACGGGCGGGACCGTGACCGGCGTGGGGGAGGCGCTCAAGGCGCGCAACCCGAACTGCCGGGTGGTGGCAGTCGAGCCGCGCAGCTCGGCGGTGCTCTCGGGCGGGCCTGCCGGACCGCACAAGATCCAGGGCATCGGGGCGGGGTTCGTCCCGGAGGTGCTCAACCGTGAGCTGCTCGACGAGGTGATCGCCGTCGAGGACGAGGACGCGATCGCGATCGCTCGTCAGCTCGCACAGCGCGAGGGCGTGCTGGCCGGGATCTCATGCGGAGCCGCCGTCTGGGCGGCGCTCGAGATCGCCGCGCGGCCAGAGTCGCGCGGCGCCCGAATCGCGACGATCCTCCCGGACTCGGGCGAGCGGTACGTCTCGACCCCTTTCTTCGCCCCCTGAGAGCCGAGCACGGCGCCTCGCTAGGCTTTGGTCGATGCTCGGGCTCGGCCTGATGCGGCGCACGGTTGCGGAGATCGGGCGCGATGTTTCCGCGGCTCGCACGCGCGATCCGGCCGCGCGCGACGTCGGGTCGCTCGAGGTCCTCGTGACCTGGCCCGGCGTTCACGCGCTGCTCGCGCACCGCCTCGCACACGCACTGCACGAAGGCGGCACGCCGCTGTTGCCGCGCTTGATCGCCGCGACGGCCCGTTCGGTCACCGGCATCGAGATCCACCCGGCGGCCGAGATCGGCGACGGCTTCTTCGTCGACCACGGGATGGGGGTCGTGATCGGCGAGACGGCGCAGATCGGCGATGACGTCACGCTCTATCAGGGCGTGACGCTCGGCGGCACGGGCTTTCAGACCGGCAAGCGCCACCCGACGATCGAGGACAACGTGACGATCGGATCCGGTGCCAAGCTGCTGGGACCGATCACGATCGGCCACGGAGCGAAGATCGGCGCCAACACGGTCGTGATCCACGACGTGCCGCCGAACTCGACCGTAGTCGGGAATCCCGGCCATCCTGTTCGGGTCGAGGGCCGCAAGCCCGAGGGGCCGGACGCGGACTGGATCCACCTGCCCGACCCGGTCGCTGATGCGATCAAGGGCCTGTCGGCGCGGATCGCCGCGCTCGAGGAGGCCGAGGTCGAGCGCCGTCCGCCGGGCGCCGAAGTCCGCCCGCTGCGCCGTGCGGCAGGTGGCGCGAGCGAGCCCGACGGGCGTGCCAACCCGTCAGTTGGGCCCAGTCCCGCCGGCGGCTAACGCGCTCGATTCGAGCTCGGCGCGCGTCACCGCCACGATCTCCTCGGCCTGAGCCTGGCTCAGCACCGGGCTGATCGGGATCGCCAGATTGCTCGCGGACGCGATCTCGGTCCCGGGCAACGGAGTCCTGGGCGCGAACTCGCGCATCGCCGGCTGCTGATGCGTCGCCGCGCGGTAGTAGGTTCGAGCCTCGATCCCGTGCGCGCCGAGGGCGTCGGCGAGCGAGTCGGGATCGGGCGTGCGCACGACGAACAGATGCCAGGCCGGTTCCGCGCCGGCGGTCGCCTGCGGGAGCGTGACGAGATCGGCCAGGCCGGCCCGTTGATAGTGCCGGACGGCAGCTCGGCGGCCATTGGACCAGCGGTCGAGATGGGGGAGCTGCACGCGCAGGATTGCGGCCTGAATCGCGTCCAGCCGGGAGTTGCAGCCGATCTCATCGAACGTCACCTTGTCGCGCGAGCCGTGGAAGCGCAGGCTCCGCACGCGCTGCGCCAGCGATGGGTCAGACGTTGTGATCGCGCCTCCATCGCCGAACGCGCCGAGGTTCTTTGAGGGGTAGAAGCTGAACGTCGCGATCGTCGCGAGCGAGCCCGGGCGGCCGGTCGTCGACGTGGTTCCGAGCGACTGGGCGGCATCTTCGAGCACTGGGACGCCGAGAGCCTCGATCTCGGCGACCGGCGCGACGTTCCCGAACAGATGCACGGCGATCACCGCCTTCGTGTTCGGTGTCAGCGCCGCCCGAACCGTCTCGGGCGTGACGCAGAACGTCTCCGGGTCGACGTCGCAGAACACGGGCCGGGCGCCCGTCGGTCCGATCGCCTCGGCGCTCGCGTAGAACGTGAACGACGGCACGACGACATCGTCGCCGGGCCCGACGTCGAGCGCCCGCAGCGCGATCGTGATCGCATCGGTCCCATTGCCGACGCCGATCGCCTCGGAGGTCCCGACGTAATCGGCCAGCTCGCGTTCGAACGCCTGGACCTCCGGGCCAAGCACGAACCGGCCCGAGTCGACGACGCGCAGGACTGCGTGCCGCAGCTCGTCGCGCAACGGCTCGAGGCACTTGGCCGTGTCAAACAGCGGGATCGCCATCGATGATCAGACGTCGGAATCAGCGCTGGCGCCGAGTGACAACTCCGAGTCGTCATAACGTGCCCGAGCGCCCGCCTCCGGGTCTGGGAGGTTATAGCGCGCGCGGACCAGGTAGAGCGGCCGTCCCTTGACCTCGTCGTAGATGCGGCCGACGTATTCGCCGATGATCCCGATCGCGATCAGCTCGATCCCGCCGAGCAGCAGCACGACGATCGTCAGCGCGCTGAAGCCCGGCAGATAGGAGCCGAGCACGCGCAGGACGATCACGACCGGGATCGCGATGAACGCGAGCGTCGAGATCATGAAGCCGAGCAGCGTCGCGAGCTGCAGCGGCCGATGCGAGAAGGACGAGATCGCGTCGAGCGAGAAGCGCAGCATCTTGGACAGCGTGTACTTCGTCTCGCCCGCGTACCTGGCGTCGCGCTCGTACGGGACCGCGGCCTGCGTGTAACCGACCCAAACGGTCATCCCGCGCAGGAACCGGTTGCGTTCGCGCATCGACAGCAGCGCGTCGAGCGCGCGCCGGTCGAGCAGCCTGAAGTCGCCGGAGTTGTGCTGCAGCTCGACCTGAGCGAGCTTGTCGAACAGGGCGTAGAACCAACGCGCGGTGCTGAGCTTAAAGCGCGACTCGCCGGCCCGATGCTCGCGCACGGCGTACACCACGTCACAGCCTGCCCGCCAGTGATCGAGCATCGTCGGGATCAACTCGGGCGGATCCTGGAGATCGGCGTCGAGCATCACGACCGCGTCGCCGTGGGCGTGGTCGAGCCCCGCGGTCAGGGCGGTCTGATGGCCGAAGTTGCGCGATAGCTGCACGACCCGCACGCGCGGATCACTGTCGGCAAGCCGCTGAAGCAGCATCGGCGAACCATCACTGGAGCCGTCGTCGACCAGCACGAGCTCGAACCGCAGCCCCTTCAGCGCCGAGCAGACCCGCCCATGAAACTCCTCGATCGCGTCCTCCTCGTTGTACACCGGCGCCACGACACTGACCAGATCGGGGGTGCGTGGGGATACGGACGGGAGATCCGGGGAGACGCTCATCGCTCAATCGTAAGGGGCCGTAGACACTGGATGTGGCTACTTACCGCTTTCTTGCACGCTCACAGACCGGGAAACGAGACGCCGGCAGGGATGTAGCCCAGGAGCTCGACGCCCTGCACGACACAGGTGATCACGAGCGCCGTGCGGAACAGCCGCCGGTCGCTCGACAGCGCCGCGAATGGGAGCAGCCACGCCACGTACCACGGCAGCAGTGAACTCGCGGCCACCAGCATCGCGGCCGTCGCCCAGCCCGCCCCATCGATCCAGTCCATCTGGCCCCGCCAGACGCGATGCACGAGCCAAACGAACGCGACCGCGAACGCGGCCGCCAGCACGTACCCGACGACATGGCCCGTGGTGACCATGCCGAGCCGGGTCGCGAGGACGCCCGGGAGGCTGTGCCAGTCGCCCTCGCTCTGGCTGCGCTGGATCGTCGAGAGCAGGTTCACGACGCCGGGACCGAACAGCGCGACCGTCAGCGATCCGAGCACCGCGAACACCGCGCCCGCGCCAATCAGGAGGTCCCGTCGCCCGCGACGACGCAGCGGGCCTCCGGCCGCGATCGCAAACGGGAGCATTATTCCGGCGGTCAGCTTGATCCCGATCGCCAGCACCGCGAGCCCCCCGCCGAGCCGCTCGCGCGAGCGCAGAATCGCGTACACCGCAGCAACCATCGCGAGCAGCATCAGCAGGTCGTTGTGTCCGCCGCCGACCCCGTAGATCACCAGGAGCGGGTTCAGTCCGACGAGCACGGCGGCCTTGACCGGGTTCACGCCTCGCAGTCGCGCCGCGTTGTAGACCAGCGCCACGATCCCGAGGCTCGATACGGTCGCGATCGACTTGTACACGAGCACGCTCGCGCCGACCGCGAGCGGGGCGAGCAGGTAGGAGAAGGTCGTGAAGGCCGGCCCATAGGCGCTCGGGATCGAGAACCACTTGGCGCCGATGTACGGGAACACAGGGTCGCCGATGCCGAGCGCATGCGGACCGCTGAGGTAGGGGTTGATCCCGAACAGCGCGCCCATCCGGGCGTATTCCTGGTAGCTGAAGATGTCCATCGACACCAGCGGCGGCGCCAGCAGCACGACCGCGTTGAGGGCCGCGATCGCCATCAGCACAGCTCGCGTCGACAGCTCGCCCGCGAGGACGGCGACGATCACGTAGCAGATCGTCATCAGGCCCAGGACGGCGATCGCGCCGCCCGCGTGCAGGTTCACACCCGCGCTTGCGAACGCGCCCGCGAGCGACGGGGGCGCCGGGCGGATCGAGAGGGGCAGCAGCGTCTCGGTGTTCGCGGCCGCGATTGCGATTACGACCCCGCTCGTGAGCAGACCGGCGACGGCGAGCAGCGCGCGCCTGCTGCTGACTGAAGGGGCCGCGCGCGCGTCGAGAGTCGGGGCGCGCGTAAGGTCGACGCCGGCGCTTTGCGAGGTGGCGCCCAGGGGGCCGTGGACGCTCATCGATTACAGGATGCCCGGGCGCAGACCGGGGGGCCGTTTGGGCGACATTGCGATCACGTTAAGAGAGCCGATTCACCTTATCCGGTTCGTTGCTCGGCGTTCGTCCGCGTCACGTGCTCTTTGGCGGTACGCCTGAGCGTGGGCACGAGCCACATCGCCTCGAGCGCGATCCGCGACGACATCTTGCTCTTACCCGCCGTGCGATCGTAGAACACGATCGGGACCTCTTGAACCGTGAAGCCGGCGAGCAGCGCGCGGTAGGTGACCTCGATCTGGAACACGTACCCCTCGGCGCGCACGGTCGACAGATCGATCGCCTCGAGCACCTCGCGGCGGATGCATTTGAACCCACCGGTCAGGTCTCGGACTCCGACACCGAGGATCAGGCGGGCATAGATGCCGCCGCCGCGGCTGATCATCCGCCTCACGAAGCCCCAGTCGCGTACCCCGCCGCCGGCGACGTAGCGCGAGCCGAGCACAACGTCGGCGTCGCCCGCGGCGCCGATCAGATCGGGCAGATAGCGCGGATCGTGGGAGAAGTCGGCGTCCATCTCGATCACGAGCTCTGCTCCCGAGGAGAGCGCGCGCTGAAAGCCCGCGAGGTAGGCCTGGCCGAGCCCGCTCTTGCCAGGCCGGTGGAGCACTTCGACCGGCTCGAGCTCGGCCGCGAGTGAATCAGCGATCGCGCCCGTCCCGTCGGGCGAGTTGTCGTCGACGACCAACACCCGGTACTCGCCGGCGACCACACGCTCGAGCGCGGCGGTCGCCGCGCGCACGACCCCGTCCAGATTCGCCGCCTCGTTGTAAGTCGGGATGATCAGCCAGACCCGCGCCATTCCGGGTCGGAGCCTAGTGGGCAGGGCGGGCGACGGCCCAAGTTGGGGCGCGCGGGTCGGTTTGGGAGCGGCATGTTCGTGGGCGCACGCTTGCCGAGGCTGCAGGCAACCGCCTGAGGCGGCATCATCCCGGCGGGTTCCCTGGCCATGGACGAAGCTGACACCGCACTGCGCGACAAGCCCGCGGCCGCTCCGGTGCGTGCCGGCGGCCGCTCCGGCGGCCGACCGCTACCGCCTTCGGTGTACCGCCGCCGGCGCCGGGCCGCGGCGCTGGTCGGGGTCGGCGCGGTCGCGCTGATCGTCGGGATCGTCGTCGGCGCGATGTCGGGCGGGGGCGGACATCCGCGAACCGCGGTCGCCTCGATCGGGTACTTCGGCCAGATCAGGACACTCGCCGGTAGCGGCCCGAACTCGTTTGCGACCAGCGAGCGCGCGGCCGAGAACGCAGCCATCACTCGTACGTTGGCCTACACGCCGTACATCCGGATCGCCGGGTCCCAACATCGCGAGATCGCGCTCACGTTCGACGACGGCCCCGGGCCGTACACGCCGCAGGTGCTGCACGTGCTCGAGCGCGAGCACGTTCCGGCCACGTTCTTCGAGGTGGGGGTTGCCGAGCAGTACTTCCACGCCTCGACCAGCGCGATCGTCGCCCGGGGCTATCCGATCGGGGACCACACCGAGAACCACTACGCGATGTCGACGCTCAGCCGCGGCCAGCAGCAACAGCAGCTGCTCCAGGAATCGGCCGCGATCGGCCAATACGGCGCGCCGTTCCCGCGCCTCTTCAGGCCGCCGTACGGGCTCTGGAATGCGACCACGGTGTCGCTGCTGAAGAAGTACCGGATGCTGATGGTTCTGTGGACGGTCGACACCAACGACTACCAGCTGCCCGGGGTCAAGGAGATCGTCGGCAGCGCGCTCCATGGCGCCAAGCCGGGCGCGATCATCCTGATGCACGACGCGGGCGGCAACCGCTCGGAGACGGTCGCAGCGCTGCCGAAGATCATCGCCGGGCTGCGCAAGCGCGGCTACTCCCTCGTCACGGTCCCGCAACTGGTGCTCGACAACCCGCCGCCGCACGACCAGGACGTCGCCGGGCTCCAGGGCGCGGGTGGCTGACGCCGGCGGCCCGCGGGTTCAGCGGCGAACGTAAGCGACGCGATTCCAGCTCGGCTCGGGCGCGAGCTCGATCGGCTCGCCGCCGCGGTCGGGCTGCACGTAGACGAATGCGTTGACGTCGCCGTTGAACGAGATGTCGAGCTCGCCTTCCTTCACGCGCTGGTCGAGCCAGGCACCGCGGAAGATCAGGCGCCGCAGCCAGTGCACGAGCGAGCGCTCGGACGGCCCGACGAGCTCAGACCAGCAGTCGTTGACATGCTCTCCCAGACCCGACGCCGGATCGGTGACCTCGCCGTTGACGACGAGGTTGATCAGGTCCTCGGCCTCGTCCTCCTCGACGGCGCCGGACAGGAAGCCGAGCTTCCGTGCGGCCTGTTCGCAGCGCTCGCGGAAGTCACGCTCGTTGAACGTGAACCGCAGCTCGCCGTACTCGAGGACGAAGTCATCGCCCGAGCTGTAGTTACCGCGTCGGTACATGCGCGTCGGCATCATATGTTGGAATCCTGCCCGCCCGTGTGACTGAACGCGATGTTGCAGGGGGTGAATTTCGACCCGCTGCGGGCTCGTTCAGGTGTGGAATCCAGTCCGCCAACGATCCTGATCGTAGAGGACCATCGCGCGACACGAAGGTTCCTCGCGGACAACCTCAGCGCCGACGGATACGAGCCGCTCGAGGCCGACACCGCCCACGACGCGCTGCGCCTGATGAGCAGCAAATCGCCCGACCTCGCGATCATCGATCTCGGGCTCCCGGACCGCGACGGGCTCGGCCTGCTGCGCGAGCTCCGAGCGTCGGACGCGACTGCCAGCCGGCTCGATCCGAGGCTGCCGGTGATTGTGTTGACGGGGCGCGGAGGCGAGCTCGACCGTGTGCGCGGGTTCGACCGAGGGGCCGACGATTATGTCGTCAAGCCGTTCTCCTACCCGGAGCTCCGCGGTCGGGTCGCGGCGCTGCTCGCGCGCGCTCGCCACCGGCCCGGGTCGGGCAGGCTCCGGGTCGGGCCGCTCGAGGTCGATCCCTTGAGCCGCACGGTCGAGGTCGACGGCGCGCCGATCCATCTGTCAAAGAAGGAGTTCGCGCTCCTGCGGGCCCTCGCCGAGGACCCGACACGCGTGTTCACGCGCGAGGAACTTCTGCGCGGAGTGTGGGGCTTTCGCTCGCTCGGAGCGACGCGGACGCTCGACTCGCACGCCTCGCGGCTGCGCAAGAAGCTCGGGGCCGCCGGCGGAGGGTTCGTCGTCAACGTCTGGGGCGTTGGCTACCGGCTGATCGACGGCGGGATCGAGTAGTGCCGCGGCCGGCGACAGGGTGCGCGCGGTGAGCATGGCGGCCGCGTGCGCGGGCTGGCTGACCGCGGCGGGCGTGACGGCACTGTGGTGGTTCGTTCATCGCGCCGTCGAGATTCGCGAGGAGGCGGTGGCGCGGGCGTGCCACGAGTTACGCGGACCGCTGGCCGCCGCCGCGCTCGGGGTCGAGCTCGGCTGGCGCGGTCAAGCGCTCTCGCCGGCGCAGCTGCGCGCGATCCACTCCGAGCTCGGCCGGGCGAGGCTCGCGCTCGACGACCTCGCCAGCGCGCCCGACGGGCGGATGGCGCCACGGCAGCTCGAGGACGTCGATCTCGGTGAGCTGCTCGCCGACTCGGTGCACGCGTGGCGACCGATCGCCGCGCAAGCCGGCGTCGAGCTCAGCCTGATCCGCGATGGCCGGTTGCCTGCGGTCCGCGGCGACCGGCTGCGGCTGGCGCAGGCGACGGGCAATCTGATCGCCAACGCGATCGAGCACGGCGGGGGACAGGTCGCGGTGCTCGGGGGCGCCCGCGGCGCGACCGCGAGGATCGAGGTGATCGACTCGGGGCCAGGCCTGCCGGCGCCGCTGCCCGAGATCGTCCGGCGCGCGCGTCGTGGCCGCGGGGCGCACGGACGCGGGCTCGCGATCGCGGCCGCGATCGCGTCGGTACACGGCGGCCGCCTCGACGCTCGGCCCGCGGACGGCGGCGGCGCCCGCCTGCTGCTGGACCTCCCGGCTGTGCGCCCAGCCGACGGTCGCCGGCCGCAGGCGCCGGGCGCCACGCACCGGCTCGCTTAGCGTCGCGACCGGTGCCCACGCACACGGGCCGGACGGAACCGCTCTCACGGCTGCAAGCGCGCTCTCAGGGCGGCCGCGTGCACGTGATCGTGCACGTTGGACGAGTGTCGTAACGGGGCTCGCAAGGGCGTTGATCACCCCGTGAACCCGGGCCGTTTTGGCTCCCTGGACCCCCAGTGGGGGCCTCGGTGGGGCAATCGATGCGATTTGGGTTGCATTGTGGGAGGTAGTGGGTTACTGTGGGGCATCGATTCGGAACCCGGGTGGCAGGGCTCCTCCCACCCAGCCACCCGGGTTTCAAGTTCTGCCAGCGGCATGAGAACCCTTGAGCTTCCGCGGAACCTTCGACCACGCGCTCGATGCCAAGCATCGGCTGACGATCCCAGCGAAGTTCCGCGGGGCACTCGCGAACGGGGTGGTGCTGGCCGCCGCCCACGAGGTGGAGACAGGGGCACCGCGCACGGTGTCGATCTGGGCCCCGGAGGCTTACGAGCGCTATACGAGCTCGACGCTCGCCGGCCTGAACCCAGCCTCGCCGACCGCCCGCGAGCTGAAGCGCTTCTTCTTCAACGCGTCGTACGACACCGAACTTGACAGCGCCAACCGCGTGATGATCCCACCGCAATTGATGGACTACGCCGGACTCGACAAGGAGGTCGTGGTGACCGGCTCGGGCGATTGCCTGGAGGTCTGGGATCGCCGGCGGTACGCGGAGAACTTCGAGCAGGTCATGACCCGGATCCCCGACCTCGCTGCGAGCCTTGGCGACACTGCTTGACATGACCAGAACGCACGTCCCGGTGCTCGCCGGCGAGCTGATCGAGCTGCTCGATCCGCGGCCGGGCGAGACCGCGGTCGACTGCACCGTCGGCGGTGGCGGCCACGCGCGGCTGATCGCCGACCGGATCGGGCCGGCCGGAACGCTGATCGGGATCGATCGCGATCCGGTCGCCGAGGAGCGCTTCGCCGAGCTGGCGGCCGAGGTGCCGTGCCAGACGCGCTTCATCCGCGCGGACTTCGTCAGCGGTCTCGCCGAGCTGCACGACGAGCATCTGCGGGCGGACATGGTCTACCTCGACCTGGGCATGTCCTCGATGCAGGTAGACGCGTGGACGCGCGGCTTCTCCTACGCCTATGACGCGCCGCTGGACATGCGGATGGATCCCGAGCAGGAGCTGACCGCCGAGGAGATCGTCAACACGTGGGACGAGCGCCGGCTCGCACGGCTGCTGCGCGAGTACGGCGAGGAGCGCTACGCGAAGCAGATCGCCCGTGCGGTCACCCGCGCCAGGCGCCGCGAGGATCTGGTTTCGACGCAGCAGCTCGTCGAAACGATCAAGACCGCGGTCCCGGTGCCGGCGCAGTTCGCCGGCGGCCATCCGGCGCGGCGCACCTTCCAGGCGCTGCGAATCGCGGTCAACGATGAGCTCGCCCAGCTCGGCGAGGCGCTGCCCGAGGCGTGGGAGCTGCTCGGGCGTGGCGGCCGGCTGGCGGCGATCTCGTTTCACTCGCTCGAGGACCGCCTCGTCAAACGCTTTCTGGTCGCCCGCGCCCGCGGCTGCATCTGCCCGCCCGAGCTGCCCATCTGTGTCTGCGGCCGGGAGCCCGAGGCCGAACTACTGACCCGCCGTGCGGTGGCTCCGACGCCGGGCGAAGTCGCCGCAAACCCACGATCAAGGTCAGCGCACTTGCGCGCCGCCCGCAAGCTGGAGGTCACGCTTAGATGACGCCCACCGCGATCACCCCTGCCGCCAGGGGTGGCTCGACCGCGGCCCGCGACAAATCGAAGTCGCGTCCCGCCGGCCACCGCGCCAAGCTCCGCAAGCAGACCATGCCTCGCCGGGTCTCCGGTCCCGCCGGCGGCGCCACCCGGATCGTCCGGCACCGCAACGGCTCCCGCCGGCGCGCCACCGAACGCGCCGGCACGGTCGACGGCTCCCGCCGGCGGCGCCACCCGAACGCGCCCGGCACGGTCGACGGCCCCGCGGCGCCGGTCTGGCCGCCGCACGACCGCGCCGGCCGCCGGTGGCGGGCTGTTCGCCCGGTCACGGGCGTTCGCCGCCGCGCTTCCCGATCATCCGCTGCTCGATCGGCTGATCCGCGGCCGCTCGTGGATCCCGATCCTGGGCGTGCTGCTCGCCGGGATCGTCGCGATGCAGGTCGAGGTCCTGAAGCTGAGCGCCGGCGTCGGGCGCTCGATCGAGCGCAGCACCGCGCTGCAGAGCCGCAACGAGCAGCTGCGAGCGAGCGTCGCCGCGCTCAGCGATGACCAGCGGATCGAGCGCATCGCGGCTTCGATGGGC
Organism: uncultured Solirubrobacterales bacterium; assembly: GCA_963744695.1. Lineage (GTDB taxonomy): Bacteria > Actinomycetota > Thermoleophilia > Solirubrobacterales > Solirubrobacteraceae > Palsa-465. Next base: position 357,432 of record CAVUUT010000006.1, on the reverse strand, counting down.
ATGGTGATGCCCGCGCCCGAGGCGATCAATTTCCTGCACCTGAGCAACCGTGAGGCGATCAAGAAGGCCGTCACGAGTATCCACTCGCCCGATGTGGCGAACTTCATCGCCACGCTGCCGGTGATCGACACGCCCGCCGGCGCGGCGGCGGCCGCGGCGACCGATGGCGCGACGGTCACCCCGACGAGCACCGCGACCCCGACGGCCACTGCCACGCCCACGGCCACCGTGACGCCGACGGTCGCGACGACGCCGGTGGCGCCGGCTACGCCCACGGCGGGCGCCTCGACCACGCCCGGCGGCTAGCCGACCGCCGTGGCCGCCGTCGACCGCAGGATCGGCTGGATCTTCGTAGGTTTTCTGGCGCTGCTGGCGCTCGGCCTCGCCCGCGCCGCCGACCTCGGCGTACTCAACGCCGGCTCGCTGCAGAAGGCGGCGGTCAGCCAACAGATCACCCGCAACGTGATCCCGGCGACCCGGGGAACGATCACCGACCGCAACGGGACCCAGCTGGCGCTGTCCGAGGCCGCCGACGAGATCGTCGCCGACCCGTTCCTGATCAAACACCCGTTGAGCGTCGCCCGCAAGCTGGCGCCGCTGCTGCAGATGCCGGTGCTCGCGGTGCAGCGCCTCGTCAGCAAGCCGCACACCGGCTATGTGCCACTCGCGTACCTGCTGCCGGCCGACCGGGCGACGCAGATCATGAAGCTCCAGATCAACGGGATCTCGGCGACCCCCAAGCTCACGCGCGTTTACCCCCGTGACTGGTTCGCCTCCCAGCTGCTGGGCAGCGTCCACCGCAACGGCCAAGGCGCCAGCGGACTCGAGTTTCAATACAACAAGCAGCTCGAGGGGACAAACGGGCTGCGGACGATCGTCAACGATGCAATCGGACAGCCGATCTCGATCGATGACGTGCGGTCGATGCAGCCGGGCAAGAACCTCGAGCTGACGATCGACGGGCCGCTGCAGGATCAGGTCGAGCAGGTGCTCGCCGGCGTCGGTGCCCAGTACCGGCCCAAGGGCGCGACCGCGATCGTGATGAACCCCAACACGGGGGCGATCCTCGCGCTCGCCAACTGGCCGCGCGTGAACGCCAACGACCCGGGTGCCGCGCCCCCGTACGCGCAGACCGACCAGGCGGTCAGCTTCAACTACGAGCCCGGCTCGACGTTCAAGGCGATCACGGTCGCCGGCGCGCTCCAGGACGGCCTGGTCACGCCGAGCACCGAGTTCAACATCCCGCCCGTGCTCCAGGTCGCCGACCGCCAGATCCACGACGCCGAGGCTCACGGCTACGAGACACTCTCGGTCGCCGGGATCCTCAAGTACTCGAGCAACATCGGCGCTGACCTGATCGGCGCCAAGCTCGGCCCGTATCGCTTTAACCATTGGGTGCGCCGGTTCGGCTTCGGCTCGACCACCGGCGTCGACCTCCCCGGCGAGGACGGCGGCATCATCCTCCCGGTCGACAAGTACTCGGGCTCGTCGATGGGCAACCTCCCCTTCGGTCAGGGCGAGTCGGTCACGCCGATGCAGATGGCTGCCGCCTACTCGGCGATCGCGAACGGCGGCATCCTGCGCCCGCCGCGCATCGTGCAGGCGATCGGCGGCAAGCCGACCAAGATTGCAACGGGTCACCGCATCATCTCCGCGCGGACGGCGTCCGAGCTGCGCACGATGCTGGTCGGCGTGTTCGGCGAGGGCGGGACGGCCTCGGGAGCCGCAATCCCCGGCTACCAGATGGCCGGCAAGACCGGCACCGCGAATATCGCGATCGACGGCCACTACTCCGACAGCGAGTACGTCGCCTCGTTCGTCGGGATGGTGCCGGCCCGCGACCCGCAGCTGCTCGCGCTCGTCGTCGTCGACGAGCCCAAGGGCGCGATCTACGGCGGCTCGGTCGCCGCGCCCGCGTTCCAGAAGATCGTCGGCTGGGCCGTGCCCTACCTGGGCATCTCGCCGCGCTGAGCGTTCGCGCGCGCTCGGGTGTGAGCCCCGGCGGCGGGAATCTCGCGCACGGCGCTGATGCGCGCCGGGCCGGCATCGGGCGGGTCGCCGAGCGCGCTCGCGAGCCGCGCGAGCCGGCTGTCCCACTGGCCGCCGACCTCGGCCATCCACGAGACCGCGCTCGACAAGGGCTCAGGGGTGACGTGGTAGCGGACGTCGCGCCCGGCCTCTCTGGCGCTCGAGCAAACCGGCCTCCGAGAGCGAATTCAGGTGCTTGGTGACGGCCTGGCGCGAGATCGGAAATGCCGTCGCGAGCTCGGTCGCGGTCGACGGGTGCTCCGAGATCGCGGTCAGCAGCCGCCGGCGCATCGGGTCGGCGAGGGCGCCGAACACGGCGCCCGCCGGGTCGTCGGCCATCGTCAGGCTGCCACCAGCGCCGGGCCAAAGCGCGTTGGGCCGTGTCCGCCGAGCGGCACCCCGACGAGATCGAGGACCTCGAGCGGCCGCGTCTCGACCACCCTGAGCAAGGTCTCGCGGTCGGAGATCGGCGTCAGCAGAAGCTCGACCCGCGAGGCGGGCTCGTCGTCGAGGGCCCACCAGAAGGCCAGACAGCCGGTCCCGCGCTCGGGGTCGGCAAGTGGCGCGGTGACCTCCTCGACCCAGCCGCTGCGGACTTCGTCGCCGAGTCGGAAGCTTGCCTCGCCGCCGGGGCGCAGTTCGAGCTCGACCTCGTCGGCGAGCCAGCCCGACAGCCAGCGTGGATCGGTGATCGCCCGCCAGACGTCGGTGAGCGGGGCGGGAAGTGAAAGTTCGCGTTCGATCAGGTCGGTCATGGCTCTCCCAGTCGATGTGCAACTGTTGAGTTGCAGATGTGCTACGGTGACTCGCAACCGGTTGGTTGCACCTTAGCACCGATTTCAGGCACGTAAGGAGGATCTCCCATGCCACTCGTTCCGATGGTGGTCGAGCAGACCGCCCGCGGTGAGCGCTCGTTCGACATCTACTCCCGGCTACTCAATGACCGAGTCGTGTTCCTCGGCGGCGTGGTCGACGAGGACACCGCCAACCTGATCGTCGCGCAGCTCGTCCACCTCGAGTCCGACGATCCCGACAAGGACATCCACCTCTACATAAATTCGCCGGGCGGCTCGATCTACGCCGGGCTGGCGATCTACGACACGATGCAGTTCATCCGGCCCGACGTGCAGACGATCTGCTACGGGATCGCGATGTCGATGGGCTCGCTGCTGCTCGTCGGCGGCGCCGAGGGCAAGCGGATGGCGCTCCCCAACAGCCGGATCCTGATCCACCAGCCCTCGGGCGGCTTCGAGGGTCAGTCGACCGACGTCGAGATCCACGCCAGGGAGATCCTCGCGCTGCGGGCGCGCGTCGATGAGATCTACGCCAAGCACAGCGGCCAATCGGTCGAGCGCGTGCACGCCGACATGGAGCGCGATCGCTACTTCACCGGCGAGGAGGCGCTCGCGTACGGGATCGTCGACCGCGTGCTCGAGCGCCGGCAGGTCAACGGCAGGGCCCGGGGCTTCGGCCAGGGCTGAGCCGGCTGCGTGGGCGATCGTAGGCGCTATTCGCCTATGATCGCCCACGTTCCGGTCCGGCCTGCGGACTGGAGCGCACGCGCGCAAGTGTCGCGACCCACGGCGCCGCGGTTACCGCCCGGGGCGCAAGTACACTCGCTCCGCGATGCGGCTGGATCAGGTGATGCCGGGCGCGCCGCCCGCCACGCGGGACGTCGAGATCTCGGATCTCGTCTACGACAACCGCCTCGTCACCCCGGGGGCGCTGTTCTTCTGCGTGGTCGGGTTCACGCGCGACGGCCATGATTTCGCCCCCGACGCGGTGTCCCGCGGCGCGGCGGCGCTGGTGGTGCAACGGCCCCTCGGTCTCGGCGTGCCCGAGATCCGGGTCGAGTCCGTCCGCGCCGCGATGGCGCCCGCGGCGGCCGCCTTCTTCGGCGATCCGACCCGGACGCTTGAGACGATCGGCGTCACCGGCACCAACGGCAAGACGACGACCGCCTTTCTGATTCGGGCCCAGCTCGAGGCCGCGGGCCGCCAGACCGGGCTGCTCGGGACGGTCAAGAGCGTGATCGGCGGCGAGGACCGCGAGGTCGAGCGCACGACCCCCGAGGCGGTCGATCTGCAGCGAACGTTCCGGGAGATGCTCGACCACGGCGACCGCGCCTGCGCGATGGAGGTCTCATCGCACGCGCTCGAGCTGCGCCGCGCCGATGCGATCCACTTTGCGGCCGCGATTTTCACCAACCTGACCCAGGACCATCTCGACTTCCATCCCGACATGGAGGCGTACTTCAACGCCAAGCGGATGCTGTTCGTCGACCTCGCCCCGGGGGCCGCGATCGTCAACCTCGACGACCCGTACGGCGCGCGTCTTGCGGGTGACCTCGAGCGGCCGATCACGTGTGCGCTGCACGCGCGCGAGGCCGCTTATCGCGCGACGGACGTGACCACCGACCTCACCGGCTCGACCTTCACGGCTCACACGCCCGACGGCGACCTGGCGCTGAGCTCGCCGCTGCGGGGCGAGTTCAACGTCTACAACGTTCTCGGGGCGCTGGCGGCGGCGCGCGCGGTCGGCGTCCCGGCCGTCACCTGCGCGGCGGCGATCGCGACCGCCGGCCAGGTCCCGGGCCGCTTTGAGACGATCGACGCCGGCCAGCCGTTCGCGGTCGTGGTCGACTACGCGCACACGCCCGACTCACTCGAGAACGTGCTCAGGGCGGCCCGCGAGATAACCGACGCCAACCTGATCGCGGTGTTCGGGTGCGGCGGCGACCGTGACCGGGGCAAGCGGCCGATGATGGGCGAGATCGCGACCAGGCTCGCCGACCGCGTGATCGTGACCTCGGACAACCCCCGCTCCGAGGATCCCGAGGCGATCGTCGACCAAATCCTCGCCGGCGCCGGACCGGGTGCCGAGCACGAGGTCGACCGCCACGCGGCGATCGCGCGCGCGATCGCCTCCGCCGCGGCCGGTGACGTCGTCGTGATCGCCGGCAAGGGCCACGAGCAGGGCCAGGAGTTCAAGGACGGCTACAAGATCGCGTTCGATGACGCGACCGTCGTGCGCGAGATTCTCGGCGTCGCGCCGGCGAGTGCCGGGGCCCAGGGCCGATGAAACGATGGACGGCCCGGCAGGTCGCCGCGGCGGCCGGCGCAACCCTGATCGCGGCGCCCAACGAGGCGGGTGGCCCCGATAGCGTCACGATCGACTCGCGTGACGCGGGCCCCGGCTCACTGTTCGTAGGGCTCGCGGGAGAGACCCACGACGGCGGGCGATTCGCGTCCGGCGCGCTTGCGCGGGGCGCCTGGGGCACGCTGACGACGCCCGAGCATGCCGACGCGGCGGCGCCGGGCGCGAACGGAACCGCGGTGCTGGCCGCTCCGGATCCGCTGATATCGCTGCAGGCCCTTGCTACGGCGTGGCGGCGCAAGCTCAACGCCGACGTGATCGGGGTCACGGGCTCGACCGGCAAGACGTCGACCAAGGACCTGCTGTTCGCGCTGCTCGCCGGCCGGCGCCACGCAGTCGCCTCGCGGGCGAACTTCAACACCGAGATCGGGCTGCCGCTCGAGCTGCTCGCGGCGCCCGCTGACACCGACCTGATCGTGCTCGAGATGGCGATGCGGGGGGTCGGGCAGATCGCCGAACTGGCCGCGATCGCCGAGCCCGACGTCGGCGTGATCGTCAGCATCGGCCCGGTCCACCTGGAGCTGCTCGGCACGATCGAGCGGGTCGCCGCAGCCAAAGCCGAGCTCGTCGCGGGGCTCTCGCCCGGGTCGATCGTGATCGTGCCGGCGGACGAGCGGCTGCTCGATCCATACCGCCGCGCCGATCTGGAGACGATCACGTTCGGGAACCGGGGGGACGTGCGGATGATCACCGAGGACGAGCGGCGCGTCGTGATCGACGCGCAGGGGGAGCGGATCGAGCTCGAGGTGCCCTTTCAGCAGGCGCATCTCCGCACCGACCTGCTCGCGGCGGTCGCCGCCGCGAGGGCGGTCGGGGTGACGCCGGCGGGCGCGGTCGAGCTGAAGCTGACGCCGGGGCGCGGGGAGACGATCACCCTGCCGGGGGAGATAACGATCATCGATGGCTGCTACAACGCCAACCCGATGTCGATGCGCGCGGCACTTTCAGACCTCGCGGACACAGCGGCGCGCACCGGCGCGTCGCGGCGTGTCGCCGTGCTCGGGGACATGCTCGAGCTCGGGCCAGAGGCGCGCGCCTACCACGCCGCGCTCGGACGCCAGGCCAACGATGCCGGGGTGCAGCTGCTCGTGACGGTCGGGCCGCTCGCCGCCGCGATCGCCGACGAGTTCGAGGGCGAGGCGGTCGCGGTCGCCGATGCGCAAGAGGCCGCCGCGATCGTGCCCGAGTTGCTCGACGCGGGCGACCTCGTGCTGGTCAAGGGCTCGCTCGGCGTCGGGCTCAAGGTCGTCTGCGACACGCTCGGCACAAAAGCGGCGGCCGGCTGATGGGCTCGGCGTCGGGTCCCGTACTGATCGCCGGGACGGCCTCGCTCCTGATGTGCCTGTTCCTCAGTCCCAAGTTCATCGAGTTCCTGCGCGACCGCGAGTTCGGGCAGAACATCCGCGAGGAGGGCCCGCAGGGGCACAAGACCAAGGCCGGGACCCCGACGATGGGCGGGATCATCATCTTCGCCGCGATCGCGGTCCCGTTCCTGCTGCTCTCGCACCGCGGCTGGGAGGCGATCGGCGTGTTCGGAGCGGCGGTCGCATGCGCGCTGCTCGGATTCGCCGACGACTACACCAAGATCGTCAAGCGACGCTCGCTCGGGCTGCGAGCCCGCACCAAGCTCGTCGTGACGATCGCGATCTCGCTCGGCCTGTGGTGGGTCGCGACCCAGAAGGCCAACATCGCGCCGACGGTCTACATCCGGCCATTCGACATCACGATCGATCTCGGCCCGCTGTACCCGATATGGGTGTACCTCGTCGTCGCTGGGACGACCACCGCGGTCAACTTCACGGACGGGCTCGACGGCCTCGCCGCGGGGTGCACGGCGATCGTGCTGCTCGCCTACATCGGGATCACATTCATCAGCAACGGCGAGCACGACCTGGCGCTTCTGGCCTCATGCCTGGTGGGCGCCTGCGTCGGCTTTCTGTGGTTCAACAGCTTCCCGGCGAGCATCTTCATGGGCGACACCGGTTCGCTCGGGCTCGGCGGCGCGATCGCCGGCCTGGCGATCATGACCCGAACCGAGGTGCTGCTGATCCTGCTCGGCGGGATCTTCGTGATCGAGGTGCTGTCGGTCGTGATTCAGGTGTTCTCGTTTCAGACATTTCGCAAGCGCGTCTTCTTGATGGCGCCGATCCACCACCACTTCGAGCTCCAGGGCTGGTCGGAGACGAAGATCATCCTGCGCTTCTGGATCGTCGCGGCGGCCCTGGGGGCGATCGGCTTTGTGCTCTACCAGCTGAGCATCCGTGGTTGAGACCCGGGCCGGCAACCGGCGATGAAGCCGCGGCCGCCGCTGCCCGGCGGGCCGTACCTGGTGGTGGGGCTGGCCCGCTCGGGAGTCTCGGCAGCGTTCGCCCTGCGCGCCCGCGGAGAGGAGGTGATCGGATGCGATGCGGGCGCGTCGACGGATCCTGCGCTCGCTCGAGCGGCGGGGAGGCTTTCCCAGGCAGGCGTCGAAGTCCACCTCGATGCGTCAGGCGACGCTATTGCCGCCCGCGCCAGGACGCTCATCAAGAGCCCCGGCGTACCCGCAAACGCCCCCGTTGTGGCGGTGGCGCGAGCACGCGGGATGCCCGTCTTGGGGGAGGTCGAGCTCGCGTGGCGGCTGGTCGAGAACGAGTTCGTCGCCGTGACCGGGACCAATGGCAAGACGACCACGGCCGAATGGATCGGACACATCCATCGCGAGGCCGCACTGCCGGTGGCGGTCGTCGGCAACGTCGGTACGCCGGCCACTTCGCTCGCGGGCCGGCTCGCCTCTGACCGGACCGTGGTCTGCGAGGTGTCGTCGTTTCAGCTCGAGGACACCGAGGCGTTCGCGCCCGAGGCGGCGGTGCTGCTCAACCTCGAGCCCGATCACCTTGACCGTCACGGCTCGTTTGACGAGTACGTCGCCGCGAAGCTGAAGATCTTCGCCAATCAGGGTCCCGACGACGTCGCGGTGATCGCCGACGATCTGGCGCTCGCAGGCGTCGGCGGCAGTGCGCGGCGGCTGCGATTCGGGACCGGCGACGACGCGGCCCTGTCGCTGCGCGACGGAGAGCTGCGCTGGGGGACCCAGCCGCTGCTGCGCGAGCGCGAGCTCTCGCTCCCGGGCGCGCACAACCGCGCCAACGCGATGGCAGCGGCGGCGGTCTGCCTGGCGCGCGGGATCGACGCCGATGCGGTCGTCCGCGGGCTGGAGACGTTCGCCGGCGTCGCGCACAGGCTCGAGCTGATCGCGGTGCGTGACGGCGTCTCATACGTCAACGACTCGAAGGCCACCAATGTCGCGAGCACGGCCGTCGGCCTGCGCAGCTACGCGGGCGGGGTCCACCTGATCGCCGGAGGGCGCGGCAAGCAGCAGGACTTCGCCCCGCTCGCGCCGCTCGTCGGGCAGCGGTGCGCGGCCGTGTACCTGATCGGCGAAGCCGCCGAGGGCCTCGCGCAGGCGCTGGCGCCGGCGGGGGTCGAGATTCGCCGTTGCGGGGCGTTGGAGCCCGCGCTGGGGGCCGCCGCCGCCGCCGCGAGACCGGGCGACACGGTGCTCCTGTCTCCCGCCTGCGCGAGCTACGACCAGTACGAGAACTTCGAAGCGCGCGGAGATCACTTCCGCGCGCTCGTGGAGGCGCTCTGATGAGCAGGCGGCGAGTGGCGCCGCCGCTCGAGCACCGGATCCTGATGACGGCGACGCTGTGCCTGCTGGCGTTCGGCGCTGTGATGGTCTACAGCGCCTCATCGCCGCTCGGCGTGCTCAACGGACAGGGCAGCGGCACCGGGGACTTCGTCCGCTATCTCGTGTTCGGTGGCCTCGGGCTGGCGGCGATGCTCCTCTTCGAGCGACGCGGGATCGCCCTGCTCAACCGCCAGTTCGCCTCGCTGTTGCTGCTCGTCTCGTTCGTGCTGCTGGTACTCGTGATGCTCCCCGGGTTCGGCGTCCAGGTCAACGGCGCGCGCCGCTGGTTCGCGCTCGGACCGATCCAGTTCCAGCCCTCGGAGCTGATGAAGATCGCGCTCGTGCTCTACGTGGCGCGGTACCTGGCCGAGCATCCGAAGCGGATGCGCGGCGTGCGCCAGGCGATCATGCCGATCGCGGTCGTCGCCGGGCCGGCTTGCATCTTGATCGTGGTCGAACCCGACCTGGGGACCGCGCTCGTGGTCGCGTTCACGATCACCGTGCTGCTGGTCGCCGGCGGGATGCCGCTGCGCTACATCGTGCTGCTCGGGATCGTCGCCGGCGCGCTAGTGGTCATGCTCGCCCTCGCGCAGCCGTATCAGCGCGCGCGGTTGACCGCGTTCATCAACCCGTGGGCCTCGAAGTCGACTGCGGGCTTCCAGGCCGTCCAAGGGCAGATCGCGCTCGGTTCGGGCGGACTGCTCGGCGTCGGGCTGGGCAAATCGGTGCAGAAGATCTACTACCTGCCGGAGGCTCAGACGGACTTCATCCTCGCGGTGATCGGTGAGGAGCTCGGGGTGCTCGGGATCATGGGGGTGGTCGTGCTCTACGGGATGATCGCCTACGCCGGTCTGCGGACCGCGCGCCGGGCCGTCGGGCGTTATGCCAAGCTGCTCGCCACCGGTCTCACGTCGCTGATCCTGTGCCAGGGAATCCTCAACATCTTCGTCGTGCTCGGGATCGCGCCGCTCACGGGCGTGCCGCTCCCATTCATCTCCTACGCGCCGACGAATCTGTGCGTGATGCTCGCGGCGGTCGGCGTCCTGCTCAACATCTCGCGGCCGGGGGCGCGGCGATTGAAGGTGGTAGAGGCTCCCGAGCGTGACGGCGCCGCTGATCGTGATCGGCGCCGGCGGGACCGCCGGGCACGTCGTGCCGGCACTGGCAGTGGCAGACGCGCTGCGGGCTGACGGCGCCGACGTCATCTTCGCCGGCGGCGAGCGCGCCGAGCGCACGCTCGTGCCGGCTGCCGGCTACGAGCTGCGGACGCTCAAGGTCGCACCGCTGGTCCGCCGCAGCGTCCGCGGCATGGCGCGCGCCACGATCGTCGATGCCGGCGCGGTGCGCGACGCCCGGCGCCTGCTGCGCTCCGTGCGCCCAGGGGCGGTGCTCGGTGCGGGCGGTTACGTGGCCGGTCCGGTCGGCCTCGCGGCGGCGGTCTCGCGGACGCCGCTCGTCCTGATGGAGGCCGACAGTCACCTCGGGCTGACGAACCGCATGCTGGCGCCCGTAGCGCGGCGCGTGTGCCTGTCGTTCCCGATCGATGGGCGCGACGGCCGTCGCTACCGCCTGACCGGGCGCCCTGTACCGGAGCCGGTGACCGACCGCGACGGCGCCCGCGCGCGGTTCGGGATCGGTGCCGATGAGCAGTGCGTGCTGGTGTTCGGCGGCTCGCAGGGCGCGCGGTCGATCAACAAGGCCGCGATCGAGGCGTTCGCCGGCGCGCGCTTTCGCGTGATCCACGCCGCCGGGGACCGCGACCTTCCTGACCTGGACAGCCCGGGGGCGCACTATGACCTGCGCGGCTACATCTCGGACTTCGGTCAGGCGCTCGCGGCCAGCGACCTGGTCGTCGCGCGCTCGGGCGGATCGGTGTTCGAGATCGCCGCGCACGGGCGGCCGATGGTGCTGATCCCGTACCCCTACGCGACCGCCGACCACCAGACCGAGAACGCGCGCTACATGGAGCGCGCAGGGGCGGCGATCGTGATCGCCGACTCGGAGCTGACGCCGCCGCGGCTCGCGCAGGAGGTCGGGCGGCTGCTCGCGGACCGCGGTCGACTGGGGGCGATGGCGCGGGCTTCTGCGGCGCATGCGCGCCCCGACGCGGCGTGCGAGATCGCCGCCGAGGTGCTGGCTGCGGCCGGGGTCAAGGCCCAGCGCGCCAAGACGGACCGCCGGGCCGCGTCAGATCAGTAGGGCCGGTTCGGAAAGTCGCTGGCGCGTCCTATAGCCTGATCGGCAGCCGCCCAGCGCGACTGCACCGGATCCGGATGCTCTTTGGACAGGAACACGTAAAGCGCTATCGAGAGACCGATGGCGCGGAAGGGCACCACTGGCGCGGCGCGACGGTGCTGCTGCTGAGCACGATCGGCCGGCGCTCTAAAATCCAGCGCACGACGCCGCTGATCTACTTCAGGCGCGACGACGACTACGTCGTGGTCGCGTCGCGCGGGGGCGCGGACGAGAACCCGGCGTGGTACCTGAACCTGGTCGCCGATCCCGTGGTCGAGGTCCAGGTCCTGGCTGACAAGTTCGCCGCCCGTGCGCGGACCGCGGTCGGCGACGAGCGAACGGTGTTGTGGCGGTCGGTGGCCGAGCGCTGGCCGTCCTACGCCGATTACCAAGCCAAGACCAAGCGCGAGATCCCGGTCGTCGTGCTCGAGCGGGCCTGAGTTCGATCCTGAACATCGCGCCTGACACCGAGCCGGACTGGTCGGCGCGCGAGCTTCACTTCGTCGGCATCGGGGGCGCCGGGATGAGCGGACTGGCGCTGATCGCGCACGTGCTCGGGGCGCGTGTGACGGGCTCTGACCGCGCCGAGTCCCCGTACATCGCCCGCCTGCGCGAGCACGGGATCGAGCCCGCGATCGGCCACGCGCGCGCCAACGTGCCGGCCGGCGCGGAGGTCGTCTACTCGAGTGCGATCCCGGCAGACAACCCCGAGCGCGGCGTCGCGGCGCGCGAGTTGCACCGGGCCGATCTGCTCGCCGAGATCGCCGCCCTGCGCCGCTGCCTGGCCGTGACCGGCACCCACGGCAAGACGACGACCTCGGCGATGGCGGTCGACGCGCTCCGCGGGGCCGGCCTGGACCCGTCGTACGTGGTCGGCGGCGAGCTGCGCTCCACCGGCGCCAACGCGGGCTGGGGCGCCGGCGAGTGGATCGTGATCGAGGCCGACGAGTCCGACCGATCGCTGCTCAAGTTCGATCCCGAGATCGCGATCCTGACCAACGCCGAGCTCGACCATCACAGCACCTACTCGTCGCGCCTGGATCTCGAGCAGACGCTGCGGACATTCATGGCGCGCGCGGGCGACAAGGCGGTCGTCTGGGACCGGCCCCAGCTGCTGGCGCTCTGTCCCGCGGGCGCGGTGCCCTATGACGCGCCCGATCCCGAGCTCGGGCCCGACGGCGCTCGCTTCCGGTGGCGCGGGATCGAGGTCCGCCTGCCGGTCCCCGGCGCCCACAACGCGGTCAACGCTGCCGGCGCGCTGACCGCGTGCGCGCTCGCCGGCGCCGACCCGGAGCGGGCGGCGGCGGCGCTCGCGGACTTCCGCGGCGCCCGGCGCCGGCTCGAGCTGCTCGGGTCGACGGCATCGGGTGCGGCGCTGTATGACGATTACGCGCACAACCCGACCAAGGTCGCGGCGGCGATCGCCGCGGCGCGCACGCTCGCCTCAGGGCGCGTGGTCGCCGTCTTCCAGCCACATCTTTACTCGCGCACGCGCGCGCTCGCGCGGGAATTTGGCGTCGCGCTCGCGGGCGCCGATCGGATCGTCGTGCTGCCGATCTATCCCGCCCGGGAGCGGGCGGCCGACTTCCCGGAGGTCGACGGCCGCCTGGTCGCGGCGGCGGCGGCCGACGCGGGCGGTGGCCGACCGGTCGCGTGGATGCCGTCGCTTCGACAGTTGCCCGCGCGCTGCTGGCTCAGTGGGCTGCGCGAAGGCGACGTCTGCCTGGTGATGGGCGCCGGCGACGTCGACTCGCTCGCCCGCTCGCTGCTGCCCCGCCCCTGACGCCGCGCGGGACCTTGGCGTCTGACCGGAACATAGGGCCGATGTGAGACCGAAGCCCGTCAGGCGCGCCCGTGGTGCAGGCGCCGGAACGCCTTCTACGCTGGCGTATGCGATGAGCACGGTTCCCGAGGGCATCGAGCGCGATTACCCGCTCGCGCGCCTGACCACGATCCGGACCGGCGGCCAGGCCGAGTTGTTCGCGCGGCCCGGCTCGATCGCCGGAGCTCGAGCGGCTGCTCGCCTGGGCGGGCGAATCGGGCATCGAGGTAGGGGTCGTGGGCTCGGGGTCGAACCTCCTGGTGGCGGACGAAGGCGTCCGCGGACTGGTGTTGAAACTTGATCGGGAGCTGACAGAGATCGAACTCGACGCAACGCGGATCAACTGCGGCGGCGGCGCGCGCCTGCCCACTGTCTCGGCGCGAGCCGCCCGGGCCGGCCTGACCGGGATCGAGTTCGGCGTCAACATCCCCGGCACGGTCGGTGGCGCGGTGCGGATGAACGCCAACGCCTACGGCGGCGAGCTCGCGCGGGTGCTCGACTGGGTCGACGTCGTGACTGCGGCGGGGACCGAGCGCCGCGGCCCCGAGCAGCTCGGCTTCGCCTACCGGCGCTCGGCGCTGGGGCCGGATGAGGTCGTCGCGCGCGCGTCGTTCGCGCTCGAGCCGGCGCCCCCCGAGGACGTCAAGCTGACGCTCGCCGACATGCGGCGCCGGCGTCGCGAGGCGCAGCCGTCCGGGATCAAGACGTTCGGCTCGACGTTCAAGAACCCGAGCGATCCCCGCGCCGAGGGCCGCAGCGCCGGCCAGCTGCTCGAGGCCGCCGGGTGCCGGGGCCTGCGGATCGGCGGCGCGGGCTTCTCCGAGAAGCATGCGAACTTCGTCGAGAACCACGGCGATGCGACCACCGCCGACGTCGTCGCGGTGATGGCCGAGGGCCGACGGCGCGTCAAGGAGCGGTTCGGGGTCGAGCTCGAGCCCGAGGTGCAGGCGCTGGGTCCGGTGGCGCTGCCGAGCGACTGGAGCCGGTCCTGAGCGCGCGGCCGCATTTCGGGCCGCGCATCCGCGGGCGTCGTGCCGGTCAGGCGACGGGGCTGCGCCGCCTGCGCTGGCGGCCCGGGCCGCGGCTGATCGCCGCGGTGGTCGCGGTCGGGCTCCTGCTCGGCGGCGGGTTTCTGTGGTTCCGGGACTCGTCGCTGGTCGCGGTCCGCGACGTGAAGGTCACCGGCGCCAGTGGCCCCGACGCGGGCCAGATCCGCGCCGCGCTTGCGGTCGCGGCGCGCAACATGACGACGCTCGACGTCAACCTCGGGCAGCTGCAGACGGTGGTCAAGCCGTACCCGGACGTCAAGCGTCTCGAGGTCAGCACTCAGTTCCCGCACGGGATGCGGATCCGCGTCGTCGAGCAGATGCCGGTCGCGGTGCTGGTCGAGGCCGGCCGGAAGGTCGCGGTCGCCGGCGACGGGACGCTGCTGCACGAGGCGGTCCCGCACTCGCCGCTGCCGCAGATCACGCTGCCGATCCCGCCCGGCGGACAACGCCTGACCGGCCCCGCGCTCGCCGAGGTGCGGCTGCTGGCCGCCGCGCCCTACCAGCTGCTGGCCAAGGTCGGCGGCGTCAGCGACGGCTCGACGCACGGGCTCGTGGCCCAGCTGCGCGACGGCCCGAGCATCTACTTCGGCGACTCCGCGCAGCTGCCGGCGAAGTGGAGCGCCGCCGCCGCGGTGCTCGCCGACTCCGGCTCGGCGGGCCCGGCGTACATCGACGTGACCGATCCGAACCGGCCGGCGGCGGGCGCTGGCTCGGACTCCAGCGCGAGTGCGAGCGGTGCCACATCGGCCCCTACGAGCACCTCAAACTGAGCCTCAACCTCGACTTGAGACTTACCTCGCCTGAGGCTCCAGTCTCTGGCACAGATTGAGAATTCCTGCTTCTGCAACGATCGTTGCGGAGCGGGAGCGCCCGTTGACTTGTCCTAACACTAGGCCGTAACGTGCCAAACTGCTCCTCAGGGAGAAGCAGGCGATAAACACTCAACGCTACATCGAGGGTCGGACGGAAGCTCATGGAAAGCGGAAGCTATCTGGCAGTCATCAAGGTCGTCGGCGTCGGCGGCGGCGGCACCAACGCCGTCAACCGGATGGTCGACGCCGGGCTGCGAGGCGTCGAGTTCGTCGCCTGCAACACCGACGCGCAGGCGCTCGCGATGTGCGACGCCGACATCAAGCTCAACATCGGCCACGAGCTGACCAAGGGCCTCGGCGCCGGCGCGAACCCGGACGTCGGACACGGCGCCGCCGCCGAATCGCGCGACGACATCAAGGAGGCGCTGAAGGGCGCCGACATGGTGTTCGTCACCGCCGGCGAGGGCGGCGGCACCGGAACCGGCGCGGCGCCGGTGATCGCCGAGATCGCCAAGAACGAGATCGGCGCCCTGACCGTCGGCGTCGTGACGCGGCCGTTCGCGTTCGAGGGAACCCAGCGCGCGCGCCAGGCGACCGAGGGGATCCAGCGCCTGCGTGAGAACGTCGACACGCTGATCGTGATCCCGAACGAGAAGCTGCTGACGATCGTCGAGCGGCGCACGACGATCCTCGACGCGTTCCGCGAGGCCGACAACGTCCTGCGCCAGGGCGTCCAGGGCATCACCGACCTGATCACGATCCCCGGCCTGATCAACCTCGACTTCGCCGACGTGCGCACGATCATGCACGAGGCCGGCAGCGCGCTGATGGGGATCGGCACCGCCGCCGGCGAGAACCGCGCCGCCGAGGCGGCCAAGATCGCGATCTCCTCGCCGCTGCTCGAGGAGTCGGTCGAGGGCGCGATGGGGATCCTGCTCAACATCACCGGCGGCCACGACCTCGGCCTGTTCGAGGTCAACGAGGCGGCCGAGATCGTCCAGAGCGCCGCCGACTCGAACTCGAACATCATCTTCGGCGCGGTGATCGACGACGACCTCGGCGACGAGGTCCGCGTGACGGTGATCGCGACCGGCTTCGACCACGGCCATCGCCCGAGCACCGCGCGCGAGACGACCCGGCGCGAGCGCCGCGACCGCGACGTGACGATGGACGATCGCCAGCGCTCGTCGCTGGAGATCTCCGACGACGACATCGACATCCCGTCGTTCCTGAAGGACCGCTAGCCGCGGGTCGGTAATGGCGCCTGGGCCAGCCTAATCTGGCCCCGGGCCTGAACCCGCGCCGCTGGTACCGGCCCACCAGGCGTGAATCGGACCTGGCCGGCGCGCCGGTAGCGCGTGATCGCGACCCGGCCGGCGAGCCGATCGCGCGTGATCGCATGCCGGCAGACACGGCAGGCCCGTGTACTAGCCTGCAGTTTCGTGGCATCAGTCGCCGAGACGCTACGGCGCAGCCCGCTGCACGAGCGTCACGTCGCCGCGGGCGCCAAGCTGGTCGGCTTCGCCGGCTGGGAGATGCCGCTCCAGTACGCGGGCATCCGGGCCGAGCACCTCGCGGTCCGCGAGCACGCGGGCGTGTTCGACGTCTCGCACATGGGCCAGATCGAGGTCAGGGGCCCGAGGCGGCGGAGCTGCTGCAGCGGCTGCTGTCAAACGACGTCCGCCGGCTGCCCGAGGGCGGCGCCCAGTACAGCGTCCTCTGCCGCGAGGACGGCGGCGTGCTCGACGACCTGTTCACCTACCGGCTCGCCGAGTGCCACTTCCTGACGGTCACCAACGCCGCCAACCACGAGCGCGACCTGGCGTGGTTTCGGTCCCACAGAGCACGGGTTTCGACGCCGATGTCGTCGACCGGCGCGACGACTTCGCGATGCTCGCGGTCCAGGGTCCCGAGGCGCGCGCGGTCCTGCCAGAGCTCGCCGACGGCCCGCTGCCGCCGCGGTTGCACTGCTGCCAGCGCGCGCTCGCCGGCGTCCCGATGCTCGTCTGCGGCACCGGTTACACGGGCGAGGACGGCGTCGAGCTGCTGGTCGACCCGGCGCAGCGCCGGACCGTCTGGGACGCGCTGATCGCCGACGGCGTGACGCCCGCGGGTCTCGGCGCGCGCGACACGCTGCGGCTCGAGGTCTGCTTTCCCCTGTACGGCAACGACCTCAGCGAGGACCGCGGTCCGATCGAGGCCGGGCTCGGCTGGTGCTGCAAGGAGCAGACGGGCTTCATCGGCTCAGACAGCATCGCCCGGACGCGAGCGGCCGGCGCCGCCGAGAGGCTGGTGGCGTTCGTGATCGAGGGCGACGGGATCGCGCGGCAGGGCAACCCGGTCGCCGGCGGCGGCATCGTGACCAGCGGCACGTTCTCGCCGTGCCTCGAGCGCGGGATCGGGATGGCGTACGTCCCGGCCGACCGCGCCGAGCCGGGCACCGCGCTCGAGATCGACGTGCGCGGCACGACGCGCACGGCCGTGGTGCACCGAAGCCGATCTACAAGAAGGAGGCGTGACGACCGTGGCGGATCCCAGCTATCCCGACGATCTGCTCTACCACCCTGAGCACGACTGGGCCAGGGTCTCGGACGGCGAGGCGACGTTCGGGATCACGTGGTACGCGCAGGACTCGCTCGGCGAGGTCGTGTTCTTCGATCCCCCGGCGGTCGGCACGACCGTGTCCAAGGACTCCGCGTACACCGAGGTCGAGTCGGTCAAGGCCGTCTCGGACGTGATCTCGCCGTTGTCGGGCGAGATCATCGAGGTCAACGAGACGCTCGCCGACAAGCCCGAGACGATCAACGACGACCCCTACGGCGAGGGCTGGCTGGTCAAGGTCAAGCTGTCTGACCCGTCCGAGCAGGAGTCGCTGCTCGACGCCGCCGCCTACGAGGCGACGTTGCTGTGAGCGAATACACGGCCGTCACCGACGCCGACCGCGCGGAGATGCTCGCGGCGATCGGCGTGCAGCGCATCGAGGACCTGTTCGCCGACATCCCGCCGGCCTGCTGCTCCACCATCCGCTGGCGCTCGACGCCGGCCTGTCCGAGCAGGAGGTCTACGACGAGCTGCGCGCGCTCGCCGCCCGCAACTCGAGCACCGAGGACGAGATCTCGTTCCTCGGCGCCGGCATGTACGACCACTACGTGCCGGCGCTGATCGATTCGATCATCAGCCGCTCGGAGTTCCTGACGCCCTACACGCCGTATCAGCCCGAGGTCTCCCAGGGCGGGCTGCAGGCGATGTTCGAGTACCAGACCGCGATCTGCGAGCTGACCGGCCTGCCGGTCTCCAACGCGTCGGTGTACGAGGGCCCGAGCGCGGTCGCCGCCGCCGGCTATGTCGCCAAGCTCGCCAACGGCCGGCCGCCGGTTCGTGGTCTCGCGCGGCGTGCACCCGCACGCGCGCGAGGCGCTGCGGACGCTCGCCCACGGCTGGGAGATGGAGGTCGTGGAGGCTCCGCTCGAGCACGGCGTGACCGAGCTGCCGGAGCTCGACGAGGACGTCAGCGCCGTGATCGTCGCGCAGCCGAACTTCCTCGGCGCGGTCGAGGACCTCGAGCGCTGAGCGCGGCGCCGCGCATGAGGTCGGCGCGCTGGTGATCTGCTCGTGTGACCCGCTCGCGCTCGCGCTGCTGCGTTCGCCCGGGCGACGTGTGGCGTCGACATCGCGGTCGGCGAGGGCCAGACGCTCGGCAACCGGCTCGACTTCGGCGGTCCGTCGTTCGGCTTCTTCGCCACCACCGAGGCGCTGATCAGGCGGATCCCGGGCCGGATCGCCGGCGAGACCCACGATCTCGACGGCAAGCGCGGCTTCGTGCTCACGCTTCAGACCCGCGAGCAGCACATCCGCCGCGAGAAGGCGACCTCGAACATCTGCACGTCGCAGGCGCTGAACGCGCTCGCGGGCGTGATCTACCTGAGCTGGCTCGGCCGCCGCGGGATCGTCGAGCTGGCCGAGCTGATGCTCCAGCGCACCGCCTACGCGCGCGAGCGGCTGGCGGCGCTC
Organism: uncultured Solirubrobacterales bacterium; assembly: GCA_963744695.1. Taxonomy (GTDB): domain Bacteria; phylum Actinomycetota; class Thermoleophilia; order Solirubrobacterales; family Solirubrobacteraceae; genus Palsa-465. The sequence continues at coordinate 338,649 of CAVUUT010000006.1, read as the reverse complement.
GACGGGGTCGACGCTCGCTGCACGACCAGCCGGTCGTGCGCGAGTTCGCGCTCGACGCTCGACGCGCCCGTCGAGCGCGTGATCGAGCGCTGCCTCGCGCGAGGGCATCAACCCCGGCTATCCGCTCGCGCCGCGACTACCCCGAGTACGGCGACGGGCTGCTGGTCGCGATCACCGAGCGCCGGACCAGGGCCGAGATCGATCGGCTCGTCGAGGTGCTCGGGGGCGCGGTCGCGGCCGAGCGCAGCCACCACTACGAGGGGGCGGGCGGTGATCGCCGCCGCCGCGGGGTGGCATGCGAGCGCCGCCGACGACGAGCTGACGATCTTCGAGCGCTCGAAGGCCGGGCCGCCGCGCGTTCGTCGCGCCGGCCGCTCGACGTGCCGCGCGCGGCCGCTCGACGAGCTGCTCGCGCCCCGGCTGCGCCGCGCGCAGCCGCCGCGCCTGCCCGAGGTCTCAGAGCCCGAGATCGTGCGCCACTACAACCGCCTGTCGAAGCGCAACTTCGACCTCGACACCGGCTTCTATCCGCTCGGCTCGTGCACGATGAAGCACAACCCGAAGCTGCACGAGCGGGTCGCGGCGCTGCCGGGCCACGCCAAGCTCCACCCGCTCCAGCGCCCCGAGCGCGCCCAGGGGGCGCTGGAGCTGATGTGGCGGCTGCAGGCGGCGCTGTCGGAGATCGCCGGGCTGCCGCACGTCTCGCTGCAGCCGTCGGCCGGATCGCACGGCGAGCTCGCCGGGGTGCTGCTGACGCGCGCCTTTCACGAGGATCGCGGCGAGCGGCGCACGAAGGTGCTGACCCCCGACACGGCGCACGGGACCAACCCGGCGACGGTCACGATGGCCGGCTACGAGGTCGTCACAGTCGGCACCGACGCGCGCGGCAACGTCGACCTCGACGACCTGCGCGCGAAGGCGACCGAGGACGTCGCCTGCCTGATGCTCACCAACCCCTCGACGCTCGGGCTGTTCGAGCCCGCGATCGAGCAGATCGCCGAGATCGTCCACGACGTCGGCGCGACGCTCTACTACGACGGCGCCAACCTGAACGCGATCATGGGCATCTGCCGTCCCGGCGACATGGGCTTCGACATCGTGCACTTCAACCTGCACAAGTCCTTCACCCAGCCGCACGGCGGCGGCGGCCCGGGCGCCGGACCGATCGCGGTCGCCGAGCGGATCGAGCCGTTCCTGCCGCGACCGCAGGTCGTGCGCCGGGAGCGTGGGCCGCAACGGCGACGGCGGCTACTTCTACGACCTCGACTACGACCGCGCCCGAAGTCGATCGGGCGGCTGCGCGGCTTTCAGGGCAACTACGGCGTGTTCGTGCGCTCCTACGCCTACATCCGCTCGCTCGGCGCGGCGGGACTGCGGGACGTCTCGGAGGTCGCGGTGCTGAACGCCAACTACCTGCTCGCGCGGCTGCGGGCGGAGGGCGTGATGGAGTACCTCCCGGCCGCCTACGACCGCCTCTGCATGCACGAGTTCGTGCTGTCGGGCGCGCCGATGAAGCGCGATCTGAAGATCCGCACGCTCGACCTCGCCAAGCGGCTGCTCGACTCACGGCGTGCACCCGCCGACGGTCTACTTCCCGCTGCTCGTCGAGGAGGCGCTGCTGGTCGAGCCGACCGAGACCGAGACCAAGGAGACGCTCGACCGCTTCGCCGAGCCGTGATCGCGGAGATCCTGCGCGAGGCCGCGCGAGGATCCCGAGATCGCCCGGGGCGCGCCGTACACGACGCCGGTCCGGCGTCTGGACGAGGCGGCCGCCGCGCGGCGGCCGGTCGTGCGCCAGGCGCTCTGACGGTCGGTCCCGATAACCGCCGACGGGCGACCGCCGGCCTGCGCCCCGTCCGTCGTAGGCTGAGGCGATGCGATTCGTGATCTTCGGCGCCGGAGCGATCGGCGGCGCGGTCGGAGCCCGGCTCGCCGAGGGCGGCTTCGAGGTCGCGCTGATCGCGCGCGGCGCGCACCTGGAAGCGATCCGCCGCGACGGCCTGCGGTTCGAGACGCCGGTGCAGCGCGACCGTCCTCGAGCTGCCGGCGGCCGAGGACCCGGCGGAGCTCGGCGGTCGGCGCGCGCGGAGACGTCGTGCTGCTGTGCACCAAGAGCCAGGACACGGCCGGCGCGCTCGCGGCGCTGCGCCTCGCCGGCGCCGGGCGCATCCCGGTCGTCTGCCTTCAGAACGGGGTCGACAACGAGCGCATGCGCTTTGCGCAGCCTCGAGTCCGTGTACGGCGCCGTGGTGATGCTCCCGGCCGCGCACCTCGAGCCGGGGACCGTGCTCGCCTACGGCTCGCAGCTGACCGGGATCATCGACGTCGGCCGCTACCCGGACGGATCCGACGAGCTCTGCGAACTCGTCACCGACGCGCTAGCAGGCGTCGCGCTTCATCTCGCAGCCCCGCGCCGACATCATGCGCTTCAAGTACGCGAAGCTGATCCTCAACCTCGGCAACGCGGTCGACGCGCTGTGCGGCCCCGGCGAGCGCAGCGATGAGCTGACCGAGCGCGCTCGCGACGGAGGGCCGGGCGGCGCTGACAGCCGCCGGGATCGAGTTCGAGGCGCCCGAGGTGACCGACCTTCGAGCGCGCTGGGAGCGGCTCGGCGTCCAGGAGATCGGCGGTCGCCCGCGCGCGGGATGCTCGACCTGGCAGAGCCTCGCGCGCGGCACCGGGGCGATCGAGACCGACTACCTCAACGGCGAGGTCGCGCTCCTGGGGCGCCTGCACGGCGTGCCGACGCCGGTCAACGCGGCGCTCTGCGAGCTCGCCGCGCGCGAGGCCGATCGAGGCGCCCGGCCGGGCGAGCTGTCGGTCGACGAGGTCCTGGCGGTCGCGGCGTGAGCGTCGCCGACGTCGACATCGCGGCCGGCGCGGACGAGATCGCCGCGCGCGCCGAGCCCGAGCTCGAGCAGCTGGTCGCGATCTCGTCGCCGTCGGGCGACGTCCACGGCGCCGAGCGGGCCCTGGCGCTGTGCGCGTCGCTGCTGCCCGACGGGGCCGACGTGCAGCGACCGCCGTGCTCGACGCCCGGCAGCGCGCCGGATCTGATCGGGACCGCGACCGGGTCCGGGAGCCGCCGGGTGATGCTGCTCGGCCACGTCGACACCGTGGTCGGCCACGACGCGCACCAGCCGCTGCGCCGCGACGGCGATCGCCTGTACGGGACCGGCACCACCGACATGAAGGGCGGCGTGATCCTCGCGCTCGGCGTCGCCCGGGCGCTCGCGCGCCACCCGCAGTCGTTCGCCGAGCTCGCCGTGCTGCTGGTCTGCGACGAGGAGTGGCGGATCGCGCCGTTCGTGCACGCGCGAGCGGTTCGCCGGCTACGACGCCTGCCTGTGCTTCGAGGCCGGCGAGCGCACGCCCGGCGGCGAAGAGGGCGTGGTCGTGCGGCGCAAGGCCGCCGGCACGCTGAAGGTCGTCGCGACCGGGCGCGCCTCGCACTCGGGCAGCGCGCCCGATCACGGCCGCAACGCGCTGCTCGCGCTGCCGCAGACCGCCACAACGGTCGCCGACCTGCACGACCCGTCGGGCCCGCAGCGGCTCAGCGTGGTGCCGACCGTGATGCGCTCGGGCGACGCCTTCAACGTCGTGCCCGCGGCGGGCGAGCTGATCTTCGACGTGCGCGCGCGCGGACTGCAGGCGTTCGATGACGTGCTCGCGCGGATCACGCCAGAGCTCGACGGGGTCAAGCTCGATGCCCGGATGGAGCGCCTGTGGCCGGGAATGGACTCCGAGGCGGCGACCGCCGAACTGCTCGCGGGCGCCGGACGACGCCTCGGCCGCCCGATCGTCGGCGTGCGCGCGCGGCGGCGCGAGCGACGCGAGCCACTTCGCGGGCACGATCGCGCTGACGGTCGACGGGCTCGGGCCCCGGGGCGGCGGCGCGCACACGCCCGACGAGTTCGTCCGCAGCGAGTCGCTGCGCGAGCGCGCCGAGGTGGCGCTCGCCGTGGCCCAGCAGGCGCTCGTGTAAGAGTTCGATCAGGATCGCGCCGCACCGGCGGCCGCGTCGGACGCCACGTGCCATCCTTTGATACGTGAGTCGCAATCCGCTCGGACAAGCTCGGCAGCAATCCGGACAAGCGCCGCGAGGCATTCGAGGGGCTGGTTCTGCTCACCGCGATCGTCGCGCTGATGTGGTTCCTCGAGGCGATCAACTCGGTCGATCACGACGGCCTCGACACCGCCGCGGGGATCGTGCCGCGCAACGTCGACCACGTCTGGGCGATCTTCACCGCTCCGTTTCTGCACGTCAGCTGGACGCATCTGATCGACAACACGATCCCGTTCGTGTTCATGGGCGTGATCATCGCGCTGTGGGGCGCAACCCGGCTCGCGCTGGTGACGTTGATCGTGATCGTCGTCGGCGGGCTCGGGACGTGGCTGGTCGCCCCGGCCGGCACGGACACGGTCGGCGCCAGCGGGATCGTGTTCGGGTACGCGACGTACCTGTTCGCGCGCGGCGTCTTCAACCGCAGCGTGCTCGAGATCCTGATCGGGATCGTCGTCGCGGTCGTCTGGGGCGGCGCGCTGCTGGCGAGCGTGATGCCGCACCACGGCGTGTCGTGGCAGGGACACGTCTGCGGCGCGGTCGGCGGCGTCGTCGCCGCCTGGCTGCTGGCGCGGCCTCGGGCCAGCGCCGGCCCAGGGCGGCACCGGCGACAAGGCCGACGCCGAGCCGTTGACACGGGCCCTGGCCTCGTAGCGCGACGGTCGAGATCGGCGCCGCGCAGGCCGGCTCGCTAGCCTGCCCGCGATGCGGATCTTTTCGGGCATCCAGCCGACGGGACGCAAGCACCTGGGCAACTACATCGGCGCGATCACGCAGTACGTCGCCGGTCAGGACCGCGGCGAGGCGATCTACTGCATCGTCGACCTGCACGCGATCACCGTGCCCTACGACCCCGCGGCGCTGCGCGAGGCCGTCTATGACACGGCGGCGACGCTGCTCGCGGCCGGGCTTGACCCCGAGCGCTGCATCTTCTTTCGCCAGGGCGACGTCCGCGAGCACACCGAGCTGTGCTGGCTGTTGACGGCGGTCACGGCGTTCGGCGAGCTCAACCGGATGACCCAGTTCAAGGAGAAGTCCGGCGCCCAGCGCGAGCTGGTGTCCGCGGGGCTGTTCGCCTATCCCGTTCTGCAGGCCGCCGACGTGCTCGCGTACGGCACAGACGAGGTCCCGGTCGGCGAGGACCAGCGTCAGCACATCGAGCTGACGCGCGACGTCGCCGAGCGTTTCAACGCGCGCTTTGGCGAGACCTTGGTGGTGCCGGAGGTCCGGGTGCCACCGGTCGGCGCCCGGATCATGGATCTCCAGCTCACCGACCGCAAGATGTCGACCACGGGCGGCAGCGAGCAAGGGACGGTCCTGGTCCTCGATGAGCCCGAGGCGATCGCCCGCAAGATCCGCGCGTCGGTCACCGACTCGGGCAGCGGAGTCGTGCGCGGCCCCGACAAGGCCGGGATCTCGAACCTGATCGAGATCCTCGCGGCGGTGCGCTCCGTGGACCCGAGCGCGATCGAGCAGGAGTTCGATGGCCAGGGCTACGGCGCCTTCAAAGCGGCCGTCGCCGATGAGGTGACGGCGTACCTGGCACCGGTGCGCGAGCGTTACGGCGAGCTGCGCTCCGACGAGCGCGCGCTCGAGGCCACCCTCGTCGCGGGGGCCGACAAAGCCCGGGCGATCGCCGCGGACACGCTGGCCGACGTCCGTGACGCGATGGGGGTGGGAGAGGTCCGGCCGCACAGCTAACGTCTGGCGCGTGGCCCTCGTAGACCTCGAGCTCGACCTCGACGTATTCGCAGGACCGTTTGACCTGCTGCTGACGTTGATCCTGCGCGAGGAGGTCGACCTGCTCGAGGTCGACCTTGCCGACGTCGTGATCACCTACATCGATCACCTCGAGCGCCGCGGCGAGCTCGATCTCGAGGCCGCGACCGAGTTCCTGGTCCTGATCGCGGCGCTGCTCGAGCTCAAATCGCGGCTGCTGCTACCCGGCGAGGAGCTCGAGGAGATCGAGCTCGATCCCGGCGAGGCGGCCGAGGAGCTGCTCGCGCGGCTGCTCGCGGCGCATCGCTACCGCGCCGCGGCCGCGTACCTGCGCGAGCGCCTGGCGTCCGAGGAGGGTTACCGCTTCCGTCGCGCGCCGCTGCCGCCGGCCCTGCGCAAGGCGTCGCTCGCCGACGCCGAGGCGGTCTATGCGCCGGCGGCGCTGGCGGCGGCGATCGGCGAGCTGCTCGAGCTTCCGCCGCCGGTCGATCTGCGCCACGTGACAGTCGCCAAGGTCACGGTCGCCGAACGGCTCGCGCACCTGCGGGAGCTGCTCGCGCGCGGGAGCTTCACCTTCTCGGAGGCGGTCGCACGCTCGGATCGGGTCACGGTCGCCGTCACCCTGTATGCGCTGCTCGAGCTCCACAAGCAGGGCGAGGCGACCTGGAATCAGGAGCAGCCGTTCGCCGAGATCACGATCGAGCCGCTGCGAGCGCAGCGGCGGTTGACGGCGTGAGCTCGACCGACGAGCTGCAACGGACGCTCGAGGGACTGCTGTTCCTCAGCTCGGACCCGGTTTCGGCGCAGGCACTGGCGGACGCGACCGGCGCCGAGCTGCACGAGGTCGTGACCGCGCTCGAGCGCTTGCGCGAGCACTACGAGTTCGAGCGCCGGGGCTTGGTCGTGCGCGAGCTCGCCGGCGGTTTCACGCTCAGCACGCACCCCGATATCGAGCCGGCCGCACGGCGCCTGTTCGCGAAGCCGCGGACGCCGCCGCTGACCCCGGCGCAGGCCGAGACGCTGGCGATCGTCGCCTACCTGCAGCCGGTCTCGCGGCCCGAGATCGCGCGGATTCGAGGCGTAAGCGCCGAGTCGGCGGCCGCGACGCTGCTCGAGCGCGGGGTGATCGAGGAGGCGGGTCGGTCCCAGTTCGGCGCCATCCTGTACCGCACGACTGACCTGTTCCTGCGGCTGTTCGGGCTGACGGCGATCGGCGAGCTGCCGGGCGTCGAGGAGTTCGATCCCGCGCCCGAGGTCGAGGCCGAGCTGCGCGAGCGTCTGCTGCGCGCCGGCGAGGCGCGGGCCGGGGGCGGCGCGGCGCCGCTAGGCGCTTCGGAGCCCGAGCCCGAGCCCGAGCCCGAGGAACTCGAGGACCGCCCGACCGTCGCTCGCTAGCGCGTCCGAGTCGGCTGCCGCGATCTCGACCAGCGGCTCGATCTTGACCGCCCGATCGGCGATCCGCCATAGCGCCGCCGCCTTGCCGTCGACGAGCGCGAAACCCCGGAAGATGCCGCCCGTGACCACGCGCGCCTCGACATCGGCCAGCAGCTCGGCCCGCGAGCACCAGCCGAGCAGGACAGGCTCGTAGGCACCCAGCAGGCGGGGCTTCGGCAATGGCGCGGCCCGCGAGCGGCGCCTGAGGTCGACCAGGCCGTCGGGCGTCTGGGTCAGCTCGCCCGCGATCGCCTGCAGGCCGGCGCGGGCGTCACCGAGGCGGATCCCGGCCCAGCGGGCAAGGTCGGCTTCGTCGGCGGGGCCGTGACCGGCGAGATAGCGGCGAGCGAGTTCGGCGAGCGCGACGTCGCGGTCGATCGCGGGCTTCGCGGGTCCGCGGGGCAGCCAGTCGGCGACCAGCGCGTACGCGTGCTGGCGGCCGATCATCGGCCCCCGCACGACAGTGGCGCTCAGTGAGGCGGCGAACATCACGTGGATGAAGGCCTGGCCGTCGGTCGGGATCGCCGCGCCCCGCAGGCGTTCGCGCAGCGCGGGGCCCGTCATCGGGCCGTTGGCGGCGAGCGCGCGCTCCACCAGCGCGACCGCCCGCTCGGCCTGAGCGAGGCTGACGCCGTTCTGGGTCAGCCTTGTCCGATTGGAGGTCGCGAGCGGCGGCGCCGTCAGCGCGTGCAGCCAGGAGTAGTCCTCGCTGGCGACGAGATGCAGCGTGCCGCGGTTCAGCCACGTGATCAGCAGCGAGCGCTCGTCGGTCAGCGCGCGGTCGACGTCTGAGGCGTGCACGCCCCGCGTTCGCGCACGGATCGCGAGCCGTGCGCCGCGCGGGTCCTGGCCCTGGACGGCGAGCAGGCGCTGCACGGCCGCGACCGGGTCGCGTGCGGGGCGCCCGGCGAGGAGCTGCGCGGTCAACCGCCGCGCGAGCGCGCTCACGCCGCGCCCGGGGCGCTGACGACGCGGTGCTGGCGTTCGGCGACGCTCATGCGGCGGCGCGGGCGGCCGCGAGCTGGCCGCAGGCGGCGTCGATGTCGCGCCCGCGCGTGACCCGCACGGTCGCGCTGAGCCCGTGGCGCTCGAGCTCGGCCCGGAACGCGTCGATCGCCTTCGGGCTCGAGCCCTGATATTGCAGAGCCGGTCGGGTTGTACGGGATCAGGTTGACCTTGAACAGCCGGGGCTCGAGCAGCTCCGCGAGCGCATGGGCCTGCGCGAACGAGTCGTTGACGCCCGCGAGCATCACGTATTCGACGAACACCATCCGCCGTTTGCGCTCGTAATAGGCGCGGCACGCGGCGAGCACGTCGGCGAGCGGGTAGCGGTCGTTGACAGGCATCAGCTGCGAGCGCAGTTGCGGATCAGCCGCGTGCAGCGAGAGCGCCAGCCGGATCGGCCTCGGCTCGGCGGCGAGCCGGTCGATGCCCGGGATCCAGCCGATCGTCGAGATCGCCGTGTGGCGGTTGCTGATCCCGACGTCCGGCAGCTGGGCACATGCTCCGAGCACCGCCTCGATGTTCATCATCGGCTCGCCCATCCCCATGAAGACGGCGTGATCGACCGGCCCGCTGCGCCGGAAGTACAGCGCCTGGTCGATGATCTCCGACGCGGTCAGGTTTCGTCCGAAGCGCATCTGCCCGGTCGCGCAGAAGGTGCACGTCAGCGGGCACCCGGACTGCGAGGAGAGGCACAGCGACCGGCGGCCATCGCGATAGCGCATCAGCACCGCCTCGAGCGGCCGGCCGTCCGCGGTCCGCAACAGCGCCTTGACCGTGCCGTCGCTCGAGCGGGCCTCGTGCTCCAGCGTCAGGCTCGAGAACGGCACCGCCTCTTGCAGCGCGGCCCGCAGGCCGAGCGGGAGGTCGGTCATCGCATCAAAGCCGGTCGCGCCCTGGGACGCCCAGCGCCAGATCTGGCGTTCGCGGTAGCCGGGTTCGCCGAGTTCCGCCAAGGTCCGTTGCAGCAGCTCCGAATCCATCGTCTCTCTATGGTGCCATCGCGATGCGCCTCGCGAAGTTCCTCGCCGCCGCCGGCGTCGCCTCGCGCCGCGGCGCCGAGCAGATCGTCCGCTCGGGGCGCGTGCGGGTCAGCGGTGAAGTGGTCCTCGACCCGGCCCGCGACGTCAGCCGCGATGACGCGGTGACGCTCGACGGATCGATCGTGCGGGCCGAGCCCCAGCGAGTCGTCTACGCGGTCAACAAGCCGGCCGGGGTCGTCAGCACCGCGCGTGACCCCCAGCGCCGCCCGACGGTCGTGTCGCTGGTCGACTCCGACGCGCGCCTGTACCCGGTCGGACGGCTTGACATCGACGTCACCGGCCTGATCCTGCTGACCAACGACGGCGACCTCGCCTACCGGCTCACGCACCCGAGCTTTGAGGTGCCCAAGACCTACCGAGCCCGCATCGAGCGCCCGCCGGTGCGCGATGCGGCGCTCGCTCGCCTGCGGGGCGGGGTCGTGCTCGACGACGGCCGGACGGCACCCGCCAAGGTCCGGCGCGTGTCCGCCGATACCGTCGAGCTGACGATCCACGAGGGCCGAAAGCGGCAGGTCAAGCGGATGCTCGAGCACGTCGGCCACCGCGTCTCAACGCTCGAGCGGATCGCGTTCGGCCCGCTCACGCTCGGCGAACTGCGCCCCGGCGCCTACCGCAAGCTCAGCTCGGCCGAGGTGGCCGCGCTCACGACTGCTTCTGAACCAGCAGCTCGTCGTGGCGAAAACGCGTCGTCTTGAGCGCCGCGGCGACGGCCGCAGGCGTCACCAGCACGGGCTTGGACGACGCCATCTCGAGGACCGTGAACTGCAGCGCGCGGCGGCGCGATACGGCGTGCATGCCGGCGATCGCGTAGCTGCGCTGCATCGTCGATCCGGTGAGGTTGCACGCCGCGCCCCACCAGCACAGCGCCACCCGCGGCGCCTTGATCGAGACGACGTCGAACTGGGTCACGCGGGCCGGGGAATGGCCGAGCCAGTGCAGGCCGTGCAGATAGAGCGACAGCGGCAGCAGGTCGCGGTAGTCCTGCACGAGGATCGCGCGCTCGCGCACCGAGTGCGGCGGCTCGGCGCCGAGCACGCGGCCGACCGCGCGCCAGTCGGGGCGCTCGAAGCCGCGGTCGACGGCCACGCCGATCACCGCGACCACGCCGGTCACGGCCACGGCCGCCGCGGCGGCGGTCCCAAGCCATCCGGCGCGGCGGGCGCCGAGGCCCGCGGCGACGACGATCGCGGCCGGCGGCCACAGCGCCAGAACGTTGCGGGTGATCAGGTCATCGATGCCGCCTGCGATCAGCACCAGGTTGAGGACGAAGCCCGAGACGGCGATCGTGCCCGCCACGAGCGCGCCACGGCGTTCGCCGCGGTCGGCGCGCACAGCCAGCAGGACGAACGCGATCACCACGCAGACCTCGGCGACGCTCTCGAGCACCCGCGCGGATGGGGCCTGAAAGCCGATCAGGAACTCGGGGACGATCTGGCCCAGCCGCGGCACCAGCGGGATCCGTGCAATCCAGCTCGCGTTGCCGGTCGAGTTCTGGCTGATCGCGAGCGGCAGCAGCGCCAGGCCGCAGGCGCCGACGAACGCGATCGCCGCCCATGCGCCGCGCGTGCGCCGGTGGTCGGCCAGTAACCAGACCGCCTCCGGCGCGATGACCAGCGCCGCGTAGTAGTGGTCGGCGAGCGCGAGCGCCGAGATGACCGCCCAGGCGATCAAGGCCCGGCGCGAGGGGCGCTCGCGAGCGTGGGCGAACGCGAGCAGGCTCGCCGCGCTGAGCAGCACCATCGGCATGTAAGGTCGGAATTCCTGCGAGTACCAGACCAGGAACGGGTTGCACGCGGTCAGCGCCGCCGCGACGACGCCCGCGCGCCGGCTGACGAATTTCGCGCCCGTCGCGTACATGACCGGCACCGTCGCGACCCCGGCCAGCGCCGGCAGCGAGCGGAGCGCGAATTCGCCGAAGCCGAACACCCTCGCCCACACCCACGCGACGCAGTAGAACAGCGGCGGGGTGGTCTCGTTCTGCGGCAGCAGGCCGAGCATCCTGCCCGGGGAGTAGTGCACGTCGGCGGCGCTGTTGGCCTCGTCGAACCAGAATCCCTGGTGCGCGAGGCGGGTGAAGCGCAGGACAGCCGCGAGCACCGTCAGCGCGACGATCGCGATCGTGACCGTCGCGACGGCTGGATCCCCGCGCGCCCGCGTGCGCCCGGACTCGATGAAGCCGGCCAGCCGGCGAACGTCTCCGGACAGCGAACCGACGCTCACGGACGCAGGCTAGAGGGGGACAAACGGCCTGCGCCAGCGCTCGTAACGGCGCCTAACAGCACCCTTAACGAAATCTCAACAGGTGACTGGGTGGGAGCCAACCGCCGCAACGGCACTATCTTCACTCCATGCGCCCGCCGCATAGCGACGCCGACGCCACGGCCTCGTTCGCCTCCCCGCCCGTCGCCGGGGCGGGGGCCGGACCGACCGACGGCACCGTAGCGCTGCCCTCAGTCAGGTCCTTCTTCGGGCGCCGCTCGCTGCCGATGCCCCGGGTCAGCGTCGGTCCGATCCCCGGTCGGATTGCGCTCGGAGCGCTGATCGTCGCGACATTCGTGATCGTCGCCGTCGCCGCCTCGGGACCGACGGTCCTCGTACCCCGCAGTCGCGTCGTGTTCCCGGGCTGGGATGCCGGTCCGCTGCAGTCGCTGATCACGCATCCGTTCACCGATGCGAACACCGTTGGGCTCGGGCTCAGCGCCGTCCTGGTCGCGATGATCGTCGCCTACGCGATCGCGTTGGCTGCGGTTCGCTCGCTCTCGATGCGCCTGATCGCGGTCGCGGTGGTGGTCTTGCACGTGATCCTGCTGATGGGCCCGCCGTTGCAGCTCAACGACGTCTGGAACTACCTCGGCTACGCCCGGCTCGGCGCGCTTCACCACTTCAACCCGTACACGCACGTGATCAGCCAGGAGTCCTTCGATCCCGTGTACGCGTTCTCAACCTGGCACAACCTGCGCAGTCCGTACGGGTCGCTGTTCTCCGGGCTCACCTACCCGCTCGCGTTCGTCTCGCTCCCGGTCGCCTACTGGACGCTGAAGACCATCACGGTGCTGCTGAGCCTCTGCTTCATCGCGCTCGTCTGGCAGTGCGCACGCCAGCTCGGGCGCGACCCGCGGTTCGTGGTCGCGTTTGTCGCTCTTCAACCCGATCTACCTGATCTACGCGATCGGTGGCTTTCACAACGACTTCTTCATGCTCGTCCCGTCGATGGGGGCGATCTCGCTGATGCTCGCGCGGCACGATCGCGCCTCGGGCGCCGCGCTTGTGCTCGCGATCGCGGTCAAGTTCACCGCCGTGCTGTTGCTCCCGTTCCTGCTGATCGCAGTCCGGACGCGCGACCGCCAGGTGAAATTCATCGTCGGCGCCGTGCTCGCCGTGGTTCCGATGATCGCGCTGAGCCTGGCTCTGTTCGGCTTCTCGCTGCCCAATCTGTCCGATCAGGCATCGCTGCTGACCGACTTCAGCATTCCGAACGTGGTCGGGCTGCTGATCGGGGTCGGTGGTGGGAGCCCGGGCCTGCTGCGGATCATGACCGTCGGCGTGGTCGTCGTCGTCGCCTATGAGATCTACCGCCGTCGCGACTGGCTCACCGGCGCCGGCTGGTCGACGTTCGCGCTGCTCGCGAGCCTCGCTTGGCTGGTGCCGTGGTACGTGATCTGGTTGCTGCCGCTCGCGGCGCTCGCGACGAGCCCCGTCCTGCGCCGGGCGACGTTGGTGTTCACGGTGTTCCTGATCCTGACGTGGATGCCGGCGGCCCAGCTCTACATGAACGCGCACCACATCAACCCGCTCGGCAGCTCGGTTGGCCAGGCCTCGCGGGATCACCAGGCGAAGCTCGCCAACTGACGGAGGCCCTACGGCGCTTTGTTAGCGTCGGCGCCCGTGCGAATCGAGTCTGCGCTCCCAGCCGCTGCATCCGGCCCGGCCCCGGTCGCGGCCGTCTCGCGACGAGTGCGCGCGGACCCCGTCGAGCTGCTGCTGCTCGCCGCGTTTGCAGCGATGTCGATGTGGGTCGTCGTCTCCGACGTGTGGGAGATGCTCGCCCACAGCCTGGTGTGGACCGGCACCGACGGGTTCTTCATCGTCGATCAGATGCAGTACCTGGCTTGGATTCAGTCGGCATCGCACCACCTGCTGATCACCAACCTGTTCGTCCTGCGTCCGACCCCGTCGGATTATTTCCAGCCGGCGATCGTGATCTCGGGCGCGCTCGCCGCGCTCGGCGTCCCGTCGTGGCTTGCACTGCTGCTGTGGAAGCCGGTCGCCGTTCTGGCGACGTTCTTCGCGATCCGCGCCTACGCCTACCGGACCGTCGAGGGCCACGGGGCGCGCCGCTCGGTGATCGCGCTGGGCCTGTTCTTCGGTTCCTTCAGCATCATCTACGGCGGTTTCTCGATCGTCGGCGACATGATGCCCGGCTGGCTCTCGTGGGGCTATCCGTTCGGCCTGATCGCGGTCGCGCTGATCGTCTTCGGGCTGCTCTCATACGCGCGCGCCCGGACCGCCGGGAGGGTCGCGTGGGCGCCCGGCGTGCTCGGGGCCGTGGCGAGCATGCTCCACCCGTGGCAGGGCGAGACGATGATCCTGATCATCGTGATCGCCGAGCTGATCCGCTGGCGCGAGCACTCCGGCCGGCGCGATCTCGCGCTGCCGGTCGTGACCCTGGTGCTGACCGGGATCCCACTCGCGTACTACCTGGCGCTCGGCCACTTCGACCTCAGCTGGAGCCTCGCGCGCGTGGCGAGCAAGCACGTGTTCTCGTTCTGGTCGATCGCGCTCGGCATCGCGCCGCTGGCGATCGTTGCGTCGCTCGGCTACCGCGGGCGCCCACGCGACTTCCTCGAGCTCATGACGCGCATCTGGCCGCTCGCGGCGATCCTGATCTACATCCTGTCGGCGAGCACGCTGAGCGCGACGCCGCTGCACGCGTTCAACGGGATCACGATGCCGCTCTCGGTTCTCGCGGTCACGGGTGTCCTGCGCGCGGGCTGGGAGCGGATCCCCGGCCCGCGCCTGGTCGGAGTCGCCGTGATCGCGCTCGCGACGATCCCGGCGAACGCTTACGCAATGGCGATCTCGCACAAGTACACGCGCCCGATGGGCGGCAACGCCAACTACATCACCCACGACGAGCACCACGCGCTCACGTTCCTGGCCCACGACCCCGACCCCGGCGGCGTGCTGACCCGCTTCTATATGGGGGAGATCGTGCCTGGGGCGACCGGTCGCAAGACGTTCGTCGGCGACTGCCTGTGGTCTGAGCCGCGCTGCATCAACCGCTCGCTCAGGGTCGACGCGCTGTTCAACGGGTCGCTGAAGACCGCCCGGGCGCGACGGTTCGTCCGTCGCAGCGGCGCTCGCTTCTTGCTCGCCGACTGCCGCGGATCGGTGAACCTCGCCCGACTGCTCGGACCGATGGTTCAGTCGGTGCACAGCTTCGGCTGCGCATCGGTGATCGAGCTCGATCACGCCGGCACGGCGCAAGGCCCGTTCGCCAACGCGATCACGACGCCGGCGGCGCGCGGGGCGCCGGCGGACGCAGCGGGCTGAAGCCCGGCGCCCTCTGGCAGAATTGGGCGCGATGCGGCTGTTCGCGCTCCGGGGCGCCAATAGCGTCGAGGCCAACAACGCGAGCGCGATCCTCGATGCAACAGATCTTCTGATGCGCGAGCTGATGTCGCGCAACTCGCTGTCGCCCGACGTGATGGTGAGCTGCATCTTCACGCTGACCGACGACCTCAACGCCGAGTTTCCGGCCGTCGCCGCGCGGCGGCTGGGGCTCGATCGGGTGCCGTTGCTGTGCGCCCGCGAGGTCCCGGTGCCCGGGTCGCTGCCGCGCGTGATCCGCGTGCTGATGCACTACTACGGCGACGACGACCACGAGCCCAAGCACGTGTACCTCGGCGCCGCCCGGACGCTCCGGGGCGACCTCGAATCGGCGCAGTAGGCTGCGTTTCGATGGCGATCGAGTTCGGCGAGCGCATACGGCGGATCCCCTCTTACCCGCTCGCGGACGGATACGACCTCGGCGCCGACGTCGCGATGCTCGCCTCCAACGAGTCCTGGCAGGCGCCCGCCGAGGACGTTGTGGCCGCGGCGCAGGCGGCTCTCGCAGGCGCGCACCGCTACCCCGACCCGTCGTACGCCGCGCTGCGCGGCGCGCTGTCGGAGCGTTACGGGATCGCCAAGCATCGGATCGCGCTCGGCAACGGCTCGTGCGACATCCTGCTCGCGGCCGGCGAGGCGCTGCTCGAGCCGGGCGCCGAGGTCGTGTACGCGTGGCCGGCGTTCAGCGTCTACCCGCACCTCGCGGCCGCGTCGGGGGCGCGCGCGATCCAGGTCCCGCTCGACGCGGATGACCGCCACGACCTCGACGCGATGGCGGCCGAGGTCACGGTCGCGACCCGCCTGGCGCTGATCTGCAACCCGAACAACCCGACCTCGACGTCGCTCGGGCTCGATGCCGTGGAGGCGTTCCTCGAGCGCGTCCCGCGCCACGTCGCGGTGATCCTCGACGAGGCCTACGCGGAGTTTGCGCTCGTGCTCGGCGACACCTACGCCTCGGTCGAGCTCCTGCGCCGGTGGCCCAACCTCGTGATTCTGCGCACCTTCTCGAAGGTCTACGGCCTCGCCGGGCTGCGCGTCGGCTACGGGCTGTGCGGCTCGGAGGACTTCCGCGCCGCGGTTGACCAGGTCCGCCAGCCGTTCTATCTCAACGCCGCCGCCCAGGCGGCCGCGGTGCAGGCCCTGCGCCACCAGGACGAGGTCGAGCGCCGCGTGGTGCGGACCGTCGCCGCGCGGACCGAGCTCTCAGACGGGCTGCGCGAGTTCGGGCTGTGGGTCGCCGAGTCAGATGCGAACTTCGTCTGGACGCACCTGCCCGAGGACGCCGTGGAGGCCGATGTCGTCGCCGGGCTTGCCTCGCGCGGTGTCCTCGTGCGGGCTGGGGGCGCGCTGGGGCGCGAGGGGTCGCTGCGGGTGACGGTCGGGTCAGATCGCGAGAATTCGCGCTTCTTGGCCGCGCTCGGGGAGTTGGTCTGAGCCCGTTTTGGCTTGGGAGAGGGTGAGGGGGTTGGCTGGGTGTGGGGTGTAGGTCGTTGGCCGTCGTGGTTGGCGGAAACTCGCCTACGGCTGCGGGCCGTAGGTTGATTACTCGGGCATACGACGGTTTCCCACCTACGGCTGCGGGCCGTAGGTTGATTACTCGGGCATACGACGGTTTCCCACCTACGGCTGCCAGGCGTGGGTTGATTACTCGGGCATACGGCGGAAACTCGCCTACACCGGGAGCCGTAGGTTGATTACCGCCGTGTACGGCTGATACGAGCTGCCGGCCGGCCCCCAGCGGTCCCCTCGCGAACTTCGTCTGGACGCACCTGCCCGACCGTGGAGGGCGATGTCGTCGTCGGGGTTGGCTGCGTGCGTGCCTGGGTCGGTAATGGGCGCTGGGCAGGGTCAGATCGGCCCTGGCTCTGAACCTGGGTCGCAGGGTCAGCTCAAGCAGGCCCAGATCGCCCGCGGTCATCGGCATCGGTCGCCGGTGCACCCACACCGACCCCAAACCGGCTCCGGGGTCGAGACCCAGCACCCCGGTCGCTCCGGGGTCGAGACCCACCACCCTGGTCACCCCTTCTTAAGCCAAAACCGCCCGCGCCCGCCCAAACGCCAACAGCGCCAAGCTGTACACAGCCACACCCGTCTGCTACAACCCGGCCAGCGCATGACCGGCCACGATCACACGCCGTCTCGCAGCACAGACGCCTCCGGCTGGTCCTTCTACGCGCGCTTCTACGCCTGGCGATTTAGCTAGGCGCTCGGCCACAGCCCCGTTCGCGCGCGCTCAGCGCCGCAGATCCGGAGGTCGGGCGCCGTCAGACCGCGACGAGCCGTGCGCTCGCGCTTCCGTACAGTCTCCAGGCGTTGAGAAAGGACAAGTAGATGATGATCGTGATGAAACCGACGGCGACCGAGGAGGAGGTCCAGGCCGTCGTCGACCGGGTGCACAGCGTCGGTGCGCGCGCCCACGTCATCTATGGCGACGAGCTGACGGTGATCGGGGCAATCGGCGACGCCGAGCACGTGGCGCGGCTCGATCTCGAGAGCACGGCCGGGGTCGACCATATGGTGCCGATCTCCAAGCCCTACAAGCTCGCATCGAGCCAGATCAAGCACGGGCAGCGGACCGTGCTCGAAATCGCCGGGCGCAAGATCGGCGGCGAACACTTCGCGATGATCGCGGGGCCGTGCACGATCGAATCACGCGAGCAGACGCTCGAGACCGCGCGGATCGTCGCCGGCGCCGGGGCGACGCTGTTCCGAGGCGGCGCCTACAAACCGCGCACGTCTCCATACGCGTTCGGGGGCCTGGGGCAGGAGGGCCTGCATCTGCTCGCCGAGGCTCGGGCCGAGACGGGGCTGCCGATCGTCACCGAGGTGATGGACGCGCGCGACCTCGAGGCGGTGATCGAGGTCGCCGACGTGATCCAGATCGGCGCGCGCAACATGCAGAACTACAGCCTCCTGTCGGAGGTCGGCCGCTGCGGTTGCCCGGCGCTGATCAAGCGCGGCCTGTCGAGCACGCTCGAGGAGTTGCTGATGGCGGCCGAGTACATCCTCAAGGAGGGCAATGAGTCGGTGATCCTGTGCGAGCGCGGCATTCGCACGTTCGAGACCGCATACCGGTTCACGCTCGACCTGATGGCGATCCCGGTGCTCAAGGAGCTGACGCACCTGCCGGTGATCGTCGATCCCAGCCATGCCGCCGGCCGGCGCGACCTGGTGCTGCCGATGTCGCTCGCGGCGGCGGCCGCGGGCGCCGACGGTGTGATCGTCGAGGTCCACCCGAACCCCGACGAGGCGATCTGCGACGCCGCGCAGCAGCTCGTCGCCGACGAGTTCGCCGACTATCTGGGCCAGGTGCAGGCGATCGCCGCGGTCGCGGGCAAGACGCTCTCCGACGTGTCGGTCGCCCCCTGACGTGGCGTACACCGGCACCGAGCGAAGCGATGCCGTCCGCGACCAGCGGATCGACCGCCTGGTGCCGCTGGTCGCCCCGCGCGAGCTGATTGAGGCGCTGCCGCTCTCGGATGGCCACGTTGACGTACTGCTGCGCGGCCGGTCGGAGGTCGAGGCGATCCTCGACGCAAACGACGATCGACTGCTGGTCGTGGTCGGGCCGTGCAGCGTCCACGACGTCGATGCGACGCGGGAGTATGCCGAGCGTCTGAGCCGGCAGGTGCAGCGGCTGTCGGGTGAGCTTTGCGTCGCGATGCGGGTCTACTTCGAGAAGCCGCGGACGACGATCGGCTGGAAGGGGCTGATCAACGATCCCCACCTCGACGGCTCCAGCGACGTCAATACCGGCCTGCGGATGGCGCGGCGGCTGATGCTCGAGGTGCTGGCCCTCGGCCTGCCGGTCGGCTGCGAGTTCCTGGACCCGATCACGCCGCAGTACATCTCCGACGCGGTCTGCTGGGGCGCGATCGGCGCGCGCACCGTCGAGAGCCAGATCCATCGCCAGCTCGGCTCGGGGCTTTCGATGCCGGTCGGCTTCAAGAACCGGACCGACGGCAATATCCAGGTCGCCGTCGACGCCGTCCGCGCCGCCGCGGCCTCGCACGCGTTCGCCGGGATCGATGTCAGCGGCACGCCGGCGATCCTGTACACGCGCGGCAACGGCGACTGCCACGTGATCCTGCGCGGCGGCAGGGAAGCGCCCAACTACGGCGCCGAGCCCGTCACGGGGGCGATCGAGCTGCTGCGCGCCGAGGGGTTGCCCGAACGGGTGATGATCGATCTCAGCCATGACAACAGCGGCAAGGAACCCGAGCGTCAACCGGCGGTGGCCGACGCGGTCGCGGCGCAGATCGCAGCGGGCAACCGCGCGATCGTCGGCGTGATGCTGGAGTCGTTCCTGGTAGCGGGGCGCCAGGACCTCGGGGGATCCGGGGAGCTCGTCTACGGCCAGTCGATCACCGACGGCTGCATCGGCTGGGATACGACCGTCGCCGTGCTCGACGAGCTCGCCGCGGCGGTCCGCGCTCGCCGTCAGGCCGTCGCGTAGGCTCCGCGACGGATGCGCGTCGCGGTCCTCGGAGTCGGGCTGATCGGCGGCTCGGTGGCGCTCGCCGCCCGCGAGCGGCTGTCGGCATCGGTCCTCGGCTACGACGTTCGCCCCGAGGCGCTCGAGCGCGCGATCGAGCGCGGCGCGCTCGACGCTTCGAGCGCGTCGGTGGCCGAGGCGGTCGCAACGGCCGAGGTGGTGTTCGTCGCGGTCCCGGTCGGCGGCCTCTCGCAGCTCGTCGGCGAGGCGCTCGCGGCGTCGCCACCGGACTGCGTCGTGACCGATGTCGGCTCGACCAAACGCGCCGTAGTCGCCGCCCATCGCGACCCTCGGTTCGTCGGCGGGCACCCGCTCGCCGGGGCCGAGAACGCCGGCGTCGAGCACGCACGCGCGGACCTGTTCGAGGCCGCGACCTGGTATTTGACTCCAACGCGGGTCAGCTCCGGGGTGCTCTACGAGCGGCTGCACCGGCTGCTGCACGGCCTCGGCGCGCAGCCGACCGCGATCGACGCCGAGACCCATGATCGGATCCTCGCGGCGGTGTCGCACCTGCCGCACGTGCTCGCCAACGTGCTCGTCGCACAGGCGGCTGCCACGCTTAAACATGAAGCCCGCCCACCCGCGCGCCTCCCGGCGACCGGCCCGAGCTTTCGCGACGCGACCCGGGTGGCGGGCGCGCCGAGCGCGATCTGGACCGACATCTATCTATCGAACCGAGATGCGCTGACGGCCGAGATCGACGGGGCGGTCGAGCGCCTGCAGGCCGCTCGCGCGGCGCTCGCCGAGGGTGACCGCGATGCGATCACGGCCTGGAACGAGGCGGCTGCCGGCGACCGCCGCCAGCTGCTCGAGTCCCAGCTTGCCGGCGGCGAGCTGCATGAGCTGAGGGCGTCGGTGCCGAACCGTCCGGGGGTCGTCGCCCGGATCGCGCTCGAGCTCGGGCGCGCCGGTGTCAACATCACCGACATGGCGCTGTATCCCGCCAGCGACATGACCGAGGGCGTGGTCGCGCTGTGGATCGCGGGCAACGACGGGGCCGAGCGGGCGCAGGAGCTCGTCGCCGGTCTCGGCTTCCCGGTGGCGCGGGCATGAACACGCGCTTTGAGCCGGGCGTGCGCCTGCGCGGCCGGATTGCGCCGCCGGCCGACAAGTCGATCTCCCATCGGGCGGCGATCGTGGGTGCGATGGCCGCCGAGCCTGTCCGGATCGCGAACTACCTGGACGCGGCCGACACGCGCTCGACGCTCGAGGCGATCGGGTCGCTGGGGGCGGTCGTCGAGCGGTGCAACGGCGATCTCGTCGTCCGCGGGTGTGGGTTGCACAACGCCCGCGCCCCGGACGGCGCGATCGACGTCGGCAACGCCGGCACGTTGATGCGCCTGCTCCCGGGCTGGCTCGCGTTCCAGCAGGGGGCGAGCTTCACGCTCGATGGCGATGAGTCGATCCGGCGCCGGCCGGTTGACCGGATCGCCGAGCCCCTGTCCCGGATGGGGGCCAGAATCGAGGCGCGCGACGGGCGTTACGCGCCGTTCACGGTCCACGGCGAGCCGCTGCACGGGATGCGGTACGAGCTTCCGGTCGCGAGCGCTCAGGTCAAGTCGTGCGTTCTGCTCGCGGGGCTCGCGACCGACCGCACCTCGGTGATCGAGCCGGTCGCGACCCGAGACCACACCGAGCGGATGCTGCGCAGCGCCGGGGCCCCGGTCATCCGCGAGCGCTCGGCCAGCGGCGGCGTCACGTCCACGATCGGCAGAGTCGATGAGCTCGGGCTCGAGCAGGTGGCGGTTCCGGGGGACCCGTCGAGCGCCGCCTTTCTGATCGCGGCGGGGGTGCTTGTCCCGGGGTCGAGCTTGGTGCTCGAACGCGTCGGCGTCAACTGGACGCGGACCGGCTTTATCCGGATCCTGCAGCGGATGGGGGCGGTCATCGTCGGTGACCTCGAGCCCGAGGGTGCGTTCGCGGTGCACGAGCCCGTCAGTGACCTCGACGTCACCAGCGCGCCGCTCCAGGCGACGGCCGTCGGCGGCGCCGAGGTGCCGCTCGCGATCGACGAGCTGCCGCTCGTGGCGCTGGTCGCCTGCTTCGCCGAGGGCGAGACGGTCGTGCGCGGAGCCGCCGAGCTGCGCGTCAAGGAGTCCGATCGGATCGCGACGGTCGTCGATGGGCTGCGCGCCCTCGGCGCCGAGATCGAGGCGCTCGACGACGGGTTCGTGGTGCGCGGCACCTCGGGCCTGCGCGGCGGGTCGATCGACGCCCACGGCGATCACCGCCTGGCGCTGCTGGGCGCGGTCGCCGGGCTGGCTTCGCGCGAGGGCGTGGAGGTCATCGGGATCGAGGCCGCCGACGTCTCCTACCCGGGCTTCGCGGCCGACATCGCGCGCCTCGCGGCGGCCTGATGGTCGTCGCGATCGACGGTCCGGCTGGGGTCGGGAAATCGAGCACCGCCCGTGCGCTCGCGCAGCGGCTCGGCTTCACCTACCTCGATTCGGGCGCGATGTACCGCTCGGTGGCGCTCGCGTCGCTCGAGCGCAACGCCGATCCGGCCGAGGTTGCCGACGAAGTCCAGATCGAGCTCGGCGACCGGATCCTGCTCGACGGCCGCGACGTGAGCGATGCGATCCGCACGCGGGCGGTGTCGGAGCACGCGTCGCGCGCGGCGTCGAACCCGCGCGTGCGAGCCGCGATGGTGGCCAGTCAGCGTCGCCTGCTGAGCGCTGGCGACTGGGTCGCCGAGGGTCGCGACATCGGCACGGTCGTTGCGCCGGATGCCGAAGTCAAGGTCTTTCTGACCGCCGCTCCCGAGGCCCGCGCGCAGCGCCGCGCCGACGAGCTCGGCGCCGACCTGCCGACGGTCCTCGCCGAGCAGACGATCCGCGACCAACGCGACACGAGCAGGGAGCACTCGCCGCTGCGCCCAGCCGATCGAGCGGACGTGATCGACACCACCGATCTGACGCTCGACGAGGTGGTCGAGCGGGTGCTCGGGCTCGTGCGCGCCGCGCGCGCGTGATCGCGGGCGGCTCGGGGCACTAACCTCGCCTGACCATGAAGGTCGCAATCGTCGGGTATCCGAACGTCGGCAAGTCGTCGCTCGTCAACCGCCTCACGGAGTCGCGCGAGGCGGTCGTCCACGAACGCCCCGGGGTGACCAGGGATCGCAAGGAGCTCACGACCGAGTGGAACGGCCGCCCGCTGACGCTGATCGACACCGGCGGCGTCGACCTCGAGGATCACGACGAGCTCGCGCGCCAGATCCAGGAGCAGGCCCGCGCGGCGCTCGCCGACGCGGCCGCGGCGGTGCTCGTGGTCGACGCCAAGGCCGGTCTGCGCCCGGGCGATCAGGAGATGGCCGATCTGTTGCGCCGGGGGCCGTTGCCGGTGCTCGTCGCCGCCAACAAGATCGACACCGCCGCCGACCTGCCACTCGCGGCTGAGTTCTACGGGCTCGGTCTCGGCGACCCGATCGCGGTGTCCGCGGCCCAGGGGCTCGGCACCGGCGATCTGCTCGACCGGATCGCGGCGCTGGCGCCCGACGGCGACGCGGACCCCGAGGCCGACGACGCGATCCGTCTGGCGCTGATCGGGCGCCCGAACGTCGGCAAGTCCTCGCTCGTGAACCGGTTCGCGGGCTCGGGGGCCGACGGCAAAGCCGTTGACCGCGTGATCGTCTCGCCGGCCGCAGGAACGACGCGCGACGCGATCGACCTCCCGCTGCGCTATCGCGATCGCGACCTGGTCCTGGTCGACACGGCGGGGATCCGCCGCCAGGCGAAGGTGGGGGAGTCGATCGAGTACTACACCTCGCTTCGCTCGCGGCGCGCCGCCGAGCGGGCCGACGTCGCGCTGGTCGTCTGCGACGCGAACGCCGGCGTCACCAGCCAGGACATGCGGATCGCGGAGCTCGCGATGAAGAGCGGCTGCGCGACCGCGCTCGTGCTCAACAAATGGGACATCGCCGACGATGTGGACCTCGATCACGAGCGGGCGCGCGTGCACCAGAAGCTGCGGCTGCGACCGCGGGTGCTGACGGCGAGCGCGAAGACCGGGCGCCACGTCGAGCGGCTGCTGATCGAGGCGGTCGCGCTCGCGGACCGCAGCCGCAGCCGGATCCCGACCTCGCAGCTGAACCGCTTTCTGTCCGAGGTCGTCGCGGCGCGCCAGCCGCCGGTCGGGGCCGGTGGCCGCGGAGCGCGGTCGGGTCACCGGCTGCGACTGCTGTTTATGACCCAGACGGCCGAGCGCCCGCCTCGCTTCTCGATCCAGATCAACTCCCGCGCCCGTGTCACGCGCGACTACGCGTACTTCATCGAGAACCGGCTGCGCGAGCGGTACGGGCTCGACGGGGTGCCGCTGATCATCGACTTCGTCGAGCGCAACGAGCGGCGCTCGGCGGCCGCCTGAGGCTCGGTCGCAGCTCGCGCTTGTGTCAGACGCCGGCGCTCGCCTGCGGGCTCGGGCCCCCGCCGAGCTCGTGCAGCGCCCGGTCGACCGTCCGCACGATCTCGCGCGGCTCGCGGACGCCGCGAAACGCGAAGTCGTACTCGGACTCGCCGGCGGTGTCGAAGTCGACGGTCCCGATCCGCACCAGCCGTTCGACGAACGACTGCGTCGCGTTGACGTTCTGCACCCGCTCGAGGCGCGTCTGATGCAGCTCGCGCGACAGGATGCCGGTCTCGATCGTCAGGCGGCGGCTGGTGATCGAGTAGGTCGTCTGGATCCGCCGGACCCACGCGACCGCGATCAGGACGATGAACACGACCACGACGACGACGATCACCCAAGCGATCTGGACGTTGCCGTCCGTGATCGCGCTGACGATCCCCGCGACCACGCCAGCCGCGACGCACAGGAGCAGCCCCTTGATCAGCAGCGCTGCCAGTGACAGCCACGACGGATGGCCGTGAAAGAAGATCACTTCATCGGGTTCGGGATCCAAGGGCACGAGAGTACCCGGCGCCATCCTCGCCGCGTACTGGCGATGGCCGAGCGCCATCCTCGCCGCCGTCTAGATTCGGACCCGATGCGCCGCGACCCCTCCAACCGCCCATGATCGCTCGGGTCGTGCCGCTGACGCGGACCCGTGCGGTCCGCGGCGCCTTTGACTACCTGCTCCCAAACGGCGATCAGCCCGTCGCGGTCGGCTCGGTGCTCCGCGTGCCGTTCGGCGGTCAGCGACCGCTCGGCGTGGTGGTCGAGCTCGCCGACGTCTCCGAGCTCGAGCCCGACCGGCTCGCCGAACCCGATCACGTGCTGGCGGTCTCGCTGCCCGACGAGATGGTGGCGCTCGCGGTGTGGATGGCTCGCGAGTACTGCTCGACGACCGCCCGCGCGCTCAGCCTGATGCTCGCCCCCGGCACCGCGGAGGGAGTTGGTGCCAAGCGTTCGCTGGTCGCCGAGCTGACGCCGGCCGGATGCGATGCCCTGCGCGACTCGCCTGCCCGCCTGACCGAGCGCCAGCGCGGCCAGCTCGAGGCGCTGGAGCTGCACGGTGCGACGGTGGCGTCCAAGCTCGGCACGGAGGGCCTGCGGCGACTGGAGGGACGGGGACTGGTCCGGATCGAGTCTCGCGTTCGCCCGCGGCGGCCAAGGTCGCGGCCGCTCGGCACCGCGGCGGCTGTCGCGCCGACGCTGACGGGCGCCCAGCGGGCGGCGCTGGGGCCGCTGCGCGACGCCCTTGCGGGTGACCGTCCGTCCGGCGAGGGCTTTCTGCTGCACGGCGTGACCGGCTCGGGCAAGACCGAGGTCTACCTCCATGCGGTCCACGAAGCGCTCGAGTCGGGACGCTCGGCGATCGTGCTGGTCCCGGAGATCGCGCTCACGCCGCAGGTCCTGTGGCGATTTCAGGCGCGGTTCGGGGACGTGGTCGCGGTCCTTCACTCGGCGCTCGCGCTCGGTGAGCGCCACGACGAATGGCAGCGTCTGCGCAGCGGCGAGGCGCGCGTCTGCGTCGGTCCGCGCTCGGCCGTGTTCGCGCCGCTGAGCGATCTCGGGCTGATCATCGTCGACGAGGAGCACGAGAGCTCCTACAAGCACGAGGGCGACCCGCGATACGACGCCCGGAGCGTCGCTCAGAGGCGAGCCGCGCAGACCGGGGCGGTGCTCGTGTTCGGCAGCGCGACGCCGCGGCCGGAGAGCGTGCTCGCGATGACCAGGTTGAGCCTCGCGGAGCGCGTCGACCGACGGCCGATGCCGGTCGTCGAGGTGCTCGACATGCGTGATCGCCATCAACCCCTGCACCCCGAGACGCGGATGGCGCTCGCCGATCTGCGACGGGCGGGCGGCAAGGCGATCGTGCTGCTCAACCGCCGCGGCTGGTCGAACTTCCTCTCGTGCCGCGCCTGTGGCCACGTCTGGCTGTGCCCCAACTGCGAGGTCGCGCTCGTACTTCATCGAAGTGGCTCGTCCCTCGCCTGTCATCACTGCGGCCACCGCGAGCCGGTCCCGAGCCGCTGCCCGGCATGCGCCTCGGTCTCGGTCGCCCGCCATGGCGCGGGCACCGAGCGGATCGAGCACGAGCTCCGGGATGCGCTCGGAAGCGACGGCTTTCCGATCTTCCGGCTCGACGCCGACTCGGCGACGCTCGACCAGCGCGCGGGGATCCTGCAGCGTTTTGAGGGCGCCGACGCGGCCGTCCTGGTCGGAACCCAGATGGTCGCCAAGGGCCACGATTTCCCGGACGTCTCGCTCGGCGTCGTGCTCGATGCCGACCAGACGCTGCGGTTCCCCGATTTCCGCGCCGAGGAGCGGACGTTCGCGCTCGTCACCCAGCTCGCCGGGCGGACCGGACGGGGCTCGCACGCGGGCCGCGTGCTCGTGCAGACGCTCGCCCCCGACGCCCGCCCGATCCGGTTCGCGACCGAGCACGACTCCGACGGGTTCATCGCCGACGAGCTCGACCGCCGCCGCGCGCTGCGCTACCCGCCGTTCGCGACCCTGATCCGGGTCGTGTGCTCGGCCGTCGAGGAGCCCCTCGCGCTGTCGACCGCCGACGCGATCGCGGCCGAGCTCGGTCCGGTCGACGGCGCAGTGCTCGGGCCTGCTCCGCTCTTCAGGCTCCGGGGCCGCGCTCGCGCTCAGGTCGTCGTCAAGGCGAGCGACCGCGGCGCCGCGATCGCCGCCGTCGGCGCGACGGTCGAGCGGATCGCCCCGGCGGCCGCCCGACGAGGGGCGAACGTGAGCGTCGACGTCGATCCGCAATAGCCGCGGATCGGTGGGCGCCGGAGTAGTCTTACGCGCCCTTGGTGCGTTCACGGACGTGCCCTTGTTGTGGTTGGGCGCACTGAAACCGGGGTCGTACGTGATCTGCCCGTCGTGTAGCACTGAAGTCGGAGATGGAGCGAAGTTCTGCCGTGCCTGTGGTGCGCCGCTGTCGCTGCGGTGCCCGTCGTGCGGGACCGCCCACCACCCCGGTCAGCGCTTCTGCGAGCAATGCGGCGTGGCCCTTGGCGCCGAGCGCGTGCCGGCCGCCCCAGCGCCGGCCTCCGAGCCTGCCGTTACGGTCACGCCGGAGATGCGGCTCGTGTCGGTGCTTTTTGTCGACCTGGTCGGGTTCACAGCTCTGTCGGAGTCGCGCGAGGCCGAGGACGTGCGCGAGCTGCTCGGCCGCTACTTCGACTCGGCGCGGACGATTGTCGACCGCTACGCCGGCGTGGTCGAGAAGTTCATCGGCGACGCGCTGTCTCGCCGCCGCGGAAACCGCTTCGGCGAGAGCATCAACGCCGGCAACCTGATGAGCGTGCTGCTGTTGGCAGGGCGGTGGGAGGAAATGGAGCAGCTCGCGGCCGAGCTGCTCGCCGAGCGCGAGGATCGGCCCGGCGGGGAGTTCATCCACCATCGCCTGGCCCGCCTAGCGGCGCACAGAGGGCTCGCGGCGGAGGCCCGCGAGCATCTCCAACCCCTGCGCGCGTGGAAGGGCAGCGACAACGAGGAGATCGCGGCGATGATGGAAGCCGCGGGGCTCAGCGTCGCCCTCGCCGCCGGAGACATTGAGCACGCCCTGCGACAGGGGGTGCGAATGCTCCCGCACGCCGTCAGTTCGCTCGGCGCATCCCATGATTCGGTGCGCGATGCATGGCCCGACGCGCTCGACGCCGCGCTCGCGCTCGGCCGCCTTGACGAGGGCGCGGCGCTCGTCGCGCTGCTCGCCGAGCAGCCACCCGGTCACATCCCCCCATACCTGGCGGCTCACTTGGCCCGGGGGCGCGGCCTCGTGGCGGCCGCAGAGGGCAGCCACGACGCGGCCGAGACGGACCTCGGGACCGCGATCGACGGCTTCCGGGAGCTGGGCTACCCGTACTGGCTCGCGGTCTCCCAGACCGACCTGGCGAACGGGCCGGTCGGCGAAGACCACCACCGCGATGCCACGCCGCTGCTCGATGATGCGATCGCCTCACTGGCGCCGCTGGGTGCGGCGCCGGCGCTCGCGCGCGCCGAGGCACTTCGGGCGTCGCTGGCACCTGTCCTGGCGGGGTGACGCCCCGTTTGTCGTCGATCGACGATCGAATGCTCCAACACTTGGCGAAGTAAACTCACCCTGTGGCCAGTGACACGACAGAAGCGACCGAGAAGCTCGATCCAGACGCCCTCGAGGAGGTGCAGGACGGCGGCGTCGAGGGACACGAGGAAGAGCTCGATCCCGAGGTCGCGGCCAGGCGCGCCGCGGCGCTCGCCCATGTGCGCAAGTTCGGAGACCCGGTCCTGCGCACGAAGGCCCGTCCGGTCGAGCGCTTCGATGACGCGCTCCGCGACGAGGTCAGGCGGATGAGCGAGCTGATGATCGACGCGCTCGGCGTCGGCTTGGCGGCCAACCAGGTCGGCGTGCTCAATCGCGTGCTCGTCTATCGCGTCCACCAGCAGGCGCCCGTCGCCGCGCTGATCAACCCCGAGATCGAGTGGTCGGGCAACGAGGACGAGATCCTCGAGGAGGGCTGCCTCAGCCTCCCAGCCGTGCATGTGGACGTCGAGCGCCCGGTCAACGTCCGCGTACGCGCCCTTGACGAGTACGGCGAGCCGATCACGATCGAGGCCTCCGGGCTCGAGGCGCGCGTGATCCAACACGAGATCGATCATCTCGACGGCGTGCTGGTGCTCGATCGGATCTCGCGCCAGCAGCGCAAAGAGGCGATGCGGGCGCTGCGCGAGGCCCAGGCCGCCTAGCCGGGCCGCCGTGCGCACCGTCTATCTCGGCACGTCCGAGTTCGCCGCCGCCGTGCTCGATGCGCTCGCGGACTCCCCGCACCGCCCCGCGCTCGTCGTCACCCGGCCCGACCGGCCGCGCGGTCGCGGGCGCCGCCTTACGTCGCCGCCGGTGGCCGACTCCGCCCGCCGGCTCGGGATCGAGCTCGATCAGCCCCAGTCGGTCAACGACCCCGCGGCGCGGGCGCGGATCGTCGCGGCTGCGCCCGAGGTCGTGTGCGTGTGCGCGTTCGGGGCGCTGATCAAGGAGCCGCTGCTGTCCGAGTACGAACTGCTCAACGTGCACCCGTCGCTGCTTCCGCGCTGGCGCGGCGCGGCCCCGGTCGAGCGCGCGATCATGGCCGGCGACGATCTCACCGGCGTCTCGATCATGCGCCTCACCGCCGGGCTCGACAGCGGTCCGGTGTGCCTGCAGGCGCCGGAGGCGATCGAACCGACGGACACGTATGGGACGCTCGCTGAGCGCCTCCAGGAGCGAGGCGCAGCACTGCTGATCGAGGCCCTCGACACGCGCCCGGCGTGCTCGGAGCAAGATCAGGCTGGGGTCACGTACGCCGAGAAGCTGACTTCCGAGGACCGGCTGCTCGATGGCGACCGCCCGGCGGCCGAGCTCGAACGGCGCGTGCGCGCGCTCTCGCCGCACATCGGCGCGACGGTCGCGCTGCCCGACGGCACCCGGCTCGGCGTTTGGGAGGCGCGGGCGCTCGACGGGCCCGGGCCGCCGGCCGGAGAGCTCTCGCTGAGTGGCGCGCTCCCGATTCTCGGCTGCGCCCAGGGGTCGCTCGAGCTGGTCGTCATTCAACCGCCCGGGCGTCGCGCGATGCCGGGCGCGGACTACCTGCGCGGCCGGCGGAGCTGACCGTGGAGGGCGTCTCGCCCGCCCGCGCGTGCGCGTTCGCCGTCGTGCGCCGGGTCTTCGAGCACGATGCGTACGCCGACCGCGCGCTCGCCGGCGAGGCGAAAGGACTCGCGCCGCGCGAGCGGTCGCTGGCGATGTCCCTCGCCTACGGCACCGTGCAGCGGCGAGCGACGCTCGACTATGTCGCCGCGCGGTTTTGCTCGAGGCCGTTGCGCAGCCTCGAGCCGGGCGCGCTGGCGGCGCTCCGGATCGGGATCCTGCAGCTCCTGTATCTCGACGGGATCGCCGAGCACGCCGCCGTCCACGAGAGCGTCGAGCTCGCGAAACAGAGCACGCGGGGCGGCGCCGGGCTGGTCAACGCGGTCCTGCGACGCGCGACGCGTGAGGGACGCGCGGTGCTCGACTCGCTGTCGGATGAAACGCCCGCCGGCGCTGCGACGCTGTACTCCGTCCCGGGGTGGCTGGCCGAGCTGTGGTGGCGCGAGCTGGGGGCCGAGCAGGCCCGTGCGTTGCTCGCTCATGTAAACGCGCCGGCCGAGTCCGCGCTGCGCGTCAACACGCTCGTCGCAACGCGCGACGCGGTCGCGGCCGAGCTGCCGGTGGCGTCCCGTGCGGTCGCCGAGCTCCCGGAAGCGCTCGTGCTCGACGCTCCGTTTGACATCCAGGGATCAGAGCTGTTCGCGCGCGGCGCGATCATGGCCCAGGCACGTGCGTCGATGCTCGCCGGACGGGCACTCGCGCCGCGGCCCGGCGCCCGTGTGCTCGACCTCTGCGCGGCCCCGGGGGCAAAGTCGACGCAGCTCGGCGCGCTGATCGAGGACCGCGGCGAGCTCGTCGCGGTCGAGCACCACCCCGGCCGGGCGGCGGCGCTGGGCGCGACGCTTGCGCGGATGCGCGTCGGCTGCGCGAGGGTCGAGGTCGCTGACGCCGGCACCTTCGACGGGGCAGGCCAGTACGACGCAGTCCTGGTCGACCCGCCGTGCAGCGGCCTCGGAACCCTCCAATCCCGTCCCGATCTGCGCTGGCGCATGAGCCCCGAACGGATCGCGGCGCTGTCGGTCCTGCAGGCGCGGATCATCCGTGCCGGCGCGAACGCCACCGCGCCGGGCGGGGCGCTGGTCTACTCGGTGTGCACGATCTCGCGCGCCGAGGGCGTCGGCGTGGTCGAATCGTTGGTCCGCGAACGGACCGATTTCGAGGTCGAGGATCTGAGCCCGATAATGCCGGCCGCCGCGTTGGGACGGTTCTTGCAGACCCTCCCAAGCCGCGACGGGACGGACGGTTTTTTCATCGCGCGGCTGCGCCGCACATTTGCCGGGACCGGGGGCGTTAGCCTTTAGGTGTGAGCGAGGCAGCCCAGGAGCCGAAACTCGGGCCCGAGTGCCCCAGCTGTGGGGAGCCATGGCTGCGGCCGACGGCGGTTCCGGGCCGGTACCGCTGCGTCTATTGCCTGCAGCGGTTCGAGCTCGTGTCGGTGTGCCCCAACTGCGGCGAGCACTCGACGATCGTACGGATGTCCAGCACCGCGATCGTGGCTTGCAATCACTGCAACGGCAGCATGCTCCAAGCCGTCTAGAGGCCGAAATGACGGACGTCGACCGCGGTCTGACGACGGAGCTCGAGCGGACGCGGTCGATGCTGCGCCGGCTGCGGATCGCGCCGTCGATCCTGTCCGCGGACTTCGCGCGGCTCGGATCGCAGGTCGAGGAGGTGCTCGAGGTGGGCGCCCGCGTGATCCACGTCGACGTGATGGACGGCCACTTCGTCCCGCCGATCACGTTCGGGGCCGTGGTCGTGTCGGCGCTGGCCGACCTCGTCCACGACGCCGGCGGCCTGCTCGACGTCCACATGATGGTGGCGCGCCCCGAGCAACACATCGATGAGATCGCCCGGGCCGGCGCCGACAGCATCACCGTGCATGTCGAGGCGACGCGCCACCTGAACTTCGTGCTCGGAGCGATCCGCGAGGCCGGGTGCGCCGCCAGCGCCGCTATCTGCCCGGCGACGCCGCCCGACGTGCTCTCGGAGGTGGCCGACGACATGCTCGATATGGCGCTCTGCATGAGCGTCAACCCGGGCTGGGGCGCTCAGGACTTCATCCCGAACTCGCTGCCCAAGCTCGAGCGGATGCGCGCCGCGCTGCCCACCTCGGTCGCGCTCGAAGTCGACGGCGGCATCCATCAAGCGACCGTGGAGCCGGTCGTGCGCGCCGGGGCGAACGTCCTCGTGACCGGCTCGGCGGTGTTCGGCTCCGAGGATCCCGCCGCCGCTTACGCCGCGATCGCGGCGGCCGCCGGGGCGCCTGACTGAGGCTGGCTCGCTGCGCGCCGGTAGACCACGGCCAGCATCACGCACAGCAGCGCGGTCGCTCCGAAGTAGCCGACCTCGACTCGCGTGACCTCGCTCGAGATCAGGGTGCTGGCGACGAACGCGACGAACAGCACGGCGGAGATCAGCCACGCTGCCGACGCCCAGCGCGCGTACCCGCGCGCGAGCGCGGCCTGGTTGAGCGTCCCCGAGACGAGATGGAGGCCCATCCCGACGCCGACCAGCGCGAGCCCGACGCGCCCGTAGGGATAGCCCTTGTCGCCGAGCAGGGCGGTCATCACCGCCGGTCCGATCAGCAGCAGGCCGAGCGCGACCGCGGCGGCGAAGGCGACGATCGCGAGGATCGTGACCCGGACCGCGCGCTGAAACTCGTCCGCGTTCTCGCGAGCTTGAAGACCGGCGAGGTGGGGGAGGATCGAGGTCTGGATCGCCTGGAACAGCTGCAGCGGCGCACGGACGATCAGCATCACGTTGAACACGAAGCCCGTCAGCCCGAGCGTCACCGAGACCGCGCCCCCCTTGGTGTTGGCGGCGACGATCAACACGCCGGCGTTCAACAGCGTCTGCTCGGCGAGCATGATTCCGACGACGGCGACCGCGAAGCCGGCGCCGCGCTTGAGCGACAGGTCGGTCGCGGCCTCCTCGATCTCGGCATGCGCTGGGCCTTCGCGGGCCGCGTCGGCGGCCGCGACGCCGGATGGACCGCGCACGCCCATGCGCGTGAACGCGAACGGGATCACCGACAGCGACACGAACGGCGCGACCGCCATCCCGAGCCCGACGCCGTCCTGTCCGGACAGGATTCCCACCGCCGCCGCGAGCGCGAACAGAAAGCGCGACGTCGACTCGAGGAACACGAGGCCGCCGTACAGCGCGAAGCGCTTGTGGCCGGCGAGCCAGCCGCGGGCGAAGTAGCTCGCGCCGTACGCGAGCACGCCGATCACGAGGATCCAGTAGAGGCCCGACGAGCCCTCGAAGATCCCGCTTTCGATCTGCGGTCGCAGCGCCAGCGCGATGATCAAGAACAGCAGTGCGAAGCCGGACTGGATCGCGGCCGGCACGCGCAGCGCGTGGTCGTGGATCCCGCGGGCCCGCTGGTCGGCGATCGTGCGCGACAGCAGCTGCTCGATCGGCCGGTAGATCACCGACAGGATCACGAACATGATCGCCCAGCAGAGCGAGATCCGCCCGTAATCGGCCGGGCTGAGGACGTGGCTGGCGGTCGCGAGGTAGGCGAACGTGAAGATGCCGGTCGATGCGATCCCGATCGACAGCACGCGCGCCCCCGACGCGAACGACGGCTCGGTGGCCGGGGAGGTGGCGGTGGCCGGTGGCTCTCCGGCCGCCGAGCGCTCGCTCGGCGGCCGATCGCCGGGGGGTTGCTCGCCCGGCGGCGGCGGGCGCCGGGTCCCGGACGCCATCAGCCCACCTTGATCAGCACCATCGTCCACGGGAACGGCGAGCGGCTGGCAATCACCTCGCCGAAACGCTCGAGCAGGGTCTCAAATGACCCCCGGCTCCAATGGTTGAGGTGCCCGGGCGTGTTTCCGAGCTCGCGGACGTAGGCGCCACGGGCGACGTTCAGCACTCGCCACAGCGGCTCGCGGGGCACCGAGACGAGCAGGTTCTTGCGGGCCACACGGGCCATTTCTGTAAGCACGATCTCCGGGTCGGGGACGTGCTCGAGGACCTCGGTCGCTGCGACGAGGTCGAACTCATCGTCGGCGAACAGCAGGTGCTCGGCCTCCATCGCGCGGAACTCGAGGTTCGCGCCCTCGCGTCGCGCCCACTCGCCCTCGAGCTTGGGGTCCTCGAGATCGATGCCAACCACGCGGCCCTGACCGAGCCTGGCGGCCCATCGGGCGCTGAGCACCCCTTCGCCGCACCCGATGTCCAGCACCGAGGCAGGCGCAGCGCGCTGAAACAGCTCGTCGAGCGTCCGCTCGAAGCCGGCCATCAGTCGCCTCACGACCGGGTTGGTCGAGCCGTACTTGTCGTACGTGTTGCCGGTCGGTATCGCGACGCCGGGCGCGGACGGCGACGTCATACGCCGAGCGCCTCGCGGTCGCCCGGGCCACTCGCATCTGAAGCGCCGTTCGGCTTGTCCGTGGCTGCCGCGGGTGGCGCCGCGGATTGGGGCTGCTCGTCGCCCTGAGGGTCCTGGCCGCGCTCGTAGTGCGAGGGCGCGATCCCGAGCTTGAGCTCGATCCTGCGCACGCGCTCGAAGGTCCGCTGCGAGAGCGTCCGCTGCGCGGCGAGCAGGTCACCGATCACGCCCAGCGAGCCGAGCAGCATCGCGCCGATGAACAGCACCGCACCCGCGATCAGCGACTGCACGTGCCCCCGGCCCGCGGTCGACGGGTTCTCGACGAAGAACACGATGAAACGGATGAAGATCGCCAGCGCCGCGAGCCCGAGCACGATCGCGCCGCCCCAGAAGACCTTCAGCGGCTCGTACTGCGAGTAGATCCGGAAGATCGAGAGCGCGTTGCGGCGCACGTAGGCGGGCGTCGACGGGAACAGTCGCGACTCGCGGGTCTTCGGGTTGGTGCGGATCGGGACGTGGTCGACGGCGACCAGCAGCTTGCCGGCCTGGATGATCGTCTCAAGCGTGTATGTGAACTTCGAGACCGCCTGCATCTGCAGCGCCGCCTCGCGGTTGTAGGCCCTGAACCCCGAGGTCGTGTCCGGGATCTCGGTCGACGAGGCCTGGCGCACAACCCAGGAGCCCAGTCTCTGCAGCCGCCGCTTGGAGCGCGAGAAGTGCTCGTTGACGTCGACTTGGCGGTCGCCGATCACCATGTCGGCGTCACCCCGCACGATCGGGGCGACCAGCTTCGGGATGTCCGCGCCCTCGTACTGGTTGTCGGCATCGGTGTTGACGATCACGTCGGCGCCGAGCTTGAGGCCGGTGTCGAGGCCGGCCTGGAACGCCGCCGCGAGCCCCTTGTTGTTCCTCAGCCGGACAAGATGGTCGACGCCGTTGGCCCGCGCGACCTCGATCGTCTGGTCGGTGGAGCCGTCGTCGACAATCAGCCACTCGACCGAGTCAAAGCCCTCGACCGTCCGCGGCAGCTGGCTGAGCGTGACCGGAAGCTGGTCTTGCTCGTTGAAACAGGGAATCTGAATGATCAGCTTCATGTCTGCAAAGCGCGCATTTTTGGGCGGTGGCGCTGCGCTCAGCGGCGCATCAGCGCTCCGCGGGCGTGCGCTATCGGTCACACGGTAGCGGGATACTCACCGGGAATCATGGACGCCGCAACGCTAACTCCGGGCCGGGCGCCGCTCCCGACCGTCGAACCGGAGCGCGGCCACAGGCTTCGCGAGCGGATCCGCGCGCGGAGCCTCGATTGGCACCGCCCGGCGCTCGCCGCGCTGCTCGTGGTGACGATGGGACTGCGCCTGTGGGGCATCAAACAGGGCCTTCCGTACAGCTACAACGTCGACGAGGCGACTCACTTCGTCCCTCGCGCGATCGCATTCTTCTCGCACGATCTCAACCCCCAGTATTTCCTCAACCCCCCTGCGTATTCCTACCTGCTGCACGTCGTCTTCGAACTGTGGTTCGGCAGCGGCGACGCCGTTTCGCGCGCTTACACCACGAACCCGACCGAGGTGTTCGTCGTCGCCCGCGTCGTCGCGGCCGCGCTCGGCACGATCTCGGTCTGGCTGACGTACCTGGCCGGCGAACGGCTGTTCGGCAAGACGATCGCACTGCTCGGCGCGGCGATCTTCGGGGTCGCGTTCCTGCCGGTCTTCTACAGCCACCTGGCGCTCAACGATGTTCCGACGCTCGCGCCGGTGACGTTGGCGCTGTACGGCGTCGCGGGCGTTCTGCGCCGCGGCTGGCGGCGCGACTACGTGATCTCGGGCGCTGCGATCGGGCTCGCCGCCGCGACCAAGTACACCGGCGGGATCATGCTCGTCTGCCTGCTGGGCGCCGCTGCGTGCGATGGGGCCGGCGGCGCGACCATGATCGCGCTGCGCCGGTTCTCGCTTGCTCTGCTCTGCGCCGTGCTCGCGTTCGTCGCCGCCAACCCGTACTCGGTGCTCGACTTCTCGGCCTTCCAGGCGGGTGTCGCGACGCAGCAGTCACTCGCCGGGGGCGGCGCGCCGATCAAGCTCGGCACGACCTCGAGCAGCGGTACCGCGTACTACCTGTGGACGTTCACGTGGGGTCTGGGGTGGGCGCCCTCGCTGGCCGCGGTCGGTGGCGCCATCCTGCTGCTCGTTCGCCGCCGGTTGACGATGGCCCTTGTGCTGCTGCCGGCGCCGATCGCGTTCATCATCTACATGGGCGACCAGCAACGGTTCTTCGGCCGCTGGCTGATGCCTGTCTTCCCGATCGTCTCGCTGCTCGCGGCCTATGGAACGGTCGAGTTCGTGCGCTGGCTGGTGCGCACCCGAGGGGTTCCGGTGCTTCTCGCCGGGACGCTGGCGACGGTCGTGATGCTCGGCCAGGGACTCGCGACCGTTGTCCACAACGACCGCGTGCTCGCCCGCCCCGATACGCGCAACCTGGCCCGCAAGTGGATGGTCGCCCACGTCCCGGCGGGAGCCAAGGTCGTGATCGAGCCGGTCGTCGAGGATAACTGGGCGACTGATGTCGGCCGTTCGCTGCCGTTCACCACGAGCGGGGCGCGGTGGCGGCGGTTCCCGACCTGGGAGACGAACGTCGATGCCAACGGCACGCCGCTGCCCGCCGGCGAGCACCGTTTCGTGGTCGTCGACGAGTACGAGCGCACGCTCCGTCCGGCCCTGCTTGACCAGTATGCGGCCGAGGGCTACTGCTGGGTCGTGATCGGCTCGTTGCAGGCCGGGCGTTCGTTCGCGCAGCCGAAAATCGCGCCGCAAGCACTCGCCTATTACGCCCAGCTCGCCAACCAGGCCAAGCTCGTCTACCACGTCAGTCCATTCCCGGGCAACCGCCACGCAGTCCCGTTCAGCTTCGACTGGTCGATCGACTACTACCCGGCGCAATACGCCAGGCCGGGGCCCGAGATCAGCATCTACAGATTGCAGAGCGGAAAGTGCGCTCCGAACTATTCTGGAAAGCACACATGACAACCG
Source organism: uncultured Solirubrobacterales bacterium (assembly GCA_963744695.1). Lineage (GTDB taxonomy): Bacteria > Actinomycetota > Thermoleophilia > Solirubrobacterales > Solirubrobacteraceae > Palsa-465. Next base: position 301,869 of record CAVUUT010000006.1, on the reverse strand, counting down.
CGACAGCCGATTCAGACCGCCGTCATCTCGCCCGCGCGATCGAGCTCGCCGAGCGGGGCCGCGGCCAGGTCAGTCCGAACCCGCTCGTCGGCGCGGTGCTGGCGAATCTCGATGGGGTGCTCGGCGAGGGCTTCCATCGGGCGCTCGGCTCCGACCACGCCGAGGTCGAGGCGATTCGTGCCGCGGCCGGCCATGACCTTTCGGGCGCGACGCTGTACGTATCGCTCGAACCGTGCTGCCACCAGGGCAAGACGCCGCCCTGTACTGACGCGATCTCGGAGGCGGGCATCGAACGCGTCGTGATCGCGTCCGATGACCCGAGCGAGCACGCCAACGGCCGCGGTCTGGGGATCCTCCGCGATGAGGGCGTCGAGGTCGTGCTCGACAACGGCGAGCTTGCCGAGCGCGCACGCCTGCTCAATCAGCCGTTCCGCAAGCACGCGCGGACCCGCCGGCCGTGGGTCCTGTTCAAATCGGCGATGACGCTCGACGGCAAGGTCGCGACCCGCAGCGGTGACTCGAAGTGGATCTCCGGGCAGGCCAGTCGCGAGCGCGCGCACCACTGGCGTGCAGAGTGCGATGCGGTCGCGGTCGGGATCGGGACCGCGCTCGCCGACGACCCGCTGCTCACCGCCAGGGTCGAGGGCATCTGCCGCCAGCCGCGGCGAGTCGTGTTCGATTCGCTCGGCCGGCTGCCGCTGACTTCGCAGCTCGTGCGCGACGCCCGCCGGATGGCGCTCACCGTCGTCGTCTCGCGCGCGGCTCCGAGGTCAGCGACCGACGCCCTCCAGACGCTTGGCGCCGACGTGATCGTCGCGACCGGGGAGAACGAGCCCGCGCGTGTGTGCTCGGCGCTTGACCAGCTCGGCGCCGCGGGCGTCGCCTCGATCCTGCTCGAAGGCGGGCCCCACCTGGCGGGCGCGTTCCTCGACGCCGGCGAGGTCGACGAAGTGCGGCTCTTCCTCGCGCCGCTGATCCTCGGTGGCCGCACCGCTCGTGACCCGCTCGAGGGCGAGGGGGTCGAGGCGATCGCCGACGCCGTCCGCGCGCTGACCCTGACCTGTGACCGGGTCGGCGAGGACCTCCTCGTCTCAGCGCGGATCCGGGAGTGGTGAGCGCGTGTTCACCGGTCTCGTACAGGATCTCGGACGGATCTCGGACCACGAACTCAATCAGGACGGCGTGCGACTGACGGTCGAGTCGGGCCTCGCGGGCGAGCTGTCGGAGGGGGACTCGGTCGCCGTCAACGGCGTCTGTCTGACCGCCACCGAGGTGCGCGAGCGCTCATTCGCGGCCGAGGTGATGAACGAGACCCTGCAGCGCAGCTCGCTGCGCGAAGCGCGGGCCGGCACGGAGGTCAACATCGAGCTGCCGTTGCGCGCGTCAGATCGCCTCGGCGGGCACATGGTTCAGGGCCACGTGGATGGCGTCGGCACCGTGCGGGAGATCGACGACGACGGGTTCGCGCGCCGCGTGAGGGTCGCGGCGCCCGACGACGTCCTGCGCTACATCGTCAGCAAGGGCTCGGTCGCGGTCGATGGGGTCTCGCTGACGATTACAGCGATCGATGACACATCGTTTACCGTTTCTCTGATCCCCGAGACGCTGGAGCGCACGAACCTCGGTCGAGCTCGAGCGGGAAGTCGAGTCAATCTGGAGGTGGACGTCCTGGCCAAATACGTCGAGAAACTCGTAGGGGCGGGACGGTGAGCGCCACCGACGTCCGGTTCGCCTCGATCGAGGAGGCGCTCGAGGACATCCGCGAGGGCAAGATGGTGGTCGTCTGCGACGACCCGATGCGCGAGAACGAGGGCGATCTGACGATGGCCGCGCAGTTCGTCACGCCCGACGCGATCAACTTCATGGCCAAGGAGGGCAGGGGCCTGATCTGCCTGGCGCTGTCGCCCGCACGGTGCGACGAGCTTGGGCTCGATCTGATGGCGGCCAAGAACGAGTCGGCATTTTCGACCGCATTCACGGTCTCGATCGAGGCCCGGTCAGGCGTCAGCACCGGGATTTCGGCCGCGGATCGCGCGCGTACGATCCAGGTCGCAATCGATCCCGAGACGAGTCCCCGCGAGCTGGTGCAGCCAGGGCATGTGTTCCCACTCAAGGCCAAAGCGGGCGGCGTGCTCGAGCGGGTCGGCCAGACCGAAGCGGCGGTCGACCTCGCGCGGCTCGCGGGCCTGAACCCGGCCGGGGTGATCTGCGAGATCATGAACGACGACGGGACGATGGCGCGGGTTCCGGACCTCGGGCGCTACTGCGACCGCCATGGGCTGAAGATGATCACGGTCGCGGACCTGGTCGCCTACCGGCGCCGTCACGAGAAGCTCGTCGAGCGCGTCGTTGCGACCAGCCTGCCGACCGCGTTCGGGGAATTTGTCGCCGTCGGCTACCGCTCGCTGGTCGACAACAAGCATCACGTGGCGCTCGTCAAGGGGGAGGTGGACGGCACCGACGACGTGCTGGTCCGCGTCCACTCGGAGTGCCTGACCGGGGACGTGTTCCACTCGCTGCGCTGCGACTGCGGCGAGCAGCTCGAGTCGGCGATGGCGATGATCGAGGGCGAGGGGCGCGGCGTGCTGCTCTACCTGTCCCAGGAGGGACGCGGGATCGGCCTGCTCAACAAGCTGCGCGCCTACAAGCTGCAGGAGGAGGGGCTCGACACCGTCGACGCCAACCTCCGCCTCGGGCTCCCCGCCGATCTGCGCGACTACGGGATCGGGGCCCAGATCCTCGTCGATCTCGGGCTGAGCAGCATCAGGATCCTGACGAATAACCCGAAGAAGATCTCCGGGCTGTCGGGCTACGGGCTGTCGGTGTCAGACCAGATCCCGATCCAGCACGCCCCGAACCCACACAACGAGGCCTATCTGCGCGCCAAGCGCGACAAGCTCGGTCATACGCTCCACCATCAGGGGCTCCCGCTCGACGAGGAGATGCTCCATGACGAGGTCGAGCATCCGCCGAGCAGCCGCGCCGACGATGGCGCCTGAGCGGCGCGTCGCGCTGTGCGTGGCGCGCTTCTATGAGCAGCTGGCCGATAAGCTCGAGCAGGGCGCACGCGCCGCGCTTGCAGCAGGCCGCGATCTCGTCAGTCGACCGATTCGACGTCCCCGGCGCGTTTGAGCTGCCGCTGATCGCCAAGTACGCCGCTCAGTCGGGCCGCTTCGACGCCGTCGTGTGCCTCGGCGCGGTGATCCGCGGCGAGACCGACCACTACGACTACGTCTGCTCGAGCGCCGCGCGCGGGATCGCCGCGGTGGCGCTCGAGACCGGCGTGCCGTGCGGGTTCGGTGTGCTGACGGTCGACAACATGGAGCAGGCGTTGGACCGCGTCACCGGTGGCTCAAAGCGCGACACGGGTGCCCACGCCGTCGAGGCGGCGCTCGCCGCGCTCGCGGTCAAGGACGAGCTCGCGGCGACCCGGGCCTAGCCCGGCGCTCGTCGCGCCCGGGTCTGGCGTCGAGGCTCCGTCAGCCCTCGCCGTCCCCGCCGTCGCCGGATCCGTTGCCATCGCCGTGGCCGTGGCCGGTCCCGTTGCCGTGGCCGTTGCCGTTGCCGTTGCCGTTCCCGTTGCCGGGACCCGGGCCCGGGCCGGGCCCACCGCTCGCGCCCGGACCACCGCCGGTGGCGTTGCCACGGCCGTTGCCCGGTCCGACCGGCGCCGCGCCGCCGGGCGCGACCTGCGCCGGGGCCTCTGCGGCCGCCCGCAGCGCCTGATCGAGCGTCTGCTGGACGACGCTGGTCTGGTTGGGGATCTTCAGGCGCTGCTGGAGCACGCTGACCGCGGCCTTCGGGTCACCCGCGAGCAACAGCGAGCGGCCGAGGTCGTAGAGCGCGTACGCGTAGGTGAGGCTGCCCGGAGCGGCCACCGCGAGCGCTCGATGCAGCGTCGCGATCGCCGCTGAGTAGTCGCCGGCGAGCATCTCGTCGTGGCCCTGCAGCTGCAGGGCGGCGGCGCTCGGAGGCGCCGATTCGGTCGACGCGGCCGCGGCGCTGTTGCCGGCGCCGGCCGGCGCGCTGGTGCTCGCGCTCGCCGACGGGCTGGAGCTCGTCGCCGCAGTCTGCGGATGCGTCGCGGACTTCTTCTGTGCGTGGCGGCGGGTCGGCCGCGTCGTCGCCGCCGCGTGGCTCGATTTCCCCGCCGCCGAGGTCGACGCCGAACCGCTGTGAAGCTGCGTGATCAGCACGATCACGCCCAGCGCGACGATCGCCAGCGCCGCGAGGGCGGCCCAACGCCCGGTCTGGCTGCGGTGTCCGGCGGTGCCGGGGCGGATCGGGCTCGTCGCAGCCGTGTCGGCGCCGGCGCCGGCGCCGCCGACTCGCGTCGGTAGCGGCCTCGTCGCCGCGGTCTGGCCGCCGTCGAGTGACTCTTCGAGCGCGTCGACGAACGCGCCGCAGGTGAGATAGCGAGCGTCGGGCGCCTTCGCCATGCCCCGCCACAGCACCTGATCTACGCCCGCCGGCAGCGTCCGGTCGCGCTCGCTCGCCCGCGGGGGCTGCTCCTCGATGTGCTGCCTTGCCTGAGCGGCGAAGTGGGGCGCCGCGAACGGCCGGCCCCCGGTCAACAGTTCGAATGCGGCGACGGCGAGCGAGTAGCGGTCGCTGGCGCTGGTCGCGTCGCGCCCGAGGGCCTGCTCGGGAGCCAGATAGGCGGCGGTGCCGAACAGTTCGCCGCTGCTCGTGATCGTGTCCTCGCTCTGGAGCCTGGCGATCCCGAAGTCGGCGACGTGCAGGCTCCGCCCGCGGTCGAGCAGGAAGTTCGCCGGCTTGATGTCACGGTGCACGATTCCGCGCTCGTGCGCGTGGTCGAGCGCCGACGCGGCCTCGCGCAGCCAGCGGCGCGCTTCGGCACGCGTGACCGAGTCGCAGCGCACGGCATCGGCGACCGTCCCGCCGGGCAGGTATTCCATGACGATGAACGCGCCCGACGCGCTCTCCTCGCCCTGGTCCCCGATGTCGCCGACGTCGAAGATCGTCACGACATTGGGGTGAGCGGAGACCCGAGCGGCGGCGCGGGCCTCGCGCTTGAAGCGCCGGATCGCGAGCCCGTCATCGCAGAAGCGCTCGGAGAGCACCTTGATCGCGACCGTGCGCGATAGGACCCGGTCTTCGGCACACCAGACCGACGCCATGCCGCCGCTGGCGATGTGGCGACCGATCGTGTAGCGACTCGGGAGCCTGAGCCGAAGCGGGCGCTCGGCCAGATACCTGGCGTCAGTGCTCATCCGTCGAATCTTTACCCAGTTGTGGGGATCCGAAAGCGAAGCTCAGGCATTCGATGGTAGGCGCCGCGGGATCGACATGTAGCGCTCGCCGGGCTTGGCCCGTCGCGCGCGAAGCGTGGGATCGCGCTCCACGCGAGGTTTTGCGGGCCGCGTCCGGAGAGAACGCTGGCGCTGTGTCTATACTCGCCCCGCTATGCCAAGGATCTGTCACGTCTGTGCCAAAGGCCCAGCTTTCGGTAACAACCGCAGCCGTTCGATGGTTGCCACCAAGCGGCGCTTCGATCCGAACCTGCAGCGGGTGCGGATCAACGACGGCGGCACGCCGCGGCGCGTCTACGTGTGCACGCGCTGCCTGAAGGCCGGCAAGATCGTCAAAGCCAAATAGAGGTGGTCGCTCCCGACCGAGCGCGCAGCCGGTCCCGCGTGTCCGACCCGAGCATCGTTCGGTTTCGGGCAGTGGTCGAGGCTGGGCTGGCGGCGCTCGAGGAGCGCCGTGAGGAGGTCAACGACCTCAACGTGTTCCCGGTCGCCGACGGCGATACCGGCGACAACATGGTGCTGACGCTGCGCGCCGTGCTTCAGGAGCTGGACCGCCTTGCGGGCGCCTCGGAGGGCCGCACGATCGATGAGATCGGGCGCGACGAGATCGTCGCGTCGGTCGCGCGGGCCGCATTGCTCGGAGCCCGCGGCAATTCCGGCGTGATCCTCTCGCAGCTGATTCGCGGCGCGGCCGAAGAGCTCGCCAGTCGGCCAGGAGAGCTCGTCGATCCGGTGCTGATCGGGGCGGCGCTCGCGCGCGCCGCCGACCAGGCATACGGGTCGGTGCGCGAGCCTGCCGAGGGCACGATCCTGACCGTCGTGCGCGAGATGGCCTACCGCGTCGCCTCGGAGCTGGCCCACACTCATGACCCCCGGCTCGGCATCGACGCGACCGTGATCGAGCAGGACGAGGTGATCGCACGCGTGATCGAGCAGGCCCTCGACGCAGGGCAGGAGTCGGTGCGGCGCGGCCCCGACCTGCTGCCGGTGCTGCGCGATGCCGGTGTCGTCGACGCCGGCGGCTACGCCGTGACCGTGCTTCTGGCCGGGATCGTGGGCGCGCTTCGCGGCGGCGAAGCGCCGCCCGTCGAGCACCACGCCGCCGCCCGCGTGTCGCATCCGCAGCACTCGTCGACGACCTACCGTTACTGCACGAACTTCGCCGTCAGCGGCACCGCGCTCGAGCAGCGTCAGTTCATCTCCGAGCTCGAGCGGATCGGCGATTCGGTGCTGGTCGTCGGCGACGCGACGACGCTGAAGGTCCACGTCCACACCGACGATCCCGTCGCCGCGACGGCTCTGTTCGCGGACGCAGGCGTCGTCTCGCACCTCGACGTGGCTGACATGTACGAGCAGGTACAGGCGCGCGACGAGCGTCTCGTGGTGCCGCGCGCACGCGGTCTGCGGGGCGCTCGCGGTGGTCAACGGCAGCGGCATGCGTGCGCTGTTCGAGGGCTTCGGCGTGCGCGTGCTCGACGGCGGCCCGACGCTCAACCCATCGACCTACGACCTGCTCGCCGCGATCCACGCGGTACCGGCCGAGCAGGTGATCGTGCTGCCCAACAGCGCCAACGTCGTGATGGCCGCCGAGCGGGCGGCCGAGCTTTCGGACAAGACCGTGACGGTGGTGCCATCCGGCTCGCAGCAGGCCGGGCTCGCGGCCGCGGTCGGGCTCGACCCGGGCCGCTCGGCCGCCGCCAACGCGGCGCACGATGCTCGAGACGCTCGCCCACGTCCGAACCGGCGCCGTGGCGCCGGCGGCGCGCGACGACGTCCAGGGACGGTTCAGGACCGGCGACGCGGTCGGCTTCGTCGAGGACGAGATCGTCGCCTGGGGCGAGCCGCGCGAGACGCTGGGCGAAGTGCTCGCGCGGCTCAGCCACGACGCCGAGCTGGTCACCTGCCTGCGCGGCGCCGATGCGCCGCTCGACGATGACGCGGTCCATTCCCTCGCTGCCGGCGGCGTCGAGCTCGAGCTCTCGGTCGGCGGGCAGCCGAGCTACTGGTGGCTGCTCAGCGCTGAGTAGCGGTCCTGGCGCCGGCGCCGACGGGCGCGTGGTCCGCCGCGTGGCCGACCGGCGCGCTGGTCATCATCGAGAGACGATGGCGCCGACCGCATTCGCCAGCTTCCGTCCCGCTCGGGGAGGCGCAGCTCGCGATGCGCCGGTGCGCTACCCGCGGCCCGCTCGCGCTGGCCGGGCAGCTGAAGGTCGACGGGGTCAAGGCGGCCCGGGCGGCGAGCGCGCTCGGACTCGACACGGTCGCCGACCTGCTCGAGCATCTGCCGCGCGACCGCCGCGAGGCCCGCGCCGTCGCCCAACTCGCCCCCGGGGAGGCCGCGACGGTGGTCGTGCAGGTGCGCAGCATCTCGTCGCGACCGGTTCGGCGCCGCGGCATGCGCCCGCTCGTCGAAGCGACGGTCGCCGATGACTCGGGTTCGATGAAGGCGACGTTCTTCAACCAGCCGTGGCTGGTCGGCAAGTATCCGGCCGGCACGCGCCTCGTGCTGCACGGGAAATTCGAGGCGCGCAGCCGCTTCCGCGTCCAGGGCCACGCGCGGACCTCGGAGGCCGCGACGGGCACCGACGCCGTCGCGCACTACCCGGCGACCGACGGACTCTCCTCGACGCAGATCCTCGCGCTCGTCCGCGAGCACGCGGGCGCGATCGCCGACGTCATCGAGCCGCTGCCGGCGTTGCTGCGATGCGACGAGCGGCTGCCCGACCGCAACGGCGCGCTCGCCGCCGCACACTTCACCGGTGACGCCGAGCAGGCACTCGGGCGGCGCAGGCTCGCGTTCGACGAGCTGCTGTTCGCGCAGCTGGCGCTGCTGCGTCGCCGCCGGCTGCGGCGCGCCGGGATCACGGCGCCGGTGCTCAACTCCGGCCGCGAGCTGACCGCGCGCTGGCTCGAGCATTCGCTGCCGTTCAGCCTCACCGGTGACCAGTGGTCGGCGATCGCGCAGCTCGATCAGGACCTCGGACGATCGCTGCCGATGCAGCGACTGCTGATGGGCGAGGTCGGCTCAGGCAAGACGGTCGTCGCGCTGTACGCGCTGCTGCGAGCGATCGAGCACGGCCACCAGGGCGCGCTGATGGCGCCGACAGAGCCGCTCGCCGAGCAGCACTTCGCCACGATCCAGACGCTGATCGGCGGCGAGCAGATCGCGCTCGGACTGCTGACCGGCTCGACGCCCGGGCGCCGCCGCGCCGACCTGTTGGGCAAGCTCGCGAGCGGCGAGCTCTCGCTGCTGGTCGGGACCCACGCGCTGATCGAGGACCCGGTCCGCTTCTCCCGCCTGGCGGTCGCCGTCGTCGACGAGCAGCACCGGTTCGGCGTGCGCCAGCGGGCGGCGCTCGACGCGAAGGCCGCCCCGGGAGAGCGGCCCCACGTGCTGCACATGACCGCGACGCCGATCCCGCGCACGCTCGCGCTCGCCGGCTACGGCGACCTCGACTTCACGCAGCTGCGCGAGCTCCCGAAGGGTCGCCACCCGATCCAGACCTTCGTCTGCTCGACCGAGCGCGAGCGCGCCCGTGCCTATGACCGCATCCGCGAGGAGCTGCGCGCCGGCCGCCAGGCGTTCGTCGTCTGCCCGCTGGTGTCCGAGTCCGAGCTGCTGCAGGCCCGGGCCGCGACGGTCGAGTTCGAGCGCCTGCGCGCGGGCGAGCTGCGCGACTTCCGGGTCGTGCTCATGCACGGCCAGCTCCGTCCGGTCCAGAAGCACGACGTGATGGCGCAGTTCGCCTCCGGTGCCGCCGACGTGCTCGTCGCGACCTCGGTGATCGAGGTCGGGATCGACGTCCCTAACGCGACCGTGATGGCGGTCGAGGATGCCGACCGTTATGGGATCTCGCAGCTGCACCAGCTGCGCGGGCGAATTGGGCGCGGCTCGCACTCGTCGCTGTGCCTGCTGTTCGGCCCGAAGGGCTCGCCGCGGCTGCGGGCGCTCGCCGAGCACAGCGATGGCTTCCGCCTGGCCGAGATCGACCTCGAGCTGCGCGGCGAGGGCGAGCTGGTCGGGACCAGGCAGAGCGGCTTGGCGCAGTTCCGCGTCGCCGAGCTGCCGCGCGATGCCGAACTGCTGGAGCGCGCGCGGGCACGTGCGGAGCGGATCGACGACCACGATCCCGAGCTCGAGGAGCCCGAGCACGGGCTCCTCGCCGACGCGCTCGCCGCCGTGTTCGGCACCGAAGCGCAGGCGCCGATCCCCGCCTGAGAGTGGGTCGCGGCGTGCGGGTGATCGCGGGCACGTATGGCGGGCGCGAGCTGACCGCGCCGCGGGGGCGGGCGACGAGGCCGACCTCGGACCGTGTGCGCGAAGCGCTGTTCTCGATCCTCGGCGACGTCGGCGAGGCCAGGGTACTCGACCTGTTCGCCGGCTCGGGCGCGCTCGCGATCGAAGCGCTCTCGCGCGGCGCCGCGGAGGCGACGCTGGTCGACTCGTCGGCCGCGGCGATCGCGGCGATCCGGCGCAACCTGGACCGGCTCGGGATCGAGGCGACTGTTCGCCGCGAGAGGGTCTCGCGTTTCCTCGAGCAGGCACGGGGTAGCGCGCGTCAATACGATCTCGTCTTCCTAGACCCCCCATACCGCCAGGCGAGCTCGCTTTCGGCGCAGCTCTCGGACGGCGCTGGCGCCGGTGCTCGCTGCCGACGCCCGCGTGGTTGCCGAGTGCGATCGCCGCGACCCGCTGGCGCTCGAACTCGAGTTGCTCGATGAGCGCCGCTACGGCGACACGTTGATCCAGATCCATGGCTCCCGATAACCGCATCGCAATCTGTCCCGGCACGTTTGACCCGGTCACCTACGGCCACCTCGACGTGATCAGCCGGGCGTCGGCGATGTACGACACGGTCGTCGTCGGGGTCGTCAACCTGCCGTGGCGCAAGGGCAGCACGCTGTTCACGGCCGAGGAGCGGATCACGTTCGTGGAGCACGCGACGCGCGAGCTACCGAACGTCGCGGTCGAGGCGTTCAGCACGCTGCTGGTCGACTTCGCGCGCGAGAAGGACGCGATGGCGATCGTTAAGGGACTGCGTGCGATCTCGGACTTTGAGTACGAGCTGGAGATGAACCAGCTCAACCGCCGTCAGGCTCCGGATATCGAATCCGTTTACCTGATGGCATCGCCCAAGTACAGTTTCCTTAGGTCGAGCGGCGTCAAGGAGCTCGCGACATTCGGCGGAGAGATCGAGGCACTGGTCCCCGACGAGGTGGCGCGGCACTTGAAGGAACGGCTCGGGCGTTGACGAAACAGAGGTGCGCGAAATGGATGTCCTAGTTCTGATCGACAAGCTGGACGACTTGGTCCACAACGCCAAGCCGGTCCCCCTGACCGACCAGGTGCGCGTGGACAAGGAGGAGATCTACGACATCCTCGACCAGATGCGGGCGACGATCCCGGAAGAGATCAAGCAGGCCCGCTGGATCGTCAAGGAGCGTCAGGAGATGCTCGCCGAGGCCAAGCGGGAGGCCGAGCGGATCGTCAAGGAGGCACGCGAGCGCCAGGAGCGGCTGGTCTCCGAGGAGGAGATCACCAAGCAGGCCGAGCGCGCCGCCGAGGACATCATCGAGGACGCCCGCGCCCGCGAGCGCGAGATCCGGCTCGGCGCAGAGGACTACGCCGACGAGATTCTCAACACGCTCGAGGTCAACCTGTCGAAGTTCATCGCCGCGGTCCAGCGCGGCCGCGATCGTCTCGCGGGCAAGGACGAGCCCGCCGAAGTCTCCTAGCGTCGCGCTTTACGCGACTTCATCCCCGTAGAGCGGGGCTTCCCCACTCCGAGTCAGAAAGTGACCGCCGCGGGCACTTTCTGACTCGAAGTCGCAGCGGGCGCCGACGGCGACCACTAGTTCTTGCGGCCGGTCAGCGCCAGCCCGCAACCGAGCGCAATCAAGCTGATCCCGCCGCCGACGCTCAGGCGTTCAAGGCGTTCGGGCGAGCGCCCGAGCCAGGCCCGCGCGGTCCCCGACGCCAGCGCCCAGGTGCTGTCGGACAGCAGCGCGATCAGCGCGCACACGAGTCCGAGTGACAGAAGCGCAAGCGTGTAATGCCCTTCGGATCGATCTATGAACTGCGGCAGCACTGCGGTGAAGATCAGAACGCCCTTCGGGTTGGTGAACCCGACGATGAACCCCTCGCGGATCGTGCGCCCGAGGCTGCGTGGCGCCAGCCCGCCTGCGGTCAGGGCGCCGGCGAGTTGCCTGCGCTCCCGAATGCTGCGGATCCCGAGCAGCACGAGGTAGGCAGCGCCGATCAGCTTGACGACGGTGTAGACCGCGTCGGAGCGCGCCAAGATCGCGCCTAGGCCGAGCGCGACCAGCAACAGCTGCGCCACCAGCCCGGACGTGTTGCCGAGCACTGTGGCGAGCGCCGCCCGCCGTCCGAGCGCGACCCCGCGACTGATCGTGAACAGGACGCTCGGTCCCGGGATCACGATCAGCACGTAGATCGTCAACAGGAACGCCACCAGGTGATCGGTGGGGAGCACGGTCTCACCAATCTACCCTGCGTTCACCCGGTATCGGGCCGACGGGCGGGGTGGTCGCCAGGTCCGCCACGAGCCTCGCCGAGATCGACAGGGCCCACGGCCATTAACCGGTCCCGATCGCGCTAACCGATCTCGAAGCCGTGCAACCCCTCGGGTTGCTCGGCGCGGGTCTCGACCCCACGCACGGTTGCCTGCGGCGGCCCGATCTCGCAGAACGCCGCGACCCTCGCGACGGCGCTCTCGGAGCCCTCGAGCACTACCTCGACCGTCCCGTCATCGCGGTTGCAAGCCCAGCCGGCGACGTCCTCGCGGCGCGCCCGCTCGCGGATCGAGTCACGAAAGAAGACGCCCTGGACATGGCCGTGGACGAGCAGTCGCCGGCGGACGATCTCCGGTGGCATCGGCCGATTCTCGCTAATTGCGGCTTCCGTCCGCGCCGCGCGCAATGCTCAGTAGCCCGCTCATGAACGCTCTCTGGCTTGCATTTGGCGTGATCATCGGCGCCGGCCTGCTCGCGGTCGCGCTGCGGCCGCGTCTGCGCGCGGGCGTCGAGGCGGGGCGTCGCGCCGCCGAGCTGGACCGCGACCTCGTCCGCGCGGGCGCCGACCTCGAGCACGAGCGCGCGCTGGCGCACGAGCGGCTGCAGACGGTGAACGAGGCCCAGGAGCGCATGTCGGCCTCGTTCAAGGCGCTCAGCGCCGAGGCGCTGCAGTCGAGCATGGCCCAGCTCGCCGAGCTCTCGCGGGCGCAGCTCCAGGCCGCTCACGCGGAGGCTTCGGGCGACCTCGAGAAGCGCCAGCACGCCGTGGAGCAGCTCGTCGCGCCGCTCAAGGAGCAGCTCGGCCGCGTCGACGGCCAGCTGATGCGCCTCGATCAGGAGCGCCGCGAGTCACGCGGGCGCCTCGAGGCGCAGCTTCAGACGCTGAACGAGACCGGCGAGCGGCTGCGAACGGAGACGGGCGCGCTCGTGACCGCGCTGCGCAAGCCAAACGCCCGTGGGCAGTGGGGCCAGATGCAGCTGCGAAACGTGGTCGAGCTCGCGGGGATGGTCCGGCACTGCGATTTCGCCGAGCAGTCGCCGGTTGCCGGGGACGACACGGTGCTGCGCCCGGACCTGATCGTCAGGCTCCCGGGCGGTAAGCAGGTCGTCGTCGATGCCAAGGCGCCCCTGCAGGGGGTACTCGACGCCTACCAGGCGCGCGACGAGGCCGAGCGCGAACAGCACCTGCGTGACCACGCTCGCCTGCTGCGCAAGCACGTCAAGTCGCTGGCCGAGAAGGCGTACTGGGCCGGGCTCGACACGGCCCCCGATTTCGTTGTCATGTTCCTCCCTGGCGAGCACCTGTACGGGGCCGCGCTCGAGGCCGACCCCGCGCTGATCGAGGATGCGATGGCCCGCCGCGTCCTGATCGCGACCCCGACGACGCTGCTCGCGATGCTGCGCGCCGTCGGCTACGGCTGGCAGCAGGAGCGGGTCGCCGAGTCGGCGCAGGCGATCTCCGACCTCGGCCGCGAGCTGCACGCGCGCCTGGTCAAGCTCTCCGGGCTGATCGCGACGCTCGGCACGCGGCTCAACAGCACCGTCCGCGCGTACAACGAGGCCGTCGGCTCCTACGAGGCGCGCGTGCTCCCCGCCGCGCGCCGGTTCTCCGACCACGGAGCGGTCACCGACGGGCGCGAGCTCCCCCAACTCGAGCACGTCACAACCGGCAGCACGCAACGTCAACGCAACCGAGCTCACGCTCGACCTAGAAGTCGAGGAGCGCGCGGCGGATCCCCCTCCGCGCCGCCTGCGCGCCGCCGAGTAGACCGCGCGGGATCGCGGGCGGGTGACCGCAAACATCCGCCCGCACAAGCGCTGATGTGCTGTGCGAGGTGGGGCGGAGGCGCAAACGACGCGACCTGTGCGGGCTGGATGTCGCGGCACCCACCCCCCATCGAGTGCCCGCCTGGTTGGCGCGCCGCCGGCGCCCGGGTACGGCCGGGGCTCTGGCGCATGAAAAAGGCCGCACCGCTGACGGGGTGGAGGCGGGGGCTCGCCTCGCACAAGTCGCGTCGTCGGCGCCCCAGCCAACGTCACGATCCGAGCATCAGCGCATGTGCGAGGCGGGCTCGCCGCGGCCGCCCCCGTCACGAGGGCGAGCCGCCCCGATCTTGATACCAGCGGGTGAGGTCGTCGAGCTGGTGCGGCAGCGGCTTCGCAGTCGGCTTGCGGCTCTGGACGCGCCGCAGTGCTTCTTCGATGTCGACCTCGTCGTACAGGGCGACGACGCCCGCTGAGACGGCGGCCGACCGCTGCCAGCCGGCGCGGCAGTGCAGGTAGGTGCGCTCGCCCGCGTTCAGCCACTCGATGACCTGCCGGACCGCGGCCTCGAGCTCCTCGGGCGGCAGCGGCCCGTAGTCGACGAGCTCGATCCGGGTCTCGGGAATGGCAGCGTCGACGAGGGCGGTCTCGACCGCGGAGCGCTGGCCGGGCTCGTACTCGTCGTCCCGGGCCAGGTTCAGCACGCGACGCACGCCGAGGCGGGTGAGCATCTGCACGTCGCTGGCGTCGAGCGGGTAGGCGCCGACGAGCAGCTCGTCGCGCGCGTCGGCGAAGCCATAGGTTCGAAACCACTCCGACACGCCTCAGATCATGACCGGTGACCAACGCGGCCACATGATTGGATAGCGGGCGATGCCCTCGGTGATCGCCGACAAGCTCCATCTGACCTACCAGTTCGGCCGGGCCGGGGTGCTAAAGCCGTCGCGCCCCGATCGCCTGCTGCGAGCCGCCCTCGGCCTGCACCGCTGGGGGACGACGCTGGCGACCGGTTATTTCGGAGCCGCAGCCCGCTACCCGGACGCCGAGGCGCTGATCGACGAGCTCGGCAGCATCACGTTCGCGCAGATCGAGCGCGACACCAATGCCGTCGCGCGCGGATTGGCCGGTTACGGCGTGCGCGAGGGCGACCGGGTGGCGATCATGTGCCGCAACCACCGTTGGTTCGTTGAGGCGAGCCTTGCGTGCTCCAAGCTCGGAGCGCACGTCGTTTACATGAACACCTCGTTCGCCGGGCCGCAGGTCGCCGATGTGATCGCGCGCGAGGCGCCGGCAGCGCTGATCTACGACCAGGAGTTCGAGCCCGTCGTCAGCGACGCCGCCCGCCGACGGCTTTCGGTGCTCGCCTGGCTCGATCAGCCGGCGCGTGGCGAGCACCCGACGCTGCAGGAGTTCGCGGTCACCCGGGCGCAGACTCCGCTGACGCCGCCCTCGGAGCCCGGGCGGGCCGTGATCCTGACGTCCGGCACGACCGGGACCCCGAAGGGCGCCAACCGCGCCAACCCGAGCTCGCTCAGCCCCGCGGCGGCGCTGCTGTCGGCGATCCCGCTCCATGCCCGCGAGCGGACGATGATCGCCGCGCCGCTGTTTCACTCGTGGGGCTATGCCCACATGTCGCTCGGGACCGCGCTGGCGTCGACGCTCGTGCTGCGCAGGCGATTTGATCCGCTCGACACCCTGCACGCGATCGCCGAGCACCACGCGACCGCGCTGATCGTTGTCCCCGTGATGCTGCAGCGGATCCTCGACCTCGGCCCCGAGGTCCTGCGGTCGGTCGACACGTCGTCGCTGACGGTGATCGCCGCGAGCGGCTCTGCACTCCCGGGCCCGCTGGCGGAGCGGGTGATGGACGCGTTCGGAGACACGCTCTACAACCTCTACGGCTCGACCGAGGTGGCGTGGGCGTCGATCGCCTCGCCCGAGGACCTCCGTTCCGCGCCGGGGACCGCGGGACGGCCGCCGCGAGGAACCGTCGTCGAGATCCTCGATCGCGACCTGCGGCCCGTCGCGACCGGCGAGAGCGGACGTATCTTCGTCGGCTCAGAGATGCTGTTCGAGGGCTACACGGGCGGCGGCGACAAGACGCGCGCGCGGGGGTTGATGTCGACCGGCGACGTCGGCCACCTCGATCCCGAGGGCCGACTGTTCGTCGACGGACGTGACGACGACATGATCGTCTCGGGCGGCGAGAACGTCTTCCCCGGCGAGGTGGAGGACCTGCTCGCCGCCGTGCCCGGGGTGAGCGAAGCGGCGGTGATCGGCGTCGCCGATGACGAGTTCGGGCAGCGGCTGCACGCCTACGTCGTGCTCGACCCGGGCGCGGCGATGTCCGAGGACGGTCTCAAGACCCACGTCCGAGCGCACCTCGCCCGGTTCAAGGTCCCACGCGAGATCACGTTCGTGACCGAGCTCCCCCGCAACGCGACCGGGAAGGTGCTCAAGCGCGAACTCGCGGCCCGCCATCGCGACCAGAAGCTGAGGTCACGTCCCGCGTAAGCTCGTGTGATGGCAGTTCGGGCTGACGCGTTCGATCTCGCCGCACTGCGGCTCACATCCGGTGAGGGTCGGCGGATCGAGCTCGCGGTGTCGATCGATCCGTTCGATCTCGGGGGGAGCGGTACGTGGTGCAGCCACCCGAGGTTGATGCGGCGCTCGACGTCTCAAAGACGACCGCCGGCGGCCACGCGCTGCGGTTGCGTTTCACCGCGCGCCTGGAGGGCCCGTGCATGCGGTGCCTGTCGGTGGCGACGCCCGAGCTCGAGGTCGACGCGCGCGAGGTATCGCAGCCCGGCGGTGGGGAGGAGCTCCAGTCGCCGTACGTCGTCGACGGCGTGCTCGACCTGCGGGGATGGGCTCGTGACGCCCTCGCGCTGGCGCTGCCAACCCAGATCCTGTGCCGGCCCGAGTGTGCCGGCCTATGCGCGATCTGCGGCGCTGACCTCAACGAGGCCGGGGCCGAGCACGACCACGAGCGCGCGCCGGACCCCCGCTGGGCGAAGCTCGAGGAGCTGAAGTTCGATCAATAGCGCAACAAAGCTTGTGCCTGTTACCCGCTACCTGGCAGGATGCACAGGATCCAGGTGGGCAAACGCGTCCACCTAGCGGGAATTTCGGAACAGTTTGGTTAAGTAGAAGGCGGCTCCGGCCGATGATGACAGGGAATGGACCCGAACCGGGAGCGTTCAGGCCGGGCTAAGGCGCCAGCCGCTGAGCATCTGCGTGGACTGCTGGAGCTCGCCCGGCTGGTACGCAGCGGATCAGAGCTGCCCGAACTCCTCGGCGCGGTAGCCGAAATTGTGTCCGAGACGCTCGGCTTCGGCACGGTCGTGATCAGCCTGTACAGGCCTGAGACCGACGCGTACGAGGTCAAGGCCGTGCTCGGAGGCGAGCGGGCACGCGAGCTGCTCGGCGATCTGTCCGCGGCCGACACGTGGACGGCGATGTTGGACCCGCGATTCCTCTGTCGCGGCGCGTTCTTCGTGCCCGCCGATGGGCTCGATTCCGACGAGGAGACCAACTGGCACGAGCCAGAACTCGAGCCCGCGACCGGCGAGCCGTTCTCCTGGCGCGCCGGGGACGCGCTGTTCGTCGCACTCGATGCCAGCGACGGACGGCCCCTAGGCGTGATCTCGGTCGGCGACCCCGAATCGGGCCACCGGCCCGATGACCAGCTCCTGGACGTGCTCGTCGCCGTCGCCGCCCATGCCGCTCAGGCGATCGAGAGCAGCTATCAGCTCGCCGACCTGCAGGACGCCCTCGCCCGCCAGCGGGCGGTGGTCGAGACCTCGCTCGACGCCGTGATCTCGCTCGATCGCGACGGGCGGATCCTCGAGTTCAATCCCTCCGCGGAGCTGATGTTCGGCTACAGCAGCGAGCGCGCGCTCGGTCGCGACCTCGCCGAGCTGCTGATCGAACCCCAGGACCGTGACGCCCATCGGCGTGGGCTCGTCGGGGCCTTCGAGCTCGGCGATGGACACGCGCTCCACCGCCGGATGGAGGTGATCGCCGTGTGCGCCGACGGCCGGCGTCTGCCGGTCGAGCTGTCCCTGACGCTCGTCGCGGGGGCGCGGGCGAGTGACGCGATCGTCTACGGGGTCGCGCGTGACATATCTGAGCGGTTGCGCGGTCAGCAGCAGCTCGCCTATCTCGCGTATCACGACCGCCTCACCGGGCTGCCCAACCGTGTCCTGGTCGAGGATCAGCTCGACCTCGCGCTCGCGCGGGCTCGGCGTATGAGTCGGGCGGTCGCGCTCCTGTTCGTCGATCTCGACGACTTCAAGTCCGTCAACGACAAGCTCGGCCACGCCGCCGGGGACCAGTTCCTGGCGGCGGTCGCGGCCCGCCTGCGCGGCGTGCTCCGCGACACCGATGTGCTCGCTCGCCAGGGCGGCGACGAGTTCCTGGTCCTCCTCTCCGACCTCGACGACGATCCCGAGCACGTAGCCGAGTCGGTCGGCGCGAAGCTGCACATCGCGCTCCAGCAGCCGTTCAGCGTCGCGGGCTCCGAGCTGATGACCGCGGCCAGCGTCGGGGTCAGCCTCTATCCAGATGACGCGTCCGACAGCGAGGCGCTGCTGCGCCATGCCGATGCGGCGATGTACAAGGCGAAGGCGGCCGGTGGTGGACAGCTCGCGTTTCACCGCGCGGCCGAGACGATCATCGCGCGGCGGGCGAGTGTCTCGGCGCAGCTGCGGCGGGCGATCGTGCAGTCCGAGCTCGAGCTGCACTATCAGCCCGTCTGGCGCCTCGGGACCGCGCGCGGGGTCGTCGGCGTCGAGGCACTACTGCGCTGGCGTCATCCCGACCGCGGACTGCTCAAGCCAGATGCGTTCATCGCGCTGGCTGAACACAGCGCGGTCGGCGACGACCTCGTCGAATGGGTCCTGCACCAGGCGTGCGAGGACGTGAGGCGGTGGGCGTGCGAGTCCGGATTACAGCCACGTGTGGGCCTCAACGTCTCGCCGCATCAGTTGCTCGCGTCCGAATTCGCGGCGCGCCTGCAGGACGTCCTGCGCAGCCACGAAGTCGACCCCGATGCGTTCCTGATCGAGCTGACGGAATCTGCCTGGGCCGTGGATGCCGCCGACACGCTGGCGGCCGTCGCGGATCTGCGCGCGGCCGGCGCGGCGCTCGCGATCGATGACTTTGGGGCCGGATTCTCGTCGCTCTCGCGGCTGCACAAGCTCGACGTCGACGTGGTGAAGCTCGACCGCGTGCTGCTGCAGGGGATCCCGGACGACACCACCGCGGCGTCGGTCCTGCGCGCGGTGATCGACCTCGCCCGGGTCGGAGAGGTCGCGATCATCGCCGAGGGAGTCGAGACCGACGAGCAGACCGCGTGGCTGATCGCCAATGGGATCGAGCATGCCCAGGGCTATCTGTTCGGGCAACCGCAGCGCGCCGAGGAGCTGACGCCGGTGCTGACGCGCTGGCTGCTGCCGCGCGGCGTCACCACCTGACCGGCGGCAGCGCGAAGCGCCCCCGTCGACGGCGTCTGCGGGCGTCAGCGGCGCCCGGTTCGCGTGGGCGGGCAGCCCTCGGGCTCCCTGCTAGCCTGCTGCCTTCAGATGGCCGTTCCAAAGCAGAAGCAATCCCACGCTCGCACGACGCAGCGCCGCTCGCAGCACAAGATCAAGGCGCCCGCGTACAACGAGTGCCCGCAGTGCCACAGCCCTCGGCGTCCTCATCGCGTCTGCCCCGTATGCGGTAGCTACCGCGGGCGCGAGGTGATCGCCGACCAGGGTGAGCAGACCGGCTGATCGCTGGCAGGGATGGTCACCGTCGCCGTTGACGCGGGCGGGGCGGACCTCGGCCCCAGGGAAGTAGCGGCTGGCGCCGCCGCTGCCGTTCAGGCAGGCGTGCGCGTGATCCTCTTCGGTCCCGCAGCGGAGATCGGCGCCGTTGCCGAGGGCGTCCAACTCGTCGACGCTCCAGTTTCGATCGCGAAGGCCGCCGACCCGGCGTTCGCGGTTCGCTCGACTCCCGAGGCGTCGATCGTGCAGGCCGCGAAGGCGGTCGCCGACGGACGTGCTCAGGCGCTCGTGTCGGGCGGCTCGACGGGCTCGGCGCTCGCCGCCGGGCTGTTCAACCTGCGCCGCGATCGCGGCATCTACCGGCCGGCGCTCGCGCTTCCGCTACCGGTCCCCGGGGCCGACCCGATCCTGCTGCTCGACGTCGGCGCGAACGTGACCTGCCGTCCCGAGCACCTGGTCCAGTTCGCGCACATGGGGTCGGCGTTCGCCAAGGCGGTGATGGGCCGCACGTCGCCGCGCGTAGCGCTGCTCTCGAACGGCGAGGAGCCCGGCAAGGGGACTCCGGACCTCGTCGCGGTCCACGAGCAGCTCGCGGGAGCGGGCGGAACGGGGCTGAACTTCATCGGCAACATCGAGGGCACGCAGGTCACCGATAACGTCGCCGATGTGGTCGTCATGGACGGCTTCACGGGCAACATCGCCCTGAAGCTGATCGAGGGCGTGTCCGAGCGCACGATGCGGGCGATCCGCGACGCCGCGCTGGGCTCGACGCGTGGCAAGCTCGGCGGCTGGCTGCTGCGCCCGGCGGTTTCGAAGCTGCGCGAGGAGATCCACCCCGAGACGCCCGGCGGCGCGTACATGCTCGGGCTGCGCCAGCTCGGGGTCGTCGCCCACGGTCGCTTTACCCGGCGCGGTTTTCAGCGGGCGATCGAAGTCGCTGCCCGTGGCGTCGAAGAGGACGTGATCAGCTCCACCCGCACCGCGCTCGAGGCCGCGGGGGCGCTGCGCGCGCCGCAACCGGTCGGCGCCCAGAGCGACGATGCCTAGCCACGCGGCCCGGGCTGCCGGCGCCCCGTCCGAACGCGCGGATACCGTGTTGCGCCGATGACTCGTGAGCAAGTCTTCTCGCTGATCCGTGCTCACCTCGTGGACGAGCTCGAAATCGATCCCGGCTCGATCCAGGAGTCGACGCGCTTCAGAGAGGACCTCGATGCCGATTCGCTTGACCTCTACACGCTCGTGCAGGAGCTCGAGGACTCCTATGGGGTGAAGATGTCCGACGAGGAGGCCGCGAGGATCCTGACCGTCAGACAGGCGGTCGATTTCGTGCTCGCATCGGAATCCCGCGAGACCGCGAGCCGAGGCACCGACTCTGAGTGATCTTCGTGCCCGACTCGGGGGAAAAGTGCAGCCGGCGGCCGGATCGCACGCCCGCACGCGCCGGGAGCCTGCAGGCGCTCGTCGATCAGTTGCCGCCGGAGCTCGCCAAACCGACCTTCACGCACTCGTCGTGGACCGTCCGCCGCGCGGACTCCTACGAGCGGCTCGCATTTCTGGGTGACAGCGTGCTCGGGCTGGCGATCACCACCCACCTCTTCCCGCGCCTGGAGGCGGACCGCTTCGGGCCCGGGCGGCTGACCAAGATCCGCGCACAAGCGGTCTCGGGCCGCTCGTGTCGAGCGGTCGCCGAGCGGATCGGCGTGCCAGACCGCCTCCGCGCCGCGGCTCCCGTGGCCGCCGGTCCCGGCGTCGAGGCGCTGATCGCCACCGAGCGAGTGCTCGCGTCGGTGATCGAGGCCGTGATCGGAGCCTGTTATCTCGCGTTCGGCTACGAGGCGACCTCGGCCGCGGTCGTCGATGCCTTCGAGCCCGAGATCGAGGATGCGCTCGAGCACCCGGTCGACTTCAAGTCCGCGCTCCAGGAGCGGCTGGCGCGCCGGGGCGAACTCGTCAGCTACACGGTCGTCGACGAGGAGGGGCCACCGCACGACCGCATCTTCAGGGTCGCCGCGACGATCGACGGCGTCGAGATCGGGTCGGGCGTCGGCCGCAGCAAGAAGGACGCCGAGCAGGAGGCCGCGCAGGGGGCGCTGGAGTCGATGTCGAAATGAGCCCCATCGCTGCGCCCGGGCATTCGGACCCATGTATCTGAAATCGATCACCGTCAAGGGGTTCAAGTCATTCCCCGACCGCACGCGGCTCGAGTTCGGTCCGGGGGTGAGCGTGATCGTCGGCCCCAACGGTTCCGGGAAATCAAACGTCACCGATGCGGTGCTTTGGGCACTCGGCGAGCAGTCACCCGCCAACGTCCGCGGCCAGTCGATGCAGGACGTGATCTTCGCGGGTGCTCCTGGCCGCCAGGCGGGCACGGCCGCCGAGGTCGAACTGGTGCTCGACGACAGCGAGGGCTCGCTCGGACTCGGCGCGCCGGAGATCTCGGTCTTCCGTCGGCTCGATCGAGCCGGAGAGGGTGAGTATCGCCTCGCCGGCGCTCGCTGTCGGCTGATCGACGTGATCGAACTGCTCTCGGACACCGGGCTCGGCAAGGAGATGCACTCGGTCATATCCCAGGGCCGCGTGGAGTCGATCGTCACCTCCAAGCCGCGCGAGCGCCGGCTGCTGATCGAGGAGGCAGCAGGGCTCGGCAAGCACCGCAAGCGCCGCCGGCGGGCGCAGCTGAAGCTGAGCCGAACTCAGGACAACCTCGACCGCGCGCTCGATGTCGAGCGCGAGGCGAGATCGCGGCTACGTCCGCTCAAGCGCCAGGCCGAGGCCGCTGAGCTCCACGCCCGGCTTGAACGCCAGGCGCTCGAGATCCGCTGGCAGCTGGCGCGCGACGACGTGCGCGAGCATCGCCGCGCCCTGGCGGAGGCCGAGCGCACCGCGACCGACGTCCGAACGCGGCGCGCCGCGTTGGAGCGCGAGCTCGAGGGCGTGGCCAAGCGGCGCGAGGCGGCCGAGGAGGCGCTCGCGGCTAGCAGCGCCCAGCGCGAGGAGCTTTCGCGACGCTCGTACGCCGCTCGCGGCGCCGCCGAGCGAATCTCCTACCGGACCGAGGCGGTCAGATCCGCGGCCTCGACGCTCGAGGATCGTGTGCGCCGGGCGGCGGAGCTCGCGGCCTCGCTGCGGGCCGCCGCGGCCGAGGACCGCCCCGACACCGAAGCACAGCAGCGGATCGCGGCGCTCGAGCAGGAGCTCGCCGAGCTCGACCGCGATCGCGAGCAGGAGCTCGCGCGCCAGCTCGAGCAGCTCGAGCGCGACCTGCAAACGGCCGCGGACGCGGTCACGCGCCAGGCCGAGCTCGCGCAGGCGGGCCTCACCGAGCGCGAGCGGGCCGACGCTCGTGTCGAGGCGGCGCGCGCCGCGGTGCGCGAGGCCGAGCGCGTGGCCCAGGCGGCTCGCGTGCAGGCGGCGCGGGTCGGCGGCGAGCTCGCCGCGGTCAACCAGTTCCTGCGCCATCAAGGCGGGTCGCCGCAGGGCGCCCGCGCGCTCGCCGACGAGCTCGACGTCGATCCGGGTTATGAGCTCGCGCTCGCCGCGGCCCTCGACGGACGCCTCGGCGCAGCGGTCGTCGAGCACCGCGAAGCCGGCGCGCAGCTGTTGGACGCGAGCGGCAGCGAGGGCGGCCGTGCGCTGGTGGCGGGCACGGGGGACCCCGACGCCGGCACTTGCCAGGCGCCCACGGACGCGGAGTTGCTGATCGACCACGTCCGCGGCCGGGAGCCTGCGCTCGGGCTCGCGCAGGCACTGCTGCGCGCCACCTGGGTGGTCGAGGATCTCGCTGCGCTCGACGATCGCTTCGACGGCGTCGCCGTCACCAAGGCAGGGCGCGTGTGGTCTGCACGCACGCGCGAGCTGCGCCAGGCTCCGGCGGTCGGCGACGATCGCGTGCTCGCCGAGCGCAACCGCCGCGAGCAGCTCGTCGCCGAGAGCGAGGCGAGCGCGCAGGGCGAGCTCGACGCGCGCGCCGCGCTCGAGCGGGCCGGCGCCGCCGCGAGCGAGGCGGAGTCCGCCCGCGAGGCGCTGGTCGCCGCGCACCGGGCCGCGGTCAGGGCGCTCGACGATGCGACCGAGGAGCAGCGCCGGATCGAGGCCCAGATCGAACGCCGCCGCGCCGCGCCCGACGAGGGGCCGAACGCCGGCCGCCGTTCGCAGCTCAACGCCGAGCTCGCCGCCGAGCGCCAGATGGTCGCCGGCGCCGAGCGCGAGCGCGCCGAGCGGGCCGACAGGATCGCGCGCCTGCAAGCCATGATCGCCCGCGACCGGGAGCTCGTGCCCGAGATCGATGCCCTGATCGCGGCGCTCGAGCGAGCCGCCGGCGCCGTCTCGGCCCGGCTCGCGACGTTCGAGGAGGCGCTGAAGGCGGACCGCGAGGCGGGCGAGACCGTCGCCGTCGAACTTCGCACGTGCGCGCAGCAGGAGGCGTCGCTGCACGCCAGGCTCCAGCGCGAGAACGAGGCCGTCACCGAAGCCGAGGTGCGCCTCCAGCGCTCACGCGACCAGGCGGCCGACTCCGACGCCGAGCTCGCCCAACTGGCCGCGCGGCTCGAGCTCGAGGCCGAGCCCGCTGAGCGAGAGCTCGAGCAACAGGAGCGCGACGATCTCCAGACGCGCTTGCAGCGGCTGGCGCGCCGGCGCGAACAGCTAGGCCCCGTCAACCCATTGGCCCAGCAGGAGTACGCCGAGGCCGTCGAGCACGTCGAGGAGCTCGAGCGCCAGCGCGCCGATCTCGAGTCGGCCCTGCGCGAGCTCGAGAAGCTGATCGCCGACACCGACCGTCAGATCCGGGCGACGTTCGAGCAGACGTTCGCGGCGACGGCCCGCGGCTTCGAGGAGCTCGTCGAGCACCTGTTCCCGGGGGGCCGGGGCCAGTTGCGGCTCGTCAGCGAGCGCACCGAGCCGGCGCGGGTGATCGGCGGCGAGGCCCCGCCCGAGGCAGACGGCGACGAATCCGCACCAGCGGACGAGCCCGAAGCCGCCGACGAGGAGGAGCTGCTCGGCGTCGAGATCGAGATCACGCCGGCGGGCAAGGAGTGCAAGCGCCTGTCGCTGCTGTCCGGCGGCGAGAAGTCGATGACCGCGCTGGCGTTCCTGTTCGCCGTGTTCCTCGCGCGGCCGTGCCCGTTCTACATCCTCGACGAGGTCGAGGCGGCGCTCGATGACCTCAACATCGACCGTTTCCTGGCGCTCCTGCGCCGCTACTCGTCGCGCGCGCAGTTCATCGTCGTCACGCACCAGAAGCGGACGATGGATGCCGCCGACTCGCTGTACGGCGTCTCGATGGGCTCCGACGGGATCTCGAAGGTCGTCTCGCGGCGGCTCGTCGACGCGGAGGCTGCGTAGCCTCCGGGCGCTGGTAACGTCGCCGCCGTCATGGCTCGTGACTGGCGCGACCTGTTCATCGTCGATGGTGCCCCGCCCCCCGCGGCCGCGGACGAGCCCGCGGCCGAGGAGAAGCGCGTCGGGCGCTTCAGGCGCCTGCGCGAGAGCCTGCGCAAGACGCGCCAGGCGCTCCAGTCCGAGATCCAGGCGACGCTGTTCGAGGACCTCAGCGAGGAGACCTGGGAGCGGCTCGAGGAAGCGCTGATCTACGCCGACGTCGGCGCCCAGACCACCGCCGAGGTCGTCGCTGCAGCTCGAGCAGGAGGCGAGCGAGAACAAGCTCTCCGGCGGCCAGGCGCTGACCGACCGGCTGATCGAGCTGCTGACCGAGATCGCGCAGACCGGCGATGACCACATCGAGCTGCCCGCCCAGCCGACCGTGATCCTCGTGGCGGGCGTCAACGGGACCGGCAAGACGACGACGGTCGGCAAGCTCGCCTGGCACCTGAGCCGCGAGCTCGACCGCAAGGTGATCCTCGCCGCCGGGGACACGTTCCGCGCCGCCGGGGTCGAACAGCTCGAGCAGTGGGCGCAGCGCGCCGGCGTCGAGTTCGTCAAGGGGCCGGCCAACGCCGACCCGGGCTCGGTCGCCTACGACGGGGTCACCACCGCGGTCCGCGACAGGCCGACGTGCTGATCATCGACACGGCCGGGCGCCTTCACACCCAGGACGACCTGATGGCCGAGCTGGCCAAGGTCCGCCGCGTGATCGCCAAGCAGATCCCAGAGGCGCCGCACGAGACGCTGCTGACGGTCGACGCGACCACCGGCCAGAACGGGCTGCGCCAGGCGCGGATGTTCTCCGAGGCGGTGCAGGTGACCGGGCTCGCGCTGACCAAGCTCGACGGGACCGCGAAGGGCGGGATCGCGCTCGCGATCGCCCACGAGCTGGGGATCCCGGTCAAGCTGATCGGGGTCGGCGAGCAGCTCGAGGACCTGCGTCCGTTCGACGCCGGCGAGTTCGCCCGCGCGCTCGTGTCCTGAGCGCCGCCGGGGCCGCGAAAATGCCCTGCTGCGCGGCGCCGTCGCGCTAATCTCGGGCACACATGGACGGTTGGATGATCTGGGTGATCGTCGCCTGCGGCTTCGGCGTCGGCGAGATGCTGACGACCGGCTTCTTCTTGGCGCCGTTCGCGATCGGGGCGGCGCTCGCCGCGGCCGCCGACGCGGCCGTCGGCGAGACCGCCGCGTGGGTCGTGTTCTTCGCGGTCGCGCTGCTGACGCTGTCGTCGTGCGGCCGATCGTCCGCTCGCACCTGAAGATGCCGCCGCAGATCCGCACCGGCGCCGCGGCGCTGGTCGGCAAGCAGGCCGTCGTGCTCGAGCGGATCGCCAACCGCGAGGGCGTCGGCTGCGTGAGGATCGACGGCGAGGTGTGGACCGCGCGCTCGCTGATCGACGACGAGGTGATCGAGCACGGGACCGTGGTCGACGTCGTTGAAATCAAGGGCGCCACGGCGCTCGTGAGCGAATAGGAGCGGGGCATGGCCGGAGTGATCGTCGGGGTCGTCGTAGTCATCTTCCTGGTGATCATGTTCGCCCGCACGGTGCGGATCGTCCCCCAGGCGAAGGCGGGGATCGTCGAGCGGCTTCGGCCGCTACCAGCGCACGCTGAACCCGGGGCTGACGGTGCTGATGCCGTTCGTCGACACGCTCAAGCCGCTGATCGACCTGCGCGAGCAGGTCGTCTCGTTCCCGCCCCAGCCGGTGATCACCGAGGACAACCTCGTCGTCGCAGATCGACACGGTCCTGTACTTCACCGTCAACGACGCCAAGTCGGTCACCTACGAGGTCGCCAACCCGCTGCAGGCGATCGAGCAGATCACGGTCACGACGCTGCGCAACGTGATCGGCTCGCTGACGCTCGAGGAGGCGCTGACCAGCCGCGACCACATCAACGCCCAGCTGCGCGGCGTCCTCGACGAGGCCACCAACAAGTGGGGGATCCGCGTCAACCGGGTCGAGATCAAGTCGATCGACCCGCCCGCACGATCCAGGAGGCGATGGAGAAGCAGATGCGCGCCGAGCGCGACCGGCGCGCCGCGATCCTCAACGCCGAGGGGATCAAGCAGTCGCAGATCCTGACCGCCGAGGGCCAGAAGCAGGCCGCGGTGCTGACCGCCGAGGGCGAGAAGCAGGCCGCGATCCTGCGCGCCGAAGGTGAGGCGCAGGCGATCGCGACCGTGTTCGAGTGCGATCCACGCCGGCGACCCCGACCCGAAGCTGCTCAGCTACCAGTACCTGCAGATGCTCCCGCAGCTCGCCCAGGGCGACGCCAACAAGGTGTTCGTGATCCCGTCGGAGTTCACCGAGGCGTTCGGCGGTATCAGCCGCGCCTTCACGGGCGCGGCGAAGAGCGGCGACGGCCTCGAGCGCCAGCGAGATCGGCCCGGCGGCGAACTCGGGCCCGTCGGAGCAGCGCTAGCAGGTTTCGAGCCGGCGCTCCACTAGCCTCGGTCTACAGATCCGATGTTCGATTCCCTAGCCGAGAAGCTCCAGGCGACGCTTGACCGACGTCCGCGGCCGCGGCACGCTGACCGAGGACGACATCAACGCCGCGATGCGCGAGATCCGGCTCGCGCTGCTCGAGGCCGACGTCAACTTCAAGGTCGTCAAGAGCTTCACCAACGCGGTCAAGGAGCGCGCGCTCGGCGCCGACATCGTCGGCCAGCTGAACCCGGGCCAGCAGGTCGTCAAGATCGTCTCCGACGAGCTCACCGAGCTGATGGGCGGCGCGGCGCGGGATCTGTCGTTCTCGCCGCGGCCGCCGACCGTCGTCCTGATGGCCGGGCTGCAGGGCTCGGGCAAGACGACCGCGACCGGCAAGCTCGCGCGCTACCTGCGCGAGCAGCACGGCTCGTCGGTCGCGGTCGCCGCCTGCGACGTCTACCGGCCCGCCGCCGTCGACCAGCTGATCAAGGTCGGCGCCCAGGCGGGCGCCGCCGTCTACGAGCAGGGCACCGACGCGAGCCCGGTCAAGATCGCCAAATGGGCGCTCGAGCGCGCCAAGACCGAGGGCAAGGACGTGCTGATCGTCGACACCAGCGGCCGTCTGCACGTCGACAAGGAGCTGATGGGCGAGCTGGCCGAGATCAAGAAGGCGATCAGCCCGCACGACGTCCTGCTGGTCGTCGACGCGATGACCGGCCAGGACGCGGTCAACGTCGCCGAGCAGTTCGCCGAGGTCGTCGACTTCGACGGCGTCGTGATGACCAAGCTCGACGGCGACGCCCGCGGCGGCGCCGCGCTGTCGGTCAAGGCGATCACCGGCAAGCCGATCATGTTCGCCTCGACCGGCGAGAAGCTCGACCAGTTCGAGCGCTTCCACCCCGACCGGATGGCGCAGCGGATCCTCGGCATGGGCGACGTGATGACGCTGATCGAGAAGGCCGAGGCGAGCTACGACGAGCAGCAGGCAGGCCGAGCTCGAGCGCAAGCTGCGCAAGCAGGAGTTCGGTCTCGACGACTTCCTCGACCAGATGCGCCAGGTCCGTCGGCTCGGGCCGCTGCAGTCGCTGCTGGGGATGATCCCCGGGCTCGGCAACGAGCTGCGCGGCGTCAAGGTCGACGAGCGCGAGTTCGACCGGCTGCAGGCGATCATCCTCTCGATGACGCCCGAGGAGCGCCGTCATCCGGAGCTGATCAAGGGCTCGCGGCGGCTGCGGATCGCGCGCGGATCGGGCACCAACGTGCAGGCCGTCAAGCAGCTGATCAAGCAGTTCGACCAGATGCGCAAGGTGATGCGCCAGGTCGCCCAGGGCCGGATGCCCGACCTCGGCGCGTTGATGCGCCAGGGCGGCCGCTAGCGATAGTTCCGACGCTTCGCGCGCGCGGCACGCTAACCTCATCTGCTCGCATATGGCAGTCAGACTTCGACTAACGCGAATCGGCGGACGCAAGAACCCCATCTGGCGGGTGGTCGTCGCCGACCAGCGCTCCAAGCGCGACGGACGCGTGATCGAGACCGTCGGGCACTACAACGCCCAGACCGACCCGTCGACGATCGTGCTCAACGAGGAGCGCATCCGCGACTGGCTCTCGCGCGGCGCCCAGCCGAGCGAGACGGTCCGCAAGCTCCTGCGCACGCAGGGCATCAGCTGACGGCCGGCCCGGTGAAGGAGCTGCTCGAGTACCTGGCGCGGGGGCTCGTGTCGCAGCCGGACGCGGTCAAGGTCACCGAGGTCGCAGGAGGACGACGGCTCGCTCGTGCTCGAGCTGTCGGTCGCGCCCGACGACTACGGCAGCGTGATCGGCCGCGGCGGTCGCACCGCGAGCGCGCTGCGCACCGTGATCAAGGCCGCCGCCGGCCCGTGACAAGCGCCGCGTGTTCGTCGACATCGTCGACGCTTGACCGATCCCGAGCGCTGGTTGCGTGGCCGGGACCGTCGGACGTCCCCACGGGCTCGACGGCAGCTTCTACGTCGGCCGACGGCGTCCCGGAGCTGCTGGTCGACGGCGGCGACCGTTCACGTCGCGCGGCGCGCGAGCGCCGGATCGTTCGCCGCGCCGGCTTCGACGCGCGGCCGATCGTCCGGCTGGACGGCTGCGAGGACCGCGACGCGGCGGAGGCGCTGCGCGGGGCCGAGCTCCTGGTCGCCCGCGAGCGCGCGCCCGAGCTCGACGAGGACGAGTGGTGGGCGCGACGATCTCGAGGGCTGCGCGGTCCACGACGGCGACGCGGGAGGTCGGGGTCGTCACGCGGCTGCTCGGCGCTGCCGTCGTGCGAGGTGCTCGAGGTGCAGCGCACGGACGGCGGGCGCCGGCGCTGCTGGTGCCGCTGATCAGAGACGCGGTGCGCGACGGTCGACATCGAGCGCGCGGGCGATCGACGTCGACCTGCGCTTCCTGGGCGAGGCGTGATGCAGATCGACGTCTTCACGCTGTTCCCGGAGGCGTTCGACGTGGTTCGCCTCCCAGCGGCACGTCGTCAACGCGCTGGCGCGCGGCACCGAGCTCGCGTTCGTCAACTACCGCGACCACACGCCGCTGAGCGCCGGCCAGGTCGACGACACGCCGTTCGGCGGCGGCGCCGGCATGGTGCTGCGCGTCGACGTCGTCGAGGCGGCGCTGCGCGCGCGCTACGGCGAGGATCCGGTGACGCTGCGCTCCCGCCGGCGCGTGATCGCGCTCGACGCCGCGCGGCCGGCTGCTCGATGACGCGCTCGTCGACGAGCTCGCCGCGCGAGCCGGCGCTGACGCTGCTGTGCGGGCGCTACGAGGGGTTCGACGAGCGCGTGCTCGAGCACTTCTGCTCCGATCGCGTCTCGATCGGGCGCTATGTGCTCGCCGGCGGCGAGCTCGCCGGCGATGGTGCTCTGCGACGCGGTGCTGCGCAAGCTGCCGGGAGCGCTCGGGCACGAGCACTCGGCGCTCGAGGAATCGTTCAGCGCCGCGCTCGAGGGCGGACCCGAATACCCCCACTACACGCGGCCGGCCGAGCACCGCGGGTGGCGGGTCCCCGACGTGCTGCTCTCGGGCCACCACGCGCGAGATCGCGCAGTGGCGCCTGGAGCAGAGCCGCAAGCGCGCGGTCCGAGCCCTCCGAGTAGCTAGCTCGCACCAGGCGTAACCTGGCGCCAACGCCGACGGCAACCCGCCTGCGAACGCGTCCGCGAACGTCCGCTACCATAAGCGGCCGCATGGGCGGGTACGCGCTTTGCGCGGAGCCCCGGCGCTCGGATTTCTGCCCGCGCAGCGAGGCTCGCCATGTGCAAGCGCGGGCGCTTGCAATCACTTATGAGCTACAGCGATCGACAGCTTGGAGCGCTCACAGCTCCGCCGCGTACCGGCGTTCGACGCCGGTGATCGGCTGCGGGTCCACTTCCAGGTCATCGAGGGCACGCGCCGCCGCACGCAGGTCTTCGAGGGCGTCGTGATCAAGCGCCAGGGCCACGGCGCGCGCGAGACGTTCACGGTCCGCAAGCAGTCGTTCGGGGTCGGCGTCGAGCGCACGTTCCCGTTGCACTCGCCGAAGATCGAGCGGATCGAGGTCGCCGCCCGCGGCGACGTGAGGCGCGCCAAGCTCTACTACCTGCGCGGCCGCGTCGGCAAGCGCGCCCGGGTACGCGAGCGCCGTTCGGCAGGCCCGGAGGAGGCCGTCGAGCGCGAGCTGCTCTACGGTCCTGAGCGGAGGAGGCGGCCGACAGCGAGGCCGCGGAGGTATCCGACGCCGAGGCGGTGCAGGAGTCAGAGGCCGAGGTCGCCGACGTCGATGCGCCCCGCGCGGACGAGGCTGCCGAGGCACCCGAGGAGAAGGCTGCGGAGGCGACCGAGGGCGAGCCTGCGCCGGAACCCGCGGACGAGGCTGCAGAGGCAGCCGCCGCGGATGCCGAGCAGGCGCCCGAAAGCGAGGCCGCAGAAGGACCGGGGACCGAGGGGCACGACGCCGAGCCCGCGGAAGCCGAGCCGGCGGCAGGCGACGAACAGGTGTGACACAGGCCAAAAAGTCGTTCGCACGGTCGGCCGCCGAGCTGGTGGTGATCGTCGGCGTCGCGCTCGGCCTCGCGCTGGCCGTCCAGGCCTTCGTCGTCAAGCCCTACGAGATCCCGAGCGGTTCGATGCTGCCGACGCTGCAGATCAACCAGCGCGTCCTCGTGGACCGGATCGGCAGCCACTTCTCGTCGCCCAAGATCGGCGACATCATCGTCTTCCACCCGCCGGCCAGCGAGAACTGCGCGGACCCGAACGAGGGCGAGAACGGGGATGCAGGACAGTCCTCGCGCGCATGCGACGTCGCCCAGACGAGGGAGTCGACCCAGACCTACATCAAGCGGGTGGTCGGCGTTGGAGGGGACCGGCTCTCGATCCGCGACGGCCACGTCTACCGCAACGGCGTCAAGGAGAAGGACTCGTTCACCGAGCCCTGCGACGGCGCCAGCGAGTGCAACTTCCCGGCCACGATCACGATTCCTCGCGGCGACTACTACATGATGGGCGACAATCGTCCCGACTCGCTCGACAGCCGCTTCTGGGGGCCGGTGCCGAAGGCGTGGATAATCGGCAAGGCTTTCTTCACCTACTGGCCGCCCGACAGGATCGGCTTCCTCTAAACAACCGATGAAGAGCAAGAAGAAGTCGGGGCTGCAGGGGTTCGTCGAGATCGTGCTGACCGTTGCGGTCGCGGTCGGGCTGGCGCTGCTGATTCAGGCGTTCGTCGTCAAGCCCTACCGGATCCCGAGCCCGTCGATGGTCCCGACGCTCGACATCGGCCAGCGCGTGCTCACCAACCGCCTGATCAACCACCCGAGCGTCGGCGACATCGTCGTCTTCCATCCGCCCCATGGCGCCGACAACGAGGACGACCCGGTGTGCGGGAACCCGAATCAGGGCGCGGGACACCCGCAGGCGTGCGACAAGCCGACCTCGACGCAATCGAGCCAGACCTTCATCAAGCGCGTTGTCGGCGGCCCGGGCGACCGGATCTCGATCATCGACGGCCACGTGTATCGCAACGGCGTGAAGGAGAACGACTCCTATATCCGGCAGTGCGGGGGAGCTCCTTCGTGCACGTTCCGCAAACCGATCACGATTCCGCCCGGCGATTACTTCATGATGGGCGACAACCGTGGAGTGTCCGACGACAGCCGTTTCTGGGGACCGGTCCCCGACAAATGGATCATCGGTGTTGCGTTCTTCACCTACTGGCCTCCCGACCGAATCGGCACCCTCTGACGAGCGACGCCGCGTCAAGGTCGTCAAGACGCGTAAGCGCGCGAGCCGGCCGGGCCGGCGGCTCCTGAATTTCGACCGCGGGCTCGGGGCGCGATTCGTCGCCGGCGCCGACGAGGCCGGCCGCGGGTGCCTGGCGGGACCGCTCGTGGCTGCCGCGGTGCTGCTCGACCTCGACCGGATCGGACCCGCTCAGGCGCGGGCGCTGGGGACGCTCAACGACTCAAAGCAGCAGACGCCGGAGGGCCGCGCGGCGCTGTATCCCGTGATCCTCGGTCTCGCCGCTCGCGTCGCGATCGTCTCGCGCTGTGCGCCCGGGATCGACGCCCGCGGGCTGCACAAGACCAACCTCGCGGCGCTGCGCGATGCGCTCGACGCGGTCGCGTGCGAGGGCTGCATCTGCCTCAGTGACGGGTTCCCGGTCGCGGGTCTGCGCCACGAGCGGCGCGCGGTGATCGGCGGTGACGCCAAGAGCGCCGCGATCGCGGCCGCCTCGGTGCTCGCGAAGGAGACCCGGGACCGGTACATGCGCCGCGCCGACACGGCACATCCGGGCTGGGAGTTCGCCCAGCACGTCGGGTATTCGACGCCCGAGCACCGTGAGGCAATCGAGCGGATCGGCCTGTCGCCGCTCCATCGTCTGTCATTTCAATCGATCGCCTACCAGCAACTCGCATTGGGCGCCTGACCCCGACTGGGTGGCCATCTCAGTGCCCCGTCGCGGGCACTCGGCCGCCAGACGCGGATCAGAAGGCGCCTTCCAGGTGCTCGAGCGACAGCAGCCTTCCGTCGGCGGCGACGGTTACTCCGATCGCGTCGCAGCGAACCACGGGCGCAAACGGGCGCTGGCGCCCGCGGTCGCGCAGCCAGCTCGACGCCATCCTGCGCACGCGCGCCTGCTTGGACGGGCGCACGGCCTCGAGTGGGCCGCCGCGGCTTCCACCGGCGCGCCGCGTCTTCACCTCGCAGAACACGAGCACGCGGCCGTCGAACGCGATCAGGTCGAGCTCGCCCCAGCGCGTGCGGTAGTTGCGCTCGACGATCTCAAAGCCGCGGCGCTCGAGGTGCTCGGCGGCGAGCCGCTCGCCGGCCGCCCCGAGCCCGTGCCGGGGGTCGGCGCTCTCCCTGGCCGGATTGTCCCCGTGATCGTGCGCTGCACCGCTCATCGCCAGCGACGCTAGATCCGATCGTGTCACACGTGGGTCGCCGGCCGTGCCGATTGAGCAACAAGTCGGTCTCAGATCGGCACACATTCGTGACGGCCCGACACCCACCCGTCACGCGATCGGACCTACGTTGGGGCGATGCTCGCGCGCGTGCGGACGTTCACGATCGATGGGGTCCAGCCGCGCCAGGTTTGGGTCGAGGTCGACATCCGCTCGGGGCTGCCGGCGTTCACGATCGTCGGCCTCGGCGACACTGCGGTTCGCGAGTCGCGTGATCGGATCCGGGCCGCGATCCTCAACTCGGGCTTCGAGTTCCCCGCCACCAGGATCACCGCCAACCTCGCGCCCGCCGCGCTGCGCAAGGCCGGGCCGGGCTTCGACGCGGCGATCGCGCTCGCCGTGCTCGCCTCGAGTGGCCAGGTGCCGAGCGAGCCACTCGCGTCCTACGCGGTGTTCGGCGAGCTGTCGCTCGGCGGCGAGCTGCGCGACTCGCCGGGCGCGCTGGCGATCGCCGAGGGCGCCGCCCGGGAGGGGTGTGCGCGGCTGATCGTCCCGCGCGAGCGGGCTCGCGAGGCGGCGCTGGTCGCCGGCCTGAGAATCGTCGCGGTGACCGACCTGCGCGCCGCGGCGGCCGTGCTCGCCGGGGCCGAGCCACCGCCGCTGCCCGAGACGCGAGCGCGCCCTGCGACCAATGGCCGCGTCGGGCTCGAAGACCTGGCCGATGTCCGGGGCCACGGCGCGCCGCTGCTCGCGCTCGAGATCGCCGCTGCCGGCGGTCACAACCTGCTGATGGAGGGCGCGCCCGGCACCGGCAAGACGATGCTCGCGCGCCGCATGCCCTCGATCCTCCCGGAGCTGACGCGCTCCGAAGCGATCGAGGTGACACGGATCCACAGCGTCGCCGGCCTGCACTCCGGCCCGCTGATCGTGTCGCGGCCGTTCCGCGCGCCGCACCACACGATTTCGTCATCCGGGCTGGCCGGAGGCGGCGCGCCGCCGCGGCCGGGCGAAGCGACGCTCGCGCACCACGGGGTGCTGTTTCTCGATGAGCTGTCGGAGTTCCAGCGCTCGAGCCTCGACGCGCTGCGCCAGCCACTCGAGGACGGCCACGTGACGATCGTGCGCGCGCAGCGCGCGCTGCGGCTGCCGACCCGCTTCATGCTGGTCGCGGCGACCAACCCCTGCCCGTGCGGCTTTGCGGGCGTCGGGGACGGCGACCGCTGCACGTGCGGCGAAGCCGAGCTGCGGCGCCATCGCCGCCGCCTGAGCGGCCCGCTGCTCGACCGCATGGACCTCGTGATCGACGTGCAGCGCCCCTCCGCCGATGCCCTGAGCGCTCCGCCGGCGACGAGCTCGGCCCGGGTCGGCGCCCGCGTCGCGGCGGCCCGCGAGCGCCAGCGCCGGCGTCTGGCGGCGACCCGCGCCCGATGCAACGGCGAGATGGACGCGCCCACGGTCCAGCGTCTCATCCGTCTCGACGATGACGCCGAGCACGAGCTCGGGCGCGCCTACGCGGTCGGCATGCTGAGCGCGCGCGGACGTCACCGGGTACTCCGCGTCGCGCGCACGATCGCCGACCTCGGCGAACGCGAGCGCGTCACACGCGCCGACGTGCTGACTGCGCTGAGCCTCCGCCAGCGCTCGACGATCGATTCGGCGGTCGCGCCGTGAAGAGCGTGAGCGCCTGCGATGCGTGCCTGGCGCGGACCTGGCTGCTGGCGCGCCTCGCGGGCCACATCGACCTGCACCGGGACCGGATCGACTCGCTGCTCGAACTCGACGAGGGTGAGCTGATCGCGGGACTCGCGGGCGCGCGGCGACCGGCGATCGAGCGCGAGCTCGAGTCCTTCGACGCCGACGGCGCGCGCCGGCAGGCGGCCGGCGCCGCACTGAGACAGATCTGCCGCTGTCACGCGGACTACCCGCGGGCGCTCGCGCAGCTGAGCGCGCCGCCGGCGGTGCTGCACATCGCCCACAGCTCAGAGAGCTTCCTCGCGCTCGTCGATCAGCCCACGGTCGCCGTCGTCGGCGCACGCCGAGCATCGCCGTACGGCATTGACGTCGCGCGGTCTTTGAGCCGGGGGCTGGCGGCGGCCGGGGTCCCAGTCGTCAGCGGGATGGCGCTCGGGATCGATTCCGCCGCGCACCACGGCGCGCTCGACGTCGAAGGCCCGACGATCGCCGTACTCGCCGGTCCTGCCGAGCGGCCGTACCCGGCCCGTACGCGCGTCCTTCACCAGCGGATCCGGAAATGCGGGGCGGTCGTCTCCGAGCTCCCGCCCGGCAGCGAGACGCGGCGCTGGATGTTCCCCGCCCGCAACCGCGTGATCGCGGCGCTGAGCGCGATGACGGTCGTCGTGGAGGCCCGCCCCGGCTCGGGTGCCCTGATCACCGCCCGCTATGCGCAGGAGCTCGCTCGACTCGTGGGCGCGGTCCCCGGGCGCATCACGTCACCGCTGGCAAGCGGCCCGCACGTGCTCCTGCGCGAAGGGGCGCTGCTGATCGATCGCCCCGAGGAGATCCTCGATCGGCTGTTCGGCGCGCGAGCCGGTCAGATCACGCGGGCGCCCCGACCGCGATTGACGTCCGAGCTCGAGGCGCTGCTCGAAGCGCTCGCCGAAGGAGAGACGGCGGCGCAAGCGCTCGCTCGCGCGGGCCTCGACGCCGACGATGGCCTCGCCGCGCTGGCATCGCTCGAGCTCGCAGGCCGCGTCCGGCACGAGCCCGGCGGCCGCTACTCGGTGCTTTGTTGAGCGCAAGTAAGCTCACGCCGATGAGCGACCGCGTTCGCCGCGTGCTGTCGATCGCCGGCTCGGACTCGGGCGGCGCGGCCGGCATCCAGGCCGACGTGAAGGCTTTTGCCGCTTCCGGCGTACACGGGATGACGGCCGTGACCGCGATCACGGCACAGAACACCGTCGGCATCACGGCGGTGCACTCGATCCCGCCCGAGATGATCGTCGCGCAGGTAAGGGCGGTCGCCGATGACATCGGCGTCGACGCGGTCAAGATCGGGATGGTCGGCACCGCCGCGGCGATCGAAGCTGTCGCACAGGCGCTGGACGAGTTGCCCCCACAGACCCCGGTCGTGCTCGACCCGGTGATGGTCTCGGAATCGGGCGGCCAGCTGCTCGAGCCAGCGGCTCGCAGCGCGCTCGTGGCGCAGCTGTTTCCCCGGGCGACGGTCGTAACGCCAAACCTGTACGAGGCGCGCGCGCTCGCCGGGCGCGACCCGCGGGAGGTCGAATCCCGTGAAGAGGTCGCCGAACTGGTAAAAAAAATCAAGGCGCTCGGCCCTGCCGCCGTCGTGATCACCGGCGGCCACCGAGAGCGTGCGGTCGACGTGTTCTACGACGGATCGCAGCTGGTCGAGATCCCCGGTGAGCGATACCCGGACGGCGCCGCTCACGGCTCGGGGTGCACTCACTCCTCGACTCTGGCCGCGAGACTCGCGCGCGGCGACACGGCGCTCGAGGCCGCTCGCGCCGCCAAGCGCCGGGCGTCGCACGCGGTCCGTGACGGGCTCGCCGACCTCGGCGCCGGGCCCGGCCCGGTCGATGTCCTGCGCATGACATAATTCTGGGGTGCGCTTCTTGCGGATGAAGCCGGGTCACGGCGAGGTGCTGATCGCCGAAGGCGACGTCGAGCTCGCCGAGGACGAGCTGCGGCTGATCGAGGAGTTTCGCCGCCAGCTCGACGCCGGTCTCTGGGCTGCGGTTCCGACGCTCGAAGGCGACGGCCGACGCCAGGCACACATGGTGCGCTCGTTCGACGACATCCCGCGGGATGCCGACCGCGTGATCTTCTTCCCGCGGGCGGCCGGCGGCGCCAGGTAGGGCGGGCAGTGCTGCTGGCGCTCGTCGCGACCGCGCTGGTTGCAATCGCCCTGCTCTCCGAGGAGCTCCTGCCGCGGATCGACGAGCTCTGGTCGCGACACAAGGCGCGCCGGCGGATCGCCCCCGCGATGCCCTACGACCCCGGGCGCGAGCGCCGCGCCGAGCAGCGCGCCCGAACGCTGCTGCGTTCATGCGTGAACGATGAGGAGTGGGCGATGTACCGCGACCTCGGGTTCATCCGCGTCTGGGGAACGCAGTCCGACGGGCTGGCCGACGCGGGAGGGACGGGAGGCGCGGCGTACGCCTACCTCATTTATCCGCACCGGGCGATCATCGCCTACCTCGCGCAGACCCACCGGCTGCTCAACGAGTACTGCGTCGCGTTTCCCGACGAGACGCGCCCGTATGGAAGCGCGCGGCTGCCCGACTCCGATGACGTGCTCGCGAAGTGGATGGCGCTGACCGGCGACGAGCGCCGGCTGATCTCGACCGCGAACATGCACCTGCCCGGACGCCAACTCGACCCGGCGCGGGTCAAGCGAGATCTGTGGCGGCTCGCGCAGTGGGAGCGGGCGCGGATGCGCTACGTCGCGGGCGGCGAGACCTCGACGCCGCTCGACACACCCGGTTAGCGCAGTTCCGTGAGCGCTACCGGGCTCCGGGCCGGGTGCTCGAGACCTACCGGGCGCCGCCGGGGCGGTACAGTTCCCGGCCGCGATGGGCACCGCCTCTGACGTCGATCTAAAGCGCCGCAGCCGCGCCCTCACCGCGGGACCCGAGCGGGCGGCGGCGCGGGCGTTTCTGAAGGGGATCGGATTTGACGACGAGGCGATGTCGCGGCCCTTGGTTGCGGTCGCCAACACCTGGATCGAGACGATGCCGTGCAACTTCCACCTGCGGGCGCTGGGCGCGAAGGTCAAGGAAGGGATCCGCGAGGCGGGCGGCACACCGATGGAGCTCAACACGATCGCGATCTCCGATGGGATCACGATGGGCACTCCGGGCATGCGGGCGTCGCTCGCGAGCCGCGAGGTGATCGCCGACTCGATCGAGCTCGTCTGCGACGCGCACGTGTTTGACGCCGTGATCGCGCTCTGCGCGTGCGACAAGACGATCCCCGCCACCGTGATGGCGCTCTGCCGGCTCGACCTGCCGAGTGTGATGCTTTACGGCGGCTCGATTCAACCCGGCGTCTACAACGGCGAGCGGATCACGATCCAGGAGGTGTTCGAGGCGATCGGCGCCCACGCCGCCGGCCGGATCACGAACGAGGAGCTGACCGAGATCGAGAACGTGGCGTCGCCCGGTGCGGGCGCGTGTGGAGGCCAGTTCACGGCCAATACGATGGCGATGGCGTTCGAGGTGCTTGGGATCTCGCCGTCGGGGCTGTCCGGCGTTCCGGCGGTTGACGACCGCAAGCCCGAGGTCGCCCGCCAGGCGGGAGCGCTCGTCATGGACGTGCTGCGCAGGGACCTGCGCCCGAGTCAGATCGTCACCCGGGCGAGTATCGAGAACGCGATCGCCGCGATCGCGTGCAGCGGCGGCTCGACCAACGGCGTCCTGCACCTGCTCGCGCTCGCCAACGAGATCGGGATCGAGCTGGCGATCGACGACTTCGACGAGATCAGCGAGCGGACCCCGCTGCTATGCGACCTCAAGCCCGGCGGGCAGTTCGTCGCGCCGGACCTGTACGCCGCCGGCGGCGTACCGCTCGTGATGAAGCGCCTCAACGAGGCCGGCCTGCTCAACAGTGAGACGATCACGGTCACCGGCAAGACATCGGCGAGATTGCCGACACCGCAAACGAGACCGAAGGCCAGCGCGTCGTCAGGCCGCTGTCTGACCCGATCAAGTCAACCGGCGGCCTCGCGATCCTGCACGGCAACCTCGCTCCGGACGGATGCGTGGTCAAGCTCGCGGGCTACGAGCGCCGCTCGCAGACGGGCCCTGCGCGGGTGTTCGAGTCCGAAGAGGAGGCGATGGCGGCCGTCACGGCGCGCGAGATCAAGCCCGGCGACATCGTCGTGATCCGCAACGAGGGCCCGGCCGGCGGCCCCGGGATGCGCGAGATGCTCGCGGTCACCGCGGCGCTCGTCGGCGAGGGGCTCGGCGAGGAGGTGGCGCTGATCACCGACGGGCGCTTCTCGGGCGCGACCCGTGGCCTGATGGCCGGGCACGTCGCCCCGGAGTCGATTCGGGGCGGTCCGATCGGCCTCGTGCGCGACGGCGACCAGATCACGCTCGACGTCAACGCGCGCCGCCTCGACGTCGACGTCTCCGACGAGGAGCTCGCGCGTCGCGCCGCCGCCTACAAGACGCCCGAGCGGCCGTTCCCCGGCGTCGCGCTGAGCAAGTACGCCAAGCTGGTCTCGAGCGCCGCGCAGGGCGCCGTGACGAGCTAGCGTCGATCCGCACCAGCCGGAATAACCTCATTGCCTACACTTACGCAGTGCCTGTCCAGCGGCGCGCAGTGACCGACTTGCGACGCCGCGCACAGATCGCGCACAGTTTTGAGCAGTTCTCCGTTGCACCCTCGCTTGCAGGGGTTTATCGAGCGGGGTCTGCTGCTTGATCAGACAACCGTGGTCTGTACCATGTCTCGCGGTGGCGAACGTCTCGTATCTGCGGACGCCGGCGGGTTCGCGCCCTGGGCGCACGCTCGGCGACGGCGACTCAATGTCGCGCCGGTCCCGGCGCGGCCCCTACATCGCGGGCGGCGTGATGCTGCTGATCGTCGCGGTCGTGGGCGTCGGCGCGCTCGTGATCGCCTCGGCGCACGCCAGCCTGACCGCTGACTCCAACGCGATCGCCAAGGTCGGGATGCCGCTCGGCGGCGGCAAGATCGAGAGCGTGACCGTCATCGGCGGCCGCGAACAGCCGGTGGTTCCGGTCAAGGTCCGCGGCGACAGGATCTGGCCGCTCAAGCCGCTCGCCGCCAACGAGAAGCTCGAGATCAACGTGGTCGTCAAGCGCCCGGGATGGATCGCGTGGCTGGCGGGCAACACCGAGACGCTGCACCTGACCATGATGACGCCTGTTGCCAGCCTGCGCTCGCACTACCTGACGGTCAGGCCGCACGAACAACTGATGCTGCACTTCAAGCCGCCGATCCAGGCGTACTCCTACGGGCGTCCGGGCCACCTGCAACGTCACCGGCTCGCAACGCCGCAAGCAACCGTGCCGCTTCCGCGCAGCGCCGCCGCCGGATCGATCTTCGTGTCCGCGCAGCCGCGTCGCTGGGAGACCTCCAGCGACGCGCTGGTCAGCTGGTTCCCCGCGGGGAGCAAGGCGACCGTGGTCGCCAACCCGGCGCCGGGCACGACGATCAAGCCGACCACGCCGATCACGCTGACCTTCTCAAAGTCGGTGTCCAAGGTGCTCGGCTCGCGCCGGCCGTCGATCGCGGGGCGCCCAGGGCCGCTGGCACACGCTCAACAACCACGCGATCGTGTTCCAGCCCCAGGGCTACGGCTACGGCCTGGCCACGACCGTGCACGTCGGCGCTGCCCAGCGGCGTGAGGCTCGTCGGAGGCCAGCAGGGGTCGTCGTCGGAGGGGAGCTGGACCGTCCCCGGCGGCTCGACGAGCGCCTGCAGCAGATGCTGGCGATGCTCGGCTACCTGCCGCTGAACTTCAATTACGCGGGTAACGGCGTCGGCCTGACGCCGGCGGAGCAGCTCGAGGCGGCCGTCAAGCCGCCGGCCGGCAACTTCACCTGGCGCTACCCGAACACGCCGGCGGCGCTGAAGGGCGTCTGGCAGCCGGGCGCGTTCGGAACCGTGACCAAGGGCGCGATGATGGCGTTCGAGAACGACCAACGGCATGACTGCTGACGGGGCGCCTGGTCCCGCTGTGTGGAACGCGCTGATCGACGCGGTCATGGCCGGGCACAAGTCGACGTTCGGGTACACGTTCGTGAGCCGTCAACGAGGGCAGCCCCGAGACCCAGAGCATGTGGCA
The DNA here is from genome assembly GCA_963744695.1 of uncultured Solirubrobacterales bacterium. Classification (GTDB taxonomy): domain Bacteria; phylum Actinomycetota; class Thermoleophilia; order Solirubrobacterales; family Solirubrobacteraceae; genus Palsa-465. Next base: position 260,516 of record CAVUUT010000006.1, on the reverse strand, counting down.
CAACGGCCGGACGGTCGAGTCGGGCCTGGTCAACACCGGCATCGCGTCGGCGCCGACCGCGCAGGGCCTGTTTGCCGTCTTCGAGCACGCGCCGTCGGTGACGATGAGCGGCACCAACCCCGACGGCAGCCACTACAGCGACCCGGGCGTTCCCGACGTCAGCTACTTCAACGGTGGCGACGCGCTGCACGGCTTCATCCGCGGCAGTTACGGCTTCCCGCAGAGCCTCGGCTGCGTCGAGATGCCGTACAGCGAGGCGGCCGCGGTGTATCCGTATACGCCGATCGGCACGCTCGTCCACGTCAGCTGATCCGCGGAGGGTCACTCGGCACGGCGGCGAATCTGCACCGCAGATGCCGACGCATGCCCAAACACCCGAACAGCTCGCGCAGGCTTGGCGCGCCGCGCTGGACGCGTACCAGGCTGACCTGAGGCGTCGCGCGGTCGCCGCCAAGACCCATCGCGCGTACGCGATCGACACCGAGCAGTTCGCGCGCTGGGCGAGCGCGCGCCAGCTGGAGCCCGAGCGCGGTCGACGTCAGGGTCCTGCGCCGCTACGTCGCCTCGCTGTCCGAGCGCGGGCAGGCGCCGGCGACGGTCGCCCGCAAGCTCGCGGCGCTGCGGGGGTTGTTCCGCAGCCAGATCGAGCTCGGCGCGCGTGATGAGAACCCGGCCGAGCTGCTGCACTCGCCCAAGCGCGCTCAGCGCCTGCCGCGAGTGCTCAAGCCGGCCGAGGTGTCGGCGCTGCTGGACCGGATCCCGGCGACGACGCCGCTGGCAGCTCCGCGACCGGGCGATGTTCGAGCTCGCGTATGCGTCGGGCCTGCGGGCCGAGGAGCTGGTCTCGCTCGACGTCGAGTCGCTCGACTTCGACGGCGAGTGCGTGCGAGTCGAGGGAAAGGGCGGCAAGACGCGGCTGGTGCCGGCAGGCGAGCACGCGCTCGCGGCGCTCGAGCGCTACGTCGTCAAGGGCCGGCCGATGCTTGCCGTCGATCGATCGCGGGCGCTGTTTCTGTCCAAATCGGGGCGGCGGCTGGGAACCTCCGATGTTCGCCGACGATTGAAGGCCTGGTCGCGGCTCGCGGCGGCGCACGTCCCCGCGCTCGCCGATACCCATCCGCATGCGCTGCGCCACTCGTTCGCCACCCACCTGCTGGAGGGAGGAGCCGATCTGCGGGCGATTCAGGAGTTGCTCGGCCACGCCAGCATCTCGACCACTCAGGTTTACACTCGGGTAGAGTCGGGTCGCCTTCGCTCTGCGTATAAGCATGCACACCCTCGCGCCTGAAGGCCCGAGCTGGGGGGTTTTGAACTGGAAACCAACGTCAAAGCGATGGAGCTGCAAGACCTCTGGAAGAGGTACAAGGCATCGGGCGACGAGCCTGCCCGCGAGCGCCTTGTGGTCGCCTACTCGCCGTTGGTCAAATACGTCGCCGGCCGCATGGGTTCAGGCCTGCCCGCGCACGTCGACGAAGCCGACCTGATCTCGTACGGGCTCGGCGGATTGATCACCGCGATCCAGCGGTTTGACTTGTCGCGGGAAATCAAGTTCGAGACGTATGCGATCACCCGCATCCGCGGCGCGATCATCGACGAGCTGCGCACGCTCGACTGGGTGCCGCGCTCGGTTCGCGCCCGCGCGCGGGAGTTCGAACGAGTGAACATGAAGCTCGAGGCCAAGCTGCAGCGCGCGCCGACCGACGATGAGATGGCGGGCGAGCTGGGGATCAGCGTGCAGGGTTTCCAGGACGCGCTCGTGCAGATCTCGACCTCGACGATCGTCGCGCTCGACGAGCTCTGGAACGTGTCCGACGCGAGCGGCGATCAGGTCTCGCTGCTCGACACGCTGCCCGACAACTCGGCTCCGGACCCGCAGGCGCTCGTCGACGAATCCGAGCTTCGCGACCGGATCGCCGGCGCGATCGCGGCGCTGCCCGAGCGCGAAAAGCTGGTCGTCGCGCTCTACTACTACGAGAACCTGACCTTGCGCGAGATCGGCGAGGTCCTCGGCGTGACCGAGTCGCGGGTGTCGCAGCTGCACACCAAGGCCGTGCTGAGGCTGCGGTCCAAGCTGGCGGGCGAATTGGACTAGGCCGAGCCGGATGCTCGGCCGTGGTGACTGCCCGCCAAGCAGCGAATGCGAAATCGGCACACATGTGTCGAGCACACCCACACGATAAGGTCGCTGCTTTCAGTACCCGAGAGAGAGGAGACCCGCCATGCACAAGGCTGCGGACCGCATCCGCAACGTCGCCCTTGTGGGCCATCGCGGGAGTGGCAAGACCTCGCTGCATGAAGCGCTGCTGTTCGGAGGCGGGGCAGTGAACAGGCTCGGTTCGGTGGTCGACGGCACGACCGTCTCGGATGCGGATCCGGATGAGAAAGCACGGCAAATGTCGATCTCCGCGTCACTCGCGTCGTTCGAGTGGCAGCAGCGCAAGGTCAACCTCGTTGACACCCCCGGCGACTCGAGCTTCATCGCCGACGCGCTCGGCGCCCTGCGCGTGTGCGAGTCCGCGGTGTTCGTCGTCAATGCCGTGATGGGCGTCGAGGTGCACACCACCCGTCTGTGGCAACGCGCCGCCGAACTGGATCTGGCGCGGCTCGTGTTCGTCAACATGCTCGACCGCGAACGCGCCGACTTCTTCCGCACGCTCGAATCCCTCAAGGGCACCTTCGGCCAGCACGTCGTCGCGACCGAGATCCCGATCGGATCCGAGCACGAGGTCTCGGGCGTGATCGACCTCGTCGACATGAAGGCCTATCACTACGAGGGCGCTGGCCGCGACAACTGCGTCCAGATCCCGATCCCGGATGAGATGCAGGCGCAGGCCGAGCAGTACCGGGAAAAGCTTATGGACGAGGTCTCAGAGACCTCCGACGCGCTCATGGAGCGCTACCTCGAAGGCGACGAGATCTCCCACGAGGAGATCGTGACGGCGCTGAAAGACGGAACCAACCACGGCGCCCTGTTCCCGGTCACGTGCGGCGTCGTGACCCGCAACCTCGGAACCAACCGCCTGCTCGACGCGATCGTCGAGGACCTCCCGTCACCGGTCAAGCACGGCGGGCTCGAGGTCGGCGGGATCACGCTCGAGCCGGTCGAGGACAAGGAGCTGTTCGCGTACGTGTTCAAGACCCGGGCTGACCCGTTCGCCGGGCGCATCAACCTGTTCCGCGTCTACCAGGGCGTGATGAAGCAGGACTCGCAGGTCCTCAACACGCGCACCCACAACAAGGAGCGGATCGGCCAGCTGGTCACGTTCGACGGCGGTCACACGGGTCATACCGACGAGTTCGGGCCCGGCGATATCGGCGCCGTGGCGAAGCTCAAGGAGACCAAGGCGGGCGACTGGCTCGCGGCCCGCGACGAGCCGATCGAGATGCCGAGCATCAAGCTGCCGGCGCCGGTGATGGCGTTCGCGGTCGAGCCCAAGAGCAAGGGTGACGAGGACAAGGTGTTCACCGCGCTGCGGCGGCTGCAGGAGGAGGACCCGACGATCGACCTGCACCGTGACGCGCAGACCGGGCAGCAGATCGTCGCCGGCTTGTCACAAGTGCACGTCGAGGTGATCGTCGAGCGCCTCAGGGAGCGCTTCGGGGCAGAGGTGATGCTCAAGCCCCCGCGGGTGCCCTATCAGGAGACGATCCGTGGCTCCGCCAAGGCACACGGCCGCCACAAGAAGCAAACCGGCGGCCGCGGCCAGTTCGGCGACTGCCACATCGAGATCGAGCCGCTCGAGGCCGGCGAGGGATTCGAGTTCGTCAATGCGATCAAGGGCGGCGTGATCCCGTCAGGCTTCATCCCGGCGGTCGAGAAGGGAGTCGTCGAGGCGATGCACGAGGGCGTCGTCGCGGGCTATCCCGTCAAGGACGTCCGCGTGCGGCTCTACGACGGCTCCTACCACACGGTCGACTCATCGGAGATGGCGTTCAAGGTCGCCGGCTCACAGGCGATGAAGCAGGCGCTCGAGCAGTCGACCCCGGTCCTGCTGGAACCGATCATGCTGGTCACGGTCAACGCGCCCGAGGACTCGGTCGGCGACGTCATCGGCGATCTGAACTCGCGCCGCGGACGGCCGCTCGGGATGGAGCCGGCCGGCGCCGGGATGACCGACATCAAGGCCGAGGTCCCGATGGCCGAGATGCTCTCCTATGCGCCCGATCTGCGGTCGATCACCGGCGGCCAGGGGGAGTTCACGATGGAGTTCGAGCGCTACGAGGAAGTTCCCCATCACCTCGCCTCCAAGGTCGTCGACGATGCGCGCGCAGAGCGCGAAGCGGTCAAGGCGTAGTAGGCTCGCACGCGATGAATACCAGGGCAATCAGCACCTCGGTCGCGATCTCGGCCTGCGATGTCTGCGGCCGGACGCTGCTGCGCGGGGAGCGCGCCGAGGTCTACGTCGGCGGCGGCAGCCGCCACACGGTGTGCGAGCTGTGCACGTCGCGGGCGATCCACACGGGATGGGTGCGCGAAGGAACGATCCCCGATTACGGCGCGGGCACCAACGTCGACCGGCGTCGGTCGCTGCTCGGCCGCCTGCGCGCGCGACGCCAGGCGTCCGCCGTCGACGAGGAGTCGCCGCCGAGCTTCGATGACGAGCTCGGAGAGCCGCTCCCGCCACCGCCGGCACGGGCCGAGCCTGCGCCGCGCCGGGCGTCGCCGCCCCGCCAGCCCGTCAACCGCGAGCCGCGGCACGTCCGCGCCGTCCCGGCGAGCATCGAACACAAGATTTCGTCGGTCGTTGACCTGTTCAACGGCTCCGAGCACCCGCGCACCGTCGCCGGGATCGCGCGCTCGCTCGGCGTCCCCGAGGTCTCGGTGCTCCCGGCGGCGGACCTGCCGAGCGTCGTCAACGTGGTCGTCGCCTGGGAGTTGTGCTGGTACCGCTACGAGGTCGACCTGTCAGATGAGGTGCCGACGGTCCGGGTCTCCGGACAGGGCTACGAGCTCGACGAGCTCGCCCCAGAGGAGCGGCACCGCAACGCGGTCGCCGACGACCGCGGCCGCCTGTCGCTCTAGACGGACGTTCGATGGCGTCCGCTGCGGTAGGTCCAATAGCATCCGATCAGTGATCTACTGCGTCGTCCCAGGTGAGCTCGAGCACGAGCTGTTCGACAATCTGACCGCTTACTACGCGGATGACCCGAACGTGACCGTGATCGTCGACCGCCGCAAGTCCTCGCGCCGCAAGCCGTCGAGCCAGGAGGGCCCGGCGACCGGGCCGGGCCAGCGCGAGCTGCGCGATCGCCGCCGGGCGCGGATCCCGGGCGAGCTGCCCCAGCTCGCCCACGATTGAGCCGGGCCGCCAGTAGCGACGCGGTGAAGCTCGTCGTCAACGTCGACGGCGGCGCGCGCGGCAACCCGGGCCCGGCCGCGATCGGAGTCGTCATCTCGGACGGCGACGGCACCGTGATCGACGAGCACGGCGAGCGGATCGGCAACGCGAGCAACAACGTCGCCGAATACAGGGCGCTGATCGCCGGCGTGCGGCGCGCGACCGCGCTCGGTGCCAGCGAGCTCGAGCTGATCAACGACTCCGAGCTCGTCGCCAGACAGCTGACCGGCGCCTACAAGGTCAAGCACGAGGCGATGAAGCCACTGCATGCGCAAGCCCTGGCGGCGCTGGCGCCGTTCGGCGACCGGTGGCGGATTCGCACCGTCCCGCGTGCCCAGAACGCGCGCGCCGACGCGCTCGTCAACGAGGCGCTCGACGGGCGCAGATGACCGTCGTCGCGCGGCGATCGGGTCCGGGCCGCTAACCTTCTGCGCGTGACCGACGCTCTGACCGAGCTGACCACGGCGTTGAACGACGCCGTTGACAGGCTCCGAGCCGGCGAGCTTGAGCCAGACGCGGCGCTCAGCCTGATCGAGGATTGCGCCCGGCTGGCGTCCGAAGCCAGCTCGCAAGTCGACCAGCGGGCCCGCGCCGCGCTCGAACCGCTCCCCGACCTCCCTGGTCAGCTTCCGCTGCCGGCGGGCTGACATGCCGGGGATGATCTCGCGGTCGCGCCGGGGGCCGGACGCCGGTCCGATGCGCGAGGAGCGCTAGCGGTGGCCGCCACATCGACGGTGCGCCCGGCCTACCCCGAGCACCTGCGCGTGGAGATCGAGCGTTACCTCGAGGCGCTGCGCTTCTCAGATGAGTTCGCGACCGCCGGCCTCGAGGAGGCGATGCGCTACTCGCTGCTCGCCGGCGGCAAGCGGATCCGGCCCGTGCTGACGCTCGCGACGGCATCGGCGCTCGGCCTCGACCGCGCCACGATGCTGCCGCTCGCCGGCGCGATCGAGCTGATCCACACGTACTCGCTGATCCACGACGATCTGCCGGCGATGGACGACGACGACCTGCGCCGAGGACGGCTGACGTGCCACAAGGCATTCGGCGACGACGTCGCGATCCTCGCCGGCGACGGGCTCTACGCCGAGGCGTTCAGGCTCCTACTGACGGCGCCGGTCGGCGCCCCGGCCGACGTTCTCGCGGCCGCCGCGGCGCTCGCGACCGCGACCGGCGTCGAGGGCATGGTCGGCGGTCAGTTCATCGATGTCGCCGGAACGGCCGGATCCGGCGCCGACGGACTGCGCCACCTGCACGAGCTCAAGACCGGCCGTCTGATCGCGGCGAGCATCGAGTGCCCGCTCTTGCTGGCGGGGCAGCACAAACCTGTCACAATCTCCGCGTTCCGCGCCTTCGCGAGTGAGCTGGGCGTGCTTTTCCAGATCGTCGACGACATCCTCGACGTGACCGGTTCGGAGGCGACCCTTGGTAAGCAGCAGGGCAGCGACGAGCGCCTGGGAAAGCGGACCTACGTGACCGAGTTCGGCCTCCAAGGCGCGCGTAGGCTCGCGCAGGAATCGCACGACCGAGCACGGGCCTCGTTGAGCGAGGTCGCCCCCCTGGATGCGTCCGAGCTCGAGCAGCTCGCAGACTTCATCGCGACCCGGAGCTACTGATGACCGAACTCCTCAATGGCATCAACTGTCCCCAGGACCTGCATGGCTTGACCGACGAGGAGCTGGAGCAGGTGGCTCAGGAGGTGCGCGAGCACATCATCACGACCGTAGGTGAGATCGGTGGCCACTTCGGCGCCAACCTCGGCGCCTGCGAGATCGCCGTCGCCCTGCATTCGCTGCTCGATTCGCCGACCGACAAGATCCTCTGGGATGTCGGCCACCAGGCCTATCCGCACAAGGTGGTGACCGGCCGCCGTGACCGGCTGCACACGATCCGCAAGTACGACGGCCTAGCGCCGTTCTGCTCGATCCAGGAGTCCGAGCACGACATCATGGGCGCCGGCCACGCGTCGACGGCGATCGGATACGCGGTCGGGATCAAGGAGGCGATGCGCCGCGGGCACGGGCCCGAGGGACGCGTCGTCGCGGTGGCCGGTGACGGGGCGCTGACGGGCGGGGTCGCATTCGAGGCGGTCCATCAGGCCGGCGGGCTCGGTACGCCGATCGTGGTCGTACTCAACGACAACGGGATGTCGATCGCCCCCAACGTCGGCGCGCTCTCGCGCTACTTCAACCGCATGCGGATGAACCCGAAGCTGTGGCATGCGCGCGAGGGCGTCGAGGGCGGCTTGACCAAGCTGCCGGGCGGGCTCGGCCCCGCGTTCGAGCGCTTCGGGCCGCATTTCAAGGAATCGCTGAAGGCTTTCTGGGCCCCCGGTCTGTGGTGGGAGGAGCTCGACTGGGCCTACATGGGCGTGATCGACGGCCACGACGTGCGCGCGCTGCGCCGCGCCCTGCGCGAGGCGCTGGTCGCCGAGCGCCCGGTCGTCGTGCACTGCGCGACCGTCAAGGGCAAGGGCTTCGCGCCCGCCGAAGAGGGCGGGCTCGAGGGCATGGAGAAGTGGCACGCGGCGAAGCCCAACTCGATCGCAAACGGCGCGCCCGCCGCGGCCAAGCCGAAGTCCGCCAACGCCAAGCCGGCGCCTCCGGCCTATACCCAGGTGTTCGGCGAGGCGCTCGTGCGCGAGTGCCGCCGCGACGATCGAGTGATCGGGATCACCGCCGCGATGAACTCCGGCACCGGGCTCAACGTCCTTCAGCGCGAGATACCGGACCGCTACTACGACGTCGGGATCGCCGAGCAGCAGGCGGTCCTGTTCGCTGCTGGGCTGGCGCTCCAGGGCTGCAAACCCGTTGCGGCGATCTACTCGACCTTCCTGCAGCGCGCCTACGACCAGATCGTCCACGACGTCTGCCTGCAGAAGCTCAACGTTGTGTTCGCGATGGACCGCGCTGGGTTGGTCGGCGACGACGGGCCGACCCACCACGGCGCCTACGACATCGCCTACCTGCGCTGCCTGCCGAATATCGTCCTGATGGCGCCGCGCGATGAGGCGATGCTCGTCCACATGCTCCACACGGCCCTGCGCTATGACGACGGCCCGATCGCGCTGCGCTACCCGCGCGGTAACGGCGTCGGCGTCGAGCTGCCGACGGTCGCGCAACGGATCGAGATCGGGACCGGGGAAATCCTGCGCGAAGCGACCGGCGACGATGCCGGCGCGATCCGGGTGGCGCTGCTCGCCTACGGCTCCGGGGTCGGCAAGGCGCTTGAGGCGGCCGACATCCTCGCGACCCACGGGATCGCGGTCACGGTCGCCGACGCCCGGTTCGCGAAGCCGATCGACGCCGGGCTCGCCGCCCAGCTGGCGGCCGAGCACGAGCTGCTCGTGACCGTCGAGGAGGGCGTGCTCGCGGGCGGCTTCGGGTCCGCGGTCTGGGAGACGCTGTCTGACTCGGGGCTGGCGCCGCGGATCCTTCGCGTGGGGCTGCCCGACCGGTATGTGACGCACGGGGCACCGGCGTTGTTGCACGAAGAGGTCGGGTTCACCGGCGAGCGGATCGCCGCGCGGATCGAGACGGCGGTCGGCGGCCGCAGTGGCGTCGCGAGCGGCGGCTGAGGGCGGTCAGGCGGTCGCGGTGTAGCGCGTACTGAGGCTCAGCCACGTGAGCAGCATCACGATCGTGCTGAGCAGGATCGCGCCGGCGAGCTGCCCGGTCATCGCAAGCGCCAGGGCCGCGAGCGCGGTGGCGAGCAGAAACGCGCTGTCGAAGCGGCTGAAAGCCGCCACCGAAATCGGTTTCTGGGCGGTCAGCGCGATCGCGGCCCCGGTCAGGACTACCCCCAAGGATGCGGCGACGACCATCGCGCCCGTGTCGAACCCCAGGACCGCCGGTAGCAGGATCATCGCGAGTCCCGCGAGGGCCTCAATCATGCCGTGTACCGGAAGTGTCAGTGGCTTGATCCGCATCGTGTATTGATCGTGACGCTGGCGCGATCGCGTGACTGTGAGGTCGATCACGTACCGTTCCGGCTCGAGTGGCACGGATCCGGATCGACAGCCTTTTGTCCGAGCGCGGCGTGTTCGAGTCGCGCTCGCGCGCGGCCGCGTCGGTGATCGCCGGCGAGGTACTGCTACTGCCCGGGCGGCGCCGGGCCGAGAAGCCCGGACAGCTGGTCCCCGACGACACGCAGTTTGAGCTCGTCAGCGGTCCCAGGTACGTCTCGCGCGGCGCGATCAAGCTCGTCAACGCGCTCGACGCGTTCGGCGTCGGGGTCGAGGGTCGCCGGGCGCTCGATGTCGGTGCCTCGACCGGCGGCTTCACCGATTGCCTGCTCAAGCGCGGCGCCGCGCACGTGGTGGCGCTCGACGTCGCATACGGCCAGCTCGACTGGGGTCTGCGCTCCGACGAGCGGGTGACCGTCATCGAGCGCCGCAACGCCCGGTCGCTCGATTGCGCCGAGCTCCCCTACGCCCCCGACCTGATCGTGATCGACGTGTCGTTCATCTCGGTCGTCAAGGTGCTCGACCCGGCATTGCGCTGCGCGGCCGAGCGGTATGACTGCCTCGCGCTGATCAAGCCGCAGTTCGAGGTCGGGCGCGCCGGCGTCGGCAAGGGCGGCGTGGTCCGCGACGCGCAACTGCGCCGCCAGGCGCTGATCGACGTCGGCGAGGCCGCGGCCGGGCTCGGAGCCGCGGTGCTCGGATACGCGAGCTCGGGCCTGCCGGGACCGAAGGGGAACCTCGAGACGTTCTTGTGGATCGCCGAGCCGGCGCGGGGCGGCCTGTCGGAGCTCGAATCGGCGGCGCGAGAGGTCGAGCCATGAAACGGGTCACGACCGCCGCCGTGCTGACGCACCGCCGCCGCGACGTGACCGCCGATGCGCTGCTCGCGCTCGTCGCGCTCGCGCGCGAGCGCGGGGTCGAGATCCGCCTCGACCCCGAGGAGACGGCCAAGCACCAGATCGAGCCCGGGTCGTCGCTGACGCTCGCGGCGCCGCTGGACCCGACCGTCGACATCTGCTTCGCGCTCGGCGGCGACGGCACGATCCTCAACGCGCTGCGTACATACGCGGGCACCGGCGTGCCCGTTTTCGGGATCAACTTCGGCGAGATGGGCTTTTTGGCGGCCGTCGACCGCGAGGAGGCGGACCTCGGCTGGGTCCGCGCGCTGACGGGCGACTTCGAGGTCCTCTCGTTGCCCGCGATCGAGCTGTCGAGCAACGGCGGCCAATGGCTCGCGATCAACGACATCTCGATCCACCGCCAGCAGGGTCTGCGGGTCGCCGACCTCGAGTACTCTGTCGGCGGCGACGAGGTCGGACGGGTGCGCTGTGACGGGCTGGTCGTCGCGACGCCCGCCGGATCGACGGGCTACAACCTCGCCAACGGCGGTCCGGTGATGGCGTGGGGTGTGCACGGGTTCGTGGTCTCGTTCATCGCCCCTCATTCGCTGACCGCACGAACGCTCGTGGTCGCCCCCGACGACCGCCTCGCGGTCCACAACCGATCGCTCGAAGAGCCGGTCGACGTGATCATCGACGGACGACCGATCTGCGTGCTCGCGCCGGGCGAGCGGCTGCAGGCGCGGTTCGACTACGACCTCGCCTCGCTCGCGCAGCTGCACGGCACAACTTTCTACCAGCGGCTGCGTCAGAAGTTCGGGCGGCTGGCGACGCCGCTTTAGCGAGGTCCGCGCGGCGTGCCGCCCGCCATGCAGTCCGTGGAAAATCCGTCGCCCTCCGGTGGATCTTCCACGCCTGTCGCGGATACGTCGCGTTCGGTGGAAAATCCGGTCATGCCCGCCGGATTTTCCACGGTTGTCGCGCATCGGTTGCTCGAACGGCCGCCGGGGTCCGTCGGGACCGGTTGGTAGACCACGTTCAGTGCTGTACGAGCTGCGCGTAGAGAATCTGCTGCTGATGGAGCGCGCCGAGCTGCGGCTCGCGCCCGGGCTCAACATGCTGACCGGCGAGACGGGCGCCGGCAAGACGCTGCTCGCGCACGCGCTCGACCTGCTGCTCGGCGGCCGCGCCCGGCGCGGGATCGTGCGGCCGGGGGCGCAGGAGGGCTACGTCGAGGGGGTGTTCGCGCTGCCGCCGGCGCTCGCGGGCTCCGAGCGCCTCGCGGACGGGGCGCAGGAGGTCGTGCTCGCGCGCCGCGTGTGGCCCGACGGGCGCACGCGCGCGTACGTGAGCGGTCGTTCGGCGACGCTCGCCGACCTGCAGGAGCTCGGCGCCGAGCTGATGTCGTTCTACGGCCAGCACGAGCACCGCCGGCTGATGCTGCAGACGGCCCAGCTGGATCTGCTCGACGCCTACTGCGGCGAGGCCCAGAGGCAGCTGCGCACCGACCTGCGGGCGGCGTACGACCTCAGTCGCGGTCTCGAGGCGCGCGCCGCCGAGCTGCGCGAGCTCGCCGGCCGGCGCGAGCGCGAGCTCGACCTGGTCCTGTTCGAGCTCGCCGAGATCGAGGACGCGGATCCGAGCGTCGAGGAGGAGACGGCGCTGACCGGGCAGCGTGATCGGTTGCGCCACCTCGAGACGCTCGAGCGCGCCGCCGCCGGCGCCGCCGAGGCGATTGCTCCGGAGTCGGGCGACGGAGCGCGTGAGCTGCTGTCCGGCGCCGCGTACGAGCTCGAGGCGGCAGCGGCGATCGATCCGGCGCTGGGCGCGCTCGCGCAGCGCCTCGAGGCCCTGCGCTACGAAGCCGAGGACATCGCCGGCGAGTTACGTGGCTATCTCCAGGACGTGACCGGCGAGGCCGCCGCCGGCGAGCGGCTGGAGGAGATCGAGACCCGGCTGGCGCTATTCGCCAGGCTCCAGCGCAAGCACGGCGCCGGGATCGAGGACGTGCTCGCCCACGCCGATCGCTGCCGCGCCCGGCGTGATGAGCTCGAGCACGCCGACCAGGCCCTGGAGGCGGTCGAGCAGGAGCTCGACGGCGCCCGCGCCGAGGTCGAGCGGCTCGCGGCCGAACTCGGGCAAGCCCGCTGTGCCGCGGCGCCCGAGCTCGCGGCCGCCGTCCGTGAGCGGCTCGCCGAGCTGTCGATGCCCGACGCGCGTTTCGAGATCGAGCTCGCCCCCCGAGCCGACGGGTGCGGGCCGCGAGGGGCCGAGGCGATCGAGATGCAGATCGCTGCGAACGCCGGCGGCCCGCTCGGACCGCTGCGCGAGGTTGCGTCCGGGGGCGAGCTCTCGCGGGTCATGCTGGCCCTGATGAGCGTCGCCGAGAGCGAGCCGGCGGCCGCGCACGAGCTCGCGCCGCTGCTCGTGTTCGACGAGATCGACGCCGGGATCGGCGGCCATACGGCGCGCGCGGTCGGCGAGCACCTGCGCTCCCTGTCCCGGCGGCGCCAGATCCTCTGCATCACCCACCTCCCGCAGGTCGCGGCGCTCGCGCAGCGTCACTTCGCGATCGGCAAGGAGGCGGGCTCCGAGCCCGCCACGACGACGGTCACGGTGCTCGAGGGCGACGGCGTGGTCGGCGAGCTGGTGCGGATGCTCGGCGCCGGCAGTGACGACGGCGCGGCGTCCGAGCACGCCCGCGAGCTGTTGCGCGCCGCCTGAACGCGCGGTGCCGACGCCGACTGCGGTGGCCGCCAGCGCCACGGGCGGCCCGGTTGCACGCTTTCCAGGCTTCCGTCGGGGGCCCCGATAGACTCGGTGTCCGGCGATGGCTCACGGCGAAACGCGCTTCATATTCATCACGGGCGGGGTTGTGTCCTCGCTCGGAAAGGGCATCGCCGCCGCCTCGATCGGGCGTCTCCTGGTCGCGCGCGGGCTCGACGTGCAGCTGCAGAAGTTCGACCCGTACATCAACGTCGACCCCGGGACGATGTCCCCGTATCAGCACGGCGAGGTGTTCGTGACCGAGGACGGCGCCGAGACCGACCTCGACCTCGGCCACTACGAGCGCTTCACCGACGCGAACACGAGTCGCGCGTCGAACGTCACCGCCGGCGGGATCTACAACACCGTCATCCGCCGCGAGCGGCGCGGTGACTACCTCGGCGCGACCGTCCAGGTGGTGCCGCACATCACGGACGAGATCAAGCAGCGGATCAAGCTGATGGCCGACTCCAGTGACGTCGATTTCGTCGTCACCGAGATCGGCGGCACGGTCGGCGACATCGAATCGCTCCCGTTCCTGGAGGCGATCCGCCAGTTCCCGGTCGACGTCGGCCGCCGTCGCTGCATGTTCATCCACCTCACGCTCGTGCCGTACATCGGCCATGCGGGCGAGCTCAAGACGAAGCCGACGCAGCACTCGGTCAACGAGCTGCGGCGCATCGGGATCGCGCCCGACATGGTCGTGTGCCGCTCCGAGGCCGAGCTGTCGACCGACATCCGGCGCAAGATCGCGCTGTTCGCGAGCCTGCCGGTCGAGGCGGTCGTCTCGGCCTACGACGTCGACGACATCTACCGGGTCCCGCTCGTGTTCAACGCCCAGGGCGTCGACGAGTTCATCCTCGCCGAGTACTTCGGGCTCGAGGCCGGCAGGCCCGACCTAAGCGACTGGGAGGACATCACCCGCCGGGCCAAGGAGGTTCAGCGCACGGTCCGGATCGCGCTCGTCGGAAAATATGTGCAGCTCGAGGACGCCTATTTGTCCGTGGCCGAGGCACTGCGCCACGCCGGGGTCCACCACGGCTGCAAGGTCGAGATCGACTGGGTCGACTCGGAGTCGGTCGGGGAGGCCGACGTGTCGCGGCGGCTGCACGACGCCGACGGGATCCTGATCCCCGGCGGCTTCGGCGGCCGGGGCTGGGAGGGCAAGATCCACGCCGCCCAGATCGCGCGCGAGAACGAGATTCCGTACCTGGGGATCTGCCTCGGGATGCACGTCGCGGTCAGCGAATTCGCACGCCACGTGGCCGGGATGGAAGGCGCCAACTCGACCGAGATGGACCCCGAGACTCCGTTCCCGGTCATCGACCTGCTCCCCGAGCAGAAGGAGATCGCCGACATGGGGGGGACGATGCGGCTCGGCGCCGACCCCGTCAAGCTGCATGACGCCACCCGGATCCGCGAGCTGTACAACGAGCCGGTCGTCTACGAGCGCCACCGTCACCGCTACGAAGTCAACAACCACCTGCGCCGCAAGCTCGAGGCGGCCGGGCTGATCTGCTCGGGGACCTCGCCTGACGAGCGGCTCGTGGAGGCGATCGAGCTCGCCGCAGATTCGCATCCGTTCTTCGTCGCCTCCCAGTACCACCCCGAGTTCAAGTCACGGCCCGAGCGCCCGGCGCCGCTGTTCAGGGAATTTGTCGGGGCCGCGTCTGATCGGGCCCAGGCGGCGACCTCGGAGCGCCCGCATCTGGTCGAGAACGGCGAACCGCGCGACATCAGCGTCGCGCGTGGCGCCGGATAGCCCGTAGGCGCTTCACGAGCCCCGTGGCGAGACGGACCAGCGAGACGGAGCGTGCCCGGCTGCACGACACGTTCGCGGCGCTGTGCGCGATCGCGAGCCCGTCACGCAGCGAGCGGGCGTGCGCGGACCGGGTCACCGCCGAACTGCGCGCGATCGGGCTCGACGTCTTTGAGGACGCAAGCTCGCCGCAGACCGGATCCGATGCCGGCAACCTGCTCGCGCGCGTGCCGGGACGCTCGGAACAGAGCATCCTGATCTGCGCCCATCTGGACACGGTCCCGGCGGTGGCGCCGATCGAGCCGGTGCTGATCGACGGTTACTGGTGCAACGCCAACGAGGCGATCCTCGGCGCCGACAACAAGTCGGCGGTCGCGGTCGCGCTCGAGCTTGCCCGGCGCCTGAGGTCGGCGCCCCAGGCGCCACCGATCGCGCTCGAACTGCTGTTCACCGTCTGCGAGGAAGTCTCGCTGCGCGGCTCGCGCGAGTTCGACGTCAGTCGGCTGCGCAGCGGCTTCGGATACGTGTTCGACCACGCGACGCCGATCGGGGAGATCGTGCTCGCTTCGCCGACCCACTACCGGATCGTGGCCGAGTTCCGTGGCCGCGCCGCGCACGCCGGCGTCCGCCCCGAAGCCGGCGCGAGCGCGATCGCGGGCGCCGCGGCGGCGATCGCGGCGATGCGGCTCGGCCGGCTCGATCCTGCGACGACGGCGAATGTCGGCATGATCGAGGGCGGCACCGCGATCAACGTCGTGCCGGAGCGCTGCCGGGTCGAGGCCGAGGTCCGCAGCCTCGATGACGCGCGCGCGGCCGCGGTCGCGACCGAGACCGTCGACCACCTGCAGGACGGGGCCAACGCCGCCGAATGCGACGTCGACGTCAATGTCGAGCAGATGTTTCGCGGCTATCGGACGCGGCAGTCCGCACAGCAGGTGGTCGTGGCCGAGCGCGCGCTTCGCCGCTGCGGGTATGAGCCGAAGGCGATCGACTCCGGCGGGGCGTCCGATGCGAACTCGTTGCAGCTGGGCGGGTTTGCGTGCACGAATCTCGCCGACGGGACCGAGCGAAACCACGAGCCGGGCGAACGGATCAGCGCCCGGGCGCTCGAGGATCTGCTCGAGATCGCGATCGCGCTGGTCGACGAGGCGGCGGCTGAGCTGGGGGTAGCGGGCGCGTGAGCGAGCGCCGCGTCGACGACCTCGGAGGTGCCGGCGGGTGAGCGAGTTTCACCTGATCGAGGCGCGGACGAGCTGGCAGGGCACGATCTTCACCGCCGGCGTCGAGCGCTTCCGCCACGCCGACGGCGCCGAAGTGACGCGCGAGAAGGTGTGGCATCCCGGCGCGGTCGGAATCCTGCCGGTCGACGACACCTACGTCTGGCTCACCCGCCAACCTCGCGAGGCGGCTGGACTGCAGGACTCGCTCGAGATCCCGGCCGGCAAGCGCGACGTCGAGGGCGAGGAGCCGCTCGAGACGGCCAAGCGCGAGCTCGCCGAGGAGATCGGCAAGGGTGCCGCCTCGTGGGAGGAGATCAAGGTCTTCTATACGAGCCCGGGCTTCAGTGACGAGCGCGTCTGGTGGTACCTGGCCCGTGACCTCCGTGACCAGCCCGGCGCCGAGCCCGACCCCGGCGAGCGGATCGAGGTCGTCCCGTGGCCGCTGCACCGACTCGACGCGGCGATCGACGAGTGCGAGGACTCAAAGTCGCTGATCGCGTTGTTATGGCTCGCGCTCGCGCGCGAGCGCGGCACGCTGTAGACGGCACGGGCGGCGTCGCCCACCCGCAGGAGTGCCACACGGCGAATCGAATCTCGACTCGATGACGGCGACCGTCGCGCCAGCCCCGCAGCGACATCTGACCGAGCTGACGCTCGAGTTCCTCGCGACGCTCGAGCTCGAGCGCGGGCTGTCGCGCAACACGCTCGAGGCCTACCGGTCTGACCTGCAGCAGTACGGCGCGTTTCTCGGTCGTGTCGGCACCGACCCGCTCGAGGTCAAGCCCGTCGACCTGCTCGAGTTCATCTCCGAGCTCGCGACCGGACGCGACGGGAAAGCGCCGGTCGGCGCGGCCACCCTGCAGCGCAAGATCGCCTGCCTGCGCTCGTTCTACCGCCATCTCCGTCGCGAACAGATCATCGACTACGACCCGACCGCGGAGCTGCGCCCGCCGCGCTCGCCCGAGCGGCTGCCTAAGGTCCTCAGCCGTGACGAGGTCAACCGCCTGCTCGCCCAGCCCATGGGGACCACGGCCGCCGCGTTGCGCGATCGCGCCCTGCTCGAGACGATGTACGCCTGCGGCCTGCGGGCGTCTGAGGCAGTCTCGCTCGAGCTCTCGGACCTCGACCTCGAGGCGGGCGTCCTGCGCGCCCGCGGCAAGGGCTCCAAGGAGCGGATCGTGCCGGTCGGCAGCAAGGCGATCGAGACGCTCGACGCGTACCTCAGCAAGGGCCGCCCCCGGCTCGTCGGGCTCCGTGACGAGCCGCGCGTGTTCGTCAACCTGCGCGGCGCCGGGCTCACCCGTCAGGGGCTGTACAAGATCGTCCAGGGCCATGCCCGCAGCGCCGGGCTCGAGCACCGGATGAGTCCGCACACGTTGCGCCACACGTTCGCCACGCACCTGCTCGCGGGCGGCTGCGACCTCCGTTCGCTACAGGAGATGCTCGGCCACGCCGACATCGGCACGACCCAGATCTACACTCACCTGTCGGCCGAGCGCCTGCGCGACGTGTACTTCGACGCGCACCCGCGCGCGCAGATCGCTCGCGGGAGCTCAGAGGACTGAGGAGCACACCAAGCTGGGCATCACGCACTTCGACCAGGGGTTTGACGTTGGCTGACGGGCGGGGCGGCCTCGCAGCGCGGCGTGCGTTCGTGATCGTGCTCGATGCGTGCGGCGTCGGGGCGCTCCCGGACGCCGCCGAGTATGGCGATCAGGGAGCGAACACGCTCGGGCACTTGGCGCAGCGGCTCGGTGGCCTGACGCTGCCGGCGCTCGGCTCGCTCGGGCTCGGATCGATCATCGAGCTCGAGGGGATCGGGCCGTCCGACGCGCCGGCGCTTCACGGCCGCCTGCACGCGCTCGGGCCCGGCAAGGACTCGACCGCGGGTCACTGGGAGCTGATGGGGGTCGTCGCTCCGCGCCGGATGCCCACGTATCCCGATGGCTTCCCGATCGAAGTC
This sequence comes from uncultured Solirubrobacterales bacterium, assembly GCA_963744695.1. Lineage (GTDB taxonomy): Bacteria > Actinomycetota > Thermoleophilia > Solirubrobacterales > Solirubrobacteraceae > Palsa-465. The sequence goes on along the minus strand of CAVUUT010000006.1, from coordinate 242,666 downwards.
GTCGAACTCGTGCGCGCGGCGAGCGGCCGCGGCGTGCTTTGCAACCGGCCGAGCAACGGGCTCGAGGCCGTCGAGCGGTTCGGCTCAGAGCACCTCGCGAGCGGGGACGTGATCGTCTACACGAGCCAGGACTCGGTCCTGCAGATCGCCGCGCACGTCGACGTCGTGCCGATCCCCGAGCTGTACGAGACGTGCGCCGAGGTCCGCGCCATGCTGCCGCCCGAGCACGCCGTCGGACGCGTGATCGCGCGCCCGTTCACGGGGCCTGACGGCGGCTTTGTGCGAACCGACGGCCGTCGCGACTTCGCCTCGCCGCCGCCGACGCGCAGCTATCTCGAACTCGTGCAGGCAGCCGGCGGCGAGGTCCATTCGGTCGGCAAGGTTGGCCAGCTGTTCGCCGGCGTCGGGATCGACGTCGAGCATCCGGGCGCCACGAACGCGACCGCGCTCGATCAGACCACCGAGCTGATCGCCGAGCTGCCGGCCGGGCTGGTATTCACGAACCTGATCGAGACCGACCAGGTGTACGGCCACCGCCACGATTTCGAGGGTTTCGCCGGCGCGCTCGCGAGAATCGACGAATACGTCGCATGCTGGCTGGCGCTGCTGCGAGCCGATGACCTGCTCGTACTGACGGCCGACCACGGCTGCGACCTAACGTCAGCACGGACCGACCACACGCGCGAGCACGCGCCACTGCTGGCGACGTTCGCGGGCCACGGAGGTCGCCGTCATGACGGCCCGCTGGCCGACGTCGGCGCCACCGTCCTGCGCTGGCTCGCGGGAGGCGACGACGGCGAGCTGCCCGGACGCCCGTTCGTGTAAGAAACAGTGGGATGCCCGAGCTTCCCGAAGTCGAGACGATCCGCCGCCAACTCGCGCCCCATCTCGAGGGGCGGACGATCATCACGGTGCAGATCCTCGATCCACGCTGGACGAGGCCCGAGTCACCGCGCAAGGTGGAGCGGGCGCTGCGCGGCCGGAGGGTGAAGAAGGTCAGCCGCTCGGGGAAGTACCTCGTCTGGGAGCTGTCTGGCGATGTGTATCTGCTCGTGCATCTGCGCATGACCGGCGCCCTGCTGTTCGATCCGACCGAGGAGCCGGCCCACACGCGAGTCAGGTTCGAGCTCGACGGCGCCCACCGGCTCGTATACGTCGATCCTCGCCGGTTCGGCACCGGCAACGTCCTGTCAGGGGCCGCCGCACGCGATGCGTATCTGCGTGAGCGGATCGGGATCGAGCCGCTGACGCCCGAGTTCACGCTCGAGCATCTGCGTTCGCTGGCGAAGGGACGGCGCGCTCCGGTCAAGTCGTTCATCCTCGATCAGCGGCGGATCGCCGGCGTCGGCAACATCTACGCCGACGAGGCGCTGTTCCGCGCGCGGATCCACCCGCTGCGCCCGGCGGGCGACCTGAAGCGGCCTCAGGTCGCCGCTCTGCGGGATGCGATCGAGGAGGCGCTGCTCGCCGGGATCGAGGCCAAGGGAGCCACGATCGACGACTTTCGCCACGTCGACGGCGCCCGCGGGTCGTTTCAGGACCGCTTCCTCGTGCACCGCCGCGAGGGTGAGCCGTGCCCACGCTGTGGCACGAAGATCAGAAAGCTCGTCGTCGGCGGGAGGGGGACCTACGTCTGCGAGCACTGCCAGCCACGCCCGCGGCGGCGGCGCGCTGCGCAGCCTGCGGCTTAGGCGGCCGGGCTGGGCTCCGCGAGCAGCTCGGCGAGGCGCCCGGAGCGATGCGCGGCAAGGAGTTGGTCAAAGCCGCCGACCGGCTCACCGTCGATCAGGATCTGCGGGTACGTGTACATCCCTGTCAACTTGACGAGCTCGTCGCGACTGTCCGGGTCGCGTGACAGATTGATCACGTCATAAGAGACTGCGTACTTGTCGAGCAGCATCTTCGCGCTCGCGCAGTGGGAGCAGTTGTCGGTCGTGTACACGGTGACCGGTTTCATAACTTCACAAAGTATAGCTTGGGTACCGGGTAGATCGCGATGCCAGGGCCGCTGAAGACCGAGGCGATCGTCCTGCGTTCGATCCGTTATGGCGAGGCGGATCGCATCCTGCATCTGTATACCCCGGATCATGGCCGCGTCAGCGCGATCGCGAAGGGGGCGCGGCGCGCGCGGAGCCGGTTTGGCGCCCGGCTGGAGCCCTTCTTCCACGTCAACGCGATGCTGCACGAGGGACGTAGTGAGCTGTTGACGGTCACCGGCGTCGACACGATCGCGACCCATGGCGCGCTGCGCGATCATGCGGCGACGCTCGACGCGGCCGCGCGCGCGTGCGACGCGGTGGCGCGCCTGTTCGAGACCTCGGATCCGCACCCCGGGGTCTTCCGCCTGCTCGCCAACGAGCTCGCGCTGCTGGACTCAGACGCCGCCCAGGCGCGCGCCGCGAATGGGCTCGCGTTCCGCCTCAAGCTGCTGCTCGCCGCGGGCTTCGTGCCGCAGCTGGCGGCCTGCGCCGTGTGCGGAGAGCCCGACCATCTGCAGGGGTTCTCGGGCGCTGCCGGCGGCGTCGTCTGCGGCTCGTGCGAGGCGGGCGCGTTTGCGCTCGACGAAGGCGCTTACCGGTTCCTGGTCGTCGCCCTGGGCGTCCCGCTCGCGCAGGCTCCGGACGGTCCTGAGCGGGCGCTGCGACAGGTCGAGCGCGCGATCTCCGAGACCGCCGAGCACCACGCGCACGTGCGGCTGCGGCCGCTGCTGGCTGCGTAGGAACGCCCGGAACACGCGTCATCGCGCATCTTGCGCCACCGCTTTGTGACAACTCCGGCTCGCGGGCGCGCCACGGTGCCAGAATCGAGACGTGAGCGACCAGAGCCTGATCACCGGCTACGAGCATCCACACGGTCCAGTGGCGGACGCATTCGAGCAGCGCATGCGAGCGCGCGAGGAGGCGGACCTGTCACCGCTCGCGATGCGCTCGTACCCCGCCCGCCGCGTGTGCGAAGAGCCCGGGTGCGGATTGCGGACCCCGTTTCAACGTGACCGCGACCGGATCGTGCACTGCAAGGCGTTCCGGCGCCTGAAATACAAGACACAGGTATTCGTCGCCCCGAGCGGCGACCATTACCGCACCCGGCTCACGCACACGCTCGAGGTCACGCAGGTGTCGCGCACCGTAGCGCGCGCGCTGGCGCTGAACGAAGACCTGGTCGAGGCGATCGGTCTCGGCCACGATCTCGGCCATCCTCCCTTTGGACACGTCGGCGAGGAGGCGCTCGACAACTGTCTGCGCGAACGGTTCGGTTCGGGCTTTCGCCACTACGAGCATTCGCTGCGCGTCGTCGAGACGCTCGAGCGCGACGGCCAGGGGCTCAACCTGACCGAGGCCGTCCGCGATGGGATCGTCACCCACTCCGGCCGCGCGCGGCAGCCGGCGACGCTCGAGGGCAAGATCGTCCGGCTCGTCGACCGCTTCGCCTACATCAACCACGACATCGATGACGCGGTCCGGGCCGGCGTCCTATCTGTGGATGACCTCCCCGGCGGCGCGATCGAGACCCTCGGTGACAGCGGTCCGCGGCGGATCGACATGCTCGTCCACGATCTCGTCGAGCACTCGCATGACGCCGGCGACATCGTGCAGGGCGAGCGTGTCGGGGCCGCGATGAGCGAGTTGCGGTCGTTCATGTTCGACAACGTCTACCTCGGGCCGGTCGCGACCCGCGAGCACGCAAAGATCCATCGCGTGATCGCGGTCCTGTTCGAGCACTACTGCCGTCACCCGGACGAGATCCCCGACTCGCTTGGGGCCGGGGAGCTGTCGACCCGGGTCACCGACTATCTGGCCGGGATGACCGATCGCTACTGCATCAGGCGCTTTGAGGAGCTCAGCGTTCCGGTCGCGTTTGCGCCAACTGGATGACTGAAGCGGCTGTCGAGGGGAGGCGATCAGCGTGAGCCGCTACACCGCTGACTCCCGCGACCGCGTACTGGCCGCGGTCGACATGCTCTCGCTCGTCTCGGCGCGCACGGAGCTGCGGCGCGCGGGCGTCAACAGCTACTTCGGCCTGTGCCCGTTCCACGACGAGCGCACGGCGTCATTCCACGTCCGGCCCGACGAGAAGCACTATCACTGCTTCGGCTGCCAGGTGTCCGGTGACCCGTTCGACTTCGTGCAGGAGACCGAGGGGCTTGACTTCAAGGGGGCGCTCGAGTCTCTCGCCGACCGCTTCGCCGTCAAGCTCGAGACCGAGGACGAGGATCCGGGCGCGGCCGCACGGCGCGAGCGGCGCGAACGGCTCCACGGCCTCCTCGCCCGGGCGGCGATCTACTACTCGCGTTATCTGTGGGAGGCGAGCGAGGCCCAGCCCGCGCGCGCCTACCTGCTCGGCCGCGGGCTCGAGGAGCAGACCCTGCGGGAGTTCCGCGTCGGTTACGCGCCGAGTGCCTGGGACCGGATGCTGCGCGCCTCGCGGACGAGCGGCTTCAGCGACGAGGAGCTGCTCGCGGTCGGGCTCGCGCAGCGGTCGCGCAACCGGCCGGGGAGCATCTATGACCGCTTTCGCGAACGGATCATGTTTCCGGCGGTCGACGCGCGCGGTCGCGTGCACGGGTTCGGGGCGCGCGCGATGCGCGACAACCAGCGTCCCAAGTACCTCAACACCTCCGACGGCGAGCTCTACCACAAGCGCGAGGTGCTGTTCGGGGTAGACCTTGCGCGATCTGCGGCATCCCGAGCCGACCGGATGATTCTCGTCGAGGGCTACACCGACGTGCTCGCCGTCCACCAAGCGGGGCTGCGCAACGCGGTCGGGATCATGGGCACCGAGCTGACCGAGGAGCAGGCGACCCAGCTTCAGAAGATGGCCCACGTGCTCGAGCTGTGCCTCGACGCCGACCGGGCCGGACAGGACGCGACGCTGCGCGCGGCCCGCCTGGCCCGGGCGCGGGAGCTCGAACTGCGCGTCGTCGGACTGCCGGAGGGGACCGATCCCGCCGAGCTGGTCGAACGCGAGGGAGCCGAAGGGCTGCGCAAGCTCGTCGAGGATTCAAAGCCGTTCGTCGCCTTCGAAGTCGACCGGATCCTTGCGCGCGCCGACACCCGCAGCGCCGAGGGTCGTGATCGCGCGCTCGAGGAGCTCCGTCCCGTGCTCGAGGAGCTGCCCGACAGCATTCTGCGCGACGAGCTCCTGCGCCGGGTGGCCGGTCGGCTCGAGCTGACCGAAGGTCGGCTCACGACGCTGCTCGCCAGGCGCAGTGCCGGCGGGGGTCAGCCCCGAATGAGCGATGGCGGTGCTGGGCGCGATCAGAGCCCGGTCGCGAGCCCCCGCCCCGACCGCGGCCCGCGGCCGGAGCGAATGTTCCTGGCGCTGTGCATCGCGCTCCCCGATCTCGGCAAGCGGGCGCTCGCATCGTTCGATCCCGATCAGCTGCTGACGAGCGACGCGCTGCGCCGCGTCGCGCGGCACCTGGCGGCGGGGCACACCGAGTCGCCGATGACCGACCTGCCCGCCGACGACGAGCAGTTCGCCCGCACGATCGCGGGCCTCGTCGAGCTCGCCGGACGGATCCCCGGTCCGAGCGCCGATCGCCTCGAGCACACCCGCCTCGTGCTCGAGCTCGATCGCCTCGACCGCGCGATCCTGCGCCTGCGCGGCCAGGGTCTGCAGGCGTCGGGCACCGGCGAGCTCGCGAGGCAGCGCGAGGACGTGCGCGCGGCGATCAGATCGGTCGGAGTGCGCCTCGAGGCCTGACCTCTTCGCGGCCGGGCGAGGTCCGGCTCCGCACGAGATTGGCTTGGTGACGAACGTCTCCGTCCGCCTCCCATGGGAACATACGTTCGAGGCTGGAAGATCGAACGTGGACAGGGAATCACTCAGACTGCTGCTCGCCCAAGGGCTGAGCATCGAGAAGATCGCCGAGCGCTTTGACCGCCATCCGACGACTGTGTCGTACTGGATGCGCCGGCACGGGCTGCACGCGGTCAATCGGGAGAAATACGCCGCCAAGGGTGGGATCGAGCGCGAGTGGCTCGAAGCGTTGGTACAGGCCGGCGCGTCGATCGGCGAGATCGCCGCCGAGGTCGGGCGGAGCAAGGGAACCGTGCGCCACTGGCTTGCCAGGCATGGGCTGCGAACCGAGCCAGCCCGCCGCGCGAGCGCCGCGCGCGAAGCCCGTGAGGCGGGCATGCTGTCGGTCCGAAGGGTATGCCCGCGCCACGGGGAGAGCGAGTTCGTGCTCGAGGGGCGTGGGTACTACCGCTGCAAGCGCTGCCGCGCCGAGGGGATTGCCGACCACAGGCGCCGGCTGAAGCTCCAGTTGGTCGACGAGGCCGGAGGCCGGTGCCGCATCTGCGGCTATCGCCGGTGCATCTCGGCGCTCGAGTTCCACCATCTCGAGCCGGCCGATAAGCGGCTCGGAGTGAGCGCCGGTGGCCTGACATTGTCGCTCGAGACCCTGCGGTCGGAGATCAGCAAGTGCGTCCTGCTCTGTTCGAATTGCCATGCGGAGGTGGAGGCAGGGGTCATTGCGCTTCCGTAGAGTGTCGTGACCGCCAGAGCTTGTTTCCGGCTCAATGCACCAAAATGCGGGGTAGCTCAATGGCAGAGCGAACGGCTGTTAACCGTTAGGTTGTGGGTTCGAGTCCCACCCCCGCAGCTTTGCCTCGGTGATCGGGGAGCACATTTCGTGAAGCTCTACGTCTGTTACGGAACCTGGACAGCCGGCGCGCAGGTGCACAAGCACCCGTGCGGCGAAGCCCATAAGGCGCTCACGCGAGCCGGGCACAGCCCGCAGGTGGTCCTCTCCTACGGGCTCGGCCTGCTGCCGGATGCGCTCAACTTCACGCCCGGGCGGCGGAAGGTCAAGGAGCTGACGGGCAACTGCTGGGTGCCCGTCCTGGTGCTCGACGATCAGACCGTGATCCAGGGTTCGCGCAAGATCATCGACTGGGCGGGCGACAATCCGGCCGGCGCGGAGACGGCTCGTGACGCGGCCGACGGGGTCACGCCCGGCGCCGGCCCTTAGACCCCATGGCCGAGCCGATCAGAGCCCCAACGACGATCGAGGATCTCCAGCGCTGGGAGGATCACGGTGCGATCTGGCGCGCGCGCGAGCTCAGCGACGACCAGGCCGTCGTCGAGCTCTGCACGTGTTACGGCGAGCCCGTGGACCTGGTCCAGAGCCGGGACCCGAAGGTCATCGACTTCGTTCGGCGCCACCGCGCCGACGGCTGAGCGCGAGCGACTCGACGAGGTCCGCGGCCCGCGCTGCGCCCGCGCCGGCAGCGGCACAGCGCCCGCGCGCCGGCAGCGGCAGCCAGCGCCGGCAGCGGCGAGCCGCTGGGCGGTCGCCCGCAGCGAGTCGGAGCGGAGCGCCCGCGACGCCGCCAGCCGCAGCGTGCGCGGGCTGAGCAACGGCCACGGGAGACGAACGCCGACGCCGGCCCAGTCGGCGCGCGCCGCGTTCTCGGCCATGTCACCCGCGTGCGGAACGACCAGCACCGGCACGCCGCAGGCGAGCGCGCGGACGAGCGTGCCGTGGCCCGCGTGGCAGATCACAAGCGCGCACTCGGGCATCGTCCGCGCGTACGAGACCCATTCGACCAACCGCGCGTTGGGCGGCACGATCAGCGGCTCCAGGATCGCGCGGCGGTTCCAGCTCGCGAGCACGCGCACGGGCTCGTGCGCGAGGCCGCGGACGGCCGCGCGCAGCAGACGGTGGTCGGGGTCCTGCGCGGTCGACGGCGCGACGAGGATCAATGGCGCCGCGCCCGGCGGCGGGTGCACTGGACCGTAGGGCGGCTCCCACAGCAGCGGCCCGACCACGTGCACGTGCTCTGGCCAGTCGCGCGGGTACTCGAGCTCCGCAAACGTCGCGACCATGCACAGCTGCTCGCTGAGACCGCCGTGAAAGCGGCGCACCGGGGGCAGGCCCAGCCGGCCGCGCGCGTCATTGAGCTCCTCGCGTCCGCGCCGCAGGCCGGCCGCAAGCGGCCGCTCAAACGCGCGCCACAGGGCCCTGCCGGCGGCCGTCCGCGGCAGCCGCGCGCCGAACGCGTAGGGCGGGAAATCCGGTTCGGTCACGGGATAGACGTGCGGGATCAGCGTCGCGACCGCGATCCCCTCGAGCTCGGCGGCGAGCGCCGGGGCGAGCGTCAGGATGTCGTGTACGACGACGTCCGGTCGCGCTCGCGCGATCGCCGGGCGCGTCTCGCCGGTCGCGCGCACGATCGCCTCGTAGGGCGACAGCGGCTGCTCCCGAGTCGGGAACACGGGGTACTCGGGCGCGGCGACGAACGCCATGCCGTTGTCGGCGACGTGCTCGCGCCAGCGCGACCAGGTCTCGTACGTGACGTCGTGGCCGCGGACGGCCAGCTCGGCGCCGAGCGCGAGCATCGGGAACGCGTGGCCGGGCTGGCCGAACGCGCCGAGAAAGAAGCGCAGGGGAGTGGGCGGCTTCAAGCCGCGAGTTCGCCCACGGCGCGCAGCTGGGCGATCCGATCCTCGGTGGTCCATGCCATCGGGCTCACCATCAGCGTCCCGACGCCAGCGTCACGGAACGCCGCCAGACGGTCACGGACGACGTCGCGTGGGCCGCACAGTGACACCGCATCGATCAGCTCGGCGGGAATCGCCTCGGCCGCCTCGGTCTTCTTGCCGTCGAGATACAGATCCTGGATCTCGCGCGCGGCCGCCTCGAAGCCGTAGCGCTTGACGAGGTTGTTGTAGAAGTTCTGCTCGCGCGAGCCCATCCCGCCGATGTAGAGCGCGAGCACGGGACGCATCAGGTTGCGGGCGAGATCGACGTCGTCGGAAACGTAGGCCTGGACGGTCGGAGCGATGTCGAAGCCCTCGAGCGAGCGGCCCGCGCGCGCCGCGCCCTCCTCGAGCAGCTCGCGGAACGAGGCGACGTGCTCGGGCGAGAAGAACGTCGGGATCCAGCCGTCGGCGATCTCGCCGGCGAGCGCCGTGTTCTTCGGGCCGATCGCCGCCAGATAGATGGGGATCCGCTCCTGGACGGGGGTGATCATCAGCTTCAGCGCCTTGCCGGGTCCATCCGGGAGCGGCAGCTCGAGCGTCTCGCCCTTGAACTCGAGCCGTTCGCGCGCGAGCGCCTTGCGCACGACCGTCACATATTCCCGTGTTCGCTGCAGCTGGCGGCCGAAGCGCTGCCCGTGCCAGCCCTCGGCGACCTGGGGGCCCGACGAGCCGATGCCCAGCACCATCCGTCCACCCGAGAGCTCGTCGATCGTCGCCGCCGTCATCGCCGTCAGCGCCGGCGAGCGCCCCGGCATCTGGAAGATCGCCGATCCGAGCTTGACCGAGGTCGTGCCGGCCGCCAGCCAGGCGAGCACCGTCGCCGCGTCCGAGCCGTACGCCTCGGCCGCCCAGACCGAGTCGTAACCGAGCCGTTCGGCCTCCTGGACGACCTTCAGCTGGTCCTGGGGGCCGATCCCGAATCCCCAGTAGCCGAGGTTGACTCCAAGCTTCATTGCCAGCTTCCTTTCGCCGCGAGGTTGGTCACCCGTTGGCCGGCAGGGCGCTGACTACAGTCGCGCGTGCCGGCGGCCGATCAGGAACCCTATGCGAAGGAACCGCTCCACGGCACGCGCGAATCTGCACGCGGTGATCGAGGCGCTTCCGCGCCACACGAGCGTCGCGATGCTTAGCGGGATCGAGGGCAACGAGATCATCGTCGGCGCCTACAGCAACCGCGACGGCGTCTGCCCGATGCTCGCCGCACACCGCGCGGGCGGCCGCACGACCGCGATCGCGTTCGCGAAGGCGTGGGATCGGTTTGCGTTTCGCAACGCCCGCCGCCGTCAGCCACGGCGCGCGACCGAGCGCGAACTGTTGATCCTGAAGTTCTATCTCCAGGCGAGCCTGCTGGCGACGCCGGCCGAGCACCCGGCGCCCGTCCGCCGTTACGACGACTACCAGCGGCTGATGGCCCTGGTCGAGTCAGAGCTCGGCGCCGCGAGCGAGGTCGGATGCCGGCCGGCGCTCAGACCGTGACCGGAATCCCCCCGAGCGTCGCGCTCGGCGGCTGGAACAGGATCTCGGGGATCACGCAGCCGGGCGAGAGTCGCAGAAGCATCCGCACGGCCTCGGCCACGTCCTCGGGGCGGATCATCTTCTCGGCCGGGATGTGACCCTTGACCCAGTCGGCCATCTTGGTGTCGACGAACGCCGGGCACAGCGCACACGACTTGATCCCGTCGTCGCCGAGCTCCTTGTTCATCGACTGCGTGAAGCCGACCATCCCCGCTTTGGTGGCCGAATAGACCGACACCCATGCGTCGCCGGACTTGCCGGCGATCGAGGCCGTGTTGACGACGAGCGCGTTGTGGTGCTCTGCTCCCGCCTTGCGCAGCATCTCGGCACACTCGCGGTAGAACAGCACCATCGCGCGCAGGTTCACATCGAGCTGCATGTCGAGGCGCTTGGTCTGCACTTCGGCGATTGGCGCGCCGATCCCGATGCCGGCGTTGTTGACCAGCACGTCGAGTCGCTCGAAGCGGTCGTGGTGCGCCGCGACCACGTTGCGCACGTCGTCCTCGGACGCGACGTTGGCGACGACCGCGCTCAGCTCGGCGCCGTCGCCGCCGAGTTGCACCCGCGCCTCCTCGAGCTTGTCCGGCCGCCGCGATGCGAGCGTCACGCCATAGCCCTCCTCGAGCAGCATTCGCGCGATCGCGAACCCGATCCCGCTCGATCCTCCGGTCACGATCGCAGCGCGCTCTGGCATCAAACCTCCTCAACTCGACGTAGGGACAGGTATCCAATCAGGCCCGAGCCCCCGGTGGCGAGATACTTCGGGTCGTGACCGAGCTCGCCTTGCCGACCGTCGAGGAGGACGTCGTCGAGCGGCGCGCCAGCGCGGTCGAGCTGTTGTGGGACCTCGTGTTCGTGTTCGCGATCACCCAGGTGACCGCGCTGATGGCCGAGCACGCGACGTGGAGCCGGTTCGGCCAGGCGATGCTCCTGCTGGCCCTCGTCTGGTGGGCGTGGTCGGCATTCGTGTGGGCGGCAAACGCCGAGGCCGACGACTCGCGTGCGCTGCGCGCCTCCCTGCTCGCGGGCACGGTCCTGATCTTTATCGTCGGGCTGTCGCTCCCGCACGCGTTCGCGAGCGAGGGAGTGCTGTTCGCGTGCGCGTACGCGCTGGTGCGCTTCCTGCATCTCGCCCTGTACACCGATGCCTCACGCAAGGGGAACGCCGCGTGGTCGGCGATCGCGGGCTTCGGTGTGACCGTCGTGCTCGGGATGGCGCTTCTGATCGCCGGCGCGGTGTTCTTCGACGGCTGGCAGCGCGTCGCGATTTGGGCGCTCGCCGCGGCGATCGATTATGCGGGTCCGGCATGGCTGACGCGCGAGCGGCTGCGGGGGCTGCAGCACGTCGCGGTCGCCCACTTCGCCGATCGCTACGGCTCGTTCGTGATCATCTGCCTCGGCGAGTCAATCGTCGCGATCGGGGTCGGGGTGGGGGCGGAAAAGCGCGACCTGACCCCGGAGCTCGTGATCGCCGCGGGCCTCGGGCTGCTGCCCGCGATCGGGATGTGGTGGACGTACTTCGACCGCTTCGCCGAACGTGCCCAGGAGCGTCTGCGCGAGCACCGCGACCCGGTTCTCGCCGCGGCCGACGCATACAGCTACATCCACCTCGTGATCATCGCCGGGATCATCATCTTCGCCGACGGGGTCAAGCTCACCGTCAACAACTCGGCTCAGGCGCCGATGCCGGATGGGGGCAGGCTGGCGCTGTGCGCCGGCGTCGCCGTCTACCTCATCGGGCTCGCCGCATTTCGGCTCCGAATCGCCGGCGACAAGCGCCCCGCGCCACTGCTGATCGCGGCCGCGCTGATGGCGCTGTACGCGCTCGGCGGCTCGATCCCGGCCTGGTCTGTGGCCGCGGGAATCTCGGCCCTGATAGGGGCGCTCTGCATCGGGGAAGCACTGGTGGAGGGCCACGAGGAGGCCTGAGCCGGGCCCGGGTCTCAGCGTCAAGGAGCCACGAGGCGCGGTCAAGCCACTACGAGTTGGGAGTCGACCTGATGCGGGTACTGATCACCGGAGCGACGGGAACGATCGGACTGGCGCTCGCCGACGCGCTGCGCGCGCGAGGGGACGGGGTCCTCGCCCTGTCACGCGATCCCGAGCGCGGCAGGCGCGTGCTCGGCGACGGCGTCGAGGTCTACCCGTGGGTGACCCCGACCGACGAGTCGCCGCCGCCCGAGGCGCTCGCGGCCGCGGACGCCGTCATCCACCTGCTCGGCGAACAGGTGGCACAGCGATGGACCGACGAGGCGAAGGCGCGGATCCGCGACTCACGCGTGCTCGCGACCCGCTCGCTCGTGGCCGCACTCGGCGCACTGCCGCAGTCCGACCGCCCACGCGTGCTCGTCTCGCAGTCGGCGACCGGCTTCTACGGCCACCGCGGCGATGCCGAGCTCGACGAGCGCGCGCCGGCCGGCGGCGACTTCCTCGCCGAGGTCGTGGTCGCGTGGGAGCGCGAGGCGCTGGGCGCCGCGCCGACCATGCGCGTCGCATGCACGCGAACCGGCGTCGCGCTCTCGCCCAACGGTGGTGCGCTCGCCAAGATGCTGCCGTTCTTCAAGCTCGGGATCGGCGGACCGGTCGCCGGCGGCCGGCAGTACGTCCCGTGGGTCCACGTCGATGACGTGGTCGGCGCGATGCTCGCGTGCGTCGACGAAAATGCGCTCAGCGGCCCGGTCAACGTAACGGCGCCCCACCCGGTCACCAACGGCGAGCTCGCGCGCGCGCTCGGCCACGCGCTCGGGCGCCCCGCGGTGCTGCCGGTCCCGGGTCTCGCGGTCAAGGTGCTCTACGGCGAGATGGCCGAGATGGTCACGACCGGTCAGCGTGCGATTCCCGCGCGCCTGCGCGAGGCCGGCTACGAGTTCCGCCATCCCGAGCTCGAACCGGCGCTGAGGGACGTACTCGGCGCCTCCTGACCGGTCCTCAGCGCCTCGTGAGCGGCACGCTCGGCGGGAGCAGGGCACGCTGTGATAGAACTCTGAAAGACTCTTTCAGAGTTGTGTAAAGAGATGATCGAATCCCGCCCGCTCCTGACCGACCCCGAGGTGCTCGCGACGCTCGCGCACCCGGTCCGACTCGACGTCCTGACATATCTGATGTCAAACGGTCCCGCGACGGCCTCGGCGTGCGCGAGGGCCGTGGGCGACACGCCGTCGAACTGCAGCTATCACGTGCGTGCCCTGGCTCGGCACGGCCTCGTCGAGCAGACCAGCTCCGCTGACGGGCGCGAGCGGCCATGGCGCGCGACGATCACCGGTTTTGAGATGAACCCCGACCCCGACCCGGATACGCCGGAGGGGCGCGGTGCGGCGGCCGTGCTCGCGGCATCGCTCGCGCTCGAGCAGCACCGCCTGCGGGAGTACCTCTCGCATCGCGATCGCGTGACGCCGGCGTGGCGCGAGGCCGACGAGTGCGCTGCGTATGCGCTGCGCGTCACGCCCGACGAGCTCAAGCGGCTCATCGAGAGCCTCGACGCCCTGATCCGGCCCCTGATCGCGGCCACCAGGGGTGACGCGCCCGAAGGCGCCGAGGTGGTCTCGCTCGGGCTCTACGCGTTCCCGCGGACGGAGCTGCGGTGAGGCTGCCGCCCGCACTCAGAGAGCGGGACTTTCGCTCGGTCTGGCTCGCCGGATTGCTGTCGGACGCCGGCGACTGGATGCTGCTGATCGCCCTGCCGATCGTCGTCTACGGCCTGACCGGCTCGGCGCTCGGGACGTCGTGCGCGTTCCTCGCCGAGCTCGCGCCGGGGATCGTCCTGGCGCCGCTCGCGGGGCGGCTCGCGGACCGGGCCGATCGTCGCCGCGTGATGCTCGTGGTGACGATCCTGCAGGCGGTGTCGCTGTTGCCGCTGCTGCTCGTCGACCACCACTCGGGGCTCGTGATCGTGTACGGGGTGATCCTCGTCCAGGCGTCGCTCGCGACGCTCTTTGACCCGGCCAAGAACGCGTTGCTGCCGACCCTGCTGCACCCCGAGAAGCTTGTATCCGGCAACTCGCTGATCGCGCTCAACAACGGCATCGGGCGCCTCGTCGGCGGCCCGCTCGGGGGCCTGTTGCTGGCGGCGGGCCATCTGCGCGTGATCGTGATCGCCGACGCGGTGAGCTTCGTCGCCGCCGCGGCGCTGATCGCGGCGCTGCCGGCGTCGATCGCGACCGGCGTCCAAGAGGCGCCGGCGGTCGTTGACCGTGGCGCCAGGCCCGGAAGCTTCCTTGCCACGCTGCGGGCGGCGAGGATCCGCAGCCCGCTGATCGTGACGTTCATCGCCCCAGATTGCGCAGGGCATCTTCGTCGTCCTGTTCATCCTGTTCGTCGCCCGCGAGCTGCACGGCGGCTCGAGCGAGATCGGGCTGCTGCGAGGGGTGCAGGCGATCGGCGCGATCGGGGCAGGCCTCGCGCTGAGCTTCACGCGCACGCCACGGCTCGCGGGACGACTTGTCGCGATCGGCTCGCTCGTCTTCGGGATACTCGACCTGACGATCTGGAACGCGCCTCCCCTGACCGCCGGGATCGGGCTCTACGTGGTCCTGTTCGTGATCGCCGGTGCGCCGGGGGTCGTGCTCGAGACCGGGCTGATCAGCTACCTGCAGCTCGCTGCCGGCGAGCGTGAGCTGGGGAGGGTATTCGGGGCGTTCACGCTCGTCTCCAACGCGGGCCAGGGGGTAGGGATGCTCGCCGCAGGCCTGTTGACCGCCCCACTCGGATTGATGGCGCTGCTCAACGCGCAGGGGTGTCTGTACCTGATCGGCGGGGTGTTCGCGGCGCTCACGCTCGCCCGCGCCCCGCGACCGCGCGCGGTCGCGCCACGGCGCACGGTCGTCGCTGGAGACGTGGTCGGGGAACGCGGGGCGTGAGCGGCGTCCGCGGCGTGACCGACCGTGCGCTCGTCTGCCGGCTCGAGAACGCCGCGACACGGGCGTGGCCGGCGACGATCACGCGTGCGGCCGCGGGCGGCTGGCTCCTACGCGCGACGCCGGGGCTCGATCGCGCGCGCTCTAACAACGCGCTGGCGCCGTGCCGCGAGCTCGGGAGCGAGGAGATCGCGCCGGCGATTGAACGGGTGCGTGAGTTCGCGCGCGAGCACGAGATCGCCCCGGGCATCCAGGTCAGCCCGCTCGAGCTACACGACGGATTGCAGCAGGCGCTCGACAAGCGCGGCTGGACCACCGGCTGGCCGACGGTGGTTGTGGCGGGACCGATGCCGGAGCCGCCGCCGAGTGCGGCGTTGAGCGTCGGAGACCATGCCTCGGGCGAGTGGCTGCGCGCCTGGGGGCGATGCGAGCCCGGTCGCGATGTCGCGGCCCACGCGGCGACGGTGTTCGAGCTGCTCAGGGGGCGCGCGTGCTTCGCTCAGATCGGGTCTGAAGCGGTGGGGATCGCGGTGCGCCACGACGGCCTCGTCGGGATGTTCTGCGTCGCGGTCGACCCCGACCGCCGCCGCTCCGGGCTCGGGACCCAGCTCGTGCGGGGCATGCTCGCCGAGCCACGGGTCCGCGGCGACCTTGCCTACCTGCAGGTCGAGGAGGGCAACGTCGCGGCGCGAGCGATGTACGAGCGCCTGGGCTTCGTCGAGATCTACCGCTACTGCCATCGCCGCGCGGGCGTCTGACGGCGCGGCCGCGCGTCACGCATCGGGAGGCTCAGCGAGTCCTGCGGGGGCCGTGCGTGATCCGACGTGGAATTGGAAACGGTGACAGCCTGCCGACGGCTTCGCCCGCCAGCAGGCGGGGCTCGAGCTTCGTGACCAGACGGGCCAGCTCATCGCGCTGGGCCTGATCGAGGTTCCCGGGCCGTCCGTGCGCGACGCGAACGAGCTTGATCAGGCGCCGGCGCTCGTCCGGGGCCAGGCGCATCACGTGATCGCGTGCGAGCAGCCCGATCTCGGCGACCGCGAGCAGCTTCAGGACCGGGATCCGGCGAATCCCGGGCAGGCGAGTCGCCGCGCGACCGATCGAGCGGGTCATCGGACCTGGGGACATAGTTCGAGTGTAGGACGGAGGATCTCGCGTCCGCGCCCGCTCGCGCCCGGCTCGGGCGCGCGTGCGGCGTCTACGGCCAGCCCGCACCCGGCTCGGGCGCGCGCGCCGTCACGAGCTGACCGGTGCGTTGCTGGTCGGCGATGCCCTCGCTCCCGCTCCATTCGCGCGTGACCATGAACAGGGTGCGGTCGTCGTCTCCGCCGAGTGCGCACGAAAAGCAGCCCCGGTCGAGCTCGATCGTGTCGAGCACGGCACCCCCCTCGGCGACCCGCACACAGCACCGATGCGGGACGTCGGCGTACCAGACGGCCCCGGAGGCGTCGATGCAGACCCCGTCAGGCGCGGCGTCGCCGAGGTCGGCCCAGACCCGGCGACCAGCGAGGCTCCCGTCCTCGTCAATGTCAAACGCCGTCAGCCGGTGCCCGTAGGACTCGGCGACGATCAGCGTCCGGTTGTCGGGCATGACCGCCATCCCGTTGGGAAACGCGATCCCGTCGGCGACCTCGCGCGCCGAGCCGTCGGGCGCCACGAGCGCGATGATTCCGGGCGCGAACGGCTCGCCCGCCATCAGATCGAAGCCGCCGCCGTTGACGTACGCGTTGCCGCGCCCGTCGACGACGATCTCGTTCCAGCCCTTGTCGGAAAGCGGGCGCAGGTCGGCGTAGGGCTCGAGCGAGCGGTCCCCGTCCATCCGCAGGACACTGCGGTCGCGAGCGCAGACCACCAGCAGCGTGCCGTCGGGAAGCCAGTCGATGCAGAACGGGAACGAGTGCACCGCGGCTATAACCTCGGCGGCGCCATCGAGGTCGACCGCGATCAGCTCCTCGGCGCCCCAGTCCGCGAACCACAGGCGGCCATCGTGCCAGCGCGGCGACTCGCCGAAGGAGATGCCGGTCATCAACGTATGGAGCTCGGACATATCGGCCTCCTCGGGCTCGTCGGCGACTCATCGCCGGATGGTGATGGGAACTAGACGGTATAGTACCGAGGACGAGGGCGCCGTGCCGCGTGCATGCGCACGCTGCTCGCGCCGTAAGCTGGGTCGCGTGCCCCATTTTCTCGTCAAGACGGTCCACGGTCCCAACTGGGACGAGACGCGCGGGATCCGCGAGCAGGAGGGTTGGGAGGCGCACGCCGAGTTCATGGACACGCTCGTCGCCGACGGGTTCGTGGTCCTCGGCGGGCCGATCGGCAACGATCATCGTGCGGCGATGCTCGCGATCGAGGCTACCGACGAGCACGAGATCGAGGCTCGGTTCGAGCGCGATCCCTGGAAGCCGACGGGGGTGCTCGAGATCGGCACGATCGAGCGCTGGACGATCTGGCTCGATGGCACGGGTCGCGCCGCGGCCGTCGGCTCTGATTGACTGAGCGCCACTTCAAGCCCACAGGAGGGAGAGCATGCGCGAGCCAACGACCCCGGCGGCCACCGAGACCGACCGCGAGCCGGAGACCGAAACCCAATCGCCGAGCGAGATCGACGCGACGGCCGCTGAGCTGATCGAGGACGAGCTGCTCGTCGAGGACGTGTCGATCGACGGCATGTGCGGGGTCTACTGAGCGGACGGGTAGGCACGTGTCAGTGCTCGATCGCGCGTGGGCGGTCCACGATCAGGTCGCGCTGCGGCCGGAGCCGTTCGGCGCGCTCGCGTATCACTTCGGGACCCGGCGCCTGTCGTTTCTCAAGAGCCCCGAGCTGCTGGCCACGGTCCGCGAGCTCGCTGACCATCCGACCGCGCGCGATGCATGCCTGGCCGCCGGCGTCGACGAGACCCGGCTTGCGGCCTACGAGCGCGCGCTACGGACGCTCGCCGAGACCGGCATGATCCGCGAACGGGAGCCGACGAGACGATGAGGCTCGTCGAACAGTTCGAGAGCGGCCTCGACGCGCCGATCTGCCTCACCTGGGAGCTCACCTACGCGTGCAACCTCGCCTGCGTCCACTGCCTGTCGAGCTCCGGCCGCCGCGATCCCCATGAGCTGACGACGGCGGAGTGCAAGGCGCTGATCGATGAGCTCCAGCGGATGCAGGTCTTCTACGTCAACATCGGTGGCGGCGAACCGACGGTCCGCAGAGACTTCTGGGAGCTGGTGGGCTACGCCGTCGCCCACGACGTGGGGGTCAAATTCTCGACCAACGGAAGCCGGATCACGCCGGCGACCGCGCGCGAGCTCGCCGGCAGCGAGTACATCGATGTGCAGATCTCGCTCGACGGCGCGACCGCCGCGGTCAACGACGCGGTCCGCGGAAGCGGCTCCTATGCGACCGCGCTTGCCGCGATGGGCCACCTCGCGGCGGCCGGCATGAAGGCCTTCAAGGTGTCGGTCGTCGTCACGCGCGAGAACGTCGCGCAGCTGGATGAATTCAAGGCGATCGCCGACGCCCACGGGGCGCAGCTGCGGCTGACGAGGCTGCGTCCGGCCGGCCGCGGCGCCGACGTCTGGGACGCGCTGCACCCGACGGCGCTCCAACAGCTCGAGCTCTACCAGTGGCTGGTCGCTCACGGCGATGACGTCCTCACGGGCGACTCGTTCTTTCACCTGGCGGCCTATGGACATGAACTGCCCGGGCTCGGGATGTGCGGCGCCGGCCGCGTCGTGTGCCTGATCGACCCGATCGGCGACGTCTACGCGTGCCCGTTCGCGATCCACGAGCAGTTCCGGGCTGGAAACGTCCGCGGCGGCGGCGGTTTTGAGGCGGTCTGGAGCGGATCCGAGCTGTTCGCCCAACTGCGCGGACCCCAGAGCGGCGGCGCGTGCTCGAGCTGTGGCCACTACGACTCGTGCCGCGGTGGCTGCATGGCGGCGAAGTTCTTCACCGGGCTGCCGCTCGACGGGCCCGACCCGGAATGCGTGCTCGGCCACGGCGAGGCGTCACTGGCCGTGCGCGATCGGGCCGCAGAGCTGCCGAAGCCGTCCCCGGATCACTCCCGCCGCAGGCCCTCGCGTGCGTGCGAAGAGAGCCCGCTGACGGTCATCGCCGGATGAGCGCCGAGCTCGCGCACGCGGCGTGGCCCGATCTGGTCGGGGAGGACAGGATCCTCGTCGTGCCCGTCGGGGCGACCGAGCAGCACGGGCCCCACCTGCCGCTCGGTACCGACACCGAGCTCGCGGTGGCCGTCGCACGCGCGGCGGCGGCGCGCGATGAGCGGCTACTCGTCGCTCCGGCCGTCGCCTACGGCTCCTCAGGTGAGCACGACGGCTTCGCGGGGACGCTCTCGATCGGGCAGCGCGCGACGGAGCTGCTGGTGCTCGAGCTGTGCCGGTCGGCGAGCGCCACCTTTCGCGAGGTGGTGCTGGTCAGCACGCACGGCGGCAACGCCAAGCCGCTGCAGCGCGCGGTGGCGACGCTGCGCGCGGAGGGGCGCGACGTCAGCCTGTTTGCGCCCGACTGGGGCGGCGACGCACACGCGGGCCGGACCGAGACCTCGCTGATGCTCGCGATCGCGCCGCAGCGCGTGCGCGAGGACCGGGCGGCGGCCGGCGACACGCGCCCGCTGCGCGAATTGATCGGCGCGCTGCGGGCTCGCGGCGTGCGCGAGCTGAGCGGCAACGGAGTGCTGGGCGATCCCGCCGGCGCCGGTGCCGACGAGGGCCGGGAGCTACTCGCCGCCGCCGCCGACGCGCTGCTCGCGGGGCTCGAGGAGCGCAGCTGATGGAGCGCGTCGCGATCGTCACCGGTGCCGCACGGGGAATCGGCGCGGCGACGACGGTCGCGCTCGCGGCCGAGGGCTATCGGGTGATCGTGGTCGACGCGTGCGCCGACGCGCCGTCGATCCCGTACCCGCAGGCCAGCCGCGGGGAGCTCGACGCCGTCGTCGCCGCGGCGGGTCACGGCGCGCGCGGCGTGGTCGCCGACGCGACCGACGTCGACGCGATGGCGGAGGTCGTCTCCGCCGCCGAGCGCGAGCACGGCGGGCTCGACGTGATTGTCGCGGCGGCCGGCCTGATCGCGGGCGGGGTGCCGCAGTGGGAGCTGGGGCGCGAACAGGAGCGGGCGGTGATCGACGTCTGCCTCGGCGGCGCGCTGGTCGCCTCGCGGGTCGCGATCCCGGCGCTGCTGCGCAGGCCGGCGCCGCGGAGCGGGCGCTTCCTCGCGGTTGCGTCCGCGGCCGCCGCGCGTGGCCTGCCGATGCTCGCCGCGTACTGCGCCGCCAAGGCGGGCGTGGTCGGACTCGTGCGGGCGCTGGCGGTCGAGCTGCGGGGGACCGGGATCACGGCGAATGCCGTCAGCCCCGGGTCGACGCGGACCGCGACGCTCGACGAGAGCGCGCGGTTGTACGGGATGGCGAGCGCGGAGCAGTTCTCGGATCAGCAGCCGATCGGCCGCCTGATCGAGCCGGAGGAGGTCGCCGCCGCACTCGTGTTCCTCGCCGGGGACCGGGCCGCCGCGATCACCGGAACCACGCTCGGGGTCGACGGAGGCCTATCGGTTTGACCTTCCCGGAGGGCTTCGGCGTGGCGCTGTCGGACTCGGTGCGGCGCTACGGCGGTGGTCGCGTGCTCGCAGGCGGGTCCCCGTACCGCGTACTGCGGCTATCCGATGCCGGCATGCGCGCGCTGGACGAGCTGCGATCCGGCGCCAGCGCCTCGCCGGCGGCGCGCGAGCTCGCGGGCCACCTGATCGAGGGCGGGCTCGCATCCCCCGTCCCCGGCGACGCGGTCACGTCGCCGGCCGTCACGGTCGTGATCCCGGCGCGCGACCGCGCGGCGCAACTCGACGGCTGCCTGGGGTCCTTGGCCGACACCGCCGTCGTGGTCGTCGACGACGGCTCCGTCGCCCCCGAGGAGGTCCGCGCGATCTGCGAACGTCACCGTGCCCGGCTCGTGCGCCGCTCGCGCAGCGGCGGCCCCGGGGCGGCGCGCAACGCCGGTCTGGCGGCGGTCGATACGGACCTGGTCGCGTTTTTGGATTCAGACTGCGTCGCGCCGCCCGGCTGGCTGCAGCGGCTGGGTCGCCACTTCGCCGACCCGAACGTCGGCGCCGTGGCCCCACGCGTGGTTGCGAGCCGAGCGCAGTTGCGCGAGCACGGGGCGGTGGGCGTCCGCGAGCGCTACGCCGCGGCGCGCTCGCCGCTCGATCTGGGACGCGCGCCGGGCGACGTGGGCCCGCGCCGGCCCGTTGCGTACGTCCCTGCCGCCGCGCTCGTGGTGCGCCGCGTGGCGCTCGCCGGCGGCTTTGACGAGCACTTGCGCTACGGCGAGGACGTCGACCTCGTCTGGCGGCTACGGGAGGCGGGGTGGATCGTCCGCTATGACCCCGCGGTGCTCGTCGCCCACGCCGAGCCCTCGAGCTGGCGTGGCCTGCTCGCGCGCCGCTTCCGGTACGGAACCTCGGCGGCGCCGCTCTCGCGGCGCCATCCGGGGATGCTCGCGCCCGCGATCGTGCACCCGCGGCCGATGGCGGCGGTCGCGCTCGCGCTCGCGCGCCGTCCAGGCCCGGCGCTGGCGCTCGCGGTCGCCGGGCCGCTATCGGCGTCGCGGCGGCTTGCGAGGGCCGGCCTGCCGCCGTCCGCGATCCCGGCTCTCGGACTGTGGGCGACGTGGCGCACGTTGCTCGGGCTCAGCCGTGCGACGACGACGCTCGCGGCGCCGGCGCTGATTGCCGGCCTCGCGTCCCGGCGCACGCGACCGGCGGCCGCGATCCTGCTCGCCGTCGGACCGCTGGCGCAGTATGCGCAGGCCCGGCCCGCGCTTGACCCACTGCGCTGGACGGCGGCCGCGATCGCCGATGACGCCGCCTACGGCGCCGGCGTCTGGCATGGGTCCCTGCGCCACCGGACGGCCGAGCCTCTGCGCCCGACGTTTGCGCGCGAAACGGCATCTATCTAGGCTGCAGATCCTGAGATGGGCAATCGCCGAGAGGAGACGGGAACGTGAAGACCAAGGCCGCCGTGCTGACCGAGGTCAAGCAGCCGTGGGAGATCATGGAGGTCGACCTTCGCGACCCGAAGGAGAACGAGGTCCTGATCCGGTACGTGGCGGCCGGACTGTGCCATTCCGACGAGCACCTGATGACCGGTGACCTCCCGGTGCTGTTGCCCTTCGTCGGCGGTCACGAGGGCGCGGGCATCGTCGAGGCGGTTGGACCGGGCACCACGCGCGTCAAACCCGGCGATCACGTCGTGTGCTCGTTCATCCCGGCCTGCGGGCACTGCCGCTGGTGCGCGCAGGGGATGCAGAGCATCTGCGACACCGGCGCGACGATCCTCGTGGGCTGCCTGCCGGACGGTAGCTACCCGTTCACGATCGACGGCCAGGACGTCGGTGCGATGTGCATGCTCGGCACCTTCTCGCAGTACGCCGTCATCTCGGAGACGTCCGCCGTCAAGGTCGACGACGATCTCCCGCTCGAGATCGCCGTGTTGTGCGGCTGCTGCGTGCCGACCGGCTGGGGATCGGCGGTCAATACCGGCAACACCCAGATCGGCGACACCGTGATCGTGTTCGGGGTCGGCGGGATCGGCGCCAACGCGATCCAGGGCGCGTCCCACGCGGGCGCGACCAACATCATCGCCGTCGACCCGATCGCCTTCAAGCGCGAGTTCGCGCAGGAGATGGGGGCGACGCACTCGGTGCAAACCGGCGCCGCCGCGATCGAGCTCGCCCAGGAGCTGACGCGCGGCGTGGGCGCCGACGTCTCGATCGTGACCGTCGACGTTGTCAACGAGCAGGTCGTCCTCGAGGCGGTGATGGCGCTGCGCAAGGCCGGGACAACGGTCCTGACCGGGCTCGCGCACCCGGAGGCGATGACCGTCCATCTGTCGGGGACCGACATCACGCAGTTCCGCAAGCGCGTGCAGGGCTCGCTGTTCGGCGATTGCAATCCGACGCGGGACATCACGAGGATGCTCGAGCTGTACCGTGCCGGCAAGCTCAAGCTCGACGAGCTGGTTACCAAGCAGTACACGCTCGAGGAGATAAACCAGGGTTACGACGATCTCAACGCGGGCAAGAACATCCGGGGCATCGTGCTCCACGAACGCTGATCGCGGTCCACTGCTGGAAGTCGTCGAGCACGAGGTCGTAGGTCTCCGCCGCGAGGCGGAGGTGATCACGGTCGCCCTCGACGAGGGCTGTCACGTCGTCCTCGACGGCCCGCCCGGGACCGGCAAGTCGACGCTCCTGCGGGCGCTCGCCGGCGCCTCCGGGCGGGGGATCGAGTTCGTCGAGGGCAACGCCGAGCTGACGCCAGCGCGGCTGATCGGCCATCACGACCCGGCGCTGGTGCTCGCGCGTGGATACCACCCGGACGTGTGGTCCGACGGGCCGCTCGCGACCGCGATGCGGGAGGGGTCGCTGCTCTACCTCGAGGAGCTCAACCGGATTCCCGAGGAGACGCTCAACGTCCTGATCACCGCGATGGCCGAGGGCGAGCTGGTCGTGCCGCGGCTCGGGCGGATCGCGGCGGCCGACGGCTTCGTGCTCGTCGCCGCGATGAACCCATTCGATGCGGTCGGCACTGCCCGCGTCAGCCAGGCGATCGCCGACCGGATGTGCCGCGTCGCGATCTCCTATCTGGATGAGGAGGGTGAGCGGGAGGTCGTCCGCCGTCAGGCCGACGGCGGCGAACGGGAGATCACGATCGCCGTCGCCGTCACGCGTGGGACGCGGAGCCACACCGCGATCCGGATGGGGTCCTCGGTCCGGGGAGCGATCGACATGGTGCGGCTGGCCCGCGGCCTTGCTCGCCTTCGCGGCGAGCAGCCGCCCGGCCGCGATGTGCTGCTCGACGCCGCGATCGCGGCTCTGTCCGGGCGTGTCCGGGTCCACGAAGACCAGGACCGCACGGTCGAGGAGGTGATCGCCGAACTGCTTGACCGGGCCCTGAGCCACGATCGCGAGCCGGCGGAGGGGAGAGCCGGCGCCCCGCTGGACGGTCCCCAGCCGGACGGCGTGGCGCCCTGACCCCGAAGCAGACGCGCGACAAGGTCTCCGAACAGGCGCGACGGACGCTCGACCGCGAGCGCCTGGCGTCCGCTCACGCGGCTTTCGAGCGGGTGTCGCCCGCGGTTGGACAGCTCGACGCGACGGCGTTCCGCAAGGAGATGACGCGCGACGGCGACGCCGCGCTGGCGCTGCTCGCCGACATGGCGATAGCGACCGATCCGGCGCTGCGGCGCGAGGCCCGCCGCTTGGCGCGGCGGCTGCTGCCCGCGCTCGGGCGCGCGGCCTCGCCCCGCCGTCGCGGGACGCGCCGGATGATCAGCCACGTCGGGGCGCACGAAGGGGATCTCGATCTCGACCGGACGCTCGAACGGAGCCTGGGCCGTCGCCCGCAACACGCCGGCGAGCTCGTGGCCCGCGAGTTTGCCGCGTCGCCACGCGCCGTCTGTCTGCTGGTCGACCGCAGCGGCTCGATGAGCGGGCACGCGGTTGCTTTGGCGGCGGTGGCCGGGGCGGCCGTCGTCAGTGCCCGCGGCGAGCGTCTGCGGTGCAGCGTCGTCACGTTCTCATCCGAGCCGCTGGTACTGCTGTCAGATCTCCACGCGCGACCCGCGACGGCGGTCGTCGACGACCTGCTCTCGTTGCGCGGTCACGGCACGACCGACCTCGCACGGGCGCTACGTGTCGCGGCTGACCTGCTCGAGCGCGTGCCGTCGGGGGGGCGCACGGTGCTGCTGCTGTCCGACGCGCTCCACACCAAGGGCGAAGATCCCTTGCCCGCGGCGGGCCTGCTCGACTGCCTGCACGTGCTCGGCACGAGTTCCGAGCCCGACTCGGTCGCCGCCGCGACCGCGCTCGCGCGCAGGGGAGGGGGTCACTATCTGCCGGCGACCACGCTGACGCAGATGACGGACTCGCTCGAGCGCGCGCTCGCCTGACCCCGCGTTGCGGCCCGACCGTGTCAGCGCTCGCCGAGCCCGCGCGCGAACCCGGGCGGAATCAGCAGATCGTCGGGCGAGAGCTCCCGGGCCGAGGCGCGGGAGAGCCCGAGCAGCGCCGAGTCGATCCCGTTTCGGATGACGTCGAGCACGTTCTCGACCCCCGCCTGGCCGGCGGCCGCGAGGCCCCAGAGGTAGGCCCGGCCGATCATCACCGCGCGGGCGCCGAGCGCGAGGGCCTTGACCACGTCGCCGCCGCGCCGGACGCCGCCGTCGAGGACCACTTCGACCTCGTCGCCGACGGCATTGACGATCCCGCGCAGCGCGCGGATCGACGCGGGCGTTGTGTCGAGGTTGTTGCCGCCGTGGTTGGAGACCGAGATCGCGGTCGCGCCGATCTCGACCGCGCGGCGCGCGTCATCGGTCCGCATGATCCCCTTGAGCATCAGCGGGCCGCTCCACTGCTCGCGCAGCCAGCGCAGGTCATCCCAGGACGGCGGCGGGGTTTGGATCCACTCGCCGTAGGCGCCGAAGAAGGTCGGCGCCGGGCCGCCGCCGGTCGCCATGTTGGGCACGGTCAGATCGGGCGGGCCGCCGGCCCGCGCCCAGCTCGCCAGCCACCGCGGACGGGTCACGGCGCCGGGCAGCTGCTTGAGGATCGACGGCAGGTCCATTCGTTCGGGGATCGCGGGGCTGCCCCAGTCGCGGCTGTGCGAGAACGACCAATCGAGCGTCGCGATCAGACCCACGGCGCCCGCGGCTGCGGCACGCTGCAGCCGCTCCGCGATCTGGTCGCGCGAGCCGGCCCAGTAGATCTGAAAGAACGTCTTCGGGTTGGCGCCGATCACCTCCTCGATCGGCTTACTCGCGAACGAGCTCAACCCGATCGCAGTACCACGCGCCGCCGCCGCACGAGCGACCGCGACCTCACCTTCGGGATGGACGGCCTGCACTCCGGTTGGCGAAATGAGGACCGGGAGCGCGAGCTGCTGGGCCATCACCGTCGTCTCGAGCTCGCGCTGGGCGGCCTGGCCGGCGACGTGGGGGACGAACCCGAGCTCGCCGAACGCGCGGACGTTGTCCTCGAGCGTGACGCCGGCCTCCGAGCCCGCGAGCAGCGCGAGATAGACGGACCTCGGCAGCGCCCGCTTCGCACGCCGCTGCGCTTCCGCCACGCTCTCGAACCACGCTCCGGCCACGGCTAGTCCCCGGACTCGCCTGAGCCCGCGAGCCGGAGGAGCGGTGCCCCGGTGATCGCCACGAGGCGCACCATATCTCGGCCGCGAGGTCCCGGCGGCCGCAATAGAGAACTCTGACTAAAATCAGAGAATGGCGGATGCGATGGTGGCGCAGGTCCGCAGCTTCAACCGCACGGTCACGCAGCGGGCGGGGGCGTTGAACGAGCGCTTTTTGGCGCGTGATCGGCCGCTCGCGCAGTCACGGATGCTCTGGGAGATCGGCGTGGAAGGTTGCCAGGTGCGGCTGTTGCGCTCACGCCTCGCGCTCGACTCGGGGCACGCGAGTCGCCTGCTACGCGCGCTCGAGGCCGACGGCTTGGTTCGCGTGACCGCGGGAGTACCGGATCGGCGGATTCGGATGGCGCGACTGACGCGTGCCGGACTCGCCGAACGTGGACTGCTCGACCGGCGCGCGGACCGGCTCGCCGCAGCGGTGCTCCGCGACCTGGAGCCCGATGAGCGCGAGCGTCTCGTTGAGGCGATGGGGACCGTGCAACGCCTGCTTACGACCGCGATGATCGAGATTCGGACGGTCGATCCGGCGGGTCGGGATGCTGCGTACTGCCTGGCGGCGTACTTCGCCGAGCTCGACCGGCGATCCGGGACCCACTACGACCCCAAGACCGGCGTCTCGGCCGAACCGCACGAGCTCACCCTGCCGGCGGGGGAGTTTCTGATCGCCTACCTGCGGGGCGAGCCGATCGGCTGTGGAGGCGTCAAGCACCACGCCGGCGCCCCGACCGAGATCAAGCGCATGTGGGTGGCCGAATCCGCGCGCGGTCTCGGGATCGGGCGCCGCCTGCTCGTGACGCTCGAGGCCTGCGCCCGCGCAGCCGGGGCACCGACCGTCAGGCTCGAGACCAACGGCGCGCTCGTCGAGGCGATCGCGATGTATCGCTCGGCCGGGTACGCCGAGGTCGAGCCGTTCAACAGCGAGCCGTTCGCCGAGCATTGGTTTGAGAAAATGCTGCTGTGGCCCCGCTGACTACGGTGCGGGGGGCACGCCGAGGACGTTGCGGCACAGGTTGCGGTGGTATCCCGCGAACTCGCGCGTCATCGCGCGCTTGACGAGCGGCGCGAGGAAGCGCAGGCCGCCGCGCAGCTCGCCCTCGGCGACGAACATGACCTCGGTCCCGCCGCCGTCAGGCTCGAGCGTCCAGATCCCGTCAATCGGCTGCGGACCGTCGACGATATGCGCGCGGAAGCGCCTGGGTCGGTCGAACTCCGTGAACTCGACGATCTGCGCGAACTCCTTGGCGCCGGCCGGCTTGGTCCGCTCGCGGACCCGGGTCCCGAGCCGCGGGGGACCGTCGGTCAGCTGCTCGACCGACGTCTTCGTCGTCTGCCACTGGGCGAGCTTCGAAGGATCGGTCATGTAGTCAAACACCGCTTCGGGCGGCGCGCCGACGCGAAAGGTCTCGGTGATCCTCATGATCGCCCAGTTCTACCAGCCGCCGGCCACCGCGCCGAGCCAACTGCGATCATCCCGATCGGGTGATGAGACCCGGCTCGCCGGCGCCAAGATCGAGGCTCGATGGGATTTCTGCACAGAGACGACGAAGCGGCCGGTACCCGGTACCAGATGCGAGAGAAGCTGCTCTCGATCGGTGACGACTTCTGGATCGAGACCGACTCCGGCGAGCGCGCCTTCAAGGTCAACGGCAAGGCGCTCCGCGTCCGCAGCACGTTCGTCCTCGAGAGCCCGTCGGGCGACGAGCTGCTCAAGATCCAGGAGCGCGAGCTGAGGATCCGCGACACGATGAAAGTCGAGCGCGACGGCGACACGGTCGCGACCGTCAAGAAGGCGCTCGTCACCCCGTTTCGCGATCGCTTCTCGATCGACCTCGAGGGCGGCGGCGAGCTGAGCGCGAAGGGCAACGTCGTCGACCACGAGTTCGAGATCGAGCGCGATGGTGACAAGGTCGCGGAGATCTCCAAACGCTGGTTCCGGGTCCGTGACACGTACGGGATCGAGGTCGCGCCCGGCCAGGACGACGCGCTGATCCTCGCGCTCACGGTCTGCATCGACGAGATGGCGCGGCGCTAGCCGCCGATGTCGCGCAGGCAGCGGTGGCGCGCAAGCTGAGCCTCGCCCGCGCGCGGCGGATCGCGCTCGCGGCGCAGGGATTTGACCGTCCCCGCCCTGCGAGGCCCGCCAGCGTCAACCGGATCGAGGCGCTCGTCGGACGGCTGGGCGTGCTCCAGCTCGACTCGGTCAACGTCTTCTGCCGCTCGCACTACATGCCGGTCTTCTCGCGCCTCGGGCCCTACGATCGCCGGCGACTGGATCGGATCGCCGGTCACGGCAACGGGAGGGTCGACCGGCGTCTGGTCGAGTACTGGGCTCACGAGGCATCTCTGATCCCGCTCGCGATGCACCCGCTGTTGCGCTGGCGGATGGCGGACGTCGACCGCGAGGCGTGGGGCTCGATCTCCAGAATCGCCCGCGAACAGCCCGAGCTCGTCGCCGAAACGCTCGCGCTCGTTGCGCACGACGGCCCGATCCGGGCCCGGGACACCGGCGCCGTCCGACCTCCACCGCGGCCGGGGCACATGTGGAACTGGCACGAGGGCAAGGTCGCGCTCGAGCATCTGTTTTTCACCGGCCAGATCGCCGCCGCGCGGCGGGTCAACTTCGAGCGGCTCTACGACACGACCGAGCGGGTGCTCCCGGAGCGCATCTGGACGCGTCCGACCCCCGACGCGGCCGACGCCCAGCGCGAGCTGGTGCGAGTCGCCGCGCGAGCGCTCGGCGTCGCCACCGAGCCCGACCTCGGGGATTACTTCAGGCTGCCGCGGGCAGACTCCAAGGCTCGCGTCGCGGAGCTCGTCGCTGCCGGCGAGCTCGAACAGGTCGAGGTCGTCGGCTGGACGGCACCCGCGTACCTGTGGCCCGATGCCCGCCAGCCGCGGCGAATCGAGGCGCGCGCGCTGCTATCGCCGTTTGACTCGCTGATCTGGTTTCGCCAGCGGACCGAGCGGTTGTTCGACTTCCACTACCGGATCGAGATCTACACGCCGGCCGCCAAGCGCGTGTATGGCTATTACGTGCTCCCGTTCCTGCTCGGCGAGCGGCTGGTCGCCCGGGTCGATCTGAAGTCCGACCGTGAGCGCCGCGTGCTGCTCGTCCAGGGCGCGTTCGCCGAACCCGGGGTCGACCGTGACCACGTCGTCGCCGAGCTCGCGGCTGAGCTGCGTCTGGTCGCGACCTGGCTCGGGCTCGAGCAGGTGCAGCTCGCCGGACGGGGTGATCTGTCCGGCGAGCTGACCGCGGTGCTCTAGTCGATTGCCGCGATCGTTCGCCGCAGGCTGCTAATGCTTGGCGTGCCCGGTGAACTCGATCGCCTGCTGGAACGTCGAGCGGTTGGTCCAGCGCATCGTGAACGGGATCAGGCCCGGGCTGAACGAGATCCGCTCGGCGGTCGCGCTCGAGAACCAATCGTTCGGGTTCGGGCCCTGGGTCGCCGCGAGATGGTCGGCGGCCTCCTGGATCGCGGCCCACAACGACTTCCGGCAGGCCTTGAGGCTGCGGTCGCCGCAGTAGCGGCGGCTGTAGCGCCCGCGCACCTTCATCCCGAGCTCGGTCCGCAGGTCCTTGGAGACGTAGCCGAACCACCCGTAGCCGAACGAGGGCGTCGAGCTCAGCGGCAGGAGCTGCTCGAGGTTGCTCGTCAGCGGTCCGAGCACGGGCCTCATCACGGCGGTCGCGAGTCCGGGCCAGGCCGTGTCCATGACCGCCGCGCCGGGCGCGTCGATCTTCCCGTCGAGGTTGGCGTCGATCCGGCTCGCGCCCTCGCGCCGCCAGCGGTCGATCAGGTCGGCCGCCTGCGCAGCGAGCTTGCTCGGAGCGTGGCCGCCGTCCAGGACGCGCCTGATGATCGGCCAGACCTTGATCACGCGCAGGTCCTCGGTCGTCGCGCGATTCATGATCGAGACATCGTTGTTGAGGTGCATGCCCTTCCTGAAGCCGCGGTACAGCTGGACGCGGTCGACGGCGCCTTCACCCCAGTTGTTGGACGCCGCGCCCCAGCCCGGGGCGGGCTTGTTGTTCCAGTTGGTGAGGAGGTCGGAACGCGGCTCGATCATGTGCGGATGGCGGTTGAGCGGCAGCCACCCACGCCAGTCGTACTTGCCGGTCCCGAGCGCTGGCAGGCTCGGGTCCGTCCCGGGCGCCATGATCGGCAGCCGGCCCGACGAGAAGTAGGCGATGTGCTTGCTGTCGATGTAGGGCCAGTTGAAGGTCGTGCCGAAATGGTTGACGGCGCGGAAGAACTGATCGGGGTTGTGGACCCGGTTTGAGTCGAGCTCACTGAGCGCAATTTCCCCTGTCGGCTCATCGCCGCGTGTCGAGCGATCGAGCGCGACGGCGTACGGGCGGCCGTGGACGGTGACGGTGCCGCTGATCGGGCCGTGGACGCTCTCGAAGAACTTGACCTCGTGCGCCGGCTGCCCCTGGCCGGCGCCGATGAAGCCCGCGTCGAACAGCTTCATCGCCCGGCAGTGGCCCTTGTAGACGTAGTGCGTCGATGCGCGCGTCGGGCGGCTCCCGTTCGGGTTGCAGAGCTTCTCGAGGAACTGCTGCTCGTTTTCGGACGTCGCGCTGGTCAGGCTCCAGGCGAAGTCGCGGCCACGGCCGATGAACACGTACGGAGCGATCGGGGCGATGATCCCCTCGGCGTCGATGCCGCCGCCGTGGAGGTCGCCCTGCATCACGATCTCCGGGTAGTAGTAGCCGAGCTGCGGGCCCATCACGGCCAGCGGATGGCCGTTCGCTGAGAGCTTTGAGCCCGCGATCTCGAAGTTCGAGGCGAGGTGGTGCGAGGCGGCCGTAGTCGCGACCGCGGCGCTCTCGGCGCTGCTCTCCGAGCCGGGATCGATCACCATCGCGCCCGGCGTCGCTCCCTTCGGGACGCCGTCATACGGAAAGCGCTTCTTGATCGTGGTCGGAGCCTCGGGATCGTTCGTCTCACGGAGGTCGCGGTAGACCTTCAGGCCCGCGTTGTGGCCGAGCCGGCGCTCGAGTCGAGCGAGGAAGTCCGAGTTGGCGACCTCGGTCCCGCCGCCGTCACCGAAGATCGAACCGATGAACGCGAATCCGGCGATCGCGTCGGGCAGCGTCGCGCGCGGGAGCTTCGGCCCTGCCTGCCCGGATGACACCTCGTACGCGTTGATGCCCGCGACCCAGTTGCGCAGGTCACTGAGCACCTGCCGGCCCTGCTTGCCCGCGCGGCGCAGGACGTTCTCCTGCCTGGCGACGAACGCGATCGCCTGCTTGCTCGGCGTGAACGAGCGCCCCGACGTCACGAGGCTGAACGGGTTGATGCCCGGGGCGTCGAGCGTCGCGAGGTACGCGGGGCCGAGCCCCTCGAGCAGCAGCAGCTCGCGGTCTTCGGCGGCGACCCACCCGGCGCCGAACATCACGTCGGCGCGCGTCTTGCCGTAGATGTGTGGGACATCGTGACTGTCGCGCAGGATCCGCAGCCCGGGCCGGCCGGTCTGCTCGCTGCGGATGACCGGACCCTGGACTCCGAACTTCTCCGACAGATAGAACTTCTTGAGGTCGGCCGCGGTCACGTGTCCCTGCAACGGCGTCAGGTCGTTGTAGAGCACACCCTGGTCGGTGGAGAACTGGTTGGCGGGCAGCCCGCCGAATTCCCCCGGCGCCAGGATGTTGTATGCCTGTCCCGAATAGTCGGTCCGGGCACTCGCCGGTCCAGCCATAAGCAGGATCGCGATCACCGTCGCGACGATGCCGGCAGCGTGCGTGCGCAGCAAGGAGCTCCTCCTCGATCAAACGCGGATCATACCTGCCGGTATCTCGCCCAGCGCCGCATCGGATGCTCGCCGATGCGGGATCATCTCGCCATGAGCGTCGCGGATACGTACCTCGTCGAGCTCGGCGCTCCGGCCGACGGGTGCGACCGTGAGGCAGTCGCCCAACTCAAAGCGTGCATACGTGATCTTCCCGCCCTGATCCGCGAGGAGGAGCTACTGCGCGTTGCGGCGCAGCCGCTCATGAGGTTCGCGGTCAAGCTCGCGGTCGGCCTGTCGCCCGGGACGGGTGCCCCCGAGGATGCAGATTGGGCCGCGACCGCCGCACTTGCGCGCAGGCAGACGGTGGTCCACCGCGAGGCGGACATCGACGGTGGGTTGGCCGACCTCAACCTCGGCTTGCTGGACTGGATCGACTCGAAGGTCGGCGGCGCGGACGATCGGGATTTCGTCTCACTCGTCCGCGCGCGCGTCGACGGCCTGCTCGATGCCGGGCGGCGAGGCAGTCGGCGTGGTGCGGAGCTGCGCGCGGCGCGCGAAGCCCAACAGACTTACATCGCGCCGGTCATCGACCCGGCGGGGTGGCTGCTGCGTCATCCCGGCGACCACTACTTCCGGCTGGCACGGTCGGCCACCAGCGATGTCCGCTTGGCCGAGTTGCTGGACGCCCAAGTCGCCCTGTTGGCAAAGAGCTATGACCGGCTCGCCGCCGACTACCGCGCCGACGCCCCGGCCGATCTGGTCGTCGAGCTCAGCGTGCGGACTCCGGCTGGCCTTGGGGGGACCGAGCCGGTGAGCGCGACCGTTGAGGCCGTCGACACTGGTCCTGTGTCGGTCGGCGATCAGATCGTGCTGCGGCTCGTCGCCGATCCCGCCGCCCCGTTCAACGGCACGCTCATCTCGGTGCGTGGCGGGGAGCGCTGGCTCACGCGCGCGCACAGGGTCCGGGACGGGACGATCGTGCCTCGCGACGGCACTCGTCGGATCGCCGCCTAGGGCTTTCGCCCACCCGCGCGTCTCCTCACATAGAGCTAGCCGGCGGCGGCGAGGATCCTCCCTGAGATGGATGTCGCCCGCAGTGCGCCGGCGTAGCTTGATGGCCCGTGATGCCCGTCAGCTTGCGATCTGCATCAGCGGGCTAGAGAATGTCCACCAAGAAAGGGCTAACGATGTGGGACCGGATCAGAGGTTGGCTTGCGGGCGCGCCATTCGGACTGCGTGCCTTCACACGTCTCGACACGCTGTTGGCGCTGGTGTTGAGCGCGTTTGTGATCGTGATTGTGAGCGGCAACGGCGGGAGCGGCGACCCGAAGGGCGGGGTCTTGGCGTGCGCCGCGGCGCTGCTGATGACGCTCCCGGTCGCCTGGCGCCGGGCTCATCCGCTCGGCGCGATCGAGACGATGGCGGGCGGGGCGGTGTTCAACGCGATCGTGATCGGCTCGTTTGTCCGCTGCGGCGCGGCCCTTCCCGCGCTGGCGTTGGTCGTGTTCTCGGTCGCCGCGCGGTGTGAGCTGAGGCCGGCGCTCATCGGGGCAGCGCTCGCGGTCGTCTCGACGGTGGCCCAGGGCTACAGCGATCCTCAGCTGAAGTCCGGCTTCTTGCCGGGCGGCAGCGTTCTGATCCTCGCGCTCTGGGGGGTCGGACGCCTCGCACGATCGCGTGAGGCGATTGTCGCCGGCCTGCGGGCGCGGACCGAGGAGCTGCACGAGCAGCGCGACCGCACCGCGCGCCTGGCGGTGGCCGCGGACCGTGCGCAGGTAGCCGAGGATCTCGAAGGCATGCTGGGAGCGCGGATTGGGAAGCTCGCCGCGGAGTCAGCCGCCGCCCGCGAAGTGATCGCACAGACTCCCGAGGCCGCCGTCGCATCACTTAGCGCGATCGAGGACGAGGGTCGCCAGACCCTGACCGACATGCGCGAGATCGTCGGGGGGCTAAGCGAAGAGACACCACTTCGTCCGCAACCGTCGCTCGCTGACGTCGACGCTCTACTGGCGCGCACCCTCTCGCCCAACGTCCGGCTGACGGTGGATGGGGATCAGCACAAGCTGCCGGCCGGTATCGAGCTGTCCGCATTTCGGATCGTCGAGCGGCTGCTCGAGCCACTCGAGGGCATGCCCGCTGCTCGGGTCCACGTCACGCTCCGCTACGAGTCAGATGCGCTCGTGGTTGGGGTCCGAGGCCGCGTGCGATCCGGCGCCGATCTGCACACGACGCTCGTGACCGCGCGCGAGTGGGTGTCGCTGCATGCGGGCACGATGAGTTCCCAGCTTCGCGCTGGCGTCTCGCAGACCGATGTGCGGTTACCGCTGGTAACCGCGCATGCATGACGCACTGAGTCGGCTGGTGGCGCGGCGGTCGGGGCTCGATCTCGCGGCCGCGGTGGTCATCGGCGGCCTGTGTGCCGCGGCGCTCGCCACGAGCGCGCCGCGGGGCGCAGCGCTTACGGTTGCGTTGGCGGCGGCGGCGGCGCTCGGGTGTGGCGCCGTCGCGATCCGCCGTCGTCACCCGCTCGCGGTATCGCTGGTCGTTGGCGCCGCGTTCTTCGTGCCGGGCGCGCTGATCGGGCCCCGATGGTGGAACTCGTTGCCGGATGTGCTGGTGCTCGTTGGTGTGATCCTCGCGTACACGGTCGGTGCCGAGCTCGACGGTGTGACCTCCTACATCGGCCTGATCGCGATGGCGCTCGCCCTCAGCGCGGGAGATCTGTCGGACCCGGCGTCGATCTTCGTGTTCACGGTTCCCGCGTGGGTGGCCGGGCAGGTCATGCGGTCGCGCAACCGGCTGGCACGTCAGCTGACCGAGCGGGCAGAAGAGCTCGAGCAGGAACGCGAGGCGTTCGCACGTGAGGCGGTCCGCTTCGAGCGCGCTCGGATCGCTCGTGATCTGCACGACATCGTCGCGCACAACGTCAGCATGATCGTCGTGCAAGCCGGGGCCGGACGCCGCGCGCTGGCGTCGGATCCGGCCACTGCCGTCGAGGCGCTCAGGCACATCGAAGGTGGCGCGCATCAGGCCCAGCTCGAGATTGGACAGCTCGTGGACCTGCTCGGAAGCGATCGTCCGCGCTCCAACGGCGAAGGCCTGGGATCGCTTGACGAGCTCGTGCGTCGAGCGGCGGCCGCGGGGCTTTCTGTCAGCTACCGGTTCAGCGGAAGTTGCGGTGACGCGCCCGCTGAGCTCGCTGACGTCGCGTACAGCGTCGCCCAGGAGGGCATCACGAATGCGCTCAAGCACGCGCCGGGCGCGCCAATCAAGATTTCGGTGCACGGCGGCGACAGCGTCGTGTCGATCACGGTCGAGAACGGGCACTCGAACAGCGCGCGGTCGGGCCTCGAGGATGCCGGTGGAAGCTATGGAATCGCTGGGCTGCGCCAACGGCTGTGCTCGGTCGGCGGCACGCTGGTAGCCGGCCCCACGGACGGCGGCGGCTGGCGACTGACCGCCGAACTACCGCGCATCCAGCGATCGACCTCCGCCTGACGGAGGAGGCGCCCGCCACAGAGACCATCCTCCAGACGGATGTCGCCGTTGCCGCCGCCGCGTAGCTTGCGTGCACAAGACACGGACCGTCATGTCGTCCCTACGCGGCCTTCTGCGCCGGCCTCACGTCGGCTTCGTCGGCAGCGGCGGACCGCTTGATGCCCCAGACCACGAGCCCGAGCGGGATTGCCCAGTTGAAGACGATGTTCCCCGCCTTGGTGTTGACCGCCCCGGCGATCACGTGAAACGGGACCATCGCGGCGAATATGCACGCCCACATCGTGGTCAGCTTGCGGTTGATCTCCTTGAACCTGGGCGAGCCCCAATACTGCTCGGGGACCTGCTCGCGTGCGTACTGCTCGGTGAAGGGCGTGAACGACAGCGATGTGAACGAGATCAACGACAGGATCAGCGCGGCGATCCCGCGCGCGTACCGAGCCACCCAATGGGCCGTCGACGCGTCGGCGAGGAAAGCCACCACCACGAAGGCGATGAACGTCACGACCGCGCCGACCTCGATCAGCTTGGGGCGTCCGGCGCGCACGCCCGGGACCGCGATCACGATTGCGGCCGCGAGCGCAGCCAACGATCCGATCTTCAGCGAGGAATGCGACGCGAGCACCGTGAACACAATCCACGGGATCAGCGCGATGAAGATGCCCTTGCCGCCCCCGCGCCGCTCTGCACTCTCACTCGTATTCGACGACATGCTGGTCCCCTTCCGTTGACGTGACGACTGATCGACATGCGGAAACTCTCCGGCGCCGCCCATCTGTCCTGCGTGCCGGACTACGCAATTGCGACAAGTCGGCCCCGTAGGGCGGCCCTCGATGGCCCGGGCAGGATTCGAACCTGCGCGCGACGGATTATGAGTCCGCTGCTCTACCGCTGAGCTACCGGGCCGGCGCTGGGCAAGCTACCGAGTCGCGGGCCCACCTCGGATTGCCGCCGCGGAAGTTATGCTTACCGAGGGCATGCACTCCGTCGTAATCATGATCTCGTCGGCCGACATCCTCGGTCTCGGCGATGCGCCGAGCTCCTTCGGTCAGACGCTCGCGCTGGCGCTCGCTTTCCTCGGCATCGGGATCATCGCCAACGTCCTGATCGTGTACGCGATCGCGCAGGTTCTCGCCGAGCGCAAGGAGAACCACGAGCGCATGCGCCGGCTGCACGAGCGTCAGCGCCCGCACTGAGCCCGACCGGCCTGGCAGCGAGCTCTCTGAACGGACTCTGAAGGAACGACGGCCGCAGGCGTCGAAACAGACGCTGCCGATGAAGCAGTCGACAGTTTCGATCCCGAGCCCCGAGCAGCCCCACGGCCATCAGGCGCTGTCCTCCTACATCCGCGCGCGGTTCGATGACTTCTCGCGCTCGCAGAAGGACGTCGCCCAGTACATCGTCGACCACCTTGACGAAGCCGCCTTCCAGACGGCGGAGGAGCTCGCGCGGCGCGCGAACACGTCCTCGAGCACCGTCGTTCGGTTCTCGCAGGCGCTCGGCTTCGAAGGTTTCCCCGAGCTCCAGCAGGCCGCCCGCGACGAGTACCGGCGCCGGCCGGCAGGCAACGGCGACCCGCTAGCCGCGGCCGCGCCACTGTTCTCGCTTGACCACACCGAGTTCGAGGCCGCGCTCGCGGCCGACCATGTCAACGTCGAGGACACCGCCCACAAGCTCTCGCGCTCCGATGTCGAGGCCGCGATCGACGCGATCGTGACCGCCGACAAGGTGCTGATCGCCGGCACCGACCAGATGGCGTTCTTCGCGAGCTACCTGCGCCATCTGCTGATGCTGCTCGACCTCCGGGCCGAGATCGTCGCGAGCCCCTCGCAGGAGGCGCTCGGCCGCCTGAGCCGGATCGACGACGCGACGCTCGTCGTCGGCCTGTCCGCCGGCCGCCCGCATCCGCTGATCACGCGCACGATGAAGCTTGCGCGCCACCGTAAGGCACTGACGCTCGCGATCACCGACGCGACCTTGTCCGAGGTCGCGCGGCTCGCGCGGATCCGGCTCTATTACTCGTCGAACACGCCGGCATTCGTCCGCTCGCACACTGCTCTGCTGTCGCTGATCCAGGCGCTCGCGTACGGCGTCTACGCGCGCGACGCGCAGCAGTACGACGTGCGGATCAAGGCCTTCCGCCTCAAGTAGCGGCTCAGCGCCGGGTTACAAGCAGCGCCTGGATCGCGCGGCCGATCCGCCCGTCGCGGTCCCAGAGCACGCTCTCGGCGATCCCGACGCTGCCGAGCTCGATCCGCGTCTGGGATTGCAGCGCCACCCATTCGCCCCGTGGCGCGCGCTCGACGTAGAGTGTCAGGTCGGGGTTGATGAACATGTGCTCCTCCCAGGAGACGGCGCTGGCGATCCCGTTGCCGAAATCGGCGGCTGCGGCAAGGCGCTGCAGCGGGCTGATCGGCTCGCCGCCGACGATCGGATAGCGGAGGCGAAACCACGCGGTCGCGGGCCCGGGTCTCCGAAATGCGCCCTGCACGAGGCGGATCTCGATCGTATCGCTGGCGAACGGCCCCAGCCCGGACTTGTCGAAGTCGCTGGTCGTCCGCTCCTCGGGGCCCGGGAAGGGCGGCGGCTCGGCCGCCGTGGCGCCGACCTCGCTGGGCCGGACTCGCAGCGCCCTGGCACGAGTCACTTCGACTCCGTGCTCGTCGTGGATCGTGGCATCGAGCAGCATCACGCGCCGGCCGGGGCGCGAGACCGCAACCGCCACGCTCAGCTCGCCGACCGGGACCGGGCGCACGAACTCGTAGGTCACGCGCGCGAGCGGCAGATCGCGGTTAGGCTCGCAGCTCTCGAACGCTTGCATCAGCAACGCCGCGGGCGCGCCCCCGTGCAGGGCCTTGGGGTCCCACGGCCCGCGGCCGCGCTCGGTGGCAGCAAGGCGCTCGCCATTGCGTACAAAGACGCCGTCCAGACTCATCGTCGGACAACCTACCGCCCGGCTACACTGGGCCGCGATGCGAGAAAACGGCGACACGCCGCGCCAGGAGGCGACCTTCACCGTCAAGGCCGGCCTTGCCGAGATGCTCAAGGGCGGCGTGATCATGGACGTCGTCACTCCCGAG
Source organism: uncultured Solirubrobacterales bacterium (assembly GCA_963744695.1). Classification (GTDB taxonomy): domain Bacteria; phylum Actinomycetota; class Thermoleophilia; order Solirubrobacterales; family Solirubrobacteraceae; genus Palsa-465. The sequence continues at coordinate 204,288 of CAVUUT010000006.1, read as the reverse complement.
CAGGCGAAGATCGCCGAGGACGCCGGCGCCGCCGCGGTGATGGCGCTCGAGCGCGTCCCGGCTGACATCCGCCGCGACGGCGGCGTGGCCCGCATGTCGGACCCCGAGATGATCAAGGGAATCCAGGAGACGGTCACGATCCCCGTGATGGCAAAGGCGCGGATCGGCCACTTCGCCGAGGCGCAGGTGCTCGAAGCACTCGAAGTCGATTACGTCGACGAGTCCGAAGTGCTGACGCCGGCCGACGAGGACAACCACATCGACAAGTGGCAGTTCAAGGTGCCGTTCGTGTGCGGCGCGACCAACCTCGGAGAGGCGCTGCGTCGGATCGGCGAAGGGGCGGCGATGATCCGCTCCAAGGGCGAGGCCGGCACCGGTGACATCGTCGAGGCGGTCCGGCATCTGCGCAAGATCAATGGCGAAATCAAGCTTCTCGGGACGCTCGAGCGATCCGAAATTGCGACCGCCGCCAAGGAGCTGGGCGCCCCGCTCGAGCTCGTGCGCGGCGTCGCGTCGGACGGCAAGCTGCCGGTGGTGCTGTTCTGCGCCGGCGGGATCGCGACTCCGGCCGATGCATCGCTGGTGATGCAGCTCGGCGCCGAGGGAGTGTTCGTCGGCTCGGGCATCTTCAAGTCCGCTGACCCCGAGCGCCGTGCGCGCGCGATCGTCGATGCGACCACGAACTACCGTGACGCCGCGCGCGTCGCGGCCGCATCGACTGGGCTCGGACAGCCGATGGCCAGCCTCGAGAGCTCGAAGCTCGAGTCCGAGCAGCTGCTGGCCCCGCGCGGCCGGTAGCGGTGGACAAGCCCGACGCGGCAACGGCGCCGCCGGACGGGACAGCGATGCCCGGGGCGGCGGGATCGCGCGCGTCGAGGACCGCGACCGTCGGCGTGCTCGCCCTCCAGGGCGACTTTGCAGCCCACGCACGGCTGCTCGAAGCGCTCGGTGCCAGGGCCCGTGAGGTGCGCGTGCCGGGGGAGCTCGAAGGCCTCGACGCGCTGATCATCCCTGGCGGTGAATCGACCGTGATGACGCTCGGGATCGAGCGCGAGGCGCTCGCGCGGCCGTTGCAGGATTACGCCGCCTCCGGCGCGCCGGTGCTCGGCACGTGCGCGGGCATGATCATGCTCGACCGCGATCACCTCGGCGTGCTCGACATCCTCGCCGAGCGCAACGCGTTCGGTCGCCAGCTGCGCTCGTTCGAGGCCGACCTCGAGGTCGCCGGCATCGACGGCGGGCCGGTGCACGCCGTCTTCATCCGGGCGCCGTGGGTCGCCGATTACGGCGACGCGGTCGAGGTGCTCGCGCAGGTCGACGGCCATCCGGTCGTGGTCAGGCAGGGCAATGTGGCGGCGGTTGCCTTTCACCCGGAGCTGTCGGGCGAGACGCGTCTGCACGCGCTGTTGCTCGGGCTCTGAGCGGGCCGGCCCTAAGCCGGTAGACGCTCGCGAGTGCCACGCTCGTAGCGGCGAAACTCGCGCTCGAACGCCACCCAGTCGATCTTGGGGATCCCATCGGGGCCGGGTGGCGGGTGCTCGTCGATCGGCTGGCCGCCGTCGGGCGGGTCCTCCTGATCGCGTCCGCGCGACAGCCACGCGGCGAGTGTTGACAGGATGATCCCGCCGCTGAACACGAGACCGGCGAGCAGTCCGTGGTCGGTCAGCTTCGCGAGCACCCCCACGGCATAGAGAAGCAGCGCGCTGAACATCAGCCGGCGCAACTCCCAGCTGGGCACCGAGCGGCTCGGTGCGCGGGCGCAGACACTGAGGAAGATCGCGACGCACAACCCGATCGCGAACGCAATCCTCCACGCCGCTGCTAGCGAGATCACCATCCTCGACGACCATGATGAACCGCTGAGCGGAGAAATCAAGTGTGGTAGGCGAGCGGTTTACGTTCGCCAGACATCAGCCGTGTGGCGCAGCGCGCACCGTCCGCGCGCGCTAGACGACCAGCCCGTGGCGCATCGTGTTCTCCGTCACCGCGCGCTGGGCGACGAACTGGAGCAGGTAATCGGGGCCTCCGGCCTTCATCCCGGTGCCCGAGAGGCGGTTTCCGCCGAACGGCTGGCGCGCGACCATCGCGCCCGTGATGCCGCGGTTGACGTACAGGTTCCCGACCGGGGTTCTCGCGGTGACACGACGGACGGTGGCCGGGTCACGCGTGAAGAGCCCACCGGTGAGCGCGAATGAGAGGCCGTCGACGACGTCGCACGCCTGCTCGACGTCGCGAACGCGCTGGATCGCGAGCAGCGGGCCGAAGATCTCGTCCTCGAGCACCGGCGACCCGTCGGGAAGGTCGCTGGCCACCGTCGCCGGACAGAACCAGCCGGCGCCGTCCGGGCGCGCCGCGGTCGCGACGATCGTCCCCTCGCGTGCCGCCAGCTCGGCGTAGCGATTGACGCGCTCCTGGGCTGCCCGCTCGATCACCGGCGGGACATCGGTCCCGAGCTCGTCCGCCTGGCCGACGACCAGGACCTGCGCGGCGCCGGCGAGCCGCCGCAGCAGCTGGTCGGCGATCGCTTCGTGCACGAGCACCCGCGACGCGGCCGAGCACTTCTGCCCGGCGAACGCGAACGCCGAGCCGACGATCCCGGGCACGGCCTCGTCGAGGTCGGCGTCGGCATCGACGATCACGCAGTTCTTGCCGCCCAGCTCGGCGATCACCTGCTTGAAGTGGCGTTGGCCGTCGGCGGTCTCGCCCGCGGCACGGACGATCTCCTTGCCGACCGGGAGCGACCCTGTGAACGCGATCGCGGCCACGTCAGGATGCTGGACGAGCGCTGCGCCGACGTCGCCCTCGCCCGGAAGCAGTCCCAGCACCGGGGCCGGGACACCGCCCGCCCGCAGGGCGGCGACGAGTCGCGAGGCCATCGCCGGCGACTGCTCGGCCGGTTTGAGCACGACGGCGTTGCCCGTCACGAGCGCCGCGGCGGTCATTCCACAGGGGATCGCGAGCGGGAAGTTCCAAGGGGAGATGACGGCGACCACGCCGCGCGGCACGTAGCGCAGTTCGTTGCGCTCGCCGGGGACCTGGAGCAGCTCGCGGCCGCGGCCGAGCTCGAGCCCGGCGCGGGCGTAGTACTCGAGGAAATCGATCGCCTCGCAGATGTCGGCATCGGCCTCGATCCACGGCTTGGCGCACTCGCGCACCTCGAGCGCGGTCAGCTCGAGCCGCCGTTCGCGCATCCACGCGGCGGCCGCGATCAGGGCCGCCGAGCGATCCTCCTGGCTGACCTCGCGCCACTGGGCAAAACCGCGGCACGCCTCGGCGACCGCAGCCTGCACCTCGTCCGGGCTGGCGGTGGCCGCGATCGCGACGACCCTGTCGGGCGCGCCCGGGTCGGTCGACGCCAGCTGATCACCGGCTCGCGCGCCGTCACCGATCTGGACGGCGACATCGAGCGGCAGCTCGCGATCCAGCCCCGCGAGCGCGTCGGCCAGCTGTGCGCGGACCGGCGCGCGGCGCAGCTCGAGGACCGGCTCGTTGGCGAATGGCGTAAGCATGGGATAGACGTTAGTGGCACCGGTGGGCGGGGCCGGGGCGCGCGGTGTGGGTCGATTGCGCGGCTGGGCGGCGGTTTCGGACCTACGGCTCGCGGCCGTAGGTGGATTGCTCGGCCGGGCGGCGGTTTCGGACCTACGGCTCGCGGCCGTAGGTGGATTGCTCGGCTGGGCGGCGGTTTCGGACCTACGGCCAGGTGGCCGACCGCGCGAAACGGATGTCGTCACGGTGCGGCGAGCAGCTGCTCGATCGGCGCTCCGCGCGCCTGCTCAGACAGGAACGACTCGTTCGACGTGTTCTCGAGCAGGCGCCGGACGAGGTAGGCCATCCCGGCGACGAGATCGCCGACCGGGCAGTAGGTCCGCACGCGGAATCCGCGCGCCGCGAGCGCGTGCTCGAGCTCATCTCCGAGGCCGCGCAGAACCTGCAGCTCGAGCTCGCCGTCCTCGCCGCCGGACACTCGGTTGACGGCGATCGCGTGAGCGACCGAGCGGAGGTTGTGCGAGGCGACGGCGACGCGCAGCGCCGGCCGGGCGGCGAGGAGGGTCCGCGTGAGCGCCTCGAAGTTGCGGTCGCAGTCGTGCTTGTCCTCGAACACCGGCACCGGCCAGCCGTGCTGGCGGGCCTGGACCAGCTCGTGGTCCCAGTAGGCGCCCTTGACGAGCCGGACGGTCAGCGGCGGCGTGCGCTTGGTCGCCTGGGCCCACTCGATCACCTGTGCCGCCTGGTCGGGCGAGTCGCGCAGGTAGGCCTGCAGGACGAGTCCGGCCGAGGGACCGGCGCGAAACTCCTCCTCGTCGAGTACCTCGAGCACGAGCTCGAGCACCGCCTCGCGCGAGTCAAGCGACTCCATGTCGATATGCAGGTGGGCGCCCGCGCGTCGTGCCTCGCGCAGCAGCGGGCGCAGACGCCCGGCGGCGTCGCGCTGGCCGAGCGCCGGTGCGTCGGGCCGCAGCAGCGGCGTCAGCGCCGAGATCTTGACGCACACGTTGGCGCGCGGGAGCGGGCCGCTGCTGTCTGACTCGAGCACCTCGCGCGCCGGCCAGCGGGCGGTGGCCGGCGCGAGCTGTTCGATCGCCTCCGAGCAGCGGGCCGCGTAGCGGTCCGCCTCGGACTCGGTGACGGTCGCCTCGCCGAGCAGGTCGACCGAGCTCGCGACGCCGTGGTCCCACAGCCCCCGCAGCGTCCCGAGCGCCGCCGCCGGCGTCTCGCCGACGATGAACCGGTGCGCGAGATGCCTGACGCCGCCCGCCGCGGCGGCGCCGAGCGCGGCGCGTCCGGCCTTCGTGTGCGAGATCCTCATCGCGGCCGAGAGCGGTGCAGGCGTGTCGGGTACCTCCTCCAGAAAGCCGGTCAGGTGGCGCGCGAGGTCATCGAGCGAGCGGCACGCCGGGACTACGTCGACGAACCGAAACAGTGCCGCGCGCAGCTCGCGGTCGCTCGAGGCCATCTCCATCGCGCGCGCGTCGAGCGCCTTGACCGGGTGGCGCGAGCTTGACGGAAACGCCCGCCACAGCTCGGTGCCGACGCGACGCAGCTCCCGCTCGACCGCGTCCTCGCTGAGCGTGGACGGCTCCGCCGGCGCGCTCAAGGCTTCACCAGGTCCGGCTCGGGGCGCGCGGGAGCAGCGGCCGTGGCACGCTCGATCGCATCCCAGCCCGACTCACGTTGTCGCTCCGCCTCCTCGGCGGCGGCGCCGCCCCGAAGCCCGAACAGGCGCTTGCGCAGCAACAGGTACACGACGACCGCGACGTTTATCACGAAGCCGATCACCTTCAGGGCGCTCGGGCGGGTCGCGATCTCGTAGATCTCGAACGGGAGCAGCACGGCCGTCGAGACGAAGGTCAGGTACTCGGCCCAGCGCTTGAGGTTCCAGAGGCCGATCGCCTCGGTTCCCTCGAGCGCCGCGTAGACGAGCAGCGCGATCCCGACGACGTGGAGCGTGCCTGTCCGCAAGGTGAACAACCTGTCGAGCTCGCGCACGATCCCGACGTGGCCGCTGGTCTGAACCGGCCCGCCCGCGACCCCACCCTGGATCGCGGTCAGGACGCGGTAGTAGGCGGCGCGCAGCGACTCACGGTCGGCCGCGAAGACGAGCACCGCCACGCCGAGCAGGCCGAGGATGATGAAGTGGATCACCCGGTCGACGGCGATCAGCCGCAGCACGATCTTGTCGCGCAGCGCCTTGCCGCGCAGCGGCAGCTCGATCTCCGAGCGATCGGGCGGATGCGCCCGCGTCCCACGCTCCGGGCGCGCGAGCCCGACCCAGCAGTCGCAGCGCAGGCAGCGGTGCCAGCGCAGATCGCCGTCGTCGCGGGCCACCAGCACGTCCTGATCGCGGACTTCCGATGCGTCGCGGCCGAGGAGCATGTGGCCACTGACGCCGCAGACGATCAGTTCCCAGTCGAGCTGGCGTCGGCGCCGAGGATGTTGGGTTCCGGGCGGCGCGGGCACGTCACTGGAGGATGTTGACCGCGCGCGCGACGACGAGGCCGATCGTCACCAGCGCCGTCACCGCCTGCGCGCTCATCAGGCACTTGGCCGTGACCGTCAGCGGCATGGTGTCGGTCGGGCTGAACGCGGTCGCGTTGGTAAACGATGTGTAGAGGTAATCGACCAGCCCCGGCTTCCAGTTCGGAGGCGCGTAATCGCGCTCGGTCATCTGCACGAACAGGAAATCGGGCTGGCGCTCGTCGTCGGTGAAGCGGGCGATCGGACCGCCACGGTCGAGCTGCCAGTACCACAGCGCGAACAGGAGCACGTTGGTGACCCAGAGCACGATCCCCGAGCCGATCAGGTCGCGCCCGTCGGCCCTGCCGCCGTGGAGCAGATAGTGGCACAGCAGCACCAGCGAGACCATGTTGAGCGCGCTGACGATCGCGATCAGGACGATCGCGATCCGCCGTCGCAGCGGGGAGTGGCGCCAGCGCGGGTGAGGCGACGCGGCCAGAAGTCCGATCAGCACGAGGGCCTCAAGGCTTGGTAGCAGCCAGAACGGGCCGATCGTAAGCTTGTTGGCGAGCGCAAGGTCGAGCAGGATGGCCGCCGCGGCGACCAGCTGAGCACCCCAGTAGGGGTCGCGCTTCTCGAAGTCATCGCGGACCCGGTCGGCATCGGATCGGGGCCCGGCATGTGCGCTCATCTTGTGGATGGTGTCACGGGTTCGCACCAAGGTCAGAGAAGGAGGTTCGGGCTCACGACCCGAAACCAGTCAGATGCGCGCCCGTCGTTCAGCCGCATTCGCAATCGCAGCGGCGCTCGTCATCGCTGCCTGCGGCGGCTCCTCGTCGACCACCGCCAGCGCGCCGGCGGCGAGCTCGAGCACGGCCTCCACCGGCGCCCAGAGCTCGAGTGCCGCCCCCACGACGACACCGACCTCGACGACGACCAAGACCGTTGCGACGAGCACCTCGGCCGCCGTCCAGAGTTCGAGCACGAGCGGGGGCACGCCGCCCTGTCTGGCCGCAGGGCTGGCGCTCTCATACCTCGGCGGCCAGGGGGCGACCGGGCATGGCGAGCTCGGGTTCGCGGTCCGCAACACCGAGAGCACGAGTTGCAACACGATCGGCTACCCCGGCGTCCAGTTCCTGGGCAAATCCGGCGAGCCGCTGCCGACCCACCCGACCCACACGACCGAGGACTTCTTCGGCCACACCAAGCTCGCTGAAGTGATGCTCGGCCCTGGCATGACGGCATCATTCAGGCTCGGCGTCACCCACGGCGCCACCTCGGAGAAGGGCTGCACGCTCGCCTACGGACTTCAGGTGATCCCGCCCAACGACACCGCGACCCTGCACGTCTCGATCCCCGACGGCGTGCTCGAGTGCGGGACGGCGACCGTGTCGCCGATGCAGCCCGGAACCTCGGCCTTCCAGTAGCGGCGCGCGGGCGGCCTTCTACGGGCGCGCGCTCGCTGCGCGGAGCGCCTCAAAGCGCGTCACGGCGCCGTCGTCGCGCTCGCGCACCTGACCGCGCGCCACCAGCAGATCGATGTGGCCCAGGACCTCCGAGATCGTCAAAAACGCCTGCGTGACGGCAATATTGCCCCACATTCCGAGGGCCAGCTCGTACGCCGTCAGCGGCTCGGGCTCGAGCATCCCCAGCAGCTTGGCCGCGCGCCGATCATGCATTCGCAGGCGCTCGTCGATGAGCGCGACGTGGTCGGTGACGGGCTCCCCGTGGCCGGTCAACACGAGATCGAGGTCGAGCTCGCGTGTCGCGCGCATCGACTCGATGTAGATCATCAGCGCGTGGGGGCGGTGCTCGACCTCTTCGCGGTCCAGCGGGCGGCTGATCAGGGGGTTCGACGAGATGTGGGCCAGCAGATGGTCGCCGCCGATCAGCATCCGCCGTTCGCGATCCCAGAAGACCGTGTCCGATGGGCTGTGACCCGGGCGGTGAAGCGCGCGCAGCGTGCGGTCGGCGAACTCGAGCTCGTCGCCGTCACGGAGCGGTCTGGTGACCTGACCGCTCGAGCCGAAGGCGCGAAACGATGCGCCGACCGAGCTCAGCGCGGTCGCCAGGTCGGCGGGCACGCCGTTGCGGCGCATGATCTCCATCGCGAACTCGTCGTCGGCGGTAGCGCTGGCGCTGAAGCTGCTCAGGTACGGCGCCAGCTGGTGAAACGCCGCGACCTCGGCGCCGGAGCGGCGGGCGAGGATCTCGAGCAGGCCGAGATGGTCCATGTGCTGATGGGTGAGCACGATCAGCTCGAGGTCCTCGATCCGGTGGCCGAGGGCGTCCAGCGCCTGTTCGAGCTCGTCCAGGGACTTGCCCGAGTTGGGGCCGGTGTCGACGAGCGTCAGCGGGCGGTCTTCGATCAGGTAGCAGTTGACCCTGCCGACCAAAAACGGGGTCGGGACAGCGATCGTGTGGATCCCGGCCTCGGCCGCGGCGACGACGGACCGCTCGCCCTCGGCACCGGGACGATCGACTTCGGTCACGAGCGGATCACGCTCAGCAGCTCATCGCGGCGGGACTCCATGTCCGCGCGCGAGCGCAGCGATTCGACGCACAGGCGCAGCAGCGGCTCGGTATTCGACGGCCGAGCGTTGAAATGCCAGTCGTCGTAGTCGACCGACACCCCGTCGAGTCGGTCCTGGCGCCCGTCGCTGTAGCGCGCTGCGAGCTCTTCGAGCTTCGCCGCCGGGTCGGCGACCTCGGTGTTGATCTCCCCCGAGATGAAATACCGCGAGCGGTAGGGCTCGAGCAGCTCCGACATCGGCACGGCGCGCCGTGAGACGAGCTCGAGGATCAGCAACGCCGGCAGCGTCCCCGAGTCGGCGCAGTAGAAGTCACGGAAGTAGTAGTGGCCCGAGACCTCGCCGCCGAACACGGCGTGCTCGGCCCGCATCCGGCTCTTGAAGAACGCATGGCCGACGCGATTGACGAGCGCGTGCCCGCCGGCCTCGCGGGCCGTGTCAGCGACCGCCCTGCTGGCGCGCACGTCGTAGAGGACGGTCGCGCCGGGCTCCTTCTCGATCAGAGAGCCGGCCATCAGCGCGGTCAGGAAATCGCCGTCGACGAACGCCCCCTGTTCGTCGATGAAGAAGCAGCGGTCGGCATCTCCGTCCCAAGCGATCCCGAGATCGGCGCCGCGACGCCGGACCTCGGCCATGATGAACTCCCGATTCTCGGGCAGCATCGGATTCGGCTCGTGATCGGGAAAGTCCCCGTTCGGCGTCCAGTAGGCCTCGATCAGATCGAGCCCGAGACCCTCGAGCAGCGGCCCGACCATCGGCCCGGCCATTCCGTTGCCGCCGTCGACGACCACCTTCAGCGGCGCGACCAGATCGGGATCGATGAACCCGAGCGCGGCCTTCTGGAACTCGTCCATGATCGAGACCTGGTGCACCGAGCCGCCGCCGGGGGCATCGCCGAGGCCTGCGTCGATCCGGTCTCGAACATCGGCGATCCCGGCATCGCCCGACAGCGCGAGCGCGCCGCGGCCGACGAGCTTTGCCCCGGTGTAACGCTTCGGGTTGTGCGAGGCCGTGCACATCAGCCCACCGTCGAGATCATGCGAGCCGACAAGGAAGTAGAGAACCTCGGTCGCGACCTGCCCGGCGTCGAGCACCGTCGCGCCCTCGCTGCAGATCCCGTCCCGGTAGGCGTCGGCGAGCTCGGGGGCCGTCAGGCGCATGTCGCGACCGAGGCCGATTCTCAGCTCGTCGCTTCGCTTGCCCTCCAGGTCGGCGATCACGCGCGCGAACGAGCGGCCGATCGCGACGGCCGTGTCGTGATCGATCTCCTCGCCGTAGACGCCCCGGATGTCGTACGCCTTGAAGATCGCCGGGTTCACGGGTTCGCTCATCCGAGCGTGATGATGCCTGATAATCCGCCGCCGTGAGACCCAGCGTCGTGATCCTGTGCGGCGGGCGCGGGACGCGCCTGCAGGGCCATGCGCCGTCGCTGCCCAAGCCGATGGTCGAGATCGGCGGCCGCCCGATCCTCTGGCACGTGATCCAGATCTATTTGGCCCAAGGGTTCCGGCGCTTTTTGCTGCTGACCGGGCACCGCGGCGAGCAGATCCGCCGCTTTGTCGATCAGCAGGCGTGGCCGCCCGATGCGTCGTTGCGCTGCCTGGACACAGGTGCCGACACGCCCACCGGCGGGCGGCTTGCGCTGGTCGCCGCCGAGCTCGGCGAGTCGGACTTCTGCCTGACCTACGCCGACGGCGTCGCCGACATCAATCTTGAAGAGCTGCTGGCCTACCACGCAAGCCATGACGCGACCGCCACGATGACCGTCGTGCGCCCCGAGCTTCAGTTCGGCGTCGCCGCGCTCGATGGCGACGGGGTGGTCACGGCGTTCACCGAGAAGCCACGCAGCGACCAGTGGGTCAACGGCGGCTTCTTCTGTCTGCGCCCGGCGGTGTTCGAGTTCCTGCGCGCCGACTCGGTGCTCGAGCGCGAGCCACTCGCCGGGCTCGCGGCCGGCGGCGGCCTGCGGGCGTTTCGCCACGAGGGCTTCTGGGACTGTCTTGATACCTACAAGGACGCGCTGCTGCTCAACGACCTGTGGGCCACCGGCGCCGCGCCGTGGAAGGTCTGGGATTGACCGATCTGGCGTCATCGCAGGTGTCACGGTGAGCGTCGCGGCGCCCGAGCCGATGTCGCTCGCCGGTCGCACGGCGCTCGTGACGGGCGCGTACGGGCTGCTCGGCGGCTGGCTGGTCCGGGCGCTGCTCGAGAAGCGGGTGCGCGTCGTCGCGATCCGCCGCGACGAGCCGACCGCCTCGGCGCTCGAGATGCTCGGACTGGCCGGCCGCGTCGACGTTGTCCACGGCGATATCTGCGAGCCCGACCTGATCGGCCGGGCGCTGAACGAGTACGACGTCGACAGTGTCTTTCACCTCGCCGCCCAGACGCTCGTTCCGACTGCGAACAGGGGACCGCTGTCGACTTTCGAAACCAACGTCCGCGGGACCTGGCTGCTGCTCGAGGCGTGCCGCCTGCACGGCGTCGCGAGCGTGATCGTCGCTTCCTCGGACAAGGCCTACGGCCGGCAGACACAGCTCCCCTACACCGAGGAGCTGGCGCTCGCGCCGACCTTCCCCTACGACGTCTCGAAGGCCGCCGCGGATCTGCTCGCGCGCTCGTACTGGCACACGTTCGCGCTGCCGGTCGCCGTGACGAGGTTCGCGAACCTGTACGGCGGCGGCGACACGAACCGCTCACGCCTGGTCCCGGAGGCGATCGCCGCCGCGCTGCGGGGACGCGCGCCGGTGATCCGGTCAGACGGCTCTCCGGAGCGGGATTTCCTCTATGTCGAGGACGCGGCCGCGGCCTACATCGCGATCTGGCGGGCGGTGCTGGCGGGGACCGGGATCGGGGAGGCGTTCAACGCCGGCAGCGGCGAGCCGCGCCGCGTCGGCGATGTCGTGGCCCTGATCTGCCGACTCGTGGGGAGCACCGTCGAGCCCGAGATCGTCGGCGCCGGCGTGCCGCATGGAGAAATCGATCGCCAGTGGGTCGACGCGTCCAAGCTGCGCACGCTGACCGGCTGGGAGCCCGCGGTCGGGCTCGAGGAGGGCCTGCGCCGGACGCTGCACTTCTATCGCGAGCACCCCGAGGCACTCTTATAGTTGTGTTCATGTCCGGGCACTCCAAATGGCATTCGATCAAGCACAAGAAGGCGGTCGTCGACCAGCGACGAGGCCAGCAGTTCACCAAGCTCGCCCGTGCAGTCACGGTCGCCGCCCGCGAGGGCGGCGGCGACCCGGAAGGTAACTCGGCGCTCGCGCTGGCGATCCAGAAGGCCCGCGACGCCTCGATGCCCAAGGACAACATCGAGCGCGCGATCGCGAAGGGCACCGGCGAGGGAGCCGACGCCGATCAGATCGAGACCGTCGTCTACGAGGGTTACGGACCGGGCGGGGTCGCACTGCTGATCGAGGCACTGACAGACAACCGCAACCGCACGGGCGCCGACATCAGGCACGCCTTCTCAAAGCATGGCGGCAGTCTCGGGGAGCCAGGGTCGGTTGCATACCTGTTTGACAAATCGGGCGTGATCGTCGTCGACGCCGCGCGCTATGACGAGGACGACCTGATCGTCGCGATCGACGCCGGCGCCGAGGACATCGCGCTCGACGAGGATGTCTACGAGGTGATCACCGAACCCGGCGATCTCGTCGCCGTCGCGCAGGCACTGCGCGAGGCGGGGATCGAGACCGAGAGCACCGACGTCACGCAGCGGCCCAAGTCGCGCGTTCCGGTCGGCGAGGCGGACGCGGCAAGGCTGCTGCGTCTGATCGACATGCTCGAGGAATCCGACGACGTCTCGGCCGTGCACGCGAACTTCGATGTCGACGCGTCCGTGCTCGAGCGGATCGCCGGCTGAGCGCGAGTCCGCGCGCACTCATAACTGGTTCTTCAACACGGTGCCAGCGCGGTCGCTACCCTCGACCACTGCCCATGATCAAACCCATCACGTTCTCCACCGCCGCGGCCGCTCTCGCGTTCGCCGTCGCAGGCTGCGGCAGCTCCTCAACGGCCCCGGGCGTTCAGCCCGCCCCGGCGAGCGGCCCGACCGCGGCCGCCGTCACCACGGCCAGCGCGAGCGCCACCACCAGCGCCAGCGCCTCCAGCACTCAGACCAGCAGTACGCCGCTCCCGGCGGCATTGAACACCAAGCCAAAGGTCGTCCCGCCGTCCGGTCCTGCGCCGAAGAAGCTCGTCGTCAAGGATCTGATCAAGGGCACCGGGCCGGTCGCGAAGGCCGGTTCGACGGTCACCGTCCAGTACGTCGGCGTCCTCTACAAGAACGGCAAACAGTTCGACGCATCATGGGACGACGGCAGCGGCAAACCCGTCTCGCTGCCCCTGACCGGAGTCATCAAAGGCTGGCAGCAGGGGATCCCGGGGATGCACGTCGGCGGGCGTCGGGAGCTGATCATCCCGTCGAATCTCGCCTACGGCGCGGCCGGCAGCCCGCCGAAGATTCCGCCTAATTCTCCCCTCGTCTTCGTGATCGACCTGCACGCAGTCGCCTAGCGTCCCTGTCCCCGCGCGCCGGCGGCGGGCTCAGCTCGCCGTCGCCGTTCGGGCCCGCGTCGCCGCGTCGCGCGCGGTACAGAGGCACTGGGGCTCGAACGCCCTTGAGCCGGTGACGCCCGGCAGCTGACCACTGCAGGCCATCGTCGCCGGCGGCACCGCGCACCTCTTCCGTGCACAGGACGCTGCCCGCTCGCGCGATCCCGGTCACGCGGCTGGCGATGTTGACCGAGTGCCCGTAGTAGTCGCCGGCACGCAACAGCGCCGGCCCGCGCGCGATCCCGGCCCGGAGGCTCGGGAGCTCGGCCTCCTCGGCCGCGTCCACAAGTCCGAGCGCCATGCGCACGAGCGGCCCGGGATCGGGACTGACGAACATCGCCGCGTCGCCGATCGTCTTGATCAGCCGGACCGGGGGCTCGGCCGCCGACGTCGCCAGCTCCGCCAGCCGTCCCGCGACGCTTCCGAGCTCGCGCAGTTCAATCTCGCCGCCGAGGCGCGTGAAGCCGACGAGGTCGGCGAAGCACACGGCGAGCTCCTGACTGCCCGCGACATCGCCCGACTCGAGCTGTTCGCGCCCGAGGATGCCGCGGCTGACACTGTCGCTCAGGTGTCCCCTGAAGGCTGAGACGAGCGCCGGCGTGAGCGCCGGGGTGAGCTGGTCGGCGAGCTGTGCGAAGCGCTCGGCCACTGCCTCTTCGGTGTCGCCGGCCTCCAGGAACGTGTCCACGAACGACGCCGTGACGGTCGCCGACAGGCGCGCCATCCCCTCGCCGAGCACGCGCGAGATCTCGATGATCGCGCGCTCATCGAAGCCCGCGTCGACGAACAGCTTCGTCGACCGAGCGGCGTCCACGTCGGCCTCGGTGAAGACGCGCACATCGAGGCCGAGGTCCGGCAGGCCGAGCGCGCGCCTGATCCGCAGCACCAGCTCGACCGGCAGCCCGGTCAGCTCGTGGACGTCGGTGGCCGTGTAGCGGCCGCCGAGCACTCGGTCCACCAGGAGCAGCGCGAGCCGGTTCTCGGCCACCGCTTCGCGGAGCTGCTGAGCCGAGAAGCCGTCGGCGGCGAGGCGCTCGAGCAATTGGAGCCGGGCGGCGCGCTGATCGGAGGTGAGCCCCTCGAGCATGCCCTCGGCCTCGAAGTCCATCGCCGGATCCTTTCAGAGCGATCGGTTCGCTACGATCACAATTCCTCGCGAGCGCCGAAGCACTGCTGTGCTTGCCCAGATTCTGAAGTGAGAGCCAAGATGCTGTCGATTCTGATGCCCGTCTACAACGAGCGTGAGCGCGTAGAGCGCGCGATAGCAGAGGTTCTGTCGACCGAGCTACCGGACGAGTTCGAGCTGATAGTCGTCGACGACGGCTCGACCGACGGAACCCGCGAGATCCTGCGCGGCGGCGACTGGGATGAACGCACGCGGCTGTTCGAGCACGACCACAACCAGGGCAAAGGGGCCGCGATCCAGACGGCGCTGACGCATGCGCGGGGCGACTTCGCGGCGATCTTCGACGCCGATCTCGAGTACGACCCGGCCGATCTCGGCCTGCTGATGCCGCCGCTCCTCGACGGTCGCTCGAACGCCGCCTTCGGGGTCCGCGCCTTCGATGGCTACACGAGCCACTCGTTCCTGTTCGTGCTCGGCAACAAGGGCGTAACCCTCGTCTGCAACATGCTCTACAACGTCTACCTGCACGACATCATGACCTGCCACAAGATGATCCGGACCGATCTCTTCCGGAGCTTGGCGCTGCGCTCGCCGGGGTTCGCGATCGAGCCCGAGATAACGGCGCGGCTCGTCCAGCGCGGCGAACGGATCTTCGAAGTGCCGGTCCACTACCGCGCGCGGTCGACGGACGAGGGCAAGAAGCTGACCGCGCTCGACGGCTTCCGGGTGGTCGCCACGCTCCTGCGCTGCCGGTTTACGCCGGGGGCTTAGCGGGGCTGTCGCCGGCCCCGCCGCCGCGCGGTTGCCGTGTGGCGGTTGCGTGGGTACGGCCGATCACCGGGGTCGATTTGCGCTTACTGGGTCCGCCCTCGCGACCCGGGCTCCTGACCGGGGTCGAACTCCGCTCAGGGCCCGAACGAGCGACCCAGGTCGGCGTGGCGGGAAGCCACCCGGCCACGCTTCCCAGCTAGAACGTACGACGCTCTCCTTCAGAGCCCGGGCGTCAGCGTTCGGGCACGGCGCGCATGAGCCTGAGCCGCCGTGACCGCCCCGATCTGGACGGTCGATTTGTAGATCGACTGGATGACCCCGAAGAGCGGCGTCGGATTGCCGAACTGGTCGATTTCGCCCTTTTGCACCCACGGCGGGTCGCCGAGCGGGTCACCGCCGGTCCAACCCGGCCGCGCGGCGAAGGTCTGCAGCGCGAACCAGATCGCTCCCGCGAGGTAGGGCTTGTTCGCGAACACCCCGAGGTGGTATTCGGCGGCGTTGGTCTGGAACTGGTACGTGCCGCGCTCCTCGATCGGACCGTTGCGGTTGCCCTCGAAGCCGAACTCACTCACGAACAGCGCCTTGCTCGGATAACACGCGTGCAGGGTGTCGAGGAACGGTCCGAGCGCGTCACGGTCGTCGGTTGTGCCGCCGCCGGCGTCGAACCAGCCGAAGTAGTCGTTGAAGCCGATCACGTCGAGCGGCGCGTAAGCGCTCTGGCAGGCGACCCCGGGCCAGTCCGAGATCGCCATCCCGACCGGCCGCGTGGGATCGAGCTGGTGCGCGAGCGCGGCGGCGCCCCGGATGTAGCTCGCCTCGCCGCCGCCGGGTGGGGTCGGCAGCTCGTTGGCGACGCTCCAGAGCAGGATCGACGGGTGATTCTGGTTGTCGAGGATGTTGTTGCGCAGGAACGCGTGGGCGCTTCTGAGCCAGGCTTTCTGGCGGAAGAGCCGGGTCTTGGACTGATAGACGGGAACCTCTGACCAGAGCAGGACGCCGTCCTGATCGGCGAGCTGCTCGATCTGCGGGTTGAGCGGGTAGTGCGCGCGGATGATCGTCGCGCCGAGCTCGCGTGTCCAGCCGACGAGCGCGTCGAGCTGCGGCGTGCTCAGCGCGGCGCCGGTGGCGACGTTCTGCTCGTGCAGGTTGACGCCCCGCAGGTGCAGGATCCGTCCGTTGAGCTCCATCTGGCCAGTCGCCGTGATCGTGATCTTGCGCACGCCGCTGTCGGTGAAGTAGCTCTCGAGCTGGCGCCCGTGCGCGTCCGACAGCGTCAGCCGCGCCTTGTACAGGTACGGGCTCCCGGGCGCCCACAGATGCGGGGCCTTGAGCTTGCACTGTGCGTTCGCGACCCAGGTCGCGCGCGCGGCGATCGTGTGCGAGCCGAAGTTGAGCTTGCGCCCCCCGTACGTGCCGCGCAGCGAAACCGTCTGCGGGCTCGAGGTCGGGTTGGTGACCGTCGCCTGGTCCTCGATCGTCGCGGCGCAGCCGACGCACGGCAGCACCGGGCGTACCTGGACCTGTGATAAATCGGCGCGCTGCACCGCGCGCAGGTAGACCTCCTGGTTGATGCCGCCGAAGTTCCACCAGCCGCCGCTCGGTCCCTGCGGGAGGTCGGCCGGCGTGCGACGGTCGTCGACCCGCACGATCAGCCGGTTGGCGCCCTTGCGCACGCCGGTGAGCGGGAACTCGAACGGGAGGTAGGCGCCGGAATGGCTGCCGAGCCTGTGTCCGTTCAGCCACACGGTCGCGTTGTAGTTGACCGACTCAAAGCGGACGATCCAGCTGCGGAAGCGGGCCGGGACGTAGCGGGCGAAGGCTGACGAGGGCAACGTGAAGTCACGCCTGTACCAGCCGATCGACCCGGCCATGCTCGCGGCGCTCAGGTCGCCCGCGTTGTAGGAGTTGGGGACCGTCACCGGCGACCAGCCCGATGTGCTCGCGACGTTGCGCCACCACCCGTCCTGGACGCCGATGTCGCCGGGATCGGCCTCGTAGAGCCATTGACCGCCGAGGAGCCAGCGATCGTTCTGGCCATCGGGATACAGCGCGCCCTTGGTCGGCGGCGTCGCGGTGTACTGGACGGCCGGCTGCGCGCTCGCGGGTGCGCTGACCGCGAGCACGAACGTGAGCGCCACGATCAGCGCCGCCATCCCCAGGCGGATCGATTTGTGGACCATTACGGTCGCGGGGACGCTCATCTCACGCCCGAACGCGACGCTACAATCGCCCGCCGATGCCCGTCGTCGACCCGCCCCAGGAGCGGCCGCCAGCGACAGGCTCCGACGGCGGTTCGGGGGAACCCCGAGGCGCCTCATCTGCTCGCTCCTTTCAGAACGCGATGCGCTCGACCGCCGTCCGGTCGGTGATCGGGTGCGTTGTGCTGGCCGCGATCTCCGCCGCGGTACTGCCCACCGTCCCGAGCTATGACCCATGGTCGTGGATCGTCTGGGGCAAGGAGGTCACTGATCCGCACCTGAGCTTTGTGATCAGCGGCGGGCCATCGTGGAAGCCGCTGCCGTTTCTGTTCACGACCGTCTACGGGCCGTTCGACAGTGCCGCGCCGACGCTGTGGGTGATCACCGCAAGGGCTGGGGGGCTGCTCGGCCTGGTCGCCGCCTGGCGCCTGGCGAACCGGCTCACGGGTGACGGCTGGGGGGGCGCCGTGGCGGGCGTCCTGGCGATGGCCGGCATCGTCCTGACCCAGGACTGGTTCTACTACTTCCTGCGCGGGACCTCCGAGGTCGTGCTGATCGGCGTCTCGCTGTGGGCGATCGACCGGCTGCTCGACGGCCACAAGGTCCAGGCGTACCTGCTGATGGTGGCGGCGGGGCTGATCCGTCCGGAGTGGTGGCCGTTCATCGGCCTGTACGCGATCTGGCTGTGGTTCAGAGACCCCGAGTTCAAGAGCCTCAAGCTGCGAGTGCTGATTCTGGCCGGGCTGTTCTCGCTGCCGTTCTTCTGGTTCGTACCGCCCTGGATCGGCTCGGGCAATCCGTTCCTGGCCGCGACGCACGCGGCCGAATACAACGGCCACCTCGGGCCTGACCCGTTCCGCGCCGTCGTCGGCCGCGGCAGAGACCTGCAGGTGCTGCCGGCACTCGTGTTCGCTGCGATCGCGGTCGCGATCGGCTGGTTTCGCGATCGAAGCCGCGTGGTGCTGGCGATGGGAGTCGCGATCGCCGCATGGTGGGTGGTCGTGATCGCGATGACACTCGACGGCTATCCGGGGCTCGAGCGCTTCTACCTGCCCGCCGCGGCGCTGACGTGCGTGCTCGCCGGCGTCGGAATCATTCAGCTGGCGCAGCTCGCCGGCAATGCCGTCGCCGGCGCGCGAACCGCGGTCGCGGTCGCCGCCGCCGCGATCCTGGTCCTGGTCTCGATCCCGTTCACGACCACGCGCGTCAGCGAGGCTCGGGCCGCGTTCCCGGCCGCCTCGCAGGCGGTGACGAGGCTCGATCAGCTCAGCCAGGCGGTCGCCGCCGTCGGCGGTCACGACGGCGTCTTCCCCTGCAAGAGCAGCTTCGCGGCGGTCAACCATTCGGTCCAGACGGCGCTCGCCTGGAAGCTGCACGTCACGCTCGAGCGCGTCGGAACCGTGATGTCGGCACCGGGCGTCGACTTCATCGGGCCCCATGACGCAACCGACGGCGGTCCGGCGCCCGTCGATCCGCGGCTGACCGACTCCAAGCCGCTCGGCGGCGCGGGCGTATGGCGTGTGGTCGCGCTGACCGATCCGCGTCTGCCGCCCAGCAGCTGCGTCGGGCATTGAGCGCTCGTCCGGGGCGGTCAACGCTTCGGGCCCTTCCGCCTGTGGGCCTTGCGCTTCGGCGGTGCCTTGATCCGCACCTTCCTGGTGACGATCGTCTTGTTGCCGGCGCGGTCGGTGACGGTCACCGTCACCCGATAAGTCCCGCGCTTGAGGTAGACGTGCAACGCCCGGCGCTCGATCGTGACGGTCTTGGAGCCGCGGCTCCAGCGCAGCCGCACCGACTTCACGCCCGAGTCAGCCGTCCGTGGCACGCCGGGATGGGCGTCGCTCGCGTCGACCTTGACGCGTACGAGCGAGCCGATCCGTCGCTTCCCACTGATCTTGACTGCGAGGTGCGGCGCGAGCGAGTCGACGAACACCGACTCGGGCTTTGACATGCTCGCCAGCCCGGCGCGGTTGACCGCCGTCACCTGCCACGTGTGACGCCCCTGCGAAAGCGCGACCGGCGAGCGGAGCTCGGTCGCGGTCGTGGTTGCGATCACGACGCCGCCAGCCTCGACGACGTACTGCGGTGAGCCCCAGCGCTCCGCGGCCGACGTCCACTGCAGGACCGGGTTGACCGTCCTCTGATAGGGCGTCGACTCGATCGCCTCCAAGCCGCCTGGCCTCTGGAACAGCTGGGCGGCGACGATCCGAGTCTGCGCGCCGCTTCCCTGGACCCACGCGATCGCGGCGTCGCCCGACAGATCGCCCCCGGCAAACAGCCCCTCGTCGGCATTGGTGGGCCCGAACGTCGGCGAGGAGACCACCTCCTCGGGGCCGAGGTTCAGACCGTTGGGGGCGTAGCGCACGCGGATCTCGGGCAGCCCGGCCGAGCCGGGGTCCTGCTGCCAGGCGATGATCGTCGAAATCGTCCCCACGACCCCGGGGACGGCGTCGGCGTCGCTCTGCTGCGGGAGGGTGTTGAGCTGCCCCACGGCGCCGGGTGCATCGTTGTTTGAGAGCGACATCGCGAACGTGTTGTGCGATTGCTCCTGCTCGGATATGACCCAGCCCGAGCCGTACTCCTGCACGGCGACGGTCGGCTGATCGCCGCTGTCGGGTCCCGGCGTCGTGAGGTCGTCCGCCGCACGCGCGCCGGTGAACTCGGATGCCAGCAACCGGTTGACGAGCAGGCGCGTCTGTGTCGTGACACCGGAACCGACCTGTTCCTCGAAGGCGACCGCCGCGTACGAGGAGTCACCGCCGGCCGAGACCGCGGGATCGCCGGCTGAGACCTCGTCCAGGCCGCCGACGGAAGGCGGGTCGGCCTGCTCGAAGACGATGCTTGGTGACGTCCCCAGCACTCGGCGCGCGTAGACGTGTCCGCCCTCGCCCCAGACGACGATCGCGGTGCCGTCCCCGGCCGTCGCAACATCTGGGCGTCCGCTCCCGACGCCGGCGTCGTCGGCGGGATTTGCGTCCAGCGGCCCGGTCCCAAGCGCCCACTGGCCCTGGAAGTAGTACGCGGTGCGGACGTCGTGGCCGCCGTCGCCGACTGCCGTGAAGGCCAGATACGCCTTGCCGAACGTGCTCATCGACAGCGACGGGTTGCTCGCGCCGTGCAACAGGGCCTGCGGGGCCTGCCAGCCGCCGGATGCGGTCTGCTGCTGGACGGCATACAGCGTGCCGTCGTTGACGAACGCTGCCACCATCAGGCCGCCGTTGGTCGCCGCGATCACGGGCTGGGAGGACGCGCCGGGAAGGCCGCGGTCGACCTGGATTGGCGGCTGGAAGGCTCCGTTGAGCAGCTCCGAGACGAACACATGCGCGACGCCGTCCAGCTGCTTGAGGTAGATCAGGCCGCCGGCGCCGTCGCGCGCGACCGCGAGCCCCGACAGGCCGACGATGCCGGCGCTCGGACCGTCGACGACCGTGTTGGACGGAGCGAGCGTGGGGGTGCGCCTGGTCGCGGCGCGGGACGCCGCCGGGAGAGCCAGCAGGCAGAAGACGAGCGCGACCACCACGGCGACGGTCGGGAGCGGAGCGCCCAACGTCCCGGCCCTCCGGGATGAACGGGTGCAGAGGATGACAACGCTAGAACAGCACAAGATCGCTGAGGTTGCGCTCGGTGACATTGGGACCCTGTGAAGGGCGGTCGTTGGGCAGGCGTCCGGGGCCGTGCGCAGAATGACGTTCCAATGCTCGTGCTCGGCATCGACCCGGGGACTGCGAGCACCGGCTACGGGATCGTCCGCAGCACCGGCTCGCGCCTGCAGGCCCTCGAGGAGGGGGTCATCGAGACTCGCCCCGCGGTCGCGATCGCGCGTCGGCTGGCGCAGATCCACGGGCGCGTCGGCGAGCTGCTCGACGAGTATGGGCCCGACGCAGTCGCGGTCGAGGAGCTCTACTTCGGCGCCAACGTGCAGACGGCGTTCGCGGTCGGCCAGGCCCGGGGAGTGATCCTGCTCGCGGCCGGGCAGCGCAACGTGCCGTCGCGCTCCTACACACCGCAGCAGGTAAAGGGGGCGGTGTGCGGAAACGGGCGTGCCGACAAGAGCCAGGTCGCGCGGATGGTCGCGAGGCTGCTCGGGCTCGCTGCGCCCCCGACGCCGAGCCATGCCGCCGACGCGCTGGCGGTCGCGATCTGCGATCTCAACCGCGCCCCGCTCGCGAGCGCGATGGCGGCCGCCGCGCCCGGAGCGACGCAGTGATCTCGCTGATCTCAGGCTCGGTCGCCGTGCGCCGCTCCGATCACGTGGTCGTCGACACCGGCGGGGTCGGCTACCGGCTCGCGGTCTCGGCCGAGACGCTCAAGCAGGTGCCGGGCGTCGGGCGGCCGGTTACGCTCCACACGCACCTCGTGGTCCGCGACGACGCGCTCGCGCTGTACGGGTTCGCGACCGAGGAGGAGCGTGACCTGTTCCTGATGCTGCTCGCGGTGCAGTCGGTCGGGCCGAAGGTGGCGCTGGCGGTCCTCTCGGGGGCGCCGCCGAGGACGCTGCTCGCGGCCGTCTCGGCGGGCGACGTGTCGATGCTGCAATCGGCGCCCGGGGTCGGCAAGCGGACGGCCGAGCGGATCGTGGTCGAGTTGCGCGAGAAGGTCGGCTCGGCGCTCGCCGACAACGCGATCTCGGTCAGCCGCGGCGACGACCCGCGCCTGCTCGCGCGCGAGGCGCTGCTCGGGCTCGGATACGGCGTCGCCGAGATCGACGAACTGCTGGCCGGAGCCGGCGCCGACGTGCAGAGCACCGAGGATCTGATCGCCCACGCGCTGCGGAGCGCGCGCCGGTGAGCGCTCAGGGCCCGCGGCTTCCGACCCCCGAGGAGCTGCCCGGGGATGAGTTTGACCGCTCGCTGCGCCCCCGCCGGCTCGAGGACTTCATCGGTCAGGAGGCGATCAAGGATCAGCTCGCGGTCTCGATCGAGGCTGCCGGCAGCCGCGGCGAGGCGCTCGATCACGTGCTGCTCGCCGGGCCACCCGGGCTCGGCAAGACCTCGCTGGCGCAGATCGTCGCGGCCGAGCTCGGGGTCGCCTTCGTCCAGACCGCCGGCCCGGCGCTCGAGCGCAAGGGGGACGTCGCTTCGTTTCTGACCGCGCTCGAGCCCCGCGCGGTGTTCTTCGTCGACGAGATCCACCGCCTGCCGCGAGCGCTCGAGGAGACTTTCTACCCGGCGATGGAGGACGCGGTCTTGCCGATCACCGTCGGCCAGGGCGCCGGGGCGCGCGTCGTCACGCTGCCACTGCCGCCGTTCACCCTGATCGGGGCGACGACCAGGACCGGGCTACTGACGACGCCGCTGCGCGATCGATTCGGGATCCAGCACCGCCTGCAGCACTACGGCCCCGACGACCTCGCCACGATCGTCCGGCGCTCGGCGCGCCTGCTCGGGGTCGAAATATCCGACGACGGCGCCGTCGCGATCGCCGGCCGCAGCCGCGGTACGCCGCGCGTCGCCAACCGCCTGCTCAAGCGCGTCCGCGACTATGCCGAGGTCCGCCACAGCGGCGCCGTGAGTGAGGAAATAGCGGCCGAGGCGCTCGACCTGCTCGAGGTCGACCACGAGGGACTCGACCGCCTCGACCGCGAGATCCTGCGCGCGATCTGCGAGCGGTTCGGCGGCGGCCCGGTCGGGCTCTCGACGCTCGCGGTCGCGGTCGGCGAGGAGTCCGACACGATCGAGGACGTGTACGAGCCCTACCTGCTCCAGCGCGGACTGATCGAGCGCACGCCGCGCGGACGGGCGGCGACCCGGCGCGCCTATGGCCACCTCGGCCTCGATCCGCCCGGTCCCCAGACGCTCTTGTAGCTGTTGCACAGGCGCCGTCTAAAGCGGGGCCGCGGCGCGCCGATCTCTATCGAAGAGCTCTCTAAGTTGGCCCTCCGTCTGTCTATCCTCACTACCCGATGAGTCTCGAGCACTACTTCATCTGCCCGCACTGCGGCAACCGCTCGATGGGCACCGAGCGCAATGTGGGCTTCCGTCGCGAGGCGCGCGGCTGTGACAAGTGCGGCTTCGCGTACCTGTTCGAGCTGCTCGACGACTACTACCCGGCGCCGAACGCGGCCTTCTTCGCGTGCGATGCCGACGGGCGGATCGTCGACTGCGGGCGCGGCTCGTTCGAGCTCACCGGGCTGAAGACCGAGCAGGCGATCGGCCGGCCGGTCCGCGAGGTGCTCGGCCTGCGCTTCGACGACGGCGCCGATCACGTCGGGACGGCGCTCGAGTGGGAGGTCAGGGTGAAGAGCAAACAGGTCGAGGTCAACGCCGAACGCGACCTTCCCGCGCGGGCGGTCGCCGATCTGTTCCCCGCCTACGACGACGAGGAGGGCGGTCTGCTGCTCGTGCTGACGCCCGCCAACCACCACTGATGGCGGCCGACCGCGTGTTGTGTAAAACGCGACCCGATCGCGCCCCCGTCCTCTAGCATCCTTCGAGACCGATGTCCGACCGCCAGCGTCACGGCTTCGTCCTGCTCCTCGTCCTGGGGCTGATCGCGGCTTCGCTGTTTGTGCTCTTCACCCAGAAGACCGAGCTCGGGCTCGACCTCAAGGGCGGAACCCAGCTCGTCTACCAGGGCGAGCCGAGTCCGCAGACGCCCAAGGTCACCCAGGACGCGCTCAACCGCGCGGTCGACATCATGCGTCAGCGCGTCGACTCGTTGGGCGTCTCCGAGCCCGAGATCCAGACGACCGGCAGCAACCTGATCACCGTCGGCCTGCCCGACGTCCAGGACACCGCGCGCGCCGAGAGCGAGGTCGGCACGACGGCCCAGCTGTATTTCTACGACTGGGAGGCCAACGCGCTCACGCCGAACGGCAAGACGGTCGCCAGCCAGCTGCAGACCCAGGATCCGCAGGCGACGACGATCAGCCAGGGAACGAGCTTCGCCGCCCCGGGCAACCCGAACGCCGGCAGCATGGGTCTCTATCAGGCGGTCAAGCTCGCCTCCCGGCAGCCGAAGTCGGTCAGCAAGAACAACGCGCGTCTCGGTCCGCAGTACTTCATGTTCGGCGCGCCCGGCAGTGCCGCCTGCGCGGCCCAGGCCAAGCACGAGGGGACGACCCCGACGCCCGGCCAGCACTGCCTGCTCGCCGGCCCGGACAGCGAGCTCTACACGACCTCCCACGAGCAGGCGGTCAAGAACCTCGTCGGGCAGTTGCCGCCCGGTGTCGACGCGTCCGAGGGCGAGGTGCTCGTCGTCCCGCAGGGCACGGTCGTGTTGCAGGCCGCGAACCCGAGCGCAAGCCACCAGGCCAAGCTGTGGAGCCCGTCAGCTCAGTACTTCGTGCTCAAGGACAACGTCGCGCTGCGCGGCTCGGACATCACCAACCCGCAGGGGTCGACCGATCAGTCCGGCAATCCCGACGTGCAGTTCGGGTTCAACTCCGCCGGGGGTAACGCGTTCGAGAACGTCACGGGGCAGATCGCGCACCGGGGCCAGGATGTGAGCACGCTCGGCCAGACGCTCGACCAGCACTTCGCGGTCGCGCTCGACACTCAGCTGTTGACGGTTCCCTCGATCGATTACAAGGTCTACCCCGACGGGATCACCGGCGGCAACGGCGCCGACATCACGGGCGGTTTCACCTCCCAGTCCGCCTCTGACCTCGCGACGCAGCTGCGGCTCGGCGCGCTGCCGATCAACCTGAAGCTGATCTCCGAGTCTCAGGTCTCGGCGACGCTCGGCAAGCAGGCGCTGCACCAGGGGCTGATCGCCGGCGCGGCGGGGCTGATCGTCGTAATGCTGTTCCTGCTCCTCTACTACCGCCTGCTCGGCCTGATCGCGGTCGCTGGCCTGATCGCTTACGCGCTCTACTTCTACGCGCTGATCAAGCTGATCCCGATCACGCTGACGCTGCCCGGGATCGCCGGTCTGATCCTGACGATCGGCGTCGCTGCGGATGCGAACATCGTGATCTTCGAACGCGTCAAGGAGGAGATCCGCGCCGGGAGATCGATCCGCGCCGGGATCGCGACGGGCTACAAGAAGGGTCTGACGGCGATCATCGACGCGAACGTGGTCACGATCATGACCGCGTTCATCCTGTTCGTGCTCGCGACCGCGGAGGTCCAGGGGTTCGCGTTCACACTCGGGATCGGGGTGATCGTGTCGCTGTTCACGGCCGTGCTGGCGACCCAGGCGATCCTGATGACGATGGGCGACACACGGATGATCGCGCGCCCGTCGCTGCTCGGCGTCCGCGAGAAGCGGCGCTCGTGGAGGTTCGACTTCATGGGCGCCTCGCGCTACTTCTTCTCGATGTCGGGCGTGATCCTGCTGATCGGGGCGCTCGCGATCGGCGGCCGCGGCCTCAACCTCGGGATCGACTTCACCTCCGGGACCCGGATCACGACGACGCTCGTACGGCCTGCGACCGCACCCGGAGTCGCCACCGTGGCGGGCAATGCCGGCGCGCCGAGCCCAGAGGTCCAGAAGGTTGGCAGCGGCGACGAGTTCCAGATCTCGTCAAAGCTGCTGCGGCCGGCCGGCGTGACCAAGGTCAAGGCCGCGCTTGACAACAAGTACGGCGTCAAGACATTCGACAACGAGTCGGTCGGCCCGACGTTCGGGCGCACGGTCGCCAACTCGGCCGTGGTCGCGATCATCGCCTCGCTGCTGGTGATCTCGGCCTACGTCGCGCTGCGATTCGAGTGGAAGTTCTCGATCCCGGTGCTGATCGCACTGGCGCACGACCTGCTGATCACAAGCGGCGTCTACGCGTTGACCGGAAGGGAGGTGACGGTCGATACGGTCGCGGCCCTGCTCACCATCTTGGGCTACTCCATGTACGACACGATCATCGTGTTCGACCGAGTGCGCGAGAACATCCCGCGGATGCCGCGGGCCGCGTTCTCGCAGATCGTCAACCGCTCGATGAGCGAGGTGCTGACGCGGTCGATCGCCACCACAACGTGCACGCTGCTGCCGGTCGTCGCGCTGCTGCTGTTCGGCGGTTCGACGCTGAAGGACTTCGCGTTTGCGCTGCTGATCGGCGTCGCGTCCGGCGCCTACTCGTCGATCTTCATCGCCTCGCCGGTGCTGACGCACTGGAAGGAGCGCGAGCCGGTCTATCGCGGCCGTCGCCAGCGGATCATCGCCGAGCTCGGCACGGTCCCGCCGTACGCGTCGGTGGGCGCCGATGTCGAGCCGGTCCGCGAGCGCTCGCGCCGGCGCGCCGGCCGGATCACCGAGCCCGAGCCCGAGACCGTCTCCGCCGCCGAGTTCGAGCAGCTCAAGCGTGACATCGCCGATGAGGAGGCCGAGCCCTCGCGCCACACCTCGACGCTCACCAAGCGCCTCGCACAGAACACGGAGACCGAGGCCGAGGTCGAGCGCGCGGCTGGCCCGGAGAGCGAGCCCGACGTCAGTGGCGTCGAGGCAGACGACGACGGCGGCAACGGCTTCCAGCGCGCGCCGGACATCGCCGAGAACGAGGGCGTTGCCCAGAACCCCAAGCAGAGCCGCCCGACGAAGTCGCGCTCGCGTAACCGCCGTCACGGGAGACGCCGCTGATGGGCATGCTCGCGTGGGTCATGATGGGCTTGGCGCTGTGGCATTTCACGATCTGGCTTCCCGATCGCTTCTGGGGAGGGATCGTCGGCGCCTGTGTGGGCGCGCTGATCGGCGCGGCGCTATTCGGGCTGATCATTCACGGCTTTTCGATCCCGGGCCGCAACGATACGACGATCGCGACGGCGCTCGAGGGGATTCCCGGCGCCGTGATCGGCATGGCGCTCGTCTACCTCGAGGGCATCCGGCGCCAGCACCACGGCGCTCCACCCGAGCCCGCGCTGTAGCCGGCCCGAGCCCGCCGTGGGCAGCCGACGAGGAGCTGCTCGGGCCCAACGCGCTCGTGCAGTCGACGCTCAAGGCGTTCGCCGCCAAGGGCGTGCTGCACGCCGGCGGATCCGGCGAGCCGACCGGCAAGCAGTTCATCGCCGCGCTGAACAAGCTCATGCACAGGCTGGGGTATCTGAAGTAGATCCGTCTGCCGTTTAGCCGGTGGCGCTTGGGTGGGGTGCTGGCGGCTTTGGCCGGTGGAGGGGAGAGGAGGGCTGGTCGCTGTTCGGGCCGCCCGCGCACGATGGGTGTAGGTGCTTTTCGGGCCTATGTGACGGCTTCGGACCTACGGCCTCTAGCCGTAGGTGGATTTCCCTGTTAGGCGACGGTTTGGGACCTACGGCTGCGGGCCGTAGGTGGCTTTCTCGCTCATACGGCGGTTTGCCTCCGACGCCCCACGGATCCAGACCCGTTGGGGCCCGCCACTGCACCCTTCGCCAGCAGAACCGGGCAACGGACCCCACCCGAGTCCGTCTGGCAGCGCACCCCACCCGAGTCCGTCTGGTAGCGCACCCCACCCGGTCCGTTTGGCAACGGACCCCACCCGAGTCCGTCTGGCAGCCCACCTAGCCTGCCGCACACATGGGAGAGCCAGCCCTCGCGGTCACCGACCACCCGCACGAGCCCGCCGCGCTCGCGCCGCTGCATCCCGTGGCGCGGTCGCCCGCGAGCCGCAGGTTGCAGATCCCGCCGTACGAGCTCGAGGCGGCGCTGACGCTCGAGCGCGAGCTGAAGGTGAGCCACGTGCTCGCGCAGGTGCTCGTCCGCCGCGGGCTCGCCGACCCGACCGCCGCGCGGGAGTTCATCGCCGCGGGCGTCGCCCACGACCCGGCCCAGTTCGCCGGGATCGAGCGGGCGCTGGCGCTGATCCGGGCGCACATCGCGGCCGGTGACCGGATCACGATCCACGGCGACTACGACGTCGACGGCGTCTGCGCCACGGCGATCATGTTCCGCGCCCTGCGAGCGCTGGGGGCCAACGTCGGCTGGTTTCTCCCGAGCCGGCTCGAGGACGGGTATGGGCTCGCGGCGCACACCGTCGAGCGCCTCGCCGCGCGCGGGACCGCCCTGATCGTGACCGTCGACTGCGCGATCACAGCCGTCGACGAGATCGCGGTCGCGCGCGCCGCCGGCCTCGACGTGGTCGTCACCGACCATCACGCGCCCTGTGCCGACGGCCGGTTGCCCGACTGCCCGATCGTCCATCCGGGCGTCTGCGGCTATCCGTTCGACGGGCTCTGCGGCACGGCGGTCGCCTACAAAGTCGCGCAGGCGCTCGAGGCGCCGACCGCCGCCGAGGACATCGAGCTGGTCGCACTCGCCACGGTCGCCGACCTGGTACCGCTGCTCGACGAGAACCGGCGGCTCGTCCGCGAGGGGCTCGCGGCGCTCGCGAACACCGCCAGGCCGGGCCTGCGGGCGCTGATCGCGGTCAGCCGCGCGGACCCGAGCGCGCTCGACGCCGGCACGCTCGGCTTCCGCCTCGCCCCGCGGATCAACGCCGCCGGGCGGCTGCGCCGTCCCGATGCGGGACTCGAGCTGCTGCTGACCGACGATCCGCAGCGGGCGCGCGAGATCGCCCGTGAGCTCGACCTGGTCAACACCGAGCGCCGTGCGCTCGAGGAGCGAACGTCGTGGGAGGCGGAGGCGCAGGTCGCGCAGGCGGGGCCGCGGAGCGCATACGTACTCGCCGCCGACGGCTGGCATCCCGGGGTGATCGGGATCGTCGCCTCGCGGATCACGGAACGACACCACCGCCCCGCGGTCCTGATCGCGCTCGATGACCAGTCCGGAACTGGGTCGGGGCGCAGCATCCCCGGGTTCGACCTGCTCGCCGCGTTGCACGCGACCGCGTCGCAGCTCGGACGCTACGGCGGCCACCGCGCCGCCGCCGGCCTCACGATCTCCCGCGAACGGGTGGATGCCTTCCGGGTCGCGTTCGAGCGTCATGCCGAGCGCGTGCTGACGCCGGAGCTGCTCGAACCGCGCGAGCGCGTGGACGCGATCGTGTCGGGCGCCGAGCTCGGTCTGCCGATCGCCGAGGAGCTGGCGCTGCTCGAACCGTGCGGAATCGCGAACCCGACACCGCGGCTGCTGGTCCCCGGCGCGCGCTTCACCGACCAGCGGCCGATGGGCGAGGGCAGGCACGCGCGCTTCTGCGTGGTGTCGGGCGGGGTCCGGGCGCGCGCCGTTGCGTTCGGGTGCGGCGGAAAGCTGCCCGGCGATCAGTCGCGGCCGCGCGACGCGACGTTCAAGCTCGAGCGCAACGCCTACAACGGCGCCGTCGAGCCGCGCCTGCTGCTCCGCCACGAGCAGCCATGCGCGCCGCCGGCGATCGAGGTCGTGGGCGAGCCGGGCGACTACATGGCGACCGTGCTCAG
Source organism: uncultured Solirubrobacterales bacterium (assembly GCA_963744695.1). Classification (GTDB taxonomy): domain Bacteria; phylum Actinomycetota; class Thermoleophilia; order Solirubrobacterales; family Solirubrobacteraceae; genus Palsa-465. The sequence continues at coordinate 174,929 of CAVUUT010000006.1, read as the reverse complement.
CGACCTCGAGCGCCCGCTGGCCCCGGCTGCACCCGCGGCCGACGGCCCGTCGCCGCAGGCGCCGGCGCGGCACGTTATCGACCGCCGCGGCGAGAGCCCGCTGGCCGTGCTCGGCGATGCGATCGCTGTCGGTGGACCGGTACTCGCGGTCTGCGCCGACGTCCCGCGGCGGCTTGACGGCTTGCGAGCGCGCAGCGGCGGCTTCGCGCTCACCTGCCATCAGGCGCTCGAGCGCGAGCCAGGACTCGCCCGCGAATTCAGGCAGTTGGTGGTCCTCGACCCCCCGGCGGGCGCGGTCCCGAGCGCCGGGGTCGGATTCACCCACTTGGCGTGGGGCGAGCCTGAGCTACGCTTTGCACAGCAGATGCACGAGCTGGAGTACGGACTTCGTGCTTCGCTCGTCGCCTTCTACCGGGCCCTCAGGGAGCGGCAGCGGGCGGCCGGCGAGGAGCTCGAGCGCTTGCTTCGCGGCGATGGTCCGCACGGTCGCTCGGCCCGATTGGCCGCCCGACTGATCCGGGTGCTGGCGGAGTTGGAGCTCGTCAGCCTCGACCGGGATCTGCCAGCCCTCGCGATTGCGGGCACGACCGTTACTGCGCTCGACAGCTCGCCCTCGTACAGGGTGTTCGCAAAGCGATACGAGGATGGAAGGCGATACCTGAGCAGCAGAAACCCACCGCCGGGCGGTTGAGCCGGGCGATCGGGCGCGGCGAGCCGGTAGCGAGCGCCGAGGATGCGGCGCCCGAGAACGGCACGCAGGCGACTCAGGGTGCGTCCTCGACCGCGGTCACCGCGGTGCGTGAGCGCGTCGACGGCCTCAGAGACCCGTCCGGGCACACGCTGGTCCGGCGCGCCGATCTGTCGCCGTTCGAGCAGGAGCTGCTCGGCGACCTGTTCGCGATCGTCGAGGAGCATGCGGATCACGCGGCGCTCCCGATCGACCGCGGCCGTGTCGAGGAGGCGTTCGTCTACTCGTGCGTGCATCACGCCGACCAGCGGCGCAAGTCCGGCGAGGGCTTCATCGCTCACCCGGTCGGCGTCGCGAAGATCTGCGCAGGGATGCGGCTCGACACCGAGACGCTGTGCGCGGCGCTGCTGCACGACACGGTCGAGGACACGAGCGCATCGCTCGAGGAGGTGTCGGCTGCGTTCGGCGAGGAGATCGCCGGCCTCGTCGACGGCGTCACCAAGCTGACCGGGCTCACGTTCCAGTCGCGCGATGAGGCACAGGCCGAGAACTACCGCAAGATGGTGGTCGCGATGTCGAGCGACATACGCGTGATCCTGATCAAGCTCGCCGATCGCCTGCACAACATGCGCACGATCTCGGCGATGCCGAAGCAGAAGCAGATCGAGAAATCGCGCGAGACGCTCGACATCTACGCGCCGATCGCCCACCGGCTCGGGATCCACGCGATCAAGTGGGAGCTCGAGGACCTCGCCTTTCAGACGCTCCACCCGCGCAAGTACAACGAGATCAAGGGCCTGGTCGCCCAGCAGCGCGGCGAGCGCGAGCGTTACGTGAACGAGGCGGGCGAATACCTCGCCCAGGAGCTGACGGTGCTCGGGATTCACGCCGAGATCTCCGGCCGCGCCAAGCACTTCTACTCGATCTACGCGAAGATGACCAAGAAGGGTCGCGAGTTCAACGAGATCTATGACCTGACCGCGATGCGAGTGATCGTCGACTCGGTCAAGGACACCTACGGCGCCGTCGGCGTGATCCACTCGCTCTGGAAGCCGCTCCCGGGCCGCTTCAAGGACTTCATCGCGATGCCGAAGTTCAACATGTACCAGTCGCTGCACACGACCGTGATCGGTCCCGAGGGCAGGCCACTCGAGATCCAGATCCGGACCCGCGAGATGCATGACCTGGCCGAGTTCGGGATCGCCGCCCACTGGATGTACAAGGTCGACGGGGGCCAGATTGGCGAGACCAAGGCGTTGGGCGATCCCGACGGCAAGCTCAAGTGGCTGCGCTCGCTGCTCGACTGGCAGCAGGACTTCAGCGGCGACCCCAAGGAGTTCATGGAGACGCTGAAGGTCGACCTGTTCGAGGACGAGGTGTTCGTCTTTACCCCCAAGGGCGAGGTCAAGTCGCTCGCCGCTGGGGCGACGCCGCTGGACTTCGCTTACGAGATTCATACCGACGTCGGCCACCGCTGCGTGGGCGCGAAGGTCAACGGCAAGATCGTCCCGCTCTCCTACCAGCTGCGCTCGGGCGACATCGTCGAGGTGTTGACCTCCAAGCGCGAACGCGGCCCGTCGCGCGACTGGCTCGCGCTCGTCAAGACGACCCGCGCCCGGAACAAGATCAAGGCGTGGTTCAAGGCCGAGTCGCGCCGCGACACCGAGCACACGGGGCGCGAGCTGCTCCAGGAGCATCTCAAGCGCCAGGGGCTCCCCGCGCAGAAGCTGGTCGGCTCACCGCTGCTTGCCGACGTGATCCGCGAGATGGGTTTCCGCAAGGCCGACGATTTCTACATCGCCCTCGGCGGCGCCAAGATCTCGGCCAAGGTCGTCGTCAACAAGATCATGCAGCGCCTCAAGCAGGGCGAGACCGCCGAGTCCGAGCCGACGGCGGCCGACGACCTGCTCAAGACCAGCCGCCGCCGCAGCCGGCCGACCACCCTCTCGTCGCGCTACGGGATCTCGGTCCAGGGGATCGACGAGGTCATGCTGCGCCTCGCCAAGTGTTGCCGCCCGGTCCCGGGGGATCCGATCGTCGGCTACATCTCGCTCGGGCGCGGGATCACCATTCACCGCGAGGACTGCCCCAACGTCGCGGTGCTCAAGAAGGACCCCGAGCGCTTCACCGAGGTCTCGTGGGACGGCGATGCCGAGACGGCGTTCCGGGTCGAGATCGAGGTCGACGGCTGGGACCGCCACCGGCTGCTCGAGGACATGTCGCGGACGTTTGCCGAGGCCGGCATCAACATCCTCGACGCACGGTGCACTGTCAACCACCCGATGGTGCGCAACCGATTCGTCGTCGAGGTGGGGGACACGCGCTCGCTCGACCACGCGATCAACCGTCTGCGCAACGTCGAGTCGGTGTTCGACGCCTACCGCGTCACGCCCGGCTCAGGCTGATCGCCGCGACCGATCCCGTGTGACGGCTGCCCCCCGGCGGCGATCCCACGCGACGGCGGCCACACCCGCACACGGCTGACCGCGGCCGCGGGCGTCTTGGTCAGCAGCACGGCCTCGCCCGTGCGCAGCGTCTTGACCTCGTTCGGGTGCACGACGTACTGCTCGACCTCGCGGCGCGTACCGCGGCTGCCCTGGCCGCGACCGAACGGGCCGTAGATCTGGCGCGACTCGCTCCACACCCACTCGGTGCCGGCGAGCTCCGCGATCGTCCGCGCCGAGGCGGGAACATCCTGGCGGTGGGCGATCTTGACCGCGGTCAGGCCCAGGACCTGGTCACGGAAGCCCGGCGCGGCGCGCTCGAGGTCGGCGAGCTCCTGGGTGGCGAGCAGCACGCTGACGCCGGCCTCACGCCCGCGCGCGACGAGCGCCAGGAGGTGGTCAGAGCCGAGCGCCGAGAACTCGTCGACCGCGACCGTCGCCTGCACCGGCGCGCCGCTCGCCTGCAGACGATGGCCTGTCGCGCTGACGATGTCCTGGATCGCGAGCGTCCCGAGCTGTGCCGCGAGCTGGCCGTAGACGCTCGAGTTGAGGCTGAATACGATGACCTCGGACCCCTCGAGGGCCGCTCGCAGATCGACCGTCCGGGCGGCCGCGCCCGGCGCCAGGTAGCGGCCCGCATGGGACTCGCTGATCAGCGCGAGACGCGTCCCGAGGCCGCGCACGGCGCTGAGCTGATCGGAGGTCAGCCCGGCAACGTAGTCCTGTACTCGCTCGCGCAACGGCGAATCGAGCTCGCGGACCGTGGCCGCGAGGCGGCGCGGCTCCATCAGCACGACCACGCTGGCGATATCGGGCTCGCGGCGCTTTGCCTCCAGGACCTGCAGCGCCGTCTGGACGTAGCGCTCGGCGGCACGCTGGTAGTGGGGTTCGGTGAACCGCTCGGACGCGATCAGCTTGTCCTTGAGCTCGGTCGGGTTCCCGCGGGCGAGCGGGTTCCAGTGGCTCGGGCCGTCCGGCGTCCAGATCCGGATCTGCCGCCCCGCCAGCCCGGCCGCACGTTCGAGCTCGGCGGCGAACGCGGGCGACCCCTTGAGGTCGATCGCGATCACGGGCAGTCCGCGCGCGATCCGGTCCCCGAGGATCGCCAGCAGCGTCGTCGACTTGCCCGCCCCGCTCGCGCCGACGATCAGCCCGTGCGCGGCGAGCTGGCGATCGCTGAGCAGGACCTCGCGTCCGCGCGCGTCGATACCGAGCGAGACCGCGGGACCTTCGGCGGCCGAGGCCTTGCGCGCGGCACCGCGCGCCGCGGCCGCGCGCGCGAGGCCGATCCCGACCTTCGCGACCGAGGCGGCGATGATCGCCGACGCTGCCCACTCGAACGGAAGCCACAGCAGCAGCCCGAGCGCGACCAACGTCCAGTACGGGGGCCGGCGCGGCGCGGGCGCGCGGTTCACCGCGTGACCTCTGCGTCGCGGCCGCGGGCCGGAAGCCGTGCCGCCGTCGTGTCGCGGTTGCGGGCCGGAAGCCGTGCCGCCAACCGGCCGGCGGCTTCCTTGACGGGCGGATCGCGGCTGACCATCTGGACGCGCACCAGTGACGAGACCCCGGTCGCGGCCGCCGCACGCTCGATCGCCCGGCCGACCGATCGCTCGGCGACCAGGTAGAGGACCACGTCGATCCGCGCGTCGACCGCATAGCCACCGAGGATCGCCTCGCGGCGCACCCGCGACTTGGGCGTCAGCTCGAGCTCGACCGCGACCCGGTGACCTGTCCGGCACTCGAGCAGCAGGTCGGGGTAATGAAGGCGGTCGCCGCCGCGGGGTCCGACGCCGGGCAGCCGCACGCCCAGCGGCTCGTCGTGCCGGCCGATCCGCCCGTCGTGGGAACGCATCTGTCGCTCGGAGATGACCCCCTCGAGCTCGCCGAACAAGCCGCGCCGCGCGGCCAGCCACAGCCACCCGAGGCCCACGTCGTGCTCGTACTCGGAGCGGTTGACGGCGCGGGCAGGGGGGAGGCGGCTGCCGGCCGCCGCCAGCCCGCGGCGTTCGATCAGATAGCAGCCCGGCCCGCTCAAGTCGCGCGCGAAGCGCAGGTAGCCGCCCTCCGACAGCCTGTGCAGCCGCTGTCGAGCTGTCGGCGCGGTGACGCCGAGCAGCGCCGCGACCTGGCCGGCGAGCACCAGCCGCTGCTCGGCCGCGAACGCGAGCACGAGCCGGTCGCGCTCGGTGAGCCGCACCGCGTTCGGCGGTCGCCCGCGCTCGTGGCGCCGCACGCCGTCCACGTCCATGTGGACATGAGCACCGAGCTACCCCGGGTTCGCCCCCTTGATCGCGGCTAGTCCAGGCTAGGCGACCACGAGCATCGCGCGCGGCTTGACGACGAACAGCGCCTCGGCGGACTCGCCGATGTAGTCGCCGTCGACCTGCAACGGCAACGGCCGTCCATCCAGCGCCGCGACGTGGACGCGCTCGAGCTCGCTGAACGCCCGGATCTGGCGATGGCGCGCGACTCGGGCGCGGCGCGACAGTGCCCGCCAGATCACGGTCGGGATGTCGATCACCCTCGCGCGGCGCAGGACCACGCCGGCGAGATCGCCGCTCTCGAGCGTCGCGCCCTCGCCCATGTGAACCGGGCGGCCGCCGAAGTACGTGTAGGGGTCGGCGTTCTGAACGATCGCCGTGACGCCGTTCAGGCGCTCGGATCCGAGCTCGACCTCGAAGCGCGGTGGGTGCACGAGGTAGTGGCGGTTGAACGTCTGGACCCCTGTCCAGGCGTAGTACCACTCGCCCAGTCGTGCCTTCAGCCGCGGATGCGCGTCGACCCGCTCGACGACGCTGGCGTCGAGTCCGACCCCGGCCGAGAACAAGAAGTAGCGGTCGTTGACGATCCCGACATCGACGCGCCTCGGACGCCAGTCGTGCGCGAGCCCGAGCAGGTGCTCGGTGGCGTCGACGACGTCGGTCGGGATCCCGAGCATCCGGCAGTAGACGTTGGTCCTCCCGCCCGGTAAGGGAAACAGCGGCGTGTCGGATCCGACGAGCCCGTTGGCGGCCTCGTTGACCGTCCCGTCGCCGCCGAACGCGACCACCGCGTCGTAACCCTCGCGCGCGGCCTCGCGACAGAGCTCGGTCGCGTGGTCGCGCGCCTCGGTGTCGACCGCGTGGACCTCGTAGCGGCCGCGCAGCGCATATACGACCAGGTTCTTGAGACGATCGGAGACGGTGGTCGCGTACGGGTTGACAATTACCAGCATCCGACGGCTGGGGGTGGAGCCCTCCTCGAGGCCGAGGAGCGCCTCGAGTCGCTGGAGCGGGTCGGCGGATGCGCTTGCCATCGCGTTTGCTCAACACCGCGCACCGGGCGTCGTTACGCGCTCGGTTATACTCCGGCCCACATAGCAGTACGCATCCAGAGGGGTGGAGGGATATGGCCCTACGAGACCCCGGCAACCTCCCGCAAGGGAACGGTGCCAATTCCATCAGGCTCCAACTACGAAAGCCTGGGAGATGTGGATAGGGCGGTTTCCCGAACCTCCGACCACAGACCCCGGCGGAGGTTTTTTCATATGCCGCCAGAGTCGCTTCGCTGTAAAGAATGCAACGCCACCTATGGCCTCGACGCCAGCTATGTCTGCGAGCGCTGCTTCGGACCGCTCGAGGTCGCGTACGCGCCGCGTGACGACGTCGATGCCGCGGCGCTGAAGCGCCGCATCCAGGCCGGGCCGCACTCGCTGTGGCGCTACGGCGATTTCCTGCCGGTCGCGTCACCTCCGCCGGGCACGCTGCACGCGGGCTGGACCCCGCTGATCCGCGCCGATCGGCTCGCGCAGCGGCTCGGGCTCGGGGAGGTCTGGATCAAGAACGATGCCGCGAATCCGACGCATTCGTTCAAGGACCGCGTCGTGTCGGTCGCGATGGCGCGCGCCCGCGAGCTCGGGTATGAGACCGTCGCCTGCGCGTCGACCGGCAACCTCGCGAACGCGGTCGCCGCGCACGCCGCCGCCGCCGGCCTGGAGTCCTACGTCTTCATACCCTCTGACCTCGAGGAGCAGAAGGTGCTGGCGACCGGGATCTACGGCACCAACCTGATCGCCGTCGCCGGCAACTACGACGACGTCAACCGCCTCTGCACCGAGCTGTCGGCGGAGCACGAATGGGCGTTCGTCAACATCAACATGCGCCCGTACTACGCGGAGGGCTCCAAGACGCTCGCCTATGAGACGGCCGAGCAGCTCGGGTTCGAGCTCCCCGATCGGGTCGTCGCTCCGATCGCGTCGGGTTCGCTGTTCACCAAGATCGCGCACGGCTTCCATGACTGGATCGACGTCGGCCTGGTCAGCGGCGACCTGCCGACGTTCCACGGTGCCCAGGCCGCCGGATGTTCGCCGGTCGCGACGGCGTTCGCCGACGGTCGTGACTTCTGCAAGCCGGTCAAGCCGAACACGATCGCCAAGTCGCTCGCGATCGGCAACCCGGCCGACGGCCCTTACGCGCTTGACCTCGCGCGCAGCACGGGCGGCTCGATCGAATCGGTCACCGACGACGAGATCCGCGAGGGGGTCAAGCTGCTCGCGCAGACGACCGGGATCTTCACCGAGACCGCCGGCGGCGTCACGACCGCGGTGCTGGCGAAGCTCGCGCAGCGGGGCGAGATTCCGCGCGACGAGCGCGTGGTGGCATACATCACAGGCGAGGGTCTGAAGACGCTCGACTGCGCCCGCGGCACGTTCGAGGCGTGGCAGATCGAGCCGACCGTCGACTCATTCGAGTGCGCTGCCGAGCGCGTTCGCGCTCTCGCATAGGATTCGTGACGCGATGGCGGTCCGCGTCAAGATCCCCACCCAATTACGCTCGGCTACCGACGGCGAGGCGCAGGCCACCGTCGACGGCAGCACCGTCGGCGAGGTGCTCGACGCCCTCTATGACCGCTACGGGGAGCTGCGCAGCCGGATCGCCGAGGACGGCGGATTGCGGCGGTTCGTCAACGTATACGTCGACGGCGAGGACATCCGCTTCCTGGACGGGCTCGACACCGAGGTCAGCGACGGCAACGAGGTCACGATCCTGCCGGCCGTAGCCGGCGGCTGACGCAGCAGTCCGCTGGGCCTGGTCAATCGTCCTCGGCGCCTTCGCCGCTGGCACGGCGGATCTTCTCGATCGCCGCGCGTAGGACGCGGGAGATCTTCATCTGCGAGGTTCCGAGGCGCTGCGCGATCTCCGATTGGGTGAGATCGCGGCCGAAGCGCAGGAACAGGATCAGGCGCTCGGATTCGGACAGCGAATCGACGCCGGCCGCGATTACGCTCAGATACTCGGCCTGCTCGATCCGCTCGTCCTCGGCGCCGAGTAGCTCCGCCGGGCTGAGTCCGAGTTCGTCATCGGAGGCGTGGTCGAGCGACGGTGCCTGACGGGCGTGGTAGGCCTCGATCGCCTCGAGCGTCTGCTCCTCGCTCGCGCCCAGCGCCTCGGCGAGCTCCGACAGCGACGGCGAGCGGCCGAGCCGGGTCGAGAGCTCGTCGCTGACGCGCGCGACCTCGAGCGCCCGCTCCTTGACCCCGCGGGGGACGTGCAGTGCCCAGCCGGCGTCCCGGAAGTAGCGCTTGAGCTCGCCGAGCATCGTCGGCATCGCGTAAGTGCTGAACGCAAAACCGCGGCCTGGATCGAAGCGCGCGATCGCCTTGAGCAGACCGAGCATCGCGACCTGGGTCAGGTCCTCGGTCGGCTCGCCGCGTCCCTGGTAGCGGCTCGCGACGCTCCGCGCCAGCGGCTCGAAGCGGGCGACCAGTTCCTCGAGCACACGCTCGTCGGGGCGCGCCTGGTATCGCCGGAACAACTCCTCGGTCGAGTGACCGCGGACGTCGTCGAGGCTGGATGTCACGGCGTATGGGCGTCGCGTGCGAGCACGCGACTGGTCGGTCGGTAGGGCATGCGCATTCTCCGTACGTCAAATCTGTACGACAGTCTGCGCCGGCGTCTCGACCGGAAGCCTCCCATCGCTAACAACGATGCGACCACGGACACCGCTGACGGCGATCCCCGGGCTGCGGCGATGATAGCCGCCCCCAAACCGGGCCCGCGGCTATTCGCCGCGTTCTGGGTCCTCGGGCTCGAGCACGAACACCTCGACCTGGAGATCGCGCTCGACGTCGTTGGCACTCATCAACGAGCGGACTGAGCGCCCAAGGACGCTCTGCACCGCCTCGACCATTTCGTCTCTCATCGCCTCCTGGAGCCCGAGCCGACCGGCTGCGACAACGTAGCCCTTGTCCGTCTCGTCGAGGGTCTGCTCGGCGCGCGTGTGGCCGCCCTCGAGCAGGCACACGACCAGATCGCCGTCGATCGTCGTCCGCGCGCTCGTCGGCCCGCGCCCGACGTACTGCTTGTGCAGGCGCGCGATCGCGTTCGAGATCTCGAGTGAGGGCGCCGAGGGGGGATCGCTACTGAGCACGCTGCGTCGGCCGGAGGTTCGCCATCACCCGACATTGCGGACCGATGGCGCGCCGGCGCCTCGATTGTATTGCTCACTTCTCGGCGCGCCGAGAGCCTGGTCGCCATCGGACACCCAGGCTGCAAACGGCGCCCGCCGCCGCTACGCGACCTACGCGTAGAGCGAGTGCAAGAGCTCCGCGTAGCGGTCGTTGATCACATTTCGCTTGACCTTCAGCGTCGGTGTGAGCTCGCCCTGCTCGACCGACAGGTCGTGGTCGAGGATCGCGAACTTCTTGATCTGCTCGACCTGCGCGTAGTTGGAGTTGGCGCGGTCGAGCTCCTGCTGGACAAGCTCGCGCACCTGTTCTGCGACCGCGAGCTCGGCGAGGTCAGAAGAGAGCCCGTTCTCCTGCGCCCACGGAATGATCTCCTCGGGATCGAGCGTGATCAGCGCGACCGGATACGGACGGCGATCGCCGTACATCACTGCGTGCGAGATGAAGCGCGACTGCTTGAGGTCGTTCTCGATATTCGCCGGAGTCAGGTTCTTGCCGCCGGCGGTGATGATGATGTCCTTCTTGCGGCCGGTGATCCTGAGAAAGCCCTCGTCGTCGAGCTCGCCCACGTCGCCGGTCTGCAGCCAGCCGTCGACGAGCGCCTCCGCCGTGGCCTCGGGGTTGCGCCAATACTCGCCGAACACGTTCGGCCCGCGGACGAGAATCTCCTGATCGGCGCCGGAGATCTTGACCTCGACGCCGGGCATCGGCCGCCCGACGGTGCCGAACTTGAACGCTTCGAGCGTGCACACGGTGCCGACCGCAGCGGTCTCGGTCATTCCCCAGCCCTCGAGTACGGGGACCCCGCAGGCGTAGAAGAACTCGAGGATCTCGGCGGCGATCGGCGCGGCGCCGGTCACGGCTTGGATGATCTCGCCGCCGAACAGCGCCCGGACACGGGAATAGAGACGCTCGTCGGCCGCCTGGAACGCGCGCTCCATCTCGTCAGGGACGTTCTCGCCGTCACGATGGCGGCGGCGAACCTCGACGCCGAGCTTGACCGCCTGCTCGAAGCTCTCGCGATCGGTGTCAGTGGCGGCGTCGCGTATCTTGATCGCCGCGGTGTAGAGCTTCTCGAAGATCCGCGGCACCGACGGCAGGTACGTCGGTCGCGTCTCGAGCAACTCCTCGATGATCCGCTTGGTGTCGCGACCGTAGTAGATGATCATGCTCCCGAGGTCGTATGACGCGAGCTGGGCGGTCAGGGCGAACGCGTGCGCGAGCGGCAGGTAGAGGTAGGTCCGCTCGTCGGCGCCGACGAACTCGAGCTCCTGAACCATCTCGCAGACCGACATTGCATTGCGGTGCGTCAAGACGACGCCTTTCGGCGGACCCGTGGTGCCGGACGTGTAGATGATCGTGTACGGATCGCGGGGTGCGACCGCGGACTGGCGGGCGCTGAGCTCGGCGCGGGGGCCGTCGGCGCCCCGTTGGCGAAGCTCGTCGAGCGTCAGCTCGCCGCCATCGACCTCGATCCCGATCGTGTGCCGGAGGTCCGCGAGCTCGCCCGCTACCTGGTCGATCTTCGCGCGCTGCTGCGCGTTCTCGCAGAAGACCGCGCGTGCGCCGGAGTTCACGAGCACCCATTCGCATTCACGCGGGGAATTGGTCGGGTAGACCGGGACCACGACCGCGCCGGCGGCGGTGATGCCGTAGCTCGCGAGCGTCCACTCGAGCCTCGTGTCGGCGAGGATCGCGACTCGGTCGCCGGGCTCGATGCCGAGCTCGATCAGCCCCAGCGCGACCTCGTCGATCGCGGTGCCGACCTCCTCGTAGGTGAGCTCGTGCCACTCGTCGTCAATCTTGTGGCGCGCGGCGACGCGCGTCCCGAACCGCTCGCCCGCGGCGCCCGCCAATGCCGCGACGGTCGCATACGTGCTGCTGTAATGGGTTGTGTCGCTCATCGCTCTCCTCGTCGCTCAGTGCAGGTTTGATCCTCGCATGTAGCCACTAGGCTGTTGCATGCAAAACGCGTGATCAGGAAGAATGACGGCCAATGAGGAGGGTCTGCCCGCCAGTCCGGGCATCCTCAACTCGACCAAGGAGTGAGTTTTGGAGATGCCTACGTTGATCGCCGCATCCACGGGGTGGGGCGTCGGGTTGGTCCTTGGCGTGATCGTCGTGATCGTGGCCGCGGCGATCGTGATCACAATCGTGGTGCTTGCATCGAAGATCGCGGCCCAGGCGCGCACCGCGGTCGGCGGCGTCGACAAAGTGCGCGAGCAAACCGACGCGCTCGACGGGGTCGGCCGGATCAACGATTCGGGCGTTAGGATCCTGCACTCGGCGCGCGCCCTACGGAAGGTGGCGGTCGGCAAATGATGCTCCCGATCGCCTCCCTCTCCAACCACGGCGCCTGGGGGATCGCGCTCATCATCGGCCTGGTCGCGGCGCTCGCGGTCGCCGCGCTGCTCGTGTTGCTGATCCGCGCTGTCGACGACATCGATCGCTCCGCGACGGGCCTGCTCGAGGTCGCCGGCAAGGTCGCCGGCAACACCGCGAACATCCCGCAGCTGCAGGCAACCGCGCCCGTCCTCGGTCAGATCGTCGACGAAGCGGTGATCCAGGACGGCTACATGAACGCACTCACCGATGGGTACGGTGGAAAATGAGTTCGACCACCCTGACGATTCTCAGCGTCCTGCTCGCGATCGTGATCATCGCCGTGCTCGCCGCGGCGCTGATTCGGGTCCGGCAAAAGCTCGAGTCGACCTCCGAGAAGCTCGCGACGCTCGCCACCGCGCTGGCGGGGGTCGAGTCAGAGCACCTCAAGCCACTCGAGCCGGCCGTCAAGGCGATCAATGCCCAGTTCGCGGTGATCACGGGCGCGCTGCCCGGGATCGCTTCAAAGGCGAAGATCGTCGCAGACAGGAGGCCGCAATGATCCTCGAGTGGATCGGCGCACTGATCCTTCTGTTGGTCGTGCTGCCGATCGTCATTTACCTCCTGCGCGGCGTCTTGAGCGCCGCCAACTCGATCGTGCCCAGCGTGCAATCGATCGCCGCGAGTGCCAACGCGGGCTCGGCTGACCTCGACGGCGCGGCGCTCCTGCTCACGACGCAGGACCAGGTGATCAAGACAGTCGAGGCGGCCGCCGACTACGGTGGCTCGCTCGACGTGATCCTCGACGACGCGTGAGAGGGGCCTGAGCGATGCCAGCAGCTGGTGTGGTGATGATCGTCGCGGTCGTGCTGATCGTGGCGACGGTGGTGTTTTACCTCGTGTCGGTGATCGTCGCGCTGCGCAGGATCACGGCCGGGCTCGACGATGCGATCGCCGGGGTAGTGGGGATCATCGAAAAGAGCGCGCCGGTCGAGGGCGTGGTGACGACGATCAACCAAAACCTCGACGCCGGCGTGGACCTGCTCGAGGGCCTGCTCGTCAAGAAGGCGGGCATGGACGACGCGGTCGGGCTGATCGACGGGCTCTACCCGGGCGCGGCGGCAGCCGGGCTGCGCAACTTCCCCGAGAGCAAGGAAGTCAAGCCGCCCCGGATCTCCGAGGTCTACACGAAGGGCACGCTGACGCTGGCCCGGCTGGGGCGCGAGGCGCCGGTCGCGGTTACCTCCCCGAACGGTCCGGCGCTGCGCAACCCCGCCTACGGGAGCTCGGCCGCCCGGGCTCTGTACCCCGAGATCCGTCAGACAAGACCGGAGCTGATGCCGCGCTCGCCGGTGATCGGCACCGATTCACCGGTCCAGTACGACCCGGCCGAGGAGGTCGGCGAGCCCCGCAAGCGGATGCCGGCGGGTTCGGAAAGGAGCGCAGGTGCAGACACCCGCCCCGTTTGAGTACGAGCGCGCGCACAGCGTGCAGGGCGCGATCGCATCGCTGGCGCAACATGGCTCCGGCGCGCGGGTGATCGCCGGCGGCCACAGCCTGCTGCCGATGATGAAGCTGCGTCTGGCGAACCCCGAGTACCTGATCGATATCAACGACCTCGTCGAGCTGTCATACATCCGCGAGGAGGGCGACGAGGTCCGGATCGGGGCGATGACGCGCCACGTCGAGCTGTTGCGGTCACAGACGCTGGCGCGGCTGTTCCCCGTGTTCGCGGACGCCGAGCAGGTGATCGCCGATCCCGTGGTGCGCAACCGCGGGACGATCGGCGGCTCACTGTGTCAGGCCGACGCCGCCGAGGACCTGAGCGCGGTCGCGACGGCGCTGCATGCACAGCTCGTGATCACGGGCGGCGACGGATCGCGGCTGGTGTCGATCGACGACTTCCACCTCGGTCCGTACATGACCGCGGTCGGCGACGGGGAGTTGCTGACCGAGATCCGGCTTCCGGTGCGCGACGGCGCCGGAAGCGCGCACGAGAAGGTCGAGCGGCGCGCCGGTGACTGGGCGATCGCGGCGGCCTCGGCGGCGGTCTGGATCGACGGCGGCACGATCGCCGACGCCGGCATCGGACTCAGCGCGGTCGGTCCGACCACGATCCACGTAGACCGGGCCGTCGAGTTGCTGCGCGGCTCGAGCCCATCCGACGAGCTGTTCGCTCAAGCGGGCGAGATCGCCGCAGCCGACTGCGCGCCGATTGCCGACGGTCGCGGACCGGTCGATTACAAACGTCATCTCGCCGGGGTGCTGACGACGCGCGCCCTGCGTCGGGCGACTGCGCGCGCCCTGCAACAGGAGGTCACACCACAGACATGAACGTCACGATCACGATCAACGGGCAACCGGTATCGCGGGACATCGAGCCGCGACTGCTGCTCGTGCACTTCATCCGCGAGACGCCCGGCCTGACCGGCACGCACTGGGGCTGCGACACCTCCAACTGCGGCGCGTGCGTGGTGCTGATGGACGGCGAGCCGGTGAAGTCGTGCACGATCCTGACGGCCATGTGCGAAGGCCACGAGATCCTGACCGTCGAGTCACTCGAGCGCGACGGCCAACTCGACCCGGTTCAGCAGGGCTTCCACGAGAAGCACGCGCTCCATTGCGGGTTCTGCACTCCGGGGATGCTGATGACCGGCCGGGCGCTGCTCGATCACAACGAGGATCCGTCCGAGGAGGAGATCCGCACCGCGATCTCCGGCGCCATCTGCCGTTGTACCGGCTATAAGAACATCGTGGCTGCGATTCGCTGGGCTGCCGAGCACGAGGCCTCACAGCGGGCAGCCGAACCCGCTTCGACACAGGAGATCTGATGGCGACCGTTGAGAACCTCCCGAGCCCGACCCGCGAGCGGCCGATCGGCTTCGGTCGCCTGAAGCGCAAGGAGGATGCGCGCTTCATCCGCGGCAAGGGCACCTACCTCGATGACATCCGCCTGCCCGGGATGGTCCACGGCGCGATCCTGCGCAGCCCGTACGCCCACGCCAGGATCGTCTCGATCGACACCTCGGCGGCGCTCGCGCATCCGGGCGTCGCCGCCGTGGTCACCGCCAAGGACCTCGAGACGCTCGGCCTGGCGTGGATGCCGACGATCTCCTACGACACGCAGGCCGTGCTCGCCGGCGACAAGGTCCGCTTCCAGGGTCAGGAGGTCGCGTTCGTGATCGCGACCGACGAATACACCGCGCGCGATGCGCTGGCGCTGATCGACGTCGAGTACGAGCCGCTCCCGGCGGTCGTCAATGCGCGCAAGGCGCTGGACCCGGAAGCGCCGCTGATCCGCGACGACAAGGAGGGCCAGCGCGACAACCTCGCGAGCCCGACCTGGGAGGCCGGCGACGAAGAGGCCACCGACCGCGCGTTCGCCGAGGCAGACACCGTCGTCACCCGGGACATCATCTACCCGCGCTGCCATCCGGCGCCGCTGGAGACGTGCGGGATGATCGCCGACTTCAACCCGGAGACCGGGCAGCTCGACATCTACAACGGCAACCAGGCGCCGAACGCGCACCGGACCGTGTACGCACACGTCGCGGGACTCGCCGAACACATGATCCGGATCCGCTGCAACGACATCGGCGGCGGCTTCGGCAACAAGGTCCCCGTCTACCCCGGTTACGTGTGCGCGATCGCCGGCTCGATCGTCGCCGGCGTGCCGGTCAAGTGGATCGAGGATCGCTCCGAGAACCTGATGTCGACCGGGTTTGCGCGCGACTACGTGATGCACTCCGAGATCTGCGCCAAGGACGGGAAGATCACAGGGCTACGGGTCGACGTGATCGCCGACCACGGCGCGTTTGACTCGACCGCGCAGCCGACCAAGTTCCCGGCCGGCTTCTTCCACATCTGCTGCGGCTCATACGACCTGCAGGCGGCGCACGTCCGCGTCAAGGCGGTCTATACCAACAAGGCTCCGGGTGGGGTCGCATACCGCTGCTCGTTCAGGATCACCGAGGCCGTGTACCTCGTCGAGCGGATGGTCTCGGCGCTCGCCGTCGAGATGGGTGTCGACCCAATCGAGCTGCGGATGAAGAGCTTCATCGCGCCCGAGCAGTTCCCGTATGAGACGACCACCGGCTGGACCTATGACTCGGGCAACTACGCCGAGACGATGAAGGTGGCGATGGAGATCGCCGGCTACGACGACCTGCGCCGCGAACAGGCCGAGAAACGGGCGCGCGGCGAGCTGATGGGGATCGGCGTTTCGTTCTTCACCGAAGGCGTCGGCGCCGGCCCTCGCAAGCACATGGACATCCTCGGACTGGCGATGAACGACGGCGCAGACCTCCGGGTTCACCCGTCGGGCAAGGCGATGGTCTCGATCAGTGCTCAGACCCAGGGTCAGGGCCACGAGACGACGTTCGCCCAGATCGTCGCCGAGGAGCTCGGAATCCCGCCCGAGGACATCCAGGTCCGCCACGGCGACACCGACCGGACACCGTACGGGCTCGGCACCTACGGCAGCCGCTCGACGCCGGTCTCCGGTGCGGCGGTCGCGGTTGTGTCACGCAAGGTGCGCGACAAGGCACGGCTGATCGCGGCCAGCATGCTCGAGACCAGGGCCGAGGACCTCGCCTGGGAGAAGGGCCGCTGGTACGTCAAGGGTGACCCCGAGCAGGGCGCCCTGATCGAGGAGATTGCCCAATACGCCTACAGCGGCCGGCCGATGCCCGAGGGGATGGAGGGCGGTCTCGACGCCCAGGTCATCTACGACCCGCCGAACCTGACCTACCCCTACGGCGCCTACATCGCGGTCGTGGACATCGATCCCGACACGGCGGCAGTCAAGGTCAGGCGGTTCATCGCGGTCGATGACTGCGGCGTACGGATCAACCCGATGATCGTCGACGGCCAGATTCACGGCGGTCTCGCGGAGGGGATCGGGATCGCGTTGATGGAGGTGATCACGTTTGACGAGGAGGGCAACTGCCTCAACGGCTCGTTCATGGAGTACCTGATCCCGACTGCGCTCGAGTGCCCGGACTTCGAGCTCGGCGAGACGGTCACGCCCTGCCCGCACCATCCGCTCGGCGCCAAGGGCGTCGGCGAGTCTCCCAACGTCGGCTCGCCGCCGGCGATCGTCAGCGCCGTGATCGACGCGCTGCACGAGAGCCACGGGGTCGATCACATCGACATGCCCTGCACCCCGGCGCGGGTGTGGGCGGCGATGCAGGGTCGCCCCGAGCCGCCCCAATGACGCACACGACGGGGGACGCGGAAGGCGAAGTCCGCGCGCTGCTCCCGGACGTCGAGATGCTGGCGCGTCGGCTGGCGGCGGTCGATTACCTCGTCGATGAGGCGCTTGCGACCTCGATGTTCCTGGCTCTGCGGCTGCCGCAGCCGCTGCTGCTCGAGGGCGAGGCCGGGGTCGGCAAGACGGAAGCCGCCAAGGCGCTCGCCGCGGTCCTTGACACGCCGCTGATCCGCCTGCAGTGCTACGAAGGGATCGACGCGGCCGAGGCTCTGTATGAGTGGAATTACCCACGGCAGCTGCTGTCGATCAGGCTCGCCGAAGCACGCGGCAGCGAGCTCGCCGAGGCGGACCTGTTCGGGCGCGACTATCTGAACCGCAGGCCGCTGCTGCGCGCGCTCGAGCACCCTGGGCCGCGTCCCGCGGTGCTGCTGGTGGACGAGATCGACCGCGCCGATGATGACTTCGAGGCGTTCCTGCTCGAGCTGCTCGCGGAGGCCGCCGTGACGATTCCCGAGCTCGGCACGATCGTCGCGACGCACCCCCCGATCATCGTTCTGACCTCAAACCGCACCCGTGACCTCCATGACGCCGTCAAGCGGCGCTGCCTGTATCAGTGGATCGACTACCCAAGCGCCATCGCGGGAGGTCGAGATCGTCTGCCGGCGCGTCAAGGACGCGTCCCAGACGCTCGCGGTCCAGGTCGCCGAGGCGGTCGCCAAGATGCGCGACTCCGATGTCCAAAAACCGCCCGGGATCGCCGAGGCGATCGACTGGCTCGCCGCGCTCAGCGCGCTCGGGGTGCAGCGTCTTGACGGCCCCGCGATCGAGCGCACGCTCGGGTCGGTGCTCAAGTACCGCGAGGACCAGGAGACGGTGCGCGCGGCGGGCCTCGAGCAGCTGGTCGGCGGCGCCGGAGGCGGGGCGCGGTGAGGGTTGCGACGATCGAGCTGCCGCTGCCGGAGATGGCGGCCGCGTTCGAGCGCCGGCTGCGCGACGCTGGGCTTGCAGTGGGACCCGAGCGGGCGGCTCGGTTCGCCGATGCGCTCGCGGTCGTGCGGCCGATCTCGCGCCGGCGCTTGTACTGGACCGCTCGCGCGGTGTTCGTGTCCGCCCGCACGCAGCTGCCGGCCTTCGACGCCGTGTTCTTCGAGGTGTTCGGCTTGCGGCCCGAGCTCGAGCGGTTCGACGAGCCCGAAACGCTCGCGACCGAGCCGCGGGCGCCCGACGCCGCGCCACTGAGCGACGAGTCGCGCGCGGTCGCCGGCGCCACGGAGTTCGGCAGCGCCGCGACAACGCCTCGCCCCGGGCGCGAGCGGCTCGAGCCCGACAGCCACGACCAGCCGGTCCCGATGCTGGCCAGCGACGATGAGGTCCTGCGCACCAAGCGCTTCGATGCGCTCGCGCCGGATGAGCTCGCCCAGCTGCACCGCCTGATGAGCCGCCTGTCGCTGTCGACGCCGCACCGGCTGACGCGACGCTCCGAGCGCCGGCATCACGGACGGCGGATCGACGTGCGGCGAACGCTGCGCGGCAGCATGCGGACCGGCGGGGACCCGATCAGGCTCGCGCGCCGCGAGCGTCGTCTTGTGCGCCGGCGGATCGTGCTGCTGTGCGATATCTCCGGATCGATGGAGCCCTACGCGCGTGCATACCTCCAGTTCCTCGTCTGCGCCGCCGGCGCGGGGCCGCGGGCCGAGGCGTTCGTGTTCGCGACCCGGCTGACCCGGTTGACGCGCGCGCTCGCGTCGCGAAACCCGGACCGGGCGATCGAGCGGGCCGCCGCAGCCGCGCCGGATTGGTCGAGCGGGACCCGGATCGGTGATGCGCTGAAGGAGTTCAACGACCGTCACGGCCGCCGTGGGATGGCGCGTGGCGCGGTGATCGTAGTCCTGTCCGACGGCTGGGAGCGAGGCGACCCGAGCCTCGTGGCGCGCGAGATGGAGCGCTTGCGCCGCCTCGCCTATCGGATCGTGTGGGTCAACCCACGAGCCGCCGCGAGCGGCTTCTCGCCCCGCGCCGGCGGGATGGCGGCCGCGCTCCCCTTCTGCGACGCGCTCGTCAGCGGCCACACGCTCGAGGCGCTCGACGAGGTCGCAAACGCGATCGCCGCGCCGCGCGGAGATGACGCCGGCGTGATCGCCCCGTTCGCGCCGGTCGAGGCCGAGGAGGAGGGCGAGGCTTGGGCGAGTGCGACCCCGGTGCCGGGAAGCTCGGTCGCGATGCCGAGCGGCTATGGCCCCAGCCGTGGCCGCACGACACCGGGCTGGGGATTGGGGCAGTGAACTCCGAGCCGGCACCCAAGGTCTGCATCTACCCGGGCTGTGAGCGTCCCGCCGTGCCACCGCATCCGCTCGGTGGGCCGCAGCCGGCGTTCTGCGACTTCGAGGAGCACAACGCGCTCACGGCGCACCAGGAGCGCGAGCGCCTCAAGCGCGAGCACGAGTCCGGGAGTTCGTCAAACCAGTGAGGAGGTTCAGCGATGGCCGACGAGGCCTATAGGGCGGTCTTTCTGCGCGTCCACCCGACCGGGAAGATGGTTCTCAGCCTGACTACCGAGACCGACGGCAACGAGCCGCGGTATGCGCAGCTCGTCGCCGACGAGCTCGGGGTCCCGGAGCTCGACGTCAAGGTCGTCCCCGCCGACACGGACCGCTTCGGGGTCGGCCACGGCTACAACACAAGCCCCTCTGTGGGCACCGCGGCGGCGGTCACGAGCGCCGCTGGCAAGATCCGTGACAAGGCCCAGGAGCTCGCCGGGATGGCACTCGACACTCCCGCCGGCAGCCTGAGCTGGGACGGCGGCGCCTTCTCGTCGGGCTCGGATGCGGAGCCGAAGACGATCGCCGACCTCGCCCTTTACGCGCACGGGACCGGAGCGCTCCCGCCCGGAGTCGAAGGCGGCCTCGACTCCCAGACCGTCTATCGCGACTAGCGCAAGGCGTGCGAAGCACCGGACCAGCCGCGGCCGTCAGCGCCGCGCCCCGTCAGCCGCCCGGCAGCGTGGTACTGAACTCGACCTTGACCTCGTCGGCGACCTTGAGCGCGCCGAACAGCGCTGAGTACGGCTTGATCCCCCAATCGCTCTGGGTGAGCGTCGCCGTTGCCGTCAGCCGCCGGTCGTCGTCTGACTCAAGCGCGAACGAGACCGGCGCCGTCCTGCCGAGCAGTTCGAGTTCGCCGCGCACCTGCAGCCCGCCGTCGCCGCCACCCTGCACGCCGGTCGAGCGAAACTCGATCGCCGTCCCCTTGAGTACCTCCTCGTCGATCGTCTGGCTGATGCCGTCCTTGTCGCCATCGTCGAGCGTCATCATCCCGCCCGTGCCCTCGAGCACCCGCAACGACTTGGGATCGGCGCTCAGTGACATGCGCGTCTCGCTCGCCTCCGAACCGGCATCGAGCGTCGCGCTCCATGCCGTCACCTCGATCAGCAGATCGTGCCCGGCCTTCGCCGCGCCGCCACGGCGGCCGGTCCGGATGCGCAGCGTTCCGTTGTCTGGTCCCAACGCGTACATCCCCGCCTCGATCGACATCAATCATCTCCATGTGAACTGTTTGCCCGGAGAACATACCTACGAAAGGAAACCCAAACGTGGTTGAGCTTGACCACCCGTTCACGACCTCTAAGCCTCTCGATGAGTCCTGGAACTCGATCCTCGACCTCGAGCGGCTGGTTCCCTGCGTGCAGGGAGGCACGGTCCTCGAGCGGACGAGCCCGGACTCGGTTAAAGCCGAGATCCTCGTCAAGATGGGGGCGATGTCGATGAAGTTCACCGGTACGGTGGCGATCATCGAGCGCGATGACGACAGCCATCGAGCGGTGATGCAGGTCAAGTCGCGCGAGGCCGGCGGGCAGGGCTACGCCAATGCCGACGTCACTTTCACGCTCGCCGACGGTGGCGGCACCGTCCACACGGCCGCGCAGATCACCGGCAAGGCAGCGTCGATGGGGGAGGGCGTCGTCTCGAGCGTGCTCGACGCGATGATCAAGGACTTCACCGCCAAGCTCTCCACCATCTGAGAGATGTCTGAGCAGCGGACGATGCGGGAAGTGCGGCCGGGCGAGACGCCGGTGGACGGCGGCACCGCCGTGCAGGACGATGCCACCCGCCCGGTGTTCAGCGGCAACGGCCAGTTCGATTACGTGTGCGTCAAGTGCGGCAATGTGCTCGCCTCGGGGATGGATCCCGAGTACATGACCCGTCGCGTGCGGATCCGCTGCGGGCGCTGTCGGACGGTCAACATCGCGGCGGAGAACCCGGTGGCGCAGGCGCGGCGTCCCCGCGAGCGAACCTGATCCGGGCCGCGTGGCCGATGCTCACAGGCACGTCGCTAGAACAATCGTTGAGCGCGATCGGCCATTGTTTGACCACCTGGTCGGTACGCTCGATGATTGCCGCAGGAAGGAGCCCCCGATGATCAAAGCAAAGCTCGCAGCCAAGGTAGCCCAGCTCACCTCAGACCGGGTGCCGTTCGTCGTCGCGACGGTCGTCCGCGCCCGCCGTCCCGCCAGCGTTCGGCCCGGCGATAGCGCCGTCGTCCTCACGGACGGCACGATCGAAGGATTCGTCGGCGGCCAGTGCGCCGAGTCATCGGTCAGGCTTTATTCGCTGCGCGCGCTCGAGACCGGCGAGGCGCTGCTGCTGCGCCTGATTCCCGGCGTAGATGGGGGCCAGGATCCCGACGACGGGATCGACGGCGCGATCGTCGAGCACAACCCGTGCCTGAGCGGCGGGGCGCTCGAGATCTTCCTCGAGCCGCAGTTGCCGGCTCCGCGGATCATTGTCATCGGCGGCTCTCCGGTTGCGCGGGCGCTCGAGGAGGTGTCGCTTGTGGCCGGATATGAGGTACACGCCGTGCATGGGGCTGCCGAGGCCGATCTCGTCGGTGCGACCGCAGTCGTCGTCGCGTCGCATGGAAACGACGAGGAGGATGTGCTCAGCACCGCGCTTTACGCCGGAGTCCCGTACGTCGCGCTCGTCGCCAGCATCAAGCGCGGTGAGGCGGTGCGGGCGTCGCTCGACCTGCCGGCCGAGCTCGCGACCCAGCTGCACACGCCGGCGGGCGTCGACATCGGCGCCGAGACCCCCGAGGAGATCGCGATCTCGATCCTCGCCGAGCTGATCGTCGTTTTGCACACCGACCCGGGACCCGATCGTCCGGCGGAGGAGGTGGCCGAGCAGCCCCTTGACGATGCCGACCGAGACGGTGGCGATCGCGGGCGCTCGCTGAAGAAGAAAGACAAGCAGTGGCGCGAACACGCCGAGCACGCCGAGACCAACGGCCACTCGGACTCCGTCGTCGCCAACGGGGATTCCGAGCACGCTTCGACCAACGGCGCGGCCGAGGAACGCTCATACGGGTTTGCTCCGGCACTGCTCGCCGAGCCGGTCGGGAGCCCGGCCGAGGGGCCGGAGGCCTCGAGCGAGACGGGGATTGCGATTGATCCGGTGTGCGGGATGAAGGTCGCCGCAACAGAGTTGACGCAGCACCTCGATGTGGCGGGCGCGCGGGTCTACTTCTGCGGCACCGGCTGCCGCGTCGCTTACGCCTCCCAGCACGGCGCCGACCAGTAGCGCTCGCTCGCGCGGCCGCGGCCGATCTCCTCGGTTTGATTTTCTGTAAATCGGGGTAAACCATAGGTGGAAGTGGGGGTGAGTTGCACTCGTTCTGGCGGGAGTCGCCCCGGTAAATGCCCGCCGGGACGTGATCTGTCGGCAGCCTGGACCTAGACTGCTGCGCGTGTTGGGACCAGCGTTCGCGCTCGGCTCGTCAGTGAGCTACGGCATCGCTGATTTCTTCGGCGGGACGACGTCGAGACGCATCGGGACGCTGCAGTTCATTTTCTGCACGCAGGTCATCGGCGTGGTTCTGTCCGTCGGCTGGATCGCGATCGCGACCGAGCCGCCACCGCCGCTGAAGACGCTCGCCGCGGCCGCCGGTGCGGGCGTCGGCATGGCCGTCGGCCTCGGCGCCTTCTTTCAAGCGATGGTCGTCGGCCGGATGAGCATCGTCGCTCCGATCAGCGCGACCGGGGTGGTCCTGCCGATCGCGGTCGGGCTCACCGCCGGCGAGCATGCGGGGGCGGCGCAGGCCGCCGGTATCGTCGCCGCGATCGCGGGCGTCGTCCTCGCCGGCCGCCCTCCGCGCGAACGGCAGGCCGCCGGCGCGGAATCCGGTCTCGGACTCGCCCTTCTCTCTGCGCTCGGCGTGGGGCTGTTCCTGTGGCTGATGGCTCCGGCCAGCCGGCACGGCGTCGCGTGGGCAGTATTGATCTCCCGGTTGATCCCTGCGCTGCTGCTGACCGTCGTCGTCGCGATCCGGCGGACGTCCCTGCGCAGCGCGTTTGTGCCACAGACCGCTCGCGTGATCGTCGCAGCGGCGTTGCTCGCGTTCGCCGGTACCGCGCTCTATGCGCTCGCCACGCGCCATAGCCCGCTCCTGATCGTGTCGGTGCTCGGGTCGCTGTATCCGGTTGTGACCGTGCTGCTCGCCTACCGCGTGCTCGGCGAACGTGTCCACGGCGCTCAGCGCGTCGGGGTCGTCGCGGTCCTCATCGGCGTCGTGCTTCTGTCCATATAGGCGGTGCCTCGCGCCCGCGTCGGCCGCGGGCCGGCGAGAGCGCGCTCACCCTGCGAGCTCGGCATGGACCGGATCGGCCGGCAACGGGAGGCCGAACCGCGCGAGCTCGGCCTTGAAGCGCATCTTCGCCTCGACCCGCGCGTCCCAGTATCCGATCGCATCGATGTCGTAGTAGGCGCCCAGGATCACGAGCGTCGGCGTGAACTCGGAGTGCTCCTCGACAAACCAGTTTGACGGGTGCTGGGCCTTGCGGGCGAACGCCACGACCTTGCGATACCCCGGCGGCGGCTGACCGTTGAGGTCTGCGAGCGATGGCATCAGCGGTCCGTAGGCAGCGGTGACCTTGACTTGGAACGTCATCTAAGACGGCGCTGTACGGGACCGCAGACCTTGGTCAGATAAACCCCCGCCGGCGCTTGCGGATCGGGTGAGTGATCCGTGGCGCCGGCGGGGGTTAGGGGCGCGCGGAATGGTAGGAACCCGAAGCCCGGCCGACCATCGCACGCTTGAGGTATTGCGACCGGGGATCGCGGCGTCGGGCGCCTGGACCGTGGGGTTGTTTTGTGAGGATGAGCCGGTAACTCGTGTTAAAGCTCATGATCGCACTCCAAAGCTGCCCTCAATCGAGGTGGATTCCGAGGGCGTGAGCTATAGGGTTCCGCTGCGCGCTCTAGGAGCGCCGCTCCGTCTCCAACTGTCGGCTTGCAGGGACTGATCAGGTGGTGGCAAAAAATCCTGGAATACAGGCGTTGCCCGTGCGCAGCGCGATCGCATGGCGAGCGATTCTGGTGCCGCGGCTCGCCGCGATTGCCCGGGGAACAGCCCCGCCGCACGGCTTCGGGGCTTTGCTGACGGGAGATAGGCGAGCGTCGTCGAAGGTGGACCTCTGGCCCAACCTATCTCGGCATCGGAAGGGCGGCGCTCAGAGCTGCCGGAAACCTCGACAGAAGTCAATCTCAGGAGGGACCGGATGCGGCGTGTTGCGATTCTGATCACCGCGGGTTTATCGCTGATGGCGGCGGCCGCGTGGGCACACGAACCCGGCACCCGGGCCTCGGGCCGCAGCTCGCACCGCGTACACAGCCGACATTTCCACAAACGGAAGTCGCCACGCACCGACAGCCGGCCGCACCGACGCGCACATCGCAAGCGAATGCATCGCCGGGCGCTCGCCGGAGGCCTCGCAACGACGTTGGGCGCGCTCGCCGGCGACCCGGTCCTGTTCGGCGACCAATCGGTCGAGTCAAATCTCGACAGCGTCGGGAGCGGAACCGCTGCGTCCTTCCCGTTCAGCAACTCCACGACCGGGAGCGCGCAATCGGTCACTGTCTACATCGACTCCAACAGCAGGGCGCCATCGCTGCTCGTCGGCGTGTACGCGAGCAACGGCGCGAACCCGGGTTCGTTGATCGCATCGGGATCGCTGGCGGCTCCGCAGGGAGGCGCGTGGAATACGATCGCCATCCCGTCCACCAACGTGAGCGCCGGTCAGGTGTACTGGGTGGCGGTGCTCGCTAGCGGCGGAACGCTCGATTTCCGTGACCGCAGCGGAGGGCCGTGCGTGGCGAGGCTCACCCACGGCAAGAAACTGAAGAGCCTTCCCGGAACGTGGGCGAGTGGCGGCTCGACGTCGGGCGCCTGCCCGATCTCGGCTTACGTGAGTGGCATGCTGATCGTCCCTGCCCCGGTCAACACGGCTGCGCCGGTTCTGACAGGAACCCCCGCTCAGGGGCAGACGCTGACCACGACCACTGGGGCCTGGTCCAACAGTCCGAGCAGATTCACGTACCAGTGGCAGGATTGCGACGGCATCGGGCCTCAACTGCGTCGCGATCGCGGCCGCGACCTCGAGCAGCTACGCGGTTCAGGCAACCGACGTCGGGCACACGATCCGCTCTACCGTGACGGCGAGCAACGCCGGTGGGTCGGCGTCGGCGTCGTCTGCGGCGACGGCCGTGGTGCTGCCCTCCCCGCCGAGCAACACGGCTTTGCCGACGGTCAGCGGGACCGCGCAACAGGGCGATGTGCTGAAGGCTTCGACCGGCTCGTGGACCGGGAGTCCGTCATCGTTTGCCTATCAGTGGCAGCGCTGCGCAAACGGGGCGTGCTCGAACATCAGCGGGGCCACGTCCTCAAGCTACACGGTCCAGGCCGCCGACATCGGCGACACGATCGAGGTGATCGTGACCGCGCGTAACGCGGGCGGCTCCGCGTCGCAAAGAAGTGCACCTACTGGAACAGTGAAGGCCAGCGGAACGCAACCTGCCCCGGTCAACACGGCTGCGCCGGTTCTGACAGGGACCCCCGCTCAGGGGCAGACACTGACCACGACCACTGGGGCCTGGTCCAACAGTCCGAGCAGATTCACGTACCAGTGGCAGGATTGCGACGGCATCGGCCTCAACTGCGTCGCGATCGCGGCCGCGACCTCGAGCAGCTACGCGGTTCAGGCAACCGACGTCGGGCACACGATCCGCTCTACCGTGACGGCGAGCAACGCCGGTGGGTCGGCGTCGGCGTCGTCTGCGGCGACGGCCGTGGTGCTGCCCTCCCCGCCGAGCAACACGGCTTTGCCGACGGTCAGCGGGACCGCGCAACAGGGGGATGTGCTGAAGGCTTCGACCGGCTCGTGGACCGGGAGTCCGTCATCGTTTGCCTATCAGTGGCAGCGCTGCGCAAACGGGGCGTGCTCGAACATCAGCGGGGCCACGTCCTCAAGCTACACGGTCCAGGTCGCCGACATCGGCGACACGATCGAGGTGATCGTGACCGCGCGTAACGCGGGCGGCTCCGCGTCGCAAAGAAGTGCACCTACTGGAACAGTGAAGGCCAGCGGAACGCAACCCGTGGGAGACCCGCAGGGCAAGGCGTGGACCCTCGTCTTCGACGACGAGTTCAACGGCACGTCCATCGACACGACCAAGTGGGATGTTTTCGGGCCTAACGTACACGACAACAACAGCGTGGAGTCTGATCCTGCGGATTGTTCGGAGAGCGGCGGCAACCTCGTCCTGGACACGAACAACACCACGATTCCTGGGACGCTCACGGGCTGCAATATGGCGAGCGCTTGGCAGCCATACACCGGCGCTACGACGGGCGCAAACGCCTGGGAGCTAGCGGTTGGTGATTATGTGGAGGCTCGGGTGTGGGTTGCGGTTTCGAGCGCGAACGCGAACGACCCGGTCGCTAACTGGCCCGCGTTCTGGACGGCTGGTGCCCACTGGCCTCAGAACGGTGAGCTCGACATCATCGAGGGTGAGGCTAAGGCTACCTGCAGTTATCACACCAACGGTGGTAGCGGCACCACTGATAAGCCGGTGAACATCGTCTGCGCTCCAGGCTTCTCGGCCTCTGGTCCTTCTCCAGTCGGCCCGATCGCGGGATGGGCGGGTGCTTGGCACACGTACGGCGTGTATCGGGGCGCGAGTGGCGCGGTTTTCTATTGGGATGGCGTCCCGGTCAACTGTATTGGCAACGGACAGCACAGTCCGACCGTGGCTGCAGCGTGCGCGAATCCGCTACCGATGACTGACGAGGGTGGCCCGCAGGCTCTCCGGTTCACTCTCGGTCAGCATCCGGGTACCCCCGAAACTATCACCGGTTCTGCTGGTGACATGCTCGTGGACTGGGTGCGGGGCTACACGCCGTGAGCTATGCGCTCGTTGGGTCGCTCGGCACGCCCGTCCAGACCGCGGCGGGCAGCGCTGTCTTGGGCCCAGCCTACGGGCAACCCCCGACCGCCGGGAACCTGCTGGTCTGCTGGTGGATAGGGCAAAGGGAGCAACGACCACGCCGACCGCGCCGTCTGGATGGAATGGTGGGCAGACCTGAGACCAGGGCCTTGCGGGGCGGGCGCCGGGCGCGACCCGCCTGGAGCGCGCCCGGCAGGATTTGAACCTGCGACCTTCCGCTCCGGAGGCGGACGCTCTATCCCCTGAGCTACGGGCGCTCGAGATCGGGGAAGATCACGGGCAGCTTAGTGGAGATCGCGATCGTCTCGGATACGCACATGCCGCGCGGCGACCGCCGGCTCCCCGACGCGTGCATCGCGCGGCTGCGCCACGCGGACCTGATCGTGCACGCCGGTGACCTGTGCACGCTCGAGGTCCTGCGCGAGCTGCGCGCCCACGGCGAGGTGGTCGCGGTCCAGGGCAACGTCGACGTGCCCTCCGTCAGGGCGGCGTTGCCCCTGACGACGATCGTGAGCGTCGATCAGCGCCGGTTCGCCGTGATCCACGACGCGGGCGCGGCCCCCGGGAGGCTCGCGCGAATGCGTCGGCGCTTTCCGGAGGCCGACGCGGTCGTTTTCGGCCATTCGCATATCCCGCTGCACGAAGCCGACGGCGACGGGTTTCAGATCTTCAACCCGGGCAGCCCCACCGAGCGCCGGCGGGCGCCGGACCACACGATGGGCGTCGCGACGGTCGACGACGGCCGCCTCAGGTTCGAGCTCGTTGTGCTCGACTGACACACTGCCCCGGCAATGGACCTCTCGATCTTCTTCGCCGGGACCGGCGGCTCGGTCCCCACTGCGCGCCGCGGTCTCCCGGCGCTGCTCGTGCGCCGGGGCGGTGACCGGATCCTGATCGACTGCGGCGAGGGCACGCAGCGCCAGCTCGTCCGGTCGGCCGGGTTGATGGAGCTGACCGAGATCTTCCTGACCCACTTTCACTCAGACCACTGGCTCGGATTGCCGGGGATGCTCAAGACATTCGACCTGCGGGGGCGTGACCGCCCGCTGACGATCTACGGGCCACCCGGAGTCCGGTCCCTGATCGCGCTCGTCCTGCGGATGGGCGGCCGCCTCGACTACCCGCTCGACGTCGTCGAGCTCGAAACCGGCGACGTGCTCGAACGCGACGGCTACCGGATCGCGCCGGTGCCCGTGTCCCACCGCGGCCCGGCGTTCGGCTACGCCCTGTTCGAGGACGAGCGGCCCGGCGCGTTCGACCTCGAGGCCGCGCAGCGCCTCGGACTCGAGGAGGGGCCCGAGTTCGGGCGCGTCCAGCGCGGGGAGACGGTCCGTGGCGTGACTCCGGAACAGGTTCTGGGCCCGTCTCGTCCCGGGCGCAAGATCGTCATCTCGGGCGACACGTCTCCCTGCGAGGCGCTGCGGATCGCCGCCCATCGCGCCGACGTGCTCGTCCACGAGGCGACGTTCGCCGAGGAGGACCGCGACCGCGCGGTCGAGACCGGCCACTCGACGGCGGCCGGAGCGGCGACGCTCGCGCGCGATGCGGAGGTCTCGTTGCTCGCCCTGACCCACGTTTCGACCCGCCATCCGGTCGGGCTGCTGCGCGACGAGGCCCGCGCGGTGTTCGCCGACACGGTCGTCCCGCGCGACTTCGACATGCTCGAGATCCCGCTGTCCGAGCGGGGCAAGCCGACGCTCGTGCGCTGGGATCAGAGGCAGCCGCTCGGCGAGCCAGAGCCAGAGCCCGCCGAGACGGCGACGTGAGTGGCCGCCGCGGCCGGTGCTAGGCTGCTCACCGCAAGCCTAAGCCCCTTTAACCGGGTCCCGCGAGGCCAGGAAGGAGCACGTTGCAAGCCGCCACGGTCGTACTCGATCGCGATGACATGCGCCGCACGCTCGTGCGGATCGCTCACGAGATCGTCGAGAAGAATCCCGACGGCCAGATCGCGATCGTCGGGATCCACCGCCGCGGGGCGCATCTCGCCGAGCGGCTGCACGTGCTGATCGGCGAGCTGCTCGAATGCTCGGTCCCGCTCGGTTCGGCCGACATCTCCTTCTACCGCGACGACCTCAACTTCCGCCCGAGCGCGCCAGTCGTGCACGCAACGCAGCTCGACTTTCCGGTCGAGGGGCGCACGATCGTGATCGTCGATGACGTCCTCTATACGGGGCGCACGGCGCGCGCCGCGATCGACGAGATCTTCGACTTCGGCCGGCCGGCCCGGGTCCAGCTCGCGGCGCTGGTCGACCGCGGCCACCGTGAGCTTCCGATCCGTCCCGACTACGTCGGCAAGAACATCCCGACCTCCCAGGACCAGCGGGTCAACGTCCGCGTCGAGGAGGTCGACGGCGTCGACGAGGTCACGATCGGCCCCGCCAACGAAACGAGGATCAAGGCAGCATGAGTGCCCACAGGATTCGCCATCTGATCTCGATCGATGACCTCGACCGCGGCGCGATCGAGCGCATCCTCGACCGCGCGGAGTCGTTCGCCGAGGTCTCGGGAAGGCAGATCAAGAAGGTCCCCGCGCTCCGCGGGCGGACGATCGTCAACCTGTTCTACGAGGCGAGCACGCGCACGAGCTCGAGCTTCGAGCTCGCCGCCAAGCGGCTCAGTGCCGACGTGGTGAGCATCCGCTCCGCCGGTTCGAGCGTCGACAAGGGCGAGTCGCTCAAGGACACGGTGCAGACGCTGTCGGCGTACGACCCGGCGGCGATCGTGATCCGCTCCCCGCACGCCGGCGCGGCACAGCTGGTCGCCGGCTGGACACCGGCCGCCGTCATCAACGCCGGCGACGGCAAGCACGAGCACCCGACCCAGGCGCTGCTCGACGTGTTCACCCTCCGCCGCCGCCTCCAGTCGCTCGACGACGTCAACATCTGGATCGTCGGCGACGTGCTGCACTCGCGGGTCGCGCGCTCGGACATCCTCGCGTTTGGCCGGATGGGCGCGCGCGTCACCGTGTGCGGGCCGCCGACGCTGATCCCGAGGGAGATCGAGACGCTCGGGTGCGACGCGACTCCGAGCCTCGAACGCGTCCACGAGGCCGACGTCGTGTACGTCCTGCGGATGCAGAACGAACGGATGAGCGAGTCGTTCGTCCCCTCGCTGCGCGAGTACGCCGCGCGCTACCAGATCAACGCCGGCCGCTTGCGCCCGGGTCAGCTGGTGATGCATCCCGGCCCGGTCAACCGGGGTATGGAGCTGTCGGCGGAGACGATCGACTCGCCCCAGGCCCTGATCGGAGACCAGGTCAAGGCCGGCGTCGCGGTCCGGATGGCGGTTCTATACGAGCTGCTCGCCGGCTCGCCGATGCTCGCGGCGGTCGCCTGATGAGCCGCCTGACCGACGCCCAAGGCGAGACGAGCCCGCGGCTGTTCGCGCCCGAGCGCCGCGCGGCCGAGCTGCTGGTACGCGGCGCCCACGTGCTCGATCCGCGCACCGGCATCGACGAACCCCACGACGTGCTGATCCGCGACGGTCAGATCGCCGAGCTCGGGGCACCCGACTCGCTCGGCGCCGAACGCGCGATCGACACGGTTCAGGCTGCCGGCAAGCACCTGTTTCCCGGCTTCGTCGACCCTCATGTCCACCTGCGCACCCCCGGTCAGGAGTACAAGGAGACGATCGCGACCGGCACCGCGGCGGCGGCCGCCGGTGGGTTCTGCGGGCTGATCGCGATGCCGAACACGGTTCCGACCGTCGACACGGCGGCGGTGCTGGGCTCGCTCGTGCAGCGAGCGCGCACCGAAGCGAGCGTCCCGGTCGGCTTTCTCGCGTCGATTACGCGTGGGCTGAGCGGCGACGAGCTGACCGAGATGGCCGACCTGCGCGACGCCGGGGCGCTCGGCTTCACCGACGACGGCAAGC
Organism: uncultured Solirubrobacterales bacterium; assembly: GCA_963744695.1. Taxonomy (GTDB): domain Bacteria; phylum Actinomycetota; class Thermoleophilia; order Solirubrobacterales; family Solirubrobacteraceae; genus Palsa-465. The sequence continues at coordinate 143,671 of CAVUUT010000006.1, read as the reverse complement.
CGGTCGTTTCGGCCGGAATGCTGCGTAGGGCGCTCCAGTACCAGCGGCTGAGTGGCGGGGTGATAGCTCTGCACGAGGAGGATCCGGCGCTCTCGGGCACCGGCGTGATGCACGAGGGGGCGGTTTCGGCGCGGCTTGGGATGACCGGGATTCCCTCGATCAGCGAATCGACGATGATCGCCCGCGACGCGAGCATCGCGCTGTACGAGGGCGCCCGCATGCACTTCCAGCACCTTTCGTGCGTCGAGTCGGTGCGGGCGGTCGCGGCGGCCAAGGAGGCCGGAGCCCGCGTCAGCGCCGAGGTCTGCCCGCACCACCTGACGCTCACCGATGACGTCGTCCGCACGCTCGACAGCCGCTTCAAGATGAGTCCGCCGTTGCGGACCGAGAGCGACCGACAGGCGCTGATCGAGGGGCTCAAGAGTGGCGTGATCGACTGCATCGCCACCGACCACGCGCCGCACGCCCAGCACGAAAAGGAGGTCCCGTTCGAGCAGGCGCCGATGGGGACGACCGGTCTCGAGACCGCATTCGCGGCGCTCTACACCGAACTCGTGCTGTCGGGAGAGCTCGAGCTCGCGACGGTCGTGCGGCGCCTCAGCGATGGCGCGGCTCTGTATGGACTGCCGACGCCTCGGATCGCGGTCGGCGAGCCGGCGAACGTCTGCCTCGTCAACCTCGACGCACGGTGGGAGGTCGGGGCGCGCGGATACGCGAGCAGATCAGCGAACTCGTGCTTCTGGGGGCGCACGCTCCAGGGCCGCGTCGAGCTCACGGTCGCCGCCGGCGCGGTGGCATATCGGGCGGCGATGCTCGCCGACGCGGGGACGCTCAGCAACCGATGACGCTCGACACCACCGCCTACGTGCTGCTCGAAGACGGCGCGCGTTTTGACGGCCTCGCCTGCGGCGCCGAGCGCCCGGCGGTCGGAGAGATCGTGTTCACCACCTCGATGTCCGGCTACCAGGAGGCGATGACCGATCCGAGCTACGCGGGCCAGCTGATCACGTTCACCTACCCGCAGATCGGCAACTACGGGGTCAGCCCGGAGGCGATGGAGTCCGATCGCGCGCACGCGCGCGCGGCGATCATGCGCGCCGCGGTCGATCGCGACGACGCTCCGGGCGCGCAGACCGGGTGGCTGCGGTGGCTGGTCGCGCAGGGCGTTCCGGCGATCACCGATCTCGACACGCGCGCGCTCGTGCGTCACATCCGCGACGCGGGCGCGATGCGCGGTGGACTCTTCCCTGCCACCGTCGGCGAGGCGCGGGCACGTGACCTGATCGAGGCCGAACCGTCGATGACCGGCCGCGACCTTGCGCGCGCGGTGACCCCCGCCGAGCCGGTGGTCATCGAGGGCGACCCTCCCGACCGCGGCCCGCGGATCGCGATGATCGACACCGGCGTCAAGCGCTCGATCGTCGCAAACCTGAACAGCCGCGGGGCGACCGTCGAGCTGCACCCCTGTACCGCCTCGCCCGGTCAGCTGCTCGCGAATCGGCCCGATGCGGTGTTCCTCGCCAACGGCCCCGGCGATCCGGGCGCGCTGGACTACATCGTCGCGACCGTTGCCGAGCTCGTCGGCAAGCTCCCGGTATACGGGATCTGCCTCGGACATCAGCTTCTGTGCCGCGCCGTCGGACTGCGGACCTACAAGCTGCCGTTCGGCCATCACGGGGCCAACCACCCGGTCAAGGACCTCGTCACCGGCCGCACTGAGATCACGAGCCAGAACCACGGCTTCGCGGTCCTCGGGCCGGACGGCCAGCGGACGATCGAGCGCGATCAGGCGGTCCGCTGGGAGACTGACTTCGGCGCCGCCGAGCTGAGCCACATCAACCTCTACGACAGAACGGTCGAAGGTCTGCGGCTGCTCGATGTCGCGGGCGCGACGGTCCAGTACCACCCCGAAGCCGGGCCTGGTCCCAACGACGCCCTGTACCTGTTCGATCGCTTCCTGCAGGAGATCAGAGCCGCGGCCTAGCCGATGCCCCGTCGCGACGACATCCACAAGATCCTCCTGCTCGGCTCGGGGCCGATCGTGATCGGCCAGGCGGCCGAGTTCGACTACTCGGGTACCCAGGCCTGCCGGGTGCTCGTCCAGGAGGGTTACGAGGTCGTCCTGGTCAACTCCAATCCGGCGACGATCATGACCGACCCCGAGGTCGCGACGACGACCTACATCGAGCCGCTGCTGCCCGGACCGGTCGCACAGGTGATCGAGCGCGAGCGGCCCGACGCGCTGCTTCCGACGCTCGGGGGCCAGACGGCGCTGAACCTGTCAAAGGCGCTGCACGAGGACGGGACCCTGGAGCGCTTCGGGGTCGAGATGATCGGCGCCAACTCCGAGGCGATCAGCCGCGCCGAGGACCGGGAGCGCTTCCGCGACACGATGACCGAGGCCGGCCTGCGGGTCCCGCGCAGCGCGATCGCCCACACCCTCGCCGATGCGCACGCCGCAGTCCGAGAAATAGGGTTGCCGTTGATCGTCCGCCCCGCGTTCACGCTCGGCGGCAGCGGCGGCGGCGTCGTGCACGACGAGTCGCACATCGAGCGGGTCGTCGGTCGCGGGCTGGCGGCATCGCCGATCGGCCAGGTGCTGCTCGAGGAGTCAGTGCTCGGCTGGGGCGAATTCGAGCTCGAGGTGATGCGCGACCACTCCGACAACGTCGTGATCGTGTGCTCGATCGAGAACCTCGACCCGATGGGCGTTCACACCGGCGACAGCGTCTGCGTCGCCCCTCAGCAGACGCTGACCGACAAGCAGTATCAGGCGCTGCGCGACCAGGCGATCGCCGTGATCCGGGCCGTCGGGGTCGAGACCGGGGGCTCGAACGTGCAGTTCGCGGTCAACCGCGCGACCGACGAGATCGTCGTGATCGAGATGAACCCCCGCGTGTCGCGGTCGAGCGCGCTGGCGAGCAAGGCGACGGGGTTCCCGATCGCGAAGATCGCGGCGCGCCTCGCGGTCGGCTACACGCTGCAGGAGATCCCGAATGACATCACCAAGGCGACGCCGGCGAGCTTCGAGCCCGCGATCGACTACTGCGTCGTCAAGTGGCCGAGGTTCGCGTTCGAGAAGTTCCCCGGTGCCGAGGCGGACCTGACGACGCACATGAAGTCGGTCGGGGAGGCGATGGCGCTCGGGCGCACCTTCAAGCAGGCGTTCGCGAAGGCGCTGCGCTCGCGCGAGCTCGACGAGCGGCCGAGCCCGCCCGCGGACGACGCCGAACTGCTGGCGCTGGTACAGAGCCCCGGGGCCAACCGCTTCGATTACCTGCTCGAGGCGTTGCGCCGCGGCGCGACCGTGGCTGAGCTCCACCGCCGCACGAGCATCGACCCGTGGTTCCTGCACGAGCTCGCCGAGTTCGTCGCCGATCCGCAAGCGCCGTTCGCAGGCGCCCGGACGTTCAAGGCGGTCGACACCTGCGCGGCCGAGTTCGCCGCCCAGACGCCGTACTTCTACTCCGCCTGGGAGCGCCCCGGCGTCGACGGTCCCACCCACGAGGCCACGCCCGGGGAACGGCCGCGGGTGGTGATTCTCGGCTCCGGGCCCAACCGCATCGGCCAGGGGATCGAATTTGACTACTGCTGCGTGCACGCGGCCCAGACGGTCCGCGAGCTGGGGCGCGACGCGGTGATGGTCAACTGCAATCCGGAGACGGTCTCGACCGACTACGACACCTCGGATCGCCTGTACTTCGAGCCGCTGACACTCGAGGACGTGATCGCGGTCTGCGAGCACGAGCAGCCTGAAGGTGTAGTGGTCCAGTTCGGCGGCCAGACCCCGCTCAAGCTCGCCTCCGGGCTGCAGGCCGCGGGGATCCCCGTGCTCGGCACCGGGATCGACGCGATCGACCTCGCCGAGGATCGAGCCCGCTTCGGGGCGCTGCTCGACTCCCTCGCCTACAACGCGCCGCCGTACGCGACCGCGAACAGCGCCGACGAGGCGCTCGCGCGCGCGCCCGAGGTCGGCTTCCCGCTGCTGGTCCGTCCGAGTTACGTGCTCGGCGGTCGCGCGATGGAGATCGTCTACAGCGTCGACGGCCTGCGCGATTACCTGCACCGGGTCGGAGCGCAGGGCGGCACGATCTACCTCGACCGCTTTCTCGAGGACTCGATCGAGGTCGACGTCGACGCGCTGTGCGACGGCGCGGACGGCGACGGCGGCGCGCAGGTGTGGATCGCCGGGATCATGCAGCACGTTGAGGAGGCGGGGATCCACTCAGGAGACTCGGCGTGCGTCCTGCCGCCGCACGGGCTCGGCGACGAGATGCTGAACCAGATCCGGGAGCAGACGATCGGGATCGCGCGCGCGCTCGGCGTCGTCGGGCTCCTCAACGTGCAGTTCGCGATCCACGGCGACGACGGCCTGCACGTGATCGAGGCCAACCCGCGCGCCTCGCGGACGGTGCCGTTCGTATCCAAAGCGATCGGTCTGCCGCTGGCCAAGCTCGCCTGCCGGATCATGCTCGGCGACCGGCTCGCCGACCTCGACCTTCCGGACGAGCCGTGCTGCAGTCACGTCTGCGTCAAGGAGGCGGTGCTCCCGTTTGACCGGTTCGCGGGCTCGGATTCGCTGCTCGGCCCCGAGATGCGGTCCACCGGGGAGGTGATGGGGATCGCATCGGACTTCCCGACCGCGTTCGCGAAAGCGCAGGCCGCCGCCGGCGCTCGGCTCCCCAATCAGGGAACCGTGTTCTTGACCGTCGCTGACGGCGACAAGCCCGCCGCGACCGGGATCGCGACCCAACTCCACGACCTCGGGTTCGAGATCATCGCGACGCGTGGGACCGCGCAGTCGATCCGGAGGATGGGCGTGCCCGCCGAGGAGATCAACAAGATCGGTGAGGGCTCGCCGCATGTCGTCGACTGGATCGAGCGCGGCGCCGTCGACCTCGTGATCAACACCCCGGTCGGCACCGGCGCCCGCGCGGACGGGTACGAGATCCGCTCCGCCGCGGTTGCTCGCGGAATCCCGTGCATCACGACGATGGCCGGTGGGATGGCGGCGGCGCGAGCGATCGCCGCCGCGAGGCGCGGTGAACCTGCCGTGGTCTCGCTGCAGGAGCTGCACCGCCACGGCCGGATGAGCCCGGCGCCACGATGACCAGCACCCGGGCGCAGCGGGTCACCGCGCCGTTCGGAGCCCGCGTCGCGACGGTCATGCGTCGCTCGCAGCACGGCGCCTACGTGGTGCTCGATTGCGCCGACCCGGACGGGCCGCGCCCGCAGCCGGGCCAGTTTTACATGCTGATGGCCGCCCATCGCTGGGGCGGAGGAGCCGGCGAGCGGCCGTACCTGCCCCGCGCGTTCAGCGTCATGCGGGTCGGCAGCCCGCCTCCAGGTGGGCGCGGCGTCTCGCTTCAGTTCCTGATCGAGGACATCGGCCCCGGGACCAACCGGCTATCGGAGCTCGGGCCCGGGGAGGGATTGTCGCTCGTCGGGCCGCTCGGCCACGGCTTTGCCGCGCCGCGCGACGGTCGGCGAGCGCTGCTCGTCGGCGGCGGCATCGGGATCGCGCCGCTGGCGGCCTGGCAGGACGAGCTCGGCGACGGCGCGACCGTGCTGCTCGGCTTCCGCGATCGTCGGCACGCCGCCGGCGCGGAGCTGCTCGTCGATCCCCAGGTCGCGACCGACGATGGCAGCAGCGGCCATCATGGGTTCGTCACCGAGCTGCTCGACGACGAGCTCGACGGCGACTCGCACGCCGAGGTGTACGCGTGTGGTCCGCCGGCGATGCTCGAAGCGGTGCGGCTGCTGTGCACGGTCAGGGAGATCCCGGCTCAGCTCGCGCTCGAGTCCGGGATGGCGTGCGGCTTCGGTGCCTGCTTCGGCTGCGTGGTCCAGACCCGCACGGGCTACGTGCGCGTGTGCCTCGACGGGCCGGTGCTCGAGGCGGCCGATCTCGGGCCCGAGACGTTCGGCACCCCGGGGGGGCGACATTGACCGTCGATTTCTGCGGGATCGAGCTGGCCGCCCCGATCATCAACGGCTCGGGCACCTTTGACGCGATCGCCGCGCGCCGGGCATTCGGCGATGAGCTCCTGGACCGCTTCCCGTTCGCCGCGTTCGTCTCCAAGACCGTCACGCTCGCGCCCCGGCAGGGCAACCCGCCGCCGCGGCTGTGGGAGCTGCCGGCGGGGCTGATGAACTCGATCGGCCTGCCCAACAAAGGACTGCACGGCTATCTGGCCGAGGACCTCCCAGCGCTGTCCGAGCTTGGCGTGCCGGTGATCGTCAACGTGATGGGCTTCAGCCGCGAGGATGTCGCTGAGCTCGTGCGCGCGTTCGCCGACCGCGACGAGGTCGCGGCGCTCGAGCTCAACGTCTCGTGCCCGAACGTCGAGACCGGGCTCGTGATGGGAGCCGACCCGGACGAGACCGCGCGCCTGCTCGCGGCCGTGCGACCGTTGACCGACAAGCCGCTGATCGTGAAGCTGACCCCGAACGCCAACGATCCGGCGGCGGTCGCCCATGCCGCCCAGGAGGGGGGCGCGAGCGCCGTCTCGCTGATCAACACAATCCGCGGGATGGCGTTCGCGCCGGGCACCGATCAGCCGTGGCTCGGCGGCCGGACCGGCGGCGCCTCGGGGCCTGCTGTGCGAGCCGTTGCGCTCGCTCAGGTCAGCGCCGTGAGCGCCGCCGTGAGCATCCCGATCGTCGGTATGGGCGGCGTGCAGTCGGGCGCCGACGCGCTCGATCTGCTGCGCGCGGGGGCGACGCTCGTCGCGGTCGGGACCGAAAGCTTCAGAGATCCGGCAGCCGGGCTGCGGATCGCCGCCGAGCTGGCCGCTCTGCGGCCCCCGGCAAGGCTTGTTGGGCACGATTGACGTCCTAGTTGGGCAGCTACGCCCCGCAGTTATGCAAATCCTTCACGACTCGGTAAAGCCCCTGCAAAAGCTGACTATTCTCGCAAGTAGACTCGACAATGCTGAAGCTCAGGTTGAGGTCGAGTCGAATTTGGGCAGCTTGACCTTGATCGGCTCGCCGCAAGATGTATAGTCGCGCCGCATGCCGCCGGTCAGTGAATCGTTCTCCAAGTCACTCACCGCGCCAGAGCGCTCGCTCGTGCAGCGGATGGAGGCCCTTCAGCGTGCGAACCGAATCCGGAGCCAGCGCGCGCAGCTCAAGCGCGACCTGAAGGCGGGCCGCCAGCCAATCGGCGAGTTGCTGCTGCACCCACCGGAGTATTTGCTCACCGCGAAGGTATTTGACCTGCTGCTCGCGGTTCCCAAGTACGGGCGTGTGAAGGTCAACAAGATCCTCTCTCAGTGCCGGATCTCCCCCAGCAAGACGCTGGGCGGGCTGTCTGAGCGCCAGCGCAACGAGCTCGTGGCGCTGATGCGGCGCCGCTGAGCGCGTCGGCCCCGGTGGGGTGGTGGGGGCAGCGCCGAGGGTGTTCGTGATTACCGGCCCGTCCGGGGTCGGCAAGGGCACGCTGATCCGCGGTCTCCTCGAACGCGTGCCCGAGCTCGAGCTGTCGGTGTCGGCGACCACGCGCCCGCCCCGCCCAGGCGAGCGCAGCGGCGCCCACTACCACTTCATGGACCCCGATGAGTTCGACCGTCGAGTCAGCAACGGGGAATTTGTCGAGCACGCGAGCTACTCGGGTAGCAGGTACGGAACCCTCCGCTCTGAGCTTGACCGGCGCTTGCGTGACGGGGTCCCGGTCGTACTCGAGATCGAGGTCCAGGGAGCGCGACAGGTGCGCGAGGCGATGCCGGAGGCGCTGGCCGTGTTCATCGCGCCGCCGTCGCGCGAGGCGCTCCGCGCGCGGCTCGTGGGGCGCGGGACCGATCCCGCAGAGCAGATCGAGCGCAGGATGCAGACCGCCGAGCGAGAACTCGAGGCCCAGCCCGAGTTCGCGCGCGTGGTCGTCAACGACAGGCTCGAACAGGCGACCGCCGAGCTCGAGCAGATCGTGCGCGGCGCACTGGCAGGAAAAGGCTGCGGTGCCGCTAACCTAAAAGCCCCCGACGAAGGACTGACCCAGTGATCTCACCACGTATCGACAAGCTGCTCGAACACGTCGACTCCGACTACGCGAGCGTGATCGTCGCCGCCAAGCGCGCGCGCCAGATCAATTCCTACTACCACAACCTCGGCGAGGGGACGTTTGATGAGTTTCCGCCGCCGATGGTCGATACGCGCTCGAAGAACTACCTGACGATCGCGCTGGAAGAGGTCGCTCAGGGCAAGCTCAAGTACCACTACCGCTAGACCGTGGTCAGCTCCACCGGTTTGCAGGCGAGCAGACGGTAGGAGCCGATGGCCCGGTTGCTCCTCGGAGTGAGCGGCGGGATCTCGGCCTACAAGGCGCTTGAGACTGCGCGCCTAGCCGTCAAAGCCGGACACGCGGTGCGGGTGGTGCAGTCGGACGCGAGCACCAGGTTCGTGGGCCAGGCTTCGTTTGAGGCGATCACCGGCGCGCCAGTACTGCGCGACGAGTTCGAGCCCGACCCGATGCGCGGCTCCTACCCGGGTGACCCCGCGCCCGAGCGAACTTCGATCTCGCACCTCGCGCTCGTCCACAACGCCGACCTGTACCTGATCGCGCCCGCGAGCGCGAACACGATCGCCAAGCTCGCGCACGGGCACGCCGACAATCTGCTGACCGCGGCCGCGCTCGCAGCACGGTGCCCGGTAGCGGTCGCGCCGGCGATGAACAACCATATGTACGAGCACCCGGCGACCGGCGCGAACCTGGAACTCCTCACCGCTCGCGGGGTGACGGTGATCGATCCGGGCGAAGGGGAGCTCGCCTCCCATGGGGAACATGGCGTCGGCCGCCTGGCCGAGCCGGCACAGCTGCTCGCCGCGTGCGAGGCGCTGCTCGCCGCTCCAGCCCGGGAGCCGGGCCCGCTGCTCGGGCTGAGCGTGCTCGTCACGGCGGGCGGCACGCGCGAGCCGATCGACAGCGTGCGCTACATCGGCAACCGCTCCTCGGGCCGGATGGGATTCGCGCTCGCCGAGCAGGCCGCGCGCCGCGGCGCGCGCGTGACGGTGATCGCCGCCAACGTCGCACTCGACCCGCCTCGAGGCGTCAAGCTCAAAGCGGTGCGGACTGCGGCCGAGCTGGCCGCGGCCTGCGAGCACGAGTTCGACGCCTGCGAGGTGCTCCTGATGGCGGCCGCGGTCGCCGACTTCCGGCCCCGCGCGCCCGTCGCGACCAAGCTCAAGAAGGACCGCGGCGTGCCCCGGGTCGAGCTCGAGCCGACCGAGGACATCCTCGCGACGCTCGGCACGCGCCGGCGCCCGCAGCAGGTCCTGGTCGGCTTCGCGGCCGAGCACGGCGAGCAGGCGGTGACCAGCGGGACGGCCAAGCTCGAGCGCAAGCACCTCGACGCAGTCGTCGTCAACGACATATCGCAGCCCGGGATCGGGTTCGACGCCGCCGAGAACGAGGTCACGATCGTGCTTGCAGGCGGCCGCGTCCATCACGTGGCGAAAACGGGTAAGCAGGACATCGCTGCGGCGGTGCTCGACGAGGTCGAGTCGCTGCTAGCTGGGAAGGAGACAGACGATCGAGCCATCCGAGCACACCCCGACGGCGCCGCAAGAGTTTGACGCGTTCACCGCGGTCGCGCGCACGATCGCGGCGAACGTCACGAAGGCGGTCCAGATCCGCCCCGAGACGCTCGAGCACCTGATCGTCGCCCTGCTCGCCGAAGGGCACGTGCTGGTCGAGGATTACCCGGGTGTCGGCAAGACCGCGCTCGCGCGCGCCCTGGCGCGCTCGATCGACTGCCAGTTCGCCCGCATTCAATGCACGTCGGACCTGCTGCCGGCCGACGTCGTCGGGACCAACATCTATGACCAGCGCGAGCAGCGTTTCGAGTTCCGCCCAGGCCCGGTGTTCGCCAACGTGGTGCTCGTCGACGAGATCAACCGTGCCTCGCCCAAGACGCAGTCGGGGCTGCTCGAGTGCATGCAGGAGCGGCGCGTCACGGTGGATGTACACACCCACGAGCTCGCGCGGCCATTCCTCGTGCTCGCGACCCAGAACCCGATCGAGTACGAGGGCACATATCCGCTGCCCGAGGCACAGGTCGACCGGTTCATGATCCGGATCTCGCTCGGCTACCCCGAGCACGCTGCCGAGGCGGCAATGCTCGCCGCGCACGAGTCCGGTGACCAGGTGCAGGCGCTGCGGCCGGTGGCGACCGCGGCCGAGGTGCTCGCCGCGCAGGACGCCGCCACGAGCATCCGGGCCACCGCCCCGCTGCGCGATTACGTTGTCCGGCTCCTGTGGCGTACGCGCGAGGATCCGCGCGTCGATCTCGGCGCGAGCCCGCGCGCGGGTCTGATGCTGCTCCGGGCGGCTAAGGCGCACGCGATGCTGGCCGGGCGCGACCACGCGCTGCCCGACGACGTCCAGGCGCTCGCCGAGCCGGTGCTCGCGCATCGCATGATGCTCGCGCCCGAGACGCCGCGGTCCGCCGCGGCCGATGTGATCGCCGACGCGATCTCCGCCACCCGAGCGCTCTGATGAAAGGCCCGAGCCTGGTCGCAAAACGGGCGCTGTGGGTCGTGGCGGCCGGGCTCGGGCTGCTGCTGATCTCGTTGCTGTTCGACGCCGCGCCGCTGTTCGTGCCGGCGGTCGCCCTGACGCTGATCGGCATCGCCGCGCCCACGTGGGTCTGGTTCAGCGCCCGCGGGGCCCAGGCGCTGCGTCACCTGCAGGCTGAGCGCGTCGTCGAGGAGCAGTTGCTGGCGACCACGATCGAGATTCGTCGTAGCCCGCTCGGGCTCCCCGGCGCCGAGGTCGTCGACCCGTTCACCGGCTCGCGCTTGCGGCTCGGCGGCCGGCGATCGCCGTTCCGCGGGCGGCGCGTCGCGTACGTGCGCGTGATGGCGCGCTTCCCTCGGCGAGGGATGCAGACGCTCCCGCCGCCGTCGCTGATCTCGAGCGATCCACTCGAGCTCGCGCGCGTCGAGCGGATCAGCGATGCGCCGCCGCAACGGCTCCTGGTGCTCCCGCGCACCGAGCCCGTGCAGTGGTTGAGCGCCGGGGGCGCCCGCCATTTCGAGCTTCCCGACGGGCAATCGAGCGCCGAGGCATTCGCAGCGGTCGACGTCGATGGGCTGCGGCCGTACCGCGTCGGAACCTCCGCGAGCCGGATCTACTGGCCAGCGGTCGCGCGCGGTGCCGGACTGATCGAGCGGAGGCTGCGCGCCGACGGCGATACCCGTCCGGTGGTCGTGCTCGACCCGCGCGGCGGCGGACCGCCGGAGCTGCTCGACGCCGCGGTCCGCGCGGCCGCATCGCTGACGCTCGAGCTCGCGCGAACCGGCGGCTGCGGCCTGCTGCTCGGCGGCGAGCAACGTGTGACACCGATCGACCGGGAGCTGACCACGTGGCCTGCCGCATACGCGCGCCTGGCCCTGATCGAGGGCGGGCCGCTCGCGCGCGCACCGGCCCTGAGCTCGTCCGCGGGCCGGCTCGGGGCGATGATCTACGTGTCCGTCAGGCCGCCGGACCGACTCGCGGCGCTGTTGGCGTCCGGCCAGGGCCCGGTCGTGCTCGTGATACCCCAGCAGTCACTCGCCGACGGCCGTCCGCGCGGGGTCCGGGGACCGATGTTCGCCTCCTTCGAGGTGTCGGGCTGTCGCGGCTTCCTGCTCGGGGCCCGGCGCGAACGTAATCGCGTCAAGGCGAGGGAGACGAACGCCGCGTGAGTGCGAGCGCGCAGCCGCTGGTCGGGAGCGGCCGCCTCGAGCAGGCGACGCTCAGCGACTCAAGCGAGCTCTCCGACACCCAGCGCACGATCGTCAGGCTGGTCACGTTCGCTGCGCTGGCGCTGTACGGGACGGTCCGCTGGGGGACGCTGATGACCCCGACGCCGACGTGGCGCCTGCTCGGCCTGTGCGGGCTCGCCGTGGTGCTCGCCGGCGCGGTGCCCCAGGCTCGGCGCTACGGCAAGCTCCCGGCGCTCGTCTTGACGGTCGTGCTGTGCCTGCTCGCGTTCCCGGTCGCGGGGTTGCAATGGCACTCGTTCATCCACGTGCGGGTGGCCGTCAGCGCCCGTCACATATCGGACGGGCTCGGCGGGCTGCCGAGTGCGCTCGTGCCGTACCTCGGTACCGACCAGTCGATCCGGTTCGTGATCGCGCTCGGCGCCGCGGTGCTGCTGCTCGACGCGGCGATCATGATTGCCTTCGCACCGCGCCTGATCGGGGATGGACGGCGGGCGGCGGCGGCGCTGCCGCTGATCGCGCTGGCGGTCGTCCCCTCGACGCTCGTGCGGCCCGAATTTCCGTATCTGCAGGGCCTGTTGCTGTTCGGCCTGCTGGCGGCGTTCATCTGGGGCGAGCGGATCCGCCGCGACGCGGCCGGCACCGCGTTCGCGCTCCTGCTGCTGGCTGGGATCGTCGCCGCGCTCGTCGCCCCGCGGCTCGACCAGCACAAGGCCTGGCTCAACTACCGCGCATGGACAGGATCGGTGGTCAACGCGCACGCCGACTCGTTCAACTGGAACCAGACCTATGGGCCGCTGCACTGGCCCCATTCGGGCCATCAGGTGCTGACGGTCGACGCCAAGACCGCCGATTACTGGAAGGCCGAGAACCTGGACATGTTCAACGGTTACGACTGGGTGCTCGGCGCCCCCGCGGCGCAGCCGACCCTGCCTCCCGTGAGCCCCGAGGCGCTGTCAGTCTGGTCACAGAAGGTCCGGGTCACCCTGGATGGGATGAAGACCAGCGACGTGATCGCACCCGGCGAGGTGCTGGGGCGCCCGACCCAGGTCCCGGGCGGGGTCGAGGCCGGTGTCGACGCGGGCAGCTGGACGACCGAGCGCACGCTCAGGTCGGGAGCCAGCTATGAGGTCCGCAGCTATTCCCCGCACCCGTCGGCCCCGCAGCTGCGCGACGCGGGAAGCTCGTACCCGTGGGTCGCGCTGAGCGACGACCTGACGCTCACGATCCCGCAGACGGGAGCGCCGCCGCAGGAGTTCACCCAGGTCACGTTCGGTCCTTTCCACGGCCGCCGGCAGTCCCTCGCGCTCGCCGCTTCGAACAAACCAAGCATCGCCGCGGTGATGAATGCCAGTCCCTACGCGGGTGTTTACGCGCTTGCGCAGCATCTTGCCGCGAACGCACCGACACCGTATGCATTCGTGCAGAGCGTGCTGCGGTATCTGTCGCACGGCTACACGTACAACCAGTCGCCGCCGATCAGCCGCTATCCGCTGGTCAACTTCCTGTTCAAGGACAAGCGCGGCTACTGCCAGCAGTTCTCGGGCTCGATGGCGCTGCTGCTGCGGATGGGCGGCCTGCCGGCGCGCGTCGCGGCGGGGTTCACGCCCGGGACGCGCAACGGGCTGCATCACCAGTGGCTGGTGAGCGACATTGACGCCCATGCCTGGGTCGAGGTCTGGTTCCCGCAATACGGCTGGGTGCGGTTTGATCCGACACCGGTCTCCGCGCCGGCCCGCGGTGGGGTCAAGTCGGCCTCGCTACTGCGAGCGTTGCCAGGCGCGGCTTCCGGCAAGCCCGGCGGGCCGACCAGTAAGGCCGGGGCGACCGCAAACGCGACGACCCCCGCGCAGCACGCAACCAGCGGCGGCGTCAACGTGCTCGAGATCCTCGCCGCGCTCGTGGCGGTGGCAGCGCTGGCCTGGCTGGTGCGCGCGCTCCTTGCACCGGCGCCCAGCACCGACACGCTTCTTGACGAGCTCGAGCGCGCGATGGCACGCACCGGGCGGCCGCTCGGACCGGACGTCACCCTGGCCGGGCTCGAGCACCGCTTCCGAGAGTCCCCCGGCGCCGCGGCCTACCTCCGTTCACTGCGCCTCGAGCGCTACAGCGGGGACTCCGGGCGGCCGGCCCGCCGCGGACGGCACGCGATGCGCCAGCAGTTGCGGCGCGACCTGGGCCTGACCGGCCGCCTGCGTGCCCTCTGGGCGCTGCCCCCGCGTCTGCCCGCGCCGCGAGCGCGCCGGGGCGGCGGCTAAGACGCTGCACCGCCTCCTAAACTCGTGCCCATGCACGATGTCTATGACCTCTACCGCCGCGGGACCGAGCTGCTCGAGGCGGGCCACAACCATCAGGCCGTGATTCCGCTCGCGCGCGCGCGCGATCTCGCCCCCGAACAGACGTCGATCCGCGAGGCGCTCGGCCGCGCGCTGTTCCACAGCCAGCGTTACGAGCAGGCCGCGGAGGAGTTCGAGGCCGTGATCGATCGTGCGCCGACCAACGACTACGCGCTGTTCTGCCTGGGCCGCTCGTTGCAGCTGCTCGGCCGCCACGCCGAGGCGCGCAAGCCGCTCGCGTTGGCCGCCTGCCTGCAGCCTGGACGGCGTGATTACGTCGTCTACCGCGATCGCGCCCGCGCACGCGCGGCCGGTGGATCGAGCGTTTAGCGAGGCTCCCGGAGACCGGCGGGTCAAAAGCGTTCACAAGCGCGCCTGCGGTGCTACGCTGAACGAACAGCTTTCGTGTGCCGGGCGCTTCCCGGCGGCAGTTCTTGAAAGTGGGCGCTCGCCCGCTTTTTTTGTGAGATTTATCGACGGAGGGAGAACGTGAGTGCACTACAGACCGAGATCGAAGCCCGGCTCGCCGGCGTCGAGCCCGCGGTCGAGGTGCTGCTGGCGGAAGTCGTCTCCGGCTCGACCCTGCGCCTGTTCATCGACCACCCCGACGGCGTGACGTTGGCGCTCTGCGAGCGGGTCTCGGGACACCTCACCGAGTATCGCGAGCGCTATGCGCTCGAGGTGTCCTCGCCGGGCCAGGACCGGCCGCTGACAAAGCCCCAGCACTACACGCGCTTCCTCGGCCGTCGTGCGCGGGTTCGCCTGCGCGGCGACGCCGCGCGCCAGCAGAAGGAATGGGCCGGTCACAAGCATCTGACCGGTGAGCTGGTCGGTGCCTCGGAGCGCGACGTGACGATCGCCGCCGCCGAGGGCGTCGTGACGATCCCCTACGAGCAGATCGTCCGCTCTAACCTCGTACCCGGAGACTGAATCCATGTCCAAGGAAATAGTCGAGGCCGTACGGGGCCTCGCAGCGGAAAAGAACATCTCGTTTGACAAGCTGATCGAAGCGCTCGAGGACGCGCTGCTGTCGGCCTACAAGAAGACGCCCGGGTCGGCTCCATACGCAAAGGTCGAGGTCGACCGCGAGAGCGGCGATTTCATGGTCTGGGAGCTGAAGATCCCGCCGGAGCTCGAGGAGCAGTTGCTCGTCGAGGCGACCGAGGATCAGCAGCCGACCGTCGATCCGGAGACCGGCGAAATGCGCGAGGTCCCCGAGCCCGAGATCGACCTCGAGAAGCTCAAGGAGTACGAGGATCAGATCGAGACCGAGGACGTTACCCCGCACGACTTCGGGCGGATCGCGGCGCAGACCGCCAAGCAGGTGATGCTGCAGCGGATTCGCGAGGCCGAGCGCGACGTGATGTTCGAGGAGTATCGCGACCGCGTCGGCGAGCTGATCACCGGGATCGTGCAGCAGTCGGACTCGCGCTACACGCTGGTCCAACTGCGCGAGCGCGTCGAGGCGCTGCTGCCAAAGTCAGAGCAGGTCGACGGCGAGCGCTACGACCATTCGCAGCGGATCAAGGCCGTGATCAAGGACGTGTCGAACTCGACCAAGGGCCCGAGCATCATCGTCTCGCGCCGCGACCCCGAGCTGATCAAGTCGCTGTTCGAGCTCGAGGTGCCCGAGATTGCCGACGGGCTGGTCGAAATCACCGGCGTCGCGCGCGAACCCGGTTACCGCTCGAAGATCGCGGTCGTGTCGCACGTCGACGGTGTCGATCCGGTCGGCGCGTGCGTCGGTCCCCGAGGGTCGCGCGTGCGGATGGTCGTGTCCGAGTTGCGCGGCGAGAAGATCGACATCATCCCCTACAACGACGAGCCAGCCCGGTTCGTCGCCAAGGCACTGTCGCCCGCGCGCGTGCGCGAGGTGCTGGTCGACGACGCGGGCAAGCAGGCGACGGTGATCGTTCCCGATGACCAGCTGTCGCTCGCGATCGGTCGCGAGGGCCAGAACGCCCGCCTCGCAGCCCGGCTGACCGGATGGCGGATCGACATCCGTTCGGAGACCGAGTTCGCCGCGGAAGAGGCCGAGCATGGCTACGAGGAGGACGACGCCGCCCAGGGCCGTTGTGCGGCGATCCTCTCAAACGGCCGCCGCTGCCCGAACGCCGCTCTGCCCGGCTCTCGCTACTGCGGGATCGAGGCCCACCAGGCGCTCGCCAATAAGGACACCGATCAGGTCGACGGCGGGCCCACGCAGGAGCCCGCGCAGCCGGCCGAGACTGCGCAGGCCGTCGCCGACCCGCCGGCCGAGACGCCGCTGCACGAAGGCGACAACGGCGACGACCCCCAGGGCGCGACTGACTCGCCCGCGGCCGAGGGCGCCAGTTCGTAGGCGCCGTAGACTGGGAGGCCGATGAATAAGCGCGTCCACGAGATCGCCAAGGAGCGCGGGCTCGAAGCCAAGTACGTGCTCGCGCGCCTGAAGGCGGCGGGCATCGACGTCAAGGCGTCGTCGTCGTCGGTCGACGAGGAGGTCGCCAAGCGCGTGCTCGCGAACGGTGGCGACTCCAAGAGCCGGCGCGCCGAGGCTGCCAAGCACGTGAGCGCCGAGCAGCCCGCGCAGGCGGCCGCATCCAAGCGCGAGCCGGCACCGGCTGCCGCCGCGCCGCCGCGCGCCGAAGCGGCCCTCCCGGCGCGCGAGGAACCGGCGCCTGCAGCGGCAGCCGAGGCGACGCCTGTACCCACGGGCGAGGCGACGGCCGACGCGGCTCGCGCCGGCGGTGGCGAGGCGGGACACAAGCGTCCGACGCGCGATTCGCTCCAGGGCGAGCGGGCTCCGGGCAACGCCGGCGGTCGGCGCCGGGTCGTGATCGATTCTCAAGCCTCGCGCCGGGCGGGCGGTCCCGGCGGCGGGCCACCGCAGTCAAACCAGCCTCCGCGCCGCCAGCGGCGCGGACGGCGCCGCCGTGGCGTCTACGACGAGGAAGCCGAGTCGCGTCCATCGCAGACCGCGCTCGCCGAGCCCGGCGCCGTCCAGATCAACTCCGGGTCGACCGTCAAGGACGTCGCCGAGTACCTCGACGTCCGCGTCCCCGAGATCGTCAAGAAGCTGATGGAGCTCGGAGAGCTCAAGACGCAGACCCAGACGCTGTCGGACGAAACGATCGAGGTGCTGGCGACCGAGCTCGGCAAGAAGGTCGAGATCGTGCACTCCGAGGACGAGGAAGTCGCCGACCCGGTCTTCCACGACGCCGACGTCGACCTCGTGGAGCGTGCCCCCGTCGTGACGATCATGGGCCACGTCGATCACGGCAAGACGTCGCTGCTGGACGCGATCCGCGAGACGCAGGTCGCGGCCGGCGAGGCGGGCGGCATCACCCAGCACATCGGCGCCTACCAGGTCCAGCACGATGGACACATGGTCACGTTCCTCGACACCCCCGGCCACGAGGCCTTCACCGCTATGCGCGCCCGCGGCGCCAAGGTGACGGACATCGCCGTGATCGTGGTCGCCGCGGATGACGGGGTCAAGCCGCAGACCCAGGAGGCGATCGACCACGCCAAGGAGGCGGGGGTCCCGATGCTGGTCGCGATCAACAAGATCGACAAGGAGGGAGCCCAGCCCGATCGGGTTCGGACCGAGATGACCCAGCTCGGGCTACAGCCGGTCGAGTGGGGCGGGGACACCGAGTTCGTCGACGTCTCGGCGAAGACCAAGCAGGGCCTCGATGATCTGCTCGAGACGATCATCGTGATGGCCGAGGTCGAGGAGCTGCGCGCCAACCCGGAAGCCGCCGCCTCGGGCAGCGTGATCGAGTCCAAGCTCGATCCCGGCCGGGGCCCGGTGGTCACGATTCTCGTCAGCCGCGGCACGCTCGAGGTCGGCGATGCGCTCGTCGCCGGCGCGAGCTGGGGCCGGGTGCGCGCGATGCACGACTTCCTCGGCAACCGGATCGCACAGGTTCTGCCCGGTGAGCCGGTCGAGGTCCTTGGTTTCAACGGCGTCCCCGAGGCGGGCGAGCACGTCCGCGCGGTCGAGCACGAGCGCCGCGCGCGGCAGCTCGCGGGCGAGCGCCTGACACGGCTCAAGGCCGAGTCGATCGCGCGCCGCAGCGGCAAACGCGTCTCGCTCGAAGATATCTTCGGCAGCGGCCTGCAGGAGCTCAACCTGGTGCTCAAGGCCGATGTCGCCGGCTCGCTCGAGGCGATCGAGGACGAGATCGCGAAGCTCCCGCAGGAGGAGGTCTCGGTCAACGTCATCCGGCGCGCCGTCGGTGCGGTTACCGAATCGGACGTGATGCTCGCGGCGGCATCGGACGCCGTGATCCTGGCCTTCAACGTGCGGCCCGTCGGCGACGCGCGTGCCGCGGCTGATCGCGAGGGCGTCGAGATCCGCCACTACTCGGTGATCTACCGCGCGATCGACGAGCTGCGCGACGCGATGCAGGGAATGCTCGCCCCCGAGGAGGTGGAGGAGGCGCTCGGGAGCGCCGAGGTCCGTCAGACATTCCGCGCCTCGCGGGTCGGGACGATCGCGGGCTGCCACGTCACCGAAGGCAAGATCACGCGCGGGTCAAAGGTCCGCCTCGTGCGCGACGGGACCGTCGTCTACGAAGGGGAAATCGGGAGCCTGAGACGCTTCAACGACGATGTGCGCGAGGTCGCATCCGGCTTCGACTGCGGGATCGTGCTCGCCAACTACGCCGACGTCAAGGAAGGCGACGTGCTCGAGACCTACGCCACGCGCCAAGTCGAGCGCGCGCTCGCGTAGACGCCTTGACCGCGCATGTCCGCCGCGGGCGGCTACGTCGCCGTGCTCGTAATCGAGCTTCACTTCCCCGACGCCGGCAGCCTGAAGGCAAAGCGCAAGGAACTCTCGTCAGTCAAGGCCCAGCTCCACGGCCGGCTCGGCGCCGCGGTATCCGAGACCGGCCACCAGGACCTGTGGCAGCGGGCCATGTTGACGGCATCGCTGACTGGCGGCTCGCTGCGCCGGCTCGCCGCCGCCGCCGACGAGCTCGAGCGCTGGGTGATCGCGCGCTGTCCGGAGGGTGCGAGCGTCGAACGGCTGCTAGCGTCAGTGGAGGACCTTCGGGCAGCAGGATAATTCAAGCCGTCGCCAGGAGGGGAGGCATTCGCGTCAGGTCGCAGCGCGAACGTCCGTGCGGAGGATAGGATGCGCTCAACCCGGATGCGCCGCGTCGATGAGGCGATGAGAGCCGTCCTCAGCGATGCAATTTCGATGGATCTGAAGGACCCACGCGTTGGTTTCGTGACTGTCACTGGAGTGAAGACAAGCCCTGATCTGCGGCATGCTCGTGTCTACGTGAGCGTGCTCGGCGACGCCGAGGTCCGCGAAGCGAGCCTCGCCGGCCTGCGCTCGGCACACGGCTTTCTACAGCGACGGGTGGCGACGGAGCTGGCGCTGAAACACACGCCGTCGCTCGCCTTCGAGTACGACGAGTCAGTCGACCGCGGGATGCGGATCACGCAGCTGATCGACTCCGAGCTAGCCGATCCGGAAAAGGAACAGGATGACCACTAACGGAGACCGTTCCGACCGCGATCTGGTGCTCGATCAGCTGCGCGAGGCGTCCAAGCTGTTGGTCGTCACACACGAGAATCCGGACGGGGACGCGATCGGCTCGCTGGTCGCGATGCACGGCATCCTCAGCGGGCTTGGCAAGGACTGCCTGATGTTCATTGACGAGCACGACCTGCCGCTGCCGCAGGAGTACCGCTTCTTCCCGCTCGTCGGGCTGGTGTCCGAGCCGCCGGCTGACATCGACGAGCGCACGGTCGTGTTCCTCGATTGCGGCAATCTCGACCGCAACCCGGCCGAGGCGTTTCGGCGGCCCGGGATCCACCTGCTCAACATCGACCATCACCATGACAACACCCACTTCGGGACCGTCAACCTGGTCGTCCCCGAAGCGTCATGCACAGCCGAGATCATCTGGGACCTGATGGCGGGTCTCGATCTCCGGCCGAGCGGCACGATCGCCGACGCGCTCTACGTGGGGCTGATCACCGACACGGGGCGCTTCATGTACGAGAACACCGGTCGTCGCGCACATCTGATGGCCGCCGACCTGATCGACGGCGGCGTCGACGTCCATGATCTGTACCGCCGCGTGTACGAGGGCGTGCCGTACGGGAAGCTCGCGCTGCTCGCGCGCGGGCTGGCCAACGTCGAGCGCTACGACGATGGGCGCCTCACGGTGACGGCGCTGACCGCGGTCGACTTCAAGGACTCGGACGCCGAGGAGAGCTACTCCGAGGGCGTGATCGACCACCTGCGCGCGGTGCAGGGCACCGCGGTCGCGGCGCTGATCCGCGAACGGATCAACAACGGAGGCGGCAACAAGGTTTCGCTGCGTGCCAGCGATGACCGCGTCGACGTCTCGGCGATCGCCCACGCGCAGGGCGGTGGCGGCCACCGTCAGGCGGCCGGCTTCACGACCGAGCTCTCGCACGACGAGCTCGTGCACTTCCTGCTCGATCAGCTCGCGGCCCAGCTCTAGCCCCCGGAGAGGGCCTGATGTGCCCGATGAACGCCTACGTGCTCCTGTGTGACAAGCCCGCGGGCGTCACCTCGCATGACGTCGTGGCGCGGATTCGCCGCGAGCTGCCTCGCCGGACCAGGGTCGGCCATGCGGGGACGCTGGACCCGTTCGCGACCGGGCTGCTGCTGGTGCTCGTCGGTCGGGCGACCCGCGTGCAGCGCTTTCTGATGGAGCTGCCCAAGCGCTACGAGGCGACCGCGCGCTTCGGCGCCGTCTCGAGCACCGGCGATCCCGAGGGCGAGATCGCGGTCACCGGCGTCGTTCCCGAGGGCGATCTGCGATTGCCGGTCGGACGTCTTCGTCAGCGGCCGCCTGCCTACTCGGCCGTCAAGGTGGGCGGGAAACGCGCATACCAGCTCGCACGCGAGGGGGTCGAGGTCGAGCTGCCCGAGCGCGAGATCGAGGTGTATCGGTTCCAGGAGCGCTGGCGCGACGGTGAACGCCGCGGCTTTGAGATCGAGTGCTCGTCGGGCACCTACGTGCGGACGCTGATCGCCGATCTCGGCGACGCCTACTGCGAGCAGCTGCGCCGCACGCGGATCGGCGAGTTCGACGTGGCGGCCGCCGACCCCGAGCGCCCGGTCGCGCTGGCGCGGGCACTCGCGTTCATGCCCGAGCTGGTGCTCGACGCCGAGCAGGCCCGGCGGGCGGCGAACGGCGTCCGGCTTCGCGCCCAGCGGCCGCCCGAGGGGATGATCCGCTTGATGCACGACGGCGAGCTGGTAGCGCTCGCGCAGGTCGGCCCGGAGGCCGGCGAGGTGCGCCCGATTGTCGGACTGCGGGGCTGACGTCCCGGCCCACAGGCAACCCCATCATTAGGCTTGCACCCGTGCAGGTCACGATGCTCGCCGACGCGCAGCCCCAACCCCGCCGCCTGGCGGTCGGCGAGTTCGACGGCGTCCATCTCGGCCATCGCGAGGTGATCGCGGGCAACGACACCGTGCTCACGTTCGACCCGCATCCGCTCGCCGTGATCCGGCCCGAGGCGGCGCCGAAGCTCTTGATGAGCCTCGACGCCAAGGTCGCCAAGATCAAGGAGCTCGGTGTCCGCGAGTTGGTGGTGATCCCGTTCGACGAGCGGTTCGCGGCGCAGAGCGCTCAGGAGTTCATCGATCAGGTGCTCGTCGAGCAGCTGCGCGCAACGCACGTGTCAGTGGGGGAGAACTTCCGCTTCGGCCACCGGGCGCGCGGTGACGCGGCGTTGCTGGAGGCCGATGGCCGGTTCGAGACCCGGGTCGTGCAGCTGGTCGAGGTCGACGGGGAGATCGTCTCGTCAAGCCACATCCGGGCACTCGTACTCGCGGGCGACGTCGAGCACGCCGCCCGCTTTCTGGGGTCGCCGTTCCAGCTCAAGGGGGAGGTCGTGACGGGCGATCGCCGTGGACGGACGCTCGGCTTTCCGACCGCCAACATAGTCCCCGACGAGAACCTCGTGTGCCCTGGCCACGGCGTCTACGCCGCCACCGCCGACGGTTCCTGCGCGGCGGTCAGCGTCGGCGTGCGGCCGACCTTCGGCACCGGCCGAGCTGTGCTCGTCGAGGCCTACCTGATCGATCGCGACGTCGATCTCTATGGCCGCACGCTGGCCGTCGATTTCATCGCGCGGCTTCGTGGCGAACGGCGGTTCAACTCGGTCGCAGACCTGATCGCCCAGATGAAGCTCGATGTCGAGCGGACCCGAGAACTGTGCGGGTGAGCACCTGCTAGCCTGACCGGCCGCATGCCTCTGACACAGGAACGCAAGGAAGAGTTGGTCACGCAGTTCGGAGACAGCCCGACCGACACCGGCAGAACCGAGGTCCAGATCGCGCTGCTCACCGAGCGGATCAACATGCTCACCGAGCATCTGCGCACGCACGGCTCCGATCACCACTCCCGCCGCGGCCTGTTGATGCTCGTCGGTCGCCGTCGCCGCTTTCTCAACTACCTTCAGAGCAGCGACCTCGAGCGCTACCGCACCCTGGTGCGCGAGCTCGGGCTGCGTAAGTGATCGAGCCCGGCAGTCCGGCGCCGGAGTTCGTGCTCAAGCGCGCCGACGGCAGCGACTTCACGCACGCCGACCTCGAGGGACAGACGACGGTGCTGGTCTTCTACCCGTTCGCGTTCAGCCCCGTCTGCACCGACCAGCTCAACCTCTACGAGGAGATCCTCTCCGACCTGCACGAGCGGGGCGCGACCATGTACGGCGTCTCCTGTGACGCGACCTGGTCCCAGACGGCCTTCAAGGAGCGCCTCGGCGTGACGATCGAGCAGCTCTCGGACTTCGAGCCCAAGGGCGAGGTCTGCAGGGCGTTCGGCGCTTACCACCCTGGAGGCTTTCCCCAGCGCGCGCTGGTGATCGTCAACCCCGACTTGACCGTCCGCTGGAGCTACCAGGCGCCGTCGCCCGCCGACCTCCCTGGCGCCAACCTGATCTTCGACGGCCTGGATGCCTGACGGGGCTCGTCCCCGTGACCGAACTCGGCTCCGCACCGGTCCCCTGGCCTGACGACGACGATCACGTCCGCGGTGTCGACGGGGCGCCGATCGTGATCGAGTACGCCGACTTCGAGTGCCCGTTCTGCGCGGCGCTGCACGAGCGGCTCGCCGACCTGCCGACGCGGATCGTCTTTCGCCACTTCCCGGTGCGCTCCAGCCACCCACGCGCGTGGGCGGCCGCCGGTGCCGCGGAGGCCGCGGGTCTGCAGGGCCGCTTCTGGGAGATGCATGACGTGCTGTTCGCCGACCAGGGCCGGCTCGAGGATCCCCACCTCTGGGATCGCGCGCGGACACTGGGGCTCGACCTCGAGCGCTTCGACGCCGACCGCCGCGGTGAAGCGGTCCTTGCGCGCGTGGGCCGCGACTTTCGCTCCGGCGTGCGCGGCGGGGTCGTGACCACGCCGACGCTGTTCGAGTTCACCGACGGGACGGCACAGCGGACCGACGTCGACACGCTGCGAAACCGTCTGACCGGCTCCTCGTGAGAGTCGCGCTGAAGCTACGGTGCGCGGACCCGATCAGCCCGCCGCCACGTGCGGTGTCTGTGGCTCCCCCGGCAGCGCGTGCGCGCGCTCGAGGTCCTCGACCGTGGGTCGGCGACCGCGGAGTGGGCGCTGCGCGCCTGGGGTCGAGATCGCGGCCCGGACCAGGTCGAGCTGCCGAGCCGCGAGGTTCGGATCGAAGTGCTGGAACGAGCGGCTCGACTCGCACGCGCCCTTGACCATCATCATCACGTCAACGGCGCTGACGTCGGTGCGCACCGCGTCCGCGTCCTGCGCACGGCGCACGAGCGTGTCGAGCACCGCCATCAGCTCCGTGTGGGCGGCGCGGATCTCGTCGTTGGCGAGCCACTCGTCGTCGAGCGCGTCGAACAGAGCGCGGTCGGTCTGCTGGACCCCGACCGCCTGTTCGATCAACTGGAAGAGCGCCTCGCCCGGATCCGGTGCCTCGAGCGCCGCGCGGCCGCGCTGCACGGATTCCTGCATCCGTTCGACCACGATCGCCGCGATCAGATGCTCCTTGGACGGGAAGTTGCGAAACAGCGTGCCGCGGCCGACGCCGGCGCGCTCGGCGATCTCCCCGACGCCGACCTCGAGTCCGCGCTCGCAGAAGATCGCGGTCGCGGCATCCAGCAGTCGCCGGCGATTTCGCTCGGCATCTGCCCGTAATGGTCGGCGCTCGGATTCCATGGTCGGCGAATTCTCCTCCATCTGACGGCCGAAAGCATCGATCATCACGAGGGCAGCGGCTCTATGCGACCGCCGCCGGAGCTGCTGCGCCCTCGGTGAGCTCGATTTCGACCTCCTTCATGTGGCGCTGGCGCAACCCGAACGCCATGATCGCCGCGCCCGCAGCGAGCATGATCGAGGCGGCTAGGAACGCGACGTGGTAGCCCGACACCCGGGCGGCGATCACGGTCGTGGTGTGGTCGCTGATCAGCTTCGACGTCTGGCTCGCGGCCAGCGTCGAGAGGATCGCGAGCCCGAGCGAGCCGCCGACCTGCTGGGCGGTGTTGAACAGGCCGGAAGCGAGGCCCGAGTCATCGGCGCTGACGCCGCTGGTGGCCAGCAGCGTGATCGGCACGAACACCAGCCCCATCCCGATGCTCATCGGCAGCAGGCCGACCAGCAGGTCCGAGACATAGCTGCCGTTGACCGGCAGTTGGGTCAGGTAGAGCATGCCGGCGGCGGCCAGCGTGAGCCCGAAGATCGAGATGTTGCGCACCCCGACGCGCTTGATCAGCTGCTGCGAGAACCCGGCGCCGATGATGATCCCGGCGGTGATCGGCAGGAATGCGAGCCCGGCCTTCAGCGGGCTGTAGCCGAGGATCTCCTGCACGTACAGAGACGCGAAGAAGAACATTCCGAACAGGCCCGAGGCGGCGAGCAGCAGGACCGTGTCCGAGACCGCGATCGTCCGCACGCGGAAGATGCTGAGCCGCATCAGCGGCGCCGCCGAGCGGCGTTCGATCGCGAGGAAGGCCGCCAGCAGCGCGAACGCAACGGCGCCGAGGCCGAGCGTGCGCCCCGAGCCCCAACCGAATTCCTGCGCCTTGACGATCGCGTATACGAGGAGCACGAGGCCGGCGGTCACCGTGACCGCGCCGGCGATGTCAAACGAGCGTTGCTCGGTCTTCACGCGCGACTCGGCGACGTAGCGCATCGCGAGCGCGATCGTGATGATCCCGACCGGCACGTTGACGAAGAACACCCACCGCCACGAGGCGATGTCAGTCAGCACGCCACCCATGATCAGGCCGACGGCGCCGCCGCCGGCGGCGATCGCGCTCCACACGCTCAGCGCCTTGGTGCGCTCGGCCTGCTCGGTGAAGGTGGTCGTGATGATCGCGAGCGCTGCGGGCGAGACGAGCGCAGCCGCCGAGGCCCTGCAGCCCCCGTCCGACGACGAGCATGCCCGATGTCTGGGCAACGCCGTTGAGCAGCGAGGCGGCCGAGAAGAGGAGCACGCCCGCGACGAACAGCCGTTTGCGGCCGGCGAGGTCAGCCGCGCGTCCTCCGAGCAGCAGGAAGCCGCCGAAGATCAGCGTGTAGGCGTTGACGACCCACTGCAGGTTGGCGGCGGAGAAGCTCAGTCCGTGCTGGATTGACGGGAGCGCGACGTTGACGACCGTCGCGTCGAGCACGACCATGAACTGGGCCATGCACGCGATCACGAGCACCACCCAGCGGTTGCCGGCATGCTGCGCTTCGACGTTCGGGGCGGGTACGGTTAAGCTCATTACTGTCTCCTGAACGAGGGGGCTCTCGGGCTAACTGGACCTGACGGTCCGGTTACGGTACCACAACCGGACTGTCGGGTCCGCTTTATCGGACCGCTTGGTCCGTTTTCGGACAACCTGCACGCTGCGCCCGTTGCAACCCGAAACGCGCGGCTCGACGCCCGATGACCCGCTAGCATCAACGGCGTTCGGAATCAATAGAGAGAAACGAAGCAGCTCCGCCGACCGAAGGGTGGAGAGAAGAAGGGAATTGAATATGTCTGACGCCGTTACGCGCGTGTCCGTCGAGATCGAGGGCAAAGAGATCTCGTTCGAGACCGGCAAATTGGCCAAGCAGGCCTCCGGCGCCGTCGTCGTCCGCGCGGGCGACACGATGGTCCTCTGTACCGCCACCGCGGGCAATCTCCGTGATGTCGACTTCCTACCGCTGACGGTAGACGTCGAAGAGCGCATGTATGCGGCCGGGAAGATCCCCGGCTCTTTCTTTAAGCGCGAGGGACGCGCGGGGGAGAAGGCGACCCTCTCGGCGCGCCTGATCGACCGCCCGATCCGTCCGCTGTTCCCCAAGGGCTGGCGCTATGAGACGCAGCTCGTGGCGATGCCGATGTCGGTCGACCACGTCAACCCATACGACATCCTCGCGATGAACGGCGCCTCCGCGGCGCTGATGGTCTCCCAGATCCCGTTCCCGACCCCCGTCGGCGCGGTCCGGATCGGCAAGGTCGACGGCAACTTCGTCGTCAACCCCGACGAGCTTGACCTGTTCGAGGGCACCGAGCTCGATCTGATCGTGGCCGGCACCGACGAGGCGATCCTGATGGTCGAGGCGGGGGCAAATGAGATCCCCGAGGCCGAGATCCTCGACGCGCTCGACATCGCGCACGAGAACATCAAGAAGCTCTGCGCCGCGCAGCGCGAGCTCGCCGAGAAGGCCGGCAAGGCCAAGCTCGAGGTCGAGATCCCGGAGGTTCACCCCGATCTCTACGAGCAGATCAAGACCTCACACGGGGCGGCGCTCGATGCGGCGACTCAGGTCGAGGACAAGCTCGAGCGCCAGGACGCGACCAAGGAGGTCGAGGAGGCGATCCTCGAGCACTACTCCGGAGACCCGGAGGCCGAGACCCACGCCGAGTTCCGGGCCAACGCTCAGCGCGCGTTCGACAAGCTCGAGAAGACGGTGATCCGCGAGCGGATCGCGGTCCAGAAGAAGCGCCCCGACGGCCGTAGCTCGGAGCAGATCCGCCCGATCTCGATCGAGGTAGGGATCGCGCCCAGGACCCATGGTTCGGCGCTCTTCACGCGCGGTCAGACGCAGGCCTTCAGCGTCGTCTCGCTGGGAACGACCCGCGAGGAGATGCGGCTCGACACGCTCGGGCTCGAGACGGCCAAGCGCTACTTCCACCACTACAACTTCCCGCCGTTCTCGGTTGGGGAGGCGGGCTTCATGCGCGGGCCCAAGCGTCGTGACATCGGTCACGGAGCGCTCGCCGAGCGGGCGCTGGTCCCGATGATCCCGAGCCAGGAGGAGTTCCCGTACACGATCCGTGTCGTGTCGGACATCCTCGAGTCCAACGGGTCGTCCTCGATGGCTTCGGTCTGCGGCTCGACGCTCTCGTTGATGGACGCGGGCGTGCCGCTGCAGCGGCCGGTCGCGGGGATCGCGATGGGCCTGATCAAGGAGGGTGACGACTACATCATCCTCACCGACATCGCCGGCGTCGAGGATCACCTCGGTGACATGGACTTCAAGGTCGCCGGGACCGACCGCGGGATCACCGCGCTGCAGATGGACATCAAGATCACCGGCGTCACGTTCGAGATCATGCGCGACGCGCTCGCGCAGGCCAAGGTCGCGCGGGAGTTCATCCTCGGCGAAATGGCCGCCGTGATCGACGTGCCGCGTGCGGAGCTGTCCAAGCACGCGCCGCGGATCTCGACGATCCAGATCGACCCCGAGAAGATCGGACTGCTGATCGGCAAGGGCGGCGAGACGATCCGTGCACTGCAGGAGGAGTTCGAGTCCCAGATCGACGTCAACGACGAGGGCCAGGTCCTCGTCTACGCCGCCGACGGTGAGCGCGGGGACGCGCTCGTGGACCGGATCCGCTCGATGACCAAGGAGGTCGAGGTCGGTGACGAGTTCACCGGCAAGGTCGTCAAGACGACGACCTTCGGAGCCTTCGTCGAGCTCTCAAAGGGCACCGACGGGCTGCTGCACATCTCCAACATCAGCCCCGGTCGCCGGATCGACACCGTCGAAGAGGTGCTCAACAAGGGCGACGAGGTCGACGTCAAGGTCGTCGAAGTCGACCGCGAGCGTGGCCGGATCGGCCTGCGGCTCGCCGACGACCCCCAGATCCAGGGCAAGAATCCCGAGGAGCTCGCAGCGATCGCTGCCGCCGAGAACGGCGGCGGTCAGCGGCGCGACCGGCCCGCTTCGCGAGGCGACCGGGACCGTGATCGTGACCGCGACCGTGGGCGAGACCGGGACCGCGGGCGTGACCGCGACCGCGGGCGGGTCCGCGACCGCGATCCAGACCGCCCGCGCTCGTAGCCCGCGGCCTGAGGCTGTGCGAGAAGACCATCGCCTGACGACGCTCGAGTCGGGCGTGCGGATCGTGACGGAGGCGATGCCCTCCGTCCGGTCCGTCTCGATCGGCTTCTGGGTCGGGACGGGTTCGCGGCACGAGTCCGAGCAGCAGGCGGGGCTCTCGCACCTGCTCGAGCACCTGCTGTTCAAGGGAACGGCCAAGTACGAGTCGGTGCAGATCGACCAGATCTTCGACGCGATGGGGGCCGAGCTCAACGCCGGCACGGGCAAGGAGACGACATCGGTCTTCGCGCGCGTGATCGACGAGCACCTCGGCGATGCGTTCGACGTGATGGCTGACATGGTCTTCCGTCCGCTGCTGACCGACGTCGACTCCGAGCGGGAGGTGATCCTCGAGGAGATCGCGATGTACGAGGACGACCCCCAGGAGAAGGTCTTCGACCTGCTCGGCGAGGCGACCTTCGGCAACGATCCGCTCGGCCGCGCGATCATCGGCCGCGCATCGGTCATCTCGGGAACCCCTGTCGACGCGATCGCGGCTTTTCACCACGAGCGCTACATGCCCGCGAACGTCGTGATCGCCGCGGCCGGCGCGGTCGAGCACGAACAGCTCGTCGAGCTCGCCGGCGCCCGCGTGCCGGGCGCGGGCGCGGATCACGGTGCGCTCGGCGCGCTCGGCCCGGTCCAGCTGCCCGATGGTCCCCGTCGGCGCTTCGAGCGCAAGGACACCGAACAGTTTCACGTATGCCTCGGGGCGGCCGGGCTCTCGCGCCACGACGACCGGCGCTTTGCGCTGCGAGTGCTCGACACGATCTTCGGCGGCACCTCATCGTCGCGGCTCTTCCAGGAGGTCCGCGAGCAGCGCGGACTGGCATACGCCGTGTACTCGTTCACGTCCGGTTATCAGGACACGGGCCAGGTCGGGCTGTACGTCGGGACCCGTGCCGACAACCTCGTCGAGGCGCTCGGCGTCGTCGGGACCGAGCTGACGCGGGCGATCAAGGATCCCGCGACCGCCGAGGAGCTCGACCGCGCCAAGGAGAACCTCAAGGGGCGGGTCGTGCTCGCGCTCGAGTCGACCGGCGCCCGCATGAACAGGCTCGGATCCGAGGTGCTCGCCGATGAGCCACTGATGGCGCTCGACGAGGTCGTGCGACGGATCGACGCGGTCTCGCACGATGACCTGGTCGCCCTGACCGACGAGCTGTGGGCGCCCGAGCGGCTGTCGGCCGCCGGCATCGGACCCGACGAGGAGCGCTTCGAGCAGGCGCTCGCGGAGGTGGTCCCGGCGCTCGCGGAGAGCGCTGGATGATCGCGGTCGCGGTCGCCGGCGCGGCCGGGCGGATGGGGCAGACGGTCTGCGGCGCGGTCCAGGCCGCGCCGGACATGGAACTCGTGGCGCGCGCCGACCCCGCGCTCGAGACGTCGGTCGCCGATGCCCTCGGCGCCGGCCCGCAGGTACTGGTCGACTTCACCGTGCCGAGCACGGCGCTCGACAACGCGCGCCAGGCGATCGACGCCGGCGTTCACGTCGTGATCGGGACGACCGGCTTCGAGCTGCGCGCGCTCGACGCCTTCCGCGGCGCGAGGGCGAACGTGTTCGTCGCGCCCAACTTCGCGATCGGCGCCGTGCTGATGATGCAGTTCGCCGCTGCGGCGGCCAAGCACATGCAGTCGGCTGAGATCATCGAGCTCCACCACGCGGGCAAGCTCGACAAGCCGAGCGGCACCGCGGCGCGCACCGCGAGGCTGATGGTCGATGCCCGAGGCGCGGACGACTACGCCGTCGAGATTCACTCGGTGCGGCTGCCGGGGCTCGTCGCCCATCAAGAGGTGATCCTCGGCGATGTCGGGCAGACGCTGACGATCCGTCACGACTCGATCGACCGTGAGTCGTTCATGCCCGGAGTGCTGCTCGCGGTCCGCCGGGTCGGCGAACTCGAGCATTCGCCCGTCGTGGGGCTTGAGAACCTCCTCTAGCCGAGAACTTGCCCGAGCGCCAGCGCCTGCTCGAGCTCGAAGCGCTGGTACCTCGGTCTAAGCGCCGGCGCCGGTCCTCAGCCCGCGGCGCTCGGCCGAGGCGATCGCGGCCTGCGCGAGGCCGACGAACCAGTCCGTGACGTCGTCGCGGGCGACCTCGGGATGCTGGAGCCACCAGTTCGCGAGCGATTCGCCGGCGCCGACGATCGCGTGGCCGACAGCGTCCGAGGCGGGCGGCTCGAGGCCGCCCCAAGAGGGTGTTCCGGCCGCGAGCATGCGCGCGACCTCGCCCGCGATCTGTCCGCGCAGGTCGGCGACGACCGACACGATCGGACGGCCCGCGTTGAGCTCATGGAAGAGCACCGTCCAACCGTCACGATGTTCCTCGACGAACGCGAGGAACTCGGACACCATCGCCCGAAGCCTGACCGCGTGCGGGGTCTGCGGGCTGTCGGCCGCGCGCAGCCGCTGCACGAGCTCGCGACCGGTGCGCTCGATGTAGGCGACATAGAGGCCCTGCTTGGAGTCGAAATAGGCGTACACCATCGGCTTCGAGACGCCCGCGAGCTCGGCGATCCGGTCCATCGAGGCGCGCTCGAAGCCGGCGGCCGCGAACACCTGCCCGGCGACGTCCAGGATCAGCGGCTCGCGCACCGCCCGCGGCACTCCGCGGGTACCGGCTCTCCGGCGAGGATCGCGCGAGTCCACGTGCAAAATCTACTTGAGCGGATATTACGGGCGAGTAGGCAGATGCAGGTCCAAGGAGCCACGGGCGCGGCGCTCCGATACGGTTCCGAGCCGATGTCCGTCGAGATCAGCGCGGTCAAAGGGCTGGGAGACCTGCGCGAGTTCGTGGCGCTCCCGTTTCGGCTGCACGCCGGAACACCGTGGATCCCACCGCTGAAGCTCGAGCGCTACGCATTCCTGACGCGCAAGCTCAATGCGTATTTCACGCACGCCGAGGCCCAGTACTTCCTCGCCCGCCGTGACGGCCGCGTCGTGGGGCGGATCACCGCACAGATCGACCGCGCCTTCAACGAGTTTCATCAAAACCGCTGGGGTATGTTCGGCTTTTTCGAGTTCGAGGATGATCAGGAAATCGTCGATGCTCTGCTCGCGGTAGCGACCGACTGGCTGCAGGCGCGAGGTTGTGAGCGGATGGTCGGACCGATGAACTTCCAGCTCAACGACGAGGGCGGCGTGATGGTCGAGGGCTTCGAGCGCGAGCCGCTGATCCGCGAGCCCTGGAATCCGCCTTACTACCGGACCCGCTGTGAGGCGGCCGGGTTGACGAAGGCAATGGACCTGTTCGGGTGGGACCTCTCGATCAGTGACCGCGAGCGGATGAACCCGATCCTGCCCAAGGTCGCCGAGCGGGCCCACACGAAGTACGGGATCACGATCCGCAAGATGTCCCGACGCCATCTGCGTCGCGAGATGGACGAGTTCGCGAAGGTCTACAACGCCGCGTGGTCGCACAACTGGGGCTTCGTCCCGTACTCGAAGGCCGATCTCGACCAGTACGCGATCGACATGCAGCTCGTGTTCTCGCGCGACTGGTTCATGATCGCCGAGGCCGACGGGAAGACGGTCGCGATGGCAATCACGATCCCCGACATCCACCAGGTCTACAAGAAGATGAGAGGCCGGTTGCTCCCGCTCGGTTGGCTCTACTACCTGATGCGCGGGCGGATCATCGACCGCCTCCGGGTCGGGTTTCTCGGCGTGCTGCCCGAGTACCAGCACACGGGCGTGGCGGCCGCCCTCTACCTCGAGCACTTCCAGACCGCCGAGCACAGCCGGCAGAAGACCGGCGAGGCGAGCTTCATCCTCGAGATCAACACCTCGATGAATCGCGGCCTCGAGGCGATGGGCGGCAGGCTCGTCAAGCGCTGGCGCGTGTACGAGCGCGAGCTCGCCCCGTCGTCCGTCCCGTGACGGTCCGGGCGCAAATGAGATAATGGACGTGATGTCCGCGAACTTCGGCGCCGTCCTGACCGCGATGGTCACGCCGTTTGACGAGCGTGGGCGCGTCGACGAGGACGCGGCCGTCGCGCTCATGCACCACCTGATCGAGCACGGCTCCGACGGCGTCGTGGTCTGCGGGACCACCGGCGAGGCGGTGACGATGAGCGCCGACGAGCAGGCGACCATGATCGGGCTCGCCGTCGAGGAGCTGCGCGGCAAGGCGACGGTGATCGCCGGCGTCGGGTCCAATGACACCCGTCACGCGGTCGAGTTGACCGAGCGGGCCACGGAGCTCGGACCGGACGCGCTGCTGTCGGTCAACCCGTACTACAACCGGCCCAGCCGGCGCGGGATCGTCGCCCACTACAAGGAGATCGCCCGCGCCACCGAGCTCCCGATCGTGCTCTACAACATCCCGCAGCGCACGGGGTCGGACATGTCCAACGATCTGCTGGCCGAGCTCGCGCAGCTCGACCACATCTGTGGCGTCAAGCAGGCCAACCCGGCTAACTTGGCAAAGATCGACGGGATGGTGATCTACGCGGGCAACGACGACATGCTCGCCGACGTGCTCGACCTTGGGGAGCCGGGCGGCGTGCTCACCGGCAGCCACCTGTTCGGCGACGAGATGCACCGGATGGTCGACGAGCCCGAACGGCGTCGGGAGATCGACGCCAACCTGAAGGACGCCTATCGCGACCTCGGGATCGCGCCGGCCGCGTGCAGCCTGAAGGCGGCGCTGGAGATGATCGGGGTCCCGGTCGGCGTGCCACGCCTGCCCTACGTCGAGCTCGACGCTGCCGAACTGGCCGTCGTGCGCGCGATGCTTGAACGCCACGGCCTGCTGTCGGTGGCGGCTGGATGACGGTGCACGCGCTGGCGATGGCGGTGTGAGCAACGGCAAGCTGCGAGTCCTGCCGCTCGGCGGGCTCGGCGAGATCGGGAAGAACATGACGGTCGTCGAGTACGACGACCGGATCGTGGTCGTCGACACCGGCCTGCGGTTCCCGACCGCTGAGCAGCTCGGGATCGACCTCGTGCTGCCGGACTTCGCCTACCTGCGCTCGCGCGCGGACGAGATCGAGGGGATCGTGATCACCCACGGCCACGAGGATCATCTCGGCGCCCTGCCCTGGATCCTGCGCGAGCTCGGCACCGAGGACGGGCCGACGGTCTACGGCGGCCCGCTGACGATCGCGATGGCGCGCTCCAAACTCGATGAGCACCACCTCCGCGAAGCCGAGCTCGAGGACCTCCCGACCGGCGAGGCGATCGAGCTCGGACCGTTCGAACTCGAGCTCGTGCACATGACCCACTCGATCCCCGACTCGTGCGCCGTCGCGCTGCGGACCGACCTCGGAACGGTGCTCTTGACCGGCGACTACAAGTTCGATCAGACGCCGGTCGACGGGTCGCCCGCCGACGCCGCCCGGCTCGCGGAGCTCGGCAGCGAGGGCGTACTGCTGCTGTGCGGCGATTCGACCAACGCCGACCGGCCCGGGTTCTCTCCCTCAGAACGCGAGGTCGGACCCCATCTCGAGGAGGTGTTCGCGCGCGCCGAGGGCCGAATCATCGTGACGAGCTTCGCGTCGAACATCCACCGCGTGCAGCAGGTGGTCGACGCCGCCGCCGCGCTCGGCCGCAAGGTCGCGCTCGTCGGTCGCTCGATGCGCAAGAACGTCAACATCGGCCGCTCGCTCGGCCATATCGAGGTCCCCGAGGGGCTCATGATCCAGCCGCACGAGGTCGAGGACTGGCCAGATCACAAGGTCGTCGTGATCTCCACCGGCTCACAGGGCGAGCCGCTCTCGGCGCTGCGGCGGATGGCCTACGACGATCACCGTCAGATCGCCTTGCACCGCGGCGACACGGTCGTCTTCTCGGCGACCCCGATCCCGGGCAACGAGCGCGCCGTGAACGAGACCGTCGACCGCCTCTACCACATTGGCTGCAGCGTGATCACGCCCCGCGAAGCGCCGATCCACGCCTCCGGGCACGGCTACGCCGAGGAGCTGAAGCTGATGCTGAACCTCGTCCGACCGCGCTACGTGATGCCGGTGCACGGCGACCACAAGCGCCTGCGCCTGCACGCCGAGCTCGCCGACGCGGTCGGAATCGACCCCGACGCCGTGTTCAGCGGCGAGAACGGGCTCCCGATCGAGATCGACGCGACCGGCGCCCGCTTCGGCGAACCCGAGCAGGCCGGGATGATCTTCGTCGACGGCGTCGACATCGGCGACCCTGCAGACGTCGCGCTGCGCGACCGGCGGATGCTGTCGGCGGATGGGATCTTCATCGTCGTCGCGACCGTTTCTGAGCAGAACGGCGAGTCGGTCGTCCCGCCTGAGGTGATCTTCCGCGGCGTGCCGTTCATCGAGCAGGCCGACGGGCTCGTGCAGGACATCCGTGACGAGGTCGAGGCTTCGCTCGCGCGCGCCGCGCAGGACGGAATCCGCGAGATCGACCTGCTCCAGGAGGAGCTTCACGACGACCTCGCGGCGTTCGTCTACGAACGGCTGCGGCGCCGGCCGATGGTCCTGCCGGTAGTCGTCGAGGTGTGATCGCCGATCGGAGCCGCCGGTGCCGGCTGACGGCTGCCGACGGCCGGGATCCGGATCACGAACCGGGTCCCGGTGTCGGTCAGGGGTGGCTCCATCTTGACCGTGCCACCGTGCGACTCGGCGACCGCGCGGACGATCGCCAAGCCAAGCCCTGAGCCGCGACCACCGTCGCGCCCGCCGCGCACGAAGCGCTCGAACACCCGCTGCTGGAGCTCGGGGGGGATCCCCGGACCGGTGTCGGCGACGACCAGCACGGCGTCGCGACCCACCTGCTCGGTGCTCGCCTGAATCTGGGTGCCGGGCGGTGTGTGGCGGACCGAGTTCTCGAGCAGGTTCAGGACCAGCCGATGTAGCTCGTCGCGGACCCCGGCGACGACCGCCGGCCCGGGGCTGATCGAAAGCTCGTGCTGCTCGGCCATCGGGCCGAGCTCGGCAGCCGCCTCGACGAGCACCTCGGCGAGATCCGTCGGCCGTCGCGGCTGCACCCGGTGCGCGTCGGCGCGCGCGAGCAGCAGCAGGTCACCGACGAGACGGCGCATCCGGCGCGTCGAACGGAGCGCTGCCTCGGCTGTCTCGGCCTGCTCGCCGCCGAGCTCCTCGGTCAGCAACTCGAGGTTCGCGAGCACGCTCGTGAGCGGCGTGCGCAGCTCGTGTGACGCGTCGGCGACGAACTCGCGCTGGCGATCGAGCATCGCCTGCGTATCGGCACGCGCGGCGTCCAACCCGCGGAGCATCCCCTCGAGCGTCCGCGCCAGCTCGGCGATCTCATCCTCGGCCTCGGGATGGGGGATCTGCCGGCTCGGGTCACGGGCGCGTTCGATCTCGCGCGCGGCGTCGGTCAGCTCGACGATCGGGCGCATCGCCCGTGCGGACACGAACAGGCCCGCGATCAGCGCCGCGACCGTGCCACCGAGGACGCCGAGCAACAGGAAGATCTGGACCTCGGCGACCGTGTGGTCGACGTCGGACAGCGGCAGCGCGTACAGCAGCGTCGCCTGCTGCCCGGCGGGCTTGGCCTGCAACTGCTTGACGACGACGCGGTACCCCTCCTGGGTGAATGTTCCGCTCAGGCGGAGAGGGTAGGTCTTGAACTTCGACGGCTGCAGCGGGGCCTTCGGGCCCCGGAGTGCGTTCTGGGTGCAGAGCAGCTTGCCGTCCGCGGGGTCGAAGATCCGGATCTGGGCGTGCTCGGCGCTCGCGAAATCATTGAGGTGGATCTTGGTTCGGTGGCAATCGAGCAACAGCCCGTCGGGGCTGTAGCGCAGCTTGCGGTTGAGCTCGCTGTAGAGCTGGGCGACGTTGGAGCCCTGCTGGTCTGAGAACTGCGTCCGGACCTGGCGGCCGGTGAGCGTGCCGACGATCGTCGCGAAGCCCGCCAGGATCACGAATGTCAGCGCCGCCGAGCCTCCGGCCAACCGCCACCGGATCGGCACTGACCTATACGCGGAGAACGTATCCCGCGCCGCGGATCGTATGAAGGAGCCGGGGCTCGCCATCCGCTTCCAGCTTTCGTCGTAGGTTGGAGACGAACACCTCGATCGTATTCGTCATCGAGAACGGGTCATAGCCCCAGACCTCGTCAAGCAGGCGCTGGCGCGAGACGACGATCCGTTCGTTGCGCATCAGGTACTCAAGCAGTTCGAACTCGCGCTGTGTCAAATCGACCGCGCGGTCGCCGCGGACGACCTCATGGGTGTCCGGATTGAGCTTCAGATCGCCGACGGTCAGATTCGCCTGACCGCGCGGGGGCCGGCGCCGCAACAGCGCCCGGAGCCGGGCGAGCAGCTCCTGGCGCTCGAACGGCTTGACGAGGTAATCGTCGGCGCCCGCGTCGAGTCCCTCGACGCGAGACTCGACCGCATCGCGCGCGGTCAGGACGAGGATCGGCACGTCGTCCTGCTGGCCGCGCAGCTCCTTGGCGACGTCGAGACCGTCCATCCCCGGCAGGCCGAGGTCCAGGATCACGAGGTCGGGCAGGAACCCATGCGCCTGGTCGAGTGCGACGATCCCGTCCTCGGCGACGCGGACCTCGTAGCCCTCCATCCGCAGCGAGCGCTTCAGGACCTGCGCGATCGCGTCGTCGTCCTCGACCACGAGGACGCGGGGTGGACGTTCGAAATCAGCCATCGCTGCCGGAGATGGTACGGGCAGCAACGAACGGCCGTAGGCGGTCTTACGAACCGCTTACGAACCGCTGAGCAGGGCATTCACCGCGACCGGCGCTCCCGGATCGGCGATCGCGCGCTGAAGGAGCCGGCCCGTCCCCGTCGAAGGCTCATGTTCGGACATGGCGACCAGGCAGAAGCGCAAGCCAACCAAGGGCAGGACTCCGGCCGCGCGCGCTCGTCGCTCACTGCTGGCCGCGCGCCCGCGTTTTCCGACGGTCGCGCTCCAGCCCCATCAGATCGACATCCTCGCGCTCGCGCTGATCGCGATCGGCGTGTTCCTCGGCGGCGTGCAATACGCCCATTGGGCCGGCGGAGCGGTCGGGGATGGCGCCGCGCGTGCGACGAGATTCTGCTTCGGCGCGCTGGGCTACGCGGCTCCGGCGGGGCTGGTCGCGGGGGGCGGCTTGATCCTCGCGCGCGAGCTCAGTCCACCGGCCCGTCCGATGCGGACCGGAATCATCTGCCTGATCGCCGCGCTGACGCTGGCGCTCGCAGCCGGGACGCTCGGGGTCGGCCCCGGCGCTGTGCCCGGGCACGAGTTCTGGCACCCGGCCGCGTTCGAGACCCGCGGCGGTGTGCTCGGACAGGCCGAGCTGTGGGTCACCTCGCACCTGTTCTCGACGCTCGGCTCGAGCGTGCTCGCGATCTTCCTGCTCATCGCCGGAGTGATCCTCGTCACCGGCGCGACGCTCGCCGGCGCGATCCGCGCGACCGGCTCAGGGGTGGCCGGCACCGGACGCGCGCTGCGGCGCTCAACGGATGACCTCCGGGCGACGGTGGCTCGCAGGCCCGCGACCGCCGTCGGCCGCGCTCGATCCGAGTACCCGGGCGAGCCACTGCTGCCACCTGAACCTGACACGACCGAGCTTGTCGTCCGCGCGACGCACGTCGAGGCCCCACCGATTTCCGAGGCCGAGCAGGACGGCGAGGCGATCCCCGAGTTGCGCGAGCTCGATACCGAAGACGACCTCGACGAGCTCGAGGGCGTCGAGGCCACGGCCGGTGGGCCGAACAAGCCCATCTCGGCCGACGATCTGACACCGCAGGGCCGCTACCGGGCCTCGATCACCGACGACCCCGAATTCGAGTGGCGCGTGCCCGGCACGCGCTTTCTGACCAGATCGACCGGCGAGGCCGCCCGGCCCGACACGGCGGGCCAGGAGCAGGTCGCGCGGACGCTGCTCGAGACGCTCGGGCATTTCGGGATCGACGCGAAGGTGATCGGCCGCGTCACGGGCCCGCACATCACCCGCTACGAGCTCCGCCTGGCGCCCGGGACGAAGGTCTCGAAAGTGGCCGCGCTGAAGGACGATCTCGCTTACGCGCTGGCGGCGACCGACATCCGGATCCTCGCGCCGATCCCGGGCAAGCAGGCGGTCGGGGTGGAGGTTCCCAACGCGCGCCGCCGGATCGTGCACCTCGGTGACGTGCTCCAGGAGCCACCGGACGACTGGTCGCCGCTCACGGTCTGGCTCGGCAAGGACATCGCCGGGCGCGCGATCGGCGCCGATCTGACGAAGATGCCGCACCTGCTCGTCGCCGGGACGACCGGGTCGGGCAAGTCCGCGTGCGTGAACGCGATGCTGTCGAGCATCCTGCTGCGCGCGACGCCGCACGAGGTCCGACTCGTGCTCGTCGACCCGAAGCAGGTCGAGCTCAACCACTACGAATCGATCCCGCATCTGCTGACGCCGGTCATCACGAGCCCGCGGATGGCCGCCAACGCGCTCCAGAACCTCGTCAAGGAGATGGAGCAGCGCTACTCGATCATGTCGCTCGCCCGGACCCGTAGTCTTCCCGAGCTCAACCGCGCACGGGCCAAGCGCAACGAGCCGCCGCTGCCGTACGTTTTGTGCGTGATCGACGAGCTGGCCGACCTGATGATGGTCGCCCCGGCCGATGTCGAGGACTCGATCATCCGCCTCGCCCAGAAGGCCCGCGCCGTCGGGATCCACCTGGTGCTCGCCACGCAGTCGCCGCGCGTCGATGTGATCACCGGGATGATCAAGGCCAACGTGCCATCGCGGATCGCGTTCGCGGTCTCGAGCCAGACCGACTCGCGCGTGATCCTCGATCACAACGGCGCCGAGTCGCTGCTCGGACAGGGCGACATGCTGTTCTCGCCGGTCGGATCTTCCAAGCTCCAGCGCATCCAGGGGGCGTTCATCGACGAGGAGCAGATCCTCGAGCTGACCGAGGCCTGGCGCCGTCAAGGGGAGCCGGAGTTCCACGAGGAGCTCCTCGAGGAGGTCGCGAGCGAGGACAGCCCTGAGGAGGAGGGTGGGCGCGCGGCCGACGAGGATCCTCTGCTCGAGGAGGCGATCGCGCTCGTGGCGCAGATGGGGACCGCGTCGACGTCGATGTTGCAACGGCGCCTGCGGCTTGGCTACACCCGCGCAGGGCGGCTGATCGACATGCTCGAACGGCGCGGGATCATCTCCGGCTACGAAGGCTCAAAGCCCCGCCAGGTTCTGATCGCCGAGGCCGACGTACCCCGCATCCTGTCGCATCTCGCCGAGGCCGAGGCGCCGTCCGCGGCGGCCACGCCAGCTCCGGTGCCCGATGCCCCGGACCGCGCCGACGATGAGCGGTCAGATCTCGATTTGCGGGGCTTTTGACTTGCGTCTGCGCCGGTAGCCTTGTGAGCGATGGCTGAAATCGGCGCCCGCCTCAGGGAGGCGCGCATGCGCGCCAAGATCGATATCAACGAGGTCGAGGCGCGGACCAAGATCCGCGCCAAATACCTGCGCGCGATGGAGAACGATGAGTGGGACCTGCTCCCCGGCGAGGTCTACGCGAAGAGCTTCCTGCGCACCTACGGAGAATTCCTCGGACTCGACACGCGCCAGCTGATCGATGACTTCAGGCGGCTCTACGAACATCCCGCCGAGCACGAGGTGCGGCCGATCGCGCCGCCGGGTCGTGATCGAGACCGCGGTTCGCGGGGCCCGGTGGTCCCGCCGTGGGCGATCATCGGGGCGGTGCTAGTCGCCGTCGTGGTGGTCCTTGCCGTGATCGGTGGCCACAAGAACAGTTCGACCCCGACGACCAGCACCGATGCGACCGGAAGCCATCACCATCGCGGCTCACACCATCAGGCGACGCCCAAGAAGCACTCCAAGCACACGATGGTCCAGCTCCAGCTCACGCCGACCGGCGCCGTCTACGTCTGCCTCGTGAACGGCAACGGGCGCAAGCTGATTCCTGGCGTCATCTACGACACCGGCCAAACGATCCCAACCGAAGGTGGGCGCAAGCTGCTGCTGACGCTTGGCAACGCATCGGTGCAGATGAAGGTCAACGGCGTGACGGTGCCTGTAGCTCCGTCGTCGAGCGCGATCGGGTACGAGCTGTTGCCCGACTCGCACCACCTGCTGCCGGCCGGCTCGGCGCCGAGCTGCGCATGAGCCCCGGCTCGCCCTCGCCGCGTGCCGCGGTCCTGGTGACCGGGACCGAGGTCCTCACGGGGATCATCGCCGATAGCAACGGGCCATGGCTGTCCGAGCGGCTGGTCGAGATCGGCGTCGACCTGTCGACGATCCAGATCGTCGGTGACCGGCCCGATGATCTGCTCGCGGCGCTCGAGTACTTCAAATCGCAGGGGGTCGCGTTGATCATCACCAGCGGCGGGCTCGGCCCGACCGCCGACGACCTCACGGCGGAGATCGTCGGTCGCTTCTGCGGCCGCGAGATGGTCCTCGACGAGCCGCTCGAGCGGCGGATCGGGGAGATCCTGGAGCCGCTGATGCGGCGCTGGCCCGGGCTGGATCAGGACGCGATCCGTGAGTCCAACCGCAAACAGGCCGTGATCCCCGCCGGTGCGACCGTGCTTGACCCCGTCGGGACGGCGCCCGGGTTGGTCGTGGCGCCGCTGGAGGGCGTCACGCCGACGGTCGTGGTGCTGCCCGGGCCTCCGCGCGAGCTTCAACCGATGTGGGAGGCTGCCCGCGCGACCGACGCGTTCGCCGCGGCCGCCGCCGGCGCGACCACGTACCGGCGCGAGATCCTGCGCCTGTTTGGGATCCCCGAGTCCGAAATCGCCAATACGCTGCGCGCCGCGGAGTCAGACGGCCTCAAGCTCGGCTCGCTCGAGATCACCACTTGTCTTCGGCGTGGGGAGATCGAGATCGCGACCCGATACGAGCCGCCCGCGCAGCCCGACTACAACGCACTGCTGGAGTTCATCCGCGTCCGCCACGGTAGCCAACTGTTCTCGCAGGACGGCTCGACGATCGACGAGCAGATCGCCGGGCTGCTGACCGATCGCACGATCGCCGTCGCCGAGTCGTGCACCGGCGGGCTGCTCGCGGCCCGTCTGACCGATCGCGCCGGGTCATCGGCCTATTTCTTGGGCGGGGGGGTCGTCTATTCAAATCAGGCCAAGGTCGACGTCGCCGGCGTCGATCCGGCGTTGATCGAGCGTCACGGGGCCGTCTCGACCGAGGTCGCCGCGGCGCTCGCGCGGGGGATCGCCGGACGTTTCGGGGCCGAGATCGGCGTCGGTGTCACCGGCATCGCCGGCCCGGGCGGCGGGACGCCCGACAAGCCCGTCGGGCTGGTCTGCATCTCGGTCTGCGATCGCGAGGGACAGATCACGCGCAGCACGCAGATGCCCGGCGGCCGGCGTGACGTGCGCGAGCGGTCGGTGACGGTGTCGATGCATCTCCTGCGGCGTCTGCTGCGGGGCGAGCATGACCAGGCGCCGCGCGACGATGATGCGTCGAGCGCCGAACGACAGTGAATGACGGTCACGAGCGGGCGCGGCTGTTTGTCGCGCTCGAGTTGCCCGCGGTCGTCCGCACCGCCCTTCACCAGTGGCGCTCCGAGCGCCTTGCCGACATCGGCGGCCTGCGGCTGACGGCGCCCGAGGCGCTGCACCTGACGCTCTGCTTCCTCGGCTCGCACTCGGTGCAAGAGATCGATGCGATCGCGCGGGCGTGCGCGGTGGCGGTCGCCGAGTGTCCGCGGCCCGTACTCGGCGTTGGCGAGCCCGTCTGGCTGCCGCGCCGACGTCCGCGGGTCGTGGCGATCGGGCTCGAGGACGGCCAGGGCACCCTGTCTGAGATTCAGTCCTCGCTGGCCGCCGCGCTGGCGGACGGAGACTGGTATGAGCCCGAGCAGCGCCCGTTTCGTCCCCATGTCACGGTGGCCCGGGTGGCGGGGGCCGCGCGAGTGCGACCGTCGGAGCTGCCGGCGCCGATCCCGCTCAGCTTCGTCGGCTCAGACGTGGCGCTGATGCGATCGCGGACGCGGGCTACGGGCGCGCAGTACGAACGGCTCTCTTCGGTGGCGCTTGGCGCCTAGCTGGCGGCGCGAACGGGGCTCGGCTGGTCCGGGGTCGCGATTGGCACAGACTCGTTGCAACTATGTCTTGTTCTGTTTCAGTGCCCGGATCTAGCGTCTCGTTCTGTCCGCCACCCGCCCTACCGTGATGGGTTCAACGCGCATCAGACAAGGAGCCGCAGCGAGCAATGACTGAGAACGAGAAAGGCGCAGCCGCCGCGTCTGACCGCAAGGGCGACGCAAAGCGTCAGGCGGCCCTGCAGGGTGCCCTGACACAGATCGAGCGTCAGTTCGGCAAGGGGGCCGTGATGCGCATGGGCGACCCCGGCGCGCGCGTGGCCGTCGACGCGATCCCGACCGGGGCGCTGTCACTCGACATCGCGCTCGGAATCGGCGGCGTCGCGCGCGGCCGGATCGTGGAGATATTCGGTCCCGAATCGTCCGGGAAGACGACGCTCGTCTACCACGTGATCGCCGAGGCGCAGAAGCTCGGCGGCGTGTGCGCGTTCGTCGACGCCGAGCACGCGATGGACCCACTGTACGCGCAGAGGATCGGCGTCGATATCGACGAGCTGCTCGTCTCACAGCCGGACTACGGCGAGCAGGCGCTCGAGATCGTCGACATGCTGATCCGGTCCGGCGCGGTCGACGTGATCGCGGTCGACTCGGTCGCGGCACTCACGCCGCGCGCCGAGCTCGAAGGCCAGATGGGTGATCAGACCGTAGGCGTCCAGGCGCGGATGATGTCCCAGGCGATGCGCAAGCTGGCCGGCAATCTGAACCGGACCCAGACGCTGTGCGTGTTCACGAACCAGATCCGCGAGAAGATCGGCGTGATGTTCGGGTCAAACGAGACCCAGCCGGGCGGGCGCGCGCTGAAGTTCTACTCCTCGCAGCGGCTCGACATCCGCCGGATCGAGACGCTCAAGGACGGAACCGAGGCGGTCGGCAACCGGGTGCGCGTCAAGGTCGTCAAGAACAAGGTCGCGGCGCCGTTCAAGCAGGCCGAGTTCGACATCGAGTTCGGCAGGGGGATCTCGACCTCCGGCTGCCTGCTGGACTACGGGATCGAGCACAACATCGTCACCAAGTCGGGCTCGTTCTTCTCCTACGGGGACGAGCGGCTCGGGCAGGGGCGCGGCAACGCGAAGGCGTTCCTCGACGAGCATCCCGAGATGGCGGCCGAGATCGAGGCCAAGGTCTATGACGCGCTCGGCCTCAGCCGTGACCTCGTCAAGGAGATCGAGCACGATGAGGCGCCGCTCACGGCGGTCGAGGATGCCCACGACCAGGCCGCGTAAAGCAGCCCACGATCGGCGATGGACGAGGCTGACGAACGCTCGCAGCGAGCGCTCGAGTTCAGCTTCGCCCACCTGAACCGTCGCGAGCGCACGGTCGCCGAACTCCGCCTCCACCTCGAACGCAAAGGGATCACCGCCGAGGCCGCCGAGGGCTGCGTGCGGACGCTGCTCGAGGACGGCTATCTCGATGACGGCCGCTTCGCGTTGATGTTCGTCCATGACCGGCGCGAGCTCGACGGCTGGGGCAGCGAACGGATCCGCCGCGAGCTCGCGACCAGGGGCGTACGGCGCGATCTGGTCGAGACCGCCCTGGAGCAGCACGAAGCCGAGTGGGGGACGGGGGAGAGCGAGCTCGACCGCGCGTTGGCGCTCCTGCGCCGGCGTTTTCCGTCACCGCCGCGCGAGCGACGTGACCGCGACCGGGCGCTCGGAGTCCTGATCCGCAAGGGCTTTGACTCAGAGCTCGCGCTCGACGCGCTGGCGGCCCACGCGCGCTCGAAGTAGCCGCCGGGTTGGGCTGTTCGGGCGTGCGCTTGTGCTGTTTGCGTCAAATACCACTCGGTACTACGATTGCGCCCAGCGAACGAACGGCCCCTCGTGGCCGCAAAACACCCGCAAATCTCCAGATATCGAGTACGGAAACCCTGTGTTGACAGCAATCTGCGACAGGCCCCCGACAGGGCCAGATTCACCACAGACAGCTTCAACGAGCTAACAGCAAGCCCGGTGACATACGTCGTCTGGAGTGGCATCCGTTCGTGTCCGCGGACGGGCCGCTCGGTCGCTCCCCATAGCAATCAGAGGAAACGGACCCGGTTCTCCGGGGCCAGCGAGAGGAACGACGATGGCAATCATCGGTGCCGCAGCGCTTATCGCGGTCGCAGTCGTGATCGCGGCGGTGCTCTACGGCCGTACGCATGGAGCCGTCGCCGCGTCCGGTCCGAGCGTGGATCGC
This sequence comes from uncultured Solirubrobacterales bacterium, assembly GCA_963744695.1. Classification (GTDB taxonomy): domain Bacteria; phylum Actinomycetota; class Thermoleophilia; order Solirubrobacterales; family Solirubrobacteraceae; genus Palsa-465. The sequence continues at coordinate 99,135 of CAVUUT010000006.1, read as the reverse complement.
GACGCGGCGACAGCTCTGCAGGCGGCTCTGGCCGAGCGCAGCGCCGGGCTCGATCGACGATCGGACTCGATCACGAGGCGCGAGGAGACGCTCGGCCGACGCGAGGCCGAGCTCGACCACGAACGCGAGGCGCTCGCCGAGAGCCGGAGCGAGGTCGAGCGAAAGCTCGAGCGTGTCGCCGGTATGTCCGGCGCGAAGGCAAAGCAGGTGCTGTTGGACGAAATCTCTGACCAGGCCAAGCATGACGCGGCCCGGCGCCTGCGCCAGATTGAGGAAGAGACCAAGCGCGAGGCCGAGCGGCGCGTGCGCAACATCCTGTCGGTCTGCATGCAGCGCCTGGCGGCGGGCCATGCGGCCGAGACGACCGTCTCGGTCGTCCAGCTGTCGGCCGACGACATGAAGGGTCGCATCATCGGCCGCGAGGGCCGCAACATCCGTGCGCTCGAGAACCTCACCGGAGTCGACTTCATCATCGATGACACGCCTGGCGCCGTGGTGCTGTCGGGTTTTGACGGGGTCCGCCGCGAGATCGCACGCCTGACGCTGGAAAAGCTCCTGCAGGACGGGCGGATCCACCCGGCGCGGATTGAGGAGACCTACTACCAGACCAAGTCAGAGCTCGAGGGCCACATCATCGAGCTCGGCGAGCAGGGGGCGCTCGACGCCGGCGTTCAGGGCGTGCACCCGGAGCTGGTCAAGCTGCTCGGGCGTCTGCGCTTTCGGACGAGCTACGGCCAGAACGTGCTCGCGCACTCGATCGAGGTCGCACAGCTGGCGGCGCTGATGGCCGACGAGCTGGGCGCCAGCGCCAAGACCGCGCGCCGGGCGGCGCTGTTGCACGACATCGGCAAGTCGGTCACGCACGAGATCGAGGGACCACATGCACTCGTCGGCGGCGAGCTGGCGCGAAAATACGGCGAGAGCGAGGCGGTCGCGCACGCGATGGAGGCGCACCACAACGAGGTCGAGCCGCAGACGATCGAGGCGGTGATCGTCCAGTCCGCCGACGCTCTGTCCGGCGCGCGCCCCGGCGCCCGTGGCGAGTCACTGGAGCAGTACGTCAAGCGCCTGCGCGACCTCGAGCACATCGCGACCAGGCACAAGGGCGTCGACAAGGTCTACGCGATGCAGGCCGGCCGCGAGATCCGCGTGATGGTCGCCCCGGGCGCGATCGACGACGACGCGGCGACGCTGCTGTCCCACAAAATCGCACGAGAGATCGAGAAGGAGCTTGAATACCCAGGCCAGATCAAGGTGACCGTGATCAGGGAGTCGCGTGCCGTCGAGTACGCCCGCTGAGATGACGGGGCGGATCCTCGTGATCGAGGACGAGCCCGGAATCGTCGATTTCCTCGAACGCGGGCTGCGCACGCACGGGTTCGACGTCGACTCCGCCGCCGACGGGATCAGCGGCAGCCAACGCGCGCTGTCAGAGTCCTTCGATCTGGTCGTACTCGACGTGATGCTTCCGCGCCGCAGCGGGCTCGAGTTGCTCGCGCAGCTGCGGGAGGTCAAGCCCGCCCTGCCGGTGATCATCCTCACCGCGCGGGGCGAGGTCGAGGACCGGATCGCCGGACTCGAGGCGGGTGCGATCGACTACCTGACCAAGCCGTTCTCGCTCGCGGAGCTCGTGGCGCGGATCCGCGCGCAGCTTCGGGTCGTCGCCCAGACGCCGGCGACGACCCTCACCGGGGGCGACGTCGAGGTCGATCTGATCACGCGCGAGGTCCGGCGCGGCGGGTTCCCCGTACGCCTCTCGACGACCGAGTTCGAGCTGCTCTCGTATCTACTGCGAAACACCGGACGCGTCCTGTCGCGCGAGCAGATCCTGCGTGCCGTCTGGGGCTATGACTATGACCCCGGGACAAACGTCGTCGACGTGTACGTCGGCTACCTGCGACGCAAGCTGCGCCGGCGAGGCGACAAGGATCCGATCGTGACCGTCCGGTCGGTCGGGTACCGCTTCGATGCGCCTGTCTAGGTGGCGGTAGCGGTGGCGGCCCCGAATGCTCGTCTCAGGTCCGGGTCGCGCTGGTTTCCCAGCGGCCTGCGTGCCCGGCTGACGAGCCTGGTCGCGGCGACGATGATCGTCGCGGTCGCGATCATCTTCTATGTCGTCTACTCCGACACCGGGACCGTGCTGCGCAGCCAGATCGATCGCGATCTCCGCGGCGACACGACGCAGCTGACCCAAGCGGTCGTGTCGCACCGTGGACCGGACGCCCGGCAGGTAGCGGCCGCCGCCCGCGCTTATGTTCATGCGCAGCCCTATGACGCCAGCTCGACACTTCTGTTCGTGCTCGGGCCGGGAGCCGCGGCGGCGTTCAATCACCCCGAGATCGTCAGACCCGCCCTGCCCGACGACGACGAGACGGTCGCCGAGAAGGCGATCGAGAACGTGCAGGCGCGGCGGCTGCGCGCGCCCCACCTCGGGTACACGGTCCAAAAGGTCCCCGACGTGGGCGCGACGCGGGTGCTCGAACGCTCGCTACCCGTCGACGGTTTGCACGTCGTCGTCGGAGCCGGCGAGCCGCTGTCGGTCGTTGACCGCGCCCAGGCCGGCGTCGCGCGGACGTTCGTGCTCGCGGGGGCATTGACGCTGGCGTTCGCGCTGCTTGCCTCGTACCTGACCGGCGCGCGGCTGTCGGCGCCGCTGCGGCGGATGGCGGGCGTCGCTGCACGGGTCGACGCCGGCGAACTCGAGCCGCGTATGGAGGTGCCCCCGGGCGACGGCGAGGTGACCGTGCTCGCCGAGGCGTTCAACAACATGCTCGATCGCCTGACCGGTGAGCTCAAGGGGCAACGGGAGTTCATCGCCGATGCGTCGCACGAGCTGCGCACGCCGATCACGGTCATTCGCGGGCAGCTCGAGGTGCTCGCGGCGCAGACCGATCCGTCGGCCGTCGACGTACGGCGCACCGAGGAGCACGTCCAGCGCGAGATCACGCGCATGAGTCGCCTGATCGACGACCTGCTGCTGCTCGCGCAAGCCGAGCACCCGGACTTCCTGCGGCCCGAGCCGGTGGAGCTGCGCACGTTCGTTGAGCAGCTCTGGGACGGGATCAGCCTGACCGCCGACCGCCGCTTCGGACTCGGCCCCGTACCGGCCGGCGTTTTGCGCGCCGACCCTGACCGCCTTGCCCAGGCGCTCCACAACCTGGCTCAGAACGCGATCGCGCAGACGAGCGAGCGCGACGGGCTCGTGTCACTCGATATCGATCAGCCCGCCCCGGGACAGATCCGCTTCATCGTCACCGACAACGGGCCGGGGATTGCAGTCACCGAGCGCGACCGCGTGTTCGAGCGCTTTCACCGCACCGACCCGGCGCGCTCGCGCAGCCGCGGAGGCGCCGGCCTCGGGCTCGCGATCGTGCGGGCGATCGCCGAGGCCCACCACGGCCAGGTGCGCGCCGCACAACCGGCGCCCGGCTCGACGGGCGCGCGGATCGAGCTGCTGCTGCCCGGCTTCGAGCCGTCGGTCGCCGCCCGACCGGCGCCCCGAACGACGGTACCCTGAGCTTGCGATGTGGCGCGATCAGCAAACCACGCACTGACGCAGATGCAGAGCAAGAGCTATCACCTGACCACTTTCGGCTGTCAGATGAACGAGCACGACTCGGAGCGAATCAAGGGGATGCTCGAGTCACTCGGTTACGCCGAGGCCGCCGGCCGCGACGACGCCGACCTGATCCTGTTCAACACCTGCTCGATTCGCGAGGCGGCCGACAGTCGTTTCGTCGCGCACCTCGGGGAGGCGAAGCGGCTCAAGCGCGAGGATCCCGAGCGGGTGATCGGCGTCGGTGGTTGCTGGGCACAGTCGGTCAAGGAGGAAGTCTTCGCGCGCTTCCCGTTCGTCGACGTGGCGTTCGGACCGGGCCAGGTACACAAGCTCGCCGAGTTCCTGACGACCGATTCGCTCAGTGCCCAGGGGTTCTTCGAGTTCGAGGGCTTCACGGGCCACCTGCCGGCCAAGCGGGCGCGCGAGTTTCAGGGCTGGGTGCAGATCTCGGTCGGCTGCAACTCGGTCTGCTCGTACTGCATCGTCCCGTCGACGCGCGGTCGCGAGGTCAGCCGTCCCGGAGGCGAGCTCGTGGCCGAGGTAACCGGGCTCGCGGCCGATGGCGTGCGCGAGGTCACGCTCCTGGGCCAGAACGTCAACTCCTACGGCCGCGATCTGCCCCGGGAGACGCGGCTGACGTTCGCCGAGCTGTTGGGGCGGATCGACGCCGTGCCCGGGATCGAGCGGATCCGCTACACGAGCCCGCATCCCAAGGACATGCGCGAGGACGTGATCAGGGCCCACGCCGAGCTGCCGGCGCTGTGCGAGCACATTCATCTGCCGCTGCAGTCGGGCTCGAGCGCCGTGCTCAAGCGGATGCGGCGCACGTATTCTCGCGAGCGCTACCTCGATCGCGTCGCGCTGATCCGCGAGCACGTGCCCGACTGCGCGCTGACCACCGACATCATCGTCGGCTTTCCGGGAGAGACCGAGGCGGATTTCGAGCAGACGCTCGAGGTCGCCGAGCGAGGTCGGCTACGACGGCGCGTTCACGTTCATCTACTCGCCCAGACGCGAGACCGAGGCCGCGACGATGCCCGACCAGCTGCCCCATGAGCTCAAGGTCGAGCGGCTCGAGCGCCTCGTGGAGGTGATCCAGGGCCGCGCGCTCGAGCGGGCGCAGCGGTTCGTCGGGCGCACGCGTCGAGGTCCTGGCCGAGGGGCCGTCACGGACCGACCCGAGCCGCGTGCGTGGCCGCTCGCGTCACAACAAGGTCGTCAACTTCGATGGCGTCGCGCCACCCGGGTCGCTCGTCGACGTCCAGATCAGATCGGCGACGAGCCAGACGCTGAGCGGCGAGGCCTCACTGGTCGCTTCTGCGATTCGCTGACTCGGCAGATCGCCCGGCGGTCCGTCCGTGACCTATGCGAACATGTGTCCTTACTCGATTTGAGTGGATACGTCCGGTTGCAGGGATAACGTCGCCGGGCCGTGGAGATTCCTGAGTGTCCGGTCCCTGGAGCACGCGGGTTCGGTGGTGGTTCGGGGTGGTTGGTATGGGATGGCCGGGGCATCGTCGGCAGCGGTGGTGGTGTCGGCCGTCGAACGGGGATCCGAAGCACCGGTTCACGCCGGTTCTGACGCGGCAGGGGCAGCCGTATCCGTTCTGCGTTGAGTGCTCGACGGGACTTGAGCCGTGGGAGGGTCAGGCGGGCGCTCGGGAGTACCGGTTCGCGGCGCGTGAGGTTGGCGAGGCACTGGTGTCGGTCGCGAAGGGGACGAGCTATCGGGCGGCGGCAGAGGTCGCGCGGCGCAAGGCGGGTCGGGTCCCCGCGGGCGATCCAGATCGGCGTCGTCGGTCGCCGGCGAACGAGGGGCAGCTGGTCGCGAACTGGGTCGATGTCTGCGCAGGGTTCGTGTGCGCCGGGGAGCTCCGCGACCGGTGGCCGCACACGATCGCGGTCGATAGCCAGAACTTCCGCGTCAACAGCGGGCCGCGCGACGGTGCCGGGTTCCACGTGCTGGCGGCCGTCGGACGGGACCAGGGAGACGCGGCACGGTGGGCGCCGATCCCGCGGGTGTGGCGGCTTGAGCCCTTTGGGCATAAGGATCAGGCGGCGTGGGAGGCGTTCTTCGGCGCGCTGGATGGGGCGCCACGGGTGATCGTCAGCGATGCCGATAACGCGCTCGCGTTGGCGATCGGAACCGTGTTCGGCGAGTCCGGGGTCGAGCACCGCCAGTGCGAGTGGCACCTCGCTCGCAAGCTGCGCTACCACCTCCCCGACGAGGTCCTCGCAGACCGACAGCATCCGATCACGCGCGCGCTGCTGGGACGCGTTTCACAGTATCGAGGCGTGGACCCGGCTCGAGCAAGCGATTCAAGCCGAGCACCTCAGCGGCGAGCACGGACCGCTCACGCTGGCGATCAAGTGGCTCGACACCTACGGCCAGATCGCCAAGGCTCAGATCCCGACACGCGACCCGCACGGGATCAACTCGACGGGGCCGGTTGAGCAGATCCTGCGCGAGATCGACCGACGGATCGGCGAGCGCGTCGGGTCGTTCACCAACCGGACCCGGCTCTCCAAGCTGCTTGATCTGATGACCCTCGACCTGCTCGGCAAAGCCGACGGCCGCGACTGGGCCGACCGCCTCAGAGAACGCCTCTACCTCGCCGGTGGCCGCCCGACCAACCAGCGACCACACGACGATCCCAAAGGCGTCCACTCCCTGTTCCTCTGACCGCAAAACACATCCATCCGAATCGAGTAGGAACATATGTTCGTAATGCGGTGGAGCAACCTGATCACGGACGTCGAGCAGCGCGCGCGACTGCCCGGCTATCGGGAAGAGGCGGTCGTGCGCCATTTCGAGGCGCCGGACGCGATCTCGACCCGGTTCTACGAGGTCCGCGCCAAGTCGATCCTCAACCGGGTGCCCGAAGCCTCGCAGATGCCGTTTCGCTGGACGATCAATCCGTACCGCGGATGCACTCACGCATGCACTTACTGCTTCGCCCGTCCGACGCACACGTACCTCGACTTCGACGCGGGCAGGGAGTTCGAGCGCGAGATCGTGGTCAAGGTCAATGCGCCCGAGCGCCTGCGCGTCGAGCTCGCCAAGCCGTCGTGGAAACACGAGCACATCGCGCTGGGGACGAACACCGACCCGTACCAGTGGGTCGAGGGCCGCTACAAGCTGATGCCGGGCATCTGGGAGGCGATGCTCGAAGCGCGCAATCCGTGCTCGGTGCTCACCAAATCCCCGCTGCTGCTGCGCGACCTGGAGCTGATGCGGGAGCTCGTGGCGCGCACCGACTTCACCGCGGCGCTGTCTGTGCCGACCCTTGACGAGCGGGCGTGGCGGGAGACGGAGCCGCACACACCGAACCCACGCGCGCGGCTGGAGGCGGTCGCCGAGCTCAATCGGGCCGGAATCCCGACGGGCGTCATGATCGCCCCGCTGATGCCCGGGATCAACGACTCGCCGGCGCAGGTGGAGAAGATCCTCGAGCTCGCGACCGAGGCCGGTGCGACCCACGTCGTTCCGATCGCACTGCATCTGCGCGGGGAGGTGCGCCAGCTCTTCTTTGACTGGCTTGCGGAGCATCGTCCTGACCTGGTCACGCGCTACCGTGAGCTGTACCGCAACGGCGCCTATGCGCCCCAACAAGAGCGAAAACGCTTGGCGCGACTGGTCGCGGGCGTGGACTCGGAGCCCTTTCAAACCGGCCGCGTGGTGCGCCAGACGCCGCCGGAACCGGTCAGATCGGCTCCGCTGCCCCGCCAGGGAACGCTGTTTGAGGCGGCCTCTACGGTGAAACCGTCAGGCCCGGGCGGTGATAAGTAAGACAGACAGCTTTTCAGTAAGACTCCGGATGCCCAACCGATTCAAGCCACAGAAGCGAGACCTCTACCTCGAGCGGATGTTCGAGACGCGCAGCGAGGCCTGGGAGCGCGCCGGGATCCCCATGCACGAGGTCAGCGAGAAGACGGTCAAGCGAGCACAGCGCGAGGCGATGGTGCTCGTGCCGCTGATCATCGCGGTGTTGATCGCGTACGACCACCGGGACAACATCCTCTCCAAGCACGCGCTCAAGACGCTCCAGACGCCGATCCAGATCGTGACCGTGTTCGTGCTGGTGGCGCTCGGATGGGCGCTCGCGCGGGCTGTCGGCCGGGCCGCCGGGCCGAGCTTCATCCGGCGGATGGATCCGGGAACCGCCGGCACGGTCGGCTTCCTGATCCGCCTGGCGACGATCGCGATCATGATCCTGGTCGCGCTCTGGGTGGCTGGTGTCAAGCCGCAGACACTCGCGGTCGGCGGTGCGTTCACCGCGGTCATCGTCGGTCTCGCCGCCCAGCAGACGCTCGGGAACGTGATCGCCGGGATGGTGCTGTTGAGCGCCCGGCCGTTCAAGGTGGGAGAGCGCGTCCGGCTGCAAGCCGGCGTGGTCGGCGGTGTGGCCGAGGGCACGGTGAGCTCGCTGGGTCTGCTCTACACGACGCTGATCCAGGGCGGCTCGGACAAGATGATGATCCCCAACAACGTCGTGCTCGCGGCGGCGATCGTCCCGGTCAAGGAGCCCGAGTCGGTCGATGTGAGGGTGCGGCTGTCGTCCGGCGTCCGTCCCAGCCAGGTGCAGGCGATCCTCGACAACGAGATCGCGACGCCGACGCGATCGAGCGCGGTCGTCCTGCTCGAGGAGGTAGACGGCAGCGAGGTCGTCGTGCGCGTGCAGGCCACGCCGGAGCGGGCTCTCGACGGCGCGCAGCTCGCCGACGAGATCATCGCCGCGCTCGCGTCGGTCACCGGTGAGCACGAGCGGGCCGCGCCGGGCGATCCGGACGCGCGCGACCGCGAGCAGGGCCGCGACGGCGGTGCCGGCCGCCGTGAGGACGGCACGATTCGCGGCCGTCGCAGCGGTGCTCCCGGCGAGCGCACCCGCGTGCGCGAATAGCGCCGGCGCAAGCGCGAGCCGCTCAGCTGGCGCGAAGGCGAGCCGCTCAGCGCTTGTCGCGATGGCCGGCCGCGATCTCCGCAGCGACCCGGTGCGAGCCCAGGCGGCGGCTGACGGCGGCGGCGGTCTCCGGTGCAAGCGATGCGATCGACGCTCCGATTCGCAGCCCGATCGGTGCGACTTCGACCTCGGCACGATTGCGCGTGATCGCTTTGATCACCGCGCCGGCGACATCCTGGGGCGAGCGCGTCCCGATCCCGTAGGGCAGGGTGGCGCCCGAGTCCGCGAACATCCCGGCGTCGCGAATGAAACCCGGGAGCACGACCGAGACGCCGACCCCGTGGGGCTGCAGATCCTCCCGTAATGCCAGCGCGAAGCCGCGCAACGCGAACTTGGTCGCCGCGTACATCGAGGCGCCCGGGGTCGCGGCCTTTCCGGAGAGCGATGACATGAACACCAGGTGGCCGCTGCCGCGCTGCACCATCGACGGCACCAGCGCGCGTGCCAGCGCGATCGGCGCGCGCAGGTTGACCTCCAGCAACGTGTCGATCCGTTCCTGGCTGAACTGTTCGAGCACGCCGTCGGCCGGCAGGCCGGCGTTTGCGACGAGCACGTCGACGCCGGCATCGACCGCCTGCCTGGCCAACCCGTCGACCTGGTGTCGAGAGCTCAGATCACACCGGCTCGGCCGCGCCCCCAGCTCGTGCGCGAGGCGATCGAGAACGTCCTCGCGTCGACCCGTGAGCAGCAGACGCGTCCCTTGGACGGCGAGCGCACGCGCGATCGCTTCGCCGAGTCCGCCGGTGGCACCGGTCAAGAGCACGGTGCTGTCCGCCAGCACTGTCCGCCTCCGCCTCGACACGGCCGCAGTCTAAGGCCCGCTCCGCGTCAGGGCCCTAAGCCGGAAAGACGGCCACGGTGGCCGTGAAACCGTGCAGGAAGCTTCGCCCGCCCACGGGACCGATCTCGCCGGCGGCGAAGAATCCGGCCGCCGCAGCGCCGCCGAGCTCCTCGTCGACGATCGACGCGTCGTGATCGCATGCTCCGAACATCTGCCGGCCCCGCCCGTTACATGAGAACACCAGCGCCCCGGCGGCGGGCTGGTCACCGATCGCGTGCGCGCGGAGCCGCAGCTCGCGGCGCAGGTCGGCGTCGGCCGAGCGCGCGTCGCGGGCGTGCAGGCGGACGACCTGGCCGGTCTCGACGTTCGCGCCGACGACGATCGCGCCGCTGGCGGGGTCGGCCCCGAGCACGCCGCGCACGAGAAAATCGCCCTGCTCGTACTCGGGCTTGCCGCCGTCGATCACGATCCCGATCAGCAGTCCGCCGGCGATCAGGCCGCGATCGCGGAGATTGAGCCCGGCCACGACCTGCTCGATCGTCTCGATCGCCGGCCGCCCGGCGAGCTCGTAGACCACGTTTCCCTCGGCGGCGGTGATCGTCAGCTCGCGCCCGAGCGGCGCAGCTCCCTGGGAGACGCAAGGGAGCATCTCGACGCCCTCCATGCAGACGCCGACGGAGCCGTCCTCGAGCACGTCGTGATCGAGAAACAGAGCGCCCGCGCCGTCGACCGTGCGCGCGCTCGCGAGACCGCCGAGCACCGGGAGCCCCGGCGCCTGCGCCGCGATCCCCGCGAGCACCGCGTCGGCCGGGAAGGAGTACGGGTCACAGAGCATCATCAACGCCCCGTCCGGACCGCATTCGGGCACTCCCACGAGCACGGGCTCGTCGTCGTCGCCGGTGACGGTGGCGTGAAACGGCCGCGCGCTGCCGCTACCGAACGAGGCCGCCCAGACCGCCACCGCGGTCCCCGATTCGAGCTCGCGGCCTGCCCCGAGGACGCCGCCGGCGCCGCATCCAACCAGCGAACGGGGGGCGATCGCGGCGTGCACGCCCTCCAACGTCGCGTCCGGCGCCGCGAGGTGGGCTCCGGCCGCAAACACGACCGCGAGCTCGGCGTCGGCCCCGCCGAGCGCCTCGGCGGCCATCTGCGCCGCCGATGAAGCCGCCGCGCGCGGATTCGCCTCGGTCGAGATCCCGGCTCCGACGCGGGTCGGCTCACGCATCGCTCCACGATACTGCCCTCGATGCCAAGCGCAGCCGTGATCGCGCTCTTCGGTCCCACGGGCGTCGGCAAGACGGCCGTCGCGGTCGCGCTCGCGCGGCGGCTGCGCGCGCTCGGCGAGGACCCGGTCGCCGTCTCGGCGGACGCGCTTCAGGTCTACGTGGGGCTCGAGATCCTGACCGGCGCGGCCAACGCGGCCGAGCGCCAGCACCTCGAGCATCGGTTGATCTCGTTTTTGCCGGTCGACGCGACCTTCAGCGCCGGGCAGTACGCCGAGCTCGCGCACGTCGAGATCGACGAGCTGGTCGCGGCCGGCCGCCGGCCGATCGTCGTCGGCGGCACGGGCCTCTATCTGCGCGCCGCGCTCACCGAGCTGAGCCTGCGGCCGGTTCCGGCCGAGGGGATCCGCGAGCGCTGGCTGACCGAGCTCGAGAGCCGCGGGCCCCAGGCCCTGTACGCGATCCTCGCGCGCCGGGCCCCGTGGGCGGCGGCGGGGATCGAACCGGCGGACCGCCAGCGGATCGTGCGCTCACTCGAGCTTCTCGACGCGGGCGAGCTCGAGCCGCCACAGGGGGAGTCCGAGCTGTGGAGCGGCGCGATGCGCGTGCCGACGCTGCTCATCGGGCTGGTGATGGAGCGCGAGCGGCTCTACGAGCGGATCGACGCGCGCGTCGATCAGATGCTGGCCGATGGTGTGCTCGACGAGGTGCGCCGCGCGGCCGCCGGGGGCGCTTCACAGACGGCGCGCAAGGCGCTCGGATTCGAGGACCTGCTGGCCGGAGACGTCGAGGCGACCAAGCGGCGCACGCGCAATTACGCCCGCCGCCAGCTGACCTGGATGCGCAAGCTGGCGGCCGTCACCGAGCTCGACACGACCGGTCGCTCCCCCGACGAGGTCGCCGATGAGATCGCGCGGCTGTGGCTCGGCGGGGCTCCCGGAAACGGTTGACCGGCTAGAACACGGGAACGAATGGGTACATCAGCACGACGGCGACCACCACGGTCACGCCCCAGACGACGGCGACCGCAGACGCCGGCACGCGCCCGAGGCGCCACAGCGTCGAGACCAGGTAGGTGGCGGCGATGTACAGCCCTGGCATCACGATCAGCATGTAGTAGAGGTAGCTCGTCCGCTGATCGATCAGGCTCGCGAGCGCGAACGGCGCCCAGGTTCCGAGAAACCAAGCGACCGCGAGCAGCGGGAGCTCCGAGTCCCACGGGATTCGCGTCGGGGCGGGTCCGGGTGCGGTCGCGGGCAGGGCAGCGGGCCCACGCGGACGACGGACCAGCCGGTAGGAGGAGAACAGAAGCCCGAGCATCCCCGCGAACAGGATCGGCGGACTGATCATCCCGAGGAACTTCGACACCGGATGGATCGCGAACAACCCGTGGCCGGGCAGCGACGGGTTGATCCGCAGGTAGGTGATCGGTTTGAGGTCGATCAACCAGGCCCACGGATATGAGGCGATCCCCTGCGGCCCCTTCGGGCTCGTCTGCTGAGACGCGTAGGAGATGATGTGGGCGATCTCGGCGAACGGGCCGCCGTTGATCAGCTGCGCCGTCGCGTCGGCGTACGGCGTCGCGATCGCGTCCATGATCGTGAGCAGGAGGATGAAGCCGAGCGCCGTGCTCGCGGCCATGTACCCGAAGCGGACGAGCGTCGGCCGCACCTGCCACTCGTCGGGACCACCCCGACGGCGCCGCGCGACGACGCGGCCGAGCTCGAGCAGCGCGACCGCGATCAGCGCGTACGGCGCGACCTCCTTGAACGCGGTGCCGACCGCGAGCGTCAGCCCCGCGAGCATCGGCCGTCGCCATAAGTAGAACGCGACCGCCCAGACCATCATCGCGACCGCGTAGATGTCGAGCGTTCCGATCCGCCCGTGGACGAGCAGTAGGTTGTCGCACGCCATCAACGTGCTCGCGCACAGTGCCGACCACGGACCGCCGCCGGCCGAGCGCACGAGCGCGTACATCCCCAGGATCGCGATCGAGCCGAAGATCAGGCTCCCGATCCGCCAGGCGAACGGACCGTCGCCAAACAGCTCGATCGCGGCGGCCATGATCAGCTTCACGCCTTGCGGGTGTTCGGCGTTGGGGTCGGTGCCGAGCGGCGCGTCGGCGTAGTGCTGGCCCGGAGCCGGGCGGATGCCCGCGATCACCCGCGCGGCATTGACGTAGTAGGCCTCGTCGAACACGAGCGTGTGCTCGCTCGCCTTGTTGCACGGCGACTGGCACGGCTCGCCGAGCAGCGCGGCACGCGCGGCGAGGGACAGCACCGAGACGACGGCCAGCAGCACGAGCGGGGTGCGGGCCCAGATACGTATCCGCCTAACCATGGCCGGGGCGACGGTACACATACACTGCCGCCGCGTGGACTTCGAGAAATGGCACGCGCTTGGTAACGACTACCTGATCGTCGAGCGACGCGCGCTCCCGTTCGAGCTGACCGCGGCCCGGGTCCGCGCCCTGTGCGCGCCGCATACGGGCGTTTTTGCAGACGGCGTCCTGCTCCTGTCGGAGGCAGACGAACCCGGCTTCACCGCGCGGCTGCGGATCTTCAACCCGGACGGCTCCGAGGCCGAGCTGTCAGGCAACGGCGCACGCGAGGCGGCGCTTTACCTGCGCCGCTCTGGGTGGGCAGACAGCGACAGCTTCTCGATTCAGACCGCCGCGGGCGAGATCCGGCCAACGATCACGTCGCCGACCACGTGCACGCTCGCGCTCGGACAGGCGCGGCTGCAGAGCGACGATTACCCGTCGGGATCAAGAGACGGGTCGGGAGAGCTGTCGGCCGGTGGTCGTAGGTGGTACTTCCGTCACGTCCAGGTGGGAAACCCCCAGTGCACGATCCGGGTCGTCGATGAGCAGGAGCTAAAGGCGCTGGACCTGCCCGCGATCGGGCCGGGAATCGAGCGCAATGAGCTGTTCCCCAACCGCACCAACGTCTCGTGGTACACGCCGCTTGACGCGCACCGGATCCGGGCGCGGATTTTCGAGCGCGGCGTCGGGGAGACGTCGGCGAGCGGGACCGGCGCCACCGGCGCCGCTGTGGGCCACGTGCTCGAAGGCGGCGAATCGCCGGTGACCGTCGTGCTCGACGGAGGCGAGCTCGAGGTCGCGGTCGCCGAGGGACTTCACGTAACGTTGAGCGGGTGGGCCGTGCCCGTGTTCAGGGGCACGGTTTCCGACGAGTTCGTCAAGGAGCTTGATGCGACCGAGTAAGCGCCTCGATCAGATACCCCCATACCTGTTTGCCGAGCTGGAGCGCAAGATCTCCGCCAAGCGCGCCGCCGGCGTCGATGTGATCAGCCTCGGGATCGGGGACCCGGACACGCCGACCTTCGGGGAGATCGTCGCCGCGGCACAGCGGGCAGTGGCCGATCCGAGCACGCATTCATACCCGACGAACCGCGGACTACCGGCATTCCGCGAAGCGGTGGCGGCCTTCTATGAGCGGCGCTTCGGGGTCAGGATCGATCCCGACACCGAAGTGATGCCGGCGATCGGCGCGAAGGAGTGCATCTTCAACCTCAACCTCGCGTTCCTCGATCCCGGGGACGTGGCGCTCGCGTCAGACCCGGGCTACCCCGTCTACACGGGCGGCCCGCTGATGGCGGGAGGGGAGCCGTATCTGATGGGCCTCGAGCCCGACCGCGGATTCGCGCCCGACTTCGGGGCGATCCCGGCGGACGTGCTCGAGCGCGCGCGGCTGATGTTCATCAACTACCCCAACAACCCGACTGGCGCGACCGTGCCCGACGGGCTGTTCGAGGAGGCGGTCGAGCTCGGGGGAGCGCCGACGTGCTCGTCGTCCATGACAACGCTTACAGCGAGACCACGTTCGACGGCTACGTCGCGCCCTCGTTCCTCGCGACGCCCGGAGCCAAGGAGGTCGGCGTCGAGGTCTTCTCGCTCTCCAAGGGATACAACATGACCGGCTGGCGCTGCGCGGCGATCGTCGGCAACGCGGACGCGATCGCCCAGTATTGGCGACTGAAGTCCAACATCGACTCGGGGCTCTTCGAGGCGGTCCAGCTGGCCGCGGTGACCGCCCTGTCACCGGAGCTCGACGGTGAGGTCAGAGCGATGAACGCGGTCTACCAGCGCCGCCGCGACCTCGTCTGCGAGGCGCTGCGCGAAGCCGGCGTGACGGTCGCGCGGCCGAAGGGGACGATCTACATCTGGGCGCCGGTCCCGACGGGCTTTGGCTCCGCGGCCGAGTACTGCGAGTACGTGCTCGAGCAGGCCGCGGTCGTCATATCTCCGGGAGGCGCGTACGGGCCCAACGGCGAGGGGTTCTTTCGCATCTCGCTCACGACGCCCGACGACCGGCTGCTCGAGGCCGTCAAGCGCCTGCGCGAGCTCTAGATCCGCCCGCGTCGCCGTCGGCGGTCCGCGGCATGGCTACCATCCGCAGTAGTGCCGCACCCTGAATCGCGCAACGGGCAACCGTCCCGCAGCGGGACGCAGCCGCAAGGACGCGCGCGGCAGCGCGCGCTGATGGTCGCTGCGGTCCCGGCCGGCGACGATCCACACCTCGCCGAACTCGAAGAGCTGCTCCGCACCGCGGGCGTGGCGGCCGTCGGCGAGGTCGTCCAGCGCCGCGATCGCCCGCATCCGAACTCATACGTCGGGCCCGGCAAGCTCGACGACCTGAAAGCCGAGATCGCCGCCCAGGACGCCAACCTCGTCATCTGCGACGACGAGATCTCGCCGCGCCAGGAACGCAATCTCGAGGCTGCCCTCGGCGTGCCGGTGATCGACCGCACGGCGGTCATCCTCGACATCTTCGCCGCCCACGCCCATACGGCAGAAGGCAAGCTCCAGGTCGAACTCGCCCAGCTCGAGTACAACCTGGCCCGCATGCGGGGGCTGTGGTCGCACCTCGAGCGCCTCGGAGGCGGGATCGGCACCCGAGGCCCCGGCGAGACCCAGATCGAGACCGATCGCCGGCTTGCCCGGGACCGGATCGCGGTGCTCAAGCGGCGTCTGGCCCAGGTGCGGTCGACGCGCTCGGTGATGCGCGCCGAGCGCGAGCGCGCGGACCTGCCGCAGATCGCGCTCGCCGGCTACACCAACGCCGGCAAGTCGACGCTCCTCAACGCGCTCACGGGAGCGAGCATCCCGGTCCGCGACCGCCTGTTCCACACGCTCGACCCGACGACGCGGGTCCTGCGCGCCGGCGGGCGCGACTACTTGCTGACCGACACCGTCGGCTTCATCCGCAAGCTTCCGCACCAGCTCGTCGATGCGTTCGGCGCCACGCTCGAGGAGACCCGTCGCGCCGACCTCGTGCTGCACGTCGCCGACGCCTCGGTGCCGGAGGAGGACCTCGACGAGATGACGCGCGCGGTCGAAGACGTGCTGGCGGAGATTGCCGCCGACGAGGTGCCGAGGGTGCTGGTGCTGGCGCAGGCCGACAAGATCGACGATCAGCGCCGCGCGGTGCTCGCCCGCCGCCACCCGGACGCGATGCTGGTCAGCGCTCACACGGGGGAGGGGATCCCGGCGCTGATCGAGCGACTGAGCACCGAGTTCGAGCGCCGGCTGGCGGAGGTCGAGCTGCTCGTCCCGTACGTCGAAGGCGGACGGCTCGCCGAGCTCCACGAGCTCGCGGGCGACCTCGAGCGCGAGGACACTCCCGACGGCGTACGGGTGCTGGTACGGCTGCCGGCCGGCGTCGCCGCGCGCTTCGCGTCGTTCGAGCTCAGTCATAAGCCCGTCGCGGGATGAACCTGCGGTTCGTGCGGCTCGACCCGCGCGCGGTCCTACCAACGCGAGCGCATTCCGGTGACGCGGGGCTCGATCTACGCGCGCTCGAGGCGGCGACGCTCGCGCCCGGCACGCGGGCTTCGGTCCGAACCGGGATCGCGGTCGAGATCCCGCCCGGCATGGCGGGCCTGGTACTGCCGCGCTCGGGCCTCGCGGCCCGGCACGGGATCTCGCTCGTCAACGCTCCCGGGCTGATCGACTCGGGCTACCGCGGTGAGCTCGCGGTCCTGCTGCTCAACACCGACCGGACGGAGGCGGTTGCACTCGCCGCCGGCGATCGGATCGCGCAGCTCGTGCTCGTCGGGATCCAGTCACCGACGCCGGTCGAGGTCGACCAGTTGTCAGACAGCGAGCGCGGGACGGGCGGCTTTGGCTCGAGCGGCGCCTTCTGATGTCGCGCACGCTGCCGGTCCGCTGTGCCCGTCCTACGGGGACGAAATCGGGATCAGGCCGTGCGTCACCAGGAACTGGTGCGCGACCGTCGCGGGGTCCTGACCCGAGATATCGACCGCCTGGTTGAGCGCGCGGATCACGCGCGTCGTCAGAGGCGGCGCTGACGCGGTCGAGCGTGTCCGCGAACGCAGGGCCCTCGGCGTTCAACGCCCGGACCGAGACGACCGGGACGACGTTTCCCCACCCGAACACGTGCTGAGGATCCGAGAGCAGCCGGTAGTCGCCGCTCGCGAGCTGGCCGTCGGTCGTCTGGACCTCCGCGGCCTGCACCGAGCCGCTGTTTAGCGCTCCGTACTGCGAGCCGACGGCGAGCGGCGTGAAGGAGCTCGGCGTGAAGCCGTAGGTCTCCTCGATCGCGGGCAGGCCGGGGCTGCTCTGCTCGCTCTCGGGTGGACCGCCGAGCGTCATCGTCGACGCCACCTTGCGCAGATCGGTGAGCGAGCGCAGATGATTTGCCTGCGCGTAGCCCACGGTGGCGCCGATCGCGTCGGTGTCGCTGAACGGCGTCGCCGCCAGGAGCTGCAGGCCGTGACCGACCGCGTAGCGCTCGGCGGCCCGGTAGGCGGCGGCCCGGCTGCGGAAGTGGCGCGCGTCCCTGGCGACCGAGCTGTTGAACACGTTCAGGTACTCGGGGTACATCCCGAGGATTCCTGACTGCAGCGCGTGCACGGTGACGTCGGTCGGACCGATGTTCTGGCTCAGCTGGACGCTGAAGCCCTGCGCCTGCAGCGCCTGGCTGTAGAGCTCACCGAGGATGAACTGCTCGGTGTAGTTCTTGTCCCCGATCGTCACGGGCGGCTTGTCTGTCCCCGGCAGCGCAGCCGTCGTCGCGGATGAGGTCGTCGTCGACGTCGTGCTCGTCGTGGTCGACGGGGTCTGGGTCGAGCTCGATTTCGCGACCACCGTCTGGGTGCCTGAGACCGACGTTCCGCATGCCGAGCACGCGATCGCGGTCGCGATCGAGAGACAGGCAGCGATCGGCGCTGTCCTGGGCAGGCGGGTCGACAGGCGCATCACAGCTGGACCGCGATCATCCTAGCCCTGACGGGCGCTCAGACCCCCGCCGCTCGGCGGGCCTCGGCATGGGCGGCGTTCTCGAGCCGGTCGTCGAGCGGCGCGAGCCCGAGCTCGAGTCCGAGGGCGGTTGCGATCAGCCAATCGGCAAACCACGCGTTCTTGGGCAGCAGCGGCCCGTGCAGATACGTGCCGATCACGTTGTCGCGCCGGACGCCCTCGTGGCCGCTGTGACCATCGTTGCCGTGGCCGTTGAGCACCCGCCCGAGCGGCGCCGCGCCCGGACCCAGCGCAGTCCGGCCGCCGTGGTTCTCAAAGCCGGCCAGCACGCGGCGCGACCCTGGCTCGAGCTCGACCTCGATCGCGACGTTGCCGATCAGCCGCGGTTCCGGCGCCGCGGACCGTCACGATGTCGACGAGGCCCGCGCCGGGCAGCGTCTCGGAGTCGAGCTCGTACGAGTGACCGAGCAGCTGGTACCCACCACAGACCGCGAGGATCACGGCGCCGCGCTCAGCGGCGACCTGCAGGTCGTGGCGCTTTCGTTCGGAGAGGTCGGTGGCGCAGAGCTTCTGGTCGCGATCCTGGCCGCCGCCCATGTAGTAGAGGTCGGCTCCTTCGGGATCCAGCGGATCGCCGATGGCAGCTGGCTCTGCACGGCGAAGTCGATCCCGCGCCAGCGGCAGCGCTGCTCGAGCAGCAGCAGGTTGCCGCGGTCGGCGTAGATGTTCATCAGATCGGGGTAGAGCGCGCAGACGCGCAGCCGGCGATCAGACACCGAACATCACCACCTCGGTGCCGACGTGGTCCTCAGTTGGCGGGATCTTCGTGCGCCCCGCGGGCACGAGCTTCGCCGTCTCGCCTTCGCGTTCGAGCTGCGCGGCATCGAGGCGGTCGAGGTGGATCTGGTCGCATTCGGATGACAGCTCGCCCGCCGCCGGTCACGACCTGCCGTTCTCGCTCGAGCACGAAGCCGTCGCCGTCGGCGCGGACCGCGGTCGGTCGGCTTGCAGTAGACGATGCCGTCGATCTCGCACACGTCGGGCAGCGGTGACGGCGAGCCGGGCGGTACTTCGAACAGATCCAGCTCATCGGCGATCGCGATCGCGAGCAGGCCTCCGTCGAGCAGATGCTCGCGAGCGCACCGGAGAAACGCGGTCCTGCCCTGGGAGCCGCCGAGCAGCTGGATCGTCTGCATCGGCACGATGCAGAGCGCGAAGCGCCGCCCGAGGTGAAAGCTCCGCGCGTCGGCGACGACGGTCATGACGTCGAGCTCGCGCGCCCGGCCGGCGCAATTCGACCAGCAGCGCCTGATCGATATCGAGGGCGGTGACCGCATGCCCGGCACGCGCCAGATCAAGCGTCACGCGGCCGGTCCCAGCTCCGACGTCGAGCACGGGACCGCGATGGCGCGCCGCCAGCGACCGCCAGCGCGGGAGGTCCTCGGCGTAGGCACCGCATTCGAGGTCGTGCCAGATCACGCTCACGGGCGCGCTCCCGTGTCAGCGGCCCAGAACTGGTTCACGAGTCCGCGGCGCGCGAGCTCATCGCGCAGGTCAAGCAGCGCGGTATATGTGGGCAGCGCGTAGATGCGCCCCGTCCTAGCCCACCGCAGCGCGTCGTCGAGCGCCGGCGACAGCTCCGGGATGACGTGCAGGCGCTCGACCGGCACGCGGGCATATTTGAGCCTCAGCGCGAGCTCGGCCGCGCGCGTGCCTGAGCAGGTGATGCGCCGGACGCGCTGGGCGAGCAGCTCGAAGTCGGCGTCCCAGATCCACGAGATGTCGCGGCCGTCGGCGGTGCGGTCGTTGAGGATCACGACGAGCTCGTGCTCTCCTGGCTCGAGCACCAGCGTCCGCAGGATCTCGTTGGCGCCGGCGGGGTTCTTGATCAGCAGGACCGAGAGCTCGACGCCCGTCAGCGTGATCACCTCGGCGCGGCCGAAGGCGGCGCTGACCGCCTCGAGACCGGCGACGATCTGCGCCACGGGGATTCCAAGCTCGAGGCAGAGTGTCGCGGCGCCGAGCGCGTTATAGACGTTGTAGAGGCCGGGGAGCGGCAGCGAGACCGTCGCTGATCCCGTCGGCGTGCGCAGCGCAAATCGGGCGCTGCGGGTCCCGTTGAGCTCGATCCGGTCAGCGGCGACCGCCGGCTGCGGCCGGCGCTGACCGCACGAGGGGCAGCTGTAGCGCCCGAGGTGCCCGAGGTAGATCGCCTCGTAGCTGTACGCGGCGCCGCAGCGGCGGCAGTGCTTGGAGTCCGAGGCGTGCTGCATCTCGGCTGAGGCCATCGAGGGATCATCGACGCCGTAGTAGGTGACGCCGGCGCGATCACGGCCGAGGTCGGCGATCAGTGGGTCGTCGGCGTTGAGGGCGAGGCTGGAGTCGGTCAGCCGTCTGGCGAGCGCTGCCCAGCGGTCGGCGATCGTCTCGAGCTCACCGAAGCGATCGAGCTGGTCACGGAACAGGTTGCCGAGCAGGATCGCCCGTGGACGCAGCTGCGGGCTGATGCGATCGAGCCAGAACTCATCGATCTCGAACAGGCCAAGCTCGCCGTCGATCCCGTCCCCGCGCCGGGCCGCGGCCAGGAGCGCCGAGGCGATGCCGCCCGCCATGTTCGCTCCCGCCCGGTTGTGGACGAGCGAGTGGCCCGAGCGCCGGAGCACCGACGCGGCCATCGCCGCGGTCGTCGTCTTGCCGTTGGTCGCCGAGATCACCGCCGTGCCGTCGTGCAGGCGGCCCGCGAGCCGCTCGATCGCGTGCGGCTCGAGCCTCGCCAGCACGTTCCCGGGAAGGCTTGTGCCGCCGCCGCGGCCCGCACGGCGCGCGAGCTCGCCGACCGTGCGCGCTGCGAGGATCTTGGCATCGAGCGCGCTCGTCACAGCGCCGCTGGGACGATCGCGTTGACCGCGGCCGGACGCGCCCGCACGGTCACCGGGAGGTCGCCGATCGGGTCGCCATCGGCGTACATCGTGAACGGCCGCGAGGCGCTGATCGTGACCTGCGAGCAGCGGACGACCTCGACGTTGCGCAGCCGGACATGGGTGCCGCGCATCACACGCGGCGCGTGCGCCAGGAACCGCAGTCGCGACACATCGCCGATCATCACGATCTCGAGCTGACCGTCCTCGAGTGAGGCGTCCGGCGCGAGCATCATCCCGGCGCCGAAGAACTTCGAGTTGGCGGCCGCGACCGAATAGCCCGTGAGCACCCGCGGTCCGCTGCCATCGAGCTCGATCGTGAACGTCGCCGGCTGCCAGGTGACGAGCGCCCTGATCAGTCCATAGACGTACACGAGCCTGCCGCGCACGAGCCGAGTCTCGTTCGCGATCCGGTTGGCGACGGAGTCAAACCCACAGCTCGCGATCCCTATATAGGGGAGGGCGTTGACCTCACCCAGGTCGAGCTTGCGCACTGTCCCAGTGTGGAGGACGTCGCAGGCGGCCACCGGCGTCGGCGGGATCCCGAGCATCCGGACAAAGTCGTTCCCGCGCCCGCCGGGGAGGACGCCGAGCACGCCTTCGGAGCCGGACAGGGCGCCGGCGACTGCCCCCACGAGCCCGTCACCTCCGAACGCGACCGCCGTCTCTCGAGCCGCGGCAGCCTCCTTGGCGAGCGCCCGCGCGTGGTCGAGGCTGCGGGTGAACTCGGCACGGTGCGCTAGCCCGAGCGCGGTCAGGCGTTGTTGGACTTCGGGCAGGTATTTGCCCGCCCGTCCGCCACCGGCGGACGGATTGACGATCAGCGCCAGGCTCACCGGAGCACTAGGGAGAGCAGGTCCTCGGCGATCGCCACCGGCGCCGGATCGTATGCCGCCTGCGCCTGGTCGCGATCAGTGACGCCGGTGAGCACGATCGCGCAGTCGATCCCGACCGCGGCCGCGCCGAGCAGGTCGGACTCGAGCCGGTCGCCGACCATCAGCGCCGCTCCGTCGCCGAGCCGGTCGAGCGCGACCGTGAACATCAGCGAGTCGGGCTTGCCGGCGATCCGAGCCGTGCGCTGGGTCGCATACTCGAGTGCCGCGACGATCGCGCCGGTACCAGGCCACATCCCGTCCGCCACCGGGAAGATGCGGTCGCGCCCCGCGGCGATGATCTCGGCGCCCGCGAGGATCGCCTGTGTCGCGTCGCGCAGCTCGTCGAACGCGAACTCATCATGGCCCGCCACGACGACCACGTCGGCGCTCGTGGCTAGCTCGGTCCCGTTGACGATCCGGTGCCCCGATTCGGCGACGTGACGGAAGATCGCCGGCGAGCCGATCACGTACGCGGTCGCGCCCGGCAGGCGGCCGGCGAGCGAATACTGGATCGCGGCGCCGACGGTGACGATCTCCTCGAGCGACGCTCGCAGGCCGAGCGACCACAGCTTGCGCACGTACTCCTCGGGAGAGCGCCGCGCGTCGTTGGTCAAGAACGCGACCTTCTTGCCCGCAGCTCGGAGCTCGGTCAGCGCCTGCGGAGCACCGGGAATGCAGTCGTCCCCGACCCAGATACAGCCGTCGAGGTCGAGCAGAACGTGGTCGTAGCCGTGAAGGAGCGGGGTGAGAGGCATTGTGGAAGGGCTGCGGTCGCGCTTGCGTGCTTTAGATCCGTAGCTTCTACGGAGCCTAGGACAGCAGTCGTCGCGGTCGAGTCACCGGCACCGACGCCGATGCCTCTCAGACTCGCACACGGCTCGGGCGGGAATGGGCACATTGCAGCAGATTGAGCCACCGGGACGGATGTCGCAGGATGCACTCCTGGCGCTCTGGCGCGGCTGCGCCCCGATTGATCGGCAGCCAACGCGAGACCTTTAGCTGCGTCCAGTCAATGCCCGATCATCTGTTGAGGAATCGGCCTTTTCAGCCGATTACATAGTCATCATGGATGATGCATCGACGGCCGGTCACCGACGACCGTCTCCCAGAGAACCGGGACGCGCTGTCGAGGCGCTCCATTTCCTGGCCCTGACAATCGCCGTGATCGCGATCGCCGCGAGCACGAGGATCGACAAGTGGCGGATCCCCGAGTTGCTCGTGATCGCGACGTTCGCCGCCGCGAGCGATCTGATGGCGGTTCACAGCGGCTCCCCGAAGGTCTCGATCTCGGGCAGCTTCCTCGGAATCATTCTCGCGGTCGTGTTGCTCGGCGGGGGCCCCGGCGCATTCGTCGGCATGCTCGCGATCAGCATCGGTTGGCTTCGCTCGCGCGAGCCGCCGCACCAGCTGCGCAACAACCTGGCGACCTTCGCGTGGTTCCCGCTGTTGGTCGGCATCTTCTTCTACGCCGCGGTGCGGTTTACCGATGTCGGGCCGTCGGAGCTGGGCTACTACCTGATCGTGTTCGCGGCGTTCATGCTCGCGCTCGTGCTCAACTTCGTGTTCGTCGCGAGTTACCAGCGCTACCGGAACCGCTCGCGGATCTCGCAGTCGGTCCGCGGTGTCTTGGTTCCGGTTCTGCCGGCGGAGCTGGTCTCGGCGCTGCTCACGATGGGGGCCGCCTACCTCGCCTACCGGCTCGGGATCACCGGACTCGCGCTGTTCGGGATCGTGTTCGTGATCTTCCAGTACCTCGTCGGCGAGCTGCTGAAGTCCAAGCAGCGCAGCGAGGAGCTGGAGCGGATTGTGACGACCGACGACCTGACCGGGCTTGCGAACCGCGAACACTTCCGCGAGGTCACGGAGGAGCGGATCGTCGCCGCGCGCGAGGCGGGTGGGGCGTTCGCGGTGATGCTGATGGACCTCGATCGGTTCAAGGAGATCAACGACACGCTCGGACACCACTACGGTGACGTGCTGCTGCGCGATCTCGGCCCGCGCCTCGTCGACGCGACCGGTCCGGTGGGGCTGGTGGCGCGCCTCGGCGGCGACGAGTTCGGCGTCCTGCCGCCACCCGGCGTGCACGACTCGACGCGGATCGAGCAACTCGCGACCCGGCTCACGCAATGCGTCAGCGCTCCGTTCGCCGTCGACGAGCTCTCGCTCGAGGTCGGGGCCAGCATCGGCATCGCCCGTTTCCCCGAGGACGGCGAGGACTCACACGCGCTGCTGCGGTGTGCGGACATCGCGATGTACGCGGCCAAAGAGGCCCAGTGTGACTTCAAGCTCTACGCGGCGAACCAGAATCAGCACTCGGTCCGACGCCTGAGCGTGATCAGCGACATCCGCCACGCGCTCAGCTCCGACGAGATCGTCGTCCACTACCAGCCGATCATCGAACTCGACGAGCTGACCGTCACGGGCGCCGAGGGCCTGGTCCGCTGGCAGCATCCGGAGCTCGGCCTGATCCCGCCGGCGGGATTCGTGCAGACCGTCGAGCAGACGGGCCTGATCGGGCCGCTCACGCGCCACGTGCTCGAGCGCTCGATCGCCGAGTGCGCGTCGTGGCGCAAGGACGGTCGCGAGCTGTCGGTCTCGGTCAACCTCTCGGTCCGCAACTTGGTCGACCGCGATCTCCTGAGGGAGATCGAGCGTCTGCTGACGACCTATTCGCTGCCCGCCGACGCGCTCCAGCTCGAGATCACCGAGAGCATGATCATGTCTGACCCCGAGCGGGCGATCGCGACGCTCACGCGGCTCAGCGATCTCGGCGTGCGCCTGTCCGTCGATGACTTCGGAACCGGGTACTCGTCGCTGGCGAATCTGCGGCGCCTGCCAATCGACGAGCTCAAGATCGACCGGTCGTTCGTCGCGCCGATGCTGTACGACGAAAGCGACCTGATCATCGTCCGCTCGACGATAAACCTCGGCCACGACCTCGGCTTGCGGATCATCGCCGAGGGCGTCGAGGACTGTGCGACGATGCACCAGCTCGCGCTGCTGGGCTGCGATCTCGCCCAGGGCTATCACGTCAGCCGCCCGATGCCGGCCGACGCGTTTGTCGAGTGGCTGCGCTCCGCGAACACGTATCACGCCGCCGCCCGTCAGCCTGTGACGCACGCGGCGGCGATCGAGCCCGGGCCGCTGGCAGTGTTGCCGGTCGCCGGCGAGCCGCCCGCCGAGGCCGCGGGCGCAGCCGCGGTCTAAAAGAGCGCTTCCTGCGGATCTGCCGGCGGCGGCGCGAGGCACTCGGGGCCGTCATACCGCGCGTCGTTGACGGCCATCCCGACCGGCGTCATCGCGGTGCCTGCGGCGGGCAGCCCGGACAGGATGTCGGTCAGGCGACGGGCGGGAGTAGACGTGTCGAGCCACTCCTGCTCGGTGTCGCGCGCGAGGATCACCGGCATCCGGTCATGCAGCCCCGCGATCGCCGAGTTGGCCGCGGTCGTCAGGATCGTGCAGGTTCGCAGCTTGTCGCCGTCGGGCGCGTGCCAGATCGACCACAGACCCGCGAACGCGAACAGCGCGCCGTCGTCGCGCGTGATGTGAAACGGCTGCTTGGGCGCGCCGGGTCTCGGCTGCCACTCGTAGAAGCCGTCGGCGACGATCAGACAGCGGAAGCGCTCGAAGGCACGGCGGTAGGCGGGCCGCTCGCCGACGGTCTCAAGGCGCGCATTGATCATCTTCAGCCCGGTGTTCGGGCTCTTGGCCCACGACGGCACGAGGCCCCAGCGCAGCAGCTCGCCGCGCGGCGCCCCTTCGCGATCGGTCGTCACGGCGAGCACGTCGTCGCCCGGGGCAACGTTGAAGCGCTGGCGGACCTCGACCTGCTCGCCGAGCGGGAACCGGTCCCGGATTGCGCCAGGGTCAGGCGTTGCGAGCGTGTAGCGGCCGCACATCTGACCGCGGCTGGATCAGCCGGAGCGCTCGGCGAGCTGTTCGGCCCGCTCCGCTTTCGCTCGTTGCTGCCGCCGGCGTCCGAGATAGATCAGGACGCCGAGTGCGATCAGCACGAGCACGACGCCGTAGAAGATCCCGAGGTCGAGCGAGATGCCCCCGAACGGGAGCGCGACGAGGTTGACGATCCCGAACCCGATCGCCAGGACCGCGACGATCAGCAGGATCACGATCACGATCCCGCGGGTGCGCGCGAGGATCCCGGCGCTCTTCGGCGGCGCGACGAGGCCCATGAACCGCAGACCCCACAGCTGGCGGCTGGTCGGTGACTCGACGCCGAGGCGCTCGGTCGCCTTCTTGAGGTCGTCCGGCCGCCGCTCGGCGAGCGCGAGCGATGCATCCGCCATCCGTCGCAGCTGCAGTCGCTCCTGGGGCCGCGCGGCGGCGATCGCGCGCTGGAAGTGGGCGCGGGCCGCCTTGGCGTCGTAGCGCTCGGCGGCTCGGGCACCGAGAATCGCCTGCGCCGCGGACTTGAACTTGGTCTCGGCCTCGAGCTCGTCGTCGGAGCGACTCTCGAGCTGCTGCATGGCGGCCATCTGGCTGCGCTGCTCGACCCGGATCATTCGCTGCTGCTTTGGCATCGCCGTTGCAGTCTAGTGTCTCGATGCGGGAAATTCGGTGGCACCAAGAGTGGGATGCCGCGCGAGGACGCAGGAGCCGACGCGTAGCAGCGCTACGCGAGGATGGTTGCGTTGCGGTCTACATAAGACGCGGCGCGCGGGGGCGAGGCGACCGTCGCATCAGCCAGAGCGGAGGGCTGCCGCCGAGCCGCAGCTCACCCTCGACGTAAAAGCCGAGCCGTTCATACAGAGTCCTGCTGCGCTCGCTGGTCGCCTCGAGATAGGCGGGCAACCCGTCGTCGTCGCAGCGATCGAGCGTTGGACGCAACAGCCTTGTGCCGAGGCCTTGCCCTTGCGCCTCGGGGGCGACGCCGACGTAGGCGATGTAGTAGTGCGGTTCCCGCATGTGGCGTTGCTCCATCAGTGTGATCAGCGTCAGCGCCTGCGGCAGCCGCGCGCCGAACACGCGCGCGAACCCGGGGCCGTGAACGACCTGCGCCGTGAACGGCATCCGCCAGGCGCCGGGCGGGAGCTCAAGCGACGCCCCGGTGCTCTCGCTCGAGGCCCAGATCTGGCCCTTTGGCAGCACCACGCATCGAAGTTCGAGCTCGAAGAACCGCGTGAGGCGCGCGCGGCGCCGGTCACGGGCGGGGATCAGCCAGCCGAAGATCGGGTCATCGAAAAAGGCGGCTGCGAGAGCGGCGCTCAGCGCCCGTACGTCGGCGCCCGACGCGCTGCGCGGCGCCGCGGCGCCGGCTGCGACGGAGCCGCCGTCGCCGTGTCGGCCTAGATCGGGCCCGGTCACCTTCATTGATCGTGGAGCGTAACCGCCCCGATTCGAACAGTCGCTGCCGGCCGGGGCGACGGAGCACGATGGACTCCTTGGAGGGATGCCTTGAGCCGGGGCGACCGAAACGACCGAGGTTACGCGCGATCCTGCGCGACTCGTATACATAAGCCCGATTATCGAGCATTAACAGCACTGCGGGGCGCCGTTTTCGTTCGAGGCTAGGTTCACGCGCGGCGATGTGGTCGCTGGCGAGTATGAGATCGAGGGCTGCCTCGCGTCCGGTGGCATAGGCTGGATCTACCTGGCCCGCGAGGGCAGGGTCTCGGATCGCTGGGTGGTGCTGAAGGGCCTCCTCAACGATGCGACCGGAACGGCGCTGGTGAGGCGTCGTCTTCTGACCGAGGTCGAGCATCCGAACATTGTCAAGATCTTCAATGTCGTCCAGCACGAGAACATGAGCTACCTCGTGATGGAGTACGTCGGTGGGAAAAGCCTCAAGCAGGTCCTGGTCGAGCGGCGCGAGGCCAATACCGGCGAGCCTGACCCGTTGCCGCCCGCCGAGGCGATCGCCGCCATCCTCGAGGTCCTGCCCGCCCTCGGTTACCTGCACGACAACGGCCTGCTGTTCTGCAACCTCAAGCCCAGCAAGCCGGTCGGTCCGTCAATCCCGTCGGACCTCTTCACCGTCGCCCGGACGCTCGCCGTGCTCTGCATCGACTTCCGCAACTCTCAGACAACCTACAGATACACGCTTCCCCCACGCGAAACGGTACCGCTGTTCGAACGCTACGACTCGCTCTACACCGTCCTGCTCAAGGCGACCGCTCCAGACCCCGGCGATCGCTACCAGTCCGCCGACGAGATGGCCGACAAACTCAACGCTGTGCTCAGAGAAATAGGCGACAACGAATAGGGCAAACCTAACGCCCAAACACCTCTCGCTTAGGGCTAAACCCGACAGGGCGCAACCGCCTTCGAGTTGGCTCGCGCGAGACTGCTGAGTTTCGATCCAAGCAGCAGGCTGGCGTGTGTGTTCATGTCAGCCGACGGGACCAAGCCTGGCCACGCCCCGGCCGGGAATCGGAAGCCCGACATGTGCGCACGCCTTCCTTGCTTGGACACCGCTGCGCCCTCCGGGTGCTGCTGTGCTGCCGGATCTCGCCGATCCGGACGACCGTCACCGACCGCGGCACGAGCCTGGGACGGGCGGAGCCGGGCCGGGCCGTGCGGGGCGATTTCTTTTCGTCGAACC
Source organism: uncultured Solirubrobacterales bacterium (assembly GCA_963744695.1). Lineage (GTDB taxonomy): Bacteria > Actinomycetota > Thermoleophilia > Solirubrobacterales > Solirubrobacteraceae > Palsa-465. The sequence continues at coordinate 71,016 of CAVUUT010000006.1, read as the reverse complement.
ACTCGCCGTCTCCGCGCCGGCCTCTAACCCGCGTGTGAGCTGCTGGCCCTTGACGCGGGCTGGGGCTCTGCGTGGAAGGAGTTGGGACTGGATCGAGGCGGTCAGCGCCTGATTCGCTGTCGTTGACAGCCGCCCGGTGCGTATGGATAATCGCGGCACGAGGCTTCGACGGGACGATCCGGTCGACGCCGAGAAGACCATAACCGGGGGTGCACGAATGGTGAGTGAGGGAGTTGGTGTGCGGGCACGGCGTGGGCCGATCGTTCGGCTGGTATTGATCGCCGCGATCCTGGCGGTGCTGGCCCTCGTGTGGGCGGCCGGGGCGTGGGCCGTCAGCCCGCCGGTCAACGCCGGTATGCCGCTCTCTAACCAGCCTCCGTCGGTAACGGTCGACTCCGCGGGCGATGCGATCGTCGCGTGGGCCGACACTGCGGGGGCTACGCCCTTCGTTCAGTACTGCGTGATCGCCCCGGGCGGGAAGGCGTGCAGCCATTCGGGCAACCTGGTTCTGGCCGACGGGGCGCTGGGCCTCGATGGTGTCAGCGTCCTCGCGGATGGCGGCACGACGGTGATCTTGGCCGACGTGTACGGGACGCAGGGCAGCAACGCAGGCGACTACCAGCCCGAGCAGGAGTGGCAGTCGACCGACGGCGGAGCGACCTTCAGCATCGTCGACGGTGGCCTCTCGGTGGCCAGCGCCAACATCAACGCCGACACCGGGCCGCTCAACGCGATCATCGTGCCCGGGACCGGTGTGCTCGGATTCGGGTGGGACACGCCGGGAAGCCCTCCCACGTTCAGCGCTTTCCCGCTTAGCGCGCCACCTGAGTGCTCGAAGAGTCACCCCTGTCCGTTTGCCAGACTGCAGTCCGCCACTGACCAGCAGGTGGGTAACACCGGGGGTCACTTCGCGTCTCAGGCCGGCGCGCACCCGGGCGTGCTGGGCGTCTTCCCGAACCAGTTCAGCAATGGCCCGCTCGGGTGTCCACTCGACGGCCTGCTGTTCGCCTACGCAGCCGGCAATCAGCAGGCAGGCAACGACTACAGAACGTCGCCCGGGTCACCGGGGAGCGCCTGGACGGGCACCGTGGGGCTCGGCCAGTGCGGCGTGAAGCAGTTCACCGCAGGCGGGGGGCCGAGCGGTTTCGGCGCTCTCGAGACCGACGAGACCCACGGCCGGACCGTCTATCAGCCGTTTAACCAGACCACGAAGACGTTCGGCACCATGGTCAGCGTCGCCAACCAGGGCGAGCTCTATCCGGCGCTGAGCCAGGATGGCGCGGGCGGCGTCTACGGCACCTACATGTACGGCGGCTCGGGCGGCCCGGTCGCCCTTTCCTACAGTTCCGACGCCGGCAAGACGTGGACCGGGCCGGTCCAGCTCGACGCCTACGACGGACAGGCCAACGTGACCAGCGCCGTCAACGGCGCCGGGCAAGGCTGGGTGGCCTGGAATGACAACGGCTCGGTCTTCGCCCAGCCGTTCACGGCCGCCGACGCCGCCACCGCACCCGTGATCAACGGCGGCGGGTCGACCAACGGGACCACGGTCACGGTGACCGTGACCTGCAAGGCATTCCCGTGCACGGTCACGATCACGATCCTGGGACCTGCGAAGGTCGCGGCCGCCGTGGCCCGCAAGCACAAGAAAGCACGGCGCTCCGTCCTCGCCAAGGGTCGGTTCACGGTCAGGAAGCCCGGCCCGCAGAAGCTGACCATACGCCTGAAACGCGCGGGCAAGCGCTTCTTCAAGTCCCGCCACGGCACGGTCAAGGTCAAGGGCACCTTCGCGGACGCATTCAAGGGCCGGACCTTGAGCGTGACGAAGACGATCAAGGTCAAGATCATCAAGCCCAAGCACCACAGCAGGTGATCTCGCGATCGTGACCAGGGCTGACGTGCGGCGTGCTTGTCCGTATCAGCAGCCAGTGTCGATTCCTCACCCCGGCGGTTTTACCGGAGGACGCCTAACGGGAGCGTCACGGAAGGCGTTGACGGTTGTTAGCGGGCTTCAGCGTGCTCCAGGACGACGATGCGGCCGAACAGCACACCGGGTTGACGAAAGCGACAGCATCACCCACCCAGGTGCCTGAGCGCTCCTCTGGCTAAAAGCAGCTGCAAGGACGGCCGCAGCCGCGGCCGGAAGGGCGGTCGGACGGCCGCAGGCGGAGCCGCAGGACGGCCGGCCGCCCGGTCCGCCCGCACGGCCGCCCACGTACGCGCCCGCCCGCGCCGATGCACCGCGACCTCGTCGATCCGGATTTTGGCCTGGCCGCTCGCATGGCGGGCATGGAAAGGCGGAAACCCGTGATCGTCGGAGTACATCGCGGTCGAGATCCCGAAAAGCGGCTGATCGTCGGCACGGGCCCGATGTTGGCGCGTGATCCGGTCGTCTCCGACCGCCGAGCAGCATCAGTCGCGCCGGCGGTGTCGCTCCCCCGCCGCCCACCAGTCCTGCTCCTCCTCGCCGTGCTCGCGCCACCACTCGACCGTCAACGCCGCCTGCTCCCATGCGGAGCCGCTCGATCCGCAGAAGCTCCAGAGTTTCTGCGCTGAGCGCTTGTAGCGGTGGATCAGCTCGTCCAGCTCGAACGGGTCGATCTCGCCGCGATCCAGTTTCTCGAACCCCTCGCGCACATGCTCAAGAAGCAGTCTCAACTGTTCGTCGTGATATCGGCCGATCAGCTCCCGTGCCGCCCTCCGCCGAGCCTTCTCACCTTCGATCTCCCGAATCCGGATCGCATCACTCACTCGAAGCACGCTACCGCCGATCAACATCCCAGCCAAGCGGTCGCGCCGTGGATGTCTCCCCTGCCGCCCGCATCACAGCGAGGATCTCCTCGACCCTCGGCGGGTCGGCCGGATGAACCCGGCCCATTGTCCCGCGGCGAGCGGCCCGCGCGGTATCCAGGCAAGGTCGCGGGTAGCGTCGACGGCCTGCGGCGTCAAGCAAGATGGACATGAAGCCTCGGAGATAGATCACGCCGCACCACCCGGCGTCGAATCTCGGAGCCTCGTTGTCGCCTGCCGAGGACGGTTCTCTCCGATCACTGCGGCATCGCGGTGCTCGGTCCAAGCTGAGCGCTCGGCGAAGGTCCTCCGCGTTGACTGGACCACGAGCGGTCTGCGATGATCGCTGCGGGCCAGGGAGGCGCGCGCAGCCATAGGAGGGTTCATGAAGTACTACGTCAGCGCAACACCGGGTCCGATGCCGCCGACACCTGAGCAGTTTGACGCGTCCATGAGCTGGATCGAAGGTAAGGTCAGCGATGGCACGTTTGACTGCGTTTTCGGGTTCCTTGAGGGCGGCGGTTTCTCTGTCGTCAACGCCGGTTCGCACCGCGAGGCACTCGACCTAATGGCGGACTATCCGCTGTTTGGGCTCGTCAACTGGGACGTGCGCCCGCTGCTGGAGTTCAGGGAGGGGAGCGAGACCATCCGAGCAAAGCTCGCCGAGGCCCAAGCCGCGATGGGCGGCCGCTGAAGCTCGAGAGCCCGCGCCTTCAAACATCCGGACTTCGGGGTGCCGGTGACTGCCGCTGCTCGATAACGCCGTCACCGGTGCCCGCTTTCGCCAGCTGCCAGCTTCAGTGCCCGCATGTCCGGCAAGACGGTGAAAGCCTCAGCAACCGTCAGTCCCCGCGATTTACTCGTTCTTGCTCGTACTCACGGCGTCGCTGGGCCTCTCTCTCCCACACTTGCTCCTCAGACAGCTCGAGGTCCGCTGAGCCCGCCGGCGCCGCGCCCCGCGAGAACAGGCGGCGGATGCGATCCGATACTCGTTGCCTCTGCGGCGCGTCATCAGACCGTCTGGCCTGGCTCAGGACGTCGCGATGCTCCGCGGCCCTCTCAATGTCCCTTAGCTCAGCGTTGGTCTTCTGCCCGCGCCAGTCGTCGGGGCCTTGACTAGGACCGAGGTATGACATCTGCAGTTCCTCCTCGATTCAGAGATGCACCGATGTAGACCGGCACTCAAAGTCTTGCGGACAAGGGTAATACCCGCAACACCCGCCCGTCTGGAGTCAAAAGCTCGCTGCCTCGATCCAGCGCAAGGAGTCTCCCGGGCGCCACGGGTGGGAGCATCAGATCGCGGTAAGGGAGCCGCCGCGGACCGAGAGTTGTCGATGACGTCATGGCGTAGGTTTCTACTCGCTTCCTCATCGGTTGTTGGCGTGCTCGCGGGACTGGCTGGTCCCGCTAATGTCGGCGCCCGCCTCGAGACGGTCCGCGGCAAAGTGAGGAAGCCATGGGACACGATCGGAGGTCAGCAATGTGTCGTCGTTCGCGAGTGTTGAGAATCGGGCTCGTCCTGGTCTCAGTGTCCGCTCTGGCCGTATCCCTCACAGCGTCGGTACCCGCCTCGGCGGCGAGCCCGTTTGCGGATATTGCTGTCACAAACAGCGCGTCCGCTCCTGTGATTTCTTCGGGAGTGTTCGTGACCGAGACCTTCACGATCACGGTCAAGAACCGGGGTCCAGATAAGGCTCAGAACGTCTCGATGAGTGACTCGACGATCTTTGTCGACGTAAACGCCACGGCACCAGCGGGCGTCTCCTGCTCGACGCCCCCGTCCAACAGTTCGGGCACCACCACCTGCACGACCCAGTCGCTCATGCGAGGTGCTTCGATGACGATCAAGCTCCGAGGCAAGGTCCTCGCCATGCACAACCAATGCGTGCTTAGCAACGTGGCCAGAGCTAGTACCGCCACCCTCGATCCAAATCTCAACAACAACGCGGCGGCGGCGATCATCCGTTCCAACCAGCCCCAGTGCCTTTAGCCCGCTGCCGGCGAGATCCCCGCTCTGTGGCTAACAGGGCAGCGTGCGGGTCCACATGCTGACGGCCTCACCCGCCTCGCTCGAGAGTGTTGGTTTGCGATCAGTGACGGCACTCTTCTCCGTCACGGGCGACTCTTGCCTCTTCGTCCCCGGGCGGGCGTGTGCGAGCTCTCGATTTGGTGGCGGCTGGCTTCCGCTCCGCGTCGAGCTCAAGCCTCGGTGGCGGTGCGGAGGCTGCTGGTTGCTGGGCGAGCCGCATGCCAGGGACTTGAAGCTCGAGCCGGGGCCGCGATGAGTTGCTCGTCTGTGGGAGGTGGGTGGGAATGGGGTATGATCGGCGGCGCGAGCAGGTGGCCCGGGCTTTGTAGGTCAGATGCCGTTGGGCGGGTCGGACTAGGGGCGGCCTCCACACCACGAGCAGCAGGGTGAGAGCGTGTTCTCGAGCAAGCTGAATTGGAATCTGCGCCGCGGTTTCTCCGCGCGTGCGGGGTTGTCGGCGGTCACGGCGACCGTGGCGGTGACGGTCGGGTTGCTGGCCTGGTCGGACCCTTCTCGGGCGAGCTCGACGGGGACCTGCAGCGAGTCGGGGACGACCACGATCACGGTCACATGCACTAAGGGTTCTGGCACCTGGACACCCCCGGCCGGGGTGACCTCGGTCCAGATCGATGTGGAAGGGGCAGGCGGTGGGCGCGCCGAGGGCGTCGGCATAGTGGCTGGCGGGCCCGGTGGGAGCAGCAAGACCACCCTGTCTGTCTCTTCGACCGACACCTACACCGTCCTCGTCGGTGGAGCTGGGGCGCAGCCCGACTTCGGCTCGTCGGGCGCTGGGGGAACCAACGGCGGTGCGAGCGGTGCTATCAATGCCGGCGGCGGTGGCGGTCGCTCCGAGATCGACCTGGGAACGAGCTGCGTGATCTCCACCTGCCGCCTAGTGGTTGCCGGCGGCGGGGGCGGCGGTGGCGCGTTTGATGGGGGCGCTGGGCCTGGCGGCGGCGGTGGCGGCACCAGCGGTAGCACGGGCAGTAATGGGACGGCCTTCTGCAGTGGTTTGGGTGGCCAGCCCGGTACCGACACCGGACCCGGCATGGGTGGGGCCGGGAGCAGCGGCTGTGGCGGTGGCGGCACGCCCGGCTCGAATGGCGACGACGGGTCCGGATCCTCCGGCGGAAAAGGCGGCGCCCCCGGCGGGACCCTTGGGGGTGGCGGTGGTGGCGGCGGTTTCTTCGGCGGCGGCGGTGGCGGAGGAGCGAGCCAGCGGCTTGGAGCGGGCGCTGGCGGCGGTGGGGGCTCCGGCCACCTCGACAGCACCACCACGACGGGCGGCTCCACCGGGCCGGGCACAAACACCGGCGACGGCTCGGTGACGATCACCTACACGATCAGCGCCACCGCCCTGGCCGCGACCCTGGTCTCGGACAGCACCGGGAAGGGGCCTGGCAACGCCCTTACCGCTAAGTCAACCGCCATCCAGAGAGCGGTCAACGCTGGCCAGACCGGGACTGCGTGCGCTGGGATCACCAACTACCTCGGGCTGGTCAAAGCCCAGACCGGCAAGAAACTCAGCCGGTCGAACGCCGCCCTGCTGACCACGGACGCCGAAAACCTGGCGGCCGCACTCGGCTGCTAGGCCTCCGATCCGTGCGGGAGGGCCAGGGACCTATCCAACCCTGGCTCTACGGCCCGGGAGCCATCACGCCCGCTGTCGCAACGGGGCTAGTAGCGACAGCGTCGGACCTCTCCCCGAGATCTTCAGCAGATGACCGCTGTGATTGCCCCAACCGATGCGCAGCCGCCGCTGTCGATGAACAGCCCAGCTTTGTCGAAGTGGCGCGGGTTGGCGATGAACGGTGGCTTGATATGAACAGTGGTGTCGGGCAGGTTGTCTTCCATACGTGGGATCCGCTTTGCGGGGAACGTCAAGCTCGCGGTCTTCGGGTCCCACCGTGGTTGTCCGAGCTCGAGCACGATCGCAGTCGGAATCGCTTTGGCGCCCAGGCTGTAGGACAGCACTGCGTTGGGATTGGAACCTGCGAAGTAGCTCTTGAAGCGTCTGACGAAGTCGACGTTGGCGACCACGAACGCGTTACGGACAGGACGGTCGGTGAAACGCGTCAGGTAGTCACGCACGCCGACCAGTCGTAGCGTGAGATGCTGGTCGTTGGGCCCGATCAGCGAGCCTGACGCACTCGGGATCGCCCACATGAAGTTGAGTTGCTGGCGCGCTGGGGTGGCAACCGATAGCGTCGAAGTGCCGGCGGTCAGCGCCGCCAAAGACGCGGTAATCGCGACGACCAATACCAACGGCCTCTTCACTTGCCGATACCAGCGAAACCGCGCTGCGCCCCTCTCCGCACCGACGAGGCACCCGTGTGTTTTGGCTTTACGCGGTGACATGTAACCTCCTTTGGGTTTCCAGGGGAACGGCTCAAGCCGCGCCCCAAGCAGCCTGCGCGCTCCCAGCGATGTAGCGCTTCATTGAGACCCCTGGCTGGACCAATACCGACGGATCGCCGACCCACGGCGACCGGCAGCAGCGATTCTGACAACACCAAGCACGCTGGTCAACCAGCGCACGGACAACCCAACCGCTGACGACCGGCGCGGCATTCCCGGGCCCGCGCCGGATCGCCGCGAAGAGCGGTCGGCCGGTGCCACCGGTGAAAGACCTCGTTCCGCTCGCGTCGGAGCGGCCAGTGCCTGCTGCCAGCCCTTTTTCGGCTTGTCCCACGCGCTGCCAGTTGGCACAGGGTGCGACGGTCACCCGCGGCGTTGACTATTTCCACAACGAGCTTGCCCGCGTCATAGCTCCTGTCAGCCCTGATCGCCGGTGCCCGAGGGCGTCGCGCGGCTGCGCGCTGCGGCGGCGCTCTCCGCGGCCCGAGCGCGGCGACTTCGCACAATGCGCCGCGCGATGTATACGAGCAGTAACACGCCCACGACGATTGCGAGATAGGTCGAGTAGCGGCTGGCGGTTGCGTAGATCGTGTTGATGTTGCTGCCTGAGAAGTACCCGATGGAGGTCCAGAGGGCGACCCAGAGTGCAGCGCCCAGCATGTTGAAGACCAGGAACTTCGCCCAATGCATGCCGGTCGTGCCGGCGATGATTCCGTTCGCTTGCCGGAGGCCCTCGACGAATCGTGCGATCACGATGATCTTGCCGCCATGGCGCTCGAAGAACTGGGTGGCCTTGTCGAGCCGCTCAGGGGTCAGGAAGATGTAACGCCCATAGCGCTCGACGAGCCGCCGGCCGCCGAAGTGGCCGATCGCGAACCCGATGTTGTCGCCGGCGACGGCGCCGACGAACCCGAGCAGCGCGACGAGAAAGATGTTCAGCCGCCCCGTTCCGGCGTACACGGCACCCAGGATCAGGACGGTCTCGCCGGGAACGGGAACGCCGAAGTCTTCGAGCAAGACAAGCCCCGTAACCGCCAGGTAGCCGTACTGATTCAGCGTCGGTTCGAGACTGTGTAGTACGCCCGGCAGGTGCTCGGTCATGGCGGCGGCGATCATCTCTCGCTCGGACTCCGATCGCGCCCGGTGAGCCCCTGGTCAGGTCCCTGGTCTGGGGATCTGCCGTCACGTGCGCGCTGGGAGCACGCGGTCAGCGGTCGCGCGACGAGACACATCGATCCGCGCCGTGGGGCTGCAGGCGGATCGAGCGTTCGCAGACCGGGGCCCCGACCAGGGACCCCACGGGCGCGATGGATGGCTCGAAATGACAAGCTGCTGCCAAGATCAATTGACCGACGGAGCTCAATATGAGCAGCACCAACGTGGGCAGTCAACCCTCGGCGGACAGACCGAGCCGCCGATCGTCGAGGGATGAAGCTTGACTTCCTCGATGTCCTTAACCTGTTCCTGTTGATGCTGTAGCTGTTCGGCGGCGAGAATGCCTCGCTGGCAGGCTCGGCCCTCTGCGCCGGCCATTTCAATCCCTTCAACAGCGGTTATCCACAATTCCCCCCCAAGACCCCAGCCCTAGCGACGAGACCGCGGCCCCAGGCGATAGCTCAGGAGGCGCCAAGACGCGCGTTCCGCCATCGAGGATGCCGCAGGACAAGGGAGGCTGGCGGGTAGCGCCCGCTCCCGATGGCAGGGGCATGCCCGAGCAACCCAAGCCGCCCGGGCCTCACCGGCAGCGGTGGTTCTGGATGTTCTTCATCGGTGTGCTGGCGGTCAACTGGCTCGTGGTGTTGTTGGCGCAGCCAGGCGGGGAGCCGCGAGTCAAGGTCCCGTTCAGCCCCTATTTCCTTCAGCAGTTGGACGCTGGGAAGGTCAAGTCGATCTCCTCGAAGGCCGACACCATCCAGGGCACGTTCACGGCCAAGGTCCGTTACCCGCCAGATGACTCGAAGGCGACGCCGACGCCGCTGTTCTCAACCCAGGTTCCGAGCTTCTGGAACAACGCCTCGCTGACTGCCCTGCTCGAGTCCAAGAAGGTCGAGGTCAACGCGCAGAACCCGAACCCGGGCACGTCACTGATCAGCGAGCTGCTGATCGGGTTCGGTCCGACCTTACTGCTGATCGCCCTGTTCGTACTGCTCGCCCGGCGAGCTCGGGCCGGCGCTGGAGGGCTTGGGGGCTTGGGCAACTTCGGTCGCTCGCAGGCCCGGCGCGTCGACCCGGAACAGATCCGCGTGACGTTCGATGACGTCGCCGGGATCGACGAGGCCAAGAGCGAGCTGACCGAGATCGTCGACTTCCTCAAGACACCGGAGCGCTATCAGCGGCTCGGGGGTCGGATGCCCCATGGGGTGCTGCTGTTCGGTGCGCCGGGAACCGGTAAGACGCTGCTGGCCCGAGCCGTGGCAGGCGAGGCTCATGCGGCGTTCTTCTCGATCGCCGCCTCGGAGTTCATCGAGGCGATCGTCGGGGTTGGTGCCGCACGGGTCCGGGACCTGTTCGCCAAAGCCAAGGCCGCCGCGCCGTCGATCATCTTCATCGACGAGCTCGACGCGATCGGTCGTTCGCGCCAGGGCTCGGCCGGCATCACGGGTGCCAACGACGAACGCGAGCAGACGCTCGACCAGATCCTGACCGAGATGGATGGCTTCGAATCAACGGAGGCCGTCGTCGTGCTCGGCGCGACCAATCGACCCGAGATCCTCGACCCGGCGCTGTTGCGCCCCGGACGCTTTGACCGCCGGGTCGCTGTTCAAGCGCCCGACCGCGCCGGACGCCTTCAGATCCTCCGTGTTCACACGCGGTCGATACCCCTCGGCGAAGACGTCGATCTGGATGCTCTTGCGGCGACAACGCCTGGGATGGTGGGTGCCGACCTGGCCAACCTCGCCAACGAGGCGGCACTGCTGGCCGCGCGGCGCGGCCACGAGAAGGTCGCGATGGCGGACTTCACGGATTCGCTCGAAAAGATCCTGCTCGGCGCGCCGCGCGGGATCCTGCTCAGTCCTGCCGATCGAGAGCGGACCGCCTATCACGAGTCCGGTCACGCGCTCGTAGGGATGCTGATCCCGGAGGCGGACCCGGTTCGCAAGGTCTCGATCATCCCGCGCGGACAGGCGCTCGGTGTGACGCTCTCGACCCCCGACGCCGACCGCGTCTCGTACTCACGCGAGGACCTCGAGGCGAAGATTCGGGTCTCGCTCGGTGGTCGCGTCGCCGAGGAGGTCGTCTACGGGAAGATCACGACGGGCGCCGAGTCAGACCTCCAGCAGCTGACCCAGATCGCGCGCGAGATGGTCGGGCGATGGGGCATGAGCGAGAGCCTCGGCCCGATCACCTGGCTCCCCAGCGACGGCCAAGGACCACTGCTTCCCGGCGCGAGCGAAACCTCCCCCCAGACGCAGTGGCTGGTCGACGAGGAGGTCCATCGGATGGTCGATGACGCGCACGCCGAGGTCACCCAACTGCTCACAGACCATCGCCAACAGCTCGACAACCTCGCTCACGCATTGCTCAAAGCCGAGACGCTCGACGCACCCGAAGCGTATGCCGCGGCTGGCATTGCGATGCGCGCCGCCGAACTCGAGGGTGTAACAGTCGCACAGAGCGCGGCAGCAGACTCCTAGGGGCGGCCGGCCTCAGCTCCGCCTCCCCTCCCCCGCCTCCCACTGCCCGCTCGAGCCTTGACGGACAGCGATCGTCGGCGGCCCTAGGTCATGCGCCGGTAGCGCCACACTGAGAGCGGGATGAACACGGCGAGGAGACCGGCGATCCACGCGATTGCGCCACCCAGGGAGGACGGTACTCCGGGCACAAGAGCCAGGGAGCGCGCTGCGTCCGCGGCAAGGGTCACCGGGCTGACCTTCGCGATCGCCTCCAGCCAGCCCGGCAGGCTCGACACCGGCACGAACACCGAGCTCGCGAAAACGAGGGGAAACAGGACCACGAAGCCGGCTGTTTGAGCTGCCTCGGCGCCGCGCACCGTCAGCGCGACGAAGGCAAAGATCCAGCTCAGCGCCAGACCGAACGCGCTCACGAGCGCTATGCACGCGAGGGCCTGTGCGACGCCGGCCTGGAAGCGGAAGCCGATGATGTAGCCGACGATGATCATCAGGACGATGATCAGGACGTTGCGGACGAGGTCGGCCGTGGTGCGGCCGATGAGCACGGCGGACCGTGCCATTGGCATCGAGCGGAAGCGGTCGATCACGCCGAGTCTCAAGTCGTCGGCCAGGCCGACTGCCGTCTGACTCGCTCGGAACGTGACCGACTGAACGAGGATGCCGGGCAAGAGGTAGTCGATGTAGCTCACGCCGGGGGGCAGTGAGTGACTGATCGCGCCACCGAACACGTACGTGAACAGCAGCACGAACATGATCGGCTGGATCGTCGAGAAGATCAGCAGGTCCGGTTGGCGGACGAAGTGGCGTAGGTTGCGCACGCTGACCACCCGCGCGTCGGTGATGTCCGCTCGCAGCTCCCGCGGCGAGACGCGCCGCCATCGCGACGGTCGCCTCGCGGCCGGGCTCTGGGGCGCAGGGGCGCGAACCGCACGAACGCTTAGGCCGGTTCGATCTGGCTGCGCGTCACCGGTCGCGACTTCAGCCCCCGCCCCGTTCTCGCTCGGCGGCGCGCCTGTCAGCTGCAGGAAAACGTCGTCGAGCGTCGGCCGGCGCAGCCCGAGATCGCTCACCGCGATTTGCGCCTTGCGTAGCGCCGAGGCCGCATCCTCGATCATCTCCAGTCCATCCCGTGGCGCCGGCATCGTCAGCTGCGCGAGCCTCTCGCCCGGCTCCGGATCACCACAACCTACCCGGGCCAGCGCCGCCCGAGCTCTGTCCCGTTCGGCCGCGCTCATCAGCTCGACCTCGAGGATCTGCCCGCCGACCCGGTCCTTGAGCTCGCTCCCCGTCCCCTGCGCGATCATCCGACCGTGGTCGATCACTGCGATCTGCTCAGCGAGCTGATCTGCCTCCTCGAGGTACTGGGTGGTGAGCAGGAGCGTCGTCCCTTCGCGGACGAGCTCGCGCACAACCGACCAGATCTCATTGCGGCTGCGCGGATCCAGCCCCGTCGTCGGCTCGTCTAAGAACAGCACCCGCGGGCGGGTGAGCAGGCTCGACGCGAGGTCCAGACGCCGCCGCATCCCACCGGAGTACGTCCGGGCCGCACGATCGGCGGCGTCAGCCAGGTCGAAGCGCTCGAGCAGCTCGTTCGCGCGCCGGCGAGCCTCCGCGGCGGAGAGGTCGAACAGGCGCCCGAACATCTGGAGGTTCTCCCGGCCGGTCAGCATCTCGTCGACCGCGGCGAACTGGCCGGTAAGGGCGACAAGCTCCCGCACGCCCGCGGCGTCGTGGACGACGTCGCGGCCGAACACCTCGGCCCGTCCGGCGTCCGGAGCGAGCAGTGTGGCCAGCACTCGGACGAGGGTCGTCTTGCCCGCGCCGTTCGGTCCCAACAGACCAAAGACCGTGGCCTCCTCGACATCCAGGTCGATCCCAGCAAGCGCAGTCGTCGTGCGAAAGCGCTTGACCACGCCTTCGACGTGGACGGCCAAATCAGCCATCACTGACTCTCCGAAAATGACGCGCCCGATCGCGGCAACAGCGCGACCGTCGGGTGACGAGCGAGCGGGCGCTGGCCGCCGAACGCCAGCGCGTAGGCCGTGAGGACCCACCGAAGCTTGGCCCTCGAGAAATCGAGCGCCCGCTGGGCCGACGGCGGAGGGGTCGCGACGAGCGCCGTGTCGAGGACGACCTTCACCTGTGCGACGTCGGCCACCGGAGGATCAGCCAGTGACACGCGGGCGCCGGGTCATCGGCGGTCATCCAGCGTTCCTGGGGCTGAGCTGCAGAACGCTAGGGCTGTCGGAGTTTGGTACATCGCGAGACGGTCCCGCCTGGATTTGTCGGAGTTCGAGCAATTCGAGGCCGAGCGCCTCGATCTGCGCGAGGACGCCGAACAACGCGGACCGATCCTCGAGCAAACCCTTGAGCACGGTCTCACCGCCCTTCAACTCAGAAGCCATTGAGGGAAAGGCCGACAGGGCGGTAACGCCGAGTCGGCCCTCTATCCGGATCGTGTACAAGCCCGGCAATGTCGCCACACGACCATCCTGCCGCCCCACCTAGTGAGCCCGCACCACCAGAATCCAGTGATTGTGCAGGACGGGGTCGCGCCGCTTCTCCGATGTTCAGGAGCGCCCCGTAGAAAGGAGCCGGAGCTGGCGGGCGCGTTCGACGGCGGAGGAGCGATCACGCGTGCCGAGCTTGGAGTAGATGTTGCGGATGTGCGTGTTGACGGTGTTGATCGACACGAACAGCTCTCCCGCGATCTCGAGCCGCGTGAGGTTTGTCGGCAGGTACCGCAGTACGCGCAGCTCGCTCGGGCTGAGCTCTTCGGGTTGTGGGAGGCGCTCTCGGTCGGTGCCCGCCGCCGATGCGCCTCGCAGCAGGTCGACGATGTCGGCCAGAAGGGCGCTATGAGCCGTTTCGTGACGTGGCAGGGCGTTGAGTAGCGCCGCGGCCTCGGTCATTGCAAACGGGAAGATCAGCCGGTCTGGTTCCGCGACCGCGAGCGCTGCCTCGGTTGCGACAGCGGCGGCGTGTCGATCCCCCATGTCCAGGTGCGAAATGCCAGCGAGCAGATGCGATTCAACGAGGGTGAACGGAGGGACGACAGGGGGCGTGACGTCCAAGACACCTCGCAGCGCATCCAAAGCTGCGCCGGGGTCCCCGTCCGTCAGGCAGATCACTGCACGCGCGTTGTAGATCGCACCCATTTGGCCGTCGTAAATGGCACCGATTTGCTCGGGTTCGGCGGAGGATCCGGCTAGCGTCGCGGCCGCCTCCTCTCGCATCCCAAGGCGAGCCTGCGTGGCCGCGAGCCACCCGGTAATTCGCGGCGCGAGAGCGTGCACACCCGTGAGTAGCGATTGCGTCTGTGCTGCCGCCGCGAATTCTTCGAGCGCCGCTCGATGCTGCCCTCGGCCGGCGTGCAACATCCCCGTCGCCACGTGCAGAAGCATTGCCGCGGCCGGGTCGACGTGTGGATCGGCGACCTCCCAGGCGCGGCGTAGCCAGCGCTCTCCCTCGTCGAACTCGCCCATCCAGATCGCCATCCCGCCAACGGCCCCAAGCGCGGGCGCGAGTATCGGCCGATCCTCATAGCCATTGCGCTCGGCCAGGGCTACCGCTTGGCGGCCGCGCGAGCGTGCGGTCGCGACCGACACGAGCTTTGACGGGAACCCCAGGTGCGCTCGGCACGCGACCTCCAGGTAGGGTCGGCCGATCGCCTGGGCGATCGCGGCCCCCTCGGAGAGGTGGCGCTCAGCGTCGGAGAGCCGCCCAGACCACGTCTCGACGATCCCGAGATTCAGCAGCGCGACTGCCCGCAGCTCGTTTCCCATCGCGATCAATTCGCCCGATTCATCTGCGATCGAAGCATCGAGCAGCTGCACCTGCTCCATCACCTCGGTGAACTGACCGCTACGCCGCGCCAACGCCAACCGCAGTGCCGCGATTGCCACTGTGAGGCGGTGGCGGCGAGCCGGCGGAACGCTTTGGACGTGCGACTCGGCCAGCGCCAGCTGAGCGGCCGCTTCCTCTAACCGTCCCCGATTCAGCTCACTTGCAGCGTGCGCTAACGCCAGGTCAGGATGATCGGCTGACGCACCGTCAGGGAACGCCTGGAGCACCGCGCCGATCGTTCCCGCCTGCCCGTCGAGCACCCAGCTGAACGAGTGGTTTCCGACTATCCGGGCGGCATCGTGCCAGTCGCCGGCGGCGAGCGTGTGTCGCACCGCCTCGAGGACCTCACCGTGGTCGGCGAACCACCGTGCTGCCCGCCGGTGGAGGTCGGGAACCTCACCGGCCAACGTCCGGCGGAGCTCCAAGCGCAGGAAATCCGCGAGCAGTTGGTGGTATCGAAACCAGGTGCGCTGAGCGTCGAGCGACACGACGAACGCGTTTGCTCCCTCCAGTTCCAGCAGCATCTGCTCCGAGCCCGAGCGGCCCGCGAGCACGTCGGCGAGTTCACCGTTCACCCGGTCGACAAGCGAGGTCCGCAACAGCATCCTCTGAACCTCGCTCGATTGGCGTTCGAGCATCTCCGCCATCAGGTATTCCCCAATCGCCCTGTCGGTGCCGGAGAACTCAGCTACGAAGCGCTCGGGATCCGGATGACCGCTGAGCGAGATCACCGCCAGACGTAGGCCCGCCGCCCAACCTTCCGTGCGCTCATACAACGCGGCCACTCCAGCGTCGGACAAACTGATCTCGGACGCAGCCAGCAGCTCCCGCGTCTCGCGCTCCGTGAACCGTAGATCGGCGGCCCTGATTTCGGCGACCTCGTCGACAAGCCTGAGCTGGTGCACCCTGATCGGCGGATCCCGACGCGACGACAACACCACGCGCGCGGAGCTCGGCAGCATCGCGAGCAAACGCTCGAGGTACGCGAGGGCGTCAGCCGACCTCAGCTCGTGGAGATCGTCGATGATCAGCACGATGGGTTCGACCTGTTCAGCGAACTCCGACAGGACTAGGTCGACCACCTGGTCGCCGTCGAGCCCGCTACTGGCCGCGGGTTGCGTCTCGGGATCGACCGGGCGCGCCGGTGTGCGGAGCCCGTCTAGGACGGCGCCCCAGAACCGCTGGGCATTCTGCTGGTCACGCTCGACGGACACGAACACGACGCGATGAGAGTTGGCCGAGGTGTCAGCCCACGCGCGCAACAGCGACGTCTTTCCACTTCCCGGCGGCGCCGAGATGACCGTCATCCGTTTTGTCACAGCGCGATTCAGCATCTGGAGGAGGTCTTCCCGATCGAGCAGGCCCCCGGCGACCGCAACGTCGCTCGAGATCAGCTGCTGCAGGTGCTTCCTGCGCTGTGTCGTCACCAAGCTGGTCACTGTGGTGCGACGGTCGGGTGCTTCGATCGGGTCGGGTCGCTGGACGATCATTTGACCAGCGCGCCACCCAACGCCCTAGGTATGGCCTGCGCAAAATGGACGCTCAGGGACATTTACCGTGCTCGTGTTCCTTCCATCGCCGGCCTCACGGGTGAACTTGCGACCCGTAGCCCAGGTCGAGGCGGATCGACTGCATGACGTGGAACGTGGTGCCAGCCGTGAGGACGTCGGCGGCCGCCAGAACACCGGTGTACTTCTCGATGACAGGCGCCGCAGCGGCGGCCGTAATCGCATCGAGATAGCACATGACGGCGGCCCAGGAGCTCTGGCCGTACTTGACGAAATACGGCGTCGGATCGACAGTATCGAGCGCCTCCCGTGAGCTGTCCGCGATGTCGGTCATGTACTGCCGGTGCGTCGCGACGTCGTCGCGGGTCCCGAGCCGGCCCATGTGGCCGCCGATGAAATGCTTCCACCCGTACGTGAGCGCGGTATCCGGCGCGCCGATGTAGCCGGGCACGTCCTCGGTTAGCTTGCTCTGGCAGACCGGGGCCCAGCCCGGGTTGACGATGTCGACGAGCATAAGCGTGTCGTGGTCGGGCAGATGGATGAAGATGTTGTCCGGCGTGTGATTGCAGCCGTGCCAGGCCAGCTCGATCCGCTCGCCTCCAATCTCCAGCGTGCGACGGTCCTGGAAGGTCTCTTCTGGTGGAGGCCTCGCGGGGTCGTCGTCACGGAGCAGCAGCCTCCGCGTCTGCTCGTGCCCGACGCGGATGATGTTCGGGCCGAACATGGAGGACGCGCCGGCGTGATCGGCGTGGTGATGGGAATAGATGAGATGCGTCACCTCGTTGCTGACGCCATGGGCGGCCGCGATCTCATCCACGGCCCGCTGGATGCTGTGACCGATGGTCGGAGGGGCGTCGAACAGGACGACGCCCTCGGATGTCGTCAGAAACGCGCACTGGTAGGCCCCGTCCGTGACCCAATAGAGGTTCCCCTCGACGCGCCCGACGTAGTACCCCTGTTCGTTGACCGCGGGGCCGAGCGCCGACGCGGGGATCGGCGCAAAGTCCGGAGGCGCGTTAGCGATGCTCTCGCGTGGGTTGGCTGTGCTCACCGTGCTCGCTCTGGCGTAGCTCTCCACAGGCATGGGATCGTGGCGCGATGCCCGAGTGTTCGAATCCTTGGATCCTTAGTCCGTGACCCCGAGCGTCGTCCTGAGTCATGCTTTGGCGCGATGAGTGAGGAGTCCCCCCCGAGTCTCTCGCAAGGAGGGTTGTTCGGCCGGGAACGCGAGTGCGTGGTGCTCGACCGGCTGCTGGAGGGCGCGCGCGCCGGACGCGGCGGGGTGTTGGTCGTGGATGGCGAAGCGGGCGTCGGCAAGACCGCGCTGCTCGAGTACGCGGTCGACGCCGGACGCGAGTTTCGGATCGCCCGGACGTCCGGAGTCGAGGCGGAGATGGAGCTCCCGTTCGCGGCGGCTCAGCAGCTGTCTTCGCCGTTCCTCGAGCTGATGAAGCGGCTTCCGAAGCCCCAACACGAGGCGCTTGGCGTCGCGTTCGGACTCAGTGCTTCGCGTATTCGGGCCTGCTGCGGTTGCCCGGGTCGGCGTCGTGAGGTCCGGATCGCCGGGATCCGGCGATGACGCATCACTGGCGCGCTGGCGACGATGATCGCGAGTTATCAAGCCCAGGGACAACGAAGTCGATGTCCGATATCAGCAACTGCCGCGCTGTTGTGAGCGGCGCTGACGTCACCGCCGCAGGCGGGCGGCATGGCCCTGTTCAGCAACGTTCACGCGCACGGCAGCTACGGCGGCGACGTGCTGACCACCTCCAAAACCGACCGGTCTCGTAACCAGCACCCGACCGAATCGAGGGATCCGATGAGCGAGAGGCAAGACAAGCAACGAAGTGCAGTTGTGTTCGGGGCGCGCAATTTGGGTCGCGCCGTCATCGACCTGCTCGTGAGCGACGGCTGGGCGGTTGCGGGGGCAGCGCGGTCGCGGAGCACCCTCGACGGCGTCAGCGCGGCCGGCGCGCTTGCGCTGAAGGCCGATGTGACGGACCCCGCGAGCGTCTACGGCGTCCTGGAGGAGGCGGCCGCTGCTCACGGTGCAGTCGAGCTGGTGTTAAACGCGGCCGCCGCATACGGCGGCGAGCGCACCGGGCCGTTCGGCGGCGGCCCGATTGCCGAGGCCGACCTCGACGCCTTTGACTCGTGGGCGGCGGCTCCGGCCCGCGCGGCCTTGTCGTTCTTGTCCGCCAGCGGACGATTCGCGATCGCACAGGACCGGGCAGCGACTCTGGTCCAGGTCACCGGCGGCTCGACACGGCGCGCGATGCCGGGCCGCGGTCTGTGGGCGGCCGGATCGTTCGGCGTCCGAGCGATCACCAACGCGGCTGCGCTCGAGCTGCGCCCGCGCGGCATCCAGGTCGCGCTGCTAATCGTCGATGCTGGCATCCAGCCGCTCGACGGGTCCACACGCCCCGGCGTCTCGCCGCAAGCGCTCGCCGACCCGCGCAGGATCGCCGAATCCGTCCTCTTCCTCGCCAACCAGGACGCGCGCTCCGCGACACACGAGCTCCAGCTCACCCCGCTCGTCGAGAACTGGACGCCCTGAAGCCCGTAGGTCACGAGTGGCCACCACGGCGACGGGATGCTCAGCTGCGCTGTATGCGGCTGACCCACAGGGTCTGCTCGGTCGCGTGAATCACCGTGATCCGGCGACGCCTCATCACCTGGCTGGCGGCAAAACTGAGCGTCGATCCCAACCACCAACGCCGAAAGGAGATCGTCCGTGAGCACCGAGCAGCAAGAGAACCTCGACGCAATCCTGCGACAGTCAGCCTTCCCGGTCGACAGCGACGTCAACGAGCAACGGCGACTGCTCCGAGAGACGATATCGGCGCAGCCGCTGCCCGCCGACGTGGCGGTGATCAAAGCCGCACTGGGCGGCGTCCCAACCGCCGAGATCACTGTCGACGGGATCGAACCCCGCCACGTTGTTCTCTATTTCCACGGCGGCGTGTACGTGATGTCAGACGCCTTTCTCGTCGCTGACCTAGCCTCGCAGGTCGGTCGGCGGACGAACGCCAAGGTCATCTCTGTCGACTACCGGCTCGCCCCCGAGCACCCGTACCCCGCAGCGGTTGACGACGCTCTCGCGGCCTATGAAGCCATCTTGGATACCGGCATCGCCCCTGCAGACATCGCCTTCGCGGGAGAGTCCGCCGGTGGCGGCCTCGCGATCGCGACCCTGGTCAACGCACGCGATCACGGGCTGCCGCTCCCAGCCGCAGCGTTCGTCATGTCCCCGTACGCTGATCTCACCCTGGCCGGGACGAGCATGGAAACCAGGAGCGAGGTCGACCCGCTGCTCAGCCGTGAGCTCCTCCAAGCCCGAGTCCCCGACTATACGTCGGGACAAGACGCCGCCCAGGGCCTCATCAGCCCCGTGTTCGCCGACCTGTCCGGCCTGCCGCCCCTGATCATCCAGGCAGGAAATCATGAGGTTCTGCTTGACGACGCTGTCCGCCTCGCGGGACAAGCCGCCTCCGCCGGTATCGAGGTCACGCTCGACATCACCCCTGGGGTGCCCCATGTATTCCAGGCCTACTACCCGATTCTCGACGAAGCGGGAGCGGCGCTCGACAGAGCCGGACAGCTTCTGTCTGTGCATCTCGCCGGTCCAGAACGCGTCACCGCATAGCGAGAGGGAGTGGATAAGGCTTGCGTGCCCTGGGGGCGGTAGTCGCCCGCACGGTCATCGACGGTGCCAAACTGCTCGGGGATCTCACCGGAGCGCTGATCGTCATTCTGATCCTCTGCTCGCTAGCCCTCAGGCGACGAGGAGTTCGACTCCAGCCGGGCCGGGAGAAGGCCAGGCGGAGCCGCACTTGAACCCGGTTTACGTGGCCGGCCTGCATCGTGCTACGGCACCAGGGACGGCTCGCTGCGAGGTGAGGAACCCGGGTGGTCTGTGGCGGCGGCTCCGTCTACGGTCTCGTCGTAGTGGCAGTTGCCGATCGCGTGTCGGGCCAGAGCGGTGATGGTCGTCGCGGTGCGGGCTTCGCAGCGGCTGGGCAGGATCAGCAGCGCGAGCACAAACCCCACGCCAAAGACCCCGGCGGCCCACCAGAAGGCCGTCGTGTCGCCGTGGACCTGCGCGGCAGCAGCGCTTCCAAGGTGCGAGTGGCTGGCCAGGTAGCTGGCGACGGCGGTGGCGTAGATCGTTGAGAGCAGCGAGGTGCCGATCGAGCCGCCGACCTGCTGGGAGGTGTTGACCATGGCCGACGCGATGCCGGCTTCGTTTGGCGCCACGCCGAGTGTCCCGGCCGAGAACGCCGGGCCGAAGATGCAGCCCATCCCGACACCGATGACGAGCAGACCCGGTAGGACGCCGGTGCCGTAGCTGGACGTGGGCGTCAGCTGGGTCAACAGAAGCATCCCGACCACCGCGAGCGCCATGCCGAGGAGCACCAGCGGTTTGACGCCCGTGCGCTGAATCACGCGCGTCTGGACGGTGGTCGAGGTGATGATCAGCACGGCGCTCAGGGGCAGAAACGCCAGCCCGGTCTTCAGCGGCGAGAAGCCGAGGTTCTGCTGCATGAAGTAGGTGAGGAACAGAAACACCGCGAAGATCCCGGCGCCGGTCACCAGGAGCGCGGTGTACGCCCCGCCGCGCACGCGATCCCACACGATGTGCAACGGCAGTAACGGCTGCTTGACGCGGCGCTCGATCAGCACAAACGCCGTCAGCAGCAGGGGGCTGGCGATCAGCGCGACGACGGTCGCCGTGGCGCCCCACCCGTGCGTCTCGGCGTTGGAGAAGCCGAACACGAGCGCAAACAGCCCCAATGACCAGGTCAGCACCCCGGGAAGATCGATGCGGGCCCGGTCGGCCGGCCTGTGGTTGACCAGTAGGCGCAACGCCACGATCGTGGTGGGCACCGCGATCACCAGATTGACGTACAGGCACCACCGCCACGAGAGCACCTGCGTCAGCACACCCCCGAGCAGCAGTCCCAGCGCCCCGCCGCCGCCCGCGACTGCGCCATAGATCCCGAACGCCCGGGCCCAGTCCGCCGTCCCCGCGAACGTGACCGTCAGCAGCGATAGCGCCGCGGGGGCCAGCAGCGCGGCGAACACCCCCTGCGTCGCCCGCGCGGCGACGAGCACGTCGAAGGACTGCGCCAGCCCCCCGACCGCCGACGCCACCGAGAACCCCACCAATCCAGCGATCAGCGCCCACTTGCGGCCGAACAGATCCCCGACCTTGCCGCCCACCAACAGCAAGCTCCCGAACGCCAACGCGTACGCAGTGACGACCCACTGCCGACTCTCGGAAGAGAAATGCAACGCCTGCTGCGCCGAAGGCAAGGCGACGGTCACGATCGTCGCGTCCAGCACCACCATCAGCTGCGCGACGCCGACCAAGGCGAGAACTGCCCATCGATTAGGGTCACGAATGGTTTGAGATGGCATGAAGGCTCAACTTTCAGTTGGCGACGTGGGCTCAGCCTCACACACCATCCGGTGAATGGTCGTCGTCCGATTCCGGCGATTGCAGCCTCGCCGGACCGGTCGAGATCCGGGCGCCGCGGCGACGGGCAGACAGGATGGCCGCCTCGCCCTTGAACGTGGCTGAGGTGCCTCCGTCTTATCGTGAACCGGAGGCAGCGCCGGGGTGCGTCGAGCTGAGTACCTCCCCGTCACCGTCGACACCGATGCACAGGGACCTCGAGAGGCACGTCACGGCGTCCAGCGCGTCTCCGATGTGGGTAACGGTCCACGACGTACGGCGCGTCGGGCGGATCGAGGTCAGCACATTCCCCGCTGTGTCGGTAGCGACGCAGAACGCACGCGAGGAGCACGAGACAGCATCGACGCCGCCGGACTCCGCGTGCTTGAAGCCCGAGCGGTCATCGAACGTGACCCTCCATGACCGCCCGCGTGCCGGGTCGGCCGACGTCAGCACATTGCTGCTTTCGGAGTTATCGGCATAGTCTGCGTTTTCGTCGGCCGCGACGCACAACGAGATCGACGGGCAGGAGACGCCAGTGAGCGGATTGCCGTCGACCCCGGTGACATGCCATGCCCGCTTGCCGCCTGTGGGATCGATCGAGGTCGCCACGTTCCCGTCGACGTCGCCGGCGACGCACAATGACGGGGACGGGCACGACACGCCGCTGAGCGCGTTGCCTCGGTCGATCTCGACGCGATGCCACGCCCGCTTGCCACCCGCCGGGTCGCTCGACGTCGCCACGTCCCCCGACCCGTCGACGGCGACGCACAGCGACACCGTCGGGCACGCCACACCGGTCAGCGGATTCCGATCGATCGTCACGCGATGCCACGCCCTTGCTCCGCCAGTCGGGTCGGTCGAGCTCACAACGTCGCCAGCGGCGCCGACGACGACGCAGAGAGTCAGCGACGGACAGGCAACACCGGCAAGCAAGTAGCCGCTCGTATCGACGCGGACGCGATGCCATGCCCGCGCGCCGCCGGTCGGGTTGCTCGAGCTCAGGACCCGCCCGGACTCGTCCACGGCGACGCACAGTCGACGGGATCGGCATGACACGCCATCGAGGGCGTCGCGGCCGTCGATCCGGCTCGCCCTCCAGACCGCAACCGAGCTCGCTGTGGCCCGAAGCGGCCGACCGACAGCCGTCGCGGATGCGGTGCCGATCAAGATCGCGACGATGGCGAGGCTGCTGAGCGCGGCGACTGCGGCTCGGGGAACCGGCGGACGCCTCGTGACCTCGTCGCTGCGGTCATCCCGTGCGACACGAGCGCTCATCGGACAAGCACGGTGCGGACCGTGAGCCTCTCGGTCTTTGTCGACGGGTGCCTGATCGTCAACTCGAGCGTCGCCCTCAGGTGTCGATGGGCCGCGGCGAGGAGCGCCCGCCCCTTAGCGCCGAGGACCATGAGCAGGATCGACGTCCGGCCCGACGGCACGCTGCGATGTCCGCTGGCGATCACGGTGCCCTTGACCTTGACGCTCGCGCTCGCCTTGCAGCGCCCCTTCGGCGCCTGACACGTCACCGGCAACTCCAGCACGAAATGGCGATGGACCTTCAGCCTCGCGTACTGCATCCCCAGCGGCTCGAGGTCGGCGACCTGGAGGCCGTCGCCATCCTGGAAGGTCACGAACCCGGTGCCGTTGTCGGCGATCGCCGCCCGGGCGTTGTCGAAGGCCGGATAGGCCGACCCGATCGTGGCGACGTCCTGCGCGGAAGAGAAGCGCGAACCGCCGTTCGTCGACAGATACAGGCGCATGATCGACGTGCCGGCGCCTCTGAAGTCCGGCCAGAGGGCGGCAAGCTCGCCCGTGTCGTAGTTCTCGGCCAGCCCGCCGCCGACGAACAAGTTGGCGTCGCCGGCGCCGTTGGACGCGAGCGTGCGCGGGGCCTCGAACGAGTGCGTCGTGGTGCTGTACCGGCGGATCTGCACCAGGTTCGGCTGTGCGGCGTGGGCGGCGGAGTCCTCGGAGAGCATGTACAGCCCGGCGGCGCCGTCGGCCAGCCGCGGCAGGTAACCGCTGGTGACCGTGACCGGGCCAGTCCAGCCAGCCTGCGGCGAGATCGGGACCGGTGTGTGAGGCTGGTGGAAGTAGTAGGCGATCCTCGGGGGAGTGCTGTCGAGCCAGTAGGCCTCCACCACCTCCCCGACCGCGGTCGTCCCCAGGGCCGAGCCGCCCAGACCCCCGGCGCCGGTGTTGTCAAACGCGAACTCGCTCGCGCCCGCGGGCCCGCCGTACAGCTCCCCCGTGTCGTCGAAGTTGAAGCCGAGGCCAGGGTTGTTCGAGCTCTCCAGCCAGTACACCGACGGGGGGCTGGACTCGGCTTGCCGGTCATACGTCGCGTCGTCCAGCGTGACCGGCAGTACGTCGTCGACGCCGGTCATCCCGGAGTAGCTGACCGACAGCGCCGGAAGCAGGCATGGCGTGGAGCTGCATGACGGGTAGTAGGGAATCTCGTGCGGTGCGCCGAACGTGAGCCCGCCATCCGTGGATGTCCAGATCACCGTGTCGTCGGCCACGTAGCGCGACGTCACCACCCACACGACGCCCCCGGGACCGAGGATCGGAAACACCTGGTTCCCGTTCAGCTCGTCGCCGGAAAGAGCCCCGCCACCCGAGAGACCGCGCGCGCCGGGCAACGAGAGCGCGATCGGATCGGTGCACCGCTTCGCCCCGGGCGCGAGCCTGCAGAACATCGGCACGTCCGCGGCGCCCCCGGTGCGCAGGTGCTCCCAGGCCACGTAGCCGTTGCCGGCGGCATCGGTGACGATCGCGCCGAACGAGTCCGGGTTGCGGTCGATCGTGAACTGATCGGCCGCCCGCGCCGAGCTGACCGTCGACCCCCACACAGCCGCAACCAGCATGCACGCCAGCACCATCAACCGCATTTCGATGCCCCCTGTCCGAGCTCGAGTCTCATCCGATCGCTCCGCAGTCGCCTGTTGACGACCAGGAGGATGGCTCGACCCCGCGGCCCCCGCATCGGGAACTACGCCTGATCTTTTGGCGATCTGCCCGATGCGAACGGTTGCGCGGCGGGGTCGTCCAGCGCGCGACGCAGCTTCTCTACGAGGCCTTCGAACATCGGGTACACGCCAGGCCCGTACGCCTCGCTGATCGCTGGTGTCCACATCTCCCAGCGCTCGATCAGCGTGCGCCCCAACAGAAGTTTGATCAGCTCGAGGTCAAAGGCCCCCTGGCTTTCGAGCGCGCCGAGCTGCTCGAAGAAGTCGAGCTCTCGGAGCAGCACGTAGGCCTGCGGGGCATCGGAGGCCACATACCCGGTAAATGCGTCGCGCAGCTCGTCGGCTGACTTGAACCGTCGAACCATTCGACGCGTCTCGACCAATGCGTCCTCGTTCCAGCGGCGGAAGAACTCGGCCGCCATGTGTGCCTCGCGAGTCCTGCGCGCCTCCCGTACCTGCTGCGCGGCGAAGACCGCGGCACAGATCGCCCCCAGCAGGCCGACGGCCAGGATCGAGGTCGCGATCGCCGTGACCTCGCCCCAGTCCACTGCGGTGGTGAGCAAGTCTTGTCTCCGATCTGTTCGGGATAGCCCAACTCGCCGTTCACCTTAGGCCAGCGACGCGTGCCACCCCGCCGCGACGATGCTGGAAATATCGCTCGGGGCAGGTAGCCGGCCATCGCTAGCCGGCTCAGGGGAGCCGGATCAGGTTGACGCCGGCAAGCGGCGCGCCGACCTGCTGCATTGCGCCACCGCTGCTCAGACCTCCAAGGTCAATGACGAAGAAACCGGCGGCGTCGAATAGCGCAATCACCTCGGACTTGGCGTCGCCGTCGTCGCCTGAGAGAAAGATCACTCGCTGGCCACCCGCCGCGTGAGGATCGGAGGCGAGCACCGCGGCTGCGGACAGCGCCGAATCCGAACAGCTGCTCGCCTTGACTCCCCGCGTCGCGTTCCGGCATCCGCTGGTTCGCTCAGCCGTCTACCGAGCCGCGGGACTGACCGAGCGGCGCGAGGTCCACCGCGCCCTCGCGGACGCGACCGATCCGGAGCTGGACCCGGACCGGCGCGCCTGGCACCGGGCGCAGGCGGCGTCCTTGCCCGACGAGGACGTCGCCGTAGAGCTCGAGCGTTCCGCCGGACGCGCGCAGGCGCGCGGCGGAGTGTGTTCGGGAGCGATTATCCATACCCCCGCGACGCGATCTCGATCGCTGGCCTGCGTCAGCTTCAGAACACCGCCGAGCTCGACGACGGCGAGCGTCGCGGTGTTCTGGGTAAGTCGGCCGCTCGGCTGATTCCACGCCTTGCGCGAGACCAGAGCACAATCGGACACCTCCTCGGGAGTCAAGCTGAGCGCACGGCCGCCCGCCAAGTGCGCTCCATCTGCGCCATCGCGGCCGGGTAGACGACCAAGTAGCGAAATGGTCTGATCGCTGCCATGTAGCCGTTCCCCAAGACCCCGTTGGGCTTCACGAGAACGGCCATCTGTCCCTGGTAGTCGCCCTGCTCGTCGCGGATCCAGCCGACGTGCATGACCCCGTGCATCGTCCGGTTGGCGATCTCAGCGGCCCACTCGTCCTCGAGCAGGTAAAGCGAGGTGAAGGGGAGCGTCTCAAACGCCGGGCCGGCCGGCGCGTCGCGCAGATCAGCCGGGAAACGGTCACGAAGAGTCGGCACCCTTGATCCGACGCCCGCGCCGGGACTGTCCCACCCGAGCAGTTCGCCGAGCTTCCACCGCAGCGCCCACAGGCTCCGTGCGGCGCGCGATGAGCCTTGCGCCGGGTCGCCCGCGGCGAGGCCATGTACCAGCAGCGGGAAGTCGTTACGGCCGCCCGGCGTCGGTAGTCGCCACACGTCCTCGAGCCGGAAATCCGGGGTGAGCTCGTGGATCCGCCAGGGCAGAGAACTGTGCGCGGTTGCCGGGAGCCTCATTCTGGAGTACGTCTCCTCTAGCTGGTTGAGAGCACAGTATCATACGTACATGTATGTATGTAAGTGATAGGACGACTCAGGGACCGGCGCGCCCGACGCCCCGCAACCCAGACTGAACGGAGCGCCCGTACGCGCAGCGCACTGCTGCAGGCGGCGGCGAGAGGCCTCTCCCGTTCCGGCTACGGAAACCTGGTCCTCGAAGAGGTCGCCCGCGAGGCGGGGTACACGCGCGGTGCGCTCTACCACCAGTTCAAAGACAAGGAGGATCTTGCGCTGGCGGTACTCCGCTGGGCCGACGAGACGTGGCAACGTGAGGTCGGCGAAGCGGCCAACCGGGCATCCGATCCTGTCGCTGCGCTGCTCGCGATGGCCCGCGGTCACGCCATCCTCTGCCGGCGAGACATCGCGCGGGTTGGAATGGCGCTCAGAGTCGAGTTCAGTGGCCAGGACCATCCGGTTGGGCGCGAGCTCGAGCGCGTTCAAGCGGGGCTGGTCAAGCGCCTCGTCCGTCTGATCAACGCGGGGCGCAAAGACGGATTGATCCCACCGGGCCCTCCCGCCAGGGCGGTTGCGCTCGCGCTCGTCGGCGCACTGGAAGGAGCCGTCATCACTCTCGCCGGACAAGCGCCGCATGACGAGCAGTTGGCCGCACGCGCGGTCGCCGGCGTGCTCGGCCTCGATCGTCCGTCGGCAGGCGGCGGATCTCGATCGGCTGCGTGATCGGTCTCAGGTGCCGGGGTCGCTCGGAGCCGCTTCAGGCTCCCCGCCGGCCGCGGTCTCTCCCGCCGGGAGCGCGGCTGGCTGGGCGCCGGCCCCGACTTCGGCCTTGAGCTTCGTGAGCTCGTCGTCGACCTCGCTCTTGGCGCCGAGCTGGTCGAGCTGGCGGTCGATGTCGTCCTGCGCGGGACCGAGCGCGGTGAGGTCGTCGAAGGTCCCCGCTGCTTGCAGCTCCTCGACCGCCGACGCCCGCGCCTGCATTTGGTCGGTCTTGTCAATCGCGCGTTGCATCGCGGCGCCGACGTCGGCCATCTCGTCACCCACACCCGTAGCCGCCTCGGAAATGTGGACCTGCGCCTCCGCCGCCGAGTACTGCGCCTTGATGACCTCTTTCTTTGAGCGGAACTGCTCGATCTTGGTTTGAAGCTGCCGCTCGGCCGCGGTCAGCTTGTCCTGCTCTGACTCGAGCTCTGAGATCTGTTGATCGAGCGAGCTCGTCTCCTGAACGATCATCTGCTTGCGTTCGACCGCCGCTCGGGCAAGGTCCTCGCGCCCGGCGGATATCGCCTCCCGCGCCTGGCCATCGAGCTTGTCCGCCTGCTCGTGGAGTTGCTGCTCCTGGAGCTGGAGGCGCTTCTTGGCGGTCACGACATCGGCGATCCCCTTCTTGACGTTCTGCAGATCCTCGAGCTGCCGTTCGTATGCGTAGTCAAGTGTTTCCGCCGGATCTTCGGCATGATCGAGCAGATGCGAAATCTTCGCCTTGGTGAGTGTCGAGATGCGGCCACTAAGTCCAGGCATCGTGTCCTCCTACGGATTGGTGAAACGCGGCCACTGAAGTGTCAGTCGTTGATGTCGAGGACCGGCATGATGTCCGGCAACTGCTGGCCTGCATCGGCATGCTCGTTGGGTACCACGGCCGTGCCGAGCGCGAAAAACTCGATCACGTGGCTGCCCCAGCCATGGTTGTTCTCGTGCAGCTTGACCTCGACGATCCCTAAAACGCCGTCACCGATCGCCTCGGCCTCTTTCTGCATGCGCTCCATCGCGAGTTCGCGCGCGTCATAGAGCGCCTGGGTGTACTGCTCAAGCTCGACGTTCTGACCCGTCTGGCGCATCGATTGGATCATCCCGCGATGAGCGACGTGGTATACGCAGTTGCCCATCACCATTCCCACCGGGCGTTTGCCCGTCTGCATCAGGGTCCAGAAGGCCTGACCGGAGAGGTCGCTGGTAAACGGGCGCCCGTTTGGGGCACGGTGGACCTTGCCACCCTTGTGCTTGATCGCGGTCCCGATCGCGATGAACTCCGCCATGTCGGCGCCCCACTCGTAGCGCCCGATGTCCAGACGCACTCCGACGATGCCGTCAGCCCCGAGCTGATCGGCCTCCTCCTCCATCCGCGTCATGGCAAGCTCACGGGCGGAGTACATCGCCTGAGTAAGGACGCCCATCTCCTGGCTCGCTTTCCAGTTGGACTGCTGAAAGCCGATGTGGTAGATGCTTGAGCCCACGACAAGGCCGACTGGCTCGAAGCCGGCCTTCTCCACGCACAGGTACTCGTTCACCGACAGGTCGGATGTGAACAGCCCGCGGGCGTTCATCTGCAGTCGCTCGCTGGCGTGTTCGGCGAGGCCTTCGGTACTTGTCGGATCGTATGTCGACATCAGATGCTCTCCTGAAGTGGTGGCGGCGGGCTAAACGCCGAGGTTGATCGACATGACCGGCGTGCCGAGGGGGCCGGATGAGGCTCGTGCGCGCCGAGCGCGATCGCGGTGCCGAGCACGTGCATGGAGACGATGAAGAAGTGCCGGCGAAAGCCGCCGCCCTCGTACTCGTGGTGATTGATCGTGTGCGTGAGAGTCGAGATCACCATCTCGTTCGCGCCGAGCGTCGCCCGCCTGACGGAGCACCTCATCCATCGCGAGCTGACGGGCAGCGTAAACAGCTTGGGTGATCTCGACCATCTCCTGGTTGCCCGACCAGGTGCCCATCATCTGATTGGCCCCTGGACTCAGTGCCGACGCACACGACCGAGGTGTGTCCGATGACGCCCAGCGTCTCGGCACCGATGCGGCGCAGCTTGTCGACATCCTGGCCGGAGAGCGCGCACATCCGCGGTCCCTGACCGCCGTGGGGCGCGAGCGTGGTTTCGCGGACCGCGGTACCGAAGACGGCGTACTCGACGTTGCCCGGATCCCCGAGAAAAGCGTTGGCGGTCATCTCGATACCGATGACGGCGTCGGCGCCGGCGAACTGCGCCTCCTGACGCAGGCGATCGAACGAGCGCTGGCGCGACAGGTTCCAGGGCGTGGCGAAGGATGGCATCTCACGGATCCCTCCTCCATAGCCGGACCAGCCGTAGTTCTGCCACCCGTGCTGGACGACTGAGGAGCCCATGACCTGCGCGATCGGCTTTAGACCGGACGCTTCGCGATCGCATACTCCTTGGCGCTCAGATCGCTGGTGAAGAAGGGGGAACTCGCCGTCGCGACCCGCCCCAGACGCTGCTCGGCCCCCAGCGGAATCCCACCGCGCTCGGATGCGCTCAAGATCAACCGCGGCCGCCTGACGCTCCTCTTCGCTGAGCGGTACCGCTCGTTTCCCGAACAGAGCCAAAGCCACCTGATGCTGGCAGATCTCCCCAGCACGCACAAATCAGAGCGCGCGTCGCGCTTGCCGCGCTCGAGCGCCTCGCGGAGCTGCTCTCAGGTCAGGCGCATGGGCCGTCAGACAAACGGTCCACGCCGCCAGTGCTGCTCAGTAACTGGGCCTGACCCGGACCTGATCGCAGGACTCGTCGAGCGTCACGAGCCAGTCTGGCTGGGCTCGAAACCATCTCTTCGGGCGCAGGACGGCGATCGAACAGACGGTGAGAGCGTCACCAAGCCTGAAGACGGGCAGCGTTCTGCGACAGTCGCCGCCGCTCTCTCGCGCGAGACTCTCGGCCGTTTGATCGATCGTGCACTGCAGCGCGTCTCGGCGTCGCATGAGCCTCGCACGCTCGGCGGCAAATCTCTCGCGCTCCTGGCGCGCTGCGGCTTGCGTTCGCTCAAGCGCTTTGAGCCCTTCTGCAAGCGCGGCCCGCCAGGCCTCCGCATCGGTCTGCAGCGTCTTGGCAAAGCACAACAGCGTCGCGAATTCTGCGCGCAGGTGCAGCTGATCTTCACTCCGGGACGACGCCCGAGCCACATGTTCGTGCAGCGCGCCGAGTTGCCGACTCAACTCTCTGTGCTCCACCGCTCCCCAACGTGGATAGTCATCGTCAGACGCGGACGGATGGCGGTTCAGCGACTGGTCAACCGCCGCGGCCTCGCGCCCGATCGAGACCCGCAAGCGGGTGATTTCGCTGCCAACCTCGGTTTGATCGGCGAGGCGCAAAGCTGAATCGTTTCGCCGCACCGGATCCGCGTCAAGGGTCAGCCGACCGGGCGACAGCGTCTATTTCGGCGAGATGCCCGGCCTTGGCCTGGTCATCGAGGAACGAGGCTTCGAAGCTGTTGCGCGCCAGCTGGACCAGGGTATCCGTCGACAGCCGCAGTGCGGACGTGACTGCGGCGAAGTTTTCCGTGATGTAGCCGCCGAAATACGCGGGATCGTCGGAATTCACGGTCGCGCGCAGGCCTCGCTCGAGCATCCGGCCGAGTGGGTGGTGATCGATCGTGTCGACGACGCGCAGCCTGGTGTTTGACAGGGGGCAGACGGTCAGCGGTACGCGGTCGGTCACCAGGCGCTCGACCAGGCGAGGGTCCTCGAGGCACCGAACGCCGTGGTCGACTCGCTCGACCCCGAGCACGTCAAGCGCCTGCCAGATGTAGTCCGGCGGACCCTCCTCGCCGGCGTGCGCGACGACCCGAAATCCGGCGGCGAGCGCCTCGCGGTAGACCTCCGCGAACTTGATCGGCGGATGGCCGACCTCGGCGGAGTCCAGGCCAACGCCGGTGATCAGGTGCTGGTAGGGGGCCGCCTGCTCCAGCGTCACGAGCGCGGACTGCGCCGGAAGGTCACGCAGGAAGCACATGATGAGCCGCGAGCTGATGCCGAGCGCCTCGCCCTCGCGCAGCGCCCGACTGATGCCAAGCACGACAGCGTCGAACCCGACCCCGCGAGCGGTGTGCGTCTGAGGGTCAAAGAAGATCTCGGCGTGGCGCACCCCTTCTGCGCGCGCGCGCTCGAGGTAGGCGCGGGTGAGCTCGTAGAAGTCCTCCTCGCCACGAAGTACAGAGCACGCTTGGTAGTAGATATCGAGGAACGACTGCAGGTCGGCGAACACGTACGCGTCCCTGACCGACTCGACGTCCGCGTAGGGGAGCCGGACGCGGTTGCGTCGCGCCAGCGCGAACATCAGCTCCGGCTCGAGCGTGCCCTCGATGTGCAGGTGAAGCTCGGCTTTGGGAAGGGCTGCGAAATCGATCATCGCGGGTGTTGCTGCCGAGCCGCAACCTAACGGACCGCGACAACATTGTGTCGTACGGGATGGTTCTGCTGTCGGGGCCGAACGTGGCACGGTCGAGTTTGATCCTGACGGGCAGCGGGACCGCGTCCCCGATGACGACGGCCTCTCCGACATCGAGGGTTGGAAGCGCCCTTGAGAAGGCGAAGCTTTGCGGCCGTGGGAGGCGCTACCCCTGTTCGTGCAACCACGCGAGGGTCGCGGCCAGACCCGCGGCGTAGCCGACACGCGGCTCCCAGCCGAGCACCTCGCGCGCCTTGCGGTTGCTGAAGCTCTGGTCGATGCCCATCACGTGCACCGCCTGGCGCGATAGAAGCGGCCGCGTCTTCAGGTGCGTTGTCCGGCGCAGCGCACGGTAGCCCTGCTCGAGCGAGAAGCCGATGCTTTCGGCGAGCCAGTACGGCATGCTCCAGCGGACCCGCGCGCAGCCAAGCCCCTCCGACAGGCCGTCGGTGAACTCCCTCCATGTGATCTCCAGGCCATCGGTGGCGTTAAAGGCCTGTCCGGGTGCAGCGTCGTGGCGCAGCGCGAGGACGGCGGCGTCGATCAGGTTGTCGATGAAGCAGAGGCCGGCGATCGCGCGGCCGCCGTCTACAAGGAACATGTTGCCGCCGCGGAGCGCACGTGCGATCTCGCCCACGACCTCGATCGAGCGTGGACCGTAGACGGTCGACGGCCGGAGGATGACCGCCTCCAGCCTGTGCTCGGCCTCCACCCGACGGACCTCGTGCTCGGCGGCGAGCTTCGTCTGCGCATACCAGTTGCGAAAGCGCGTGGCGGGATATGTCTCGTCGATCGCCGTGCCGCCCGGATAGCCGTAGACGTCGGTGCTGCTGATGTGCACGAAGCGTGACGCCGACGCGCCGACCGATGCCTCGAGCAGGTTGCGAGTGCCCTCGACGTTCACTCGCGTCACCTCGTGCGCGGTCGCCCAGTCAGACACCAGCGCGCCGCAGTGGAGCACGTAGCGGCAGCCGTCAGCCGCGCGGGCGAGCGTCGACGCACACGTGAGATCGCCGACGGCGACTTCGACGTCGAGTCCCGCGAGCATCGACGTGTCGCTGGTCGGACGCACCAGGCAGCGGACCTGATAGCCCTCGTGCATCAGCCTGTGGGTGAGATGGCCACCGATGAACCCGGTTGCGCCGGTCACAAGGCACACGTCGTCACGCGAACGGTCAACCGCGCGCCCGCGCCAGGGCATCGGCTTCATGGCGTCGGCGGCGACACCACCGGGGTCGCGGCGGCGGAGCGTCGCGGACGCGATATCGCGGACCACGCCCCAGTTGCGGCTGGCAGCGCCCTCGCAGTCCGTGAGCACCGCGTCGAGCGCCTCGAGGAAGCGCTGTGCCTCGGACTCGGAGAGCGTCAGTGGCGGCAGCAGCTTGATCACGTCGTTCTTGCCGGCCGCCATCGTGATCACGCCGTGGTCGCGATGCAGCGGAATCACGATCAGCTGCGGGAACAGCCCTTCGCTCGCCATCCGGAGCAGGCGAACCGCGAGCTGGGACTTACGCGAGCGGGGGGCTTGGAGCTCGATCCCGATCATCAGCCCGGCGCCACGGACCTCGCCGATCAGCTCGTGCTGGCGCTGCAGCTCAGCGATCCCGTCCATCAGCACGCCGCCCAGCGCAGCCGCGTGCGAGACGAGGCGATCGCGCTCGATCACTCGCACCGCCGCCAGACCAGCCGCCATCGACAGACGGTTGCGGCCGAATGTCGACTGGTGGACGTAGGAGCGCTCGAGCGTCCCGACCGCCCGCTGGTAGATCTCGCGGCTGGTGACCATCGCCGCGACCGGCATGTAGCCGCCGCTGAGCGCCTTGCCGACGAGCACCACGTCCGGCTGGAGTCCGGACCGCTCGAGCGCGAACCACGCGCCTGTCCGTCCGAGGCCGGTCTGGACCTCGTCGACCACGAACAGCGTCCCGTAGCGGCGACAGAGCGCCTGGGCGCCCTCCAGGTAGCCCGCGGGCGGCAGCGTCACCATCCGCCCCTGGATCGGCTCGACGACGAATGCGGCGACGTCCCGCGTGCGCAGCTCGGCCTCGAGGCGCGAGAGATCGCCGAACGGCACTAGCGCGCACCCGGGCAGCAGAGGGCCGAAACCGTCCTTGAAGAACTCGTCGCCGACGATCGAAAGTGGTCCGAGGGTGACCCCGTGGAAGCTGCTGTCGCACGACAGCAGGCGAGGACGGCGGGTCGCGGCGCGGGCGAACTTGATCGCCGAATCGACGGCCTCGGCGCCTGTGCTCGCGAAGAACACCGCGTCGAGTCCGCCGGGCAGGCGCGCCGAAAGCTCCTCGGCGAGCATCCCGGCCAGCACCGAATAGTGGATCTGAACGCCATCGACCAGATCCGCGTCGAGGGTGGCCTGCAGCGCCGCGCGCACGTCGGGATGGTTATGACCGAGGCTCGCGAAGCCCTCGCCGGTGTGAAAGTCAAGGTACGCGCGGCCCGCCCCGTCGTAGACGTAGGACCCGCGGGCCGACCGGTATGCCTTGTCGAAACCGAGGATCCGCAGCACGTCGACAAGCGACGGGTCGAGGTAGCGTGCGGCCAGCTTCAGCGTCTCGTCGGCGCGCGCTCGGGCATCGGCGACGACGCCCAGTGAATCGAGATTCGGACCGGTCTGTGAGTCGGCGTCCACGGCGGTAGCGCGCGAAGAGTATGCCGTAGCGGGTCTGGAGCCTCCGCTAGATCGGGTATTGCCGTGCTTGCTCCTGAACGGTGATCCAGCGCAGCTCGGTGAACTCTTCGAGGGCGGCGCGCCCGCCGAAGCGCCCGAAGCCGCTCGCTTTGACGCCGCCGAAGGGCATCTGGGGCTCATCGTGGACGGTCGTGTCGTTGACGTGACAGATCCCACTCTCGATCCGATACGCCAGCCCGAGCGCCGCGGGCACGTTCTCGCTGAATACCGCAGCCGAGAGGCCGTAGTCGGTGTCGTTGGCGACCTCGACCGCTTCGTCGGGACCGTCGACCGCAATCACCGAAACCACGGGTCCGAACGACTCCTCGGCGTAGATCCCCATCTCCGGGGTGACACCCTCCAGAACGGTCGGGGGGAAGCACGGACCGTCAGGCTCACCGCCGGATAAGACGGTCGCGCCTTTCGAGACGGCATCCTCGACGAGCGCGGAGATCCGCTCGAGCGCTGCGTGGTTGATCAGTGGCCCGATCGCGGTGGTCTGTTCGCGTGGGTCCCCGACGGGTAGCGCGCTGGCGCGCTCGGCGAGCTTCTGCGCGAGCGAAGTGGCGACTGCGCGGTCGGCGACGATCCGTTCAGTCGACATGCAGATCTGGCCCTGGTGGAAGAAGGCGCCGAAGTTCGCCGCCGCGGCGGCCCGGTCGAGGTCGGCGTCTTTGAGCACGATCATCGGCGCTTTCCCGCCGAGCTCGAGCAGCACGCGCTTCAAGTGTCTCCCGGCTTTCTCGGCGATGATGCGCCCGACTTTGGTGGAGCCGGTGAAGTTGATTCGTCGCGTCGCTGGATGGGCGATGAGCTCGTCGACGACGTCGGCGGCGTCCTGGGGGGCATTGGTGATCAGGTTGATCACGCCGGGCGGGAGACCTGCGTCCTGGAGTGCGTGGGCGATCGCGGCGTGCGTGCGAGGGCAGACCTCGGAGGCCTTGAGCACGACCGTATTGGCGTACGCCAGCGGCGTGGCGACCGCACGCGTGCCGAGGATCACCGGCGCGTTCCACGGAGCGATCCCGACCACCACGCCTGCCGGGGCACGCACGCCCATCGCGAGCTTGCCCGGAACATCTGACGGAATCACCTCTCCGACGAGCCCATAAGCCTGTGCCGCTGCTTCGCGCAGCATCCCTGCCGCGAGTTCGACGTTGAACATCCCCCAGCCGAAGATTCCGCCGGTCTCCTCGGTGACGATGCCGGCGATCTCGACCTGACGATCCATAACGAGGTCCGCCGCCTTGGTGAGGATCGCGCGCCGCACTGCCGGAGCGCTGCGCGACCACTCGCCGAACGCCTGGCTGGCCGCGTCGACCGCGGCGCGGGCATCTTCGCGTCCCGCGGCCGCGGCGACGCCGACCACTTCGCCGGTGAACGGAAACGCCTGATCGTAGGTCAGACCGGACCGGGCACCGGTCCACCGCCCGCCGATGAGCAATTCGGTGTGCGCGAGCTCGGTCGTCGCCATCTCTCTCCTTGAGTTCGGTACCTGGTGATTCGATGACTAGGCTGGGTCGGGACCCGTCGGCAGTTGATTGTTGATTACCTAGCAAGGCAACCGTACTCGCTGCGCCATCCGGCGCCCGCGTCAGCGTTTCTGGACAAGATGCCGTGCGCGCGTGATCAACTGACGGCCTCCCCCGCCGGCGAATCGCCGCGGTATCGTCAGGCGATGTGCGGTGACGTCCACGGGCGCGCTGGTTGGGCGCGATGAGCGGCGCGTCGGAGTCCGAGGCACGCGAGTTCGCGGCGGCGTTTCGGCGGTTCCTCGAGTGGGTGCACTCCGACGAGGGCACGCACGAGCGCAACGAGGTCGCCGCGCTCGTGCGCGACTTCCTCGGAGGCGAGGCTGCCGAACACTCGGTCGTGACGCGCGAAGTGCCGCCGTTTGACCACGTCAACCTCCAGACGGCGCTCGACG
This sequence comes from uncultured Solirubrobacterales bacterium, assembly GCA_963744695.1. Classification (GTDB taxonomy): domain Bacteria; phylum Actinomycetota; class Thermoleophilia; order Solirubrobacterales; family Solirubrobacteraceae; genus Palsa-465. Next base: position 34,709 of record CAVUUT010000006.1, on the reverse strand, counting down.
CCTGGTCACGGGAGCCAGGACGCAAGGTCATGGTTCAGGGGATCACCCTCCCGCCGCATTACGGTGGCGTCACGTTGCAGCAGCTCGTCACGGGCGAAGGCTTCCCGCCGTTGCGCCTGTCGGCGCCACCGTTGGTGGACTTGCCCAACGGCCCCGGCTCGACGCTGGCGTGCCTGAACCTGGCCCTGCTGCTCGTCACCGACGCGGACGGCAGCTACGTCGTGATGGTCAACGGGCCCAATGAGCACGAGGCGAGCCTCGAGGTCGAGATCGCGGGGTTATCGGTGGCCGACGCGCAGGCTGTGCACGCGCGGCTGGGCGAGCTGCGCGACGAACTCAACGTCTACCGCGGACACGTGCTGGACCTCACGATGACCGATATGGGTGGCCTGTCGATCTCGTTCGGCGAGGTGCCGCAGACGGTTCGCGACGAGGTCGTGTTACCGGACGTCGTGCTCTCCCGGGTAGAACGCCACGCACTCGGGGTCGCCGCGCATCGCGAGGCACTGCTGCGCGCTGGACAGCACCTGAAACGGGGTCTGCTGCTGTACGGCCCGCCGGGCACGGGCAAGACGCACACGATGCGATATCTGATTGCTCAGATGTCCGGGTATACGCGCTTGGTCCTGACCGGACGCTCGCTGCGCGCGATCGGCTCGGCGTCGGAGCTCGCGCGCAACCTCGAGCCGTCGGTGATCGTGCTCGAGGACGTCGACCTGATCGCTGAGGATCGTAGTTTCGGCCCCAGCTCGAGCCCGGTCCTGTTCGACCTGCTCGACGCGATGGACGGCGCTGCCCCTGACGCGGACCTGCTGTTCGTCCTGACGACGAACCGTGCCGACCTGCTCGAGCCCGCGCTCGCGGCACGTCCGGGCCGGGTCGACGTTGCGATTCAGATCGACCTCCCCGACGCTGACGCGCGCGAGCGCCTGCTCGCCCTCTACGGCCGTTCGGTCCCGCTGCGACTGTCGCCTGCCCAGCGACGCAAGGTCATCGAGCGCACCGACGGTGTGACCGCGTCGTTTCTCAAGGAGTTGCTGCGCCGTGCGATCCTCGAGTCCCTGTACGACGGCGGGGGCAAGCAAACCGTCACCTCGGCGCACATGTCACGGGCGCTCGATGACCTGCTCGACTCGAGCCAGGAGTTGACCCGCAGCCTCCTCGGGGTCGGCAACAACCCCGAGGAGCTTCCCGCGGGCGGCGGTGTCGGGTCGCTTCCGCTTCAACGCCGAGGCTGGACAACATACGCGTCGGCGCGCACGCTCCGCCACTTCGTGGAGTAGGCGTTATGGCGACTTGTCAGGGCGGCGCGTCCCACCCCGGGCGCTAAGGGGTCGCTCTGAACCGAACCTTGCATCCCCCGGCGCGCGCGGTGCCGGTGACGACACGCGAGGTCTTGAACACGCCACTGGCGGTCATCGAGCCCGTCGTCTTGGTCTTGTGTCCATTCTTGGCAAGGAAGTCCGGGCCCTTGTAGGAGAACTTGCCGCCGGCCTTGACCGGGATGAACATCGTCGCGACCCAGGTCTTGCCATGGCAGACCACGTTGAAGGCGTGGATGCTGCTGCGGCCGTGCAGCGCCACGATCACCCCGTGGACCGAGTCGTCGTACACGCCGTTTTTGATCGGCGTCGCCGCAATGGCCCCACCGACAAATGTCAGCGCGCCAACGGCCGATGCCGTGATCGCCCCAAACTTTCGAGACATTCGTACTACCCCCTCGCCCTTCTAGGTTTGTGCCTATCGGGGCACATGTTAGCCCTGCGCGATCTAGAGGAATACGCCGTTGCGCGGGTGGGCGCTCGACCCGCCCTTGGGCTGCGGACTGCTCCTCGTCGCTCTAGTTGCGCTCGGGTTCGACCACGACTCGGACGGTCCCGGGTGGACGCGTTTGCGCCACCTCGAGCGCTTCGTCGAAGTCGCTCAGGCCCATCCGGTGCGAGACCCAGCTTCCGGCATCGAGCTCGCCGCCGCGAGCGAGTTCGATCACCGCGGCGAGATCGTCGATTCCCGATGCGTAGGCGCCGACGATCTGCAGCTCGTGGGCCATGAATGCGCTCGAGACCTCGAGCGTGAGCATCGAGTCGACCACCGAGCCGAGGACGAGCCGTCCGCCGCGGCGCAGCAGCGCAACCCCGACCGCCGGCGCATCCGCCTGGCCGCTGAAGTCGATCACGGCGTCCATCCGCCCCGCGCTGTGACGCAGCGCGCGGGCGGCTCCGTCCAGCCCCTGGTGCACCTCGACGCCGAGGCCGTGTACGCGCTCGGCGCTCGCCTCGGTTCGGACCACCGCGGCGAGGTGGAGGTCAGGATCCAGCGCGCGCGCCACTCCCAGGACGCCGCTGCCGAGCCCACCCGCTCCAAGCACGCAGAGCGCGCCTCCAGGCGGCACTCCAGCGAGCCGCACGGCGTTGTGGGCGGTGGCGGCCGCATCCGCGAGCAGCGCCGCCGCAGCCGGATCGAGTCCTTCGGCGGGGAGCATCCGCGACACGGGCCAGACGACCTTCTCGGCGAAGCCGCCGGCGTCATGGAAGCCAAGCGCGCGGACGTTGTCACAGCGCTGATCCTCTCCGCGCAGGCACCCGGGACAGTGCCCGCAGGGAGCGAGCGGGTGCAGGACAGCAAGGTCGCCGACGGCGACCGGAGAGTCGGGCGCATTGACCTCCTCGACGATGCCGGCGACCTCGTGGCCCGGGCGGACCGGATAGGAGGCGCCGCGCGGAAGCACCATGCCGTTGAGCAGGTGCAGGTCGGTCGCGCAGACGCCACAGGCCAGCACGCGTACACGCGCGAAGCCCTCGGCCGTCTGCGGCTCAGGCCCGTCGCGCAGCCGCGCCGCGCCCGGATCCATCTCGACGTAGCGCAAAGCTCAGCGCCTCTCGGCGCGTCCGCGCCTCCAGGTCCCCGCCACGTCTTTGCCGATCACGCGCGCGGAGGATATACAGTCGGCGCCAGATTCAGCGGCCGAGCAACTCGCGCGCGATCGTCATCTTCTGCACCTCGGCAGTCCCCTCCTCGAACCGCTGCGCACGCGCGTCGCGGTAAACGCGCTCGATCGCCGTCGGCGAGAAGTAGCCGATTCCGCCGTGAACGTCGAGTGCTGCATCGGTCACGCGCTGGAGCATCTCGCTCGCGAACAGCTTCGCCATCGCCGCCTCGGCGGTCACGTCACGGCCGCTCTCCCACGTCCGCGCGGACCGCATCACGAGCGCCCTGGCGGCCTCGATCTCGGTCGCCATCGACGCGAGCTTGAACGAGATCGCCTGGCGCTCGGCGAGCTTGCGCCCAAACGTCTCGCGGCCCTTGGCATACGTGACCGACAGCTCCAGCGCCCGGCGCGCAAGTCCGACGCAGGTCGTCGCGAGCGAGATCCGGCTGGGTGCCAAAAAGCCGCCGAGGGCGACCGAGAGTCCGTCGCCCTCCGCGCCAAGGCGGTCGGAAACCGGGACGGGGGCGCGATCGAAGACGAGCTGCGCGTGGTCGGTCCCGCGCACGCCCATCGATTCGTCCATCACACGCGCCCGCACGCCCTCACCGCGGGGGGAGATCATCAGCGCGAGCGTCCCCTCCCCCCCGCGCGTGCCGTCGATTCGCGCGATCAGCAGCAGATAATCGGCGATCGTCCCGAACGTGATCAGGTGCTTTTCTCCGCTCACGTAGTAGACGTCCCCGTCGCGCTCGACGCTACATCGCAGGTCGGCGCCCGTGCCGGCGTTAGGCTCGGTCAGCGCGAATGCGACCTTGATATCGCCGGCGATCAGGGGCAGCACGAAGCGCTCGCGCTGGTCCGCGTTCGCGCTAGCCGCGATCGGCCGCCAGATTCCGTTGCAGACGTGAACGATCATCCGCACCGAGGCGTGCGACATCGAGAGCGTCTCGAGCACCTCGAGGTAGCGTCCAAACGGCAGCCCGCGGCCGCCATACTCGGCCGGGGCGGCGAGACGGAGATATCCGCGCTCGCGCAGTTGCTCCCAAAGCTCCGGCGGCACCTGTCGCTCGCGCTCGATCCGCTCAGCCCACTCCTCGCCGGGGCCCCGGACGTAGGCGGCGACCTCTTCCTTGAGCGCTGCGAACGCGGTCTCATCGACCGCCGGCGACTGCGTCGCGTCTGCTCGGATCGAAGGCATCGGCAGCGCAGTATCGTCGATCGGCCCTCTCGGCCGGACGGCACTCGGCGTTTGCAAAACGCCGGTTTGGGCCACCCTAGCGGCAGATCGCGGCATCAGGGACCGCGCAACTTCGCATTGAACGCCGGTTTTCAACCGGTGACTCAAACCCTAAGGGAGGCAATATGAAGCGCACAACGACTTTGATCGTCGCCGCGGTCACATTTGCGGCGCTGATCACTGGGGTTGCAGTCGCCGCGTCGTCGCCGACCGTCGCGACAGAACCGGCGACTTTTATCCACGACTTCTCGGCCAGGCTCCGCGGTTCCGTGAATCCGAACGGCACCCGCACCGGGTACGTGTTCCAGTACGGGCTCACGAACGCCTACGGGCTGCAGAGCAAGAGTCACCTAGCGGGCGCCGGCCACAAACCCGTCGCCGTCAGCGTCGCCGTAGTGAAGCTGTCGCCCGGAACCTTGTACCACTACCGGGTCGTCGCGCTGAACCGGTCTGGGGCCACGATGGGCGCGGATCGCACGTTCAAGACGACGGGTCCGCCGCCGCCGGGTGTCGTGACAGGGGCTCCGGTGGGCGTCGGCAAGACGACGGCGACCGTGACGGGCACGGTCAGCACCAACGGTGCGGCCACAACGTGGAAGGTGGAGTTCGGCGTGACGACCGCGTACGGGTTCCAGACATTCGCACAGGTGATCCCGAAGTCGGCGACGCCGACGGCGGTGTCCGTCCAGCTGACTGGACTGACGCCGGGGGCGACGTTCCACTACCGGTTCGTCGGACTGCACAGCGGCGCGGTGGTCTCTGACGGCGCCGACGAGACGTTCTTCACCGAGCCGGCCACGCGCGCGCGGACGAGGATCACGGCGCACACGAGGCCGGGGCGTGATCGGCACTCGCCGTTCGTGTTCAGCACCCACGGCAGGGTCAACGGCGGTAGCTCGATGCCGGCCGCGGTGCGGTGCACCGGAACCATCCGCGAGACCTACTTCCGCGGCCACCATCGGATGGCGAGCGCGCTCCTGCCGGTCGCGCCGGACTGCACGTTCTCGACGAACTTCAAGTTCCGCCACGTGCGTGGCCGCGGCGCCACGCGGCTGCGGATCAAGCTCCACTTCCGCGGCAACGGATACATCGCGCCGTCGTCACGAACCAACAGGGTGACGATTCGCTAACTCCTGCTGCCGGGCTCCTGGTCTGACGGGCCGGGAGCCCGGCGCCGGGTACGCTTGCGCGCCATGCCGCCTAGCGGGCCGCGAGCGTCGCGCGCAGAAATCGTGCTCCTGGCGGCACTCGCGGTTTGGGCCGCGTTTCCGATCGTGCTGCTGCTCGTCCACGCGTCGCAGACGCACAGCACGGTCACCGGGGCCGATGGGCTGATCGGTGCCAACGGGGTGCTGGGAGCCGACCAGCTTCAGTACCTCGCCTGGGCTCGGGACGCGGGCACGCACGGGCTCGCATCGGACCTGTTCACGTTTGAGCCAAACGGCCACGTCTATCTCGAGCCGCTGTTCACGATCACCGGCGCCCTGTGGCGCATCGGGCTCTCGCTGCAGCTCGCATACCTGGTCTGGAAGCCGCTCGCCGTTGTCGCGCTGCTGGTCGCGGCGGTCGCCTGGGCGCGGCGCGCATTTGGCGACCAGCTCGGGGCGCGCGCAGCCGCCGTCGTGCTGGCGGTGTTTCTGTATACGCCGCTGACGGCGCTATTCAGCTGGTTCAAGCTCGGCGGGGGATCGTTTCGGTTCGAGCTCTACCTGCTCGGATCCGAGCTGCTGGCGGCAAACAAGCTGTGGGGCTACGTCCCGAGCGCGCTCGCGCTCGCGCTCGTCCCGGCGGCGCTATTGGCGGTCGAGCGCGCCCTCGATCCGCAGGGCGGGACGCCGCGGGGCATGAGCGCACCATACGGCGCGCGGCGCCCGCTGAGCCCATTTCTCGGGACCGGTCGTGCCCGCCCGGTCGCGTCACGGTGGCCCGGGAGCCGCTGGCTGGCGCTCGCGTCGCTCGCGTCGCTGTTCGCATCCTGGCTTCACCCCTGGCAGGGGATCACGCTGATCGTGATCTACGCCGGCCTCGCGCTGTGGCGCCGGCTCGGGGGCGCACTCGGGCTCGCGATTCCCGCTCTCGGCGCCGCGCTGCCGCTCGGCTACTACTACTTGCTCAGCCACACCGATTCCGCGTGGAAGCTCGCCTCGAGCTTGGAGGTGATCTCGCGCCTGCCGGCTCTGGCGCTGCTCGCCGGCCTCGGCCCGCTCGTGCTGATCGCGGCGTTTGGCGTCCGGCGGCCGGACGGAATCGTGTTCGAGCAGCTTGTCCTGCTCTGGATCGGCGGCTGCTTTGTGACCTACTTCGTCAACGACGCATTCGCGCCGCACGCGCTCCAGGGCCTGAGCTTCCCGTTCGCCGTGCTCGCAGTGCGCGGTTGGCAGCGACTCCGGCTCCCGGCCGTGCTCGGGGTCGTGGCGGTCGTCCTGGTGACGATCCCCGGCCTCGCTTATGACGCGCGCAAGATGGTCAAGGTGACGCGCAGCTCGACCGTTCAGTACTACCTCCCGAGCGCCGACGAGCAGGCGTTGGGCTGGGTCAACAGCGCGGCTCCGCCCGGCGGTGTGCTGGCGCCGACGCCGTTCGCGGCCGTCGTGCCGTCGCAGACCGGTCGCGCCGTGTGGGTCGGTCACGGCTACTGGAGCCGTGACTACCCGGCTCGCGCCCGGCAGGCCGACATCCTGTTCGCGGGTCACATGCGCACCGCCATGGCGCGATCGTTCGTGCGCTCCACGGACGCGAAGCTGCTGGTGTCCGACTGCAAGCACGACGCCGACCTGACCCGCAAGCTGCGCCCGCTGCTCGCATCGGTACACCGCTTCGGGTGCGCCACGGTCTATGTCGTCGCGCCGGGGCGATCGACGAGCCGGTAGACGAACCGCAGCCCCGACCAGGTCGCATCGATCGCGCACACCTTGTTGTCCACGAGCCCGGCGGCGAGTCCGAGTTCCCGCACGGCGTGTTCCCCGAGGTCGGTCGCGACGCCGGCGGCGCGCTTGGGCCAGGCGAGCCACAGGCCGCCGGCGTCCGTCAGCGCCGCGCGCAGCGCCGGAAGTCGGCGCTCGAGCCGGGCGCGATCGACGTGGAAGGAGACGATCACGTCGGCCGGGCCTCGCAGCCGGCGCCGGACGGTCACCCCGTGGGGGAGCTCGCCGAGGACGTCGTCGAAGCCCGGCGGCGCGTTGACGAGGGCAACCGTTGCGTCGGGCTTGATCCCGAGCTTGCGCACCAGCGGCGTGCCCGAATAGCCCGTGCTCACGGCTGCGCCTCGCTCGCGACCTCCGCGATCACCTTCGACAGCTGGCTGCCCTGCCAGGCGATCGGCGATCGGCCCGGCTCGTCGGTGATCAGCCGCGCGTGTGCGATCGCGGCTGCGTACGCCTCGCCGACCGCCCTGGGGTGCCCTGGGTCGGCGTGGTCGTCGCTGGCGACGACGGCGGTCGGAACCGTGATCGCGGCGAGCTCCGATAGCTGCTCGAAAGGGTGCGAGCGCGGGACGGCGGCCAGCGCATCGGCGACCGCGTCGGGATGCTCGTGCAGCGCCAGCCGCTGGCGGATCACCTTGATCACGGTCTCGCGCCACTCAGGCGGCACGTCAGGTTCTCCGTAGGCGCCGAGAAACCCTTCGACCCCGCCCGTGCGCAGCCCTTGCGACAGGGCGTCCCACCGCGCCAAGCGCTCGGGGTCGTCGCTCGCCGGACCGTCGTAGGCGGGCGTGATCACGACTAGACCGGCGACGCGCTCGGGCCGGCGCAGGGCCAGCCACAGGAGCGTATGCGCGCCCATTGAGGCGCCCGCGAGCACCGCCCGGGGGACCTGCGCCCAGTCGAGCACGGTCTCGAGATCGAGCCCCAGCTCCTCGTAGCCATATGCCCCGGGGCTCGCGGCGGGCGACGATCTGCCGTGGCCGCGCGCGTCATATGAGATCACCCGGTGCCCGGATCGCTCGAGTGCCGTCGAGCCCATCACGACGTAGCGCCGGGTCGCGGTCAGGCCGTGCAGGAGCACGACCACCGGGCCCTCGCCCGACTCCTCCCCGGCGAGCATCACGCCGTCGCGCTCAATCGTGAACTCAGCCACGTCGCGCTGTCTACAGGATCGCGTCCGAGCGTGCTCTGGCCGTGGCTAACATCAATGTCGATGGACGTAACCGAGAGCAATTTCCAAACCGCCGTCCTGGACCGTTCGCGGGCGGTCGTGGTGGTCGTCGACTTCTGGGCCGAGTGGTGCGGGCCTTGCCGGCAGCTCGGTCCGGTGCTCGAACGCGCCGTCGCGGCGCGGGCCGGCAAGGTCGAGCTCGTAAAGCTCGACGTCGACGCCAATCCGCTGCTCGCGCAGACGTACGGGATCCAGAGCATCCCGGCCGTCAAGGCGTTTCGTGACGGCGAGGTCGTGTCCGAGTTCATCGGGGCTCAGCCACCGGTCGCCATCGAGCGTTTTCTCGACGAGCTCGCACCGTCCGAGGCCGACGAGCTCGTGGCGGAGGGCGACGAGGCCTCGCTGCGCAGGGCCGTCACGCTCGAGCCATCGCGCGCGGACGCCGCCGTGCCGCTCGCGAAGATCCTGCTCTCCCGTGGTGACGCTGACGGCGCCCTGTCGATCCTCGAGAAGGTCCCCGACAGCTTCGCCGCCGACGGACTGGCGGCCCGTATCGGACTCGAGCGCGCCGACGGTGCGCCGGAGTTCCGGGAAGCGTTCGCTGCCCTCGACGACGGTGACCTCGCGCGTGCGCTGGACCTTCTGATCGGTTCGCTGCCCGACGCCGACGGGTCGCGTGACGACATCCGTCGCGTGGTCGTCGGCATCCTCGACGAGCTCGGCGTCGACAATCCGCTCGCGCGCGACGCCCGCCGCCGGCTCGCCGCCGCGCTCTATTAGCCCGCTCAGACGGCGAGCGTCAGCTGCGCGTCGGCGTCGGCCCTGCTCGCCTGCAGGCCCGCGACGCGTACTCCGAGCAGACGGACGGGCCGCGGGGGCGCGAACCGCCGCAGGAGGTCGACGGCGACCGGACCGACGCGATCCGCCGACCCGACTGGCTCAGCGAGTGTGCGCGCTCGGGTGTGGGTCGAGAAGTCGTCGAGGCGCACCTTGATCCCGATCGTGCGCCCGCGCCGCTGCTGGCGTTCGAGCGTCGCGCACAGTTGCGTCACGAGCCGCGCGAGGATCGGCTCGAGCGCCACCAGCCCGCTGACGTCGTAGTCAAACGTCGTCTCGCGCGACTCGGAGATCACCTTGCGCTCCTCGGTCACCGGTGCGTCGTCCTCGAAGCGCGCGCGACGGCGCAGCTCGCCGCCGAGCCGCGGCCCGAACCGCGCCACGAGCTCGTCCGCTGGCGCGGCGGCCAACTTGCCGAGCGTGTCAAGCCCGTGCGCCCGCAGCCGCTCCGCGGTCTTGGGCCCGATCCCAGGCACCAGGCTGCAGCTCGAGGCGGCGAAGCGAGCGCGCGCCTGCGCACTGCTGAGCACGACGAAGCCGCGCGGCTTCTCGGCGTCCGACGCGACCTTTGCGATGAGCTTGTTGGGGCCGATCCCGATCGAGCACGCGAGCGCCGTCTGGAGCTCGATCTCGCGGGCCAAACGCCGCATCTCGGCGTGGGGCGCCGGCAGGCCGGACAGGTCGAGGTAAGCCTCGTCGAGACCAACCACCTCGACGGACTCCGCACACTCACGAACGAGCGCCATCACCTCGCGCGAGGCCTCGCGGTAGTAGGTGAAGTCGGGCGCCAGGAAGACGCCATCGGAGCACAGGCGCCTCGCCCGCGCAGCCGGCATCGCGGAGCCGACGCCGAACCGCCTCGCCTCGTAGGACGCGGTGGTGACCACGGCGCGCGGGCCGGAGCCGGCAACGATCACCGGTAGCCCCCGCAGCTCCGGCCGCCGTCGCAGCTCGACAGAGACGTAGAAGGCGTCCATGTCGAGGTGAGCGATACAGCGATCCGCCATCGCCGCGGAGGCTAGGTGAACCGTCAGACGTAGCGGCCCAGAGACCTCCTATCTGGTGGCCCAGACGGTGCCGACGCCGCCGAATCCGAGCGCCGCCGCGACGTTCTGGTTGAGGTCCCAGGTGCGTCCACTCACGAACGGGCCACGGTCGTCGACCGTCGCGGTGACACTGCGTCCGCCGTAGCGGAAACGCACCCTGGTGCCGCACGGGAGCGACTTGTTGGCGACGCCGAGCCCGGCGTGAAAGCCGCACGCGGTGCCGCCCGCGTCGTCGTACCACGACGCGACGCTCTCGTCGCTGAACACGGTCAGCGTGCCGGCGCGGGCCGACAGGCCGCGGTTGGCGCGGTCACCGTCGAACACGACCCGCAGGCGGCGATCGACGCCGCTGTCAGCCGCAAACCGCAGCGTGAAGCGACCCCTGGCGCGGGTACGCGTGCGGGCGAGCGTGCTCCAGCCGCGGCGGCCGGAATGGCCGACGAGGCGCACCTCGCGGCCGGCGCGCCAGGGCATCAGACGCCCACGGACCGCCAGCCGGTCGCCGCCGAGCACGTCGAGCGACGGATGGGCGACGCCGAACTTCGCCGTCACCCTGACCCGCTGCGGAGCGCTCGCGACGGCCCCGGGCGAGCTCGTCGACCAACTGGCGGCCGCAGCGGTCGCAGCGGACCGGGTGGTCGCGTCCACCGCCCGGACAAAACCGGAGTGACGCAGCCGCGCGTGGACCGAGAACCGGCCGCTGCGAGCGATGCTCGTGGCGGCCGCGAACCGCCAGCGCGCGTGCCTCCTCGCCGCGGTTTGCAGGATCACCCAATGCCCGGCCTCGGAGGCGGGCGCGGTCCCGGTCGCGGTCACCGCGTGACCAAGATCGATCATCCGTGGCGTGACCCGTGCGTGGAGCGCGAACGCCGGAGCGGCATTGGTATCCGCGGCGTCGGTATTTGACATTGCCCCGGTCAGCGCGAACGCCGAAGCCGGGACAGCGAGCATGATCGTTGCAATTGCTACATGAACTGAGCGCGTCTTGCGCAGCCTGACTCTGGGCCTCAAAACCGAGGACCTCCTGGGAACGATCGACCGGGCGCCTACGGGGTTAGCTGACGGGCTCGCAAGCGCCCGCACAGCGCCGTCAGGCGCAAGTCGAGATGCTCGCTACGGTCGCGGCTGGTTATCCACCAGGCGTCCGATTCGCCCCGGCCGGCGGAGAGGAACCCCACTCGGCAGTGGGTCCCCCGCTCACCCCTGCACCGGGCAGGGGCAATTAGGCAGGTCGATTTTGGAACCCGCGGCACTGTACGAGTCCTGACAGGTTTGTTCTGTGAGCTTCGTCACACAAGGGCAAGTCCGCAACGAGCTTCGCCACAACGGCGGCAAGCCTGCAAGAATCTTCGCCGTGGCGAACCCAGACCGTCTGACCGGCCTCGATAACTCGTTCCTGCACCTCGAGGGCGACGCGACGCACATGCACGTGGCCGGGTGCATGGTGTTCGAAGGGAGCCGCCCACGTACGACGAGCTCGTCGACGAGATCGTCGCGCGCCTGCACCTCGTGCCCCGCTACCGTCAGCGGCTCGCGTCCGTACCGCTCAACCAGGGCCGACCGGTATGGGTGGACGATCCGCACTTCAACGTCCGCCTTCACGTCCGCCACACGGCCCTGCCGCAGCCCGGCGGCGATCAGCAGCTACGGCGCCTGGCCGGGCGCATGTTCTCGCAGGCGCTCGACCGCAGCCGGCCGTTGTGGGAGCTCTGGCTCGTCGAGGGCCTGTCCGACGGTCGCTTCGCGCTGCTCTCAAAGACCCATCATGCGCTCGTCGACGGCGTCTCGGGCGTCGACATCGTCAGCGTTCTCTTCGACTCCTCGCCGGACCCGATGCCGGTCTCACCGCCCGAGCAGCAGTGGATCCCTCGCCCGCTGCCGAGCGGCGCCCAGTTGCTCGCCGACGCGCTCCTCGAGCGCGCGACGGTGCCCGCCGAGATCGCCCGCGGCGCGAAGGCGACCCTGCGCGGGCCGCGTCAGGTCGCAGGCCGCGTCAGCAGGGCCGTCGGCGGCGTCGGCGCGGTCGCGCGCGCCGGTCTGCAGCCGGCGCCCGCGAGCCCGTTCAACGTCCGGATCGGCCCGCATCGGCGCTTCACCTGGGTTCGCGGCGACCTGAGCCAGTTCAAGGCGGTCAAGAACGCGCTCGGCGGGACGATCAATGACGTCGTGCTGGCGGTCGTCGCGGGCGCGCTCGGCCGCTATCTGCGGCTGCACGGGAGGAGACCGACGAGCTCGTCCTGAGGGCGATGGTCCCGGTTTCGGTCCGCGCCGACGTCGAGCGCGGCGCGCTCGGCAATCGCGTCGCCGCGATGTGGGCGCCGCTGCCGGTCGGCCCGATCGACCCGGTCCAGCGGCTGCTGATGATCGCCGAGGAGATGGACGGCATCAAGGACTCAGGCCAGGCGGTTGGAGCCCAGGCGCTGACCGAGCTTTCGGGGTTCGCGCCGCCGACGATCATGGCCCAGGCGGCACGGCTCCAGGCGCGCCAGCGTCTGTTCAACATCGTCGTCACCAACGTGCCCGGGCCTCAGTTCCCGCTCTACATGCTCGGCCGCCAGCTCGAGGCGGCCTATCCGATGGTCCCGCTGGCCGAAAACAAGGCGCTCGGGATCGCGATCATGAGCTACAACGGGCAGCTCAACTTCGGCCTCAACGCCGATTACGACACGTTCGGCGACCTCGAGACCGTCGCCGGCGGGCTGAACGGATCAACTGACTACGCGTTCCCCTCGTTGGGCGTGGACCGCTACACCCTGAGCGGGTCCCGCACGCCGGTGTTGATCGGCGTGCGGGACATCTCGGCCTCCGGGGTGCCCTCCCCGTCGTGGGTCAACACGCACCTCCAGTACACCCACGGGAACGGGGCGGCGGTGGCGCTGTCCAACCAGACGACCTCCAATAACCCGGTCTTCGCCGTCCAGGACGTGCCGCCCGCGTCATCGAGCGGGTTGCCTGATATCACCCAACCCAACGTCTACTTCGGCCTGGGTGAGACCGGCTATGTCGTGGCCAATTCCAAGCAGCTCGAAGTCGACTACCAGAGGGAGGACGGGAGCAACGTCGAGAGCCACTACACGGGGACCGGCGGGGTGCGGCTCTCGTCGATCTTCACCCGGGCCGCCTTCGCGCTGCGGCTGGGCGACTTCAACCTCCTGATCTCGAGCCAGATCACGGACAAGTCGCGCATCATGTTCATCCGGGACCCGGTCTCCATGGCGAAGACGGCGGCGCCCTTCCTCACCTTCGACCACGACCCCTACGCGGTGATCAACAGTGGCCCGGGTCCAGATCACGGGCACATCGACTGGGTCGTCGACGGCTACACGACCACGGCCAACTACGCGTATTCGCAGAACGCGGACACGCAGCAGGTGGCGGTGGGCAGCAACCTGCCGGGGAGCTACAACTACGTGCGCAACTCGGTGAAGGTCGTCATCGACGCCTACTCGGGGAAGATGACCTTCTACGACACCGACCCTGATGACCCGATCCTGAAGGCGTACTCGGCCGCGTTCCCCAACATGTTCACGCCGATCTCGAAGATGCCGGCCGCGCTGCAGGCGCACCTGCGCTATCCGCCGGACATCTTCTCCATCCAATCCGCCATTTACGGGCGCTACCACCTGACAAACTCGGGACAGTTCTACGCCGCCAGCAACGCTTGGCAGCTGTCACCCACCGCCGGCGCCGGACCGCAGTCGCAGGCTCTCTTGGCCCAGAACACCTACAACAACCAGGGGCAGCTGGTCTCGACCACCCCCGCCCGCATGTCGCCGCAATACCAGGTGTACTCGCTGCCGGGCACCCCTCCAGCCCAGCAGCTCTTCACCGTCTCGGACGGCTTCGTGCCGGCATCGCAGACGAACCTCTCGGGGAACAACCAGAACTTCAACCTGACCGCGTGGATGATCGGGTTGGCGGACCCGGGGCACTACGGCCAGCTCGACCTCTACGAGACCCCGCAGGGGACCGCGGGCCCGGCCAACGCGGATGCGGAGATCTCGGCCAACAAGACGGTGTCATCGGACATCACGCTGCTCGATCAACACGGCTCGGAGGTCCTGTTGGGGGAGACACTCATGGTGCCGATCGGCAACTCCATGGTGTACCTGCGTCCACTCTACGCGTCGCCAACGACGAACCCGCAGCCGCAGCTGCAGTACGTGGTTGGCGTGCTCGGCAAGACGGTGCAGATCGACACGTCCTTGTCGGCCGTGTTGTCGGACCTGTTGCAGACGACCGTGTCGCTGCCGTCGGAATCGGGCGTGTCCTCGACGGGAACGGTGCCGCTGGCCGTGGCCGGCCTGCTGCAGCAGGCGCAGACCGACTACACCAACGCGCTGGCCGCGCTCAAAGCCAACAACCTGGGTCAGTTCCAGACCGACATCAACATGATGCAGGAGGCGATCACGCAGGCACAGCAGGTGATCGGGGCGCAGGTGCCCACACCGTCGACCACCACCACGACGACGGTGCCGCCTGTGAAGGGGACGAAGGGCTCGAAGAAGCCGGGTACCACGACCACGACGACTTCGGCTTCGCGCGCGTCGACCTCGTCCTCCTCCACCACCTCGGTGCCGACGAGCACCGAACCGAAGAACTCCGCTACCACGACCTCGACGCTGGTCTCGGCGGCGCCCAAGACCTGAGAGTGGCGCGGCCGCTCCGCGGCGCCGATTGGCTGCGGCCGGTCGAACCCCGATTCCACAGCGATTCCGGTTGCCATCCGGGCCGGTGCGTCCCATGATGGGCGACGACGAGCAAAGAAAGGACTTCTTCCCATGGGACTGCTCGACAAGGTCAAGGCGCAGGCGACGGCCGCGACGGAGATGGCCAAGGACGCGGCGGCCAAGGGCCAGGCCAAGATGAACGAGGTCCAGGCCAAGAAGGCGGCCGACGGCATGCTGCGGGATCTCGGCGCGGCCTTCTACGCCACGAAGACGGGGCGCTCCACGCCCAGCACCGATGCCGACATCGAGCAGCTGGTGGCGGCCTTGCAGGCGCACGAGTCCGAGCACGGCCAGATCACCCTGGCACCCGAGTCCGCCGCGGCGGCTCCGACGGCGACCCCGTCGCCGACCGATCGGCGGCCCCCGCCCCCCAAAGCGGCGGACCCGGCCTCGCCACCTCCTCCTACGCCGACGGCGGAGACGTTGTAGCGGGACCGGCCCGTGGGCCAGGCCCGCGGACTCCCGCCGCGACGAGAGCCGCGCCGTGGTAGGTGCCCCGCCGTCCATGTAGGATGTCGGCTTCGCCGCGGGGTGGAGCAGTCTGGTAGCTCGTCGGGCTCATAACCCGAAGGTCGGAGGTTCAAATCCTCCCCCCGCCACCAACGAACGTAGGTCAGGCCTCTGCAGGACCGGCCCTTCTGCTGCCCGCAGATCTACGCGGCACGACGCTCGCCGAGCGAGGGCCAACGGCCAACGGCTCGAAACGATCCGCATCGACACCGACGGCATCAACCTGGCTGCCGCGGTGGCGGCTGCCCGCAAGGGTCCCGAGGTCGTCCTCGAGGCGACCTGTGGCTGGTACCGGGCTGCCGATGACCTCGCCGAGGTCGGAGCGAAGGTGCACCTCGAGAAACGGTCGATGTGCCGGATCTGGCGACTTGGTGGCACGGTTGGACGCATGTGCATGTCGGCGTTCTCGCGCCGAGTTCGCTCTACGTCCTTACGCCGATTGTGATCAGGAGACCAGACCCCTGGGCCTGTTCGCCCTCGGCGACCTCCGCTCGGAGTTGGTGAAGCGAGTGGGTTCAGCGGTCGGCGAGGGCTGGGCCGCGGTCAGAGTCGTCCACCAGCACTTAGCGTTCATTTCGTGAGCAAGGGTCGAGAAAAGGAGCACCCGATGACGACAGCGTCCCGGTTCGGAGAGTCGGTGCCAGTGCACACACTCGCTGACGGGTATGAGATTCCCACGCTGGCTCTTGGTGTGTGGCAGACCCCCGAGGGCACCCAGACCAAGAACGCCGTCCGTTGGGCACTCGAGTTGGGCTATCGCCATATCGACACGGCTCAGGGCTACGGGAACGAGCAGAGCGTCGGCGAGGGCTTCCGCCAAAGCGGCCTGGACCGCAACCAGGTCTTCATTGCGACAAAGTTCTACCCAGGCGCAAAAGATCCGGTCCGTGAGATCGAGGCGAGCCTCCAACGCTTGCGGCTCGAGTACGTGGACCTCTACTTGGTGCATTGGCCCCAAGGTGGACCAACTTGGGCCTGGCCCGGCATGGAGCGGGCGCAGAGCCTCGGCTATGCGCGCTCGATAGGCGTGTCGAACTTCGACGTGAACGAGCTCGAGCAGGTCTTTGCTGCCGCTACCTCGCCTCCCGTTGCCAACCAGATCAACCTCAACCCATTCAGCTATCGCAAGGACCTGGTCGAGGAGAACCGTCGCCGCAATCTGGCCACCGAGGCTTACAGCCCCCTCGGCACCGGGCGTCATCTCGGCAACCCGAGAGTGCAGGAGATCGCCGACCGTGTCGGACGATCGACGTCGCAGGTCCTGATCCGCTGGGGCCTCCAGCACGACTTCGTCATGTTGCCCAAGTCCACCCATCGCGAGCGAATCGCCGAAAACGTCAGCGCCCTTGGCTTCTCGCTCTCGGATGCAGAGATGGCCGAGCTCGATGAGCTCGACGGAGGCTCGCGCCCGGGAGCTGCGCTCGAGCACAAGTGGTGGTGAGCGACGGCTTGAATCTCCGCGTTGTCAATCACCCGTTCAAGCGATGCGCTCGACCCTTACTCCCTTCATGCTGACGAAGCCAGCGGTCGATGAGTCAAGGGCAAGCGCGAGGCACGCGGAAGAAAACGGCGACCCTGCTCGATACAGTCACAGACGCACACGGAGGACTCGATCGCGCCAACCCACCTGCCGAACGTGATCGAAAGAGAGTGACGAACAGATGACGTATGCCGACCTGCCGAACCTACGAGTGGAGTCAGAGGGAGGACTGAGCTTCGCCTACCGCGACACCGGCGGCGACGGGCGTCCGGTTGTTCTGCTTCAGCACTTCCGAGGCAATCTCGACAACTGGGACCCCGCACTGGTCGATGACCTGGCTACCGATAGGCGGGTGATCACGTTCGACTACGAGGGTGTCGCAGGGTCCGAGGGGAACGTGGCCCACACGATGGCCGAGACAGCGGTGAGTTCCCTGAGATTTCTCGACGCGATGAACCTCGACGAAGTCGACCTTCTCGGCTTCTCGATCGGGAGCTTCGTTGCACAGGAGATTGCCTTGACTCGCCCTTCGGTGGTCGGCCGAGTAGTTCTTGCGTCGGCGGCACCGCAGGGCGGTCCCGACATGCACGGTTGGGCCGCCGACGTCATCGGCGCGATTGGCAAGCCGGAGACTTCCCCGGAGGAGTACGTCAGCGTCTTTTTTTCACCTTCGGAGGCGAGCACGAAGGCGGGAGGAGAGGCGCTCGGCCGGATGTACGCCCGCACCGAGGACCGCGACACTCCGACCAGCTGGGAGTGTCGCTTGGCCCAGTACGACGCGGTGTGCGAGTGGGGTATGCCGAATCATGGCCTTCTTGAGCGGGTCCAAGCCATCGAGGTGCCCGTTTTCGTGGCGAACGGCGACAGCGACCCGATGATCCTCCCTCGCTACTCGTACTTGCTCGCTGGGCTGCTGCCCGACGCCAGGCTCAAGATCTACCCCGATGCAGCGCATGGGTTCTTGTTCCAGCACCACAGCGAGTTCGCGGCGGACGTGAGTAACTTCCTGAACTCGTGAGAGGAACGGACACCAGCCAGCCGATCCTACGTGATCGCCCAGGTGTGCAATTGGGGATAGCACATTCACGTGTTGCCAGCGGGGGAGGCTTCGGGCAAAGTCGTGGCCTCGGGGGAAGGGCGCGAGATCCGCGCCAGCACCGCTATCCGCACCAAAGGACGGAAGGCAATGGCCGATCAGACTTCTGAAATCGCCACCTATTTTCGGGTCTGCGATGGAACGCGGGTTCGGTACGCAGACACCAAGGTGGACTCAGGCACGGTTATTCTTATGTTGGCGCCGTGGCCAGAGACCCTCTGGGCGTACCGGCGGGTCTGGACTCAGATCAGCGCTGTCGGCCGAGTCGTCGCGCTTGACATGCCCGGATTCGGCCACTCGGACCAGCCCGAGAGATTGATCGCGCCCGACGCCATGGGTGACTTCCTGGCTCTCCTGATCGACGAGTGGGGCCTCGGCGCGCCGCACATTGTCGGGCCCGACGTCGGGACGGCGGCTGCCCTCTTCCTGGCGGCGAAGGCACCGGAAAAGGTCACCAGCCTCTCGATTGGAGGTGGCGCTGTCACCATTCCGATCGCGGCAGGGGGCGCCCTCGAAGCGGTGATCGGGGCTCCGAGCCTGCGATGACGTGCGTCAGCTCGACGCTCGAGTCAACATCAGCGCGGCTGACGAAAGCGCGGCACCGCAAGCCACCGAGCCTGAGGTGCACGAGGACTACGTGAGCGCTTACGACTTGGGTCGGTTCGCAGAATCCGCTCGGTTTGTTCGACACTACCCAGAGCAGAACAAGGTGCTGCGAGAATTTCTACCGTCGATTCAGATTCCCACTCTGGTCCTCGCAGGGGAACACGACGACCTCGTGCCTTGGTCGAACAACCAGTTCTTGGCGGACACCATGCCGAACAACGTGGCCCACCGTCTCAACGCCGGTCACTTTGCGTGGGAAGAAGCCGCTGGCGAGTACGGGCGCCTCGTTTCCGAGTGGATCGCCGGGGGGTACAAGAAGTACACAGGTAGGTAAGCGCCACACAGGCCCACAACGAAGGAGCACATCAGCCTGAAGATCGCAATTGCTGGCGGACACGGCCAAATCGCCCTCCGGCTCACAGCGCTGCTGGCGGCCCGAGGCGACGACGTTGTCGGCCTGATCCGCAACCCTGATCATGTTTCCGACGTCCGCCAAGCGGGGGCGTCAGCTGTGGTCAGTGACTTGGAGCACGCCAGCGTCGAGGAAGTCGCGGCTGCTATCGAGGGCTCGGACGCCGTCGTCTTCGCCGCCGGCGCGGGCCCCGGAAGTGGGGCAGAGCGCAAAGTGACGATGGACCGGGACGGCGCGGTCAAGCTGCTTCGGGCCGCGACTTCTTCGAGTGTCGGGCGCTACGTGATGGTGAGCGGGGCCGGCGTCGAGAATCCTCCCAGTGGCGATGAGGTCTTCGAGGTGTACCTAAGGGCCAAGGCAGAAGCCGACGCAGCGGTGGAAGCCAGCGATCTGGACTGGACGATTCTCCGGCCGGGTGGGTTGACGGACGACACCGGGACCGGGAACGTCCGCATCGAGACGACCCCATTCAGGGGTCCCGTCCCACGTGACGACGTCGCGGCTGTCCTCGCTGCGCTCCTTGCCGACAGGCGCAGCAGTGGCCGGATCCTCTACTTGAGCTCAGGCTTCACCCCCATCGGCAAAGCGCTCAGTGAGCTACTCGTCTAACACGAATCTGCGGCCCGGGCGTTCGGAGAGTCGCGGCCTGAACACGGATGAGGCGCTCCGTACGCCACCCAGACAAATCATCCGAAGAATGTCAGAACGTCCGTGGGATCCCACGAAAATGCCACGGATTTGGATTTTGGTGTCGAAAGCCGCCACTCTGGCGAGCATGGGTGTCGTCGTAGTCACCCAGGTAGAGTCCCAAATCAGACGAACTCGGTCAGTCCGTCTAGTCTAGGTGGACGGAACGAATAGGTCTCATAACCCGAAAGGTCGGAGGTTCAAGCTCTGCCGAACTGAACTCGAGTGTCCTAGGGGTCGCAGACTTTCCTTGATCCTAGGAGGCCATCAGTTCGACGGGGGGAACTCTTGAGGCAAGATCTGCTTGAGTTCGAGGCGGGAACTCCCGCCCAGCTTCTTGAAGATCGATCGTAGGTGAGAGTCGATGGTGTAGTGCGAAACAAAGAGCTGCTCTACCATCCGGCTCGTTAGAAATCCATCCCACGAGAATCCCACGGATTCAGAATTTCATGTCAGACCACGGTGCAGGTCAGCACCTTGATGCGCACATTGTCCCAGGTGACCGGGCAATTCGGTGATACGGGTTAGATCTGCAAAGCTCCTGGTGGACGCTTCTTCTAGGTCTCATAACCCGCTGCTAGAGATCGCAGGTGTGTGCATGTCGGGTAAGGCCCCGCCGCCTACACCGCAGCCGGAACGAGGGTTCGCTCCGCGTCATCGGTCCGAGGAGGAGCAATCTGTGGCGACTCGACTTCGATTCGCGGCAGCCAGTTGAGCCAGCGAGGTAGGTACCAACTGTGCTCGCCCAGCAAGCTCAACGTGCACGGCAAGACGATGGAACGGATGAGGGTGGCGTCGAGGAGAAGGGCCACCGCAACCCCGAATCCCATCTGCTGGAACATGTCGAGTTGGCCACGAGCGAACCCGGAGAACACCACCACGATGATGAGTGCGGCCCCCGTGATGATCTTGGCCGTCGAGGCCACACCGCCGACGACGGCCTCGGTGGTCGAGCCCGTCTGGTCATGGCGTTCCTTTATCCGGCTCATGAGGAAGACCTGGTAGTCCATGGAGAGGGCAAAGAGCACCGAAAAGAGGAACAGCGGCACCCAGGCGTCGATGGCGGTCACCTGGTGGAAGCCGAAGAACCCTGCGCCAACCCCGTGGATGAAGACCAGGGTCAAGAGACCGTACGCCGCCCCCACAGAAAGGAGATTGAGCAGGATCGAGACGAGGGCGATCACGATCGACCGGAAGGCCACCAATAGCAGAATAAAGCTGAGGCCCAGCACAAACAGCAACACGTAGGGAGTGGGAGCCGAGACGGCGCTGAAGTAGTCGGCCGTCTCGGCCGTCTGTCCCCCGACGAGGACCTGGGCGTGAGATCCCCCGAATATCGACGGAATGACATCACTGCGCAGCTGGCGCACTGCTGCCACGTCCGGGCTCGAGACAACGTCACCCCGGATCGGGACGGTCAGTGCCACGACCTTGCCATTGTCAGACGCCTGAATGGTGCCCGACCCGAACCGGGGATCGCCGGCGAGGACTGTTTCGAGCTTCGACAAATCAGCCCGGGTGCGCGCGCCTCCACCGTCGGCGACAATTTCGACCGGGTAGGGAGACTGGTGGGGGAAGGAGCGCTGCTCGGCGACGTAACCCTGCTTCGACGGGAGATTGTTGGGAAGGGTGGCCACGCCGCTCTGACCGATATGGATCCCGAGGAGGGGCACCGCCAACGCGACCAGCACGCCGACGGTCAGGGTCAACATCACGACGCGGTGGCGCAGGACTCCTTCGATGAACGTTCGCCAGATCCTGGACTCGCCGGAATCCGTGCTCCCGAGGCGCTTTCCGACAAAGAGCAGGCGCAGGGAATTCACACGATCCCCGAGGAGGTGCAGCATCGCCGGAAGGAGCGTGAGAGCGGCGGCGACGGAGACGACCCCGACGATCACTGCACCGGCGGCCATGCTGCGCAGGAGGTTCGTCGGCACCAAGAACATGCCCAAGAGGGCGATCACGAACGTTGTGCCGCTGAACAGCACGGCTCGACTGGCGGTGGCCGCCGTCCGGTCAATGGCTGCTTCCTTGTCGAGTCCGCCGGCCCTTTCCTCTCGGAAACGGGAGACGATGAACAAGGAGTAGTCGATCCCGAGCGCCAGGCCCATGCCGGTCATCATGTTGATGATGAAGACCGACAGGTGGAACTCCTCACCGACGAGTGTCGCAATCCCGAGCCCGACGACGATCGACAGCAATGCCATCAGCATGGGCATCAGCCCGGCAACCACCGCTCCGAACACGAGCAAGAGGACGACGATGGAGATCGGCAGGCCGAAGTCCAGCTCCCCGTTTCGGAGGTCGCTGGTCGACAAGGTGGTGAAGTCGTTGCCCACGGTATGGACCCCGGTGACGGCCACGGAGAACCCACCGTTGTCGCTCGCGGACTGGACCGCTTGCACGACGGGCTTGATGTCGGTGTCAGTCGCTGCGGTCAGTGCGATCAGCGCGGCGTGCCGGTTGGGTGACACCAGCGGGCTGTCCGAGCTGAGATTGGCCACGACATTGGTGATGCCCGGGCTGGTTCCTACCTTCGCCTCGAGCCTCCCGACCAATGCCCTGAAGTTCTGATCGGTGGCGGTCGAGCTCTTGGAGCTGACCACGATGACATCAGTCGGCTTGTGGCTGGCGGACCCGACGACCTGGTTGTACAGGGCTTCGGCCTGGCTGGACTGCGTCGTGCCCACCACATGGGCACCCGTTGTCAAACCCTTGAGCGACGTGCCGACGAGCACCAGAGCCACCAGGACCAAGAGACCCCAGATGGCGAGCGTGCGACGAGGGCGCCGTGAGCTGGCCGCAGCCATCCTCTGCGTGAGCCGGAAGGTCTCTGAGTTGAATGGCATGGTATTGGTGTCCTTTCGGTGTCCTGGGATCTTTGGCCGTTCATCCAGGTCTGAAGTCATCGGGTCTCTCCTTGTGCAGGCACGAGAGGGATGCTGAGCGGGGCCGATTCGGCTTCAACTCGCCCCTTGGGGTATCGGACCATTTCAATGGCCACATCCGAAGATGAAGCCGCCTGCTCTGAGCTCTCGCTGCCCGGTCGGGCTGGCAGGAAGAGTGCTGCCATCAGCGCTCCGACCACTGCCACTCCCGCTGCCACCACGCAGCCGACTGCGAGGCTGTGCAAGAACGCTCCGCTTGCGCTGCTCGCCAGTGCGCTTCCGGCGTGGGGAAGGCCAGCACTGGTCAAACTGCGTGACGCGATGAGCGCACCACCGACCGACTCCTTTGCAGCAGAGATGGCCCGCACCGGAAGATGGGCCGGCGCGGTCGAGGCGAGTCGGCTCGAGTAGAGAGAGGCAGCGATGCTACCGATCACCGCCACACCGAGGGTCCCTCCGAACAGGCGAGTCGCGTCGTTGACCGCCGAGCCCACGCCGGCCTTGGCCTTGGGAACCGCACCCATGATCGCCTCGGTCGCCGGAGCGCTCGTCAGTCCCATGCCCGCGCCGAGTAAGAGCATCTGGAAGACGATCGTGGTGTAGGAGGTCGACGCGGATACCGTGGCCGTCCACAAGAGCCCCGACGCGAAGGACAGCAGGCCAGCGGCCACGATCACCTTATTGCCGATTCGAACCGCCAGCTTGGTGCCGACGACAGATGTCACTGCGACAGCAATCGCGACCGGCAGGAGGCGGACTCCAGTGCTTAGCGGGCTAAAGGTTTTGATGAACTGAAAGTACTGAGTGACCAAGAAGATGAACCCCTGGAGGACAAAGAACGAGATCGCTACTGACCCACTCGCCGCGGTAAATCGGGGATTGCGGAACAGCGACACGTCAAGCATCGGGTGATCGGTCTGGCGCTCGAAGAGGACAAAGAGGGCTAGAAGAATCACGCCTGCGGTCATGGTCGAGATGGCAGCGGTCGACCCCCATCCCCAGTCCGGAGCCTCGATGACGCCAATGATGAGGACAGCCATGGCGACAGACGAAAGCCCAAAGCCTCGCCAGTCGACCGGTGGAGTCAGCGGATCCCGCGAGCTGGGAACAGCGCAGGCGATGAGGAGACCAATGGCGAGGGCGACTCCAGCCATGAACCCGAAGATGCTTCCCCACCAGAAGTGCTCCAACAGCCAGCCACCCACAATTGGACCCATGGCGATCCCCACTCCTGTGGTGGCACCCCAGAGCCCGATGGCTTTGGCCCGCTCGTCGCGCTCGGTGAAGACATTCACCAGGAGCGAGAGGGTGGACGGGAACATGAGGGCGGCGCCAAGACCCATCACGGCGCGAGCTGCGATGAGCTCGGTCGTCGTGTCGACCAGCGCCCCCGCCAGACTGCCCGAGGCGAAGACGGCCAGACCGACGAGCAGTGTGCCCTTCCGGCCCTGCCGGTCACTCAGACTGCCTGCCGCGAGAACGAACGCCGCGAACACGAGGCTGTACGCGTCGACCACCCACTGCAGCTGGGTGGTGGTAGCACCAAGCGTGCGGACCAAGGTGGGGAGGGCGACGTTGACGATCGTGACGTCGAGGCTGATGATGAATGCCGCCAGGCTCAGGGCGACGAGGACCCCAAGTCGGTTGCGCTCTCGCCGTGTTTGGGCCGACGTGGTCATGATGCGTTCCTTCCCATCTGGTCATGTCGGTTCACGACGATCGCTGTGCGCGTGACCGGGATGCCGATCGGTGTGGGTTCGGGTGCCGTTGCCGGCGCGGGGAGGGTGTTCGGGACTGGGGATGGTTCGGCTCGGCGAACCCCAAAGATCCGCCACCGACCCGGGGTTGAGGCCGCCTTGACCTTCAGCGGTCTCGCGCCCCTCGACCTCCGTCGGTTGGCCGCCTCTTCCTGCAGATTTCGGGTGCGCTGAGAAACCAAAGATCCCAACACTTCGGGATGCATCTGCCACCTCCTCCGGGGGTCTGGCTCGACGGTGGTGGCTTTATTTTATAAAGTGGATCCTACAGAAAGTCAAGAGTTGTAAGTAGATTATTTAAAGTGTAAGCTCTGGGCATGCGTTCCTACGACCAGTACTGCGCCCTCGCCAAAGCCCTCGACGTGGTCGGAGACCGGTGGACCCTCCTTATCGTGCGCGAGCTGCTGGTTCGCCCCTCGCGTTACAGCGAGCTCCAAGACGGCCTGACGGGCATCGCCACCAACCTCCTCGCGGAGCGGTTGCGCCAGCTCGAGGGTGCGGGGGTCATTGGTCGTGACGCAGAGAGCCGCTACGAGCTCACCGATTGGGGTCGAAAGCTGGGAACGGCCGTGCACGAGCTGGTCCGCTGGGGCGCGCCGTTGATGCTTGCGGGACAGGGCACCGACGCGTTTCGAGCTCGGTGGCTCGAGCTTCCGTTGGATTTGATGTTCGGTGGCATCGATCCAGGACGTCCCAACATCCAGATCGAACTCCGGACCGCAGACGAGGTGCTCACTCTGAAGTCAACCGCCGGCAGCGTGGAGGTGCGCACAGGTCCTGCGCCGTCGCCCGACGTCGTCGTCACAGGCTCGCCCGAGCTCATTGTCGGATTGATGTCGGGTGCCCTCGACAAGGACGTCGCCATGAGCCAAGGCGTGAACATCCTCGGCGATTTCGCCGATGTCGAGCGGTTGCGTCGAGAGGACTGGCTCACTCCACCCACGGAGGGCCTCCTTCGCCACCGCGCGAAGACCTCGGCCAAAGGCAACGAGGATCCGGGTGGGCCTGAGATTCCGCTTACGAATGGTTGAAAGGAGACACCCCCATGACTGAACCCACGTTGGCCCCTCGTGATCGCCTCGTCGAGACGCCGAACGGAACGCTCTTCGTACGCGAGATCTCCGGTGACGATCCGCCGATCGTCCTCATGCACGGCTTCCCCGACGATCACAACATCTACGAGCGGCTCTTTCCGTTGCTGAGCCCGAGACGGGCGCTCGCTTTCGATTGGCCCGGCTACGGCCGATCCGAGCGCTCTGAGCTCGGGGGATTCTCAATGAACGAGCATGCCGCCGAGCTCGAGGCCTTGCTCGACGCACTCGTCATCGAGCGAGCGGTGCTCGTCGGTCACGACGCCTCTGGGCCCGACGCCGTCGCGTTCGCCGTTGCGCACCCCCAACGGGTCAGCCATCTCGTGCTCCTCAACACGATCTTCGGTCACATGCCTTCCCTAGAGCTTCCGGAGATGATCCGGCTACTTGGCGACCCAGCCCTGATCCCACTCGCTGACGCACTGATCAATGACGACGCGCAGCGTCTCTGGCTGCTGCAGTTCACCGCCGATCATTGGGGCATACACGCCCTCGACCCGCAGGGTGTCGCCGTGCGGTCAATCCTGCCGCAATTCTTTGGAAGCGCCGATCAGCCCGACGCCCTTGCAGCCGTTCGCGCTTGGACGGCCAGCAGCCTCTTCGAGTCCCTTACCGAGCAGGACAAGCTCGTCGACAGCGGCGCACTCGGTGATTTGGTGGTCCCGGTCTCAATCATCTTTGGTGAATCGGATCGCTATTTGAACCCGTCCCTGGCACGCGAGATCGCCGGATTGTTCAGCGACCCGTCCCTTCACGTCGTGCCAGACGCTTCGCACTGGCCACAGCATGATCAGCCCCAGGTCGTGGCTGACCTCCTGGCCGACATCGCGAGCGCCGAAAGTCAGTGATGAGCCTCGACCTGGACCGACAGTACGCAACCGGACTCTCCAGGCACCGCATTGAGGAGGCCCTTGTGGCCGCCGGCCTGGACCTCGGCGACCTACGGCGAAGTGATCTGGCACCCCTCGAGGATTTTCACACCATGGGTCGAATCGCGACCAGCCAACTCGCCGACCTTGCCGAGATCGAAAGCAGCGACGAGGTGCTCGACGCCGGTAGCGGCGTAGGCGGCACGGCCCGCTATCTCGCCGACCAGTTCGGCTGTCGGGTCACGACCGTCGATCTCACCGAGGAATACTGCGACACGTCCCGTTGGCTCAACCAGCTGGTCGGGTTGGACGGCAACATCTCGGTCCATCACGGAGATGTGACGAACCTACCGTTTCCTCCGGCCAGTTTCACCGTTGTGATGAGCCAACACGTCCAGATGAACGTGGCCGACAAGACTCGCCTGTACGACGAGGCCCATCGCGTGCTGCGACCACGAGGGCGGCTCGCCATCTGGGACATCACCGCTGGCGCGCCGGGCGAGCTCGACTTCCCGCTTCCGTGGGCCGATCAGCCAGCACTGAGCCACCTGGACTCCACTGACCGGTTGCGAGCCACGATCGAATCTGCCGGCCTCGCGGTCACCCACTGGAGTGACAGGACTGAGGAAGCGGTCACGATCATGGAGATCTTCCTGTCCGTTCCTCCCGGCCCGCTCGGATTGCACATATTCGTCGACAACTTCGTCGAGAAGGCGAACAACCTCGTTCGCGGCCTTTCCAACGGTCGGCTCCGCGCCGTGCAAGCCATTGCCGAGGCCCGATCGTGAATTCCTCTGCGTACCCATCATGGTCGACTAAAAGAACGATCCTTCCTGACCAGCACCGGACGGCAAAGGGACCGACATGACTACAAGAGGCAGCAAGCGGATTGATCTTACGGTGGTTACATTCGACAGCCGATCGGACTTCGAATCGACGAGAGCTCGCTTCGACGAGCAGGTCCCGCTACTCGACCCGAGCGTCACCCGCAACCTCGTGATCTCTCAAGCAGCATGGTCAGAAGTGGAATCCACGATCACTCCGACACTCGGTCCCTCAGGTTTTCTGGCCGTCTCCCGGGTCGACCAAGGGGCGCTCATGAGCCTGCGCGGCACCGCCTTGCACGCGACGCAGTACCTCGTCGGGAACCCTCTGATTGCAACGGAAGTCATCGGCAGCGTGCGCAAGGGCTGCCTGTTTGCCCCGTTTCAAGCGGCTATTTACTGGGACCACAGTGGTGTGCATGTCTCCTACATGCTTCCGTCCAGTCTCTTCACGTCCTTGGGCGATCCAGGCGTAGCAGCCATCGGAGAACGACTGGATGCCAAGATGGAGGACACGGTGGCCGAGGTGTGCGAACTGTTGTGAGCACTGGTACCGGTCCGCCGGGTGACGCGCTTGGCGCACCGACTACACAGGTGCCGCACGTTAGGCGCGGGTCACCCCCAGGCAGCGGCGTCGAACGATTACTACCGATCAAGGAGATTGCTGATGAGAGTGTTCGTAGCGGGTGCCACCGGGGCGATTGGAAAGCAATTGCTACCACGGCTGATTGCCGCAGGTCATGAGGTACATGGCATGACACGCAACGTTTCGAAGCAAGCCATGCTGGCCGAGCTTGGAGTAGTGCCGGTGATCGCAGATGCGCTCGATCCCGATCAGGTTGGCCAGGCTGTAAGCGAGGCGCGGCCAGAGGTAATCGTGCATCAGCTGACCGCCATTCCGGCCAGTTTGAACTTTCGCCACATTGATAGGGACTTTGAGCTGACAAACCGCCTGCGGATCCAAGGCACCGATAATCTGCTCTCCGCCGCGCATGCTGTTGGCGTCCAACGGTTCGTGGCGCAGAGCAACGGAGCGTTTCTCTACGCGCGAACCGGTGGCCCGGTGAAAAACGAAGAGGATCCGATCGATTCCACGCCCGCGCCGGTGATGCGGCCGATTGTCGACGCGATCCGCTACCTTGAGACGGCAGTAATCGGTGCGCAATGGACTGAGGGAGTCGTATTGCGCTACGGCGGATTCTACGGACCCGGAACTTCCATGGCGCCCGGTGCGGAGCAGGTGGAACTGGTCCGCAAGCGCAAGTTCCCAGTGGTCGGTGACGGTGGCGGGGTCTGGTCGTTCATTCACGTCGCCGATGCCGCCGATGCGACGGTGGCGGCGATTGAGCGCGGCAGCCGCGGTGTCTACAACGTGGTCGACGATGATCCGGCCCCAGTTGCAGAGTGGCTGCCGGCGTTGGCGGAGGAGCTCGGGGCGAAGAAGCCCATGCGCGTTCCTCGCTTTGTGGGACGACTATTCGCCGGAGAAGCCGGTGTCGAAATGATGACGGAGCTTCGTGGTGCGTCCAATGCGAAGGCTAAGCAAGAGTTACGGTGGTTCCCAGCGCACGCGAGCTGGCGGCAAGGATTCGAGGCTGCATGAGTGGTCTTGGCACGCTGGCTCGACCTGTTCTCGCCCTACTCCATTCCGTGTTCGTGTGGGAGACGTCGTCGGTCGAGCGGGCAAGAGAATTACTCGGAACGGCTAGCCAGGCCGTTTGGTCATGACCGGGCTTGCTATCGGCATTGCTGGACTCGCCCTGACGGTCGCTGGGGTCTCGCTGGGGTTGACCGTCTATCAACTGCGGAGTCAGCGAGACGGCGGATTCAAGGGGTGAGCGCAAAACCTTGGTGAGTCAGCGAGGGTTGACCAAACCAAGGGAGAGCGATGACAAGACCTCATGTGGCTCGATACCAGCGGCCGCACATGACTCGAGACCAGCGGCAGATGGTCTATCGATTGCGGGACCAGGGTCTGAGCGTCAACGAAGTCGCTCGTGCGGCTGGGGTGCACTTCATGTCGGTGTATCGGATGCTCGACGGCACCATCACCAGGGAAGGTCGCCCCGCCAAGTGGGCCCCGGCACCTGGTCGCCTGACATTGTCTGATCGCGAGGAGATCACCATCGGTCTATCCCGCGGCGAGCGGTTCACCGCCATCGCGCGACGCCTGGGCCGCTCGGTGTCGACCGTGAGCAGGGAGGTGGCGGCCAACGGGGGCAAGGACGCCTATCGCGCCTGGTCGGGCCAGCTGCGGGCTCAGGAGCGAGCACGGCGACCCAAGCCATCCAAGCTGGGCTCATGTCCCCGCCTGCGCAGGCAGGTCGAGGGGTGGCTCAGCGAGTGGTGGTCGCCCGAAGAGGTCGCGGTGCGCTTGCGCCAGGAGTTCCCCGACGATCCGATGATGCGGGTGAGCCACGAGACCATCTACCAATCCCTCTTTGTCCAGGGCCGGGGCGAGCTCCGGCGCGAGCTCAGGCGCTGTCTACGCAGTGGTCGCACCGCCCGCAAACGACAGGGCAGCCAAAGAGACGGCACTCGGATCCCGAACATGGTCATGATCAGCGATCGTCCGGCTGAGATCGAAGACCGGGCGGTGCCCGGGCACTGGGAGGGGGACTTGATCCTCGGTGCCGGCGGCCGTTCGGCCGTGGGCACCCTGGTCGAGCGTTCCACCCGCTACGTGCTGCTCTTGCACCTCCCAGGAGACAAGACAGCGGCCAACGTGGCCACCGTGATGGCCAAGGCCATCAGCACCCTGCCCTCCGAGCTCGCTCGGTCGGTCACTTGGGACCAAGGGACCGAGATGAACCACCATGCGACGTTCACCACGGCCACGGGAATCCCCGTCTACTTCTGCGATCCCCACTCACCATGGCAGAGGGGCTCCAATGAGAACACCAACGGCCTGCTCCGCCAATACATGCCCAAGGGAACCGACCTCTCCAAGCACAGCGCGGCTGACCTCGCGGCATTCCAACGCAGCCTCAACAACCGTCCCCGCAAGACCCTTGGCTATATGAAACCATCAGAGAAGCTCGCCGAGCTTCTTGCGTTCACCCCTTGAATCCGCCGACCGTGACAATCGTGACTTGTGAGTGCCTGGACATAACCTCCTGCGCTTCTGTCGCTGGCGCTGCCTGCAGCGACGCGCAACAGCTCCTGGGATACCGCGTCGTGACGGCGACCACGGCATAGGCATAGCAGCCGGGTGAGTTGCCCATCCGATTGCCCAACTATTACGCCATGCTTGGCCGATCAGAGCAGACGGGCTGGACGCCCGAAACGCCCTGAACTGGCTGAATGGGACAGCTCAGGACTGCCTTAACGGTCCAACCCGCTCTCTCAACGCCACGACTTAAGGCGGTCACGAACTCGGAGCAGGACTCAGATTGAGGTGTCCGCGGAGCCTCGATGGAGCCTTTGGAAATTGACCCGGAGACCGCCCGAAGGTCTATGGGATTCCCACGAAAATCCCACGGATTCAGATTTCGATGTCGGAAGCCGCTTCCCTGATCAGTGTGGGTAATGCTGCATTATCCCAGCTAGATAGCTGAATCAGTGGATTTCCATCGGTCCGTACAGTCCAGTTAGACGGAACGAATGGGTCTCATAACCCGAAGGTCGGAGGTTCAAATCCTCCCCCCGCCACTCAGCTAGTCGTTCACAGAAGGTCGGTGAACACGTTGACTGAAGTCCCGGGATGCTGGGCCTGTGGTCCTCGATTCTGGTCTGAGCGTCGGGACTTTGCTCTGTCTCGGGTTGGATATGACCACTCGCGCTCAAAATCTCAAGCGTGTTTGTACCAGCGTTGGCTAGCCTGATCCCGGTGAGTCCGACGGTGGAGGGGCACTGATGCAGAATCCGATCGCGAACGTGTTCACTTGGCCGGCCGATGATCCGCAGCTGCTCGGTGGCGAGTGCAAGGACTGCGGGGCGATCACGTTCCCGGTGCAGTCGCGGTGCCCTCGCTGCGGCACCCAGAGCATGGCCGAACTCCCCCTACCCCGCCGCGGCACCCTCGTGTCTTGGACGACCCAGGAGTTCCCGCCAAGCGTCGACTACAGGGATGATCCGACGGGTCAGTCCTTCGAGCCATTTGGGATGGGGTTGGTGCAACTCGACGATGTGGTGCGCGTCGAGTCGCGGCTCACTACGTGCGATCCCCAAGAGCTCGACTTCGGCATGGAGGTCGTGCTCCGAATCGTCCCGTTCTATGTCGACAAAGACGGTAACGAGATCATGACTTTCGCCTTCGCGCCCGTCGGCGCGCAGAACAGTGAGGAGCGCTGAATGGACGACGTCGCGATCATCGGTGTCGGGCTGCACCCCTTCGGTCGGCACGGCGACAAGTCCCCGTACGAGATGGCCGCCGACGCCGTCGAGCTGGCGTTGGCCGACGCAGGTGTGACGTGGAACGACGTCCAGTGCGCCTTCGGCGGGAGCTGGGGGGTCTGGACCGACCCCCTCACCGGTCTGGTCGGCCTCAGCGGCCTTCCGTTCATCCACGTGTTCAGCGCGTGCGCGACCGGGGCTGCCACGATCCAGCAGGCCGCAAACGCCATTCGCTCCGGCAACGGCGACATCGTCGTGGCCGTCGGCACGGATAAGCACGCTCGCGGCTCGTTCAAGGGTGATCCGACGACCACGAACGTGCCCGCTTGGTATCGGGAGAACGGGCAGTACGTCACCACCAAGTTCTTTGGCATGAAGATCAACAAGTACATGCACGACCATGGCGTTTCCCCGACGACGTTGGCCAAGGTGGCAGCGAAGAATTACCGCAACGGCGCCCTCAATCCGAAGGCCTTCCGCCGAAAGCCGATCACCGAGGAGGAGATTCTCAGCTCCCCGATGCTCAACTACCCGCTTACCTCGTACATGTTCTGCGCTCCGGACGAGGGCGCTGCGGCGGTGGTCCTCTGTCGCGCCGACATAGCTCACCGCTTCACGGATACGCCGGTGTACGTGAAGGCGACTGCCATTCGCACACGCAACTACGGCTCTTACGAGGTCAACACCACCTGGGCTCCTGTTGACGAAGATGTTGCCCCGACCGTGTACGCATCGCGCGCCGCCTACGAAGACGCAGGGATCGGGCCCGAGGACGTTGACGTGATTCAGGTCCAGGACACCGACGCCGGCGCTGAGGTCATCCATATGGCTGAGAACGGTTTCTGTGCTGACGGCGATCAGGAGAAGCTTCTCGCCGACGGCGCCACCGAGATCACGGGCCCAATGCCGATCAACACCGACGGCGGCCTCATCGCCAACGGAGAGCCAATCGGAGCCTCTGGCCTCCGCCAGGTCCACGAACTCGTGCTCCAGCTCCGCGGCCAGGCCGGCGACCGCCAAGTCCAGGGTGACCCGCGCGTCGGCTATGCCCAGGTCTACGGCGCTCCCGGCACCGCCGCAGTCACCATGCTCGCCCGCTGAGGGCACGGATGGTCTGCAGTCGCGAGCCTGCCCCGTGTTCTGCTCGCTGAGTTCCGGATCGCAGCGGACCGCTGACGCCCTCGACAAAACTCTGGTGTGATCGCTGCATGGTCCTTTGCAATCCCACGAAAATCCCACGGATTCGGCTTTTGTTGTTGGCGCCGAGGGTAACGCCTCCAGGCCGGCCAATTCCGGCCGTCCTATTCCATTGCGTCCATCGCGCCACAGGAGAACAAGAGGAACGAGCTCGCAACGTCGGGCGGGAGGGTCCTCAGTTCTGCCCGAGGCGGACCGCCGTGATCACGCCGGGAACCTTGTTGGCCTGCCACGACTCACCGTCGTCTTCAGAGACATGGACCTCCTCCCCGAAACCGATGGCGACACGGCCGCCGGCAGCATCAAGGTGCCCGGTGTCGACGTTGTCCGGGAACCATTCGGGCAGACCCTCTTCACAACGGACGAACGCCGACCCGAGCCGTGCCCGGTACACGGCGCCGCGTTTTGTGAACGGCCCGTCTGACGCCGAAACGTAGGCGGTCTCGCCGTCGATGCACACCGCCCGCAGATAACTGTCGTGGAGTCCCTCGGTGTTCCACGACCACGATTTCCCGCTGTCCTCGCTCCAGCCGAATCCAACTGCGGCCGCCACGGCCACCGATCCGTTCTCCGCCCGCACCTCGTGGATGTCGGCCCCGGGTTCAATGACCCCGTGCCAGCTCTCCCCTCGGTCGCCTGAGTGCCACAGGCCGCCCACGTGGACGTTCACCCACAGATCCTCGCCACTGGTCGCCATGGACCGGGTATCGGGCGTCGGATTGGCCGGGTTCTTCCAGTGGTCTCGATCCGGCACCTGCTCGAAAGCACTGACGTCCTCCACCTGGGCGCCGACGATGGCAAGACGGGCACCGGTTCGGCCCACGACGACAGTTCCGTCGGCCAGGACAGCCAAGCTCTGGCCGTCGTCGGCGGGTAACTCGCCGACGGTCATGACCTCTCCGTCGTCGAGGCGGATGACGACCTGGCGGTCCAGGAGTGCGTGCCATCTCCTGGGGCCAGGTGCCAAGGCGGTGACGATGTGCCCGTCGACAAGGGTGTGGCCCGTGTCCAGGTCGAGAAGGCCCTGCTTCGTCCCTACGAGCAACATCGAAATCCAACGCTACCGCTCCTCTGCGTCACTTGGACCGTTTGCTCTGCTGCGCCGGCGAGCAGGACCCGTCCCGGCCGCTTTACCTGTTCCACGGGTGCTGCTTCGGCTTCTCACGATGCCGTCGCGTTCGCCGCAAACCTGCCTCCGAGTTGGCACTCATGCCACCTCGCGCCCCCGACTGTCGCTGTGAAGGCCGTCAGTGCTCGCTGACTGTCAACCGTCGGTCAGTTGCAGTTGAGCCATTTTGGAATCATTCCGAGCTACAAGCGATGACCGGCCCGTGCAACCACTCCGACGGTGCCACCGGTCGGTACTGGCCACCGGGTTATGTGTTCGCTGCACATGTCGTGGGTATGTCAAGCCTTCTGTGCCTGTCGGCTATCTCGTAAGTGTCCTCGTGGGGGCGGTGGCGACGACCTTGTCGCTATGGCCAAGGCCCACCCGAGGGCCCCGTTTCACTCTTTCGTTCGTTTTCGAGAGTGTCGCCAATGAGCTGCCCTTCCTTGTCGTGTATTGGCTGGTGGCCAATACGGCGTTGGCTGCCGCCCAAGGCACCATCGACTCTCCGCTCGGGTGGGTGGCGCTGGCAATCGGTGTGTGCACGCTATCTGGGTCAGCTCTTGTCATCGGGCGAGCGGCACAGGCGGGCGCTGTCCTCGATGACGTACTCATGGCGGGTCTTGGCAACGAATGGCGAGCAGTCGAACCACCCCGTACCGGGTGGGCGGCACCCTTCGCGTCGGGACGCGCACCTATCGCTCCGGTGCGCGTTCCGGCGAGAAGTGTCCGGCGCGAGCGGGACATCGCTTACGGCCCCGCAGGCAAGGCCAACCGCTTACACCTTTATCGCCTCCGTTCCCGACCTCTCGAGTGCCCCGTTTTGATTTATTTCCACCCCGGTGGGTCTTCATGGTAAAAAAGTTGCGAGGCTCGTGCGCTGTTCGAACGGCTGACAGCTGCCGGTTGGGTGTGCATCAGCGCTAACTACGGGCTACGCATGGCGGGGGCCTTTCCAAACAGCGTCATCGACGC